>VGHB01000040.1 GCA_016868355.1 Betaproteobacteria bacterium | reverse complement strand
CCTTCCTCACGGCTTTGATGGAGTTACCGGTGGCCGTGGTGTTCTTGGTCTTGGTTTACCTTATCAACCCGGTATTGGGGTGGGTGACGCTGGGTGCAGCGGTGATCCAGGTGTTGGTGGCCTGGATGACCAACCGCATGTCGCAGCCACCGCTGTTGGCCGCCAACCGAACCGCGGTGCAGGCGCAAAACTACGCAGATGCATCCCTGCGCAATGCCGAGGTGATTGAAGCCATGGGCATGCTGCGCGGTATTCACGCCCGCTGGATCCGCAAGCAGCGGGAGTTTTTGGGGCTGCAGGCGCAAGCCAGCACCGCAGCTGGCGGCTTTCAGGCTTTGTCCAAGATGTTGCAGCAGGTGTTGGGGTCGGCGCTTCTGGGCCTTTCGGCGTGGCTGCTGTTGAAGAACGAACTCAACGGCGGTCCCGCCATGATGATCGTGTCCTCGATCATTGGCGGGCGGGTGCTGACACCTCTGGTGCAGATGGTGAGCCAGTGGCAGGCCGCGCTGAATGCGCAGGAGGCGTGGACCCGTTTGAACCTGATCCTGGCAGCCATGCCCGAGCGTGACCCGGCCATGCCGCTGCCAGCACCAAGGGGCTTGTTGACCGTTGAGCAACTGGTCGCTGGTGCGCCACCCTTGCCCGGGCAAGCACCGCAACCGATCTTGCGAGGGGTTCAGTTTGCACTGAACCCGGGCGAGCTCTTGGCCATCATCGGCCCCTCGGCAGCTGGCAAAACCACACTGGCCCGCCTGCTCGTAGGCCTGTGGCCCGCCATGGGCGGAAAGGTGCGTTTGGACGGTGCAGACGTGTACCAGTGGAGCAAGACCGAACTGGGGCCGCACATCGGCTACCTGCCTCAAGGTATCGAGCTGTTTGAAGGCACGGTGGGTGAGAACATTGCCCGCTTCGGTGATCTTGAACCCAAGAAAGTGCAGGCCGCTGCCCAAGCCGTGGGCATGCACGACACCATCCTGGCGCTGCCTCAGGGCTACGACACCCCGGTGGGGCGCGACGGTGCCGTGCTGTCCGGTGGTCAGCGCCAGCGCGTGGCCCTTGCCCGAGCCCTTTATGGGGACCCAGCCCTGGTTGTCTTGGACGAGCCCAACTCAAGCCTGGACGAGGCTGGCGATGCCGCCCTTCAAAAGGCACTTGTGGGGCTGAAGGCGCGACATGCCACGGTGGTCGTCATCACACACCGCACCAGCGTCCTGAGCGTAACGGACAAGCTCTTGATCTTGCGCGACGGCGCACAGCAGGCTTTTGGCCCACGCGACGAGGTATGGGCTGCCATGCAAAAGGCGCAGGCGCAAGCGCAGGCACAGGCGCAAGCACAGGCGCAGCAAGCACAGGCCGCAGCACAAGGCGCCCTTGCGGTTCAACCCGTGGCAGGACAAAACACATGAGCGCCGTACCCTCATTGGCTTCTTCAGGCCAGGCCACCACCACCCTGGACGTATCCGCTTCGGTTCAGGTGGGAACACCAACGCCACAGAAAGAACTGCTGCGCACGCTGAGCATGTTCCAGCGCGAGTTCATCATCGTGGGCTTGCTCAGTGCTGCAGTCAATCTGTTGATGCTCACGCCCACGATTTACATGCTGCAGGTTTTCGACCGCGTCATGGTGAGCCAAAACGCCCTCACCCTGATTGCGGTTTCTCTGATCACCCTGGCCTTGTTTGGTCTGATGGCGTTTGCAGAATGGGCCCGTTCACGCCTGTTGGTTCAGACCGGGGTGCGGATCGACGAACAGCTGAGCACGCGGGTGTTCAACGCCAGTTTTGAGTCCCACCTGGCGGGCATGACCGAGCCCGGTCGCGGGCCGGGCAGGGCGTTTGCCGACCTGCTGCAGGTGCGTCAGTTCATCACGGGCAATGGTGTGTTTGCCTTCTTTGATCTGCCTTGGGTTCCGATCTACATCGCCGTCATGTTCCTGCTGCACCCTTTGCTGGGTTGGGTGTCGATCGCGTTTGCCGTGTTGCAGTCGGCTCTAACCTGGCTAGGCCACCGGCGCAGCCTGGCCCCTACCGAGGCGGCACAGGCGGCTCAAACCGATGAAACCCTCTACCTGCAAGGCAAGCTGCGAAACGCCGAGGTGCTGGAAAGCATGGGCATGGTGGCCAACCTCCAACAGCTGTGGTGGAAGCGCCACCAAATGACCCTGCAGGGCCTTGGCCACTCCCGGTCGATCACCCATCGTGTGACGGCACTGAGCAAGTTTGTGCGCTATGTGCAACAGGCGGCTTCGCTGGCAGTGGGTGCCCTGTTGGTGATCCGCGGTGAGCTGTCGCCCGGCGCCATGATTGCAGCCAATGTGCTGATGACGCGTGCATTGGCGCCGATCGACCTGATGGTGGCCACGTGGCAGGGTTTCATCACTGCGCGGGAAGCCTTCATACGCTTGACGCGACTATTGGCAGCACACCCCGAACGCGACCCGGCCCTGCAGCGAGCCCGGCCAGAGGGGGCGGTGACCCTGACGCAGGTGGTGGCCACAGCACCCAACCGGCGTGAACCCATACTCAAGGGCATCAACCTTCAGTTGGACCCCGGGACGGTATTGGTGGTGTTGGGCCCCAGCGGCTCGGGCAAGTCAACCCTGGCCCGGGTCATTTTGGGTATTTGGGGCGATGTGACCGGCCAGGTGCTGCTGGACGGCCGTCCGGTAGAGGGCTGGGACCGCACGGAGTTGGGCCCCCATGTGGGCTACCTGCCCCAAGACATTGAGTTGTTCGAGGGCAGCATCGCCGAAAATATTGCCCGCTTTGGACCAGTGGACTCGGCGCAGGTCATTGCAGCAGCACAGGCTGCAGGCTTGCACGACATGATC
>VGHB01000039.1 GCA_016868355.1 Betaproteobacteria bacterium | reverse complement strand
GAGGTCGATCTTGATGTCCTGAGCGGTGAACTGCTTTGTTTTCTGGGGCCCTCGGGCTGTGGCAAGACCACCTTGCTGCGGATCATCGCAGGCCTTGAGGTGCAGACCCAGGGCCGTGTGGAGCAGGCCGGCCGCGATATTTCCCGCTTGCCGCCGGCTGAGCGCGATTACGGCATCGTCTTCCAGAGTTATGCCCTGTTTCCCAATCTGAGCGTGGCGGACAATGTCGGCTATGGGCTGGTCAATCGCAGGCTGCCCAAGGCGCAGATCGACCGAAGGGTGGAAGAGTTGTTGGCCCTGGTGGGGCTGCCCGGCAGCGCTGCCAAGTTCCCCAGCCAACTCTCCGGTGGGCAGCAGCAGCGAATCGCGTTGGCGCGGGCGCTGGCGATGCAGCCGGGCCTGCTCTTGCTCGATGAGCCACTGTCGGCGCTGGATGCGCTTGAGCGTGTGCGATTGCGGCAGGAAATTCGCTCGCTGCAAAAGCAGCTTGGGGTCACGACCGTGATGGTGACGCACGATCAGGAAGAAGCCCTGAGTGTGGCCGACCGGATCGTGGTCATGAACCATGGCGTGATCGAGCAGGTGGGCTCGCCCACCGAGATTTACCGCGAACCGGCTAGCGCTTTCGTGGCTGATTTTGTTGGCAAGGTCAATGTACTGCCTGGCCGCATCGAGGGAGCTCGGCTGCATGTCGGTCAGTGGTCCGTTGGCACGGGCGAGGTTCCGCCGGCGCGGGACCGTGAGGGAGCGGTCAAGGTCTATTTGCGTCCTGAAGACATTCGGGCCCGGTCAGGCGACGACAGCCGGGCGGCGCTGATTCAAGGCCATATCGAGAAAATCGAATTCCTGGGTGCGTTTTGTCATGTGCATGTGCAGGCACCGCAGCTCAGTTCGCGTCCGCTGGTGGTCTATCTTTCCCTGAACTTTTTGGCCGAGCAGGGCCTCAGCGAAGGCTCGGATCTGCCCTTGAGTCTGATGCCCGAGCGCATCAAGATCTTTTAAGCACGGCCCGTCATGACTCAGCTGGTCTTGAGCACGGTCAGACAGAAAGCGCACTGGAGCGATTGGCTCGGTCGTGCCTTTCTGGTGCTGGTGCTTTTGGTGCTGCTGGCGTTTCTGGCCGCGCCTTTATTGGCCATTTTGGTACAGGCCCTGCAGGACGATCAGGGGCGTTACGCCGGGCTGGCTAATTTCCTGGCCTATGCGCGCACGCCCACCTTGCTGGCCAGCTTGTGGAACAGCCTGTGGGTGTCTGCCATGGTCACGGTGATTGTCATACCGATGGCCTTTGTGTTTGCCTATGCCTTGGTCCGCGCTTGCGTACCGGGCGCCGGCGTCTTGCGCGCGGTCAGCCTGATCCCGCTGCTGGCCCCTTCCTTGCTGTCGGCCATTTCCTTGATCTACTGGTTCGGGAACCAGGGTGTCCTCAAGGAATTTTTGACGGCTCTGGGCGTTTCGCAGATTTACGGTGCCGTGGGGGTGGTGATCGCCCAATGTTTTTCGGTCTTTCCCCATGCGGTGATGATTCTCGTGACCGCGCTGAGCCTGGCCGACGCCCGCTTGTACGAAGCCGCTGATGCGCTGGGCACCGGGGCCCTGCGCAAGTTCTTTACCATCACCTTGCCGGGTGCCAAATATGGCTTGATTTCGGCCGCTCTGGTCACCTTTACGCTGGTTATCACCGACTTCGGCATCCCGAAGGTCATTGGCGGTAACTTCAACATGATGGCCACCGATGTCTTCAAGTTGGTCATCGGTCAGCAGGACTTTGCCAAGGGGGCGGTGGTGGCACTGCTGCTGTTGGCGCCTGCGGTGTTCAGTTTTGGGGTGGACCGGTATGTGAGCCGCCGGCAGACGGCCATGCTCACTGCCCGGGCTGTCCCTTTGGTGCCCAAGCCAGCGCTTTGGCGTGACCGCCTGCTGCTGGCCTACTGTCTGCTGGTCTCGGCCCTCATGCTGGCCATGCTGGGCATGGCCGTCTTTGCCAGCTTTGCCAGTTTCTGGCCTTACAACCTGGCCCCTTCGCTACAGCACTACCGCATGGGGCTGGTTGACGGCGCAGTGGCGGAGGGTTTCGTCAACAGCCTGAAGATGGCCGCCGGCACAGCCGTGCTTGGCACGGTGCTGGTGTTTGTGTCGGCCTACCTGCTGGAGAAAACCCGGGGCCTCGACCTGTTGCGCGGACCAGTGCAGATGCTGGCCATTGTGCCCATGGCCGTGCCCGGCCTGGTCCTGGGTCTGGGCTACATCTTTTTCTTCAACGAGCCGGGCAACCCCCTGCAGGGTCTGTATCACACCATGACCCTGCTAACCCTTTGCACCATCGTTCATTTCTACACAACCGGACACTTGACGGCGGTCACTGCGCTCAAATCGCTCGATGCCGAGTTTGAGGCGGTGAGCGCTTCGCTCAAGGTCCCCTTCTATAAAACATTCTGGCGGGTGACCGTCCCCATCTGTACCCCGGCCCTGATTGATATCGCGCGGTATTTTTTTATCAATGCGATGACCACCATTTCGGCGGTAGTGTTTCTGTATTCGCCCGAGACCAAGGTGGCCTCCATCGCCATTCTCAATCTCGATGAGGCGGGAGACATGGGCGCCGCTGCCGCGATGGCGGTTCTTATCGCGGCCATTTCTGCCACGGCCACGGGGCTGTTTGCGCTGCTGGGCGGGTGGGCTGGTCGCAAAACGCAGGCCTGGCGCCGGCGCTAGAGCCCATCAATTGAACAATAAACTGACTCAAACATGAGGAGCGAGCAGTCCATGAACACGGCGCACCGCGAAGCCATTCTCCTGACCCCGGGCCCTTTGACCACCACCTTGCGCACCAAGGTTGCCATGCTGCGCGATTGGGGGTCGTGGGACAGTGACTTTATTGCAGTGACCGCGCGGG
>VGHB01000038.1 GCA_016868355.1 Betaproteobacteria bacterium | reverse complement strand
CACGCTGTTGCCGATCAGCATGGCGCCCACGCCGGCGCCTGCAATGATGAAGGTCTCAATTGGTGCGGCCTTGATGATGGGCTTCATGCTCCCGCCGGCGATAATGAAACCACCGAACACGCACACCATCAAAACCACGATGCCAATGATCGCAAACATGAAATTCTCCGAGCTGACGGGCTATACCCGGGCAGGACCACTTGACGGCAAATCGACGCCGCCACCCCGTGGAACGCAAGAATCAGGCCATCATAGGGGAGTTTAGGGGCCCCCGGCGGCTTGGGGACCACAGCCACCTGGCGATCAGGGCTGCTGGTGGCCAGCCAGGCAACCGCCTGCTGCACCCCCCAGTCAGGCTGCGCGCATGGCGTACTTGTTCAGCTTTTCGATCAGCGTGGTGCGCTGAATTTGCAAGAGCCGTGCCGTCTGAGACACATTGCCGCCCGAGCGGGCCAGGGCCTGCTCCAGGAGGCTGCGCTCGGTTTCGGCCAGGTGGTCCTTGAGCGACAGGCCTTGCGGGGGCAGTACCACGGTGGGCCCGCCTTGGGCCATCAAAATGGACTGCTCCACATCGGTGGCCACGCCGCTGTTCAAGCCCGCGGCGTCGCCTGAATCGACCATCCGATCGGCAGGATCGTGCGGCAGAACTTTGCCACCAGCCTGGGCGGCCGCAGGGCTCATCAGGTTGTAGACGACCGGGGTGCTATGCGCCTGCAGCGCCAGACATTCCTGGGCCGCGTGCAAGCCCCTGGGCAGCATGGGCAGGGGAATGTCGCGCAGGCTCACGCAGCGGCCGCTGAACAGGGTGGTGAACCGGTCCACCAAGTTGGACAGTTCACGCACATTGCCGGGCCATACGTACGCTTGAAGGGCATCTAGCGTGCCTTGGTCAAAGGTGATGGGGGCGCACCCGTCCGGCGCTAGTCGGCTGGCGTGGTGGCTGAGCAACTCTGGGACGTCCTCCGAGCGGTCGCGCAGCGCGGGCGAGGCCAGCGGCATTACGTTGAGGCGGTAGTAGAGGTCTTCCCGAAAGCGCCCAGCCAAGACCTCGGCCTCAAGGTCGCGGTGGGTGGCCGCCACCACGCGGACATCAATCGGGGTGGATTGCATCGAGCCCACCGGGTCCACCACGCGTTCCTGCAGCACCCGCAACAGCTTGACCTGCATGTCCAGCGCCAAGTCGCCAATCTCGTCCAGGAAAATGGTGCCGCCGTGGGCCTGCTCAAAGCGGCCAACACGGTCGACCACCGCGCCGGTGAACGCCCCCTTGCGGTGCCCAAAAAGTTCGCTCTCGATCAACTCGCGAGGGATCGCGCCGCAGTTGATGGTCACAAACCGGCCCAAGCGCCGGTTGGAGGCCTCGTGCAGGGCCCGAGCAATGAGTTCCTTGCCAGTGCCGCTTTCCCCGGTGATCAAGACGGTGGCTTGCGACCGCGCTACCGTGGCAATCAAGCGCCGTAGGGCCCCCATGGTGGGGCCGCTGCCGATCAACTGTGGGGGGGATGACAACACGTTTGGGGGTGCTCACAGCGCTCTATCAAGAATTTACTCACAAACGGTCTTAAGTCAACCAAGACTGGACGGAATCAACACAAGGGGTTCCCCTGATGGGCAGCACATCTGTCTTGGACAAACTTGAGACAAAGGTGGTACGCGGGCGGTTCAAGATTGGCCTGTTGAAGTCGATTCACCCGTAGAGGCGGTGGCTTGCACAGTGCAGCCGGCGCGGCCAATCATCAACAGGAGAATTGCAATGAGCAAGGGATGGCGAATCGTCGCTGGAGCGGCCTGGGCGGCTGCGGCGTTGACCTTGTCTGCTTGCGCAGGCCCCGGGCAACTGGTGACGCTGCGGGCGCCGTGGCAAGTGTTGGCACCCGAGCAGACCTTGGACGCCGGTGAGGCTGGCCGGGCTCAGGGCCCAGCCAGTTTGATCTCGCCAATTGTTGAAAAGCGCGAGACGATTACCGCCACGGGTTATGCCGTCATTGCGGTGCAAAATCACCGCAATCCCGCACAACAACGTCTGATGGCTATTCGTGCTTCCAAGCTCGATGCGTATCGTTCACTGACCGAACAGGTATATGGCCAGTACCTAGATGCCACCACCACAGTAGCCGATATGACCGTGCTCAGCGACACCTTCCGTGCGCGTGTCGAGGGTGTTATCCACGGGGCTTCCGTGGTCAGCATCACCCCGGTGGGCGAGGATACCTATGAAACCACGCTGTCGCTGGACCGTGCCATCGTGCGCGATCTGCGCGCGCTCTATCTGACCCAAGTCGCATCGCGCAAGCGTTAAGCTCAGAGCCCATCATGCTTCGTGCTCTACTCATCTTGGTGGCCTGCTGCAGCGTTGGCGCAACCTGGGCGCAGCAGCCTCGTTCGAGCGCAGAAACGCAGCTGCAGGCCATTCGAAACGCCTTGATTGAGAAGGCCATGGGATCCAACACGCGGGTGAGCGCCACGTCTTGGATCAATGAGCGCGGCGAATTGATGGAAGCCAGTCAGTTCCGGACCGACATGCAGGTACGCGGCGTGCGGGTGGTCGAGTACATGGGTAACGAATCGCCCACGGCCGTGGTGGATGTGGCAGCGGCCAGCAAGGCCGATCGCCTAGCCACACAGCCCGTTTGCCGCGACCCCGCAGCCGATGAATCGTGGCGCCATCCTTTGGGCTTACGGGTGGAGGTGATGCCCTCGTCTGATCCTCAGTTTGGGGCCCTTGCGGCGCAGGCGGCGCATTTGGTAGGGTCCTCCTTGCGCGCCCGCGCCCAGGCCGAGGGCTCCGCGCTAGACATGCTGCAGTTGACGCCGGCGCGTAACCGGTATGAAGAGGCGCTGTGGTCGGCCCCTGAGCCGCGTGCGCCCATGATGCTGCAGGTACGGGTACGGGTGGTGCAGGGTTGGGGAGCCTCTGCGGCGGGCGCACGGCTCGTGCAGTGGGAGTCGCGTGCGCGGGAGTGGGCGGGCTGG
>VGHB01000037.1 GCA_016868355.1 Betaproteobacteria bacterium | reverse complement strand
AGCTCCATACAGAACATATTGCCTGGCGTTATCGAGTCGATTCATGATGATTTTCATCCCGCAAGCTGCTTAGTGCGCATTCGTCACGAGCAACACACGCTATTGGCGCGAATCACCCGAAGGGCTGCCGCCGGGCTGCAGATTGCAGTCGGTACCAAGGTCTGGGCACAGGTGAAATCAGTCGCGCTTGCCGAACACTGAGCAACCCTGCACCAGTGGGTATTGGTATTTCAGTCAGGCGGATAGCTCCCGCGCAGCTTCATGAATGGCGGCGCGAATACGTGGATAGGTACCGCAGGGGCACAGGTTGCCGCTCATAGCGGAATCGATGTCTGCATTGCTGGGCTTGCGGTTCTTGGAGAGCAGTGCCACGGCTGCCATGATCTGGCCACTCTGGCAGTAGCCACACTGCACCACATCAAGGTTCACCCATGCCGCCTGCACGGCCCGGGCCACAGGGCCATCAAGGCCCTCGATGGTGGTCACGGTCTTTCCTGCGGCGCTGGAGAGCGGAGTCATACAGCTTCGCACCGGCTGGCCATCCAGATACACGGTACACGCCCCACATAGCGCCATGCCGCAGCCATACTTAGTACCAGTAAGCTTTAACTCGTGGCGCAACAGCCAGAGCAGCGGCGTATCGGGTTCGGCCTCTAGCGCAACAGACTTGCCGTTAACAGTGATCCGGGTCATCACGGTTTCCTTAAGCTAGTTGAAGGGGCAGCGCGCGCAGTCTCTGGCCAGTGAGCGCAAACAATGCCGAGGCCAAGGCGGGCGCAATAGGCGGCAAGCCGGGTTCACCCATGCCTTCGGGGTGACTGACGCTGGGGATGATGTGGGTCTCGATCTCCGGGCAGGAATCTATACGTAACAGGCCATAGTCGTGAAAGTTACTCTGCTGCACGCGACCCTTTTCCAGCGTAATCTCGCCATAGAGCGCTGCGCTCAGGCCATAGACCACTGCACTTTCCATCTGCTGCGCAATATGGTTCGGGTTGACCGGAGTGCCGCAGTCCACCGCTGCCACAACGCGGTGCACGCGGATGGTCTTGTCTGCCGCAACCGAGGCCTCCACCACCTGCGCAACGATGCTGCCAAAGCTCTGGTGCAGGGCCACGCCACGGGCCTTCTTCACACCGTCAGGGGCAGGCGCCAGGGGCGTGCCCCAGCCGGCTCTTTCTGCTGCCAGCCTCAGCACCGCGACATGGCGCGGGTGATTTTTCAGCAGCCCGAGGCGAAAGGCCACAGCATCCTGACCCAGCGCCGCCGCGCATTCGTCTACGAAACTCTCTTTGAAAAAGGCATGGTGGGAGTGACCCACACTGCGCCAAAAGCCCACAGGTATGGGAAGCGCGACATTGGCATGTGCGATGCGTGCTGCCGGCCATTCATAAGGCTGGTCAAAGGCCCCCTCCGAGGCCGTTTTATCCAGCGGCCCACCGTAAACGCCGAATAGCCGAGACAAGACTTCAGGCACGATGGCCTGGCCCGCCGATACACTGCGCACGCCGGTAAGGCGGCCCTGCCCGTCCACCGCCGCCTCCCAGCGGGAGACGCAGGCCGGGCGATAGAAATCATGCTGGGTATCCTCAGCTCGGCTCCAAAAGGTCTGCACTGGCACGCCGGGCATGGCCCGAGCAATCTCGGCGGCCTGGCCAACAAAGTCCACTTCTAGCCGACGCCCGAAACTCCCTCCCAGGAACTGCACGTTCACCGTTACCGCCTCGCTGGGTAGGCCCAAGACCAATGCAGCGGCGCGGCGCGCGAGGCCCGGCACCTGGGTAGGCACCCACACGGTGGCTTTATCCTCGTCGAATTGCACCGTGCAGTTGCTGGGTTCTAGGGGCATATGGGCCAACCATGGGGCGCGATACTCAGCCCGCACGGTTCGGGCCGCAGTGCGAAAGGCATCATCTACCGCTCCCTGCGTGAAGTAGGCCAAGCCCTCATCGTTGTCCAGCACCGAGGCCAAGCTATCCAACGCAGCAGGGCTGCTCAACGATGCTGCCCCCGCAGTCTCGTTCCAGCGTACCTTCACCTCGGCCAAGGCCTTCAGAGCAAGCCAAGGGGAATCAGCAATCACCGCCACCCCGGCGGCACCCCCGTGGTGTCCGGCCACCTGCAACACCTTCTTCACCCCAGAGAGCGCCTGTGCGCCACCCGCATCAAACGCCTCAACCTTTCCGCCCAGCGTTGGGCACATCCTGACAGAGGCGAACAGCATATTGGGAAGCTGCAGGTCAAGACCAAAGACGGCGCGACCATTGCCCTTCGTCGCCGCCTCGATTCGGCGCATGGGCTTGCCCACTAGGCTGAACTGACCCGGATTTTTAAGCACCACCGTCTCAGGCAGTGGCATCTGCGCGGCAGCGGTGGCCAGCGCACCAAAGGTGGCAGTCTTGCCCGAAGGGTGGCCCACAACGCCTGCCCTCACCGTACAATCCTCGGGCTTCACACCCCACTGCGCAGCAGCGGCTGCCAACAACATGGCGCGGGCAGACGCGCCGGCCTCGCGCATCGGCAGCCAGAGATCCTTCAGGCTGGAGGAGCCGCCTGTTACTTGAAGCCCGAACTCACGCATCGACTTAGCCGTAAGCCATGCCGAAAGCTGCTTCACCATGCCCATGCTGTCTGGGTGAAAGGGCAGCCCGTCGATCATCATGGCCTGGTTGTTATAGATCGCGTCAAGTGGCGGGTGCTCCACGCGCACTGTGGCCCAGTCGGCATCCAGTTCATCAGCCAGCACCATGGCAAGTGCGGTGTGCACGCCCTGGCCCATCTCTGACTTCGGCGTCTGCACTATAACGCTGCCATCGGCAGCGATCTTCAACCAGCCGCTAAAGACACTCTGCCCGGGCTCAAACGGCAAGGGCCGGCTACCTTGTAGACGCTGCCGCGCCGGCAAAACGCCCCAGCCCACAACCAGCGCGGCACCAACGGCCAGGCTACCCAGAATGAATCGGCGGCGACTACTCATGTGTTTTTGGAATAATAGGGATGCGGTAGGCAGTGACCGAACAGGATGTAATTGTGATTCGAATAAGGAAGAACGTGACTAATCCTCGAAATCTTTATCTCATCGATTCAATAACAGAGATTACACCAGCAATGTCGAGTGGAATCGTTGTGTCGGGGTCTCACGGTGGCATTTCTTCATCGA
>VGHB01000036.1 GCA_016868355.1 Betaproteobacteria bacterium | reverse complement strand
AGGTACCCCGCAGCACCTTTTCGGTAAAGCCACAGCGGTGCGCCATATACAGATTGCCTCGGGCCATAGGCGGCCTGTGGCCGTACAGAATGTCCAGCGGAGCTATGGGCCCTGCCGGCGCCGTGTAGGCAGGCTCGGTCAGCTTATTTTCAGCGACCAGCGCGCACACCGACTGCAGGTCGGGGCAGGTGATCACCGCAAAGCCCTGGTCATCCAGCACGCGCAGAAACTCGCCCTGTGCCGTTGGAACCTCGTGCGGGTACAGATGCTCAATATTGTGAGACGAGAACACGGCCTGCACCGAGCCCGACGCTACAGCACTCATATCGGTCATGGTTCCAGTGACATCGGGTTCAACAGCAGGGTCAATGTCCAGGCGAATCTCATTCCACCCGCTAAAAGTACAGGTGGTTTGTTGCTTGCGCTTGGGCCCACAGCCCACATGAAGGAAAGTCAGTGATTCGCTCATGCAGCAATTATCCGGCCTTGATCTGAGGTACTGGGCGGCCTTGACTTTTGGCGTGCCTTAGCAGCCCCGTTTTGAGCATCCACACCAACCCCTTCACAACGCGGCATGATGCTCGGCGGCTGTCCGACTCAACAGTTTATGCACCGGCGCGGGGCCCAAGGCCAGTTGCTGCACAAACTGATCAACCCATACCGGATCAGGCAGCACCCGGTTGGCAAAGTTCACCATAGCCAGGGCACGCGCGGCCTGCGCCTGCGCATCGCCGCAGCCTGGCTCATCAGTGGCCAATTCCAACTCGTCGTCACGGGGCAGGACCCATGTGGCGCGATGCGCAAAGGCGTCAAAGGTGTCGAGCCGGGCAGCATCTGCTCGCCATCGCCGCAGCCGCCGCGCTTAGAGCCCCGCTGCCAGGGCCCATAGCTATTCCTTCGCCTCCCAACTCAGCCCCAAAGCCATGGATGTCCGGTTCGGTACACGCCACCTTCGACGTCAGCGCGCAAGCGCTGCAGCTGGACGCGACTGCTCAAGCGGGTCTTTAACATCGCCATGCAGCACTGCCCGAACTGCGGTGGCTGGGAGATGAAGATCATCGCGGCCATCCTTGAGCGGCCGGTACTCGAGAGGATTCTGAGCCACCTGGGACTAGACCCGCAGCCGCCGCCAAGGGGCCGAGCGCGCAACGCGTAGCAAGACTGAAGCCACCTGAGCCGCGCCGGCCGTAACAAACACCTCGGCCCAGGCTGCGCTGCCAACGGCAGCCATGATTGCGCTGTGCCGCATGTCGACTCAGTGCCGATGAACTCAGGTTCAACCTTGACGTTCAAACGCAGCAAGCCCCCATTGAAGCGAAAGAGCCGGCCAAATCTCAACAAGACAACGGTGCAAACGCCAGTTCCAGACCCTCTAGTGCGGCATCTTTAGGCCACCTATGCGTCAGTCGGGCCTCCCACAGGCCCCTAAAGGCCGTTTGAAACCCCTACACGCCGAGCTGCTAGAGAGCAAGGAGACACTGCGGGCAACCCAGGGCGCCTTCGGGCAGCCTACGGTTCAGCCAGCTGCACAGGTGTGGCAGAGTGGTCGATTGCGCCGGTCTTGAAAACCGGCAACGGGAAATCGTTCGTGAGCTCGAATCTCACCGCCCCCGCCAATCAACATGTCCATCAAACGGGACCATCCCGGTCTGGCTTGACCGGCTCGACATAGGGAAAGCGCGCCTTAGACTTCGCGTTGGTCGGCCCTGCGGCGCCGGAGCCGCGGATGAAGCGTTGGGTTTCGTCGACAAAAGGCTGATACGCCCAATTCGAATACATCTTGGAGCTGCCATGCACCGCATCCAGAAATAGGCGCCGTCGCTGGCTGGCCAGAATCTGAGCGTGGATCTGCGGCGGATCCCAGCCGTGCACCAGCCGTTCATGCAGACGCGCCTGCAGTTGCGCTATGTCGGCCTGTCCTGCGCGGTTCACTCGTTCGTCTGGGTCGTCGACCAGATCGAATAACAGCGGCTGCAGACCGTAGGTGTAGATGTATTTCCAGCGCCCCTCGCGCACCATCCGCGACGCGGCCTGCACGCCCTCCGAGCTGTACTCGGAGATCACGGTGCGCTCAGCGCCGTCATCACGCTGTTCCAACAGCGGCAGCAGGCTGCTTCCATCGATCGGATCGACTGGCTCGAAGGTCTCGCCTGGGCGGGCGATGTCCATGAAGGTCGGCAGCAGGTCCACTAGCGAGACATGCGCGCCGACGCGCGCTGGCTTGAACCGATCAGGCATCGAGATCATCAGCGGCACCCGCGCTGACCATTCGAAGAAACACTGCTTGAACCACATACCGCGCTCGCCGAGCATCTCGCCGTGGTCGCTAGTCAGTACTACAAGCGTGTCCTGGGCGAGACCGGTTTCTTCCAGTACCTGCAGCACATGTCCGACCTTCTCGTCGACGTAGCTGACCATGCCGTAATAGGCTCGGCGCGCCCGGCGTACGTCGGCTTCAGTAACGGTGTAGAGGTTTTGCGCGTGGGCCACATGCAGCCAGCGACTGTGTTCATCCTGCTGCGCATAGTCGATTGGGGGCACGCGCGGCGCGTCAATGTCCTCGTCGCGATACAGGTCCCAGAAGCGCTGCGGCGAGACAAACGGCGGATGTGGGTGCGTGAACGACACCGTGATGAAGAAAGGCCGCTGCTCAGGCGCACGCGCGAGATCATGCAGCCGTTGCATGGCCTTGTATTCGACCTCGTCGTCGTAGTCGATCTGCAGGCTGCGCACGCAGGGACCTGCCTCGAGCACAGGCCGCATGCTCACGCCCGTCGGCCGGTGCTGCGGCCCACGCGTCCAGTCGGGGGTCCAGGCGAAGTCGGCCGGATAGATGTCGGTGGTAAGCCGCTCCTCGAAGCCATGGCGCTGGTCGGGTCCGATGAAATGCATCTTGCCGCACAGGATGGTGCGGTAGCCGGCGTGTCGCAGGTAATGCGCCATCGTTGGCACAGCAGCCGGAAATTCGCTGGCGTTATCCCAGGCCTCTATGGCGTGCGGCAAGCGTCCGGTGAGCAGGGATGCCCGCGAGGGCGCGCAGATCGGGAAGTTGCAGTAGGCGCTGTCAAAGACTACCGAGCGACCCGCCAATTGGTCGGTGTGCGGGGTCTGGACAACCGAGTGGCCATAAGCCGGCAGCGCAGGCGCGGCCAACTGGTCGACCATGACAAACAGAATATTGGGCGCGCGGGCTGCGGCAGCGGTCACGGCGGCGGGCCCCTTCAGTCGGGTTTGATGCCTTGGGCCTTGACCACAGCGGTCCAGCGGACCACGTCGTCCTGCAGCATCTTGTCGAAGGCGGTAATCGACCCGGGCGCCGCGGCAGCCATACCGCTTTGCGCGAGGGCTGCACGAAAGTCATCCATCGCCAATACCTTGTGCACCTCGGCCACCAGGCGTTCGGCCACCGGCCGCGGCAGGCCGCGCGGCGCGAGCAGGCCCAGCCACTGGTCGACATCGAAGTCGGGCACGCCCGCTTCCGTCATCGTGGGGACGTTCGGCAAGGCATCGAAGCGTTTGCCGCTGGTGACCGCCAGCGCCTTCACGCGCCCAGCCCGAATCTGAGGGAGGGCCACAGCAGCGTTGGCAAACTGGAAATCCACACGCCCCGCGAGCTGATCGTTAAGGGCGGCGGGAGCGCCGGTGTAGGGCACGTGTACGACGAACAGCTTCTGCGTCGACTTAAACAGCTCGCCCGTGAGGTGGGCAGGCGAGCCCACGCCGGCCGAGGCATAGGTCAGCCGACCGGGCCGGGCGCGGGCAGTCTCGATCAACTCCTTGACCGAGCCCGGCATGATGGCGGGTCCGACCACCAGCACGTTGGGAGACGTCGCCACCAGCGCCAGTGGCTCGAAATCGCGGCTGAAGTTAAACGGCAGCTTGGGCTGCAGCGCGATATTGATGGTCAGGGCGCTCGTGGTGAAGACCAGGGTGTAGCCATTGGCCGCCGACTTGGCGACCAGATCAGCCCCCAGATTGCCGCCCGCACCCGCGCGGTTCTCGATCACCACCGGCTGTCCCAGGGCCGTCTGCATCCGGTTGCCCAGTTGACGGGCTGCTATATCGACCAGACCCCCGGCCGGCCACGGCACAATGACGCGGATCGCTTGTGCCGGATAGGCCTGAGCATATGCACTGGATAACGACGAAGCCGCACCCAGCAAGGCCAACGCACAGGCCAGCAAGGACGCTAGGCGCATGGGGACCCCTTTCTCGAGTTGGCCCATCATGCAACAGAGGGTCTCGCACGCCCCCTAGGTGATCACCCTAGGTCGGGCCCCGGTGGGCACTCGAATCCGCCGAGGCGCATAGGGATTTCAAACGGCCAGTGGGGGAATGTGGGAAGCCCGACTGACGTATGGGCGGACGATAGATGCCGCGCTGGAGGGTCTGGAACTGGCGTTTACACCGTTGGTTGGCAGCGCGGCCTGGGGCGAGGTGTTTGTGACGGCCGGCGCGGCTCAGGTGGCTTGAGTCTTGCCACGCCACGCGCGCTCGGCCCCCAGGCAGCGGCTGCCAGCCCAGCCCCAGGTGGCTCAGCATCTTCTCGATTACCGGCCGCTCAAGGATGGCCGCGATGACCTTTAGCTCCCCGGCGCTGTAGTTC
>VGHB01000035.1 GCA_016868355.1 Betaproteobacteria bacterium | reverse complement strand
GGCCACCGCCCGTGCCTGTTCAGGCAGCACCAAACCCTGTTCGGCCTGGGCCTGCACCAGCGTGCGCTCCAGCTGCAACATGGCCCGCATCACCGCGGGCGGCGCCAACAAGGCTGCGGCCTGTGGATGGGCCAGCATGTGGGAAAAGGCGTTGCTCATGCGCTCAAGCCCCACCCACATCCATCACACCGGCAGCTTCAGTGCCAGACGGCGCTCCACCAAGCGCCGCATCACCGCCATCGAGCCGATGTGCGCGTACAGCAGGGCCAGAATGCCCGCGCGGTGCAGTTCCACCACGGTGGCTTCAGGCAGCTCGGCCAGCTTCTGTTCGTTGACCGCCAAGAAGCCGTCGACCACCAGGGTCTGTCCGTCTTCCATTTGCGCATCAAAGCGCATGTCTTGCAGCAGGTCGAGCTCCACCAAGCGTTGGCAAAAGCCCCGGGTACGCTGCAGTTCGGCGTCCAGTTGTTCCAAGTAGGACTGCACGCCCTTCATGAATTCGGTGGGCTCGCCCGCATCATCGAATAGGCGCTCGCCTTGCTGCTCGGAAAACCCGCTCCAGGCCTTGTCGAAGCACACGATGTAGTTGTTGTCTTCGGTGTGCACCAGGGCAAAGGGATATGAGCGCAGCATGGCTGGCACATAGGAAGCCGACCACGAGCCGTCTTCCTTCAGGTACAGATTTTCGCCGCGCTTGAGCCCCAGCACCGCCACCGGCGACACCTCCAGCTTGCCGTTGTTGGTCGCCGGGTCTGCAGCGCGCACAAACACCACGGGGTACTCGCGCGCCAGGTCTATGAACTCCACGGCGTTGGCCAGCATCGAGTTCATGCCGCGGGCCGCGCTGTGGTCGCTGTGGACCAAGCGCGCCAGGCACATTTGGCGGTGGGTGCCGCGGTCCAAGGCCTGCAGCTCGGTGAACAGGTTTTCCTTCGGCCTAGATGCCGCGGTTTGCTCAGGGGCGCTCATTGAATCGCTTCTCCAGGAGTCTTCAGCGGTGTGGCCAGCACCTTGTCGATGCGCTTGCCGTCCAAGTCCACCACCTCGAACTGCCAGCCCGACCATTGGACCGAGTCGGCGGTTCGCGGCACACGGCCCAACAGCAACATGATCATGCCGGCCAAGGTGTTGTAGCGGCCGCGTTCTTCATCGGGCAGCTCCTTGATATCCAGCCGATCCTTCAGCTCTGGGGCGGGGATCAGGCCATCGAGCAGCCAGCTACCATCCCCGCGCTCAACCGCCCAGGGATTGTCGTCGCTTGGCGGGGTGAATTCTCCTGCAATGGCTTCCAGCAGGTCGCGCACGGTGATGACGCCCTGCACTTCACCGTACTCGTCGACCACAAAGACCAGCTCATCACGGGACAGCCGGAACTGCTCCAACAGCTCCATACCGGTCAGGGTCTCAGGAACAAACACCGCGGGCTGCAGCAGCTTGGCAATGTCCAGGGCTTCGCCGCGCGCCAGGGCGGGCAGGGCAGCGCTAGAAGCCACCACGCCCACCACATCGTGCAGGCCGTCTCGGCATACGGGGTAGCGGCTGTGCGCATGCTCGCCGATGATGCGCAGCTGTTCGGCCATCGGCGCGTTGATGTCCAGCCACACCACGTCGTTGCGCGGCACCATCATCGAGCCCACCGGGCGTTCGTCCAGGCGAAACACATTGCGCACCATCTGGTGCTCTTGCTCTTCGATCACGCCGCTTTCCAAGCCCTCTTCCAAGCTGGCGGTAATTTCTTCTTCGGTCATGCCCGGGCCGGCCTTGCGGTGCTGGCCCATCAGGCGCAGCGTTCCTTCGGTGCACAGCGTCAGCAGGGCCACAAAGGGCCGGGTGGCGCGCGACAGGGCCTGCATGGGCCGCGCCATCACCACGGCCACAGCTTCGGGGTGCAGCTGCCCAATGCGCTTGGGCACCAGTTCGCCAAAGATGATGGTGGCAAAGGTGATCAACACCACCACCAGGCCGGTGGCCGTCCAGCCGGCCACCGTGGCCGACAGCGGGAAGTGCTGCTGCAGCCAGAGCGACAGCGGGCCGGCGAACGCCGCCTCGCCCACGATGCCATTGAGCACCCCAATGGAGGTGATGCCAATTTGAACCGTCGACAAGAACTTGGTGGGCTTGTCGTGCAGCTCCATGGCCGCAGCGGCCCCAGGGTTGCCGGACTCCACCAGCACCTGCAGGCGCGCCTTGCGGCTGGCCGACAGGGCCATTTCAGACATCGCAAATACAGCGTTGAGCAGAATCAGCCCAAGCAGCAGGACAAGGTCCATGGGTTTGCCCTTGCCCCAACCCAGGCGGTTCAGGCGCAGGCACTCGGAAATGCAAACGCGATAAAGCGTAGCAGAATCAGGCGATGCACCTGTTAATTGGCGACCTGCAAGGCTGCCTGGAGGCTTTTGACCGTTTGCTGGCGCAGTGGGATTTTTCCCCTTCGCGCCACCGGCTGACGGTGTTGGGCGACCTGGTCAACCGCGGCCCCAGCAGCGCGGCCACCCTGCGCCGCATCATGGGCCTGGGCAGCAGCGCGCAGTCCTTGTTGGGCAACCACGACCTGCACCTTCTGGCCGCAGCCCACGGCGTGCGGCGCCCCCACCGTAGCGACACACTGGCCGATGTGCTGCAAGCCCCCGACCGCCACGAACTGTTGAATTGGCTGCGCCAGCGCCCCCTGGCGCTGCAGGCCGAGGGCTGGCTGTGTGTGCATGCCGGGGTGCCGCCGCAGTGGGACGCCGACCAAACCCTGCACCATGCGGCCGAGGTTCAAGCCCTGCTGCAAGGCCCGGCCCTGGCCGACTTTCTGCCGCTGATGTACGGCAATGAACCGGCCGTGTGGAACGAAGCCTTGCAGGGCCCCGAGCGCTGGCGCTTCATCATCAATGCCCTGACGCGCCTGCGTTGGTGCGGGCCCGATGGGGCGCAAGACTTTCAGGTCAAGGAAGGCCCCGGCCAGGCCCCACCCGGCTTGCAGCCCTGGTTTGAACTGCCCCAGCGGCGCACCCGCCACACCCCCGTGGCCTTCGGGCACTGGAGCACCCTGGGCCTGATCAACCAGCCGCATCTGCTGGCCCTGGACACCGGCTGCGTGTGGGGCGGCGCGCTGACTGGCGTGCGGGTAGACGGCGGCCGGCGCGAAGTGCGCCAAGTGCCCTGCCCTGCAGCCCAACAGGCCGGCACGTGACGCCCAGCCCAGGCCGCTACACTCGCTTGTGTGGGAGGCTTGGGGGAGTGGTTTAACCCAGCAGTCTTGAAAACTGCCGACGGGCAACCGTCCGTGAGTTCGAATCTCACAGCCTCCGCCAGAACTCGGTGCTGGCCCTCAGGCGGCCGTCCAGTCTCGGTGTCCTATCGCCTACCAGGTCAGCGTGCGAAGCCGCCCACTGTGCTGGCGAAGGCGTTGAATAAAGAAAAAGCCCCCTGCTTTGATGGGCATCCCAGGGGGCGAGGATGTGTTCGGGAATGAGGTATGGAGGCTCAAGGCATCCGGGGTTCCCAGACAATGTGAATTCAGTTTAGCCATAACGCCTTGCCCGGTCAAACCGATCCCTGGAGGACCACCTCGACCGAAAAGCCCTTAGGTGGTGCCCGCTTGCTTGGGCCGGAAAACACGAATAAGGGCAGCAGTGCCGTGGTAAATGGGGATCAGGTTCCCCTGTTCATCTACGATGGCAGACTGCTTGGCAGCCTCCCGTAACTCTGGCGTGTCGGTGATCCGTTTGCCAGAGATGCTGTACTTGGGTGCCGTTACTTCTTCGGACTTTGTTTCGGCTGGGATGACGACTTATTCGGCAAGGAGGTCGGTTGCTTCGCTCCGAAGAGCACGAGCGGCGCGTCGAAGATCGCCTTTCTTTCCTCGGGGGTCAATCGTCGAATCGGTGTAGTCATAAGAATCTTTCTCGGGGAACGCAGAGTAGGCATCAGTTAAAGCGACATCATAGTCGCCCGCAAGTTCTTCTGTAATGTCTTGCAACCAACGCCAAGTGTCTGCCTACTTCATTTAGCTAGTGAAAATTCTGAAGGCGTACATGGCGTGTCCAGTCCCAGCAAGTGCGGCATGTGACCTGAGTCCATCAGTTGAGGGGCCGCTGCACCGCAGCAGTCGGATGCTCGTTATCGACAACACGCATCGCAAGGTCGACGAGGACTACGACATCGTCGTTTGGGACAAAGCGCTGGACTGTGCAGTGGGGTTCTGTAGCCAGGAAAACGACGGTACCTTCACTGGCTGGGTCTCTTATGGGCAGCACGAACTGCCGGTCAGCGGCGACTCACCTCGCGAGCCAGCGCAGTCGGCCCTCAAGGCGGTTAACTTGACTTCGCAGTTACCTAGGCGAGACGCGCTTCGATAGGTTGAGTTTGCCGGTGAGGGTAGTCTCAGCCCGGGTTGTGCGGAAGCTTCTTCGAGGCCGTTCGAACGCGAATGGTCACCTTCTTACCTTCCTTTACCGCTTTCACGCTCTGAGCACTTACCGCCAAGCCCGGCTCATCGCGTTGCTCATGCCAAAACGCTCGCTCCTCGCCTAGGGTGAGGTACGAATACACCTTGCATTTGCCGACCATCTTGTATGGCATAGGAGATGTGACTAAGCAGCGTAGGGTCGTTTTCGCCGGACACCTGTTTATACCGTTTATTTCATCGGTGTCGACGCTTCTGCCACATCGACAGGATCACCTAGTCGAGAACCTCTCCTACCCGCAGAATGATCCGGTTGTACCCGCCGTTGATCTCACCCCAATTTTCTGGATTCCTGCTGCTTCAGTTGCGTACCGCCAGGGGGCGGGTCAGTTGGATAACCCTAGCCGCCGATACCGACGCTGCACGATCCACCTCATCCGATTCACGGGATACTTGGGCTGTCCACCAACTCGCTGGGCAGGCCGCCCACGAAGGATGACAACTTAATCCAACCGGCCTCTGCGATACCCGGGGCGCTTCAGGAGATATGGACAGGATGAAAGCGGTCGATGACTGGCTGGAGCGGCGACTCGTAGATGCTGAGGTGGAGCCTCAGTAACTCTAAGGGGGAATTGTCGATGGGTTGGTTCGATGGGTTCGATCTGCATCGTCGGGACATAGGCGCGTGCCCCGTGCGTTTTCGAGTGACGACCGAGGCCGATTGGAGAAGGCTCAATCACTTACCTGTCCTCGTTCTGCTGCATGGTTTTCCGCAGACACATGTGCTCTGGCATCGGGTTGCCCAGCGCCTGCGCACGCAGTTCCGACTGGTAATGCCCGATTTGCGGGGCTATGGTGAGTCCTCCCAGGAGTTGGGAACACACGATCATGCCAACTACAGCAAGCGCGCTATGGCACGGGAAATTATTGATCTTCTCGACAGCCTCGGGGTAGGCGACTTCTTTCTCTGTGGTCACGATCGAGGAGGCCGTGTCGCACATCGACTCGCTCTCGATCACTCTAGCCGGGTGCGCAGGCTCTGTCTGCTCGATATCGCACCGACACTCGATATGTATGCGGCCACGAATTTCGAGTTTGCCAATGCCTACTACCATTGGTTTCATCTTATTCAGGCTGCCCCTATTCCAGAGGCCATGATTGGAGGTGATCCCGAGACCTACCTGATGCTCAAGATGAAGGGTTGGGGTAGCGGTGGTAACTCATTCTTTGAAC
>VGHB01000034.1 GCA_016868355.1 Betaproteobacteria bacterium | reverse complement strand
GCGGGTTCGCTCAGCTCCACACCTCGAACCTGCGACAGATCGGTCTTGCTGCGCGTGGCAAGTGTGCGGCCCGCCTCGTCAAGCAAGCGCACCGCCTGGAACTGCGGCGCCCAGCGCCCGTCGCTGTCAAGCCGTCCCGCGCTGATGCATGAGCCGTCTGAGGCCTGCGCTGCAGTGGAGCAAACCAAGGCCGCTACCCACAGAACCCGTACCGAAGGGCGCGTCACGTTGTCGGACGCCTTTGAGACCAGAAAGCCAAAGTTCATGCCTTCTCCCTTGAACAAGTAAACCTCCGCTCAGGCAGGCCGCAGACGCTCTGACTGTCCTGCCGAATACCAAGTCACGCAGTCCCAGCAAGAGCGAGGGCAACACAGGTGATCGGGCTGATGCTCGGATTGACCGAGGGTCTGGGCCACAAACCGCCTGTAGTGGCTGCAGCGTGCGCAATTGCCCGCCGTTGGCATCGGGTTCGGCCAGCTTGGTCTGCCCCATATCCTCGACCAGCACGCAGCAGCCCTTGCCGCTGAAGCCCCTCAGTCTATCGTGGCCGCAACCGCCGCAGTGCAGTCGCAGGATGCATTGTGCCAACATTCTTTGTTCGAGGAAGTTGTCAAACTCGTCCTTGACGAACCGGGGTAAGTCGGCGCCGGCGCTGGCTTCGGTGGCTTCGTGCGGTTACCTATGGACAAGCTAGCCTTCGTGGCGTTCAAGTCCAGGTCTGTCGCCCGCCTCTTCACCCTTTGCCGAACATGCGATCACAACCCACGCGCCTACATCCGTTCCGCCTCGTGTCGTCCCTGGCAGCCCTGGCTGCTCTTGCTCTTGCCGGCTGTGCCAGCGTCCCCCCTCCGCCGCCCGAAGCACCACCGCAAGCCCAGGCTTGCCCCGCTGGCGTGCCCGCTGGGGCGCGCTGCCTGCGTGGGCAAGATTCCGCCAAGTCGCACTACCTCATTGTCATGCCGCAGAAATGGAGCGGCGTGCTGGTGGTGCATGCCCACGGTGGCCCCACCCTGGGCCCACCCAGCCCCACCCGCGCTGACGAAGATATCAAGCGTTGGGCCATCACGGTCAGCGAAGGCCATGCTTGGGCGGCTTCGGTCTTCCGCCAAGGCGGGTTTGCCGTGACCACGGCCGCTGAAGACACCGAAAGGGTGAGGCGCATCTTTGTCGACCATGTGGCCAAGCCGCGCCGCACGCTCCTGCACGGGCAGTCGTGGGGTGCCATGGTGGCCACACGGGCGGCCGAGCTCTTTCCCACATCCTGGGAGGGCATCCTGCTCACCAGCGGTGTCGTGGCCGGCCCGGCCACCTATGACTTCCGCCTGGACTTGCGCGCCATCTACCAGCACCTGTGCGGCAACCACCCGCGGCCCGATGAGCCCCAGTACCCGCTGGACATCGGCCTGCCCGCAGACAGCAAGCTGACCAATGCCGAGCTCGCGAATCGTGCGGATGAATGCCTGGGCGTACGCAAGCCGGCCGCACAGCGCACGCCTGTCCAGGCGCAGAAGCTGAAGACCATCGTCGAAGTGCTCAAGATGCCCGAAAACTCGGTCATCGGGCATTTGAACTGGGGCACCTTTACGCTGCGCGATGTGGTGGCCAAAAACGGTGGTGTAAGCCCCTTTGGTAACGAAGGTGTTCGTTATGTGGGCTCCAGCGACGATGTGGCCCTGAACGCCGCCGTACCCCGCTTCAAGGCCAATCCGCAGGCAGCCGCCCGCTTTGCGGCCGATGTGGACCACCAAGGGCGCTTCGCCGTGCCGGTGATCAACGCCCACGGCATAGGCGACCCCACTGTGTTTGTGGAGGGCGGCGACACCCTGCGCCAGCGCATGGTGGGGGCCGGCAACGGCGCCCGCCTGGTGATGACGTTTGTCGACTCTAACGATCACAGCTATTGGGGCGATGCCCATTACCCGCCCTTGTTCGATGCGCTGTTGAACTGGGTAGAGAAGGGCCATAAACCCACCCCCTCCAGCATTGCTGAGCGCTGCCGGCAGCTGCGGCCGGCCCATGTGAGCGAGTGCCGCTTCTTGCCCGACTACGTGGTCAAGCCGCTGGCCACGCGCGTTTTGCCGCGTTGAATCGTCACCGAACACATTTCTTGCCGTGATGACCCGCTGGCGCCGCCCATGGTGGCGCCCAAGCTTCGGCCCAAACCCATGGCCGTTAACTGAGCGCCGTTGCACCTACAGCGGGGCTGTCACACCGCCTTGAACGGGTTCAAGTCCGCTGCGCCAGTTACCCGGTAAAGACGCGCCTTTGGGCGCGCCGTTCGTTCCAACGGGTGTCCATCCCGGCGCGGTACCGCGAATTGCAGGGAAACCCCGGGTGTTCCGGGGCACGTTGCCTCTTGGCAGGCATTTCGCCTTGTGATACTTTCGACCACTTGGCGCGTGTTTGCGCAACTGGTGGAGTGCCCGATGGCATCGACCTACGAAGCTTTTGAATTCAACATCCGTTTGGGTTACTCAGCAGGTCCGCCGCTGCATCTGCGCGTGCACGCGCCGGATCGAGCGCGAGCTTGGGAGCGCGTAAGGCAGATGCACCCAAGGGCAGTAGAGGCTGTTGGGTCCCCGAGGTCCGAAGCGGCAGACTCCACGGTGGTTGCCTTGAGTGAACGCCGGCGAGCCACGGGCTGAACAGCTACTCAAGCTTCGCTATTCATCTTCGATAAGGCCGCTGACCAGCGGCCTTTTTCATGGCCGCCCCGATGCTGATGCGGGGCAGCAGGGTCGCGCGCTTGGGCGGGGGGTCACCCATCGTCAAAAAAACGGCACGGCCCACCCGCTGGCCTAAATCCGTTTTTAAACAGGGACTTGCCGCTTTTCGGCGATCACTTGCCGTGTTGGCATGGCAGTTGCTTGCCGGTGGTGGGTCAACCGTTAAACCGACACCACTATGCCTGCGAGCACACCCCCCATACGAGTCGCCTGGATCGACCCCACCGGTCCGGCCGATACCGCCGAGCAGGCCCGCGTTGTCGCTCTGGGGTTTGATGCCCGCCACCTGCTAGACCCCAGCCAGCTCATCACCTCACTGGTGCATGTGCAGGTTCTCGTGGTCCGGGTGGAGCACGGTGTTGACATGCTACAGGAATGTTTGACCCTGGCGCAGATGCCCGGTCGACGCCTGCCGGTGGTGTGCCGCGTGCCGCCTCACCGCGTGGACCTGGCTGCGCAGGCCACGCGCCTGGGCGCCGACCATGTGATTTCAACGCAGGACTGGAGCCCCGAAGCCTGGGAGCCGGTGGGCACTGCCTTGGTCTGCGCTGCAGCGCCTGCCCGACCGCGGAGCGTGGTGTTTGTGGACCCCGCCAGCCAGCAGCTGCTGGCCCTGGCGCAGAAGGTGGCGCAGACCGAAGTCAGCGCCTTGCTCATTGGGCCGACCGGGGCCGGCAAGGAAGTGCTGGCCCGTGTGCTGCACGAAGCCTCGCCGCGTGCGGGTGGGCCCTTTGTCAGCTTGAACTGCGGCGCCTTGCCGGAGCAGCTGATCGAAGACATGCTCTTCGGTCACGAAAAGGGCGCCTTCAGCGGCGCGGTACGCGACCACCAGGGCGTGTTCGAGCGCGCCCAGGGCGGCACGGTTTTCCTCGATGAAATCGGAGAAATGCCCCTACACCTTCAGACGCGCTTGCTGCGCGTGCTGCAAGAGCGCTGCATCACTCGGCTCGGGGGTAGCCGCAGCATCACGGTGGATTTGCGCATCGTGGCCGCCACGAACAAGGACCTTAAACAGGCGATGCTGAAGCGCGAGTTCCGAGAAGATCTGTACTTTCGCATCAGCACCTTCACCCTGAGGGTGCTGCCGCTGGCCCAGCGCCCCATGGATATCCTGCCCCTGGCAGCTTATGTGCTGCAGCAGCACGGTACGCCAGGTCTGCCCTACCGCATCACCGACGAAGCACGACGCCGTCTGCTGGCCTACCACTGGCCTGGCAATGTCCGGGAATTGGGCAATGTGATTCAGCGTGCGTTGGTGCTGTGCCCAGACCGGACGCTGACCGAAGACCACCTGCTGTTCGACGACGACGTGTTTGCCGTTGACAGCGTCCCTGTGCCAACCGTATCGGCCCCTGTGCCTGCGCGATGGGATGCCGCCAGCGGGCAGAACCCGCCAACGCCAACACCACCGGCGTGGGGGGAGTATCACAGCACCACGGGTACGTCCAGCGCAGCGCCGCCTGCCGTCACTCGTGTGGCGGATGCTTGGGCGCTGGCTGAAGACCAGCGTGCCGATCCAGCGGCTGAACACCTTGTGCCTGAGCACCTGCGCGCCAACCCAACGGGCCCCGCTGAACCGCCTGCAACTGCAGGTCTGCAGTGGGCCGTTCGGCACAGCGAGCTGCGCGTCATTCTGGACGCGATTCGTAACACCAACAGCCGAGAGGCTGCTGCCCGCGTGCTGGGCATCAGCCCCCGCACGCTGCGCTACAAGCTCGCCCAGATGCGAGACCTGGGCATGATGACCGCTGAGGCGGCCAACTGAAGGGGAGTCAACATGATCGAAAACGCCACCTCTGCTGCGAGTATCCAGTCGATGCTGCGGACCATGGCCGCCTATCAAAACGAAGCTGCTGGTGGGCTGCAGGGCTTGGGTGCACCCATACCCGGCCTGCAACAGCCCGCTGCGCCCGCTGCGCCCGCTGCGCCCGGGTTCGGTGCCGCTGTGGAGCGCGCACTTGACCAGGTCAATGCGGCACAGCAAAAGGCCAAAGGCTTGCGCGAAGCCTATGAAATGGGTGAGCCCGTTGCCCTGACTGATGTGGTGATTCAGATGCAGAAGGCCTCGTTGGCTTTTGAGACCACGCTGCAGGTGCGCAACAAGGTCATGAAGGCCTACGAAGACATACTGAACATGCCGGTCTAACCCCGGTCATTCCCAAACTGAAGCCCACACGCGCACGTCTGTATCGAAAACCAGAGGACCAGCATGGCCACCGCGACTCTCAACCCCAACACCCCCGGTCTGGAACAGGTTTCGGATGAAGGCGCTATGAACACGGCCCTAACCACTGGACCGGCCATGACGACAGAATCCGGCGCCACGCCATTGAAGACCGGTACCGAACTCGCCGTGCTTCCGGGTGGCGCCGTCAGCACGCCTGCACCAGCGGGTCTGGCCGGCATTCGAGCCAACCTTGATCGGGTGTTGTCGCAACCGGCAGTCAAGCGGGCCTTGCCTTTGATTGCGGTCCTAGCGGTATTGATGGTTTTTGGCCTGTACTACGCCTGGATGCAGTCCACGCCCTATCGCAATGTGATGCCGGGCATGATGGAAGCCGATCAGCAGGCGGCGTATGAGGCGCTAAAGACGGCTAACTTCAAGCCCCAGATAGATCCGAGCAGCGGCCAACTCAAGGTGCCCGCTGACCGCTTCCACGAGGCCCGTATGCTGCTGGCTGCCCAGGGTATTCCCAAGCAGGGAACTACGGGCATTGAGGGCTTGAAGGATTCCACTTCAATGACCACCAGCCAGTTCATGGAGCAGGTGCGCTACAACGCCGCTATGGAGCAGGAGCTTGCGCGCAGCGTGCTGCAGATTGGCAGCATCCAGGCCGCTCGTGTGCACCTGGCCACCCCCAAGCAAAGCGTATTTGTACGTGACCGCGTGGCACCCAAGGCTTCGGTGGTGGTTTCGCCGTACCCAGGGCGCTCGATTTCTCCCAAGCAGGTGCAGGCCATCGTGCACCTGGTATCGGCGAGCGTACCCTACCTGATGCCCGAAGCCGTGACGGTGGTCGACAATATGGGCAAGCTGCTGACTGATTCGTCTTTGGAGGGCAAGCTGGGCTTGACCACGGCACAGGCCATGCACAAGCATCAGCTTGAAGAAACCTATCGCGAGCGCATCATGGCGATCCTCTCCCCGATCGTGGGCGAGACCAATGTGCGTTCGCAGGTCAATTTGTCGCTGGACTTTACCCATGTGGAAAGCACCACCGAAGATTTCGATACCCGCGAAAAGGGTCCGCGTACTCGCTCAGAGGTGCTCAGCGAAGAGCGCAATGCGGCAGCGAACAGTGCAGGAGTTCCTGGTTCCCTGAGCAACCGCGCACCCGACGGCACAGAGGCCACCCCAAACGCGCCTGCTGCGCCTAACTCTGCTACGCAGTCCTCGCGCAGCACGCGCAATTACGAACTTGACCGCACCGTGCGCCATGTGCGCAATGCGACGGGTAAGGTTGAGCGCCTGAGCGTTTCCGTAGTGATCAATGAGCGCGAGCCGCAGCCCGGTGCTGACGGTGCTACCCCTGCAGGGTATTCGCCCGAGGAGGTTGAGCGCATGCTCAGCCTGGTGCGTGGTGTGGTGGGCTATGACGACACGCGCGGCGACGTGGTGAATCTGATTCTGGCCAAGTTTGGCCCGCCTCCGGTGATGGACACGGGCGCTCCATGGTGGCAGGACAGCACCATACAGAACATGATCAACAGTAGTCTGGTGGCGCTGGGCTTCTTGGTCTTCCTGCTTGTGATCGCTCGGCCGGTGGTCAAGTCGATGATCAAGGCCAACGAGCCGCTGGCAGCACAGGGCGATGAGCAGAAGGTCTTGGGCGATGGAGAGCTCTCCGAAGAGGACATGAAGATGATTCAAATCGGCGAGGGCGAGACCCTGGAAGAAATCAAAGCCAAGCTCAAGCCCAAGAAGAGC
>VGHB01000033.1 GCA_016868355.1 Betaproteobacteria bacterium | reverse complement strand
GCCACCACCGCCAGCCGCTTGGCCTCAAACAATTCAACAAAGGCCCGCGCAGAAGGCGCCAGGCCGAAGGTGTGGCTGATGTGCGTGCCGGACAGCGGCACCAGGCTGTCACGGGCGTGCGCCAAAACGGGACGTGACCTCTGGTAGTCGCCGTAGGCTCCATTGGTGGGGACCAAGATATTGTTTCCATCATGGCCGCCAGACAGAAACACCACGACCACAGCCTTGTAATCAGCTGCCTGCACGCTGCTTAAGGGCGCAACGGAAGCGGTCAATCCGCCCAAGGCGGCCAGCCCGGCTCGGGTGAGGAGGTATCGGCGGGAGACGGTCATTTTGCGGCTCCGAAAGCGGGGGTAATGGATGCGTTTTGCAAATACACGGCCGTCAAGCGCATGGGGCTGTCACGCTGCCAGCTGAGCACCGATTCACTCAGGGCCTGTCGAGTTGCCGGTGTCATCGCGCCTCTAAAGAACCGTTGATTGATCAGTTCCAACAACTGCGCATCCGAGGCTGCCGCCTTCTTGAAGGTCTCCAGATCACAACCAGAAGCGGCCAAACCGGCCTCGTGTTGAAAACTCGATTCGTAGCGACCCAAACGATCGTCGAACTCGGTGCTCAAGAGTGTTTTTTGTTCTGGTGCCAAGAGGTTGGATCCCGGTGCGCGGTGATTTGGCGGGTAAAAGCCAAACACAGAGAAGGCATACAAAGGCTGTTGGTCGCGCGGCAACATCGCCTCCTCTGGCCGATTACGGTTCGTCAGCGCCGTGCGACAACCCAAACCCCTTGTGATGCTGATGTGCTGGAGGTAGGGTTCCCTGATGCGGCCGAAGTTGGCGGCCGCCTTGGTGGAATCGTCACCGATGCGCGCCTCGGGGTCCACCAGCACAGCCCTGACAACCTTGGACATATCGCCCTTGGTCTGCTGGAAAACGGTGGCTACGCGTTGAACATAAGCCGGCGAGGGGTCGCTAGTGGTCAAACCCTGGATGAGCCGGATGGCCACGAACGGCGCCGTGTTGGGGTGGGTCACCAAGATCTCCACCAGCGCGTCCAAATCAGAAGCGGCCGTTCCACCAGCCGGAATCTTCTTGCCCAAAACCGTCTTCTCCGCGGTGTCGTGGTTATCGACCCACCTGACGCCCATGGGCTTACCGTAATTGGCCCAGTTCGCGGGGTTGCGAAACTTCGCAGCTTCCGGGTTTGCAACAAAATGCCAACCCGTCAGGGAACGGGTGGCCTCGATGACATCGAACTGCTTGTAAGTCTCAATCGGCTTTCCGGCCGAATCGCGCTTGAGCGTGCCGTCCAGATTCAACATCACCAGTCCGACTGAAAATAACTGCATCAACTCCCGACCATAGTTTTCGTTGAGATTGCTGCGGGTGTTTTGGCTGTTATCCAGATAGAAGCCCATGGCCGGGCTGCGTGTCACGTTCTTGAGCAGGTCGCCATAGGACCCGAAAGCACCGTCCATCAGGAGGTTCCAGTACTCGCTGCCGCCGTAGGCTTGGACTTTTCGGGTGGACACCACCAGGTAGTTCGACAGCACCCAAGCCACACGCGTGCGCAACTGGTCGGGGTTGGCAACAGCAGCGTTCACTAAAGCCATACGGTGATGGCGCCAAGCGCGGTCGGCGGTAGCTTGATCCAGGTTCAGGTCATATTCGATGAGGCTTGGCGGTGTGGCGATCCGGCTGACCGGTAAACGCAACTGCTCATCGACCCAAGCACCGATCCCCTGGCTGCGCACGCGGGCGACCGAATCCGGCGTGGGGCCCATGCTCGCCTGGTCGAGCAAGCGAGACGCTGCGTAGTGGGAGACCCCGGTCGTTGAGCTGGGGTTCAGCTTAACTTGGCCTGACAAATCTTGAGAACCGATTTGATGACCCTCTTGCTGGCCCGCGTCGCCGCAACCCGCTAGGGCTGCCAAACAGATTGCAAGGGGTACCCAGCCAAAAGCCGAATCACGTGACAGGTTCATACATGCACCGGGTCAGGATTTATTAATCAATTTAACTATCGTAACCCACAGGTTAATGTCCCGCAATGGTCTTCCATGTCTTGATCCCAGGCGAGTCTATTGCTTGGCGTAAGCTCCGGTCTGCTGTCATTGAATTTCCAGAAAAGTCGCCTTAGCATCACACCATGGCAACGATATTCGGCAAGTTTGGCCCTGGACGCACCGAAGTCATTACTGGCACGGCGCAAAACGACGACATCTACCCACTCGGCGGGGACGATGTGATTGATGGCGGTCGTGGGCGCGACACCGTCTATGTGGAAGCCCGTTCAACCGACTTTCGGATTTCCACCATCAACGGCGTCACCTACCTTGACACCACCTCGGGCGCGTCGAGCGGAGAAGGTGTCACGCTGCGCAACGTCGAAACCGTGGTGTTCAGGGACAAGCGCCTATCGCTGGAAGTCAACGACCGCCTGATCGACCGCCCTACGGCGGACATATTGGACGGCGGACCCGGAATCGACACCTTTGTGCTGGGCGCAACACGCAGCGCCTTTTCCTTGAGTGCCAACTACGGCCCCGCCACGGTGCTGGTCAGGCGCAAGGATGGCAGCACAGCAGACGACTTTCTCACCAATTTCGAACGGCTGGAATTCGCCGGAGGTCAACGAATAGCGTTGGACCTGGGGGCTGCCGACGCTGCTGGCCAGTCGGTGCTGCTCATAGGCGCCGTGCTTGGCAAAGGCTTGCTGCCGGCCAAGGAAGAGTTGATGGGCACCGTGATCGGCCTGTTCGATCAGGGCTTTTCCATGCAACAGTTAGCCGGGGCTCTGCTACGTCTACCGATTTGGGGCGGGGTACTCACACCGAGCAACGCCCATGCTGACATAGCGCGCTACCTGCTGCGAACCGTCAATAAAACAGAACCCACGGACGCGGCTGTGTCTGCCGGGGGAGATGCATTGAACGGGGAGTCGCCAGCGCAACAGGGCACGTGGTTGGCGGCACTGGCTGCGTCTTCGGCCAACCAGATACAGGTGGACCTGGTGGGACTGCAAACCACCGGCTTTGCGTACAGCGTGGCCCCAGGTGGCGGCACGTGAACCCTTTTGCCCTGGCTGACCGTGCCTGCCCCCCTGGGATTGCTTGATCGGCGGCATTTCGCAGCCTGGTTGGCGGGCAGCGGCTTGACAGCATTGCCGCGATTGGCCGCTGCATCGCCTGCGTCGCTGCGCGCTTGGACTCTTGAGGGCCTGCAAGGGCCTGTCCTTTGGGAACCCCACACCGGCTCGAAGTCCAAGCCGTGGCTCTACCTTGACTTTTGGGCTTCCTGGTGCGGTCCCTGTCGCTTGTCGTTCCCTTGGATGAACAGCTTGCACGATCAATGGTCTGGTAAGGGATTGCGAATCGTAGCGGTGACGGTAGACCGCAAGCGCGAGGAGGCGACGGGCTTCCTGAAAGCCAATCCTGCTCGCTTCGAAGTGGCCTTTGATCCCGATGCGGCGTTGGCCCGTCAACTGCGGGTTCAGACAATGCCCACAAGCCTGTTGGTAGCGCCGGACGGAATCATTGTCCACCGGCATGAGGGGTTCACCGCTTCGTTGGGCGAAAAAGCTGCTGCTACGGTTCGCGAAGCCCTGCAACGCTCCGGGTGAGGGAGATTCAAGTGAAGCCCAAGTCGGTGGCATGGCTGCTGCGCCTCAGCCTAGCCTTGCCAGTGACCCTTTGCGTCGTCAGCGGCTGCGCTCTGGTCCCCGGCGTCCCGGTAGCCGCCTACGAAAAAGGCGACCTCGCTCGCCCGGCCATGCAGTTCGATGCCGACCGCCTCGAAGCGGCTTTCGGCGACCACATTTACTTCAGCAAAGAAGGTGCCTCGGGAGGCCGCTCAGTGGGCGGTGGGGGCTGCGGATGCAACTGAGCCCCGCCCTGCAGACGCTGGCCAGCGCCGCTGCTGGACTAAGCCTGGGGTTGGCCGGCCACTCCGGCGCACGGGCCAGCACCGCCCCCACCGATACCGTGGTGTCTTTCAAGCTGCTCCACTATGTGGACAGCCAGCCCGGGTTTAAGCGCATGTCCATCCGTGCGCCGTCGCTCGGTGTGGTGGCGCCTTTGGGCGAGCAGTGGAGCCTGGAAGGATCGGCTGTCACAGATGCCATCTCGGGGGCATCGCCTGCCTACTATTCGGTGGTGGACAGTGCGCAGCGGATTGACGAACGGCGAAATGCGGGCGACGCACGGTTGACCCGCCACTGGAGCCACAGCAGCGCCTCACTTGGAGTGGCCATCAGCAGCGAGCCTGACTACCGCTCGCGCGTGGTATCCACCGGTGTCAGCTTCCAAACGCCTGACCGAAACACCACCTTTAGCCTGGGCGCGGGCCATGCTGAAGACCGCATCCTGCCGCTGCGCCGTGGTGTGCGGGTTGAAAGCAACAAGCGTGTCACAGACATGCTGCTGGGCGTCACACAGGTGCTCACGCAGGTGGATATCGTGCAGCTCAACCTGACCCATGCCTACGGCCGAGGCGACTACAGCGACCCGTACAAGCTCTTTGACAAGCGTCCCGATGTGCGGCGTCAAACGGCTGTGCTGGCGCGTTGGAACCACCACTTTCGCGGGCCAGAGGCCACCCTGCGCCTGTCGGCACGGGATTACCGTGACAGTTTCGATATTCGCTCGCGCACCTACAGTGCCGAGTGGGTGCAGACCTTGCCCGGCGGCCTTTCCATCAGCCCGCTGTGGCGTACGTACCGGCAGACGGCCGCATCGTTCTACTCACCGCCAGACCCAAGCGACTTGGAGGCCCTGCGCATTCCGCCGGGCTTGATTCCGGGCCGCTCGATCCTCAGCTTTGACCAACGCCTGTCGGCCTTTACCGCCCGCACGGCCGGCCTGAGGCTGGCCTGGAAGGTCAACGCTAACTGGACCACCGACCTGCGCGTGGAGCGGTATCGTCAGCGCAGCAACGAGACGCCCTTTGATGCGCACTTTGCGCAATGGGGCTTAAGCCGCAGCCTCTAGCACCATGCCCTTGTTCCAGACCGCCTTTCGCGCACTGGGCGGGCCTGCGGAGATTCAAATCGGTGCACCAGACGAGCCGACTGCGCGGGCCTGGTTTCGTGTTGCCATCGATGAGATCGACCGCATCGAGATCAAGTACTCACGCTACCGTGAGAACAGCCTGATCAGCCGCATCAACGCCGCAGCCGGTGGACATCCCGTGGCGATTGATGAGGAGACATCGGCCCTGCTCGATGTGGCCGACGCCCTGCACCACCAGAGCGCTGGACGGTTTGATCTGAGCAGTGGCGTGTGGCGGCGGCTGTGGAACTTCCGTGACCCGCAGGCTCCCTTGCCGACCCCGGATCAACGCCATGCGCTGTCGCCACTGGTCGGCTGGCCGCTGGTGGAGCGCACGCCGACGCATGTTCGACTGCCACGTGCGGGTATGGAATTGGACTTGGGCGGCATCGGCAAGGAGTATGCGGTTGACCGCTGTGCTGTCAAGCTGATGGAGGCCGGTGTGCAACATGCCCTGGTAAACCTGGCCGGTGACATGCGCGCTGTGGGTGGCAAGCCCGACAGTGGGCCCTGGCAAGTGGGTATTCAGCACCCCGAGCATCCCGATGCGGTGATGGCCGACCTACCACTGCAGGATGGTGCACTCGCCACCAGCGGCGACTATGCTCGTTGCATCTGGCGCAACGGACAACGCTTAGGGCACCTGCTGGACGCCCGCAGCGGGTGGCCGGTGCAGCATTGGCGCAGCATCAGCGTGCGCGCACCCAGCGCCGTGTGGGCTGGCGGCTTGAGCACGGTTGCCATGCTGATGGAAGCCCAAGGGCTGGATTTTCTAAGAGAGGCGAAGGTCGACTTTCTGGCGGTCGATGCCCGAGGTCAGATGCACACGCGCGCGGGTGTTCGAACGCTGGATTAAGTCCACGCTCAGCTGCGCTCCAGGGCCCCCGCGTCCACCGCCATGCGCACAGGCTTGCTGAGGATCTCCGGCAAGATGAGCGCTCGGTGCTCGCCATCCACCCCCTGGTACAGGGCCTCCAGGCCCTTGAAGGGCCCTTCGGTGATGGACACCGTATCGCCTGGGTTGAACAGGTGCAATGGGTCGAAGTTACGCTCGCAATCGCGCAACCAGTCGATGAGTTCGTGTGCCACCATGGCCGGCTTACCCCCAAACGGCACCAAGTTCCGCACCCCAAGGGCGGACCGGGTGGGTGACCAGCTGCGGCCCTGGGCACTGCTGTCCAGCCGAACAAACAAGTAACGCGGGAACATGGCCTCCTGCACCATCTGGGCCTTTCCGCGGCGCACCTTCTGCACCTGCAGCACCGGCAGGTAGCTGTCAAAACCCTGGCGCCGCAGGTTTTCTAAAGCGACCTGCTCCTTGCGGGGATGGGTGTGCACGGCGTACCGCGCCCACGATAGGCTTGATATGGCGGCCGTGCCAGCGGTAGCCGATGTGGGCACGACCGGCGCCGCTGCGCTGGGAACCGTGGTGTTGAACGTCGCTAAGGCACCGATGTCAAGGGCAGAGGGTTCAGCCAGAAAGTGGCTGGCTTGCGCCACAATACACGCGGGACTGCCCGATGGCAGGTACCCTATAACGCTAGCTTAATTTTTATCACATACGGCCCGCGCCGAAACCATGCGAGGCACAGCCTCCACTCGATGAACGACGACGACCTGACCGGGGCGTACCCCGAGCACTCTGGCGCTGCGCGCCGCCCTGCCCCCCGTACAACCCGCCACCACAGCGGGCCTACGGAGCGCGAGGCTGTCTTGGTGGATGCCCGGTTCTGGGCCTGGCTCAACGACCAAGATGGCGAAGGCGACCAGGCCACCGCTGCTGTCGAGGCCCTCCAGACCTTGTTGGCTTCACACGGCGCACGG
>VGHB01000032.1 GCA_016868355.1 Betaproteobacteria bacterium | reverse complement strand
TGTTGGTCTTGGACATGACCATGGGCCTGGCGCGTTGGGAAGAGTTCGAACTGCACTGCCGCGCCGCGCTGCGTGGCGGTGTGGAGCTGGACAAGATTCAAGAAACCCTCTTGCAAGGCGCTGTCTACTGTGGGGTGCCGGCAGCCAACACGGCTTTCAAAATCACCACTGGCATTTTGAAAGAACTGGGGATGCTGCCGGCCCCAGCGCCCCTGACGCCGACTGCGCGGGTGCAGTTTCACCACACCTTCAGCCAACCGGCCTTGCGCGTGGCCCTGCAAGGGGCAGAGCAGGGCTTGCCCGTGGTGTTCAGCCACGCCTTGGGGCTAGACCTGCACATGTGGGACGCCATGGCTCAGGCCATCGCACCCGAGCACTCGGTGTTGCGATACGACCACCGCGGCCACGGGGGTTCAGGCAGCGGCCCGGGCGCTTTCACGCTCGACGATTTGGTGGACGACGCTGCACGCTTGATTCGCGAGTGGGGCCGCGGCCCGGTGGCGTTTGTGGGCCTTTCCATGGGGGGCATGGTGGGCCAAGGCCTGGCCATACGGCACCCCGATTGCGTTTCGCGCTTGTTGCTGGCCAACACCGCGGCCGCCTACCCGGCTGCAGCGCAAGAGGCCTGGGCCTCGCGCATACAAGCGGTGCGTGACGGTGGAATGGCAGCGGTGGTTGACCTGGTGATGCAACGCTATGTGCACGACACCTTCCGCGCAGCCCACCCCGAATGGGTTCAGGCCCTGCGGGCCACGGTGTTGCGCCAGAACCCACAGGCCTATGTGCAGGCCTGTCAAGCGGTGGCTGGCGTGAATTACCTCGATCAACTTCACCGCATCAGCTGCCCCACCCAGGTGCTGGCCGGGGCACTGGATGCTGGCGCAACCCCGGCCATGGCCCAGGCGATTGCCGAGCGTATACCCGGTGCACGCCTGACGGTGCTTCAAGAGGCCAGCCATCTGAGTGTGGCCGAGCGCCCCGAGGCCTTCTTGGATGTGCTGCAGGCCTGGCTTTGCGCTTAGGGGTTACGACGTTCCGAGGGTGGCTACCCCCCAAGGGAACCTGCGTTGTCATTGGCAGCAGTCGATTTTGGCCTGCTGCGCCAGATGGACTGGCGCATGCCGCAGTAGCCCTGCGCGCACCGTTGCCCAGCGGTGCGCCTTGAGTAATAGCCCCTAGTGGGCTGGTGCCCGGCTTGGCCTATCCTGCGCGCTCAGTTGCTTGAAACGGCACCTGTATACGGAGAGACTGCTTGAGCTACCGCACCGCACCGCCCTTTCGCGCCGACCATGTAGGCAGTTTTCTGCGCCCAAGCTACCTGCTGGAGGCCCGTGAGGCCTACTTCCAACGCAAGGCCATCACGGCCGAGCAGCTGCGCGAGGTGGAAGACCGCGCCATTGCCGAGATCGTGCAGTTCCAGCGCAGCGTGGGCTTGCAAAGCATCACCGATGGCGAGTTTCGCCGCACCTACTTTCATATCGACTTTCTTGAGCAGCTCGGCGGGGTGAAGACCGACATTCCGGTGACGGTGCGCCGTGCCGATGGCACCGAGGAACTGGCCCCGCCGGTGATTCAGGTGACCGATCGTGTGCGCCATGTGCGCGACATTCAGCGCGCCGACTTTGTCTACTTGCAAGACCAGGTTCACGCCGCGGGCGACGCTGCCCTATTGCCCAAAGTCACCATTCCGTCGCCCACCATGCTGCACTTTCGCGGCGGGCGTGCCGGCATCTCGCGCCAGGCCTACCCCGAGCTTGACCCGGCGTTCTACGACGACGTGGCGCAGGCCTATGCCGACGAACTGCACAGCCTGTACAACGCGGGCTGCCGCTATGTGCAGATGGACGACACCAACCTGGCCTACCTGTGCGACCAGAAGATGCGCGAGGCGGCGCGCCAGCGTGGCGACGACCCCAATGAGCTGCCGCACCGTTACGCACAGTTCATCAACAAGGTGGTGGACCGCAAGCCAGCGGGCATGACCCTGGCCATGCACCTGTGCCGGGGTAACTTCAAGAGCACCTATGCCGCTTCGGGCAACTACGAGCCCGTGGCCGAAGCGCTGTTGTCTGAGATGCGGCTGGATGCTTTCTTCCTGGAATACGACGATGACCGTTCAGGTGACTTCCGGCCGCTGCGCTATTTGGGTAAGGGCAAGGTGGTGGTGCTGGGCTTGGTGACCACCAAGTTCGGGCAGCTTGAAAGCAAAGACACCCTCAAGCGCCGCATCGATGAAGCGGTGAAGTACGCGCCGTTGGATCAGCTGTGCTTAAGCCCGCAGTGCGGCTTTTCAAGCACCGTGCACGGTAACAATATTGCGGTAGAAGACCAGCGCAGCAAGCTGCGCTTGGTGGTGGAGACCGCGCAGGAAGTCTGGGGCTGACCCGGGCTGCATACACAGGTCCGCCAGAAGCGGCCCACATTCAAACAGCAAGGACTGGAGACAATGATGAAGAAGCTGACGATGAAGCTGGCCGCAGCTGCAGCACTGGCCGTGGGCATGGCCCAGGGGCAAGCGCAGGAGGTGACCCTGAAGTTCCACCACATCTGGAACCCGCAGGCCATGGCCTCGGTCAATGTGATTGGCCCCTGGTGCGAGAAAGTCGCCAAGGAATCCAACAACCGCCTGAAGTGCCAAATTCTGCCGGCCATGAGCGGTGGTGGCACCCCAGCGCAGCTGGTCGACCGGGTCAAGGACGGCGTAGACGATCTGGTCATTACCCTGCCGGGCTACACCGCGGGGCGCTTCCCCAGCACCGAGGTGTTCGAACTGCCCTTCATGTGCAATTCTGCCGAGGTGGGTGCGCAGGCCGCCTGGGTCTACGTGAACAAGCACTCCACCAAGGAGTTTCCGGGTACCAAGCTCTTGGCCACCTGGGTGCACGATGAAGGCTATGTGCACACCAACGGCAAGCAGGTCAGAACCCTGGCGGACTTCAAGGGCATGAAGATGCGCGCGCCCACGCGCCAAACCAACAAGCTGTTGGCCTCCTTGGGTGCCACGCCGGTGGGCATGCCCCTACCGGCCATCCCCGATGCGGTGAGCAAGGGCACCATCGACGGCTTCTTGCTGCCCTGGGAGGTGATGCCGTCCCTGAAGCTGCACGAGATGGTGAAGTTCCACAGCGAAACCGATCCTACACGCCCGGCCCTGTACAGCGCGGTGTTCGTCTTTGCGATGAACCAAGCCAAGTACGACAGCCTGCCAGCTGACCTGAAGAAGGTGGTCGACAACAACAGCGGCGCGGCGCTTTCGCAGCAGATCGGCAAGATCTGGGACAACAGCCAAGCGGCTGGGCGCAAGGCGGCCCAGGACCGTGGCAACACCCTCTACACGATTCCGGGCTCGGAGTTGGACAACTGGGTCAAGGCCTCGGCGCCGCTGTACGACGAATGGGTGGCCGATATGGACAAGCGCGGCGCCAACGGAAAGGCCCTGCTGGCCGAGGCTCGCGAACTGCTGAGCCGTTTCCGTAAATAAGCGCCACGCCCGAACGGCCGCCGCGCTGAAGCGGCGGCTCGCCCACTTGCATGCATCGATTCCTTCGAACAGCTGCTGCCTGGTTTGCCCTGCTGGGCGCCGCTGTGGGGCTGTTGGTTGGCGGGATGACGTTCGTCAGCGTGTTGGGGCGCGCCTGGTTTTCGCGCCCCATCTTCGGCGACGTGGAGCTCACGCAGGTGGGCATTGCGCTGTGCATTTCGCTGTGCCTGCCCTGGTGCCAGCTCAAGCGCGGCAACATCATCATCGACTTCTTCACCCAGCGGCTGCAGCGGCCCCATCAGTGGCTGCTGGACGCCGTGGGCTGCAGCTTGATTGCCATCATGTACCTGCTGCTGGCATGGCGTTCAGCCGTGGGCGCGCAGTCGGTGCACGCAGCCTTTGAGGCCACCATGATCCTGGGGCTGCCCATGTGGTGGGCGTATGCGGGTTTGGTGCCAGGCCTGTTGCTCAGTGCGGTGCTGGCCCTGTGGCAAGCGGGGCTGCTGTTGCTGGGCTTTTTGGGGCAGCGCCATGGTGGGCCGCAACCGCAGCCCACACACCCCCTGGCCTCGCTAGACCCGGCAGGCGAGCACACCGCATGAGCCCCACCACCCTGGGGCTGATCATGTTCGCCGGCATGCTGCTGCTGATGGCGGTGCGTGTGCCGATTGCGGCAGCCATGTTTATTCCGGGGGCCTTGGGCTACTGGGCGCTGACCAACGACAGCGCCTTGCTCAACCTCCTAAAGGGCAGCGCTGTGGCGCGCCTGACGGTGTACGAACTCAGCGTGATCCCGCTGTTCTTGCTGATGGGTCAGTTCGCCACCCAAGGTGGTTTGAGCCGCGCCCTGTTTCAGGCAGCTGCGGCTTTTGTGGGGCATGTCCGTGGGGGCTTGGCGATGGCATCGGTCTTGGCCGCCGGCGCATTTGGTGCGGTGTGTGGATCGGCCGTGGCCACGGCGGCCACCATCACGCAGGTGGCCTACCCGCAGATGAAGGCCCACGGATACGCCGGCGCGCTGAGCACAGCCACGCTGGCCAGTGGCGGTACCCTGGGCATTCTCATTCCGCCGTCGGTTCCGCTGGTGGTGTACGCCATCCTCACCGAGCAGAACATTGGCAAGCTGTTCGCGGCGGCCATGGTGCCGGGCGTTCTGGCCATGCTGGGCTACCTGGTGGTGGTGGGGATCGTGTGCCGCCTGCAGCCTCACCTGGCCCCTGCGCTGCCGGCACTGCCATGGGGCCAACGTTGGCGCGCGTTACGGGGCGTCTGGCCCATCGTGCTGATTTTTTTCTTGGTCTTTGGCGGCATCTACACCGGGCTGTTTTCACCCACCGAGGGCGCTGCCGTCGGCGCAGTGGCCACGCTGCTGTCGGGGTGGCTGCAGGGCGAGTTGGACTGGGCGGGTTTGAAGCGCAGTCTTTTGGGCACGGCTGAGACCAGTGCGATGGTGTTTCTCATCTTCCTGGGCGCCGACATGATGAACGCCAGCCTGGCGCTCACCCAGATGCCTGCCAGCTTGGCCGACTGGGTCAGCCACCTGCAGGTTGCGCCCCTGGTGATCGTGGCGGCCGTGCTGGTGTTTTATGTACTGCTGGGCTGTGTGATGGACGAGCTGTCGATGATGCTGCTGACCATCCCTGTGCTGTTTCCAGCCATCATGGGACTGGATCTGTGGGGGCTGAATGCTGAAGCCAAGGCGATTTGGTTCGGCATTCTGGTGCTGATGACCGTGGGCATCGGCATGACGGCGCCACCCGTGGGCCTGAGCGTCTACGTGGTTAACAACATCGCGCGCGAGGTGCCCATGCGCGACACCTACCGCGGCGTGATGCCCTTCCTGGCCTGGGACGCGGTGCGGCTGGCGCTGATGCTCTTCTTCCCCACGCTCACTTTGGGGCTCATGAGCTGGCTCTTTTGAGTGCCACCAGGGGCTCGAGGCCTCCTTGGCTGTCGGTGCAGCCAGCGTGCAGTTCGGCACTGGTGTAGCGCCGGCGGTTCTCGTCGTCCTGCGTCAGGGGCTGTACCGGCACCAGGCTGCTGCGGCAGCGCCGGGCCAGTGATTGATACACGCCGGTGCCTTCGCTTTTCCACTTCACTTCGTCGTCGCTCAGTTCCCGCACCACCTTGGCGGGCGTGCCCACCAGCAACACCCGAGCCGGCGCCTTCAGGCCCGCGCGCACGAAGGCGCCGGCGGCCACGATGGTGGACTCGCCAATTTCCACCTCGTCCATGACCACACTGTTCATGCCCACCAGGGCATTACGCCCCACGGTGCAACCGTGCAGCACCGCGCCGTGGCCGATGTGACCGTCCACCTCCACCACACAATCCCTGCCGGGGAAGGCGTGCAGCACGCAGGTGTCCTGCACATTCGCGCCTTCACGCACCACGATGCGGCCGAAGTCGCCGCGCAAGCTGGCCAGGGGGCCGATGTAGCAGTTCGCGCCCACCCACACATCGCCGATCAGCTCGGCACTGGGGTGCACAAAGGCGCTCGGATGCACCACGGGGGATAGGCCGTCCAGGGAGTAGCAGGGCATGGGAAATTGATTAATTGACCGACCGGTCGGTTAACTATACGATACGGACTCTGTCTCGACAACCCCAAGTGCCTGCCGACCATGTCTGACGCCTCTGCCGCCCCCGTACTGGTGAGTGATGCGGGTGCCGTGCGCACCATCACCCTGAACCGCCCGCAGGCGCTCAACAGCTTCACCCTGCCCATGCACCACGCGCTGCGCGCCGTGCTCCAAGAAGCGGCGGCCACCGCCAGCGTGCGCTGTGTGGTGCTGACTGGCGCAGGCCGCGGCTTTTGTGCCGGGCAAGACCTGGCCGAGTTGACGGACAAACATTCACCTCCCGTGGGTGACCTGGTTGTTGAGTACTACAAACCCCTGGCCCTGCAGGTCAGCCGCATGCCGGTGCCGGTGATCGCCGCAGTCAATGGCGTGGCCGCTGGCGCCGGTGCCAACCTAGCGCTGGGCTGCGACATGGTGGTGGCCGCTGAATCGGCGGCTTTCATTCAGGCGTTTTCCAAGATTGGCCTGGTGCCCGATTGCGGCGGCACCTGGTTGCTGCCACGCTTGGTGGGCCGCGCCAACGCCATGGGCCTGGCCATGACCGGCCAGAAGCTGTCGGCCACTCAGGCCAAGTCCATGGGCCTGATTTGGCAGTGCGTGCCCGATGCGGAACTGATGCCCACGGTGTTGGCCCTGGCCGCCCAGTTGGCCGCCATGCCCCTGAAGGCCCTGGTGGCCACACGGCAGGCGATGGATGCCGCGCAGGATATGAACCTAGAAGCCGCGTTGAGCGAAGAAGGGCGCTTGCAAGCCGGTTTGGCGCTGGCGCATGACTGCAGCGAAGGCATGGCGGCCTTCTTGGCCAAGCGTGCACCGGTGTTCACCGACCGCTGACCGGGCCGCCTGACCTGTTGACCCACGCGACCCCCAACAGCGCTTCTATTCATCAACCGCCTGAGTGCACCCCATGAGCAACGCCACCGAGCACGAACAAGCCCTGCAGCTGGCAGCGCGTGTGCGCAAGGCCATGCTGCAGGATGACTACGCCACCGCGCACATGGGCATTGACATCACAGACATAGGCCCAGGATGCGCCACCGCCACCATGACCGTGCAGCGCTGGATGCTCAACGGCCATGCCACCTGCCACGGGGGCTTCATCGCCACGCTGGCCGACAGCGCTTTTGCCTTTGCCTGCAACGCCTACAACGAGATCACCGTGGCCTCGGGCTTTGACCTGAGCATCGTAGCCCCGGCGCGCGAGGGCGACGTACTCAGCGCCGTGTGCAGCGAGCAAAACAAGACCGCGCGCACCGGCGTGTACGACGTCGAGGTGCGCAACCAGGCACAGCAGCGTATTGCGCTGTTCAGGGGGCGTTCGTACACGATGAAGGGAAAGCCCGTGGTGGCTTGAAACCGCCGCGTCGCTTGCGGCACACCACACCCACACCACACCCCACCCACACAACACACACCGCATTCCCAGAGACACAAAACCATGGTGGACATTCGCCCGCCCGCGCCCGCTGAACTCGACCCGATTGAGCGCGCCAGCCGCGACGAGATTGCCGCGCTGCAGCTCAAACGCCTGCAGTGGTCGCTGCAGCACGCCTACGACAACGTAGCGCATTACAAGCAGGCCTTCGACGCCAAAGGTGTGCATCCCTCAGACTGCAAGTCGCTGGCCGATCTGGCCAAGTTTCCGCTGACCGCCAAGCAAGACCTGCGCG
>VGHB01000031.1 GCA_016868355.1 Betaproteobacteria bacterium | reverse complement strand
GACCGCAGCCCCCTTCGGGGCTACGGCGGGCCCTTCGAGGGCAAGAGCGATCAGTTGAACTTGGGCTTGGGGAAGATTGGCTTGGCCGCCGCGAACTCATTGGGCCAGACCACTTCGATGTCGGTGCGGCTGGCCTGCAGGAGCACCGCCTTGCCACCCTGGTTCTGGCCGTTGACGAACTTGGTGGCGCCATAGGGCATGAAGTGATCCGACCAGGTGCTGGCCTCCAGGGCGGCAATGACTTTTTCCTTGTCGGCCGTGCCCGCGCGCTGCACCGCGTCGGCGTAGCACTTGACCGAGTTGTAGCCGCAGTACACCTCGAAGGTGAACAGCGCGCCGCGGTCGGCCGCGCGCTTGCGCAGATCGGCCGCACGCGGGTTGCGCGGATCAAACCAGTGGTTGAAGTCCATCATGTGCTGGGCCACCTCGGGCTGCTCCTGCACCAGCTTGAAATTGAAGCCGCCACCGAGCACGCTGAACATGGCCGCCAGATCAACCTTTTGCTGATGCAGGGTACGGGCCAGCAGCACATACTCGTTCTGGTAGTTGCTCATGATGACCAGATCGGGGCGCAGGCTGCGAATGCGCAGGGCCACATTGGAAAAGTCGCGCGTCGGGTTGGCGTGCTTGATGACCTCGGCCACTTCGATGCCGATGCCGGGCATTTTGCCGGCCAGCAGCTTGGCCGTGCCGGTGCCAAACTCGGACTCTTCGTGCACCAGCACCGCTTTTTTGGCGATGCCGCCGGCCGCCTTGTTAACCTGACCCAGGCCCTCGATGGCGTCATCGACGCACTTGCCAAAACCTGGCGCCAGACGGAAGACATTCTTCAGGCCGCGGTTGACGATGTTGTCGGACACGCCCACATCGATCATGAAGGGGGTGTTGTACTTGGCCGCCGCCTGGGTGGCCGGCAAGGCAATCGCGCTGGAGAAGCAGCCCACATACGCGGCCACGCCCTCCTGGTGCAGACGCTCGACCTCGGAGACGCCCACCTCGGGACGCGACTGCGAGTCACCGAGCGCTGCCTCCAGCCGGGCGCCGCCCATGGACTTGATGCCGCCGGCCGCATTGATCTCGTCAATGGCCAACTGGCAACCCAGGCGACCCTGACCGCCGCTGTAGGCCAAGCCGCCGCTGACGGGGTGCACAAGGCCGATCTTGATGGCACGGGGCTGGGCCAGCAACAGGCCGGGAGCGCCGAGCGCGGAAGCAGCCGCACCGGCCTGCAAGACCAAACGGCGGGAGACGCGAGCTTGAGACATCATGGTTTTTCCTCGAAGATGGGGTGGCAAAGTGGAGTACATTGTTCTATTGATAGAACAATAGATCATACTGTGCAAGCTCGAGGCCCGAAAGTCAAGCGGCCTTCCCCTAAGAGGGTTGTGCCCGACCCACTCTGATCGTTCCCAAGCGCCCATGGATCACGCTCACTACCGATACAGCGCCCTGCCCCTGCGAAGCGCCGCCCCGCTGCCGGCGGGCCTGCACTTCTTTGTGGTGCTTTATCTGGAGCACTGGGACTTTCAGGCGCCGCCCGGCAGTCTGCGCGACCCGCGTTTTGTCGGCGAGTTCGGCAGCTTCAATCCCGACTATCGCAGTTGGTCTCAGCGTGAGTACGGTTTGCGGATCGGCGTGTTTCGGCTGCTCGAGGCCCTGCAGCAGGAGGGCCTCACCCCCTCAGTGGCGGCCAACAGCCTGGTGCTGCCTCGCGTGCCGTCGCTGGTCGCTGCGCTGCGGGACCTGGGCGCCAGCTGGCTGGGGCACGGCGTGGCCGCCACTCGACTGATGCATTCGGACCAGCCGCTGCAGACGCAGCGCGACCATATTGAATCCGCGCTGGACGCCCTGCGACGGCTGGCCGGCCCAGCCCAAGGCTGGCTCAGCCAGGATTGGGGCACCAGCGTCCACACCTTTGGGCTGCTGTCCGACGCGGGACTGAACTACACCCTCGACTGGGGCAATGACGACCAACCTTACTGGCTCGAGCCGGCCGGCCAAAGCGGGCGGCGTTTGCTGGCCCTTCCCCTGTCAAGCGAATGGGACGATGTGCAGGCCCAATGGCTGCGCCACCTCGAGCCGGCCCAGCATGCGCAGCAGATTCTCCAGGCGGCCAGGCACCTGGCCGACGAGTGCGGGCATCATCAGCGCTGCGCGGTACTGGGACTGGGGCTGCATCCCTGGGTCTGGGGCATGCCCAGCCGCGTCGGCCACCTGCGCCGGCTGCTGGCACAGTTACGCCAGGTCCAGGGCTTGACCGTGAGCACCACCGATCACCTTTACGCCCAGGCTGCGGCCCGGGCCCAACCTTGACCCGGGGCAAAGGACGCACCATGAATTATCTAGACCGCCTGAGCCGGTTTGCGGCTGAACTCGACTACCGAAAGCTGCCCGCCGAGGTCCAGGAACAGCTGGGCTGGATACTGGCCGACACCCTGGCGGCCACCGCGGCGGGATCGGCCGAACCGGAACTCAAGGCCCTGGCCTCCCGCCAGGGCCGCAGCGAATCAGCCACCCTGATCGGCTTGGGTCGACGCGCCAGCTGCGAATCGGCCGCTTTTATCAACGGCACCGCCGGCACCTTCCTCGAAATGGACGAGGGCAACCGCTTCTCGCGGGGCCATCCGGCAGTGCATGTCATTGCGGCGGCTATCGCACTGGCCGAAGAACGCGAGACCAGCGCGGAGGACTTACTGGCCGCAATCGTGGTGGGCTACGAGGTGGGCTCGCGACTGGGCGCTGCCTCGCAACTGCGCGGCTCCATGCACCCGCACGGCACCTGGGGCACGATCGGAGCGGCCGCAGCCTGTGCCCGGATCGCCCATCTGAGCAGCAGCGCCCTGCGGGAAACACTGAATGTGGCCGCCTCGCTGAGCACCGCCACCTCCAAACGCACCATGCTCGAAGGCGGCCTGGTGCGCAACGCCTACGCCGGCCTGAGCAACCGCAATGGGCTGCTGGCGGTCGATCTGGTCGAATGCGGCTTTAATGGGGAGCGCGACGGCCCATCCTCACTGCTTGGTCACATTGTCTCGGAGGACTTTAAACCCGCTGAAGTCCTCAAGGGTCTCGGCCAAGACTGGCACCTGATGCACAACTACTTCAAGCTGCACTCCTGTTGCCGCTACAACCATGGCACGCTCGACGCCCTCGATGAGTTGTCTGTCCGAGGGGATTTGCCCGCGGCCGAGGACATCGCGCAAATCGATGTGCACACCTACAGCCTGGCGGCCGAGCTGGACGATCCAGCACCGGCCAATACCCTGGCGGCCAAGTTCTCGGTGCCCTTTGCTGTTGCCACACGGATCGTCAACCGATCCAGCGCACTGGAGAGCTTCACCTGGGCGCAAGTACGCAACCCCAAAGTGCTCGCGCTCGCAGCCCAGGTCCGCCTCATCCACGACCCCGCCATGAGCGCACGCTTGCCAATGGAGCGCCCCGCGCGCGTCATCCTGCACCTCAAAAACGGGCAGCAGCGGATCGGCCAAGCTGGCGTCAATCGAGGCGACGATGCCTCACCCTACACACGGGAGGAACTGCGCGAAAAATTCATGGGCCTGAGCACCCGCATCTGGTCGGTCCAGCAAGGCCAGGAACTCCTGAAAGCCACTCTGGACTTGTCGGCCCTGAGGCTCCCCATGCGTCACTGGCTGGCCCTGCTGTCGCGGCCACCGCTGGCGACCCGGGGGTGACCCCCGTGCGAACGCAGCGAGTTGTCGCCGCTCATGTAGACCCAGACCTGCGCAAACAGGCCGTCCTGCACGAGAAAGAAATTGCAGTTGTTCTTGTGGAGCAGTTCGCCCGCGTGGGTGGTGTTCTCCACCCGAAATCGGCTGGCCACTCGCTGCCGGGGCACATCGAGCACATGGTCGAAATCGCCATGCCAGACCCGGGCGTATCGCTCATGAAGACGCTCAAACATGCCCCGCAGTTCGGTATCGCGTCCCTGATAGCTCACGCCGTGGTTGGCGATACCAAATAGCGCCTGCGGCCCGAAGCAGGCGAGCGTGGCCGTTTCATCCTTTCGGTCGACCGCCGCAAAGTAGCGCTCCACCAGATCCTGCAGAGCCTGGGCATCAAGCAGGCGCGATGTCAAACTCATGGCGCCGGGCTCACCTGGGTTTTGTCGTGAAAACCAGCATCCTGCAGAGCACGAAACAGGGCCAGCGCCCGGCTGTGATGGGTTCTGGCCTGCGCGGACACGGGCTGGGCCAGTCGCTCCTCCTCGACGAAATGCCCCCGACTGCGACCGCGCACACACAGGGCCGAAGGGCGCACGGCGCCGACCGGCTTGACATGGGCCGGGATGAAGCTGATGGCAAACCCCAAACGCCGATCGTCGGTGTCGTTGCCCGCCGAGGCATGCACCAGATCGGTGTGGTGCAAGGACATCTGCCCGGCGGCCACCGGCATGAACTGGCCCTGTGCGCCATCGAAGCGATCACTGATGCCCTGGCCGCGCCGGATCATGTTCATGGGTTCGGGTTTGTCGTCGTGCGGGAACGCTCCCCATCGGTGACTGCCTGGCAGGGCCTGCATACAGCCGGCCGCCACGCTGGCATCGGACAGCGCCACCCAGGCCGTGACATGCAGGTGAGGGCTGAGGTAGAAGTAGGTGCTGTCCTGGTGCCAGCGCACATAAGCCGGCGTGCGCGCCTCCTTGACAAACAAGGTCGAGTGGTACACCAGGATGTCAGGTCCGATCACATCCTCCACCGCATCAAGGATGCGCGGATGGTGCACCAATCGGTCGGCCCATGAAAGGAGCAGGTAGCTCTTGGACTTCTCCGGGAAATCAATCAGCGCCCCGCGCTCGCGCTCCCAGCCCTCAAGCTCCTCAAGGCAGGACCGCGCCTCCTGCGCTCCAAGCACATCAAGGGGATAGACAAAACCATCGCGTTCGTAGGCCTGAACCTGGGCTGGAGTCAAAAGCTTGGGCATGCGCGCGAGACTTCCTTTCCGGCGTGGGGAGGCTCAAGCGATTGCTTGGCCGAATCCATCATGGCCGCCAGCATGTCCAGCCGAGGGTGCATGGGACCGGGATAGGTCTGGCGGCTGTGATGCAAGCCCAGACCCAGGGCCGCCTCAACCATCTTGTAGCTCAGCGGCCCCGGATTGATCACTGGCACCGGCAAGCGCCGGCTCAGCCAGGCATGCGCCTGGTGCATGGTGGTGGAACCGAGTATGAGAACATCGGCGCCGTCGTCCTCAACCGCCTTGCGGGCCGCCTGCTCGAGCAAGGGGAACACATCCCCCTCTTTGCCCGAAAGCAGGGCCTGGTTATCAGGGGCCACCTCGATAGCCCGCACCGAGGCGCACTTGTGATGCAGTCCCAACTCGTCCAGCGCCTTTTTGTACAAGGGCTTCCAGCGGCTGGCCATGGTCAGGATGGAAAACCGATCACCGAGCATCAGGGCCGTGAGTATCGAGACCTTACCCGGCCCAAAAACCGGAATATCGAGCACCGATCGCAAGGCTGCCACGCCCGAATCGCTCATGGTGTCGATACAAACAGCCGAATAGCCCTCGTCCTGCGCCCGGCAACCGGCCTCGAAATTAGCCGCATCGGCCAACACGAAATCGTGATGACTCGAATAGTTGGCAGGCCCGGCCTTGACCGGCCTAAAATCAAAGTGCAGTTCAGGCGCAAGGTCTATGCCCTGCAACTGGGCTTGGCGCAAGGCCAGGTTCCGCGGCGACATGGCAAAGGGCACGATGACCAGAACACGGCGGCTCATGCATCCCCCACCAGCTCAGCCGTCACCTGTTCGACGCTGGCCACCCGACCAAAGAGCCGCTGGAAATTGCGCATCGTGACCTGATGCAGTTCCTCGAAGGTGGTGGCGCAGCCGTCTTCCACCAGGGTCACTTGATAACCACGGTCAGCCGCCTCGCGAGCGGTGGTTTCAACGCACATATTGGTGGAAACGCCCACCAGATAGAGCTGATCGACCCGCAGCGAGCGCAAGAGGCTATCGATCGCGGTCGATGCGAAAGCCCCTACCGTGGTTTTGCGCAGCACATGCTCACCAGGGACCGGTTTGAGTTCATCAAGGATTTCGTGTTCGCGGCTGCCTACATAGTTGCTGCAGGAGGCCAGCAGCTTGCGCATGTGACGCGGCGCATCGGCGGCATCGGGCTGCGTCGCTCCCAAAGTGACATGTACAACCGGCCGTTGAAGCTGATGAAAGACTTGGCGCAACTTCACTATGCGGGGCAGTACCATGGTTTCGATGCGGGCAAAACGATAATCGCCCACCGTCGACCCCTGAGCCTTGAGCGAACGCTCGAGAGCACCCTGCCGCGAACCGGTGGCGTACTGCATGTCGATGATGACCAGCGCCGCGCCGGCCGCATCGATCACCGGATCGCTCATGTAATCGCGGATGTAATCTTGCGAAGCGCTCATGCAAAGTCCTCGGTATTTTGCTGACGGTACCAGTCGACGATCTGAGATCCGGTGGCAAACCAGACCCGATCGTGCCCGGCGATGTACTGCAGCGCCTCGGCCAGGGCTGCGATGCGGTGGGGCTGGCCCATGATAAACGGATGCACAGCAATGTTCATCACCCGGCCGTGCTCGGCCCCTTCGGCATACAGCACATCGAATTCATCGCGAATCTTCTGCGCAAAGGCCTGCGCTTCCTGGCCGCGACGCCAGGCGATGCTGTCGTTGATTTCCATGGAATAGGGCAGACTGATCAGGGTGCCGCGGCCCACTCGCACCGGCGTCGGCTGGTCGTCATGGTAGAGATCGCAAAGATATTCAATGCCGCTTTCAGCCACCAGATCGGGCGTACGCAGGGTGTTGGAGGCCGCCGGCGAAAACCAGCCCTTCAGGCGCCGGCCGGTGTGACGCAGATGGATCTGCTGGCAGGCCTCGATCGCCGATTGCTCCTCCTCCTCGCTCAGATCCCAGTGATAACGGGTGTTGTAAAGCCCGTGGGACATGAATTCCCACTGCCGATCGATCATTGCCCGCGCCAATTCAGGGTACATGTCGAGCACCGCCATCGACAGGGAAACGGTGACCGGCAAGCGCAGGCGGTCAAACAGATCCATCAGGCGCCACACGCCAACCCGGTTGCCATAATCGCGCAGCCCGTAACCGAGGATGTCCGGATGCGGCAATCGGGGCCAGGGGTCGCGCACCCTCACCTGCTCAGGCAGGTACTCATAGTGCTCAATATTGGGCGCAATCCATACCGCCACCCGCGCCCCGTCGGGCCAGCGCAGGCGCTTGCGCTCGGGCAAGGCTGAATAGGCGATGCGTTCAGGGCCGGCGATGGGACTCATACGCGAGGCCCCAGGTCTCGATAAACTTCCCGACTCCGAAGGGCGACGCAAAAAGGCCCCTTCGACATTCTCTGAGGAGCTGCCCCATGCCTGTTGTCTCGATCACCCTGCTGCCCGGCTACAGCGCCCAAGCACGCGAGCGTTTGGTTGAACGCGCGGCGCGCAGCGTGCGCTCGGTAATTGCCGCCTCCAACGCGGGTACCACCGTGTTCGTCCAGGAGGCGGCCACCTACCAGCGCGACGGCCAGCGTTTTAGCGCCGGCGGCCCCGAGCTGCCCGACGCCGGAGCTCTGGTGCGACACTTTCTCGAACGCATGCAAGCGCGCGATCTGCAGGCGGCTGAACAACTGCTCGCCCCGGGCTTTGTGATGACCTTCCCCGGCGCCCCCGCAATGCGCCACTTCAGCCAATTGCTGGAGTGGGCCAAAACGCGCTACAGCCGCATCGGCAAGCAGTTCGAGCGCATCGACCAATGCTGGGGCGAGGACGCAACCGTGGTCTATTGCAGCGGAACGCTTGAAGGCGTGTGGCTCGATGGCAGCACTTTTTCTGGCATCCGCTTCATCGACCGTTTTGAGGTCGCTGGCGGGCTCATCGTGCGCCAGGATGTCTGGAACGACCTCGGCGAGGTGATGCGGCCACACTGAAGCGCCACGCGCCAAGCAAGGGCCCGGCGCCTCAGCACGGCTTTGCTGGTCCAACATTCAAGGGTGCTGGCCGCGCCAGGCGTCAAGGATCTGCGAACCGGTGGCCGGCCAAACGCCCCGGTGCTTCATGATGTGCGCCAGCGCCTGCTCCAAGGCTGCAATGCGATAAGGCTGCCCGATCACCCAGGGGTGCAGCGAGATGGCCATGATGCGACCGTTATCCGCACTGGACTCCCGGTAGAGCACATCGAAATGATCGATCAGTTGGTCGCGAAAATCGTCTTCAGTGTGATGGTTATTGACCAAAATGGTGTAGTCATCCATATCGACCGGATGCGGCATCGCCACAGTAGGCCCGCCCTCCGTTCGCAGGGTGTAAGGCATATCGTCGTTGACCCAATCGCAGACATAGTCGAGCCCGGCCTGACCAAGAAGATCGAGCGTCTTGAAGGACTCCGACTTGGCCGGCGACAACCATCCGCGCACCGGCTGCCCGCTGGCTTGGCGCAAGATTTCCAGGGTCTGGGCGATCCAATGCGCCTCCTGCTGCACATCCAATCCGCCATGGTGAAGATGATCCATGTCCAAGCCATTGGCGATCACCTCCCAGCCCAGCTGGAGACAGCGTTGCAATAGTGCCGGATAGCGCAGCGTCACAGCCGCATTGACGGCCACGGTGGCCGCGATCCGATGAGCGCCCAGGACCTCCATGATGCGGAAAATACCGACCCGGTTGCCATAGTCGCGCAGGGTGTAATGGCGCAGGTCCGGGTAAGCCGTCTGCATCGCCCCGGGTGGCTTGAAGGGCACGCCCGCCATGTTCAGCGGAAACCACTCCAGCGCCGGCACCACCCACAACGCAACGCGCGCCCGCTGCGGCCAGACCACCGGCTTGCGCTGCGGCAGTATCGACCAGTCGTAGCGGTCATGGTCCATGCCGTAACGCCGCAGGGGATAGGACAGATAGTCCTCGGGCAAAGGTTTGTCGCTCATGGCGCCTCCCCCACCGGATGAGCCGCTGCCGTGAAGGCCGCGTGATAGTGCTCATTGAAATAGTGCGCGATCTCGCGCCCAGTGGCCAGCCAGACCTTGCCATGCCGGGTGATGTAGTCCAGCGCTTCTTCAAAGGCTGCCAGACGATACGGCTGCCCGATCAGATAAGGATGCAAAGGAATGCACATCACCGTGCCCGAGCGCTCACCCTCAGCGTACAGGCGGTCAAACTGGCGCTTGAGGATATCGCCGTAGCGCCTCGGTGAGACCAGGTTGACGTTGTAGACGATGGTGTCGTTCATTTCGAGAGAATACGGAATGCTGGTCAGTCGTCCTTGCTTGACTTTCACCGGCCCCGGCTGATCGTCATGGAACAGGTCGCAGACATAGGTCAGCCCCATCTCGGCCACCAGGTCCATGGTGTTGGGCGTGTAGGTCAGCGCCGGCGCGAGCCAGCCATCGAGCTTCTGGCCTGTGTGCCTTTTGATGGTGTCAATGGAATCCTGGATGACCGCGCGTTCTTGAGACGGGTTCATACCCATCAGATACCGGGTGTTGTAGGTGCCGTGTGAGTAAAACTCCCAGCCCTCATCGGCGCAGGCCCGAATCACTTCGGGGTGATGCTCGCATAAAGCCACATTCAGGGAGACGCTACCGCGCATGTTGCACCGCTTCATGACATCGAGCATGCGCCAGAAGCCGGTGCGGTTACCGTAGTCGCGATAGGAATAATTCAGCACATCGGGCGCGGGCCGGGCCCAGGGCGCGCGCGCAGGGTTTC
>VGHB01000030.1 GCA_016868355.1 Betaproteobacteria bacterium | reverse complement strand
AGAGCCGCCAGAATGGCTGAGTAGGCGTACATACCCGCGGCAATATCGGCCATTGAGTTGCCCGATTTAGCCGGCGTCTCTGGGGTACCCGTCACGCTGATCAGGCCCGATTCACCCTGAATGAGAAGGTCATACGCCTTGCGATCCCGATAGGGGCCCTCCTGACCGTAGCCCGAAATGTCGCAGACGATCAAGTCAGGCCGTTCCTTGCGCAGCGTGGCTGCATCCAACCCCGTGCGAGCGGTAGCGCCGGGAGCGAGGTTTTGAACCAGCACATCCGCCTTGGCGATCAGGGCGCGCAGCACCGCCAGTTGGGTCGGATTCTTCAAGTCCAGCGCCAAACTTTCCTTGGACCGATTGATCCACACAAAATGCGAGGACTGACCGCGCGCGCGATGATCGCAGTCGCGCGCGAAGTCCCCGCGTCCAGGTCGCTCCACCTTGATGACCCGCGCTCCGAGATCGGCTAGATGCCGCGTGCACAAAGGGGCCGCGACGGCCTGCTCAAGCGAGACCACCGTGATCGAGTCCAGCGGCCGTACACCTGCCATCGCCGCTGCACTCCTCAGGCGTCGTAGCGCTTGCCCAGCGCCAGCAGGTCGGGGGTCCCAATCAAGGCATTGAGCTGGTCAAAATCGAGCATCTCCTCCTTGAAAGGCGCGGTGGTCTGATGCTGGTGCAAGCTGGCATAGTAGCGACGCAGCAAGTGCGATACCGCCCGGGCGGTTCCTCCCGGGAAGATGACGATGCGAAATCCCAAGGTGCCCAGTACCGCGGCACTTTGAACCGGCGTCTTGCCGCCCTCGACCATATTGGCCAACAGGGGAATGCGCGAGGCAAAGCGCTGACAGGCCGCTTGCATTTGCTCGGGGCTGCGCAAGGCCTCGATGAACAGGGCATCGACACCGCAGGCCAGGTAGCGTTCGGCACGCTCCATCGCCGCCTCAAAGCCCTCGACCGCCAGCGCATCGGTGCGCGCCAGGACCAGGGTGGCACTAGAGTGCCGAGCGTCCAGCGCAGCGCGCAGCTTGCCGCACATCTCGGCGATGGGCACCACGCCCTTGCCATCAAGATGCCCGCAGCGCTTGGGGAAGGTTTGGTCTTCGAGCTGAATCATGGCTGCGCCCGCTCGCTCGAAAGCACGCACCGTGCGTTGAGTGTTGAGCGCATTGCCAAAGCCGGTATCGGCATCCACGATCACCGGCAAATTCACCCGCTCGGTGATGCGTGCCAGCGTATCGGCGACCTCGGTGGCCGTGGTCAGTCCGATGTCCGATCGACCCAATCGGGTGTAGGCGATGGAAGCGCCCGACAGGTACAAAGCCTCAAACCCCTGCTGCTCGGCAATCAGCGCCGTCAGCGCATCGTAAATGCCGGGGGCCAGTACAGCCTTCGGCTGCGTCAGTCGTTGCGAGAGGTTCATGATGAGTTGTTCAGTCGTTCAGGGCGATTCAATCGAGGCGGTCTGCGCCGAGGCGAGCGGCCATGTCGCGCGCGGCCAGCCAACCCCCGCCCACTGCACTGAGCAGTCCGTTGCCTGCCAGGTAGCCGTCCGCGCCCCGCCCAGACACCCCGCGCGCCGCACCGCCAGCCGCATAGAGGTTGAGCATGGCCTGGCCATCGGCTCGCAACACCCTGCATCGATCGTCAATGTCGAGTCCGCCCTGCGTGTGAAACAGGGCGCCCGTAACCTTGACCGCGTAATACGGCGCCTGCAAAGAGCGCGAGAAACTGCGTCCGAAGCGGTCGGTGTGCCTGGGCCTGATCTCGGAGAGCGTGGATTGCAGCACCGACACATCGCAGCCAATCAGCGCAGCAAGAGCCGCCCCATCGGAGGCCGTGCGCAAAGCGCCCGCCGCCTCAGCATCGCGAAAATCGGGAAATCCGCGCAAGAGTTCGAGCAAAGGCGCATCAAACACATTCCAGGCGACGCTGCCGGGCTGGGCCAGCACATGGACAGCAGCTTCGGAATAACCGCCCGTCTCATCATTGAAGCGGCGCCCCTGAACATTGACTTGCACGCCGCCCTCCATGATGAAGGCCCAGGTCATCAGGGCCCCCTGCGGCGTAACCCAGGACCCGTGACCCTGGTAGGCGTCGAGGTCAGCCATGCGCAGATCAAGCTGACGCGCCCAGCTGATGGCCGTTCCATCATTGCCCTGATGACCCGCGAATGTGGCTTGTGCCATCTCGGGCAACAGCTCGCGCACCAGCGCTGCATTGCCGCCAAAGCCATTGCAAGCGAGCATCAACTGGCGGCAAGCCAGATACTCCATCCGGCCGTCGGGCCGCAGGTAGCCCACACCCAGAACGCGCTGATCGGCATCAACCCAGAGCTCGCGCACCAGGGCCTCCAGCAAGATATCCACGCCCTGCGAGAGGGCCAGTTGCTCCAATCGGGTGATAAAGGTCTCGCCGGTCTTCTCGGGCATGCTGTGCATACGCCGCACCCGGTGCCCCGGATACAAAAAACCGTCGACGATTTCGAAGGGTAGGCCTTGCGCCTGCAAAAAATCGATCGCCTCCGTGGCCGCTTCAACATAAGCCCGCACCAAAGACTTCGGCGCAAGGCCGTGGGCCTTGTTCATCACATCCTCGACCAGCATCTCCTGCGAGTCCTCGATGCCGAGCGATTTTTGCAAGCGGGTCTCGGCCGCCGGAATGAACCCCGAGGACAAGGCGGTCGAGCCGGTGGCGCGGGCATCGCGCTCGAGGATGACGCAATCGACCCCCGCGTGACGCAAGGCGATACCGCTCGTGAGGCCGCAGGCACCCGCCCCCACAATCACCACCGCAAGCTCCGGTGTTCCTGCAGGCATGCCCTCGGCACGCACCACCCTGGGCAAAGATGGCTCACTCATGCGGAGACCTCCTGGCGGCGCAAACGGGCTTTGAGTTGGGGCAGCAGACCGCCGGCCTGCACCATCGCAAGAAGAAAATCGGGTATGGGCTCGCAATCGAGGCGCTGCCCATTGGCACGCACCACCGCACGGGTAGACAGGTCCAGATTCACCGACTCGCCCTCCTCGAGAACAGGCGCCTGCCGACAGGTCAACAACAACAGCCCCAGGTTAAAGGCGTTGCGAAAAAAAAGTCCGCTGTAGGACGGCGCAATCACCGCCTTGACACCCAACTGAACCAGAGCACCGGCCGCCTGCTCACGCGAGGAACCGATGCCGAAATTCGCGCCGGCGGCGATGACATCGCCCGGCCGAACCCCGGCGGCAAACTCCGGTCGTACACCTTCCAGGCAGTGCACGGCAATCTCGAGCAGCCCGAGCTTCATGTAGGCGCCGGGGGCCAGCTGATCGGTGTCGACATCAGCTCCGAGCTTCCAGACCTTATGCGGACCGTTCATGCCAGCACCTCGCGCGGGTCGGTGATGCGTCCGCGCAGGGCCGAGGCCGCTGCGGTGTAGGGGGAAGCCAGAAACACCTGCGCCGTTGCCGAGCCCATACGGCCCTTGAAGTTCCTGGCGGTCGTGGCAATCACATGGGCACCGTCCGGAATGCTGCCTCCATACCCCGAGCAGGCGCCGCAAGCAGTGGGCAGTACCTCGGCACCCGCGACACGCAGCACTTGCATCACGCCCTCCGCTTCAGCCTGGGCCTGATCCTGCCGACTTGCCGGCGCGACCATCAGCCGCACTCCCGCTGCGGTCTTATGACCGCGTAAAACCTGGGCAGCAGCGCGCAAATCATCGAGCTTGGCCCCGGTGCAGGCGCCCACATAGACCACCTGCACTGGCGTTCCGTCAAAGGTTTGCACCGGCCGTGTATTGGCCGGACTGTGTGGCGCGGCCACCTGAGGCGCCAACTCAGCTGCATCAAAATCGTGGGTGACGCACGAAGCGGCCTCATCCGTGTGCCAACCCTGCGTCTGTATGTCGTGGACACCCGCCCCGGCCAGCCAGGCGCGGGTGACCTCGTCCGGAGCGATCAGGCCGGCCTGCGCACCCAGCTCGGCACTCATATTGGACAAAGTCATGCGCTCCTGCATGGACAAGGCCTGCACCGCTTCGCCGCAAAACTCCACCGCCTGATAGTCGCCGCCGTTCATGCCAAAGCGGCCGATCATGTGCAGCATCATGTCCTTGGCACTGACCCCGGCTTGCAAGCGCTTTTGCCAACGCATTCGACAGGTTTCGGGCACCCTCACCCAGATCTCTCCGGTCACGACCACTCCCAGCATCTCGGTGCTTCCAATACCGAACATGTAGGCGCCAAAAGCACCGCCGGTGGGCGAGTGCGAGTCGCCGCCCACGCAGAACAGGCCGGGCCTGAGATGGCCCTTCTGCGGCAAAACCACATGGCAGATTCCCTGGCTGTCGTACACATGGGGCAACTGCTGCTCCTGCGCCCACTGCCGAGCGATGCGGACAATACGACGCGCGTCATCATCCTGCTCAGGCACATAGTGATCCATCACCAGCACGATGCGCGATTTGTCCCACACCTGCGCGCCCAACTCCTCCAGCATGGGCTTGAGGCGGCGCGGGCCTGATGAATCATGGAACATGGCCAGGTCCACCCTGCAATTGACGATCTCGCCAACCGAAACAGCGGGTCGGCCCGCCGCCTTGGCGATGAGTTTCTGAGCCAAAGTCTGCGCAGGTGCTTTCAATTGACTCACCATAGCTGCTCCTGACCCCTGCGCGGGTACCCGCTCATACCACCCCCTCCTGATCTTTGACGCTGATGCGCGCATCGACGCTGCCGATGCGCGAGACTTCCATCTGGTACTCGTAGCGGTCGGGGCGGTAAAGCCGTTCGAGCCACTGCACCGGTTTGTCATGTACATCGAACACCCGCCGCCGAACCGCCAGCAAGGCAGTGCCGATGGCCACACCGAGCTCCTGCGCCACCAGCGCATCGGCCTGCCGCGCGGAGATCGTCTGCTGGGCCCGGCCCAACACCACACCCGCCTCCTCAATCAGCTGCAGAATCGGCTTGCCGCTAAGGTCGCGCCGCGATATCCCTGCAGCCAACTGCGCGGGTACATAAGCCGTGATGTAGGACAGCGGACCTTCGCGCGAGCTGCGACGGCGCACCGCCTTCTTGACCGGCGATCCCACGGGGACATCCAGGGCGCCTGCAACCGTCTCGGACGCTTCGACCGTCGACGAGTCAAGCACCTTGACCGTGGTGGAACGAGTGGCACTGACTATGTTCTCCATCAAGCCGGCAAGCCGAGTCGGCTGCGCCTGGACCGTCCCACTTGCCGACAGCGAACGGGCATGCGCCGTCGGGAATGTGCCGCGATCGGCCACCCTCAGGATCAGGCCCTCAGCCACCAATTGCTCCATGGCGTGACGCACCGTCATCCGCCCCACGCCGAACTGTCGCGCCAACTCGGTCTCGGCGGGCATGCCCTGGGCAAATCGGCCCTCCTGCAACTGCTCACGCAGCACCAGACAGATATGGTGGTATTTGGTTAAGGGCAGCCGGGCGGTCATGCCAAGGCCTCCTGGAACGACCAATCCTGCACTTCGATACGAAACACATCGGCCGGATCGACCCCCTCAAGCAAGTGATAGAGAACAAAGCGATAGCTCTGCCCAGCATCGATCTCGCAGGGGGTGAAGGCAAAGGCCAGATTGCCCCCGGTGCTCAGACGACCCGGATAGCCGTAGTGCAGCAGGTTCTGTTTGAAAACGGCAGCGGCCGTGCGGGCCTCCTCGGCCTCCTCGGCCACAAACTCCAGCACCAAGCCGACCTCCTGGCTCGCGCGAGCCGGTAGTGGCCGCACCGCGCCTTGACCATATACATGGGGCACCATGCGCCAGGCACCGGGCAAGAGCGCACGCACACGCTCTAGAACCTCGTCGAGCGCAGCCGGCAGGCGGGCGATCAGATTCGGGTCGGCCAAGCCAGCCAGCAGCACCGCCCGGGCGCCCACCCGAGTGGCGCCCTCGACCTTCAGCGTAGGCTGGCTCCTGGGTGTAAAGCGTGCCCCGCTCACCCGCGTGCGCCGATCATCGAGGGCTTCGTAGCGGGCCTGACGCAGGTCCAGCGTGCCATCGGGCTCCTCGACCTGCCAGGGATCGGCCTGCTCGTAGAGGGCGTGCGCCGCCACCGAGGCGGGGGTGGCTCGCAGGGAGGGGTTCATGCTCTCCAAAATAAAGTCCTCGGGCCCGAGCTCAGCGAGCATTGCATCGCGCCCGCCGGGCTCGCAGCACAGGGAGGTGCATTCGATGATCTTGGCCATGTGCAAGGCCAAACCCGCGTCATAACCGAGCAGGCGGGGCAAGGCCGCATAGATCGCGGTGTCGCAGGACCGGCCTGCCAACAAGACATCAGGCCCGGTGCGCAAGGCCGCCTCGAAGGTGTCGCAGCCGCACTGGGCCACCACATGGGTACAGGCTTTTAGCTCCAGCGCACCGGGCACCGGCAAATTCAAGCTGGTCTGCACCGGTTCAAGGCTGCGCAGACGACCCTCCCGTACGGCTTGCTCCAGAACAGATCGAGGCACATCGCTGTGCACCACGGCCAAGCGCAAGGACCCGCCGCATTCCCGAGCAATCTCGCGCAACAGATCCAAAGTTGCCTGCAGATGCGGGCCGGCGCCCGCGGTTCCGGCACTGCCGATGATCAGGGGCACCTGCAGCGAGCGTGCCGCACGCAGGACCAGCTCAAGATCGCGTCGCACCATGGCCAAAGGGGCAGCCATTTGACCGGAGCCCAGGTAAAACGGACCTGGATCGATGGACCCCATATCGCAACCAATGAAATGGGGTCGTCGTTCCAGACCGCGCTCGAAGGCGGGCCCTGCGATACCAAAACCGAGTTGCCCGCTGGCGGAAAGCACGCGCAGGCGCTCGCCACCGGGGCGGTGCGATTGCATCAGGGCCGCAGTGGCGCTCACACCTGCAGCTCCAGCAGCGGGCCGTGCTGCTGCGCCCCGTATACATCGCCGTCGCCAGGGTCGCCCGCACACAGACGCCTGGGCATGGACACCTTGATGGCCAGAATCGATTCCAGGTCAAAGCGCCGTACCTGCCCAGCCTGCAGGCCGTAGAGCACCGCCAGGGACTCGAGCCTGAGGGCTTGACTATCGCGGGCGCGCTCAAAAGACGGACGATCCGGAAAAAACAAATCCACGGTCAGGCACAGGGGGCCGGCATTCTTGCTGCGAATCACGCGCGCCACTTGGGACAGGGGGAGCGTACTCATGTCCTCACCGCGCGGTAAAGCCACCGTCCACACACAAGACCTGCCCGGTGATGAAGGAGGCGCGGGGCGAAAGCAGAAAGCTGACCACCTCACCGATTTCCCCGGCTTGACCCAAGCGGCCCATGGGAATCGAGGCCTGCATCGCCGCCAAAGCGGCTGGGTCGGCCATCACCGGGGCCACCATGGGCGTGGCCACCGGCCCAGGGCCAACGGCATTGACGCGAATGCGCTGCTCGGCCCATTCCAGAGCCAGTGAACGCACCATGCCATTGAGGCCGGCCTTGGACGCCGCATAAGCGGCACCGCGGGCATGACCGACCAGACCGATCTGACTGCTGATGACCACAACGCTCGCATCGGGCAAAGCCCGCGCCCGCATGCAGGCGATGGCCGCGCGAGTAAGGATGAAAGTCGACTCCAGATTAAGGGCCAAGGTTTGACGCCACTCCTCAAGGCTGGTGTCCTCAGAACCCTTCTTGAAGAAAATACCGGCGCAGCAGGCCAGCGCATCGAGCCCCCCCAGAGCCTGCATGGCCCTGGCAGGCAGATCGGCACAGGCGCCCTCCTCCAGCAGATCCTGTACAAAAACGCGGGCGTGCGGCAAGGCCGCCAGCAAGGTCTTTCGCTGCGCCTGAGACTGCACCACCGCTGCCACCTGCGCACCGTGCCGGGCCAGGCTGCAGGCGGTGGCCAACCCGATGCCCGACCCCGCCCCAGTCACCAGGGCGCGTCGTCCAGCCAGCTCGGGGACGCTGGTCTGCATACCTTACAGCCCCAGGTAGTTCTTGCGCAGCTCGGGATCACGCGAGAGATCCTCCGAGCGTCCCTGCATGGCCACCAAGCCGTTTTCAATGATGTAGGCGCGGTGGGCAATGGCCAGCGTCTGCACAGCGTTCTGCTCCATCAGCAGCACCGGCAAACCGTCCCGGTTGATGCGCTCAATCAGCTCAAACATCTGCTCGACCAGCAGCGGGGACAGGCCCAGAGAAGGCTCGTCCATGATCAGCAAGGTGGGCTCGGACATCAGGCCCCGGCCGATGGCCAGCATCTGCTGCTCGCCCCCCGAGAGCGTACCGGCCAGCTGACTGAAGCGCTCACGCAGGCGGGGGAAGATGTCGACCACCTTTTCGATATTTTGTGCGCGCCGCTCGCGACCCCGCACGAGACTGCCCAACTCGAGGTTCTCACGCACACTGAGATTGGGAAAGATGCGACGCCCTTCGGGCACATGAATCAGGCCGCGCTTGACCACTTCACTGGAAGACAGCCCCGAAATGTCCTCGCCCTGAAAGCGAATGGAGCCCCCGAAGGGCTTGTAGAGGGCAGAGATGTTGTTGTTCAGCGTGGACTTGCCCACGCCATTGCTGCCCAGCACCGCAACGATTTCTCCGGGACCCACATCCAGGTCGATCCCACGCAAGATCTCAACGCTGCCATACCCCGCACGCAATTGCCGGATTTCAAGCATGGTCGCCTCCTGCCACACCGGCCATCTGGTCAGCCGCCCCCCGGCCCAGGTAAGCCTCCACCACATCGCGGTCGTTGACGATATCCAGCGGCGCCCCCTCGGCAATGATCTTGCCGTAGGACAGCACATAAATGTGTTCGGACAAACTCATCACCGCGTGCATCACATGCTCAATGAGGAGGATGGTGACTCCGCTGTCACAAATCTTGCGGACGATGGCAATGATCTCGAGGATTTCCTGCGGATTGAGGCCAGCCATCACCTCGTCGAGCAGCAGCAGCTTGGGCTCGGTGGCCAGGGTGCGGGCCAGTTCGAGCCGCTTGCGCCCGGCCACCGTCAACTCGGCCGCTGGCTGATCGAGCATGGCAGCGGGCATGCCCACCCGCTCGGCCACCGTGCGGGCGTGCGCCAGCGCATCAGCGCGCCGAGCATGCAACTGGTGCGAGCCGACCGCGATGTTTTCCAGCACCGACAGCTTGGCAAAGGGCTGGGTGATCTGGAAGGTGCGAACCATGCCCCGGCGCGAGATGTCGTGCACCTGCAGACCGGTGATGTCCTGCCCCAGAAACTCAACATGGCCCTGGTTGATCGGCAAAAATCCGGCGATGCAGGCAAACAGGGTCGTCTTGCCGGCTCCGTTGGGACCGATGAGCGCCACGATACGCCCCTCGTCGACCTGGAGCGAGGCCTGATCGACCGCCCGCAGGCCCCCGAAAATCTTGGTCAGCTTGGAGACCTTGAGCATCACTGGCCTCCCGAGCGGCTCGAGCGCCGCTTGAACAAATCGATCAGGCCGTTGGGCAGGTAGGCGATGATCACCACGAGCAAAGCGCCATAGAGCACCAGCGACAGCCCCTGGATAGTGAACCAGGCGCGGGTGACCTCGCTGATAGCGGCCAGCAGGACAGCGCCAATCAGCGGCCCGTAGACGGTTCCCGCCCCGCCAATCATGCTCACCAGCAGCATCTCCACCGACTTGTCCACGCCAAAGGCGATCATGGGGTCGATGTAAAGGAAATACTGGGCAAAAAAGCAACCGCCCGCGCCGGCTATGGCGCCGGAGATCATCATGATCTTGGTCTTTTCGGCAAAGGCATTGATGCCCAGGGCACGCGCGGAGTCTTCGTTCTCTCGAATGGCCGCCAGCCGCGCGCCAAACCGCGAGGCCTTGAGCCACAGGGCGAGTGCCACGGACACCACCGTCAAGGCCAGGATGATGTAGTAGAAGACGCGGCGGTCGCCAAACTGGAAGTTGGCCGCCGTTTGCTTCATGGGGATGAGCATGCCCAGGCCACCGCCGGTGATCTCCACCGAATTGGCGATGATGCGAAACACCTCGGAAAACGCCAGGGTGATCAGCGCAAAGTAGGAGCCCTTGAGTCCTGCACGGAAGGACAGCACCGCGATCAACCATCCAGCGGCGGCCCCGGCCAGCGCCGAGACTGGCAGGCCAAGCCAGGGGTTCCAGCCCAGGCGCATTTGCACAATGGTCGAGGCATATGCGCCGACACCAAAGAAAGCCACATGACCGAAAGACAACTGGCCGGCAAAGCCCCCCGCAATATTCCAGGACTGCCCGATAAAGGCATAGAACAGCGCCAGCACCGCAAAATTGACCATGAAGGGCGAGCTGAAGACCAGCGGAAACACAATCGCCAGCAGCAGGATCGAGCCGTGCACGGCCCAGGAAGAACTCGCCGTCCTCATCGCTTGTCTCCAAACAGGCCAGAGGGCCTGAACAAAAGAATCAGGATGAAGATCAGCGAAATGCCGATCTGCCCCAGGCTCTCCCCGAGGAACAGGCCGCCAAACGACTCGGTCAGGCCAACGATCAGCCCCCCGATGACCGCCCCCAGGAAGCTGCCCATGCCGCCCAGCACGACCACGGTAAAGGCCACGATCACGAAGACATGGCCGCTCGAAGGCGACACATAAAAGATGGGCATCAAGAGGCAGGCGGCAGCGCCGAGCGTGGCCAGCCCGATACCGAACGAAATCGCGAAAATCCGGTCCACATCAATGCCCACCAGGCGTGCGCCCATGCGCTCCTTGGCCACCGCACGAATGGCCTTGCCAGTGTCGGTGCGGGTGATGAAGAGGCCCAGCAGACCGCACAAAACCATGGCCGCAACAAAGGACACCACTTTGGGCACCCCCAGCAGCAGCGGCCCGAGCTCGATCATCTTGTCGCTGTAAGCCAGGGAAATGGTGCGCGAGTCACCCTTGAAGAACAACAGCGCCAGGTTTTCGATCAGGATCGACAGGCCCAGCGTGATCAGGAGGATGTTTTCGTCGCGTCCTAGGGAGAGCTTGCCAATCATGTGCTTGTAAAGCACAAACCCCAGCAGATACATGGCGGGGACCATGATCAAAAGCGCCAGATACGGGTCCACGCCCGCCTTGGTCAGCAAAAAGTAGACGCCGAACATGGCCAGCATCAACATGCTGCCATGCGCGAAATTGATGATGTGCAGAACCCCGTAGATCAGCGTCAGGCCCGAAGCCACCAGGGTATAGATGCCACCCATCAGCAGGCCGTTGATGGCCGCCGCTAACAAGATGTAGGGATCCACGAAAGTTTCTCTTTCTCAGGCCTGGAGGTCCGGACGCGGTACGAAATCGCGCCGGACGGAAACAACCCGCTCGACCGCAGCCCCCTGCGGGGCTGTGGCGGGCCCTTCGAGGGCAAGAGCGATCAACTGAACTTGGGCTTGGGGAAGATTGGCTTGGCCGTCGCGAACTCATTGGGCCAGACCACTTCGATGTCTGTGCGGCCGGCCTGCAGGAGCACCGCCTTGCCACCCTGGTTCTGGCCGTTGACGAACTTGGTGGCGCCATAAGGCATGAAGTGATCCGACCAGGTGCTGGCCTCCAGGGCGGCAATGACTTTTTCCTTGTCGGCCGTGCCCGCGCGCTGCACCGCGTCGGCGTAGCACTTG
>VGHB01000029.1 GCA_016868355.1 Betaproteobacteria bacterium | reverse complement strand
CCAAGAACTTGACGACTTTCTTGATTTCCTCATCGGTCATGCCCGTCGGCTGGAGAACGGGTGATTTCTTCGGATCGTTACCACCGCCATTGGATATGTAGCGCACGGCAGCTTCGAGCGTGGCCGAGCTGCCGTCATGAAAATAAGGTGCCTTAAGCGCAACCGACCGCAAACTGGGCGTCTTGAACGCGCTCATATCGTTTTCGTCTTTCGTGACATTGAACCGCCCCACATCGGGCTTGGCTTTACCGGCCTCGAGGCCAATGTTGTAGAAGGTGCTGTTGCCGTAGTGCGGTGGCGTGTGGCAGACGGCGCAGCGTCCCTTCCCCGTGAACAGCAAAAAGCCCTCGACCGCGTCCTTGCTGACGGCTTTAACGTTGCCCTTTTCATACTCATCCCAGGGCGAGTTTTCGGAGTTCTTGGTGCGCAAGTACGCGGTGAGTGAACGCACGATATTGGTGGCGGTGGCATCCGTGCCATAGACTTGATTGAACTGGTTCTTGTATTCGGGAACGGTATTGAGCAGCGCCGCAATCTTTTCGGGGTCGGCGGACATTTGATTGCGCCAAGCAGCCGTCGTCTGGGCCTCCATCGTGGCCGAGCGCCCGTCCCAATACCAAACCGTCTGGTGCCCGACGTTGTACAGCGGCGGCGAGCGCCGCGTGTTGGTCTGTCCGTCGACCCGTTTCGAAAAAGCAATGCCGTGGGTCCAGCCGAGCTCGCGGTAATGACAGCCTTGACATGACATGCTGCCGTTGCCCGACAAGCGTTCGTCGAGGAAGAGTTGGGCTCCCAGCGCCACTTTGTTGTCACGCCGACGCTTAATGGCTTAATCGGCCTTGGCGCTGCTGGCTTTCACCACCGGCTCATACCTCGCCAATCCGGCCTTCACGAAGGCGGCGAACTGCTCGGGCGTGGTGGGGTAAGGCTCACTCCGGCTTGATGCCGGCGCGCTGTATCAGCGCCTTCCAGCCTTCGGACTCGTCCCGGTAGGTCTTGGCGAACTGCTCGGGCGTGCCGCCTGCGGGCTCGGCCCCCACCTTGTCCAGGCCTTCCACGAAGTCCACCGCCTTGAGCAGGGTATTGAGCTCGCGGTTCAGGCGGGCCACCACCTCGGGCGCGGTTCCGGCGGGCGCAAACATGCCGAACCAGTTGCCGAATTCCATGCCCGGCACCCCCACTTCCTGAAGGGTGGGCACGTTGGGCAGCGTGGCCGAGCGCTTGGTGCCGCTGACGGCCAGCGGCTTGACCTTGCCGCTGCGGATATGGGTTTGGGCTGAGACGATGCTGTCCATCAGAAAGGCGATCTGGCCGGCCACCAGGTCGGTGATCACCAGGCCCGTGCCCCGGTAGGGAATGTGCACCGCGAACAGGCCGCCGGCCCGCCACTTGAACATCTCCGCTGACAGGTGCGGGTAGGTGCCGATGCCGCTGGAGCCGAAGTTGTACTTGCCCGGGTTGCGCTTGACAAGGTCGATCAGCTCGCGCGCCGAGTTCGCCGGGAAGTTCTGCCCCACCACCAGCACGCTGGGCGCGTTGGCGATGTGGGACACGGGTGCGAAGTCCTTCACCGAGTCGTAGGGCATCTTGGGGTTGAGCATCGGCCCGATGGAGTGGGTGGAACTGGTGGCCATCAGCAGGGTGTAGCCGTCGGCCGGTGCCTTGGCCACCAGGTCAGAGCCGATGACGCCGCCCGCGCCGGGCTTGTTGTCCACCACCACCTGCTGGCCCAGCGCCACCGACAGCTTCTGCGCTACCTGGCGGCCGATGATGTCGGTGGCCCCGCCGGCGGGGAAGGGGATGACGAGGCGGATGGGCTTGGCCGCGGGCCAGGCCTGAGCCCAGGCCCCGGGGGCGGCGGTGGCCAGGCTCAACAGCAGCGCGAGGGTGTGCAGGAATTTCATGGTCTTGGGCAGGTGGGGGAACGGGTGCGGCGCGGACGGATCGTCACGCGCCTTCGGTGCGCAGGCGCTGCGCCGCACCGTCAATGGAGGGGTAGCTGTGCGCCTGCGCCCAGCCGGGCAACGCAAGCGCAGCAACAGCGCCGGGCAGCGCCTGTAAGACTTGACGGCGTTTCATCATCGTTGTCTTGTGCATGGTTGTCGACTCAAACCGGCCTACATTCTGATGCAAGCCTGAAGCGGAGCACTGCGGATGGAAATTTCGTTCAGCAAGAAAATCGAATCGCTGCGCATGGGGAACTGCTTGGTCGGGCCCCTCGTTTCAGCACCGACATGAACTGCCGCAGTTTGTCGGACTGGGGATCATCAAAGAGTTGCGCCGCAGGCCCGTGGTCGTGGATGCGGCCCGCATGCCCGTCACCCCGATGCCTCACTTGCGTGCAAGCGCCTCCTGGAGGCCCGGTACGTGCTCCCCGCCCGTCGGCACGGTGATCGACGCGCCGTCGAAATCCTTGCCCGGGGGCTCGAACCGCCCGCCGAGGCAGCGCGACAGGAAAGCTTCCGTAACGGCATAAAAGGACGTCCGGTTGGCAGGTCGCGCGAAGCCGTGCCCTTCGTCGGGGTAGAGCACGTAGGTCACAGGAATGTTCTTCTTCTGCATCGCCGTTACGATCTGGTCCGCCTCAGCCTGCTTTACGCGCGGGTCGTTGGCGCCCTGGCCGATGAGCAGCGGGCGTGAAATGCGATCCACGTACGTGAGCGGCGAGCGCTCTTTGAGCAGCGCCTTGCCACCTTCCGTGCGCGGGTCTCCCACGCGACGGTAGAGCTGCTCCCGGAACGATTCCCAGTAGGGCGGCACGGTGGCGAGCAACGTATCCAGGTTCGAGGGCGCCACGACCGCCACAGCACACGCGAAGCGATCGGGCGTGTTGGTGGCGCCCCAAAGCGCCGCATAGCCACCGTAGGAACCGCCGTAGATCGCGATCTTGTCGGGGAGTGCTACCTTGTTCCTGACCGCCCAGTCGATACCGTCGATCAGGTCGTCGTGCATCTTGCGGCCCCATTCCCGGTCGCCGGCGTTGATGAACGACTTGCCGAAGCCGGTCGAGGAGCGGAAGTTCACCTGCAGCGACGCATAGCCGCGATTGGTGAGCCACGTGCTCTGGGCGTCGTAGCCGAAGCCATCACGCGCCCAGGGGCCGCCGTGCACGTTGAGCACTAAGGGCAGAGGCGTATCAGGGCGGCAATCGCCGTCATTGTCGGATCCCGCGGGAAGCGCGAGGTAGGAGACGAGCGTCATGCCATCGCGTGAGCGGATTTCCAGCGGGCAAATGGTGGGCAAAGGCGCGCCGATGAGCGCAGGGCGCGCAACGTAGAGTTCCCTGAGCGACTTGGCGTCACGGTCATAGACCAGCGTGCGTGCCGGGGCAGTGACTGGATCATGGCTCACCACCCAAATGCGCCCATTGCGGGTCTGGCTCTGTACGCCCCACTCGCCCTTCAGTTGCCCGTCGAGGAAGTCGATGTCGCCCTTCACCGATCCGTCGACGGCGCGCCATTCGTTCTTAAGGTAATTGACGGTGTAGGCCAGAACGCGGCCGGAGCCGGGATCGACGATGGACCCACCGAAATCAGCGCGAGGGTCCTCGCCGATGGTGCGCTTGGCGCCCGTTTCGAGGTCAATAGCAATGAACGCAGGGGTGTTACGGCCCCGGCTCTCACGCCAGTAGAGTGTCTTTCCGTCCCGCGTGAGGCCTTCCGGGGAGGTGGTCTGCGAATCCTCGAATCCGACCTTGTCGAACGCAGTGGCCCTGCCGCCCTCGAGTTGGAACATTTCCCAGCCGCCATCGGGCGTCGACTTGGTGGCGAAGCGAATGTCGAGCGCGTCGTCAACCAGAAATCCCGAGTACTGGGCCGTGTTGTCGAAAAGTTTCTTGAGCGTTCCGGTTTTGACGTTGAGGAGATACGGGTCGTGAAAGCGCTTGTCGCGGTCGTTGATACCCACCACCAGCTCGTCGGGCCGCTTGAGCGAGGATCCATACTGGCGCACCCTTACGCCCTTGAAATCCGTGAGCGTACGCTCCTTACTGCTATTCACGTTCACCGCATACATTAGGAAATTCTCGTCGCCGCCCTTGTCCTGTGCGTAGACGATGTCCTCGCCGTTCGCCATCCAGCTGTACGCGCGGATCGGGCGCACCTTCTCGCTCGTCATGGGCTTTGCGGCAGTGAAGGGCTTGCCGCGCTCAACCACCCACACGTTCATGACGCCATCGCGCGGCGCTAGGAAGGAGACGAACTTACCATCCGGGCTAACCTGGGCACCGGCGCGTTCCGGGTTTCCGAAGATGGCCTGCCGGGGAATTAGAGTAGTCGACTGGGCACTCGCCACGATGGGTGCCGCCAGCAAAAGCGACAGCGTCAGGGCGATCGGAATCATGGAGGTCTTGCGGTGGCGCGACATGGAGGGTTGTCCTTTCGGGTGAAACCGGAAGCTGGCGGTACACTTGCACGACCAGCATCGCAAAAAAAGTCAGCTGCGACGAAACGCTGGAAATCGGAGGCGAATGGCGCCACAAGCAGGACAGACCTTCTCTGTGAAGGGATTCTTCCCGAGCTTGCTCATAAAGGCATACAGGGAAAGCCGCAATGCCTCTGAGCCATTCCGGGAATACCGAGCTCCCCCAGATTGTTGGGATTTGTATTCTCCGAACTTAACCGAAGACTCAAGTTCCTAAAGGTTCGCGTCAATTCCTACCCACCCTGGCGCCCTGTGCGAGGGTGTGCATGAATTTCATGGTCTTGGGCAGGTTGGGGAACGGGTGCGGCGCGGGCGGATCGTCACGCGCCTTCGGTGCGCAGGCGCTGCACCGTACCGTCAATGGAGGGGTGCAATTTGGAAGGGTTGTTACCATGACGATCTCACTCTGAAACTATCACACTGAGGCAATTATTTGTCATCTTCTTTGCAGGAGCCTCACATGCCTCGGTACCTCGTTCAAGCCGCCTACACCTCTGCCGCCGCAGCGGCCTTTGTGAACAACCCTCAGGACCGAGTGGCGGGCGTGCGGGCTGTTGTCGAGAAGATGGGGGGCACGTTTGAAAGCATGGACTATTGTCTGGGTGAGTTTGACCTGGTCGCCATCGCCAGCTTGCCGGACGATGTGACTGCGGCCGCGCTGGCGCTGGCCGTGAATGCGCCGGGCCACATCAAGAGCTACAAGACCACACGCCTGATGTCCTCTCAAGAGTTCTTGGCAGCTCAGCAAAAGGCGCACGGCGTGGCTTATCAAGCACCCAAGTCCTGATTCGAAGACATCATGGCTGCCTACCTCATTGCTGACACTGACCTATTCGACCCCGCTCACTACGAGGAGTACAAAGTCAGAGCCAAGGCGATTGCGGAGAAGTACAGCGGCCAATACTTGGCACGAGGCGGGCAACTGAAGGTCAAGGAGTCCGACCTTTGGTCACCCACACGCTTGGTGATTGTCCGATTTGACTCCTTTGAACAAGCCAACAAATTTTACGACTCGCCCGAGTACCAAGCGATCTTGCACTACAGCAAAGATGCTGCCAAGCGAACGGTGGTGGTGTTGGAGGGCATCTGAGAGACTGCTTAAACCCCGGATGAATTGGGATTGCACTTCTGGTTGAGACCAGTTCCCAGCCACCTGCGACAGTGTGGACATGGCCTGATTGGAGGCCTCATCAATGGTGGCCTCGCGGGCTGGTTCAGGCAGGGTTTCTGCATGCCTGAATGCGCTAATCAATCGATCCCCCTCCGCTTGAAAGGTTTGGAGTGGAAGACGTGCTTTGAGGAACACGGGGTAAACGGCCGGCTCATCGACCAACTCACCCGTGCGTGCCATTTCTCGGCCCACCGCACGGCAGGCGCGACATTGCCACAACCAACATGCTGTTGGGTCTGGCTGGCGCCGAGCTGCAAGATCTGGCAGACCATCTGGCGACGTTGGCTCTACCCTGCGCTGCGGTAACGTGCCAAGATATTGGCATGCTCAAAACCCTACGAGACCTGTTTGACAGCCTGCTTGCGCCCGCTGGCAGCGCGACATTCGATAACGAAGACCACCGCCTGCGCCTGGCTACTGCTGCGCTGCTCGTGGAGGTGATGCGTGCCGACGGCCACTATGGTGCCAGTGAACAGGCTGCTGTACGGTTAGCGTTGATCGAAAAGTTCGAGCTCGGAGCTGATGAGGCCGAGCGTTTGGTTGAGCTGGCCACTTCTGCTTCGCAGGAGGCTACCGACTTGTTCGGATTCACTTCAAAACTGAATGAGCAGTTCAACGACACCCAGAAGTTGCGCATGGTGGAACTGATGTGGGCCGTCGCCTATGCCGATGGCCATCTGGCCGACCACGAACGCCACTTGACGTGGCGGGTGGCCGACTTACTGCACGTGCCACAGGGCGCTTACGCCCTGGCACGGCAGCGCGCTGCGGCGAGGGTTCAGACGGGAAACTAGCGAGGGCAGGTCGATCCGTCCATAGGAAATTCAAACCTGTTCAAGCCGACAGGCCGCAGGGTAAACCAGGTACGAGAGATGCTCAAACGCGGCGACACGCCCGAGCGGATCACCGACTACATGACGGCGCGTGACGGGGATTTCGTGCTGTACCGGCCACCGGTCAACAGCAGCACGGCGCTGCTCTGGTACGGACCGGTAGCACTGCTGGTGATGGCTGTTGTGGTGCTGGTGGTGATCGTTTGGCGCCGGACGAAGCTTCCACCCGGGCGGTTTAAGCCCGAGCCGGACGCGACCTGACCAGCCGAGTGTTCACTCCGCCTTCGCCCCGCTGTCCCTGACCACCTTGCCCAAGCGGGGCACGTCAGCCTTGATGACCGCGGCCAAATCGGCCGGGGGCATACCAGAAAGGTCCAGACCGAGATCGCTCAGGCGCTTGGCCACGTCGGGCATCTTGAGGATGCGGCTGATCTCGGCGTAGAGGCGGTCGACGATGGGCTTGGGTGTGCCAGCAGGCGCGAAGACCGCCTGCCAGGAACTCAACTCAAAGCCCGCCAACCCGGACTCCACCATGGTTGGCACATCCGGCGCGACGCCCGAACGCTGAGTGGTGGTGACTGCCAGGGCGCGCAACTTGCCCGACTTCACGTGCGGAATGGCGGTGGCGATGTTGTCAACCGCCACCTGCAGGGTACCGCCCAGCAGTTCCGGCATCATCTGCCCGCTGCCGCGATAGGGAATATGCTGCATCTTCACCCCCGCCAGGGTCTTAAAGAGCTCGCCCGAGATGTGCTGCGAGGTGCCGTTGCCAGCCGACCCGAAGGAGTATTTGTCGGGATTGGCCTTGAGCAAGACAATGAATTCGCGGACGCTGGTGGCCGGCACGCTTGGGTGCACCAGCAACACATTGGGCTGGGTAGCGTACATGGTGATGGGTGCAAAGCTGGTCGCCGGGTCGTAGGGCAGCTTGTCGTAGAGCGTCGCGTTGATGGCGTGGGAGCTGATGGTGCCACCGCCAATGGTGTAGCCATCCGGCGCGGCACGAGCCAGTTCCGCCGCACCGGCCGAGCCGCCCTGGCCCGGCTTGTTCTCGATCACAACGGGCTGACCCAGCGCGACGGCGAGCTTCTCACCCACGACACGGCCGAGGATGTCCGTGGTACCCCCGGGCGCGAAGGGCACGATGTAGCGGATGGGCCGATTCGGCCAAGGGGCTTGGGCAAGCACTGGCGAGGTCAAAGCGGCGGCGCCAGTGACTGCCAGGGTCTTTAGAAGGGCACGTCGATGCATCGTCATGGTGACAGTCCTGAGTGGTGGGAAGACCAGCACAGTCTAGGATCGCGCGACGCAACGCCCCACGAGGAAAACCCGGGGCAAACACCTCGGTCTCGCGATATGGGCATTGATGACCCCCGCCGGCACCCGCTGTCCAATCCTCACTAACCCCTACCAGCACCCAACCCCATGAGCAGCACCCACTTGATACCCGTGAACCGACTGACCACCGCCATGCACCGAGTGGTACGGGGCTTCGGAAGCCAGGAACCAGAAGTTCAGGCTGTGGCAGGCAACCTGATCGAGGCCAACCTGACCGGGCACGACTCGCACGGCATCGGCATGCTGCCGCGGTATACCGAGTCGTTTCTAGAAGGTGGTCTCGTGCCCAACACCCATGTGCGTACGGTGCTGGACGCCGGCGCACTGCTGCGCCTAGACGGCCAGGCCGGATTCGGGCAGGTGGTGGGCCACGAAGCTATGTCCATGGGCATCGAGAGGGCCTCCCAACACGGCAGTTGCATCGTGGCGCTCGGCAACGCGCATCACATCGGCCGCATCGGTGCGTGGGCGGAACAAGCAGCGCGGGCCGGCCTGATCTCCATCCACTTGGTCAATGTGATAGCGCGTTGCGTGGTAGCCCCGCACGGTGGCGGGGATGCACGTTTTGGCACCAACCCGGTGTGCATCGGCGTGCCCCTGCCCGACCAATCTCCGGTGATCCTGGACTTCGCGACGAGCATGATTGCTCAGGGCAAGACCCGGGTGGCGCACAACAAGGGCGAACAGGTGGCGCCCGGCTGCCTGATCGATGACCAGGGCCGCGACACGCAAGATCCGCGCTACAGCGTCATACCGCCCTGGGGGGCCCTCATGACCTTTGGCGCCCACAAGGGCTATGGCTTAGCCGTGATGTGCGAGCTGCTGGGTGGGGCACTGGCGGGCGGACACACGCAGCGCAATGCTGATGCCAGCAAGCGTCGCGTGCTCAACGGCATGTTCAGTGTGCTGCTGGACCCCGCCGCGCTGGGCGACACGGGCGCGTTTGAAGAGGAAGCCCGTGCCTTCATCGACTGGGTAAGGGCCTCGCCCCCGCGGGACGGTGTGGACAGCGTGTTGGTGGCGGGGGAACCCGAGCGCGTCTCACGCATCCGCCGCACCGCAGAGGGCATTCCTGTGGATGGCACCACGTGGCAGGAGATCCTTGATGCAGCCGCCAAGCTGGGCGTGGACCCGAGCGCAGTCAACGCCGACGCGGGAGTGGTGTGAGATCACGGTCCAGGGCTCAGGACGCGTTCGGCCTGCATGTTCAGGCAAATGTGCTGCGGGCGGCACAGCAGTTGTAGCGGCTGACCGTCGAGCACCGGACGGCCCCGGTGTTCAGGCAGTGATCGAGGTTCGGGCAACGCACATCCATCCACCGCCAGCCAGACAAGACGCCTCAGCGCTCAGCCCTACACGTCGCGGTGCCCCCGAAAGCCGCTACCGCCAAGTACCGTGATCAAGGGAGGCGCTTATGTTGACTAGCGGCCGTGATAGCTGCGGGTGGTCTCCCACGCGACGGTTTGGAGATGACGAGCGACATCCGCAGCTAGGCCAGCGGTGTATTTACTCCCCACCGGATTGACGTTCCATACTGAGGCAACAAGCGTGGCCGCCGTGAGGTAGCTGCCTGCGAGGCTCGGGTGACGCTTGTCGGGGACGTATAAATTGATATCCGGTCGCTTCGCAATGGATGCAGCAAACGCCAGTCCAGCAGGGATAACGTGCGCAGCGTTTTGGCGACCCGCTTCGGTATATGCATCCGCTAGCCCCTTGGTCATCTCAGGCTTGTCAGCGTATGCCCAGGTCATCAGGAACATTGGCTCCACGCCCTTGGATCGGGCAGTAACCGAATGCCGTTTGGCGTAGTCAAAGAACACCTTCGATAGGGTCGGGTGTACCGGGCACTGGCTGCAATCCATCAACAGCACAGAGTCGTACTGACGCCCCGGCGGATTGAAGCGGACTTCGTTGTCGCCGACAAACGAGTAGCGGCCTAACCCGTCGGGACGAAGATAGGATTCCAGGTCGTGCCAGTCGATACCAGCGCCACTGATCGTCAGCGACGTCGAGCGGTGCTGCGCCGCTGGTGCATTTTCCGAGCCGCGCGCCATTTGGCCGACCATCCCATGCAGGCTGTTGTTGTAGTACATAAAGCTGTTACCCACATACAGGATGGCCCGCGGCGGATTCGCTGTGGCTGCTTTGACCAGCGTGGCTGCAGGAGCGCCGCCCGCCGAGGGTGCGTTACCTGTGCCCGCGCATGCAAGCAGGAACAAGGGCGTCATCAACAAGGCGAACGATCGCAAGACATGACCGATCATGAACAACTCCTGAAAAAGCACTTCAAAGTAAAAGCAGACCCTTACAAGCTAAGGCTCAAGCTCCCGCAAAGGTGAACGCCTCGTGTACTGCTGATCACAGCATATAGGAAGAGGAACGGGCAAGGCAAATAGGTCGTCGAAGTTGATCGCGTTACTGGCTGGACAGACCACTGAATCTGAGCACTTAGTAATGAAAATTCTTGAGGCGTTTTGGGGTGTGTGCCAAGTCTTCAAGCGGGCTATCTGAGCCCGTGGGGCCAGGTATCGGGCTGCTCAGTCGTGGACTGCGAATGCTCGTAATCGACAACAGGCAACGCAAGATCGACAAGGACTTTGACATCGTCGTGTGGAATAAGGTCTTGGACTGTGCGGTGAGGTTCTGCAGTCGCGAGAAAGAGGACACCTACTCTGGTTGGGTCTCTTACGGACAGCAGGAACTACCGATTAGCGGCGACTCACCTCGCGAGCTAGCGGGTTTGGCCCTCAAGGCGGTCAGCTGGACGCTCAAACACCGACATATCTACAGCCCCAAACTGCTCTTGAGGCGCTAAGCTCTGGACTCGACCCTCGGCGATGCATGACATTCAAGCTCAAGCTTTGAGCCAGCGGCCAGCCATGATCGGCCATGCACGAAGAGGCGTTCCACCGCTGGCCTGCCGTACTCAGCGCATCGGCCTGCACAACGACAGCTCAGGAGTCGCCACGAATGGAAGCCAGTGTCACCGCAGAGTCGGTCGTACAGTTCCTCCATCACTTTGAGGAAGTGGCTATGAAGGAAGACTTCAGGCTCCTCGAAGACATGATCGATGAGCGAGCCTACTTCCGTTTCAACGACGGCGACTTCATAGGTCGCAAAGCAATCCAAGCCGTCTTCGAGAAGACCTGGAGAGGTGACCCCACGGTCAAGAAGGCGCGGTTCTACCTGTCTGAGATTGTCGTGCTCACCACCGACAGAGCCTCAGCGTCGACAACCTACACCTACAACTGGGAGGGTGCGCAAGGAGGCCGAGAGTTCAAGATTCAAGGCCGAGGCACCCGCGTGCTAGCACATGAAGGCGGAAGGTTCCGAATAGTCCATGAACACCTCAGCCGCTTCCCCCCGCGCAGTGCTACCTAACCCCTCGCTCATGCTGGGCCGCTACGGCATGCAGCGTAAGCCTGGTGTGCGGCACCTTCGGCACCGGAGAACCTGCTCGGACCAGCTGGTGTTTTCCGTACAGAGTCCAGACGACGCCGTTCGGGAACAAGCGGCACTACAGCAAGTTCATGGCTACTTTGGCTTCTTCGAGGCGGTTCGAACGCGAAAACTCACCTTCTTGCCTTCCTTTACCGCTTTCACGCTCTGAGCACTTACCGCCACGCCCGGCTCTAAGCGATCTTTGCCAGGTTCACCTGTCACCCATCACCTCTGCTGCGAGATGGTCGAAGCTGTCGCAGACGTGATCGTATGCTCGGTTAGGTAGCGGGTCAGGTGGGCCAGCTGGCCCCCACTCATCCGGTCTCCGCACGAAAGCTGTTTTGAATCCTGCATCCTGTGCTGCGTTCAAATCAAAATTGTGACAGGCCACCATGAGGATATTTTCAGGCGCGATGCCCAGTCACCGGG
>VGHB01000028.1 GCA_016868355.1 Betaproteobacteria bacterium | reverse complement strand
CCCGCCTCTTTCCCCCCCCCCCCCCCCCCCCCCCCCCCCCGTTCAACTTGAGGGGATTGCACGGCAGCCTTTGCACCGCGGGGTGTCCGCTAAAGTGGTCACCCCGCAGTCGTTCCAAGGGACATGCATGAAACGAGTGGCCGTGATCGGCTCCGGTATTTCGGGTCTGTCGGCTGCCTACGGCCTGCGCCACTTCGCGCAGGTCACCCTGTTCGAGGCCCAAGAGCGTGCCGGGGGGCATGCGAATACGGTAGACATGAGCCTGGAAGGCATCACGCAGGGCGTGGACACCGGCTTTCTGGTCTACAACGAACGCACTTACCCGCAACTCATTGCCCTGTTCGAAGAACTGGGGGTGCAAACCGCGCCATCGGACATGTCGTTTTCAGTGCAAGTGCCCGATCAGAACCTGGAGTGGAACGGGGCCAACCTCAATACCGTGTTTGCCCAACGGCTCAACCTGCTCAGGCCCGCATTCCTGCGCATGCTGCGCGAGATTCTGCGCTTCAACAAGACCGCCACCGGCATCGCCCAGCGCAACACCGAGGCTGAACTCGATGAGCCGATCGGCGACTTCCTGCGCCGCGAACGGTTCAGCATCGAGTTTCGCGATTGGTACTTTCTGCCGATGATCGGCTGCATATGGTCCAGTCCCACGGACCAAATGCTGCAGTTTCCGGTGGCCACCATGATTCGCTTTTGCCATAACCATGGACTGATCCAAGTCAACGACCGGCCGCAATGGCACACGGTCAACGGCGGCTCGCGCCACTATGTGGACAAACTTCTGGCCCGTCTGGGGCCGCCACACACCATACGGCTGGGCACGCCTGTGCGGGGCATGCAACGCAGCCAAGAGGGTGTGTCCGTCTGCTTGGACAACTCAGCCGAACACTTTGACGAAGTGGTCTTGGCCGCTCACAGCGACCAAAGCCTGGCTTTGCTGCACGACCCCAGCCCCGCCGAGCAAGCCGTGTTGGGGGCCATTCGCTACCACAGTAACCGTGCGGTTCTGCACACCGATGCTCGTGTTTTGCCTAAGCGGCGCCTGGCCTGGGCCGCCTGGAACTACGAGCGTGCAGCCGATCATGCGCAGGAGCGGGCCCAGGTGTGCTTACACTACCTGCTCAACAAGCTGCAGCCCCTGCCCTGGCAACAAGCGGTGATCGTGTCCTTGAACCCCATGCGGCCCATCGACGTCACGCGGGTGGTGCGCGAAATCGCTTACGACCATCCCGTCTTCGATCGCGCAGCCACGGCTGCTCAGCAAGCGCTGCCCGCGCTGCAAGGACAGCGCCACACCTGGTACTGCGGTGCCTGGACGCGTTACGGCTTTCATGAAGACGGCATGATGTCAGGCACCGCGGTGGCACAGGCGATGCGGCAACGGGGCGTTCTGGGCGCAATGGGGGCTGTGGTATGAGCACCGACGAGCCGATGGCTCTGCTGGGCACCGGCCAGGTGCAACACACGAGGCTACGCCCAAGGCCACACAGCTTTCGCTACGGCACCTACTTTCTGATGCTGCCGCTGCGCGCCCTGGCCACGAACCCCAGCGCGTGGGGCGCAGTGCAACACAATCGGCTGGGGCTGGTGAGCTTTCACGACCGCGACCACGGCACGGGCCAGGGCCAGGCGCTGACTTGGTTTGAGTCGGTTCTGGCCAGCGAAGGTCTGTTGGACCAAGTCGACGGCGAGGTGTGGCTGCACACCTACCCACGGGTGGCCGGCTATGCGTTCAAACCGGTGAGCTTTTGGTATGCCCACCGCCAAGACGGCTCCTTGGTCGCCGTGCTCGCCGAAGTCAACAACACCTTTGGCGAGCGGCATTGCTACTTGCTCAGCGGCCCCAACTTGGTTTGGGGCCGCGAACTGACCGCCAACAAGGCGTTCCACGTGTCGCCCTTTTGTGCGGTGTCGGGGGACTACCGGTTCCGCTTCCTGCGCACAGCGCAGCGGACCGTGGTCCGAATCGAGCACCACAACGCTGAGGGACCCCTGCTGCTGACCAGCGTCAGCGGCCACTTACAGGCTGCTACCGCACTCCGCGTCCGCCGCGCCTTCTTAGGCATGCCCATGATGTCGCTGGGCGTGGTCTTTCGAATCCACTGGCAAGCGCTGCAGTTGGCCGTTAAGCGCGTGCCGTTTTTCCGCAAACCAAGAGCACCGGAAGTTTTCGTCACACGATGAACACCACCACCTTCGACAAGCGCACCGGCATGGCCACCCTGCCGGGCCACGCTCCCGCATCTGCGCACGCCGTCTTTCGCCTGCTGCCCCGGTTGCAGCACGGCACCTTGGATGTGCAGCTTCCCGATGGAACACAGCATCACTTTGGTGGGCCAGCCGAGGTCAGCCCCTTGCGGGCAGCCATGCGGCTGCACAACTGGAATGTGTGTTCGTCTGCGCTCAAGAGTGGAGACATTGGTTTTGCTGAGAGCTACATCGATGGCGACTGGACCACGCCTGACCTGACAGCTTTGCTCAAGCTGTTCATGACTAACCGCAACGACATCGAAAGCGTGATCTATGGCTCCTGGTGGGGTTCGCTCCTATACCGCGCCAAGCACCTGCTCAACCGCAACTCCCGCAGCGGCAGCCGCAAGAACATCCACGCGCACTACGACCTGGGAAACGCCTTCTATCGCTTGTGGTTAGACGAAACGATGACCTATTCGGCGGCCCTCTTCGAAGCCGACCGCGAGCACGAAGACCTGGCCCATGCGCAACGCACCAAAGTTCGGCGCGCCCTGCGCGAATGCGGTGTGCAGCCTGGCTCACGTGTGCTGGAAATCGGCTGTGGATGGGGAGGGTTGGCTGAAATCGCCGCCTCGGAGTTCAGCGCAGAGGTGACCGGTATAACCCTGTCCACCGAGCAATTGGCCTGGGCAAAAGATCGGCTTGCGCGCGCTGGGGTGCAAGCGCAATGCGACTTGAGGCTGCAGGATTACCGCGACGTCCGCGAGGAGCCCTTTGACGCCATTGCCTCCATCGAAATGTTTGAAGCCGTGGGTGAAGATTACTGGCCAAGTTTCTTCAAGACGGTTCACGACCGCCTCAAGCGCGGGGGGGTGGCCTGCATCCAAAGCATCACCATCCGCGATGACCTTTTTGAGCGCTATCGGCGCAGCACCGACTTCATCCAGCAGTACATCTTTCCTGGCGGCATGCTGCCCAGCAAATCGGTGTTTCGTGAACAGTCCCGCAAGGCTGGTCTTCAGGTATCGCATGAACTGGCCTTCGGCGCCGACTATGCCGAGACCCTCAAGCGGTGGCGCGAGGTATTTCTGCGAGAAGAGTCTGCGGTACGCGGCGTGGGCTTTGACACCCGCTTCCTGCGCATCTGGGAGTTTTACCTCGCCTACTGCGAGGCAGCGTTTGCCACCGGCAATACCGACGTGGTGCAGTTCACGCTGCGCAAGCCCTGACGTCTCCGAGGTGGTGGCACCCAGGGTGCCGGCAGCGCCCCGCAGGGCTGCGCTGCTACCGTAACGTCTCCTGCTCCAGGCTGATCCGCAGGCGACCGGGCGTCAAGCCAGGCTCACACAGGTCTGGACCTCAGCGCTGCATCAGCCCGCGGCTGCGCGCAATGGCCAACAACAAGCCCAGGGCCAAACCCAGGCTGACCATGGCGGTGCCCCCGTAGCTCATGAAGGGCAAGGGAACGCCCACCACCGGCAGAACGCCGCTGACCATGCCGATGTTCACGAACATATAGGTGAACAGGCTCAATGTAAGGGCCGCAGCCAAGAGGCGGGAAAACAAGGTCGGCGCTGAAGCAGCGATCAGCAGCCCGCGCAGAAGCAAGAAAGCAAAACAGCCCAACAGGGTCAGGACCCCGAGCAGTCCGAACTCTTCGCTGAAGGCCGCGAAGATGAAATCGGTGGTGCGCTCGGGGATGAACTCCAAATGGGTTTGGGTTCCTTGCATAAAGCCTTTTCCGAAGACGCCCCCAGAGCCGATGGCAATCATGCCCTGGATGATGTGAAAGCCCTTGCCCAACGGATCGCTGGTGGGGTCTAGCAGGGTGCACACCCGATGCTTTTGGTACTCGCGCAGCATATGCCAGTTGACCCCGGGCTCGCAGATCGCATCAGAAAACCCGATCAACAAGCCCACCCCCAACACGCCAATCAACACCACCGGCCAAATCAACATCCAAGACAGACCCGCAAAGAAAATCACAAAGAAGCCGCCCGAGAACACCAAGATGGCCGTCCCCAAATCAGGCTGCTTGGCCACCAGGACGAACGGCAGCAGCAACAGAGCGGCAGCCACCCAGAAGTCTGAACGCTGCAACTGCCCGCGCTGTTCCTCACACCTTTGAAACCACCATGCCAGCATCAGCGGCATGGCAATCTTCAGAATCTCGCTGGGTTGAATGACCGCCACCCCCACATTCAGCCACCGCGTCGCGCCCTTCTTGGTGATGCCAAAGAAGGCCACCGCCACCAACAGCACCACGCCGGCCGTGTACAGGGGTACCGCCACCCTCATCAACTTGTGCGGTGGCACTTGCGCCACTGTGAACATGATCACCGCGGCCAGCCCCATGTTGCGCAAGTGGTCCACAAAGCGGGTGCCATGGTCAAAGCCCGCCGAATACATCGACACCAATCCCAGGCATGCCAATATCAAGACAGCCAACAGCAATCCGCCGTCAAAGCCTTCCACCACAGGCCGAAGGCGTTGCCAGCGTGAGGGTTGGGTGTAAGCCGTGGTCATGGGCGGGCTGCCATACGGGTGGGGGCTACGATACCGGGCTCGGGCGGCAGACTTCCAGGCAATGCCACATCGGCTGCCCGGCGCGGTGCACCGATGGGAGCAGCCGACTCGCCCCGCTGTGTGGCGGCAATGTCTTCATCGCTGGGCCAACGCCCGTCGAGCCAATAGTCAAACACACGGCGGGCAATCGGGGCTGCAGCAGCCGCACCAAAACCAGCGTTTTCCACGATGACTGCCAAGGCGATCGTGGGGTCCTGGGCCGGCGCGAAGGCCACGTAAAGGGAATGATCGCGCTGGTATTCGCTGAGCTTGGCGGCGTTGTACTTTTCATTTTGTCGGATCGTCACCGCCTGTGCGGTGCCCGTCTTGCCGCCCGAGCTGTATGGCGCGCCTGCGAACACACGGGTTGATGTTCCCTCTTGGGTAACGCCGTGCATTGCGCGCCGAATGGCCTCAATGTGCTCGGGCTTGTAGAGAAGCGCCTCCAAGCTGGACCGGTCTGCAGGGACCCGTTCACGCGAAACAACGTCCTGAACCTCGCGCACCACGCGCGGTGCATGGCGTTGACCACCGGCTACCACGGTGGACATGGCATGCGCCATCTGCAGCATGGTGAAGTTGTTATAGCCCTGGCCAATGCCCAGGGAAATCGTCTCGCCCGCATACCAACGCTGCTGTTCAGGTTTGCGGTGGGCGCGCTTCTTCCATTCGGTGGACGGCAGCAACCCCGTGACCTCGCCCTCCAGGTCGATACCGGTACGCCGCCCAAACCCCAGGGGTCCGAGCTGCTCATGCATCAGGTCTACGCCCATCTCATTGGCCAGCGAGTAGTAGTAGACGTTGCTCGACTTGACGATGCTGGTGTGGAGATTGACCGGACCCAGACCCTTGTCGCCGTGGCTGCGAAACACATGGCCGCCGAAGGTAAACGTACCGCCATCGTTGATGCTGGTTTCAGCGTTGCGCTTGCCAGTGTTCAGTGCGGCCAGCCCCATAAAGGGTTTGAAGGTAGAGCCCGGCGGGTAGGTGCCCCGCAGGGCCCGATTGAGCAAGGGTTTGTCGATGCTCTCGTTGAGCTCGCGCCAGCTCTCTGTGTCAATGCCATCTACAAACAGATTGGGGTCGAAGGTGGGCTTGCTGACCAGCGCCAGCACTTCGCCCGTGCGTGGATCGATGGCCACCAGCGCGCCGCGGCGGTTACCGTACAGCTGTTCCGCCAGCCACTGCAGCCGGATGTCCACGCTCATCATCACCGTGTTGCCTGGAATGGCGCCGCGGCTGTTGAGGCGGCGAATAGCGCGGCCCCCGGCGCTGGTTTCCACCTCCTGGTAGCCGGTGATGCCGTGCAGCTGGCGCTCGTAGCGTTGTTCAACACCGAGCTTACCGATGTATTCGGTGCCGCGGTAATTGGCCAGGTCTTCATCTTCCCAGTCGTTCATCGCTGCTTTCTCAGCAACATTGATACGGCCGATGTAGCCCACCAAGTGGCTGCCAGTCTCACCCATGGGGTAATGGCGAAACAGGCGTGCCCGCAACTCCACACCGGGGAAACGAAAGCGCTGCGCTGAAAACCGTGCCACATCCTCATCGGTCAGACGCGAGCGTATGGGCAGCGAGTCAAAGCGCTTGCTCTCCTCCATCATGCGCTTGAAGCGACGACGGTGCTGAGGCTGAATGTCGACCACCTCGGACAGCGCATCCAGCGTAGCCTCCAAGTCCTTCACCTTGGACGGGGTGATTTCCAAGGTGTAGGCTGAATAGTTGCTGGCCACGACCACGCCGTTACGGTCCACGATCAGGCCCCGATTGGGCACGATGGGCAGGATCGAGGTTCGGTTGGCCTCGGCGCGGGCCGCCAGGTCTTCGTGGCGAAGCACCTGCAACAGCATCGCTCGGCCAGCCAACAAGAGCAGGGCCAAGCCAACGCACACGCCCGCAACGAACAGCCGGCCGCGAAACCGCGCCAGCTCGAGTTCGACGTTCTTGATCTCGGTCATCCAAGCTCAGTCACAGGTGATGCCACCCCAGGGCCTGGCCGCGCCATCGGCGAACAGCGCAGCGCAACGGGGCTACAACGGTCGGTTTTCGTCATGGTCATGGGCACGGCGCTGCGGCGCCAACAGCAAGGCCGCGGCCACAGGCCACAGCAGGGTCTGAATCAAAGGCGAGGCCACCACACCCCAGGCGGGCCACATGCCACCGGCGGCCATGCGGATGGTGGTCGACAACACCTGCGCCAAGAAAAATAGGGGTAGTACATGGGCCATCTGCCCGCCCAGGCCAAACCACAACAGCCGCCGATGCAGCACCACCGACGCGTAGCCCAAGAGGGTGTAGGCCAAAGCATGCTGGCCCAGTAAGGCGCCCTGGTGCACATCCATCAACACACCACAGACAAAGGCGGCTGCCACACCCACGCGGCGGGGCTGGTGCACATTCCAGAACACCACCACCAACGCCACAACATCAGGCATCCAGGCTGAGCGTCCGGCGGGTACCAGATTGACCATCAACGCAAAGAAGATGGATCCCCAAACGAACAGAGGGTTGGCGGGCAACAATAGCTGCCCCGAGGCGCGCGGCATGATCATGGTGTTCGCCCGCCCCGACTGTTTGCAGCCGCTGCACCACCGGACATAGGCGTGTCGGTGTCTGCCTTGCGCGGCTTGGTGGGCAGCACCAGCACATGGCGGCGGCCATCGGCGCTGGCCGCCGGGGCCAGCTCAATTCGCGCAAAGCTGGTTTCGGCCTGTCGCTCCACACGGGCCACGCGCGCCACCGGCAACCCCGGCGGGTATACGCCATCCAGCCCTGAGGTCACGAGTTCATCGCCAGGCTGCACATCGGCGTTGGCAGCCACAAAGCGCAACTCCATGCCCGAATCGTCTGCGCCGTCTCCGAAGGCCACCCCCCGCTGCCGGGTGCGCTGGTTGAGCACCGGCACGGAAGTTTGTTGGTCCTGCAAGAGGGTCACTTCGGCCGACAGTGGATACACCCGCGTCACCTGGCCCAAAAGCCCGTCTTCGTGGATGACCGGAGACGCCAGGTTGATACCTGCCACGGATCCGCGGTCGATCACCACCTTGCGCGAATAGCGGTCCGCCGCTTCAAACAACACCTCGGCATGAACCGTGGCGGGTGGCAAGGCCGGGCGCAATCCGCTCAGGGCGCGCAGTTCGGCGTTCTCGGCTTCCAAGCGCGCTGCGCGGGTGATGGCTTCACTTTGGGCGGCCAGTTGGCGCCTCAAGGCTGCATTTTGCGCCACCGATTCATCCAAGCCTGCACCGTATTGGCCCAGCCCATCGAGCAGGCGCGCAGGCCACAGCGCGGCGTGCTGCAGCGGCAACAGCACCGTGGCCAATGTGGCGCGCAGGGGTTGGGTGATCTGCATCCGGTGATCGGCCACCATCAAGAACACCGCCAAAGCTGCACACAGGGCCAGTTGGCTGCGCGCGCTGGCACCTTGCCGGAAGAACGGCGGTGGGGTGCGGTCGATGGTTCCCGGTGGGGCCACGATGCCAGCCTTGCGCGCCCACCGGATGCAACGCCGGCAGGCATGGGGTTGTTACTCAGAGGTGAAGATGCCGCCCAGGCGGTCCATACGCTCAAGCGCCAGGCCGCAGCCCTTGACCACGCAGGTCAGCGGGTCTTCGGCTACCAGCACCGGCAAACCGGTTTCCTCGCTCAACAAACGGTCCAGGTCGCGCAGCAGCGCGCCACCACCGGTGAGCATCATGCCCCGTTCGGCGATGTCAGCACCTAACTCAGGTGGTGTCTGCTCCAGGGCGTTCTTCACTGCGGAGACGATCTGGTTGAGCGGATCGGTCAGGGCCTCGAGCACCTCGTTGGAGCTGACGGTGAAGGAACGGGGCACACCTTCAGAAAGGTTGCGGCCCTTGACTTCCATCTCTTTGACTTCGCTGCCGGGGAAGGCGCTGCCGATGGTTTTCTTGATGAGCTCAGCCGTGGGCTCGCCAATCAACATGCCGTAGTTGCGGCGGATGTAGTTGATGATGGCCTCGTCAAACTTGTCGCCACCCACGCGCACGCTGCCCTTGTAGACCATGCCGCCCAGGGAAATCACGCCCACCTCGGTGGTACCGCCGCCGATGTCGATCACCATCGAGCCCGAAGCATCGGAGACGGGCAGGCCCGAGCCAATAGCCGCGGCCATGGGTTCTTCGATCAGGTAGACCTCGGAAGCGCCTGCACCCAGGGCCGATTCGCGGATGGCGCGGCGCTCGACTTGGGTAGAACCGCAGGGTACGCAGATGATGATGCGCGGGCTGGGCCGAAAGACCGAGCGCGGGTGGACCATCTTGATGAACTGCTTGAGCATCTGCTCGGTGATGGTGAAGTCGGCGATCACGCCGTCCTTCATTGGGCGGATGGCTTCAATGTTGCCGGGAACCTTGCCCAGCATGGCCTTGGCATCGTGGCCCACGGCCTGGATGCTCTTCTTGCCATTGGGCCCGCCTTCCTGGCGGATGGACACCACGGAAGGCTCATCGAGCACGATGCCCTTGCCACGGACGTAGATGAGCGTGTTGGCCGTACCCAGGTCGATGGCTAGGTCGGTCGAGAAATGACGCAAAACCAGTTGAAACATGATGCTGAAAAAGCTAACACGCGATAATAACCGATCCCCCTGGAATCAAGGGGTTGCCCGAGGTTACAGACCGCCATGCTCTTGACCCCTGAAGACGTCGGCCGCATCGCCCATTTGGCCCGGCTGAAACTGGATGAGCCGCAACAAGCGGCCATGCTGCAGCAGCTCAACGGCTTCTTCAGCATCGTCGAACAAATGAGGGCTGTGGACACCCGCGGCATTGAGCCCCTGTACACGCCGCTGTCTGCGGTGCAGGCGGTGGAGTTGCGCCTGCGTGAAGACACGGTCAGTGAAACGGTTGACCGCGAGCGAAACCAGCGCAGTGCCCCGGCGGTATATGAGGGCCTGTTCCTGGTGCCCAAGGTGATCGAATGAGCGGGTCCTTCATCGGCGTGGCCCAGGCCGCGCGGCTGCTCGAACAGCGGCAGGCCTCTAGCGTTGAACTCACCGCCGAATTTGTACGCCGCGCGCAAGCAAACACCAAGCTCGGCGCCTTCCTGCACCTCGACGCAGACCTGGCCTTATCCCATGCGCAGGCGGCCGACTCCCGGCGCTCGGCCGCTGGTACGGGCCCGGGGCCAAGCCTGCTGGGTGTGCCCATCGCCCACAAAGACATCTTCGTGACCGAGGACGCGCCCACCACCGCCGGCTCCAAGATGCTGCAGGGCTACCGCAGCCCTTTTGACGCCACCGTGGTGGCGCGCCTGAAGTCCGCCGGCGCTGTCAGCTTGGGCAAGCTCAACTGCGATGAGTTTGCCATGGGGTCGGCCAATGAGAACTCGGCCTACTTCCCCGCCCATAACCCCTGGGATGTGAGCCGGGTGCCTGGCGGCTCTTCGGGCGGCTCGGCCGTAGCCGTGGCTGCGGGCCTGGTCTCCGGCTGCACCGGCACCGACACCGGTGGCTCGATTCGACAACCCGCCAGCTTCACCGGCATCACCGGCATCAAGCCCACCTACGGCGTGTGTTCACGCTACGGCATGATTGCCTTTGCCTCGTCTTTGGACCAGGCCGGACCCATGGCGCGCAGCGCGGAAGACTGCGCCCTCATGCTCAGCGCGATGGCTGGCTTTGATGAGCGCGACAGCACCAGTGCGCAGCGCCCCGCCGTGGACTACCACGCCCAGATGCTCGCCCTGCGCGAAGGCGCCACCGCTGCACAGCCGCTCAGGGGCTTGCGCGTCGGCCTGCCACGCGAGTTCTTTCCAGCCGCCCTAGCCGCCGATGTGAACCGCGCAGTGCACTCGGCCTTGGCGGAACTTGAACGGCTGGGCGCCGCTTTGGTGGAGGTGAGCCTGCCGCGCACCGAACTGTCGATTCCGGTGTACTACATCATCGCGCCAGCCGAGGCCAGCTCCAATCTCAGCCGATTCGACGGCGTGAAATTCGGGCACCGCGCGAAGCAGTACGGCGACCTGTTGGACATGTACAAGAAGGCCCGTGCCGAAGGGTTCGGCGCCGAGGTGCAGCGCCGCATCATGATCGGGGCCTATGTGCTCAGCCACGGCTATTACGACGCCTACTATCTGCAAGCACAAAAGCTTCGACGCATGATCGCCGATGACTTTCAGCAATGCTTCAGCCGCTGCGATGTGATTGCCGGGCCGGTGGCACCGACAGTGGCCTGGTGCCTGGATCAGGGCTCTGAAGACCCGGTGCAGGCCTACCTGGCCGACATCTTCACCCTGCCTGCATCGCTGGCCGGGCTGCCCGGCATGAGCGTGCCCGCGGGCTTCGGTGAAGGCGGCATGCCCGTGGGCCTGCAGCTGATCGGCAACTACTTTGCCGAGGGTACCCTGCTGCACACTGCGCACGCGCTGCAGCAGGCCACCGACTTCCATGCCCAAACGCCGGAGAGCCTGCAATGAGCGGGGCCAAACAGCTGCTGGTGCGCGGCTGGGAGGTCGTGATCGGCCTGGAGACCCATGCCCAGCTGAGCACGGTCAGCAAGATCTTCAGTGGCGCCTCTACTGCGTTTGGTGCGGCACCCAACACGCAGGCCTGCGCAGTCGACCTCGCCCTTCCGGGCACGCTTCCGGTCATGAACCGCGCGGCTGTTGAGCGGGCCATCCGCTTTGGCCTGGCCATCGGCGCCACCGTGGCACCGGTGTCCATCTTCGCGCGCAAGAACTACTTCTACCCCGACCTGCCCAAGGGCTACCAGATCAGCCAGTACGAGATTCCGGTGGTGCAAGGCGGGCATTTGGATTTCCTGGTGGGCGGCGTATCCAAGCGCGTCCAACTCACCCGCGCTCATCTGGAAGAAGACGCGGGCAAGAGCCTGCACGACGACTTCGCAGGGCCGCAGGGCGAGAAGTCCTCGGGCATCGACCTCAACCGCGCAGGCACGCCGCTGCTTGAGATCGTCAGCGAACCCGAGATGCGTTCGAGCGAGGAGGCCGTGGCCTATGCGCGCGCACTGCACGGCCTGGTGGTGTGGCTGGGGATTTGCGACGGTAACATGCAAGAGGGCTCGTTCCGCTGCGACGCGAACGTGAGCATTCGGCGCCCAGGAAGGCCCTTCGGCACCCGGCGCGAGATCAAGAACCTCAACAGCTTTCGGTTCCTGCAGCAGGCCGTCGACTACGAGGTCAATTGGCAAATCGACCAGATCGAAGATGGGTTCCAGATTCAGCAGGCCACGGTCCTGTTCAACCCCGACACGGGTGAAACGCGGGCCATGCGCACCAAGGAAGATGCGCACGACTACCGCTACTTCCCTGACCCCGATCTGCCGCCGCTGGTGATTGCACCGGCCTGGGTGGAACGGGTGCGCAGCGAGATGCCCGAGCTGCCTGCTGCCATGGCCGCACGCTTTGTGCGCGACGATGGCCTGCCCGAGTACGACGCGCAGATGATGACGCAAAGCCTGGCTACCGCACGCTACTACGAGGCAGCCCGCCATGCCTGCGGCCAAGCCAAGTTGGCAGCCAACTGGGTCATGGGCGAGATCAGCAAGCGGCTCAATGCAGCAGGCATCGAGATCGAAGCCGCGCCGGTCGGTCCGGTGCTGCTGGGCGCGCTCATCCGCCGCGTGCAAGACGGCACGGTTTCCAACAACTCGGCTCGGCAGGTCTTTGAAGATCTGTGGTCCGCCGGCTCGGCCCAGGCCAGCCCAGAAGGCGATGGGGCACTGGCCCTAGCCGCCGTCGATGCGCTCATTGAGGCCAAGGGCCTCAAGCAGATGAACGACAGCGGGGCTCTGGAGGCGATCATCGACGAGGTGGTCGCCGCCAATGAAAAGTCTGTGGCCGAGTACCGCAGCGGCAAAGACAAGGCCTTCAATGCCTTGGTGGGTCAGGTGATGAAGGCCAGCAAGGGCAAGGCCAACCCAGCGCAGGCCGGTGAGTTGCTCAAGCAGAAGCTGGGCTGATGGGCGCAGCAGCGCTCACAGACCGTGTTCCCGCACAAAGTCTTGCACCCATCGCGCCACAGCCAGGGGCTGTTCGCGGTGCGGCAGGTGATGGGCTTCGGGTATGAGCATCATGCGTGAGGGCCCGCCGGCAAGTTCGCTGTAGATCTGCGGGTGCACGGCGGTGCCGTATTCATCGTGTTCGCCGTGCAGGGCCAACAGCGGGCACTTCAGTTGCGGCAGCACATCGCGCATATGCCAGCTGGAAAAGGCTGGGCTGAGCCACGATTCGGTCCAAGCGTCCACCACCCAGCGCGCCTTGTCGCTGTGGTACTTGCGCAAGCGGGTCAGTTGCGCTTCATCTTGAAACTGCAGCTTGGCCTGCGCGATGGCCGCAAGCGTCCGATCTTCCGCAAAGGCCTGCGCGGCCACAGTGACCACGCCCGCGATACGCTCGGGCATTTGCACCGCGGCGTTGACCGCCATGCCGCCACCCACGCTGTGGCCCAGCAGGATGGCACGCTCCAGTTGAAGCTGGTCTAGCACCGGCTTGAGTCCCGCCAGGCTTTCTTTGGCCACGAAGTCGGCTGGTGGCAGGCCCTGGGTGGCGTCGCTGCGGCCATAGCCCAATCGGTCGTAGGCCACTACGGGCTTGCCGGTGGCCTGGGCCAAGGCTTCGGGAAAGTCGCGCCACAGGTCCACGCTGCCCAGGGAGTCGTGCAGGAGCACGAACGGGCATGGCGGGGATGTGCAGTTGCCACGGGCTGCCCCCGCCGGGGTCCACACCCGCACAAACAGGCTTCCGCAGGATGTGGTCACCGCCTGCTCGGTGATGTGAATCGTCATGTCTGCATCCCTCGGTGGCCGCTGGGGCGTCTGCAGCCCCTTCGGCCTTCAGGCATGAAAGCGCCTCAAACGCCGTAGCGGGTACGGTAGGCCCGCACCGCCGGCAGGTGAGCCTGCAGCGTGACTTCCTGGGTACGGGCCAGGTAGTCCAGCAGGTCGGCCAGCGTGGCAATCGCGCACACCGGCATGCCGATTTGCTGTTGCACATACTGCACCGCACTCCAGCTATGCTCGGTGCCGCTGCCGTCGGTAGCCTTTTCCTGGCGATCCAGGGCAATGGTGACGCCACACGGCGTGGCCCCCGCGGCCTGAATCATCTGGATGGATTCACGCACGGACGTACCGGCACTGATCACATCGTCGATGATCAGCACACGGCCCTGGACCGGTGCGCCCACCAGCGTGCCGCCCTCACCATGGTCTTTAGCCTCTTTGCGGTTGTAGGCAAACGGTTTGTTGTGCCCCAGCCGGGCCAATGCAATGGACACCGCAGCAGCCAGCGTGATGCCTTTGTAGGCCGGACCAAACAGCATGTCAAAGGCCAGCCCCCAGGCCACCAGGCGCCGTGCATAGAATTCCGCAAGGCGCCCCAGCTTGGCGCCATCATCGAACAAGCCGGCGTTGAAGAAATAGGGCGACAGACGCCCCGCTTTGGTCTTGAACTCCCCGAAGCGCAGCACCCCGGATTTCAGCGAGAAGGCCACAAATTCTTGTGCCAGCGCATCGCTCACCTGCAGCCCTCCCCCACCATGTTCAGACTCGTTTCACTTAACCTCAACGGCATTCGATCGGCCGCTACCAAGGGCTTTTTCAAATGGACCGCACAGACGTCGATCGATTGTATGGGTGTGCAGGAGATCAAGGCCCAACATGAGGATGTGTCGGGCGTGTTCGATGAAGTGGCCGGCATGCGCGCGCATTTCCACCATGCACAGAAAAAAGGCTACTCCGGCGTGGGCCTCTACGCACGGGTGCAACCCTCAGATGTGCAGACTGGCTTCGATGGCGGCGAGTTCGACGAAGAAGGCCGCTATGTGGAATACCGCTGGGACAAACCCGGGCGTAAGTTCAGCGTGCTGAGCGTGTACTTTCCCTCCGGCTCTTCGGGCGAGGACCGACAAGCCGCCAAGTTTCGCTTCCTGGAGGTGATGGACGAGCACCTCAAGAAACTGCGCAAGACCCGCGAATTCATATTGGTGGGCGATGTGAACATCGCGCACCGCGAAATCGACCTGAAGAACTGGAAGGGCAACGTGAAAAACAGTGGCTTTCTGCCTGAGGAGCGGCAGTGGATGACCACCCTGCTGGAACAGGGCCGGGGCGGTGGCGGCCTCGTGGACGTGTACCGCAGCCTGCACCCCGAGGCGGGCGGGGAGGCCTACACCTGGTGGAGCAACCGCGGGCAAGCCTATGCCAAAAATGTAGGATGGCGAATTGACTACCACCTGGCTACGCCGGGTGTGGCGGCCACCGCGCGCGCCGCCAGCGTGTACAAGGCTCAGCGCTTTTCAGACCATGCGCCCCTGACGGTGGACTACGGCTTGACCTTATGAGCCTTGTCCGGCGAGGTTTGGTGATAGCCTCCGCAATCTGATGTCGAAATTGCAACGCCTTTTGGTGATACTGCTCATCGTGTGCGTGCCCATTCAGGGTTGGGCA
>VGHB01000027.1 GCA_016868355.1 Betaproteobacteria bacterium | reverse complement strand
CACCCGTTCGCGGCCCACACCCCTGGTCTTGGGCTACACTCGCCGGCTCCGGCCAAGTAGCTCAGTTGGTAGAGCAGCGGACTGAAAATCCGCGTGTCGGTGGTTCGATTCCGCCCTTGGCCACCATTTGAAACCGTCGTATTACTTTGTAGTACGGCGGTTTTTCTTTTGCGGCAGCGTGTTTCACTCGTAAACGCCTACGCTGTACAGACTTTCCCCCTACGTTGCTGTGACTTTGTCCTATGACGCACAGCACAAATACAGGGGCAGTGACACGAGATACGAAACTCCGTGTGTCAGTCGCCACGCTTGCCCAAGCACAACCCAGCATCTTGTACCTACGCGACGGCGACGTTGTCTTGTACAGACGCAGCCGCAGTCTGCTGTATCAGTGCCGCTACCGACTTGCTGACGGCACGTGGCACCGTGTCTCTACACGTAAAGCAAGCGTAGAACATGCCGTTGCCGTCGCATGTGACATGTACGACGAAGCACGGTACAGACAACGCTTGGGTTTAGCACACCGAGCACACACGTTCGCACAAATCGCAGCGATTACAGCAGCAGAACTGCGACGCAAGATTGACGCAACTACTGGCAAAACTGCGTATCACGATTACTTGTCGTGTATTGAACGCTACTTTGTGCCGTACTTTGCGGACAAACGCATTGAACAACTGACACACACTGACGTTGCCGAGTTTGAGGTGTGGCGTGACAGACAGATGCGACGCAAACCTAAAGCGTCAACGTTGCTGAACTTTGCCAGTGCGTGGAACAGGATTGTTGACGTTGCTGTGCGACACGGATTCATTTCAGAACGTGTGCCAGTACCCAAGTTGACGACACGTGGGGAGAAGGGCAAAACACGTCCCGCATTTACAGAACAAGAAGTAGAGCAGTTGCTGGCGTTTATGGATGTGTGGCAAACGCAGGGACGTCTTGCTGTTGAACGTGACATTCGTCCGTTACTACGGGATTACATTGAAATCTTGCTGTACACAGGAATGCGACACGGCACAGAAGCGATGGGCATTTGCTGGAACAACGTGGAGTGGCACACGCACAAAGATGTGCGGTACATACGTATCTGGGTTGACGGCAAGACTGGCGGACGTTGGCTGATTGCGAAACACGCCGCAGTTGATGTGCTGCGACGTTTACATCAACGACAGCAAGACATTCAGCACTTGTCATTTGACGACGTGTTGACGCAGCGTGTCACGCACAAGTTGTTCCGCTTCAGCAACGGCTACACGCCGCACAGTTTTGTGGGCACGTTTAGGCGTTTGATGCGTGACAGTGGGCTAGCGAAGACAGCAGACGGGCAGAACAGAACCCTGTATTCGTTCCGTCACACCTACGCAACGTTGGAACTCTTACGCAATAGCACGGACATACACACACTCAGCAAGCAGATGGGCAACTCAGCGGCAATGATTGAACGTCACTACAGCAAGTTGACTGCGACTATGGCTGCGGACAGATTGGCATAGCGTAATGTAGTCCGGTATAAACACCTGTATACACAAGCCGTAGTTTATTATATAATGGTATCTGTCTTACACCTCGTATAGTATGAACTATGAAAGAAAATGAACCTCTCGTCAGTGCTGACGAGTTGGATGCCTTGATTGCTGGCTGGGGTGAATCGCCAGATAAATCTGTGGACAGATTTTTTCCGCTTCGATTCTGGTTCGTGGTGTTTGTTGCGGGAGTTTTCGTTCTAAGGCTGCTGTTTACACCTGGCGAAATGGCTGCGAATCTTTACAGCGAACCAGCAGAAGTGGCACGTCTTACCAACTACTTGTACTTCAGAGGTTGGTTTTTGATTTGTGCCGTGGCAGTGGCCATCTACGCCTACATCTTTAACTGGTACGCAAGCATAGTATTCTTCTGTGCGTTTTTGATTGGCTCAGCGAATCTCGTTTCCGACTTGTTCAGCGTCTACGCGGAACAACTCAGAACACCTACGCCAGGATTGACGGTACAACTGTTGGTGCGAATACTGGTGTTATGGCTTGTCTACGTCAGTATCAAGAATATGTCGCGATTGCCAGAACGCAAAGACAGAATGAATATTTTCTTGCCGTTCAAGAAGATAAAGTGAATGAGCAAGGAAGTTTCGAAAAATTGTCTGAACTGCTCGTATGTGTTGTTTTCAGATACTTCTGATAGTGGCTACAGATGCGGGCAAGAGTACTTCAAACAACCACCACTGGAGTGACCTGCCCCCCAACTAGCGCACCGGGCCTCACTTCGTCTCATAGCCCGTACTTCTGCGCCTCGAAGCGGAAGGCCAGCGCGGCGATCAAGAGTTTCAAGGGCTGACCCGCCCCCGCGCCGAGGTGAACCCTCGCCAAAACAAGGCGCTAGAGCGCGCTTGGCTCTAAACGGCCGGCTATTCAACATGCCCCCGGAATAAAAAAGAGGTGAAAAAGCTGCCTCAAGTGGGGCGCGCTGGCCCTCACGCTTGGCCTGCAGTAACAACACAAGGGCTACCGGTTCCGATCGCGCGAGCCGCTTAGGACGGTGAATAGCTCGCGGTGCGGCCCGCTGCAGCGTCGATGCTGTAGCTGCGTTCTGCCACGGTGCTCACAAAGATCCACTCTCCCTTGGCCTCGGGCCGCGGCGCAATGCTGAAGGTCATCTTCAGGTAGCCGCGCAGCGAGGGGTTCACCCATTTCAAGTCGTCGACGGCGCCCGTCTTGCCGTCGGCACCTTCGAAGATCGCCTTGAGTTGGGCAGGCGGCAGGGTCCGGGTTCGTTCGAATCCGGGGGAACTCACACTTGGCGTGGCGAATTCCTCGCCTACCTTCATGCCTTTCATGGCGGCGCTTGCGAGCCCCTTGAGAGTGAGGTTACTGTGCCAGGCGTTGTGGGTATCGCCCGCGAGCGTAACCAGGGGTTTGCGCAATTGCAGCGCAGCACCAAGCAGGGTTTCGCGAGCAGCAATGTAGCCGTCCCAGGCATCGAGGTTGTAGCCAAGCCTCGGGTTAAGGGTCTCATCCATGAGTCCTGTTTGGGCAGGGCTGCGCAGCGCTGCGGGTGTTGCTTTGGCCACGAGGAAGTCATTGATGCGCTGCGTACCGGCAGCCTGAGCCGCGGGGGAGGTATCGCCCGAATTGAGCGCACTCAAAACCGACGCCGGAAACTCCATCCGCGCCATCAGCACCTGCGACCCGAGCACCTGCCAGACCGCCGGACTTTGGGCCATCCGCGTGGTGACGCGGCCAAGCTGCGCAGCGCCGAGCAACTGGCGGTTGGGATTGGCGTAGGCCGCGAGCGCGGCGTTCCGCTTGGCGACATCCGTCCCGGCGAGGTCAACAAGACTGACCTGCTCATCGCGCCCGGCGAGTCGCGTGTCAAGCATGTGCAGGCTCAATACCCTGCCGAAGTCAAAGCTTCGATCGATCAGGCCCTTGTCGCTAACGCTGCGCACCGGCATCCACTCATGCCAGGCGGCCACGGCAGCCGCCTTGCGTACCGCCCAGCTGCCTTCCTTGGCTGGATCGTGATTCTGGGCACCGTCGCGCCAGGCATTATTGGCGCTCTCATGGTCGTCCCAAACCGCGATCATCGGGAGTCTCGCGTGCATCGACTGGCTGTCGGGATCGAGGCGATACTGCGCATAGCGCCTGCGGTAGTCGTCGAGCGACAGGAGTTCAGTAATGGGCTCAGACACCCGTCCAGCAAGATCGGGCGAACCGGTGATGCCATCCCGTCGGTACTCGTAGATGTAGTCGCCCAGGTGCACAGCGTACTGTGCATCACTCTTGGCCACTTCCGCATACACGTGAAAGTAGCCGAGCGCATAGTTCGAGCAGGAGAGCACCGCGAGTTTCACCTGGGTTGCGTTGCTGTCCGGAAGGGTGCGCGTTCGGCCGACGCGCGAGAACACATTCCCGGCGCGAAAGCGGTAGAAGTACTCTTGACCGGGAGCCAGTCCGGCCGCGTCCACCTTGGCCGTGAAGCCCGTCTCAGCGCTTGCAGTCACGGTGCCGCTGCTCACCACACTGCGGAAGGCCTCATCGCTTGCCACCTCAAAAGTGAGCGGAATCGCAGCATCACTCCCCTGGGACTTCGCATGCGTCCAAAGCACCACCCGGTCCGCGAGCGGATCGCCACTTGCCACCCCGAACCGGAACTCCACAGCCAGATCGCTGTCTGCGCATGCAGCAAGCGTTTTTCCGAGAAGCGCGAGTGCCGACACCGAAACAGCACTGCCGAGGAAATCACGCCGTGCCACCGGCGAAGCGCCGGTTCCCACACCCTCCAAAAGTGCAGCCGGGGGTGCACCGGCATTGCCTCTCGAAGAGGAGGATTCATACATTCGACCGCGTCCGGATCGTTCACCGTTGAACTTCATTGCCGCCCCTTTTGAAAAGTTTTCTTTGTGGAGGTTGCGACCCCGGGATGACCGGGTCGTGACAGCGGCACTGCACCACACGCCGTTCGCCGCAGCCCTCGCGCAGCGGTCGGTTCAGCATAACCCGTGCGCCGCAACCCTCAAGGATAGGAAATTCAAACGTCCTCTTCAATCCGACAGGCCTCCGAGGTAAACCAGACATCGCCGCTTGATCCGAGGTCTCGCGAGCCGCTCGCCCGGTTGCGCGCCCGGGTTCATACAGTTCACACGGTTGCTGAGGCCGCCCGCCAGCGTGATGACACTTGGGGCGGGCGGCGCTACCCCGGCTGGGTCACACGTGACAGCCTCGATATGCCTTCGGTGGGAGCGGTGCGCTTGGGCAGTCGCCTCAAGCCCCGTTCCACCAGATCGGTGCTCAGTGCACATAGGCCTTACCCGTGTCACCCACCCGGCCGCGCGGCAGCGGCCGCTGCGAAGCGATCGCGTGCCCGTTGAAAGTAGCTGCTTGGGGGAAAAGGCACGGATCGGCTACGCTTAGATGATGGGAGCCTCATGCCACTCATCCCTAGTCCGGGCAGCAGCTTGGATGACGGGCTGGTTGATACTGATGGTCGTGATTGCTGTCGCAGGGCGAGAGGCGGCTCGCGACCTATCGGTGTTTCAGATCATGCTGTTGCGCTCGGTTTTGGGCATGGCCATGTTGTGGCCACTGGTTCAAGCAACCGGCGGGCTCAGTGCCATGAAGACGGAGCGGCTACCCCAACATCTGGCGCGCAACGTTGTCCACTACGCCGCACAGTATTGTTGGTTCGTCGCCTTAACGTTAATTCCGTTAGCGCAGGTCGTGTCGATTGAATTTACGATGCCGATCTGGGCTGCCGCCTTCGCAGTGATCTTTCTCGGCGAACGCATGAGCGGTCAAAAGTGGTTCGCGGTGCTGTTGGGATTGGTAGGCGTGGCCGTGATCGTGCGACCTGGCGGGAGTGAACTCGATGTGGGGCAGTTGATTGCATTGGGGTCTGCCTTGGGGTTTGCTGGATCTATCGTCATGGTGAAGTAGCTGACTCGCACCGAGTCGGCTGTGGCGATTAGTTTTTGGATGTTGGTGGTGCAAAGCATCATCGGTCTGGTGCCAGCGCTCTTGGTTTGGCAGTGGCCGACTAATATGGTGTGGGGCTGGGCGGTGTTGATCGCCTTTTGCGGCACCTACTCGCACTACTGCTTCGCTCGGGCCATGCAACATGCCGACGCCACAGTGGTCGTGCCCATGGATTTCCTGCGGGTCCCGTTGACTGCACTGCTGGGTTGGGTCGTTTACTCAGAGCGCATCGATCTGCTTACAGCGCTTGGCGTGTGCCTGATCTTGACCGGTAATTTGCTAAATCTGATTCGTTTGCCAGCGATTGGGCAGTGGGTTCGACATAGGCCTTAAGATAGTTCGGCTCGATACTGGTATTACCCGGTCTAGGGCCTGCTCACTGTGATACACCCAGGAACACGCTGACGCAGCACGGTCAACCGTCTGCCCTGCCTATGGAGGCCATATGAAAGCTCTTGAGTCCCTCTTGGAATCTCTGATTTTCAACAGCTGATGGCTGCTGGCGCCGTTTTACTTGGGGCTTGTGGTCGGTATCGGCATGTTGTTGGTGAAGTTCGGTCAAGAACTGCTCCATGTCCTGCCCAATATCCTGACCGCCAGCGAAAGCGAGGTGGTTCTGGCTGTTCTGGCTCTTGTGGATCTCTCCCTAGTAGCCAATCTGCTTCTAATCGTGATCTTCAGCGGCTACGAAAATTTTGTCTCTAAGATCAACACCGCAGAACATGAAGATCGACCCGAGTGGATGGGTCAAGTGGACTTCTCTAGCCTGAAGATCAAGGTCATTGCGTCTATCGTCGCGATCTCGGCAATCGAGTTGCTCAAGGGCTTCGTGAATCTTGGGGTGCTGCTGAAAACCGGAGGAGATACACCTGCGATCTGGTCAGAGGCTGATCAAGCCATTGCATGGAAGGTAGGGATCCATGTGGTTCTCGTCATTTCCGGCGTCCTATTCGCTTACATGGACAGCCTTTCTGAAAAGACACATGCGCTCAAGCATCGAAGTGAAGCCGAGCACAGATAGGCATTCTCCCGAACCCCCATCACCTGCAGCAATACTGCATATTGCCTCGTGTGCGGCCTGACCGGCCGTCTGAGCAGGGCCCGCTTTCTCGCGTAGTTCTCGGCTTAGCCAGTCAGCGCGTATATTTCCTCCTCAGCACAATTCACTTGACTTCCCTATGAACCGCCGACGCCTGAGTCTTCTGGCCTTCCTCGCGTGCTTCGCCGTCACCGCCTCTGCCTCGCCGCAGGCGCAGGCACAGGCGCCCGATGCCGGCCCCTACGTCCCCACACCCCAATCGATCGTCGACGCGATGCTCGCGATGGGCAAGGTCGGTGCAAACGACTACGTGATCGACCTTGGATCCGGAGACGGGCGCATCGTTCGCACCGCGGCCCGGCGCCTAGGCGCGTCGGGAATCGGGGTCGACATCGACGAGCGTCTGGTCAAGATGGCTAACGATGAGGCCGCGCGCGAGGGTATCACTCAGCGCGTGCGCTTCGTCAACGCGGACTTGTGGAACTTCGATACCTCCGGAGCCACCGTGGTGACGGTCTACCTGCTGCCTTCGATCATGCCGCGCCTGAAGGAGAAACTGCTTGCAGAACTCAAGCCAGGAACGCGCATCGTCGTGCACGACTATCCGATGCCGGACTGGAAGCACGAGGACTATCAGGCGCTGCGCGAGCCGCTTAAGGTGCAGGCGCACGGCCTAGACACCGCCTATCTGTATCTCTACGTCGTGCCGCCGAAGAAATAGTCAGGCGCCAGCGGCTTCGCGGCGGCCGCGTGGTTCGGAGTGTTTGCGCCGGCCGCCACGCCTCGCGGCTCCTTTAATCCAATCCAAGGCGGCGACAGAGCGCTGCTGGACCTGCCCCGTTTGGCTTTGGCGCAGTCTCCTCTGGCTCCGTACGCTGAGACTGTTTCTTTGCAGGAGAGGCGGCACAACTGCTTCGCAACTTCTGTGTCAAGCCGGGGTGTAAACTACACCGGGGAATGTAAAGACAACCGATACCAAGGTCGGGGGTTGCTTGGTTACCCGACGTCTTACGATATGTCGGCGGGTGGTGGGGCAGCCTGAGGTCAGGCGAGTGCATCTGGCCCGGTACGCCTTGGCATCATCCCGCCTGAAAGGGTTTGACGATGAAGTGGCTCATGTTTGCCGTGGCGCTGTTCGGTCTGCTGATGTTGATCTCCGCCACCTTCCGCGGCTGGAAGTACATGACCCCGGTGCCAGCAGACCGCAAGCGCGGCTATGTGCCCAAGCGCGAGTCGGAGTTTCCTGCCATGGCGCCGGTCGAGGTACTGGATAACGACCGCGAGCGCTAGCAAGCCTGGGCGCCATGCCGCTCGCCCAACCCTGAGCCGAGGAGACAAGGGTGTATGGACGGCTCACCGATTGAATCGACTTTATCCTTGCGTAGCCATCCTGCACCGGCCTGCGCAGGTGGCCCAGCTCAAACACTAGGCGCCGCAAGTGGACGCACCGCTACCCTATGGCGCACTGGCCGATGCAGTGCTCGTGATTCACTTCGCCGTCGTGCTCTTCGTCGTCCTCGGCCTACCAGCCATAGTCATCGGTAACCGGGTTGGCTGGCGGTGGGTGAACACACTCTGGTTTCGGCTTAGCCATCTCGTGGCCATCGGGGTGGTTGTTGCGCAAGCTTGGGTCGGCCAGTACTGCCTCCTCACGGTCGCAGAGTCCTGGCTACGTGTGCGCGCCGGGCAGGGCGGGTACGAGGCGAGCTTCATCCAGCATTGGCTCCACACGATTCTCTTCTACGAGGCGCCACTGTGGCAGTTCGCTTTGGCCTACACCACGTTTGCATTGCTGGTCGTCTGGGCCTGGCTTCGCTATCCGCCACACGGCAGGCGCCCAGGCGTGGCTTCAAGCGGCGCCTAAGCTCTCGCTCAAGAGCGGGCTGTCCGAGGCGGTGAGCTGGGCACATGGGCAGGCTCTGAAGTTCGCACCAGATTAGGTGCGGAACTGAAGGCGCAGCGATGTCTGGTGGGAACTGCAAGGGCCTCTTCAACGCAGGGTGTGCGGGTGATCTTGTCCTGGTGGAGTACCACCTTAAGTGCGGGTTGGATGTCAACTGCGCTCACCACGAGTCCCTGACCACGCCGCTAGCAGGTGCAATCTTGGCCAAGCAAAAGGCCGAGGCCCTGTACTCTCTGGATTACGGAGCCATACCGGATTCTCCCTCCGAGCTCGACGATGAGAAGACCGCGGCCAGCGCAGTCAGCACCCGGTGTAACTGCGCGGACGCCAGCACCGGGGCACGCTTCGAGGTCCCGGACTCGTACGGCGGGCCCGCATGCAGCAGCCAGCTTCCCGCGAGCGCCACGCGCTGCTACTCGGGCCAGCCGCCAGCGGCGTGATCAATACAGGCCGCGCCGTTCGCCACCACGATCATGCCGCCATCGCCGGTGGCAGGATCGACGCGTCGGCATCGAAGCGCACGCCGCGCCGCAGGCAGAAGGACGGACTCAGCAGGCGATCAGCCACCACCTGCGTGCCCTCGTTGTCGCGCAGCACCCAGCGGCCCGAGGCCTCATCGAGCACCGTCACGTCGGCGTCGAAGCCGGGGGTGAGCGATCCGCACACGGCCTGCAGGCCGGCCATGCGCGCGGCATTGCAGGTGGCCATCGCCACGACATGGCGCAGCGGTAGGCCGAGCGCGAGCATCGTGGTCATGCCCGACACCATCGAGAAACGGGTGGTGCCAGCAAACATGTGCTCCTTGTCGGGATGCTCGTCCGGCGTACCCGCCGGCCTGGGCACAGTGGTGTTGTAGCCATGCATGTCGGCGCCCAGCGAGTCGGGCACGATGCCCGCATCGAGCGCGATGCGCGCCATCGTAAAGCTGAAGTGGGAGCCATAGCCCACGTCGACCAGCGCGCCACGCTCGATGGCTTCCCGAGCCAGGGGATTCACCCGCCCGGCGGTATCCACGAAACTACCCGGATGTCGCGAGAACGGATGCGCGAGGATATCGCCGGGCTTGAGCAGCGCCGCGACCTCCCGAAACACAGTGTCCGGATCGATCCCCAGCGGCGACTCCGGCAGCGGCCACAGCTGGCCAAAGTGGATGTAGAGCGGCAGGTTCGCCTGGCGCCCGATTTCCGCCGCGATCGCCATTACCTTCACGCCCCAGCGCTCGAAGCCACCGATCTCGGCGTGGGTCTTCAGTCCCTTCACCACGTCGCGGTTCTCCACCGCGCAGCGCACCGTCGCATCGACGTTCAGGCAGTCGGGGCGATAGAGCTCGGGGTAGTAGTGCCCCTCCATTCCACCCACCAGGTAAGCGGACAGGAACGCCACCACCCGCGCCTGCTTGGCATCAACCACGTACTCGCGAAAGGCGGGGAAGGTCATGCAGGACGGTCCGCCCTGGTCGATCAGGGTGGTGACCCCCGATCGCACGCCCACCAGGTCGGCATCCAGCCCGAAGCGGCCAGTCACGTACTTGAACACGTGCGCGTGGGTGTCGATCAGGCCCGGCAGCACCAGCTGCCCGCGGGCCTCGATGCACTCCGACGCCTGCGTGCGCGGCAAGTCGGGGGCGACTGCGGCGATTCGGCCGCCTAGGATGGCGACGTCGAACAGACCGTCGATGTTGCGCGCCGGGTCGATGACCCGGCCGCCGCGGATCAGAGTGTCGTAGAGCATCGTCAACCTCGCAGCCAGAAATCCGTCGCTCGGGCTCGACTACGCCGGGCGTACAGGTGCGCAAATCCTACAGGCAACTGTCGTTCCGGCTCGGGTCCCCTCCAGTGGGATTTCCGGACGACTTGCGTCCGACCACGCTGGAGGCAAACGCCGGCCGCACCCGGCTGCCGGCGACCAGTGGGCAGCGGTCCGAGCACGCAACGCCCGAAGCTGGGTCGCGGACGGGCGGTCCGCGAAGCGCCCGCGCGTCAGTCGGGCTTCCCACAGGCCCCCAGAAGCCCCTTGAAATCCCTACGCGCAGCGCCTGCCAGTGTGCGGCCGAGGAAGCGGCGCTTGGTCATGGGTGCTCCTCGGCGGCAGTTTTTGGTGCCAAGTGAGCATCGGGCGACAGTGGCTGGGCCACGCCGATCATGCTGTCTCGCGTCACCAGGCGACTCAGTTGTTCACAGGTCCAGCCCTCGGTGCCGGTGGGCCGCATCGGCAGCACCAGGAAACGCATGTCAGCGGTGCTGTCGTGCGTGCAGATCGCGGTGTCATCGGGCAGGTACAGCCCGAACTCGGCCAGCACAGCGGCGGGCTCGCGTACGGTGCGTGCCCGATAGGCTTTGCTGATGTACCAGGACGGGGGTTGTCCCAGGATTGAGCGCGGGTAGCAGGAGCACAGTGTGCAGACGACAACGTTGTGCTCGGCCGGCGTGTTCTCGACGACCACGAGCTGCGCCTCGCCGACCTTGATGTCGAGTTCGGCCGCCGCGCTCTTTCCGTCGCGCAGCAGCCGTGAGCGATACGCCGGGTCGTACCATGCGCGCGCCACGATGCGCGCCCCGAGGTGCGTGCCCGGCGCCTCGAGCTTCTGGATCTCCAGGCCCACCTCGCCGGGCGACAACACGCCCTTGCGCACGAGTATGGCCTGCAGGGCGTCGACCATCTGCTGCCCCAGCAGGTTGCCGGCCTCGTCCTCGGCCACCAGGGCGTCATGCTCGTGCAAGGGCGACTGGTTCTGTGAATGGTCGTGATCGTGAGTTCTCATCGTGTGACCTTGTCAACTGGTTCAAGCCAGTGGTCGTAGAGCTCAATGCAGAGTGTGTCGCGCGGGTGCCGCGCGGGCCCACCCCAGAGTTCGGCCATCGGGAAGCGCACCCGGTAAAGCGCCACAACGGGGCCGTGGGTGATACCCACCGAGAGATCCTCGGGGTTGAGAAACAAGCCGCAGCGCTGGATAACCTCGCCCAAGTGCCCGATGACGTAGTCGGGCGTGCGCACATGGCCCGGTTTGCGCAGGTCGATCACGCGCACGAGGTCGCCGATGTCGAAGCGGGGCCCGAACGGACGGGCAGTGGCCGGCGGCGTTATGGCCGGAGGCACGGGTCGCCGGTCCATCGCCGTTGCACCTTCGCCAACTCCCGCTCGAACTCCTCGCGGGTCAGCAGTCCCTTGGACTGGAGCGTGTCGATCATGGCTTCAAGGCGCCTGCGATAGAAGGAGTAGGCCTGGTACTTGTCCAGCCCGAAGCTCTCGAACCCGCGGCGGATCTCGTCAAGCGACACCAAGCGGCGCGAGCCGTCGCCCAGCAGGTTGCGGATCGCCTCGGCCTGCTTCTCCCAGTGCTGGAAGGGCAGTTCGACCCGCGGGATGGGGCCAGCTGGCAGGCCGCCGATGTCGTGATAGCCGCTCATGTGGAACAACAGCGATGAGATTCAGGCAAAATCAGATGGCTTGAGCAGTACGGTTCGCACGTCGACGCGCTCCTTCAGCACACCCTCCTTGTGGAAAACGTCCACCAGGGCCTGGTATGAGGCGATGTCGGTGTCCCCCATTTCGTTCCAGGCGCGCAGGTAGGGCTGCGCGACGATGCGCACGTCGTCGCCCTTGATTGCCGTGTACTTCGCGAAATAGGGGCGCACGCGGTCGAATTCTGTGTTTGCCAAGCGAGTGGCCTGGTCCAGCGCGCTCACGAGGGCCCGGGCCGCCTTCGGACGCTCCTTCACGAACTTGGTGGTCAGCACCGACACGCCGGAATAAAATGGGTCGGCGATGACGGCAGCGCAGGGGTTGCTCAGCGCCCGCGTGGCGGCTCCGGAAGCCACGGCGATGGAGCCCACCGGCTCCAGTGATAGCGTGGCGTCGATGCTACCCGCCACGACCGACGGCACCTGCAGGCCCACTGCGATCTCCTGCAGCCGCACGTCCTTGTCGGGGTCGAGGCCGTTTGCACGCAGAATGTGGCGCGAGATGGTGCGCCACTGAATGCCGGGCAGGTGGCCCATTGACCGCCCCTTCAGGTCCTGGAAGTTACGGATCTCTGAGCCGTTCTTCACTATCAACGCGTCGTTCAACCGCTGTCCCTTGAGCGTGCCGCCTTGCAGTCCGAACACCTTGAACGTTCTGGGGTAGCGGGACTCGGCTAGGATGGTAATACCGGCTGCAGCGCCGGGGGCGCCGGCATCGGCCTGGTTCGCCACCAGCGAGTCGATGATCTGGTTTGGGTTCTGGAACTGGACGATCTCCACCTCGAGGCCGGCCTTCTCGAATAGGCGGTCCTGCAGCGCCACGTAGAGCGGCGTGGTCTGCATGATCGGCAGCCAGGAGAGCTTGACCTTCTCGGGCCGCTGGGCACGCACCCATGGAGAGGGCAGCGAGGCGGACAGGGCAGCGGCAGACTGCAGGACTTGGCGTCGGTTTAGCTTCACGGGGTTGCTCCGGTGGGTGGGTGGGAAGGTGAGCAGGCGGTAGGCAGGTGGGTCATCACTTACCGGCCCATTTGAGGAAGGTGCGCTCGATAAACAGGAAGAACAGGTTCAGCCCGTAGCCCAGGCAGCCTGTGGCAATGATCGAGGCGTACATCTGGCGCAGGTCGAAGATCTGCTGCGCGTCGATGATCCGGCGGCCCATGCCGTTGGAGGCGCCGATGAACATCTCGGCGACGATGATCACTACCAGCGCGTACGACACGCCCAGACGCAGCCCGACAAAGGTCTGCGGCAGCGATTCGAAGAACATCACGTCCATGAAGATGCGCCAGCGCGTCGCCCCCATCACCCGGGCGGCGAGGATGCGGGTGGGGCGGGCATTCATCACGCCGTAAGCCACATTGAACACGATTACGAGCCAAGCCGAGAACGCAGCCACGCCGATCTTCGACTCCTCGCCAATGCCAAAGATCAGCAGAAACAACGGGAACATCGCGGTTGCCGGGGTGGACCGAAAAAAGTCGATTGCGAACTCGAGCGAGCGGTAGATGCGCACTTCGGAGCCCAGCACGATGCCCACTGGCACACCGAGCGCCGCCGCCACCGCGAAGGCGGCCAACGTTCGGCCAAGGGTGCCGCCGAAGTCGCGCAGGATGGAGCCGTCGACCATCGAGCCCCAGAGGGTGGCAATCGTGGAGACCGGGTCGGGCAGCAGCCGCGGGCTGATCCACTGGCCAGCCGCGGCAACCCACCAGACCAGGAATATCAGCAGCGGACCGACCCAGAACGGATGCTTCAGGAGAGCCAGGGCGCGGCTCATCTACGGACCTCCTGCTTGAAGATGTTCAGGCTGCGGGCCTTTGTGGCTACGAAGAGTGGGTCGGACATCGTGTCCTCGTTGCGCGGCCGTGGCGAAGACACATCCACAATGTCAGCCACCCGGGTCGGCCGCTTGGTGAGCAGCAGTACGTTGTCGGCCAGATACACGGCCTCCTCGAGGTCGTGCGACACCAGCAGCATGGTCACCCCCGTCTGCAGGAAGACGGTCTGCAGGCGCTCCCGGATGAACAGCGTCATCTCGTAGTCCAGCGCCGAGAACGGCTCATCGAGGAACATCACCTCGGGCTTGGGGGCCAGCGCGCGCAGAATAGAAACCAACTGCTGCTGGCCGCCCGAAAGTTCGTAGGGACGGCGCCTCAGGTCGAAGCCGACTTCGAATTGGGCCACCAGTTCATCGACTCGCGCTTGACGCAGGGCGTCCGTCCAGCCCCGCACCTTCAGCGGATACTCGATGTTGTGCCTAGCGTTCATCCAGGGGAACAGCGCGTCGCGATAGTTCTGGAAGACGTAGCCGATGGTCACGTCGCGCACGCCGCGGCCGTCGAACAGGATCTCGCCGCCATCGATGGGGATGAGGCCGGAGAGCAGGTTGATGAGCGTCGACTTGCCGCAGCCGTTGGGCCCGAACACGGAGATGAAGTGGCCCTTGGGGATATCCAGGTCGAATCCATCGTACAACACGGTGTCGCCGAAGTGCTTCTTTAGGCCGCGGATAGTGATGGCAGGCCGGGGACCGGCGTCGAAATTGCGGCGGGGCGCAGACACGGACGAAGTCGCCAAGTGTGGACCCCCGGACTGCAACGCGGCGGCGCTGGCGCCGACATCGCGCGAAGCGAAGGTCAAGGTGGTGTCGCGCTGCATGTGCAGGGTGTCAGGAGCGGAAGTTGGTGGTTCAAGTTTGGTGCACCACTCGATGTAAAGGCACTTTGTTAGCACGAAGCGTGCCCGGCGAGCGCCTTGCCTCGCCATGGCGGGCAGAAGTGGGAGTGGGCGGGCAAGGGCGGACAGGCGTGACGGCTTGGCCAGTCCTCCTCTTGCGAGCCGTGGCGCCGTCGCACTCGGCGCCCTCGGCTTTGTCCGATGCAGCCTAACAGTAGGAGCGCGAACCTCGGACCCCATTCTTGTGCGCTGCGCCCCAACTAGGGGCGTGGACGGCCCGTGCCCTGAGTGCCACACCGGTTGCGCGCCCTGGGGAGACCCGATGCGAGGGGCGTACGGCGCCCCCCCAATCGGTGCTTAAACCTCGGACTTTTAGAGCCGGACGTGTCCGGATTTGGGCACCCTAGCACCCGTTGATCCCACCAAGGAAGGCGCCCGCGCAGGTTCCATTCTCCCGCCCTATCGACGTTTCGACTGGTCTGAAAAGTCCGGGGTTGGTCACCTTAGGCCGATGCGGCGGGCACGGCACCTGGAAAGTGCGAAAGGGCCAGTTGGCGCAAAGCGGCCTCATCCCGCGCAGGCTTGCTGGCCAGCGCCCACAGGTCAAAGTAGGGCGCCCGACCGCGGGCCATCGTGGCCACAGACTTGAACCCAGCCGCCTGCAAGGTACCCCGCAGCACCTTTTCGGTAAAGCCACAGCGGTGCGCCATATACAGATTGCCTCGGGCCATAGGCGGCCTGTGGCCGTACAGAATGTCCAGCGGAGCTATGGGCCCTGCCGGCGCCGTGTA
>VGHB01000026.1 GCA_016868355.1 Betaproteobacteria bacterium | reverse complement strand
GGTCCCCAAGCCGCCGGGGGTCCCTAAACTCCCCTATGATGGCCTGATTCTTGCGTTCCACGGGGTGGCGGCGTCGATTTGCCGTCAAGTGGTCCTGCCCGGGGTTAGCCCGTCAGCTCGGAGAATTTCATGTTTGCGATCATTGGCATCGTGGTTTTGATGGTGTGCGTGTTCGGTGGTTTCATTATTGCCGGCGGGAGCATGAAGCCCATCATCAAGGCCGCACCAATTGAGACCTTCATCATTGCAGGCGCCGGCGTGGGCGCCATGCTGATCGGCAACAGCTTGGACGTCATCAAAGGCGTGGCCGGCGGCGTGGGCCGCGTTTTCAAGGGTCCAAAGTACAAGAAGGATGACTACCTGAGCATCATCTTCATCGTCGCCAAGATCCTCAAGACCCTCAAAACCGAGGGTGCCGTAGCACTTGAAGCCCACATCGAAAGTCCTGAGGGCAGCGCCATTTTTGGTGAGTATCCAGCCCTGCTCAAAGACCATTCGCTGTTGCACTTCATCACCGACACCATCCGCTTGATGGTGGTGTCATCCAGCAGCCTGTCCCCTTATGCGGTGGAAGAGGTGATGGACACTGCGATCAAGACCCACCATCATGCAGAACTCAAGGCTGCAGACGCACTGGCTTCGCTGTCCGGCGCCTTGCCTGCGCTGGGTATCGTGGCCTGCGTGCTGGGTGTGGTGAAGACCATGGACAACATCGACCAGCCGCCTCCGGTGCTTGGTGGACTCATTGGTGGCGCCCTGGTGGGTACCTTCCTGGGTGTGTTCTTCGCTTACGGCCTGGTCGACCCCATGGCCAACCGGCTCAAGCAGATCATCGACGACGAAGGCGAGATCTACCACGTGGTCAAGCAGCTCATCGTGGGCACCCTGCACGGCCACCCCATGCCACTGATCATCGAGGCCGCCCGCGTGTCGATCAGCCACGAAAAGCAACCCTCCTTCTCTGAAGTCTTCGACGGGATGCGGGGCAAGTAATCCATGGCCGAAGTTGCCGAAAGCCAAGCGCCAGAAAAGCTTGAGGGGGCTGCTGCGGCAGCCCCCGAAGCAGCCCCGGGCGGCGCCAATACCGACCAGCCCCAGCCCAGCGCTACGCCGGCGGCCGAGGCGACCCCGGAAGGCGAGGGCAATGTTGCGCCCATCATCGTCAAAAAGATCGTGGGCGGCCACGGTGGTGCCCACGGCGGCGCATGGAAAATCGCGCTGGCCGACATGATGACGGCCATGATGGCCTTCTTCCTGCTGATGTGGCTTCTGGGCGCAAGCGAGGAAGACAAACGTAAATCGGCAGCAGACTTCATGCGGCCATCTACTTCTCACAGCATTGTTGAATTCGGAAGGAACTCCGGCTCCGGCGGCATCCTGGGCGGTCAGTCCATCATCAACCCGGAGGCTTTGCCAGCACCGCCCCGCCAGACGGCCATGATGGAGCGCCTGACGCCTCGGTCCGAGGGGGGACCCACGGAAAACAACCCGGCCGACCGTACAGGTTCAGGCAACCTGGATGAAGATGCCAAGCGCAAGGAAGCGCAGGAAAGACAGGAAGAGGATAACTTTGACAAACTCGAGCGCGAGCTCAAGCAGAAGTTGGCCCAAAGCAAGCGCCTCGAGAACGTCAAGGATCAGGTGCAGTTCACTCGCGAGAAAGACGGCCTGCGCATCGATATCATCGATAAGGCCGACTTCTCGATGTTCAGCCTGGGCACCTCCAAGTTGTTGCCCAGGTCTGAAGCGCTGGTGGCCGAAGTGGCCGTCGCAGTGGCCAAACTCGACAACAAGCTCGCCGTGCGTGGCCACACCGACAGTATTCCCTTTGGCCCAGGTGATGACCGCAGCAACTGGTCACTGTCGGCTGAGCGCGCCGAATCCACCCGTGCAGCGCTGGAAAGGCGCAATATCCCAGCCAGCCGATTTGCCAAGATCGAAGGCGTGGCCGACACCATGCCGTTCAACTCGCGTGACCCTGCTGATCCGCGTAACCGCCGCATCAGCGTGACGGTGCTGCACAACAACTGAAGCAACCAAGAAAAAGGGCGCGGTGCACCGCGCCCCATGCCCCTTCGCGCAGCGGCGCAGGCTTCAACGAGAGGCTGCGGGAGTGGCAGCAGGCGCTGTTGCGTCGGCCGCAGGCGGCTGCGGACGCGGGTATTGCACCGTGCGCGGCGGTGCAGGGGCCACTGCTACCGGCCCCTTGGCTGTAGGCGCCGTACCGGCTGCCTTGGCCGCTTCGAGATAGCGTTCGCGCTGCAAAACGACCAGTGCCTCGACATCACGCTTGAGGGCGCCAAGGTTCTCCTGTTGGCCCTGCATGGCCTTGACTTCATCGGCCATCTTCTTGACCGCGTTGCCTTGGGCAGCCACACGCGAGTCGATGGACTGAACCTGCTGCATCAGGGCAGCGGTTCGGGCCTGAACTTCTTTGGCTGTGGCCTGGGGCACTTGGGTCACCAAGCCTTGAGACGCCTTGCTGGCTTCTTCCAGGTTGTTTGTCAACTTGGCCTGCAGCTGTGCAAACGCATCTTGCTTGACCTGCATCTCAGCCAAACTGTCATTGAGCAGGGTCAGGCTCTCCAGGCCGGCGTTCATTTCCACATAGCGCTTGCCCACGGCCAACAAGGTGGTGTCGAGCTTGGCCATGCGGCTGGCGACCTGGGTCACCACAGCGGCCGTGAGCACAACCCCGGCTACTGCGATGCCGCCGGCGATACCCAAGGCAAGCGTGTTGTGCTTGCGCGCGCGGGCCAGTTCAGCCTCCAGTGCCGTTTGGGTCTCCAATAACTTGGCGCCAGCCGCAGCACCCGCAGCAGCGGAGCGGTTGGCCAATTCAGCAGCGTCCAGCACCAGCCCCGACAGGGTGTCGATCTTCTGCGCTGCAGCCGAGCTGGCCACCGCCTGCATAGCCGACTCGGTGGCCAGCAGGGACAGTCGCTCCAGTTCCCCTTCTAAGCTGGCTCCTCTGGGTGAGCCTTCCACGGCTGTGCGTTCATCGACTTCGGGCTCGGCCATCTCGGGGTTGGCCACCGAAGCTGGATCGGCCTGTGGGTGCGACGCCTGCGGCGCGAAATCGGCCCCTTCGGCCACCGGGGCCGGGGCCTCGGTGGTGGAGGAAGCGGACTCCTTGGCCGCACCGGGCAGCTCTGCAGCCGCAGCCGGAGGCTCTTGCTGGGGCACGGGCGTTTGGGCTTGTTCGCTCATGATGATCTCCTCTTAAATAGACTGCGCGGGGCTTTTTCAGGGGCGGTCTGTTCGGCCACGTCGGCCGCGCTGGAGGGCCGGTCCTGCGGGCCCACGCGACCCTCAAAGGCCGTTACGGTCTTGAGGGTGTTTGAATTCAGGTCGGCCAAAGCCGACAGGCGCTGCTCGATAGCGCTCGCTGCAGCGGGTGCGTGTAGCGCACCTAGGCTCTCCTGCTTAGGCGTAAAGACAGCATTCACAGCTTTGCGGCCAGCCAAATGTCGAACCTCGGTGCTGGAACCATCGCTAACGTCGGCACGCCGACGCAATGAAGCCTGTTGGCGCTGCGGCGCTGCGTCAGCGCCGGGCACCGAGGATGGCGAGTGCCCAGCGGCCGACCGCAAGCGCGGGCCTGCGGGGCCTGCCGAGGGCGCTAGGGCCGAGGTTGCGCCCGGCGCCACCGACACCCGGTGCGGGACTTCCTGCCGCAACACTCCGGGCTTGCCAGGGTTTGAGGGCTCGCTCATGATCGCTTACCCTGAATCACACTGGGCGCGCGAGCGTCGTCGAGCAACTCCACAGTCTCAGGCACTGGGCGCCGCAGTGGGTTGTTTGGTGATGCATTTGTGTCCGGTTTGGTCTGCCACCACGCAACGGTTGTTGCGCCCAGCAACATCATCAAGCAACCCAGGCCCCATTTCCAACGCGCCTGCACCGGCGCCAGACTCAAGATACGGGAACCGACCGATTGGGCTACCCGCCAGACGCGACGGGCAGCATCCTTGGCGCGATCTCGCCGAATCGCCGTCACGGTCAGGAGGCTCGCGACCGCGGGCTGGACGTGCTTTGATGAGGGGCGTTGGGCCTCGGTCAAGTCCCAATGGTGCAGACCAGATCCCCAACGTGTGCGCAAAGCCTGCGTCTGGTCCGAGACGGCATCGCGGGCGCACAGCAGCAGCAGGCGCACGCTTGTACCCGGGAAGCCCTGCACCATGCTCATCAGCAGGTTGACCTCGGGCCAGTCTAGGCGACTGGTCAAGCGCACCACCCACAACGTCAGCCCTTCATTAGGGCTGCGGTCGCGCCGGGCGTGGTCTAAAGGCAAAGCGGCCACCCTCTCATTGAAGCGTTGCAAGAGCGACTCGCTGTTGGACGCCGACAAGATCTCCAGTTTGATCCCAGACACCTGGCGCAGATGTCGGCCCAGCACGCGCGAAACGCTTTCGAGCTCTTCCGTGTGGGAACAGGTGATCATGGCGCTGCGGTTTGCTTTGCACAGGGCTTGCAACAGGGTCGCAAACCCGTCCTGTAAGGCTTCGGGCAGCCGAGCCAGCTCTCGGTTACCAGGTATGGCCAGCGCACTCATGCTGCAACTCCTTGCTCGCCCTGGCGTTGGCCTTGGGCATCAAACCACATCGAACGAGGCACACGCGGCACGGGGCGCAGCACCTGAGCTTGGCCCGGCCGTACATCAGACAGGCTGTAAACGTAGGCAATGACCTGGGCCACCGCGAAGTAAAGCTCTTCGGGTACCGGGTGTTCCACTTCGGTGGTGAAGTACAGGGCACGCGCAAGGGGCGCCGCTTCAAACACCACCACACCGTGTTGGGCCCCTTCTTCGCGGATGCGCTGGGCCAGATGATCAATTCCCTTGGCAACCAGCATCGGTGGCGCATCGACAGTAGGGTCATAAGACAAGGCCACCGCAAAGTGTTCGGGATTGGTGATGATGACATCTGCATCTTTAACCCGGCGCATCATCTTGGCCATCGCAATCTCACGTTGGCGAGCCTTGATCCTGCCGCGCACTTCGGGAGAGACCTCGGCCTCCTTCATTTCATCCCGGATCTCCTGCTTGGTCATGCGCATGCTGCGCGTGAACTGGTAGCGCTGCAGCGGGACATCAATAGCGGCTATCAGCAAGAGTGCGAGGGTTAGCCAAAGGGCAGCATCTATCAGCAGTTTGCCCGTTGCGGCCAAAGCCGGCTCTAGTCCCATGCGACCTAACATGGCCAACTCTTCTTTATGCGACAGCAGTACCGAGACCAGCACACCGCCAACCAAGGTGAACTTCAGCATCGCCTTTCCCAACTCAATCAGGGCGCGAGAACCAAACATACGCTTGAGTCCTGCAACCGGATTGAGCTTATCGAAGTGCGGCATCGCTGCCCGTGCGGAGAATAGGAAGCCACCCGTCACAGTCGACGAGACAAAGGCGACCACCAAGGTGACGAGCATGACGGGCATGGCATAGCCCAGCCCAGCCAATAACTGCGCTGCACTTTCAAAGAGCATTGCCTCTGGCGTCGTCAACGCCTTGCGGTCCACTGATAACGCGCCCTTGAACAAGGCCGTGATCCCGCTGACGAACCAAGCCCCTGACAGGCCGAGCATGATCACCGAGACTATCGTCACAGCCGCAGCTGGAAGGTCGGCCGAACGGGCCACGCGACCTTCATCACGCGCCTTCTGCAGACGTCGCGCGGTGGGTTCTTCACTGCGTTGAGCTGCGGACTCGGCCATTACTGAACTCCCAGGAGGTTATCCAAGACCCCGAAAGCCCGCACCCACATCCACTGCAGGCGCAATCCGATGCTTTCCATGGTGAGGACACAGGCCAGGATGCCCGCGATCATCATGGCTGGAAAACCCACCGCAAAGACATTCAAACTCGGCGCCGCACGGGTAACCACGCCCAATCCGGTATTGATCAACAGCAGCACCGCCATGACCGGCAGCGACACCAAGAGTGCGCCGGTAAAAATCATGCTGCTCCAGGCGATCAGCTTGCCCCAGGTTTCCTGATTCAACAGAGATTGACCAATTGGAACAGCTGAAAAGCTTTTGAGCAGCAAACTCAGCAGCAGCAAATGTCCACCGGTCCCTACGAAAATCAATAACGCCATGATCAACAAAAACTGCGACAAGATCGGCACATTTCCCAAAGTGGGATCGATCAGTGTGGCCATGGACAGGCCGATGGCGTTGGACAGTGCCTGCCCCGCTGTCACAACGGCAGCTACCACCACCTGGAGGGTCAAGCCCATCAGGCAGCCGATAAAAATCTGGTTCACGATCTCCACCAGTCCGGGCGCCGACATGGGGTCAATCACCGGCCACTCGACCAAGGGGTAAATAAACCAGGTGAGGGCCAGGGCTGCCAACACGCGTATGCGCCGCGGCACGGATGCAATGGAAAACAAAGGTGCGGTCAGCAACAGGGCCGAGATGCGCAGCATCGGCCACATGAAGGTGTAGAACCGGTCAACAATGTCTGCCGCCAGAAGGTCCATATCACGATGTACCGCTTGTCAGACGCGTGCTTGGCCTCATTGGAAGAGGCCGGGGATGCGCGCAAAGATGTTACGGAAATAGTCCACCAGGGTGGCTATCTGCCAGGATCCCACCACCGCTAGGGAAGCAGCCATTGCCACCACCTTTGGAATGAAGCTCAAGGTCATTTCATTAATGGAGGTGGCTGCCTGAAAAATACCGACCGTCACACCCACCACCAACGCCACGACCAGTAGCGGCGCAGAAACCAGCACCGTGATCCACAGCGCGTAGCGGGCCAGTTCAATGACGGTGATAGTGTCCACGAGCGAAGTCCACGTATTTCGCGGTTGGCAACAATGTCAAGACATTACAAAGCTGGCGGCCAAGGAGCCCATGATCAATCCCCACCCGTCCACCAGAACAAACAACATCAGCTTGAAAGGCATTGAAATCATCATGGGCGAAAGCATCATCATGCCCATGGACATGAGTACGCTGGAAACGATCAGATCGATCACCACAAAGGGGATATAAATCAAAAAGCCGATGGTGAAAGCGCTCTTGAGCTCCGAGATGATGAAGGCTGGCACCAAACTGGTGAACGGCACTTCGGACGGGGACGCAACCTCTCGTTTACGGGAGATTTCCATGAACGCAGCCAGGTCGTCTTCGCGGGTCTGCGCCAGCATGAAGGCACGGATGGGTTTTTCAGCAGCAGACAAGGCTTGCTGAGCACTGACCTTGTTATCCATATAGGGTACGGCGGCGTCTCGGTACACCGAGGTCAGCACCGGCGACATGATGAACAGCGACAGGAACAGGGCCAGACCGACCAAAACCGTATTAGGCGGTGTTTGACCCGTACCAAGGGCTTGGCGCAGCAGCGACAGCACCACGATGATGCGCACAAAAGAGGTCATCATCAGCAACAAAGACGGCAACAACGTCAGGGCCGTCATCAAGGCTAAGAGCTGCAGCGTCAGGCTGTACTGGGTTCCCCCAGTGGTGGCCTTCACATTGACCATGGGGATGCCTTGTTGGGCTACAGCCATCAAAGGGACGATACACACCAAGGCGGTGAGGACGCGTGGCAGCCAACGCAGGAGTCGATCAGCCAGCGTCACAGCAGGTGCTCCCGCGTGCCAGTTGCAGTCACCCCGCTGCCAAGGGTCGAACCCGCTGAGGCCGATGCGGCGCCCGTGCCCGGGGTAAGCCGGTCAAACAAGGTAAAGCCATCGGGGGCGATACCGACCAAGATCTCCCGGTCATCCAGGCGTAACAGGGCCAACTTCTGGCGCGACCCCACCGTCAGTACCTCGACCACACTCAAGCGCCGGGCCACAGGGCGAAGGCCTTGCAAACCCTTGATACCCTGCATGCGGCGTAGCAGCCAAAGCAACGCCACCAGCAGCACGATCACCAGCACAAAGTTGCCCGCAAGGGCCACCCAATCCAGTGATGCAACGGTCGGCGCGGCGTTCATGGTCTTCAGAGCCCCTTCATGCGTTCAGCCGCCGGTGCCACGCGGGTCAGGCGCACGCCGTAGCGCTCACCCACCAAGACAATTTCACCCTGCGCAATGACGGTCTCGTTGATCAACAAATCTAGTGGCTCACCGGCCAAGCGGTCGAGTTCGACCACGCTGCCTTGGGTCAGGCGCAGCAAGTCCTTGATCTTGATCTGTGCGCGCCCCACTTCAATGGCCACCGTAACCGCTACGTTTTGGATCATTTCGCGGTTGATTTGGCGCAGTTCCTCGGGGCTTTGTTCAGCCGCCGCGTCGATATCAGTGGTACTCATTGCAGCTCCTGTCGGTAAGAAAGGTGTGGGCGCTGGCGACGATCAGATCTGACCGGGCCTGAGTGCGCGGCGTATCTGCACCGCGGTTTGGGTACCCAAAGCACCCACGGTGGCGTGGTAGGCAGGTACCTTGTTGACCGTCACGGTGGCCATATCGGGTTTTCGGAAGAAGAAGGTTTCCCCAGGGGTCAGGCTTTCAAGCTGCTGCAGGCTGAATTCAAGCTTGCCCATCGTGGCGCGAATCTCCACTTTCGAATCTCCCAGGGCATCCTTGAGCTCTTCGCGCCAACTCTTGTCTGACTCTTCATTACCGTCACCGCTCTGTACCCGGCTGCGCAAGAGTTCGCGCACGGGCTTCAGGGACGCATACGGGTAGACCACATCAATGAAGCTCTTGTGTTCGCTGCCTTCGGCCTCAAAACGGTTGAGTACCACCAGATCTGATTCATCGGCGATTTGTGCGAACTGCGGGTTGATTTCCGAGCTGACCACCTCAAATTCCATGGGCATCAGCGGCGACCACGCTTCACGCAGCGAGCGGAAGAGGATGTCCAGGATCAGCCTGATGATTCGGCTTTCAGTGGGGGTGAACAGGCGTCCAGGGGGTAACTGCACCACCGTTTTACCGAATCCGCCGAAGAAGCTGTCGAGCGAAGAGAAAATCATGCCCGGCTCAATCACCACAGTGGAATAGCCCCGCAGAGCTTTGACCCGGACCACGTTAACCGACAGCGGTGGCACGAGGTCTTGCAGATAGGTTCCGAACTTCAGAATGCGCGCGTGCGTAGGGTTTATCCGCGGACTGGTGCGCAGCACCTCGAGCATGCCCAGGCGAAATAGCCGGATGAACCGCTCGTTGATCATGTCGATCGACGCGAGGTTCACCCCGAGGCTGCTGTCCTCGCTGGCCAGGTCATGCTTGCGCACCCGAGCGCTGGTGTTGAAACCGGTGTCAACCGCAACCGAGCCGTCGGCCACGCCTTCAGCCAGTGCCTCAAGCTCAGCTTCGCTTAACAAATTACCGCTGGGAGCGCTCATGCTCGCCCTCACTGCACGATGAAGCTCGTAAAGTGGACGGCGTCAATGCCGCCAAAGTCCTCGTACTGCGTCAACACGCGGTTGGCTTCATCCTTGAGCTTCTCAGCCAGCTCCTTGCGGAACTCGGGCCGGTTGACATCAGCTTCGGTGTATTGGCGCATCACATCCAGCAGCGCGCCGCGAACTGCGAACTCGTGCTTCTCGACGTTTTGGAAGACCCGCTCGTCGTAGCTGGTCATGAAAGCAATCTGGATCTGCATGACCTTTCGGGTTCCCGTCAGATTGCTCAGCAGTTCCTTTTCCATCTGCTTGTAGGTGTACTCGAAGCGAACCAGTTCAGGCGTGTTTTTCTTCACACGATCTGGCTTGGCGGCCTTGGCATCCTGGGCGGCTTTGCCGTCTTTGCCGGCCGCTGCATCACCTTCTTTGGCGGCAGCTTCAGCGCCTTCGAGTTCTTGCTCGGCCGAAGCCACGGCCTTCTTGCTGAAAAAGCCACTGAAGAACAGTGTGGCACCCACGGTGCCGCCGATCAGCAGCAGCACTACCAGCACCAGCAGCAAAATCTTGAGGATCGGTTTCTTGGGCTTCTCTTCGACTTCAGTCTCTTCGGCGGTGGCCATGTGGGGACCTCATCAGGTGGACTAGATCAGGATATCCACCGCTCCCGGTCGAGCGCTCCGCCCCGTTCGATCTGACTCGACCTGGGTCGTCGCACCGACCGTTTGCTCGTCACCGACCTCTTCGTTCAAGGCCAATGCCGTTGGATTATCCGGCTGCCCAGGTGTCGGATTTCCGCGATCGCGGCCGCTCCAACCCCCAGACACCCAGACAGAAGCAAGGTCCATGCCTGAAGCACCGACAGCCTCTCGAAGCCTCGGTAAGCTGTCCTGTATCAAAGCCTGTGTGGCGCCATGGGCCACCTGGAATTGGGCCTCCAGGCGTTGTCCGCGCATCTGCAGATCGATGTCAATCGGCCCCAGGTGCTGTGGCGCGACAGTTAGACGAATCTTCCACTCACCTTTGTCAATCTGGGCCAACAGGCGCGTGGCCAAGGCTTCGACCAGGCGCTTGCTCAAGGCTTCATGGCCCTGCTCCAGGTGCTCGCGCAGGTCCAAGGGCTGCGCGTCCACCTGCCTAAGGACGGGGTCTGACTTCTGAGTCGGCGTTGACGAGTCCACCAAGGGCAAGGCGCCGGGCGGCAAAGCCCCAGAGAGATCCTGTGCTGGGCCCGGTAACCCGTCACGCGCGGGGACCGCAGCGGTGCTCAGCGCCGCCGCAGCCCCCAGCGTGCGAGGGTCTCGGGGGCCGACCAGGGAAGCCGAGGCAAGCTGCGCCTGCAGGGCCCACCACGCTGCAGCCACCGTGGGCGCTCCAGCGGTTGCCGCACTGCCAACAGACGCCGCACGAACGGCGTTGGCTGTAGAGCCCGCAGCACCCATGGCGCTGCGGATAGCCTCAACCCGCCCCCCATCTTCGCTGAAGGCTTGAAGCGCTTCGGCCGAGGGTGAGGCTGTTTTTGCAGCAGCAGATTGCACATGCTGTGCGATCGGCTTACCGCTTGGGCTGTATTGAGCATCGCCACCAACCCTCAGCACTCCGGCTGGAAGGCCTTCAGTTCCTTGCGCCTGGGCAGAGCCTTCAACCGCGACCGCACCCGCCAACGGTGACGAAGGCAGCGAAAGGCCAGAAACGGGCGCACCCTTCACGCCGCTACCCTGGATCGGTGCACCCGATACCGCGGGCTTTACGCCCGCAGGGTTCATGCTGTAGGCAAACCGTCCTGGTAACCCAGGCATCCGGGCATCAGACGCCAGCGCCGTTGTCATGGACTCCGGCACCATCTCTGCGCCTTGGCTGCCGTGTGTAATGGCCGGCTCAGCGGGGTCGGCGCCGAACATCCGGCGCAGGGCATGGGCATCAAATCCTTGCGCGGCAGCAAAGGCGCGCAAACTCTCGTCGCTGGCCGCTGGTTGGCCCGCCGTGATCACAGCCAGTTGTGGGCTAAGCTGCCAAGCCACCAGGGCTGGCACGGCCAGCAGCGCGGCCTCCGCGTAGGCGGGCTGTTCTTGAGTCCGGCCGCCAGGGGCTGATGTCACGTCTACAGGGCGGGAGGCCTGGCGGCCCCCAATCTCCCGTGCTGCCAAGGCCTGCACAGCCGACCGGTTCTCCAATTCAGAAGCTGTCCGTCCAGCACTTATCAGACCCTCATGACGGGCTGCAGCGCGCTGCTCGGCACCTTCTGCAACCGGTAGATCATGATCCGGTATTCGCACCGCAGCTGCAGTGCGCTGCTCGGCACCTTCTGCAACCCGTAGATCATGATCCGGTATTCGCACCGCAGCTGCAGTGCGCTGCTCGGCACCTTCTGCAACCGGTAGATCATGATCCGGTATTCGCACCTCAGCTGCAGCGCGCTGCTCGGCACCTTCTGCAACCGGTAGATCATGATCCGGTATTCGCACCTGCCCCGGCGCTACGTCAGCCCCAGGGGACTCCGCCAGGGGCATCGAATGGGTGGGGATTCCTTCCGCGCCGGCATCACTCAGCCCATCCCGCAGCAAGGCGGCCCACTGGAGGGACAGCCCAGCGGCAATTTCTTGCCGCTCGACCAGGCCCTGTGCAGCCAAGGCCGCGGGGGGTTCTATCGCTTCGGGCGAACCAAGTGTCCTGGTGGCCACGGATGCGACACCCGCCTTCTGCACCTGTCCCAACACCGCCGCGAACCCCCCCGAGGGTGAGGCTGGCTGTTCACCGGTTCGCATGGCTGACTCAGCCCCTTCAACAGCTGAAACCGCCGCAACCAAGCCGCCTGCGGGCATGGCACCGGATAGAGGGGTCAACGCGGTGTCAGGAACAGGGTTCATGGGGCAATAGACCTTGCAGGTGAATCAAAACCCACCACTCGAGCACTGGCCCGGCGGCAGACCCCCGATGTTTAGCAAGATTCGTGACCGGACAAGCTTTGCCGATCACGCCAACGAGCAGGTGGCCGGCGGCGCCAGCCTGCCGCCTATGGCACGCCGCTTGCTTGACACGGGTATGTCCACCCTCACCCTGTCGTCCCTCCGACAGTCTCTGAGCCGTTTTGATACCTCGGGGCTGGGGATCCCCTTGCTGGTGTTCGTCATCATGGCGATGCTGGTGCTGCCCCTGCCCGCTTGGTTGCTGGATGTGTTGTTCACCTTCAACATCATCAGCTCCTTGGCGATCATTCTCATTGCCATCAGCACCCGCAAGCCACTCGAGTTTTCGGTCTTTCCCTCGCTGCTGCTCTTGGCCACCATGTTGCGCCTGGCGCTAAACGTAGCCTCGACCCGGGTGATCCTGGTCAGTGGCCATGAAGGACAGGAGGCTGCCGGAAAGGTGATCGCGGCATTCGGCGAGTTCGTCATCGCTGGAAACTACGTGGTGGGCTTCATCGTCTTCATCATCCTAATGATCATCAACTTTGTGGTGATCACCAAGGGTGCCGGCCGCGTCTCCGAGGTCAATGCACGCTTTACCTTGGACGCCATGCCTGGTAAACAGATGGCCATTGATGCCGACCTGAATGCCGGCATCATCGACAAGACAACCGCCAACAAGCGGCGCGAGGAACTTGGACAAGAGGCCGACTTTTTCGGTTCGATGGACGGTGCATCCAAGTTCGTCAGCGGAGACGCGATCGCCGGCCTGTTGATCCTGCTGATCAACATCGTCGGCGGCCTAGCCATCGGTATCGTGCAGCACAACCTGTCACCGGCTGATGCAGGCCGCATCTACACCCTATTGACGATCGGCGATGGTCTGGCCGCCCAGATCCCCGCTCTCTTCCTGTCCCTGGCTACTGCCATCATCGTCACCCGCGTGACCACCAGCGAAACGATGACCGAGCAAGCCGTCAACCAGCTTAACAACCCCTATGCCTTGTTTGTGTCAGCTGCAATTGTGTTCATGTTGGGCTTGGTGCCCGGCATGCCCCATCTGGTCTTCTTTGTGCTGGCAGCCGGCACGGCCGGGGTGGCGTGGCTGGCCCTGCGGGGTCGAGCGCAAGATGAAGCCAGCGCAGCTGAGGCTGCCAAACCCGTCGTTGACGGCCCCAAGGAATTGGACTGGAACGACCTGGACCAGGTGGACCTCATCGGCCTGGAGATCGGCTATGGCCTGCTGCCGCTGGTGAACGCCGAAACCGGTGGTCAACTGATGCAGCGGGTCAAGGGCGTGCGCAAGAAACTGTCGGCCGAGCTTGGCTTCTTGGTGCAACCGGTGCGCATCCGTGATGCCTTGAGCCTGGAACCCGACAGCTATCAGATCGTTCTCAACGGTGTGGTCCGCGGCCGCGCCGAGGTCAAGATGGGCAAGGAGTTGGCGATCAACCCCGGCCGCATCTACGGACAAGTCGACGGCGAAGCCACCAAAGAGCCTGCATTCGGTTTGGATGCCGTGTGGATCGACCCTGCGCAGCGCGAATACGCGCGCTCCATGGGCTACACCGTGGTCGATCCGGCAACCGCTATCGCTACCCACCTGAACAAGGTGCTGCGCGAAAACGCTGCTGATCTGCTGAGCCACGACGAGGTCCAGCAACTGCTGGATAAGCTTGCCGCGCGTGCGCCCAAACTGGTTGAAGACCTCACCCCCGCCAAACTTTCGCTGGGCATCATCACCCGCACCTTGCAACAGTTGTTGAGTGAATCGGTATCGATCCGCGACATGCGCAGCATTGCTGAAGCGCTAACCGAGGCCAGCGGTCGCACCCAGGAACCCGAACAGCTGGCCGCGCAGGTACGGCCCAAAATCGGCCGCATGATCATGCAGACCCTGATCGACCCTCAAGACACGCTGTCGGCGATGACCTTGGACCCTGCACTCGAACAGATGCTGCACAACGTGTCGCAGCACAGCCAGCCCGGTCAAGGCCTCATGCTCGAACCCGGCTTGGCCGACCGCCTGTTCCGTGCCTTACGCGACGGCGCACAATCGGTCGAAGAACAAGGACACCCCGCCGTGCTGGTGGTTTCACCCGGCGTGCGCCCCTGGCTGGCCCGCATGGTGCGTCACCGCATCAACGACCTCACCGTGCTGTCTTACAGCGAAATACCGGAAGACCAAGCCGTCAAGGTGATCTACACCGTGACCGCGGACGTCTCCGCTTGAACCGATCTCACCGCCTGGACAGGAGAAGCCCACCATGAAACTCCAACGCATTCTGGCCAAGGACTCCCGCAGCGCCAATGAACAGGCCATCGCCAAATATGGCCGTGACGTGCTGGTGGTCTCCAACAACCGTGTCAACGGCATGACCGAGCTGATCGTGGCAGTGGATGTTGAACCCGAAAAAATGCCCCCGCCGGTGATGCCCCACGGCGGCGGCGAACCCTTTGAGTCTGCCCTGCGCCAGCAGCTGCAGTCGCCCAACGCCGACGGGGAACCGCGGGGCACCGAGCCTGAAGCCGGCCAAGCCCTCGCCGGATTGCAAGCGTTCGTACCAGCCCAGATGGCCCTAATGCAGGCGGCCCAACGGGCTGCGGCCCAATCCCTGGGACAAACCGAACCCCTGCGGCCCGCTTCCATGTCTATGAAGGCCGCCGCCCCCACCGCAAAGGGCCCGCACCCGGTTCTGCAGCAAAGCATGCGCTACGGGCACCGTTTCAGCCTCAGCAGCCAAGCAGGGATGCCGCCAGCCGCTATGCCCTTGGCCCATCTCACGGCGTGCAACGTGCTGACATCCCTGGCCCCAGCAAGCACCTCCGCCAGCGAACTGCGGGTTGCAACGCAAGAGGAGCACGCCGAGTTGGACGCCGCCTATCAGCCGACGTCAGCGGCAACTGTCAACACCGACAGGGCCCATACCTTGACCGACCTGATTCGCCAGGAGATCGCTCAACTGCGCAAGGAAATGCGCATGGGTCAACAATTACAGGCCTGGGCTGCCCAGGGCCCCGCGCACCGCTGGAACGAGGCGCTGGCCGATGTGGGTGTGTCCACCACGCTGCGGGCGCTTTTGATGTCCGGCTTATCCAACGACTTCGATGACAAACAAGCCTTAGCGGCCATCGAAGCACAGATGGCGGAAAACCTGCCGAGCCTGAAGGCCCAGCGCGGTCGCCGATCGTCCGGTCCGGCTTGGACGGGCGGAGTTCACCTGCTCAGCGGGCCTGGCGGCGGTGGCAAGACCTCGATGGCAGCTCGGCTAGCCCACGAGGCCTCCAAGCGTTTGGGTGTGGACAAGGTGGTCCTGATCAGCTGGAACGACAACCGTACCGGGGCCTGGGGCCAGCTTCAACTGTGGGCATCCCGCATCGGCGTCAGTGCGTTTCGGGCTGCAGACTCCGCCACACTGGACTTGCTGCTGCAGGAGCACCGTGGCAGCCTGGTCATTGTGGACAGCGGACTCAGCCAGCCCGATATTCTGAATGCGGCCATTCGGGGCCTACAGGCCAGCCATCACCTGGTCATGCCAGCCGACGCCAATGCCGCCACCTTGCGCCGCTGGGTGGGCGAACAGGCTCCCAGCTGGACCGATGTGCTGGTCACTCGGCTGGATGAATCAGCCCAACCCTGGCCGCTGCTGCAAGCCTGCTGTGAACACCAGCTTTGTCCAACAATGGCCAGTGACGGCAGCGGGCTGACTCAGCTGCGCCTACCCTACGATGCAAATGCCCTGCTGAAGCATGGCATGGGAACAGTGGCTCACATGTTGGGCGCAGGAGCCGAACGCCTTGGTGTTGACGGGCACGACACCAGCTCCTGCCTGGACATTCCCACCATCGACCGCATCACCACAACGGTGCCGCCCCGACAAGCGGGCCGCAGTGGCCGCAGCACCACCACCAAGGGGTCGCCCGCCAAAGGCCCGGCCAAAGGGGCGGTGGCCCGTAACCCATCCCCGACCTCGCTGACCAAACGCAAGGTGCCGCGCAGCAAGCAGGGAGCTTCACATGCCTGATGCAGCCGGCTCCAAGCCGGTGGAAGTTTTCGGCGTGGCCAGCGGAAAGGGCGGCGTGGGCAAGACCACGGTGTCCACCAACCTGTCGGTGGCGCTTTGCCAAATGGGCTGGCAGGTTTTGCTACTGGATGCCGACCTCGGCTTGGCTAACGCCCAGTTGGCCCTGGGCGTACGGGCCGAGTTCAATCTCAGCCATGTCACTGCAGGCCAAAAGCGCTTGGCCGAGATCATGGTGCCGGTTCGCCCTGGTCTGCAGCTGATTCCCGGCGCCTCGGGAGTGCGCAGCATGGCTGCGTTGAGTGTCGACCAGACCGAGGCCTTGATCCACACATTTGAGCAGATCGAGACTGCCCCAGACTGCCTGGTGGTCGACGTGGCAGCGGGCATCTCGCCGGGCGTACTGTCCTTCATGGGGGCATGTACCAGACGCATGGTGGTGGTCAAGGACGACCCTTCCTCGATTGCTGACGCATACGGAATCATCAAGGTCATGCACCAAGACCAAGGGCTGCAGGAAATTTATCTGGTGTGCAACCAAGTGCAAAGCGAGGCCCATGGGCAGCAACTGCACCAGCGCTTGGCCGACGTGTGCAGGCGCTTCATTGGGCTTGAATTGCCTTATCTGGGGTCGATCGAGGCCGACGAACTGGTGCTCGATGCCCACCGCAAGTACCAGCCGGTGGTGGAGTTCGCGCCGGGCAGTGCCGCAGCACGAGACTACCGCCGCCTGGCACACGCCATCACCGAGTGGCCTGCGCCCCAGGGTGTGGCCGTACGCCGGTTTTTCATGAACCGCCGGGCGCGGGGGTTCACAGCCGCCGCCGGCACCGCTCAGAGGTGAGCCCATGAATGCAGCCATCGAACTTTACGGGGCGACTGCAGCCGCCATGTCCCTGCAGAATCGTGACGCCTTGGTTCTGGCCAACCAGGGTATGGTTCGCCGGGTTGCCCTGCATCTGAAGACCCGCATCCCCCCGGTCATTGACGTCGACGAGCTCATCCAAGTGGGCATGATGGGTTTGTTGGAAGCGACCAACACCTACGACCCGACCAAAGGTGTGGAATTTGATAACTTTGCCCATGCCCGGGTTCGGGGCGCCATGCTCGATGAGGTTCGGCGGCTGTCCGCCCTGCCCCGCTCGGCCGTGGCCTTCAACCGCCAGCAATCCGAAGCCACCCAGGCCTTGGCCAACCGGCTGGGCCGTCGCCCCAACGACCGGGAGCTGGCCGAGCACATGGGGCTGTCGATTGAGGAGTACCACAAGGAGCGGAGTCAGGCCCGGCTGTTTGAGACCCATTCCATTGAGGACATGACCGAGGAAGTCCTGGCCATGCCCGACACCGCCATGCAGCGGCCTGACGAGGCGGTGGAGGAATCCCAGCCGGCTGTTTGAGACCCATTCCATTGAGGACATGACCGAGGAAGTCCTGGCCATGCCCGACACCGCCATGCAGCGGCCTGACGAGGCGGTGGAGGAATCCCAGTTCATTGATGCGGTCTCGGCAGCGATAGATTCGCTACCCGAGCGAGAACGATTGATAATTAGCCTCTATTACGTGGAAGAGCTCAACCTCAAGGAGATAGCCGCTGTTTTGGGGGTGAGCGAGTCCCGTGTGAGCCAGCTGCTATCCTCCGTGGTGAAAAAGTTGCGCTCCGATTTAAAGGTGGGTCCGGGCGGGAGATGAACCGGGCTTTGTGCGATTTCGGCCTCCGCATGCCCTATGTTCAGTTTTTTCCAGAAAGAGACCCCCGAGCAGCTCAAGGCGCAGGCCAAGGCCCTCTATGAGAAAGCCTCTGCCCTGAAGTCCACAAGCCGAGAAACGGCCAGTATGCGCGTGCGCATCGCGCTGTTGGCCAAGGCGCATCTGGACAGCGTTTTCATCGAGGGCGCTGAGCGCACCGGCACCTGGCAAGAGGTGTGCATGATGGCCATTGCCAATGGCCAGGAAAAGCCTGCGCCCCCAACACCGAGCTATTTCCACCTCGTCAAGACGCAGGGCGCTGACCACCACGCCTACACCTGGATACCGGAAGACCTCACAGATGAGGTGTTCAACATCGGCGCGAATTACCAGACGGTCAAAATCGACGCTCAGCAGTCCATCGCTATGGTCCAGCGTATTGCGGACGAAATCTGCCAGAAGGACCTGAAGCTTGATGCGCCCTTCAAGGCGCTTCAGTTTCTTCGTGACGAGTTAGAAGCAGCCGGCGAAACGGTGAATATTCCGCCCGGAGGGGGCATTGCGGCACCCGGCGCGGACAGCGGCTCTGAGGATTACGGGAAATCCAAGCCCGGGGCAGCCGGCAGTTGATGATCACCTTCCTCACCGTTGTGGCAGCCGCGGTGTTGGCGCTGCTGGTGGTCGTGATATACCTCAACGACCGCGTCAATGAGCTCGAGCGCCGCACTGGGTCGGGCCTGCCCACGGGGGGGTCGGCGGCGGGCGCAGGCGATGACAACACCTGGCGCGGTTTGACCGGCAAGCGGCTGTGGGATGCCATGTCGGGTAAAAAGGGCATCACACCCCTGGCCGATGCAGACTTGGTCGCCTTGCGCGTCACCTACGAAAGCGTGCTGTCCCAGCATATTGAAAACCTCTTTCGCTCAGGCCAGTCCGACGCCCGACGCGGCTCCGCGGTACAGCCTACTGCAGTCAAAACTCTGGCCTCGCCCCGTGGGACGGTGCAATCGTGGATACCACTGAACCATGCCAACGCGCTATACCGGGCAGGCATCGACTCGACCAAGGCTGACATTTATGAAACCGAGCGGGCCCGAATGACACTCGACGACACCGCACAGGTGCTGTACGCCCAAACCGGGCTCACGCTGACACAGCCGTTTTCCGACCTGTTGCTGGGCAATGGAGACTCGCTGGCCCCAGCAGCTACGCCCGAAGCGTTGCCGGTCCCCGAGGCTGCAACCGACGCCTTGGCTGCAGCGGGTCTTCCGGCCGTTGTCGACGCCGGCATCTCCACGGCAATGGGAGTCCCAAGCCCCCCAACCGGGAAGTTCGGGGCCAGCAGTACGGGCGCAACGGCGGCAAGCCCACCGAGCACACCCGTTGGTAGCGGTGGGGCCAATGGACCCGCTGGCCACCAGCCACCGGCCACCCCTAGGGGCTAGGGGAACCGAGCCCAGCCCACCTCAAGTTCTGGGCACCTAATCCGATCTTCTGTCCAAGTAATCAGGTAACCGCACACTTGGAAGGACATCAGATGAATGCCCAACGCGCGCTCAAGAGCTACGGTAGCGTCAAGGTGGTGGCTGGCGTAGCCACCGCAAACAACGTCGAGCTAATCATGATGCTGTTTGATGGCCTGATCGAGAGCCTGAGCTTGGCCCGCGGCCATATCCAGCACGGTTCGATTGAGCTCAAGAATCGAGCCTTGCAGCGTGCCTCCCGCATTGTGCTGGGCCTACAAAATGCACTGGACCAAGAGCGTGGGGGAGACCTGGCCCGCAACTTGGCCGATTTGTACAACTATGTGGTTCGGCGCATCATCGACATCAACGCACACAACGACCTGCAGGCCTTGGATGAAATATCGTCAATGATGATCGATATTCGCAACGCATGGCAGCAGGTACCTGCGCTGGTGCCCGCCCCGGGCGTGCCCGTGCGCATGGCCAGCTGATCGGGTTCTGTTTCAGGCTTCGCTTTGGCCCAGCCGGGTCAGCCAGTGACGCTGCACGCTGGCCGCGTCCATCTGCTGCTGCAGACTGCGTTCTTGCGCTTGATGGGCTTGGGCCCGCGCGCCGTTGGCCACAGTGCGTGCCTTAAGCACCTCCGCTTCCGCGCGGTCTAGGCGCTGTCGGCATTGCGCTTCGTGGGCCTGCGCTGCCAGCAGCTCGCGACCCACCCGCTCTTGCAAGGCCAAGAGCTGTGTCAGCGTGTGCCGTAAGGCGGTGGTTTGGTGCACCTGGTGATTCCCCGCCTGGGTAGACCGTTGCTGTTGGCCATACTCCAGGTACAGGGCCTGCAGGCGTTGCAAATGGGCCTGCAACCTTCGGGTGTCGCTGCAGGCCGTGCGCCACTGCCGAGCACAAGCATCCCGAACCTCGGTGGCCCGGGTTTCCAAGAAGTTCCACAGCTCGGTACGGGTCATGAGGTTCCGATCAAGGATTACCGACCAGGGCTACAAGATCGGCGCGGGTCTGGTCAAGGTCCACCCGTTGGTGCATATCCTGCTGCAGGAACGCCTTCAAGCGTTCGTGCAGACGAATGGCTTCATCCAGTTCTGGGTTCGTACCCGCCTGATAGGCCCCAACCTGGATCAGTTCCGCGTTGGTCTGATACAAGCTCCAAAGTCGGCGCATCCGGTTGGCCACCCGCCAGTCATCCGGGCTCAATAAGTCCTGCATCACCCGCGAGATTGAGCCGTTGAGGTCAATCGCAGGATAGTGGGCTGCATCGGCCAGCCGGCGAGACAACATGACTTGTCCGTCCAGAGAAGCGCGCGCAATGTCCACCACCGGGTCTTGGGCGTCGTCACCTTCGGCCAGCACGGTGTACAGCGCAGTAATCGATCCATGGCCACCGCACCCCACGCCACCACGTTCAATCAGGTTGGGCAGCAAGGAAAACACCGAAGGCGGATATCCTTTTGAGGTGGGTGGCTCCCCCACGGCCAAGCCGATTTCCCGCTGGGCGTGCGCCACCCTGGTGAGGCTGTCGATGAGCATGAGCACGCTTAGGCCCTGCGCGCGGAAGTATTCAGCAATGGCATGTGTGAGGTGTGTCGCCTTCAAGCGCATGACCGGCGATACATTGGCCGGTGCAGCCACTACCACGGAGCGGCTCAAGCCCTCTTCGCCTAAAGTCTCGGTAATGAAGGACTGCACCTCGCGTCCACGTTCACCGACCAGGCCAATCACCACCACGTCAGCTTGCGTGAAGCGGGTAAGCATGCCTAGCAGGACACTCTTGCCCACACCTGAGCCTGCGACCAAGCCCAGGCGCTGCCCACGGCCGATGGTCAACAGGCCGTTGATGGCCTTAACACCCACGTCCAGCGGCTCATGGATGGTCCCACGGTTCAGGGGGTTCAGGGCATCGCCCAGCAGAGGAACAGATTCGTAGCACACGGGGTTCGGGGCGCCGTCCAGCGCCTGGCCACGCCCATCCACCACCCGCCCCAACAGGGCCGGCCCCACCTTGACCTCTGCACGGTGCTCGAGCAGGCGCACCCTAGCGCCCGGCCCCACCCCATGAGGTTCAGAGTAAGGCATCAGATACAGGGTTTGGTCGTTGAACCCAACCACCTCTGCTTCCAAGCGATCGCCAAAGGCCCCCACTACCTCGCACAAAGCCCCCACGGGCGCCATCAGGCCTTTGGCGTGCAGGGTCATGCCCACCAGGCGGATCAGGCGGCCAGTGCGCTGAGGCTCCAGGGCGCGCACGCGGTCCAGCGTGCGGGTTACCTCGTCGGCAAAGTCAAGCATCGGCGCCCCCGGCTTCCGCAGCCTTTTGCAGCTGGGTTTCGTCTTGCTGCCACTGCAGAGACTGAATCCGCAGGTCTTGAACAATAGAGGCCAGTCGGTGTTGGATGAGATCTTCCACCATCGAGGCGTCGCTGCGTGCGCGTACCGAGCCCCGAGCCAGCTCAGGGTCTTCCACCCAGTTCACCCGTTGGCGCATGGCCGCGTCGACCGGCAAGCCTGTAGCTGGGTCATCCCAGGCGTGTTGCAAGAGCGCCAAGTCCTGTGGGTGCAGCTCAACCGTCAAAGGGGCTTGCTCACCAGCCTGCAGGGCCTGCACACAGCGGCGCACCAGTTCGTCGACCACGCGAGGCGACACACTCAACTCTTGGCGTACCAACTCCATGGCCAGATGCAAGGACAAGCGTTTGAGCGGCTCAAATCGCGTGGCGGCATCGTCGGGCAGCAGCAGGGGCTGCAGGGCACGAGAAAGCGACTCTAGGAGTAACACGGTATCTCGGGATTGGCCTGCAACGCCTGGGTCAGAGCCTGCCACTGAACCTTCTGGGGTCAGACGGTCACGCTCGCGAGCCAGACCGGGGTGACCATCGCCGAGGTCAGCCGCTGCACTGGCAGCGTCAGCGGTAACCTGAGCCAATCCCTCTTCAAAGCCTTCACGGTAACGCTGCTCTAACAAAGCCTGTACCTCGGCAGGCCACGCCGTGGGCTCTACGGCCGGTAGATGTACCCCCGGTGGCTCAGCTCTGCTGTCTACATTCCCTTCTGCCCGCTCGCCATCCGTCTCTGCCGAGCCATCGACCATCGCTTGCATGGCCTCAGGGGCCAGCGGTATGGCCAGCAGGGGATCAGGCGCAAAGCCCGCGCGAACCGGGGCGAACAGAGCCTGCACATCAAAGCCACCCTGGCTGGGTTTGGGAGCAGCTCGGCCCAGCAATGGGTCGGCCATGAACACAGCACTACTCATGGAGTCTTGTCCCTCGCTTTACACAAAGTCGTCACCACGACCAGCCAGCATCAGCTCGCCAGCGTCAGATAGCTTGCGCGCAATCCGCATAATGGTCTTTTGCGCGTCTTCCACGTCGGTGATGCGCAGCGGGCCCTTGGCCTCCATGTCGTCGATGAACATCGAGCGCGCACGGGAAGACATATTGGAGAGGAACTTCTCCTTGACCTCATCATTGGCGCCCTTGAGCGCCACCATCAACATATCGGGCTCTACATTGCGCTCTCCTTGACCTCATCATTGGCGCCCTTGAGCGCCACCATCAACATATCGGGCTCTACATTGCGCGACAGCGTCTGAATAGAACGGTTGTCACATCCGGCCAAATTGTCGAAGGTAAACATATTGTCCTGGATCTTGAGCATCAAGTCGGGATCGATCTTCTCCAGGCCGCCCATGATTTGAGCCTCCAGGTCGGTCTTGACGAAGTTCATGATCTTGGCCGCACTCTTGACACCACCGAAGCTCGAACTCTTGGCCGACGAATTATTCGAGAACTGCTGCTTCATGATGGCCTCGAGCTCGCCCATAGCCGAAGGCTGTACCGTCTCCAAGCTGGCGATGCGTTGCATGATTTCCGATCGCGCGCCGCCGGGCAGGAAAGCCAAGACGTCGGCAGCCACGTCATATTCCAAAACACTCAAGATGATGGCGATCACCTGGGGATGTTCGCCGCGAATCATGTCAGCTATCGAGCGTGCGTCCATCCACTGCAGGATTTCCAGCCCACGGCTGCCCTGCCCTGGCAAGATCCGACCCAACACCGAAGCCGCTTTGTCTTCACCCAAAGCGCGTTTGAACACCTTTTCCACATAGTCGGTGGTGCCCAAGCCCAGACTGGTTTGCTTCTTGAGCAACATGACGAACTCATCGAGTACGAAGTTCACCGCTTCCTGCGACAGGTCGGCCACCGAAACCATGGCAGCCCCCACGGCCTGTACCTCTTTGGGATTCATATAGCGCAAGATTTCGGAAGCCTGCTGCTCACCAAGCAGCAGCATCAGTACGGCTGCGCGTTGGGTACTGGACAAGGCTTCAAGTTCGAGTTTGAGCGCCTCGGTCATGATCGGCCCGATATCCAGCGCTGTGACCACATCCGCTTGCTTGGTATCAGCTGCTGCTGCGCCGTCTTTGGGCGCGTCCTTGACTTCCGCTTTGGTTGCCATGGTGGTGCTCTCCTGCTACTTGGTCTGCTGGGTGGGTCTGAAAAGCCTCAGCCCAGCTTGATCATGTTCTTGAGTACGCTGGCCACTCGCCCAGAGTCTTCGGCCACCAGCATCCGGATCAAGGCCACCTTATCGTCGTAGGTGTTGGCGGTATCCAGCATCTCAGCAGAAATAGCGCTCTTCTTGGGCTTGAGCTTGGCTTTGATTTCTTCCAGGGTCTCGCCCTCGCCGATTTGAATCATCTTCATGTCCTCTTCGGAGAGCTCTCCATCGCCCAAGACCTTCTGCTCATCGCCCTGTGCT
>VGHB01000025.1 GCA_016868355.1 Betaproteobacteria bacterium | reverse complement strand
AGGAGATGGTGATGCCGGGCGACAACGTGAGCATCACGGTCAAGCTGATCAACCCGATTGCCATGGAAGAAGGCCTGCGCTTTGCCATCCGCGAAGGCGGCCGCACCGTGGGCGCCGGCGTTGTGGCAAAAATCATCGAGTGAGGCACGCGTGCAAAAGCAAAAAATTCGCATCCGCCTTAAGGCCTTCGATTACAAGCTGATCGACCAGTCCGCTCTTGAGATCGTTGACACCGCAAAGCGCACGGGCGCCATCGTCCGTGGCCCGGTCCCTTTGCCCACCCGCATGCAGCGTTTCGACATCTTGCGCTCGCCGCACGTTAACAAGACGTCGCGCGACCAGTTTGAAATCCGCACCCACCAGCGCCTGATGGACATCGTCGACCCGACCGACAAGACGGTTGACGCCCTGATGAAGCTGGACCTGCCTGCAGGTGTGGACGTCGAGATCAAGTTGCAGTAAGGCAAGCTTTGGGCTGCAGCACGGCCTTGCCGCAGCCCGAAACCGGCCGGCGTGCGAGCGCAGTCCACTGGCTTCAGTCAACAGTTTGCGGGGAATCCCGAGAGCCGCTATACTTAAAAGCTTTTCCGCTTGACGGCCTGGTTTTGGTCGCGAGCGGCCCGCCTTAACAGGGTGGACATCCATCCCGGCCAATCGATGTCGGGGTTGTGCAACAAGGCCCTTTCCCAGGGGCTGGAGAAGAACCATGAGTCTGAGCAATCGCCTCGGATTGTTGGGTCGCAAGGTGGGCATGATGCGCATCTTCACGGACGACGGCGACGCCGTTCCTGTGACGGTGCTCGACGTGTCCAACAATCGGGTCACCCAGGTCAAGACCGAAGAGACAGACGGCTATGTTGCCTTGCAGGTGGCATATGGGTCGCGCAAGGCGTCCCATGTGACCAAGCCGCAAGCAGGTCACCTCGCCAAGGCTGGCGTTGAAGGCGGTGAAATCCTCAAGGAATTCCGGGTAGAAGCCGCTGTTGCTGCCGAGTACAAGCCCGGCAGCACGCTGCCCGTGACGATGTTTGCCGCCGGCCAGAAGGTCGATGTGCAGGGCACCTCGATCGGCAAGGGCTACGCCGGTACCATTAAGCGTCACAATTTCAGCTCCCAGCGTGCGTCGCACGGCAACAGCCGTTCGCACAACGTGCCGGGCTCGATCTCCATGGCGCAAGACCCGGGCCGCGTGTTCCCGGGCAAGAAGATGACCGGTCACATGGGCGACGAAACCGTCACCACCCAGAACCTGGACATCGTGCGCGTGGACGAAGCCCGCCAGCTGCTGCTGGTCAAGGGCGCCGTTCCGGGTGCCAAGAACGGCCATGTGGTTGTGCGCCCGGCCGTCAAGGTTCGCCTGAAGAAGGGAGCCCAGTGATGCAACTCGAGCTCCTGAACGAGCAAGGTCAGGCCACTGCCAAGGTGGACGCCCCTGACACCGTATTTGCCCGTGACTACAACGAAGCCCTGGTTCACCAGGTGGTGGTGGCTTACCAGGCCAACGCCCGTCAAGGCACGCGCAAGCAGCTCACCCGTGCTGAAGTGCACCACTCCACCAAGAAGCCGTTCCGCCAGAAGGGTACCGGCCGCGCCCGCGCAGGGATGACGTCTTCGCCGCTGTGGCGCGGGGGTGGGCGCATCTTCCCGAACACGCCCAACGAAAACTTTACCCACAAGGTCAACAAGAAGATGTATCGAGCCGGCATGGCGTCGATCCTGTCTCAGCTGGCCCGTGACGGTCGCCTGGCCGTGGTGGACGCGATCAAGGTCGAAGCCCCCAAAACCAAGCTGTTGGCTGCCAAATTTAAGGCCATGGGCCTGGATTCGGTGCTGGTGATTGCCGACCAGGTGGACGACAACCTCGCGCTGGCCTCCCGCAACCTGGCCAACGTGCTGGTGGTCGAGCCCCGCTACGCCGATCCCCTGTCGCTGGTGCACTACAAGAAGGTGCTGGTGACCAAGGGCGCAATCGAGTTGCTCAAGGAGATGTTCGCATGAGCACCCAAAAGCACGACGAAGGCCGCCTAGCCCAGGTGCTCGTCGCACCGATCATTTCCGAGAAGGCCACGGCCGCAGCAGAGAAGAACAACCAGGTGTTGTTCAAGGTGCTGCGCGACGCCACCAAGCCCGAAATCAAGGCGGCCGTTGAACTGATGTTCAAGGTCGAGGTGGACAGTGTGCGCACCGTCAACACGCAGGGCAAGACCAAGCGCTTCGGTGGCCGCACCGGCCGCCGTGACCATGTCAAGAAGGCGTATGTCTCCTTGAAGGCCGGTCAGGAGCTCAACTTCTCCGGGGAGGCTGCGTAAATGGCCGTTGTCAAAGTCAAACCCACCTCACCTGGCCGCCGCGCCGTGGTCAAGGTGGTGCACAAGCACCTGCACAAGGGCGCGCCCGAAGCCTCTCTGCTCGAGCCGCAAAAGCAGAAGTCTGGTCGCAACAACAACGGCCACATCACCATGCGCCACAAGGGCGGTGGTCACAAGCACCACTACCGCGTGGTGGACTTCAAGCGCAACAAGGACGGAATCCCAGCTAAGGTCGAACGCATCGAGTACGACCCCAACCGCACCGCCCATATTGCGTTGCTTTGCTACGCCGACGGCGAGCGCCGCTATGTCATCGCCCCGCGCGGCCTGGAGGCCGGTGCCACGGTGATCAGCGGAGCTGAAGCCCCCATCAAGGCCGGCAACACCCTGCCCATCCGCAACATTCCCGTGGGCTCCACCATCCACTGCATCGAAATGCTGCCGGGCAAGGGCGCCCAAATCGCGCGCTCGGCTGGTGCCTCGGTCACGTTGATGGCCCGCGAAGGCACCTACGCCCAAATCCGTCTGCGCTCCGGCGAGGTTCGCCGTGTGCACATCGACTGCCGCGCCACCATCGGCGAAGTGAGCAACGAAGAACACAGCCTGCGCCAGTACGGCAAGGCTGGCGCCATCCGTTGGAAGGGCATCCGCCCGACCGTTCGCGGTGTGGCGATGAACCCTGTGGATCACCCGCACGGTGGTGGCGAAGGCCGCACCGGCGAAGGCCAGCCGCAGGTGTCGCCGTGGAACACCCTCACCAAGGGCTTCCGCACCCGCTCGAACAAGCGCACGCAGACCTTCATTGTCTCGCGCCGTAAGAAATAAGAGGAGCGCACCAAATGACACGCTCTGCCAAGAAAGGCCCCTTTGTGGACCACCACCTGATGGCCAAGGTCGAGAAGGCCTCAGCCACCAAGGATAAAAGGCCTATCAAGACCTGGTCGCGCCGCTCGACGGTGCTACCCGAGTTCATCGGCCTCACGATCGCCGTGCACAACGGCAAGCAGCATGTGCCCGTTTATGTGTCCGACCAGATGGTTGGCCACAAGCTCGGCGAGTTCGCGCTGACCCGCACTTTCAAGGGTCACCCCGCGGACAAGAAGGCCAAGAAGTAAAGGATGACGAACATGGAAACCCGTGCAATCGTCCGTGGTGTGCGCCTGTCGGCCGATAAGGGTCGGCTGGTGGCCGACCTGATCCGCGGCAAAAAGGTGGATCAGGCCCTCAATATCCTGGCTTTCACTCAGAAGAAGGCCGCCGGTATCGTCAAGAAGGCGCTGGAAAGCGCCATCGCCAATGCCGAACACAACGATGGTGCCGACATCGACGAACTGAAGATCACTTCGATCTACGTGGAACAGGGTGCCACGCTGAAGCGTTTCTCTGCGCGCGCCAAGGGCCGCGGCAACCGCATCAGCAAACCCACCTGCCACATCTTTGTGACCGTCGGCAACTGAAGAGGCCTATAACGCTATGGGACAGAAAATCCACCCGACCGGCTTCCGTCTTCCGGTCACCCGTGCCTGGGCCTCACGTTGGTTCGCCACCAACCGCAACTTCAGCCAGATGCTGGCCGAAGACCTGCAGGTTCGGGACTTCCTCAAGGCCAAGCTGAAGAACGCCGCGGTCTCGCGCATCCTGATTGAACGCCCCGCCAAGAACGCCCGCATCACCATCTTCTCGGCTCGTCCAGGTGTGGTCATCGGCAAGAAGGGCGAGGACATCGAAAACCTCAAGGCCGAGCTGGGCAAGCGCCTGGGCGTGCCGGTGGCGGTGAACATCGAAGAGGTACGCAAGCCCGAAATCGATGCTCAGCTGATCGCCGACAGCATCACCCAGCAGCTCGAAAAGCGCATCATGTTCCGCCGCGCCATGAAGCGCGCGATGCAAAACGCCATGCGCTTGGGTGCTCAGGGCATCAAGATCATGAGTGCCGGCCGACTGAACGGCATCGAAATCGCCCGCACCGAGTGGTACCGCGAGGGCCGGGTGCCCCTGCACACCCTGAAGGCAGATATCGACTACGGTTTCAGCGAAGCCAAGACCACCTATGGCGTCATCGGTGTCAAAGTGTGGGTATACCGTGGTGACAACCTCGGCCGTGGCGAAGCGCCTGGTGCGATAAAGCCCGATGCCGGAGGTGAAGACGACCGGCGCAACCGCCGCCCTGGTCGCCCGGGTGGTGCCCCAGGTCGCGGCGAACGCCGTGACGGCCGTGGCGCACCCCGTGGCGCTGTTGGTGGCGTAGGCGCCGCTTCTAGCGATGGCTTGGACAAGCCCGCCGTGGCAGCCGATTCGCCCAAGACGCCTGCCGTCAAGCGCGTGCGCAAAGCAGCGGCGCCTGGCGGGGCAAAAGGAGAGTAAGAGATGCTGCAACCCGCACGTCGCAAGTTCCGCAAGGAACACAAGGGCCGCAACACAGGTGTGGCCACCCGCGGTGCCGCTGTCTCGTTCGGCGAATTCGGCCTGAAGGCCACCGAGCGTGGCCGCATTACTGCCCGCCAAATCGAAGCTGCGCGCCGCGCTATTTCGCGCCACATCAAGCGCGGCGGGCGCATCTTCATCCGCATCTTCCCCGACAAGCCGATTTCCCAGAAGCCGGCCGAAGTGCGCATGGGCAACGGCAAGGGCAACCCCGAGTACTACGTCGCCGAGATCACCCCCGGCAAGGTGCTTTATGAAATCAACGGTGTGCCCGAGCAACTCGCGCGCGAGGCGTTCACGCTGGCCGCAGCCAAGCTGCCCCTGCGCTGCACCTTCGTGGCCCGCCAGGTCGGCGCCTAAAGGAGACGAATGATGAAAGCATCTGAACTTCGCGCCAAGGACGTGGTTGCCCTCGAGAAAGAGGTCTCCGACCTCTTGAAGGCCCACTTCGGTCTGCGCATGCAGAAGGCCACTCAGCAACTGAGCAACACCTCGGCTTTGAGCAAGACACGCCGCGACATCGCACGTGCCCGCACCATCATTGGCGAGAAGAAAAAGGGAGCCGCCAAGTGAGCGAAGCCCAAGCAGCAAGCAAGGCTAAGGTGGTCCGCAGCTTCGTGGGCCGTGTGGTCAGCGACAAGCGTGCCAAGACCGTGACGGTTCTGGTGGAGCGCCGTAACAAGCATGAGCTCTACGGCAAGATCGTCGCCAGCTCGCGCAAGTTCCACGCGCACGACGAAAAAGGCGATTACCACATGGGCGATGTCGTGGAAATCACCGAAAGCAGGCCGATTTCTAAGACCAAGTCCTGGGTTGTTACCCGACTTGTGGAGAAGGCGCGCGAAGTCTGATATGGATTACGGCCGATTTAAATTTCCACTCGGAGCAACACCATGATCAAGGTTGGCGAAAAGCTTCCCTCAGCCACGCTGTTTGAGTTCATTGAGGTCGAGGGCAATGGCTGCTCCGTGGGCCCCAATGCCTTTGAGGTTCAGAAGAGCACGGCCGGCAAGACCATAGCTCTGTTCGCCCTGCCTGGCGCTTTTACACCCACCTGTTCGGCCAAGCATGTGCCGGGCTTTGTAGCCAAGGCCGCTGAATTCACCGCGGTGGGCGTGGACGAGATCTGGTGTGTGTCGGTCAACGACGCCTTCGTCATGGGCGCCTGGGGCCGCGATCAGCACTCCGGCGGCAAGCTTCGCATGATGGCCGACGGCTCGGCTGAGTTCAGCAAGGCTGTGGGCCTCACGCTGGACCTCACCGCCCGGGGCCTGGGTCTGCGTTCTAACCGCTATTCGATGCTGGTCAAGGACGGCGTGGTCAAAACGCTTAATGTGGAGGGCCCTGGCGAGTTCAAGGTCAGCGACGCCGACACTCTGCTCGCGCAGGCCAAATCAGCCTGACACCTGGCCCATTCGAGGTGCTGGCCGCACGCGGCACGACAGCCCGATCGGGTCTGGCTCTATGGCGGCATGCTCAACGGTTTCGTTGGTGGCGCTTGACACTCCGGATGTTTTTGCCGCATACTCAAGGGCTATCCCAAAAAAGGCGTGCGGGCCCCCGTGCGTCTAGCAGATTTTCAGCCCATACCACGGGCCCAAGACTGACCGGCTGGCCGGTGCGCACGCAAGTGCTGCAATGAACAGGCGGGACAAGTTGGGGACTACACATGATCCAAATGCAATCGCGGCTTGACGTCGCTGACAACACTGGCGCGAAGTCCGTCATGTGCATCAAGGTGCTCGGCGGCTCCAAGCGGCGCTATGCCGGCATTGGCGACGTAATCAAGGTCAGCATCAAGGAAGCTGCACCGCGTGGTCGCGTCAAGAAGGGTGAGGTCTACAACGCCGTCGTCGTGCGTACCGCCAAGGGCGTGCGCCGCCAGGATGGTTCCTTGGTGAAGTTTGACGGCAATGCTGCCGTGCTTCTCAACGCCAAGCTCGAGCCCATCGGCACCCGCATCTTCGGTCCGGTCACCCGTGAGCTGCGCTCTGAGCGCTTCATGAAGATCGTGTCGCTGGCCCCGGAAGTGCTCTAGGTACACCGGACCGTAAGCGCTAGCGCAAGAGGACAGATATGAACAAGATTCGCAAAGGCGACCAAGTCATCGTATTGACCGGCCGCGACAAGGGTAAGCGTGGCACCGTCACGCTGCGTGTGGACGAGGACCATGTCGTGGTTGAAGGCGTAAACGTGGTGAAGAAGCACGTCAAGCCCAACCCCATGAAAGGAACCACCGGCGGCGTGATCGACAAGACGATGCCCATACACCAATCCAATGTGGCGATCTACAACTCGACCACAGGTAAGGCCGATCGCGTGGGCATCAAGGTGCTGGCAGACGGCAAGAAGTCGCGCGTCTACAAGTCCAGCGGCGAAGAGATCAAAGCCTAAGGCGGCATCATGACCCAAGCAACCCGTTCCCGACTCCAGGACCACTTCCAGAGCAAGGTGGTACCTGAACTGATGAAAAAGTTCGGCTACAAGTCTGTGATGGAAGTGCCGCGCTTTTCCAAGATCACGCTGAACATGGGCGTGAGCGAGGCCGTCACCGACAAGAAGGTCATGGACAACGCCGTCGGCGATCTGACCAAGATCGCCGGACAAAAGCCCGTGGTTACCAAGTCCAAAAAGGCCATCGCCGGCTTCAAGATTCGCGATGGCGTGCCTATCGGCTGCATGGTCACCCTGCGCGGCGTGCGCATGTTCGAATTCCTGGACCGTTTCGTCAACATCTCGCTACCCCGTGTGCGCGACTTCCGCGGCATCTCCGGCCGCTCCTTCGACGGTCGAGGTAACTACAACATCGGCGTGAAAGAGCAGATCATCTTCCCCGAGATCGAGTACGACAAGATCGACGCAATCCGCGGGATGAACATCTCGATCACCACCACCGCCAAGACCGACGAAGAGTGCAGGGCGCTTCTGGCTGCCTTCCGCTTTCCCTTCAAGAACTGAGGTGCCCTGTGGCTAAAGTCTCTCTCAAGCAACGTGAACTGAAGCGCGAAGCCTTGGTGGCGAAGTACGCCAAGAAGTACGCCGAGCTGCAGGCGATCGCCAACGATGCCAAGAAGTCCGATGAAGAGCGTTATGCCGCTCGCCTGGCGCTGCAGAAGCTGCCTCGAAACGCCAACCCCACCCGTCTGCGTAACCGCTGCGAGCTGACCGGTCGTCCGCGTGGCACGTTTCGCAAGTTCGGCTTGGCCCGCAGCAAGATTCGTGAACTGGCGTTCAAGGGCGACATCCCGGGCGTCGTCAAGGCTAGCTGGTAAGCCGGCGCTGGGTCCGGTCAGGAGAATTTCACATGAGCATGAGTGATCCCATCGCCGATATGCTGACGCGCATCCGCAATGCGCAGATGGTTGAAAAAGGCGCTGTGACAATGCCGTCTTCCAAGTTGAAGGTGGCCATTGCCCAAGTCCTCAAGGACGAAGGCTACATCGACGGTTTTGCCATCAAGGGCGACGCCGGCAAGAGCGAACTTGAAATCGCGCTGAAGTACTACGCAGGTCGCCCGGTGATCGAGCGCATAGAGCGTGTGAGCCGTCCTGGCCTTCGCATCTACAAAGGTCGTCATGATCTGCCACAGGTCATGAACGGTTTGGGTGTGGCCATTGTGACCACGCCCAAGGGCGTGATGACGGACCGCAAGGCCCGCGCTGCCGGTATCGGCGGCGAGGTCCTGTGCTACGTTGCTTGATGCAGGGAGGTTGAACAAAATGTCCCGCGTAGGAAAGATGCCGGTGGCCGTCCCCAGCGGTGTGGATGTCCAGATTTCGGCACAAGAAATCACGGTCAAGGGAGCCCAAGGCACTCTCAGGCAAGCCGCCAATGAACTGGTCACGGTCAAGGTCGCCAACGGCGCCGTCACTTTCGCGCCGGTGGACGAGTCGGCCCAGGCCAATGCCATGAGCGGCACCATGCGTGCCATCGTGGCCAACATGGTCAACGGCGTGAGCAAGGGCTTCGAGCGCAAGCTCAACCTGGTGGGTGTGGGCTTCCGTGCCCAAACCCAGGGCGCCAAACTCAATCTGCAGGTTGGGTTCTCCCATCCTGTGGTCAAGGACATGCCTGCCGGCATCAAGGTCGAGTGCCCCACCCAGACCGAAATCCTGATCAAGGGTGCTGACCGCCAGGTGGTAGGCCAGATCGCCGCTGAAGTGCGCGCCATCCGGCCGCCCGAGCCCTACAAGGGCAAGGGCATCCGCTATGCCGACGAGCGCGTGGCCCTCAAAGAGACCAAGAAGAAGTAAGGAACGGCATCATGACGATGAACAAGAAAGAGCAGCGTCTGCGCCGTGCCCGTCAAACCCAGGCCCGCATCGCCATTCAAGGTGCGGCCCGTTTGACGGTCTTTCGCTCGAACCTGCACATCTACGCCCGCGTCATTTCCGGCTGCGGCACCAAGGTGCTGGCCTCGGCCTCCACCGCCGAGAAAGCAGTGCGTGATCAATTGGGCGCGGCCGGCAAGGGTGGCAGCACCGGAGCCGCCACCTTGATTGGCAAGCGTATCGCCGAAAAGGCCAAGGCCGCTGGTATCGAGCAGGTTGCTTTCGACCGTGCAGGCTTTGCCTACCATGGTCGTGTCAAGGCCCTGGCTGAAGCGGCTCGCGAAGCCGGCCTGCAGTTCTGACGCATTAAGGATCAACGCAAATGGCTAAGTTTTCCCCCCGCGTGCAGGACGAAGGTCGCGACGACGGTCTCAAGGAGAAGATGATTGCGGTCAACCGCGTGACCAAGGTGGTCAAGGGTGGTCGCGTTCTTGGTTTCGCCGCTTTGACAGTGGTTGGTGACGGCGATGGCCGCGTCGGCATGGGCAAGGGCAAGGCCCGTGAAGTGCCCGTGGCCGTGCAGAAGGCGATGGAGTCTGCCCGCCGCAACATGTTTAAGGTTCAGCTCAAGAACGGCACGGTTCACCACAACGTGGTGGGCGAGCATGGTGCAGCCAAGGTGCTGATGGCGCCGGCCCCCACGGGTACCGGCATCATTGCAGGCGGTCCGATGCGCGCGGTGTTTGAAGTGATGGGCGTGACGGATATCGTGGCCAAGAGCCTGGGCTCGTCCAACCCATACAACATGGTTCGCGCCACGCTGGACGCACTGAAGCATTCGTCCACGCCGGCCGAAGTCGCCGCTAAGCGCGGTAAGACAGTTGAAGAAATCCTCAACTGATCGGCTGCCAAGGATCCCCATCATGGCTGACAAGAAAACCCTGACCGTCAAGCTGGTTCGCAGCGTGGCCGGCACCCGCGAGTCTCACCGTGCCACCGTGCGTGGCCTGGGCTTGCGCAAGCTGGGCAGCATGCGCGTGCTAGAAGACACGCCCGCCGTGCGCGGCATGATCACCAAGGTGGCCTACCTGGTGCAAGTCATCTGAAGAGGGCACTGAACATGCAACTCAATTCGCTTAAACCGGCTGACGGCTCTAAAAAGGCTCGCCGCCGCGTCGGCCGCGGCATCGGGTCGGGTCTGGGCAAGACCGCTGGCCGTGGCCACAAGGGCCAAAAGTCCCGTGCCGGTGGTTACCACAAGGTGGGCTTTGAGGGCGGCCAGATGCCGCTGCAGCGCCGCCTGCCCAAGCGCGGTTTCAAGTCTGCTTCCCTGAAGTACAACGCCGAGATCACACTGGGCGAGCTGCAGCTCCTGGCTGCAGACGAAGTTGATTTGGTGACGCTTAAGGCCGCCGGCCTGATCCCCCAGAACGCCAAGGTGGTCAAGGTTGTCAAGACCGGTGATCTGTCTAGAAAGGTCACGCTCAACGGTATCGGTGCCACAGCTGGCGCCAAGGCTGCCATTGAAGCAGCCGGTGGCACACTCGCCTGAGCTTCGGCGCTGAGCTGAGAACCCAAGAGCAAGGCAGGAGCAAGCGTGTCAGCCAACGCAAGCGCACTGGCCAAGAGCGGCAAGTTTGGTGACCTCCGTCGCCGCTTGGTGTTCTTGGTATTGGCGTTGATCGTCTACCGGATCGGGGCGCATATTCCCGTGCCGGGGATCGATCCTGTGCAGCTCAAGCAGCTCTTCAACAGCCAAAGCGGCGGCATCCTGAACCTGTTCAACATGTTCTCGGGTGGCGCGCTGTCCCGTTTCACCGTCTTCGCACTGGGCATCATGCCCTACATCTCTGCATCGATCATCATGCAGCTGATGACCTATGTGGTGCCGACCCTTGAAGCGTTGAAAAAGGAAGGCGAGGCGGGCCGCCGCAAGATCACCCAGTACACCCGCTACGGCACCTTGGGCCTGGCCATTTTTCAAGCCCTGGGCATTGCACTGGCCCTCGAAGGCACGGGTGGTCTGGTCATCACCCCGGGCATGGGCTTTCGCGTGACTGCGGTGGTTAGCCTGGTGGCCGGCACCATGTTCCTGATGTGGCTGGGCGAGCAGATCACCGAACGTGGTCTGGGCAACGGCATCTCCATACTGATTTTCGCCGGTATCGCTGCCGGCCTTCCAGGCGCCATTGGTGGCCTGTTCGAACTCGTGAACACCGGCGCGATGAGCATCATCGCCGCGCTGTTCATCATCACCATCGTCATCCTGGTGACCTACGGAGTGGTGTTCGTGGAGCGCGGCCAGCGCAAGATCTTGGTCAACTATGCTAAGCGCCAAGTGGGTAACAAGATTATGGGCGGCCAGTCCTCGCATCTGCCGCTCAAGCTCAACATGTCGGGCGTAATCCCGCCGATCTTTGCCTCGTCCATCATCCTCTTGCCCACCACGGTGGTGAGCTGGTTTGCTACGGGTGATAGCCTGCGCTGGCTGAAGGACCTTTCGGCGGCACTGTCGCCAGGCCAGCCGGTGTATGTGATGCTATATGCCGCAATGATCGTGTTTTTCTGCTTTTTTTACACGGCCTTGGTGTTCAACAGCCGTGAGACCGCAGAGAACCTGAAGAAAAGCGGCGCGCTGGTGCCGGGCATTCGTCCAGGTGACCAAACTGCCAAGTACATCGACAAGATTTTGGCCCGCCTTACCCTGGTGGGGGCGGTCTACATCACGGCGGTGTGTCTGTTACCCGAGTTTCTGGTACTGAAGTACAACGTGCCGTTCTATTTTGGTGGAACGTCTTTGTTGATCATCGTGGTCGTGACGATGGACTTCTGGTCCCAGGTTCAGAGTTATGTAATGAGTCAGCAGTACGAGTCGTTGCTCAAGAAAGCCAACTTCAAAGCCACCTGATGGGTCGAAGATGGCCAAAGATGACGTCATCCAGATGCAGGGTGAAATCCTCGAGAACCTCCCAAACGCCACCTTCCGCGTGAAGTTGGAAAACGGACATGTGGTTCTCGGCCATATCTCCGGCAAGATGCGTATGCACTACATCCGTATCCTTCCGGGCGACAAGGTCACCGTGGAACTCACCCCTTACGATTTGAGTCGGGCGCGCATTGTGTTCCGCGCCAAGTAACCGGAACGCCCAGCGTCCACATAGGAAAGGTCAAGGAGAAGACCATGAAAGTAGCCGCTTCCGTCAAGAAGATGTGCCGTAACTGCAAGATCATCCGTCGCCACGGTGTGGTGCGTGTGATCTGCACCGACCCCCGCCACAAGCAGCGCCAGGGCTGATTCGCCACGGCAGAGCAGAACTGAGGAATCAACATGGCACGTATTGCTGGTATCAACATCCCTCCGCACAAGCACGCTGAGATCGGCCTGACCTCGATCTATGGCATCGGCCGTCGCACCGCGCAGAAGATCTGCGATGCGGCCGGCGTGCCTTGGACCAAGAAAATCAAAGATCTGAATGACGCTGACTTGGAAAAGATCCGGGAGCAGATCAATACGATGACGATCGAAGGTGACCTTCGTCGCGAAATGTCGATCAACATAAAGCGGTTGATTGACATCGGCTGCTACCGCGGTCTGCGCCACCGCCGTGGTCTGCCCGTGCGTGGTCAGCGCACCAAGACCAACGCGCGCACCCGTAAGGGGCCGAAGAAGTCGGCCGCAGCGATCAAGAAGTGACGCAGCTCTCTTTCAGCACCGATCACCACGCACCTCATAGCGAGTAAAGATTTATGGCCAAGGCACCGAACAACTCAGCTGCACGACGCGTCAGCAAGAAAGTCCGCAAGAATGTGGCAGACGGCATCGCACATGTGCATGCATCGTTCAACAACACCATCATCACCATCACCGACCGCCAGGGCGGCGCGCTGAGCTGGGCCTCTTCAGGCGGCCAAGGCTTCAAGGGCTCGCGTAAGAGCACGCCCTTTGCAGCCCAGGTGGCCGCTGAGGTGGCCGGCCGCGCTGCGCAGGAGCAAGGAATAAAGAACCTGGATGTGAAGATCAAGGGCCCTGGCCCCGGCCGTGAGTCCTCGGTTCGCGCCCTGGCTTCACTGGGTATCCGCATCAATTCGATTTCCGACGTGACCCCGGTGCCGCACAATGGTTGCCGTCCGCAAAAGCGTCGTCGCATCTAACACAAGCTCTGGCCGGCTGCGGCTCTAGAGCTGCAGCAGGCGTTTTCGTCGAAGCCCACCGTCTGAGCCCACAAAACAATACCGGCCAGACTCGCGCGGTGTTCCGAGCCATCCCTAGATGGTGCGGCCTGCGTCAGATTGAACAAGGACACTCAAAGTGGCACGTTACCTAGGCCCCAAGGGCAAACTTTCCCGCCGCGAAGGCACCGACCTGTTCCTCAAGAGCGGTCGCCGCGCCATAGCCGACAAAATCAAGCTGGAATCCAAGCCGGGACAGCATGGCCGCACCAGCGGTCAGCGCACTTCCGACTTTGGTGTGCAGCTGCGCGAAAAGCAAAAGGTCAAGCGCATGTACGGCGTGCTGGAGCGTCAGTTCCGCCGCTATTTCGCCGAGGCCGAGCGCTGCAAGGGCTCCACCGGCGTGAACCTGCTGACCTTGCTGGAATCGCGTCTGGACAACGTTGTCTACCGCATGGGTTTCAGCTCAACACGCGCCGAAGCTCGGCAGCTGGTTTCGCACAAGGCCATCACGGTAAACGGTGAGGTGGTCAACATCGCTTCTTATCTGGTCGAGGTTGGTGACACCGTGGGTGTCCGCGAAAAGGCCAAGAAGCAGCTGCGCATCCAAGAGTCCCTGAAGCTTGCCGAGTCCACCGGGTTACCGGCATGGGTTCAGGTGGATGCAGGCAAGATGGAAGGCGTCTTCAAGAAGGCGCCTGACCGCGACGAATTCGGCTCGGAAATCAACGAGTCGCTGATCGTCGAGTTGTATTCGCGCTGATCACCACTGAACTGGCTCTCCGCCCGCGGGCTTTGCTGCGGGTGGTGGCCAGTCGGTGTCTGTGGCGAATGCCGGGCGCGCCACAGAACTGTTCTTGTCCGGCTGGTCCATCAGCCTTACCGGTGTAACGAGCCGAGGGTATTGAGAGGAACACATATCTATGCAAACCAATCTCCTGAAGCCCAAAGCCATCAATGTTGAACCCCTGGGTGCCAACCGTGCTGAGGTAACACTTGAGCCCTTCGAGCGTGGCTATGGGCATACGCTGGGCAACGCGCTGCGGCGCGTGCTGCTGAGCTCCATGGTGGGCTATGCACCCACCGAGGTGACGATCGCTGGGGTGCTGCACGAGTACTCCACCATCGACGGTGTACAAGAAGATGTGGTGCACATCATGCTCAACCTCAAGGGTGTGGTGTTTCGGTTGCACAACCGCGACGAAGTCACCCTGGTGCTGCGTAAAGATGGCGACGGCTCGGTCACGGCGGCTGACATTCAGACGCCCCACGACGTGGAAATCGTCAACCCCGACCACGTGATCGCTAACCTCGCCGCCGGTGGCAAGCTGGACATGCAGATCAAGGTGGAAAAGGGCCGTGGCTATGTGCCGGGCAACCTGCGCCGCCATGCTGACGAGCCGACCAAGAGCATCGGCCGTATCTTGCTGGACGCTTCCTTCTCGCCAGTAAAGCGGGTGAGCTACGCGGTGGAAAACGCCCGCGTCGAGCAGCGCACCGACCTTGACAAGCTGGTCATGCAGATCGAAACCAACGGCGCCATCAGCCCGGAGGAAGCCATCCGCGCTTCGGCTAAGATCTTGGTCGAGCAGTTGGCTGTGTTCGCGCAACTCGAGGGCAGCGACATCGCATCCTTCACCGAGCCCGTACCGCGTTCGGGCGCGAACTTCGACCCGATCCTGATGCGCCCCGTGGACGAGCTCGAGCTCACCGTTCGTTCGGCCAACTGCCTGAAGGCCGAGAATATTTACTACATCGGCGATCTGATCCAGCGCACTGAAACCGAGCTGCTCAAGACGCCGAATCTGGGCCGCAAGTCCCTCAACGAAATTAAGGAAGTGTTGGCCTCGCGTGGGCTCACGCTGGGTGCACGTCTCGAAAACTGGCCGCCTCTGGGCCTCGACAAGCGCTGAAAACAAAAAGATGTAAGGCAAACCCTGGTACCTGATACGGCCAGGGTTCAATAATGAAAGGAAGGCACCATGCGCCACGGACACGGACTCCGTAAACTCAACCGTACCAGCGAACACCGTTTGGCGATGCTTCGCAACATGTGTGTCTCGCTGCTTCGCCATGAAGCCATCAAGACTACTGTCCCCAAGGCCAAGGAATTGCGCCGTGTGGTCGAGCCCCTGATCACCCTGGGCCGCTCGTCCACGGTAGCTAACCGCCGTCTGGCCTTTGCCCGCCTGCGCGACCGCGAGATCGTCACCAAGCTGTTCAACGAACTGGGTCCACGCTACGCCACCCGCCCGGGCGGTTATACGCGTATCCTGAAGATGGGCTTCCGCGTGGGTGACAGCGCTCCGATGGCCTTCGTGGAGTTGGTGGACCGCCCTGAGCCAGTGGCCGCTGAGGGAGTTGCAAAGGCCGAGTGATCGGCGACTTGAACATCCTGCCCTGTGCGGAGGTGTTCAAGCCAAACCCTCAAGCCGGCCCCGCGCCGGCTTTTTGTCGCCCCGCCATCAGATCCCGCGGCGGTGCGACCGTCCCGCCGACAGGGTGCTCAGTCGGAGTTGACCCCTCGGCGTTCCTCTGCCGCAATCTTCAGGTTCGGGTGGTCCTGTATGCGTGAGTGACCAAGTCTTGCCGGTCTAAGACTTCCAAGGCCTTGATGTGCGTGGCCTGCAGCACCACCTTGGGCGCCACGCCGGCCTGCAAGGCCTCTTTCCAGCGCAACGCGCACAGGCACCAACGGTCGCCCGGCTTCAGGCCCTTGAAGCGTAATTGCGGGCGAGGCGTGACCAGGTCATTGCCTTGCGCCTTGCTGTGTTCAAGAAAATCCGCTGTCATTACCGCGCATACGACGTGCAGACCGCGATCCTGTTCGTCGGTATTGCAGCAACCATCACGGAAGTAGCCTGTGAGTGGGTCGTAGGAGCAGGCCTGTAACGTCTGCCCCAACACATTTAGGGCTTGGCGTGAATCAGTGTGGCCGGACATGGCAGCGTGGCAACGGTTGCTCGCGATAAACGGTTATTGATCGTACTGCTGATCTATGGCCCGGTCCTGTGCCAGGCTAGCGCTCGCGCGTGCTCGCTCGCGCTCGCGTACAACGGGTGCTGACCTAAACGGTTGACGGTGGCCGAAAAAATATTGATTTGAAAACCCGTCAACACAGCCGTCACCCAGCCCGTTGAATTCGCAAGGCCGAACAAGCCCTGCTCATGAGTGTCGGAGCCCACCGTGACACTCGATTGACTTCCAGGAGAAAACCTCATGCATATCAAGTCCACCATCGCCGTTACCGTATTCTCTGCGCTTTCGGGCTTGGCCGTAGCGCAATCGCCGGTACCTGCCCAGGCTGCCGCTCCTGCGTCGATAACCGGTGGGGCGAAGGCGGCTGGCGTACAGGCTCCTGCGACTGCACCTGCCGCCGCAAAAGCCCCAGCAGCAGCTGCTGTGACCAAGGACGCGAGCAAGACGGCTGCAGCTTCTTCGACGACAACTGGTGCTGCTGCGACACCGGCTGCCAAGACCATGCCGGGGGCGGCACCTGCGACGGCCGTCCCTGCCAAGACCGACTCTGTCAAGCCTGCGACCAAGGCGCCGGCACCGGCGCAGAAAGTGGGCCATGCTCAGAGGGCTGCCCCGGCGGTGCTGAGCAAGAGCAACGTCAAGGCGCCATGATGGTCCTGCAAAGGTAGGCTATACTCACGTGCTCTACCGCGGGATGGAGCAGCCTGGTAGCTCGTTGGGCTCATAACCCAAAGGTCGCAAGTTCAAATCTTGCTCCCGCAACCAAACAGAAAGCTTGTGTAGTCAAGCACCGCCGAAGGCCGCTGTGAAGCGGCCTTCGACGTTTAAGGGCTCCTTGCTCTGCTCCCCGAGGCCCTGCACAAATTCGACCCGGCCTATAGTGACCCCTGTTCACGCCCCAACGCCGCGCCGCGGCTTGGCGCCGCTTGGAGCATGAGAAATGAAGCCATCTCACATCGAGGCCCAGGCCCGCATTCAGACCCCGCTGGGTGCATTGACCGTGGCCGCTTCTTCGAAAGGTGTGGCGGGGGTCTGGTTCGATGCGCAGTCGCACCACCCTGGCCCATTGAGTGCCCCCTTGGACGCTACCCACCCGCAGATCGTGGGCGCTGTGCTCGCATTAGATGACTACTTCAAGGGTCGGCGTCCGGTCCGACTGCCGGTGCTGGACGCCGAGGGCACGCTCTTTCAGCAAGCGGTGTGGCGTGTCCTGGGCGAGATCGCAGTGGGTGACACCACCACCTACGGCGAGATCGCGCATCGGATCGGCCGGTCGGCTGCGGTGCGCGCTGTAGGCGTCGCTGTGGGCCGCAATCCCATTTCGATTCTGGTGCCCTGTCACCGCGTGATTGGCCGTGACGGATCGCTCACGGGCTACGCTGGCGGGTTGCCACGCAAGCAGGCCCTGCTCGCCCACGAAGGGTGGAGCGGTTCTTCTCCCCGAAGGCTCAGCTCAAACGCCGAGCGTTCAGCGCCACTTCCTTGTCGGCGGTGATCGCGGTGGGATGCTCCGTGACCGGACCGGCCACTGTGGGTTACTCCATCTTCAGTTATCGGGTGCTTTCAGGCAAGGTGGCTGAATTGCAGTACGGCTGAACCGTACGGCTCAGGCGGCGGGCAGCCGCCAGTGACCCAGCACTTGCAGTGCCTGGCGCCCATCGGGCGCACGCGGGTCGCCGCGCAGTAGCAGCGCTTCGGCGGACGCCACCGACTGGCCTACCAAGTCCTGCAGAACGAACTGGTGGGTGACCCAGACCTCGAACCCACCCAGGGTGCGGCGCTGGCTGGTGGCTCGGCGCAGCTGAGCCTGATACTCGGGGTAGGCCTGTTCTGAGGTACCCACCGGGGACCCCAAGGCTACCCAGGGTGAGACGGCGTGCACCCCGAAGGCGATGCGAGCGGTGTCCAGGCAGCGGCACCAAGGGCTGCTGCGCACCTGTGCCGGTGTCAGCCCGTATCGCCCAAACCATCGACCGATGCGCTCGGCCTGGGCACGTCCTTCTTCGTTGAGATTGCGTTGGGTCGAACAAACGTGCAGATCAAAACCAGGTGGATCAAAGGTACCCGGCGCTAACGCATGGCGAAAAATCATGACCACGCCCCCGCCGCGCAATCGAGCAGCCACGCTGGCCTGGGGGTCGCCACCCACGATGCCGTCGGCCCGCACCGGCGCACCGCCGCACCAGGCGGCAGCAGCGCCCGCGCCGTGCAACAAGAGTTGTCGTCTAGAGGGACTCATTTCGTGCGATGCTTCCATGCCCGAATCTGCCCGTCAAACACCCGACCCCTATATCCATGAAGGCCCCAGGACTCACGCCGCAAGCCCTGTTGATGCTGATCGGTGTGGCCTTCATGTTTGGGGCCAACCATGTGGCTGCACGGGTGGCTTTTGATCATGGCTTGGATGTGGTAACGGCTGTGACCGTGCGCAGCTTGGGAACGGCCGCGGTGGTGGCCGCGCTGGTGCCGTGGCGCAAGGCAGCCTTGAAACTCAGCGCTCGGCAGGGTAAGGCCATGGCCTTGATTGTGGTGTTGGTGGCTATTCAAAGCTTGACGCTGTATGCGGCAGTGGCGCGCATACCGGTGGGCTTGGCGCTGCTGACCTTCAATCTGTACTCGCTCACTGCCGTGTTGTGGAGCTTGCTGGTGTATCGCAGCAAGCCCGATCGCGCGGTGCTCAAGGCGACACCGGTGATCTTTTTGGGCTTGGCTTTGGCCCTTGACGTCACGGGGGCGGCCTCGGGGCTGGACCTGAGCACCCAGTGGAGCCGCTTGAGCACAGGTGTGGCGCTGGCATTGGCCGCAGCGCTGTCCTTCGGGCTGGTGTTGGCCTTGACCGAGCATGAGGTCGGTACCATCGACGGCCGTTTTCGCACCCTGCTGACCTTGGGATCGGTGGGTGTGCTGACCCTGCTGTTCGGCCAGGCACAAGGTGGCCTGTACTGGCCTAACGCGCAAGACGCCTATGTCGGTTGGTGGGGCCTCGCCTTATTGACCCTGTTTTACGGCAGCGCCTTCACCCTGCTGTTCACCATCTTGCCGCGCCTGGGGGTGGTGGGTAACTCGCCGATCATGAACCTTGAGCCGGTGGCTGCGTTGTTGATGGCCTGGGGCCTGCTGGGTCAGCAGTTGGCTCTGATGCAATGCCTGGGCGCAGTCTTGGTAGTGGCTGCGGTTGTCGGGCTGGGTTTGAGCAAGCGAGCAGCCTGAACCTGTTTGCCGTGGAGTGGCCTGGCGGCCTTAACGCTTGCCTTCAGGAGTTCTGTAGGGTTCCACCGCATCAGCTCGCATAGCGTAGCCGCTGACACCCATGCCGGTGTCTTGCCGCTCAATGTCTATCACGCCGGTGACCCACACCACATCCATGGTGCGCATGGCCTGTGGTCGCTTCAGCGTGATGTGCACGATCTGGTTGGCCGGGGGCGGTGGGCTGTGTATGCAGGCTCCGAAGTAGGGAACGAGCAGAAAGTCTTGCAGTTTGTCGCCGACCATATCCAAAGGCACCACATAGCCAGGCAAGCGCACGCGCTGGCCCTTGAGCTCAGCTCGGGTGGGGGCCTTGTCCCAGACCTCGCGCATCTCTCGCATAAGCTCTAGTTCAGCTGCGCTGCCTTCGCGGATGAGGGCGGTAGGCTTGTCGCGAAACAGCGCCATTGGGTCCCAGTCCTTGGGTACCAGCTCTTCCCAGCTTAGGGTGCGAGCGGCAGAGGCCTGGCGCGCAGACCCCGATTGAGCCCAAGCTGCGGGGCTGAGGGCCCAAAGGCTGCAAAACACGCTGGCCAGTGCCAGAACCAGGCGTGGACTCAAGGCCCTGGACACTTGGGGACGGGCGTTATGGATCATCATGAACCGTGTTGAGTGGAAGGAAAGCGAATGGGGCCGGGCTTGTCGGGCAGCCTCAGGCGCCGCGCGGGGCCAGCCCGTCAGCCAAGCTAAGGCGGTAGGCGCGCCAGCCGGGCCAAAGGCTTGCGGCGATGCCTGCCATGACCACCGACAAGCACAAAGTGGCCTCGCGTGCGGTGGGCAGGCCGAACCTTAGGAGGATGCCGTACTCGGCCTGCACCCATGGACCACCGGCCCAGAGCACCAGCGCCCAGGCTGTTGCGCCCAAGGCGGCACCTGAAAGGCTGACCAGCAGGCCCTCCGTCAGCAACAGCATCAAGACCCATCGGGGCCCCGCGCCAACCGATCGTAAGACGGCCAGTTCGCGCCGCCGCTGCTCCAGCGCCGTCATGACCACCGCCATCAGTCCAGCCAAGCTGACGATACCCACCAAGATGCTCATCAGCGCCAAGGCTTGTTCAGCCTGCGCAATCGTGCCCCAGAGTTCGTCCAACGTGACGCCAGGCAGAACCGCCATCAGCGGCTCGCCCTCGTAAGCTTGTACCCGGCGTTGGACCGCAAACACTGCACCGCGCGTCTTCAGACCGACCAGCACAGCCGTTACGTTGCGAGGGGCGAGGTCCATGGCTTTGGCTTCTTGCGCGCTGGTGCGCTTGGCGCCGGGTATCGGCATGCCGGCAACCCAATCCACATGCAGCGCTTGCATACCTTCCAGGCGAATGTGCACCGAACGGTCCACAGGTGTTCCCGTGCGAGCCAGGACACCCACCGCGGTGAAGGGCATGTCATCGTGATCCGCCGTGTCCAAGGCGCCGCTGCCGTGGCGCAGCACGATGCGCTGGCCGAGCGCATAGCCCAGCTGTTGCGCCACATCAGCGCCTAGTACGGCATCGAACACATCCTCAAAAGGCCGACCTTCACTGAGTGCCAGCGGCAGGCGGGGACCGTATCGAAAGTGCTCGAAGTAGTCCGGTGTGGTGGCCACCACTGAAAACCCTCGGTGCGTATCTCCCAAGGAAATGGGCAGCACCCACTTCACCGCTGGGTCCTTCTGCAAGGCCTGCACGGCCTTGTACTCGATGGTCTGCGTGGGTTGACCCACCCGGAACACCGTGTACAACAACAGTTGCACGGCGCCACTGCGCGCCCCGACGATGAGGTCCGTGCCCGATACCGCATTGGAGAAGTTGTCGCGCACGTCGTGGCGTACCCGTTCAACCGTCAGGAGCAGAAAGGTCGACAGCGCCAGGGACAGTACCACCAGCGACAGTGCCAAGCGTCGGTGCCAGGCGCTGGCCCAGGCGATGCGAAGAAGGCTGTTCATGGCTAAGACACGCCCTGATCCACCCGGTTGACGCCGGACAGTTCCACCACCCGTTCGAAGTGTCTGGCCAAGCGTGCATCATGGGTGACGAACAGCAGGGCCGACTGCGCCCGGGTGCACTGGTCCAGCAGCAAGCGCATGAAGCCCTCTCGCCGGTCTTCGTCCAGAGCTGAAGTGGGTTCGTCGGCGATGACGATGTCGGGCTGGCCAATCATGGCGCGGGCTGCGGCCACACGCTGCTGTTGGCCTACCGACAATTCGGCTGCAGGCCGGCGGTGCAGTGCTGTGGGCAGCTCAAGAGCATCGAGCAGGGCTGCTGCCGCGCCTTCTATCGGTCCATGAACGGAGGCGGCGCGTTCGCGCCGCCGCTTGGAGAGCCGGCAGGGCAAGAGCACGTTGTCCAGCACCCCCAGGTACGGCAAGAGGTTGAATTGCTGAAAGATATAGCCCACATGGTCAACGCGGAGGGCGTCGCGTTGCGCCGCGCTCAACCCAGCCCACTCACGCCCCATCAGCTCAACCGTCCCTTTCTGGGCCAGCAGCACGCCAGCGGCCAGGGACAGCAGGGTGCTCTTGCCACAGCCGCTGGGCCCGCGCAGCATCAGGCGTTCGCCGCGCTGCAGGCTCAGTCTGTCCAGGTTCAGGGTGGCCGCATCTGCACCCGTGTACCCAAAGCGCACGCCTTGCATCAGCAAGGCCGTGTTCGGCGTCGTATCGGGTGAGAGGTGCAGGGTGCTCATATGGGACCCCTTCGACCGTCGACACACACCGCAAGTTCGCCGCTGTTGAGCGCCGCCGATGACTGGTTGGTGGTCAAGGGTTCGGTGACCGTGATGACCACCCGGTCATGCTGGGTCGTCCAGGGTGCAAAGTTGACGGGAAGCTCATCATCGCGCAGCTGCACCTTCGAAGAGGGGTACGCTCTTTCCAAGCTGTGCAGCTTGGTGCTGCAGTGGGCCCGTAAGCCCTGTCTGTTGCTAAGCAGGAAGTTGGAGGAGCCATCCTGGGCGAACTCGGGTACCAGCTCGAGCATTGTCTGTGTCAGGTGTTCGACCAACGGCAGGCTGGCGTGCTTCTTGGCCAGCTCGTACATCAGCCAGCAAAGAGCATGCTCGCTGTCGGTGCTGCCCGTCGGGTGGAAGACAGTATGCATTTTTGGGCTCGTAGCCATCCAGGTTACCGTTGTGTTCAAACACCCAGCAGCATCCCCAGAGCTCGCGCATGAAGAGGTGGGTGTTCTCCAGCAACACCACACCCCGCGTGGCTTTGCGCACATGGGCAACGACATTGTGGCTGCACAGCGGGCAGCGTCGGATCTTCTCAGCCACGGGGGGCACCCGGGCACTGACCGTGTCCACGAAAAGGCGCGCGCCTGATCCTTCAAAAGAGCCGATGCCAAATCCGTCCTGGTGTTCGTCAGCCTGCGGGCTCAGCCGCCCACCGCTTCCTTCACGCACTTGTTGACGTTGCCCGTGCGCGCAGCGCCAGCGAGTTTGCGCTCGGTGGCCGCCGCTTCACAGCGCTCGGTGGCCTCTCGCTCGCACTTGCTCAGAAACGAAGTCTTGGCAGCACCGGCAAGCTTTTTGTCGGTGGCTTGTTGATTGCACGAGGTGCTGGTGGGCGAGGGGGCAGCAGCAGCTGCGGCTGCAGGCGGTGCTGCGCCACCGGCGTGGGAGGCTGCTTCAGCGGCAGCCGCGCCAAATAGCGCTGCGGTAGACAAGAGCAGGGCCGCACAGGAACGCAGGCAACGGGCTTGGAAGGTCATTGGGGGTCTCCTTGTCTCGGGGTGTTGATCGCACCGACGGGGTGCCTTACTTTGGGCGAACGAACAGGGTGTGTAGGCTCAGTCCCACCGCCCCGCGTTCGTCGAAAATGGTGGCGGTGGTGGTGCCAATGCCGCCATCGTCGATGATGGTGCGCGCGGCCATGCCAAACCACGGACCTGTGGGCATGCGGCGCAGGTTCACCGTTTGGTCCACGGGTACGAAGCTCCACTGGCCAAACTCAAGTTCAGCGCTGATGCCGTTGGCCGAGTCGAGCATGGTCATCATACCGGCCAGGCCACTGGTGGCTCGGCCCTGAACCAAGGGGATGCGCAGCCGGGCCCACACTGTGGCCGGCCCCAAGGTGTCGAAGCCCCCCTCGCTGAAACGCCACTCCAGCGATCGCCCATAGGGAAAGCCATCCGTGCCCGGGAAAAAGCGCTGACATTCTTGGCTGGGCATCGGCGGCGGGACAAAGACATCGGGCACTGCAGGGCAGATGCCGGGCTGGCGCGCCAAGCGCCAAGCATGCGCAGTCAACACTGGTTTGCCCTGCACCTGATACTGGGCCTGCAACAATTCCACCCGCTTGCCCGGCCGCAGCATCTGCACATGAAGTTCGCAAGGGTCCAAGGGCACCGGGCCCATAAATTCCACAGTGATGCGCGCCAAGTCCATGGGCACGGCGCTGGGGTGGTCAGCCAGGGCCTGTGCGAGCAGCGCGATGGGGGGGCCACCATGCTGGGCTTGGGCCGACCATGGGCCGATCGTGGCTTCGGTGGGCCGGTAGCGGCCCGGCTGGGACGCGTCGGGTGTGAAAAAGGCGGAGTCCATCGTGTGGGCTGCTGACACAAAGCGCTCCTGGCGGGTCCTTCAACGGCGGGCCCTCCGGCGGGGGCCCTGGGGCTAGTATGGCGCAGCCGTGGATGCCGCAGGGCTCACAATTGCCAAATGAGTGAATCGCAGATTCAGGTGCCTGAATCCTACTTAGCGCTGTTTCAAACAGGCGTGGGGCGTCGCTTGACAGACCCCTGGCACCACATTTTGTGGCGCTACGAAAGCTGCGAAGATCTTGCACAGGGTCTGGTACCCCAGGCGCGAGCCTTGGTGGCCGACCTGGGCGTAACGGCTGAGGCGGTTGCGCCCAAGCTGGCCGAGGGCTTGCATCACCCCAGCGTCGGCTTGGCGCCTGAAGAGGTGCAGTGGGTTTGCACTCGATTGATTGAGCTTTTGGAGCATGGGCTCTAAGGAGGGCTTTGCACATGATCGGTTTTCGCCACACATGCCACCCCGCCGCTTGCCCGGCAGCCTGGGCTTCTTGGGTGTTTTCCTCGCTGAGCCTACTGGCGCTGTCCTTGCCGGCCCACGCCCAGTCGGGTGGGCCAGCAGCGGCGACACCGGAACCGTTGCGGATGGGCAGTTCCCGTACGCTGCCCAGCGGTGTTGAGGTCACCCTGACCAGACCGGGCCGTGCGCCCCCGTCGTATCCCGCGGCTACTGATTCGGTGAAGGTTCATTATGAAGGCACCTTCGAAGACGGCCGTGTCTTTGATTCGTCCTACGAGCGCAAGCAAGCGGCGACCTTCCCACTTAGCCGCGTCATACCCTGCTGGACTCAGGGGGTCCAGCAGATTCCCGTTGGTGGTGCGGCGACGCTGAACTGCCCCGCCGCGACCGCCTATGGAGACCGTGGTGCAGGCGGAGGCAAGATTCCGCCCAACACTCCACTGCGCTTCAAGGTGGAGTTGTTGGAAATTGTGGGGCGCCAATAGTGAGTGTAACGTCGCACTTTGTTGCATAAGGGCTGTGCTGCTGCCAGGACGGCGGCTCGGGGTTTGGGTACGCACCGCTGCAGTGTCTGTGAAGAGCTGTGACACACTGTTGGTCTGCGGTTTAACAGAACCTTCATAAACGGCACTTTGAGTGCTGCGTCTTTTCTCACGACCCCACGGGTTTTCTGCCATGTTCTCGTTGAATGCCTGGTCGCGCGCCGCGGGCGCCTTGCTTGCCCTGGTCCCGTTTCTGTGCGGCCCAGCAGGGGCGCAGGATGTTACCGGTGCCGGTGCGTCCTTTCCCGCCCCGGTGTATGCCAAGTGGGCCGATGCCTTCCACAAGGCTTCGGGGGCTCGTGTGAACTATCAGTCGGTAGGATCGGGAGCGGGCATCAAGCAGATCAAGGGCAAGACGGTGGACTTCGGCGCCACCGACATGCCCCTGAAGGATGAAGAACTCAAAGCTGAGGGCCTGGTTCAATTTCCGACCGTGATCGGTGGCGTGGTGCCGGTCGTCAATATCAAGGGCATCACCCCTGGGCAGGTCAAGCTTACCGGTACGGTGCTGGCTGACATCTACCTGGGCAAAGTTACCAAGTGGAGCGACGCGGCCATCACGGCGCTGAACCCCGGGGTCAACCTGCCCGACAGCACGATTGCGCCGGTGCGGCGCGCCGATGGTTCGGGCACCAGCTTCTTGTTCACCCACTACCTGTCCCAGGTCAGCGCCGACTGGAAGGCCAAGGTGGGCGAAGGCACGGCTGTCAACTGGCCCACAGGTGCCGGCGGCAAGGGCAATGAAGGCGTGGCCGCCTTTGTGCAGCGCCTGCCCAACTCCATTGGCTACGTGGAGTACGCCTACGCGAAGCAAAGCCGGATGTCCCATGTGTTGCTGCAGAACAAGGACGGCGTGTTCGTGGCGCCAGACGACTTGACCTTCAAGGCCGCAGCAGCCAGCGCGCAGTGGGCCAAGACCTTCAACCAGGTGCTGACTCAGCAAGCGGGTAAGGACAGTTGGCCTATCACGGGGGCCACCTTCATCCTAATGCACTCCCTTTCAGCCAAGCCGGCGCAGTCTGCTGCTGCGCTGAAGTTCTTCGGCTGGGCCTTTGAAAAGGGCGATGCCATGGCCACCGAGTTGGAGTATGTGCCCCTGCCTGACTCAGTCAAGGCCCTGGTGCGCAAAGCCTGGACCGGCATCAAGTGATGTTGGAGGGTTGGGGCGATCGCCTGTTCACAGCTGCTGCCACCGCTGCTGCTGCACTCACCTTGGCGCTGATGGCGGGCATCATCGTCTCGCTGGTGTTCGGCGCCGGCCCGGCCATCCAGGAGTTCGGCTTGGGCTTTCTGACCTCGGCCGTGTGGGACCCGGTCAACAACCGGTACGGCGGCTTGGTGATGATCTACGGC
>VGHB01000024.1 GCA_016868355.1 Betaproteobacteria bacterium | reverse complement strand
GCCAACCGAGGACAACGCCCCCGCGCAGCAAGAGCACATGGCCTAGGAACAAAACCATCGGCCACACCACCGCCAGCGGAATCAACCACACCGGCGCGCTGGGTGCGGCCAAGCCTGCGCCACGAGCCGGCGCCTGGCGTCGCCGTATGGCCCAGTCGGCCAGCGCCATGAGCGCCATCAGCACGCAGGCCACCAGCAGTTCAGCGGCTTGGTGCGCACGTGGGCGCACGGGCACGGTTTCATCAATCAGGTTCGACAGAATTTGCGCATGCGCCAAAAAGCCAGAAGTCGATGACTGAAGCGGCGTGGCGATGCGGTCGTTCAAGCCAAAAGCCGAGCCGCCTACGACCACCCAGGCGCCGTTGAGCATGCCGCTGGGCACCCGACCGGCCAGCACATCGGCCGCGCTCAGGGCTGTCCACGCTTCGGGGTGCCGCTGCCACGCGATGGGCAGGTCGCCGTTGGCTTCCAGGGGCACGCTGATCAAGGGCTTGCTGGTCTGGCTGGCTGCGGGCCGCCCAGCGACGGGCGGGCCAGACGGGTACAGCGACAACACCCAAGCGGCCTCGGTGTACCCGCCCTGGCGCAGCACCCAGTTTTGTGAACCAAAAGACTGGCCCAAAGCGGCCAAAACCAGCGCTGGGTAGGCCCTGCCTTCAAAACACACCACAGCGGGTTGGTGGCGCAAGACACCGTCTTGTGCCAGCCGCGGCGTGATATGGCCCACCGCGGCAAAAGGAGAGGCCGACAGCACCGCTTCATGGTTGCCCAGAAAAGCGCCAGCCACCGAAAAAGGCGCAGGGCAATCGGACCAGGGCAAGGCCCCCGCGGGCCGGCTGTCAACCGAGGGTTTTGCGGTGTCGCTTTCGTGGTGCAGGCCGAACACCTGGGCCAACACCGGGCGCTGCTGCGCCACCGACTGGCCCAGGGCCTGGTTGGCTGCACCGGCAGCCCCCTTGCCCTGCCCTGCGGCCGAGCCCGTTGCTGGCACGCCCGGGCCGGCAAACACCACATCCCAAATTTGCTGGCGAACGCCCAGGGCACCCAAGCGGTCCATCAGGCGGGCCTGGGTATCGCGTGGCCATGGCCAGGGGCCCACTTCGGCCACACTGCGCTCGTCAATGTCAACCAACACAATGCGCCGCTCGGGCGCCAGTTGCGCCGTGTGGCGCCAAATCAGGTCGTTCAGGCCCGCTTCCCACTGCCGCAGGCTTGGTCCTGCCAGGGTTTGAGCCAAGAGCGTCAGCAGCAGCGCCACACAGGCGCCCACCAGCCAGATCGTTCGCCAAGCAGCGGCGCCATCGGCAGCTGTTACTGACCCCGTTTCGGCAGATGAACGGCTCATCGGCCCCACAAGGTAATGCCGCGAACCACGCCCGGGCTGACGCGCTTTTCGAAGAGGTAGCCCGCTTGCTTGCCGTCGGGGGTTACAGCGCCAGCGACCAACTGGTTGCCATTGGTGCTGTAGAACTGGCCCGTGCGCGACACCGTGCCGTCAGCCGCCAGGGATTCTGGTCCCAACTTGGCGCCCAAGAGCTGCAGCTTGGTGCTGAACAGTGAACGGGCAAAGTCGAGGTTCAGGCTGCCGCCGGTGATGGCCACGGTTTCAATCGACTGCCCGTAAATGTCGACCAGGCCCGCGTAGCCATTGGCTAAACGAAGTGAAACCACCGCATCACCACCGCCGAGCACCGCACTGGGCGCCATAGGCGCTGCGGTGGTGAACAGGGTGTAACTGAAGATGCCCACCGACGGGCGCGCGCCTGCGGCCAGCAGCTCGGCCGACGGTCGACTTAAGGTGTCGCCCGCCAGAGCGTTGGTGTTGCGCCCCCACTGAAACTGGGTGACCACGGGCGCGGGCACATTGGAGGCTTTACGAGCGGTGTCAGCTGCCAGGGCCTCAGAAACCGGGCCGTCGATGCCGCTCGAAAGGGGGCGTGCAACCGCACGGCTGGGGGGAGCAGCGGCAACAGCGCCGAAGGGAACGGCGCGGGTGCTTTGGGCCAAGAGGTCAACCGCCGGCACCAGTTCGGGTGTGGACTGGTTGCGGGCAAGCTGCAGCATCTGCCCCTTCATCGACTCGGTGAGCAGCCTTTCGCTGCCGTTGAGGCAGGGGCCAAAGGTGGCCGCGCAAGCGCTGTCCATTGGGGCCAAAACAATGGCGCCGGTGTACACAGCAGCGGCTGTCTTGTCGGGTTCAGCCCGTACGGCGAAGTCGGTGCCCCTGACGCCAATGGCGGCCAGGGGCGTGTTCAGGCGAAAACGATCCTTGGCGGCATCACCCCACTGCCCCGTGATGCTGCGCACCACCCCAGCTTCCAAGCGGAAGCGGATGGCACCGCTTGCTGGCCGGTTGGGCTGTGGTGTTGAGTAGTCTTCGATGGTCAGCCGGCTCATGGGCCGCACACTCAGGCGCCCGCCGTCGATGAACTGCACATGCACATGCCCGCCCACCGGTGTTTCAATGCGGTCGCCCGCATGCAAGGCCGCACCACGCTCAAGTTTGCGAGTGTTGCCGTCAGGGCCGATGGCATGTGCTTGGCCGACCAGGAGCGAAACCGACCCCACGACCGTGTTGGCCCAAGCCTTGGTTGCCTGAGCACCCAAGGCCACAACCAGGGCAACACCAAGCACATGGCCAGCAACCGCCGCCCAGCGCGGCCGGGGCCGCGCTGAGGCGCGCTTAAGAGATGCTTGTAGGCATTTGACCATTGGTTGATTGTGTCACCCGAGGGCCCAGCCCGTTTGTGCCCAGCATCACATCGCAACCACAAATGTGGGCGGCCGCTTACCCCTGAAGCCCCGTCCTGACAGTCTGCGCCAACAACGGCACACGCTCACGCGGCGATACACTTTCACGCCATGGCGGTGTCTCGGCAAATTCTGGGCCAATTCGACCTGATTCGGTCCCTGCCACGGGATGTCCTGGACGAGTTGTCGGCCCGCATGCAGCTGCGAGAAGTGGCGCGCCGCGCCGTAGTGGCTGCCAAAGATGCACCGGCCGCCGAGCTGGGGTTTTTGGTCACCGGGCGCTTGCAGGCCGTGGACTTTACGGTCGACGGCCGCAGCGTAGGCCTGTACTTTGTGGACCCGGGTGACTTCTACAGCGAGCTCAGCGTGATCGATGCGCAACCGGCGCCAGAGTTTGTGGTGGCCGCCTCAAACAGCACGCTGGCCGTGCTGGAAGCCGGCGCCGCACGGGAGCTGATTTTTCGCTTTCCCCAGCTCAGCCGCCAGGTCATGCTGCGCTTGGCCGCGCGCCTGCGGGCGGCGACGGCCCAGCGCACCTTGCTGGGCCTACCCAACCCCTTCCAGCGCCTGTCGGTTCTGATCCTGCAACTGGCCCGGCAGGGCCCTAGGGGCGAGCACCACGCCACTGCGGCCGCAGCAAGCGCCCCGCAAACCAAGGCCCCGATGGCCATTGCCAAAGTGCCCACCCATCAAGAGCTGGCCATCATGATCAATGCCAGCCGCGAAACGGTGACCAGGGCGTTTCAGGTTCTGTTCACCCACGGTGTCTTGCTGCGCGAGGGCAACGAGCTGCGTGTGGTGAACTTGCGCATGCTTCAGGACATTGCTGATGGCCGACAAGACCCTCCAAAAGCGTGAGCGCGGGCCGGACCCGGCTGCAAGCCCTCGGTCGGCAGGCCAGACCACGGTGCGGGCGGTACTGCAGGCGTTGTGGCCAGGCAGGCACTGGGGCTTGACGCTGCAGTTGGCCACCCGAGAGCTGGCTGCGCGCTTCAGAGGTCAGGGCCTGGGCTGGGCCTGGCTGGTGTTGGCGCCCTTGTTGATGCTGGCGGTGTACACGGTTGTGCTGACACAGGTGTTGGGTGTGCGCTGGGGGACGGCTGCAGCCCATTCCAGCGGCACCGATTTGGAATTCGCCTTGCAGCTGTATGCGGGGCTGGCCGTGTTCGCCTTTTTTTCCGAAGTGGTGCTGCGTGCCCCGCGCCTGATCACCAACGTGCCTCACTTGGTCAAGCGCGTGGTGTTCCCCTTGGAAATCTTGCCGTGGGTCAGCGCGCTGGCGGCCATGGTGACTCTGGTGCTGGCTGCCGCATTGCTGCTGGCGGGCACCGCCGCAACACGCGGGCAACTGCCCGTGTCGGCCCTGGCCCTGCCCCTGGTGTGGCTGCCCCTGCTGCCGTTGACCTTGGGCTTGGGCTGGCTGTTGGCCGCCGTGGGCACCTACATCCGGGATGTGGGCGAGGTGCTGGGGCTGGCCTTGGGTGCTCTGCTGTTCTTGAGCCCCGTGTTCTACGACGCCGCCAGCCTGCCGCCGGCACTGCAGCTGCCCCTGGGCCTGAACCCGCTTGCGGTGGTGATGACGCAAACCCGCCAGGTCGTTCTGGTCGGGCAATGGCCCGCCTGGGATGTGTGGGCTGCGGTGATGCTGGCCGGGGTGATGGCCGCATTGCTGGGTGCGGCGGTGTTTACACGGGTGCGATCGGGCTTTGCTGATGTGGTCTGAAGACACAGCCGCGGTGATCGAGTGCCGCAACCTGGCCAAGGCGTACGCGCCGACGGGGTCCACGGGCCAACGGTTTTGGCAACTGTTGTGGGGCCAGGCCCACCGTACCGTTGGGCGTTGGGCCCTCGATGGCGTGAGTTTTCAGCTGGGCCGCGGCGAGGTCTTGGGGGTGGTGGGCTGCAACGGGGCAGGCAAGTCCACCCTGCTGCAGATGCTGTGCGGCACCCTGAGCCCCACCGCTGGAGACATGGTGGTGCGCGGGCGCGTGGCGGCGCTGCTGGAGTTGGGTGCGGGCTTCAATCCCGACTTCACGGGCCGTGAAAACGCGACGTTGAACGCTGCCCTGTTGGGGCTGACGCCTGAGGAGGTGCAACGCAAGCTCCCCGACATCGTGGCATTTGCCGACATCGGAGCCTTCATCGATGAGCCAGTCAAAACCTACAGCTCCGGGATGTTTGTGCGCTTGGCTTTTGCGGTGGCCACCAGCGTAGAGCCCGAGATTCTGATCATTGACGAGGCGCTGAGCGTGGGCGATGGCGCATTTGCACGTAAGAGCTTTGAACGCATCATGGACCTCAAGCGGGGTGGCGCCACCATCTTGTTTTGCTCGCATTCGCTCTACCAAGTCGAGGCCCTGTGCGAACGGGCCTTGTGGCTGAACGCCGGGCGCATGCAGGCGATCGGGCCCGCCGCCGATGTCTGCGCCCAGTATCAAGCTTTCTTGAATGGTTTGGCAGGCCTGGCGCGGGGGCACACAGGCGCGATGGACGGAATGCTGCCGGCGGATGCATCAAACGCATCAGACCCTTCGGGCGTGCATCGTCAAACCGTTTGCGCACCCGTAGGCGGCGGCCGCATCACCGGGTTCACCCTGCGCTGTGCGCAGCAGATGGGGGCAGAAGTAACGGTGCGCAGCGGGCTCGATGATGTAGCAGTGGAAATCAGCTTTGTGTGCGACCCGGCCCTGCCCTGTCCGGTCTTGGCCTTGGGCATTTCTGACCAAAACGGCCTGACGGTCTCCAGCGCGTTGTCCCTGATGGACCAAGCCCCATTGAACCGCCGGCCCGATGGCAGCGGGCAAGCCACACTGGTGCTTCAGCGATTGCCGCTTTTGAAGGGCCGCTACTCCCTGACGCCCTTTTTGCTGAGTGAGGACGGCCTGCACCCCTACGACCAGGTGTTGCACGCCGGTCACCTTCGGGTCACCCAGGACGGCCCCCTGCAAGGGGTGGTGAGCCTGCCCAGGCGGTGGCTGTGACACCGGCACCCCTGGCACCCGAGCACCGAGATGTGTTCGTGCAAGCGCATCGAGAAGTCTTTGCCAGTGAGGTGGACACCGGCTGGTTCGATTGGAAGTACGCCAAACCAGCCAACCCGGGTTGGGCACTTTGGGACGGTGCTCCCGGTGCTTCACCGCTTGTGGCCCACTGCGGTGGCATCGCGCGCACCCTGCTGGACCGAGGCAGGCCTCGAGCAGCCTTGCAGATTGGCGATGTGATGGTGCGAGCACCCTGGCGCCGGGCTGCGCGCCGAAGCGGGGCGTTTTTCAGGGTGTCGGATGCGTTCTACGCTCACCACCTGGGGCCAGGGCGTCACTTCGAGTGGGGCTTTGGCTTTCCCAGCCATCGGCACCTCAAACTGGCCATGGCCTTGGGTCTGCTGCAGGACGCGGGCCCGATGATGAGTGCGGTCTGGCCGGCCGCATCCGTGCATGTCCCGCGCGCCAACGGCGCTGGCGGAACGCCCGTCGCGATGCAAGGGCGGCTGGGATCGGCGCGGACATGGCTGGTGCAAAGGCTCGTCGATGGTGCGGCGCTGAGGCAGGCCCTGGCCGGTGCCTGGCGAAGCATGCGCAGCGACGCGTCAACCTGGGTGTTGGGCGAACGCAGCCCCGAGACGGTGCTGTGGCGCCATCTGCAAAAGCCCACAGCTGCGGGTCAGTGGCCGGCCCAGTTCTGGGCGGTGCAACGCGCAGGGCGCAGCGCACCCGTGGGTGTTGTGATCGTGGGGCCAGGCGCTGGCCCTAACGCCGCACATTGGCTGGACTGGGTAGGCCCACCCAGAATGCTGCCACTGGGCCTGCAGGCAGCCCGCGAAGCGGCGGCTTGCGCCGGATGCAGCGAAGTGCACGCCTGGCTGAGCGCTGGGCCCTGGCGGCTGCTGGGCTCAAGCGCAACACTGGCCCAAAGGGAGGTGGCGCGTATTGGGATTCCGTCTGCCAGCAGCCTAAGTGCCCAAGAGGCCATAAATTGCCCCTGGTGGTTCATGGGCGCAGACACGGACTTTCTGTGATGAGCCTGCACAAGACACGATTCGTGGTGGCGGCCAGTCAACAAGACGTGTTGCAACGCTGCCTTCTGGCATCCCCGCTTTGGCAAGAAGGCATTGCGCAACCCGAGGTGATATGGGGCGCAGACAGTGCCGCTGCGGCCTTCAACCCCGTTATCGAGCGGCTGCATGCTACCCAATCGGCGCAGTGGCTGATATGGGTTCACCAAGACGTTTGGCTGCCTTCGGGCTGGCTGCAGCAGTGGTCCACGCAGCTGCGCCTGGCGCAAAGCCGCTGGCCGACGCTGGCCGTTGCGGGGGTGTACGGCGTGCAGCACGAACAACATGCCACCACGGCGCTGCGGGTGGGGCATGTGGTAGACCGCGGCACCTTGCTGCGCGAACCCGCGCCGCTGCCACACGCGGTCAACAGCCTCGATGAGATGCTGGTGGCGGTGCGGGTCGATTCAGGCCTGCGCTGGGACCCTGCGCTGGGCTTTGACTTCTACGGAACCGACGTGTGCCTGCAAGCGCTGGAGCAAGGCTATGCATGCGCCGCACTCGACGCCTGCTGTGAACATCACACAAGCACCCCATCAAGCGGCTTGATGCCTCGTCGGTTGATCGACCGCATTGCGCGCAATAGCGCCGTGTTTGAGCGCAAATGGGCGCATCGGCTTCCCTTGAGCACTTCGTGCTTTCACATTCAGCAAGCCGGCGACGTGGCTCGGTTTCTGGCCGCACACACCGTGGCCGACGATGCGAGTTGAGCGCATGGGGTGGTGGATAGCCAAGGCCCTGCACCGTTGGGACTACGCGGTGCTGCTGCCCCTATTGGCCCGCTTGCCCTTGCGCCTGGGCATGGCCTTGGCTTTGTGGCGCGGCCGCTTGAATGCCTGGGCCGCGCGAGATTGGCGCAGCATGGCCCTGCAAACCCGGCACATACAGCGCATGAGCTTGCAGGGCGCACAGGAACTGGCCCGCCAGGGCTTGACGCCCTCATCACACGTGCAGGCTTGTGTGGCCCAACGCTTCATGGTGGAAGCGCGTGACGAGTTTGAAGCTCAGTTGATGTGGGTTGGCCGCTGGGCGGAGCTGCGCTGCGAGTTCGACCCACCCGATGCACCGGCAAGGTTGCAGCGCTTGTTGCATCAACAGGGGGTGGTGCTGCTCACGCCTCACTACGACAGTTTCTACTTGGGGATCGCTTTCCTGGCGCAGGCCAGTGGCTGTGTGGTCAACGCCATGGCCTCTGCAGTTCCTGCAGACCTGCGCGTTGACCCAGCAGTCACACGCCACTTCGACCGAAAGTACCGCGGCCTTGAACGTGCTTTGCACGGGGGCCGCGTGATCGACATGGAGTCAGGCGTTCGCCCCTTTTATCGACTGCTGAAGGCGCGGCAAGCCCTGGTGGTGCTGGCCGATGCACCGGTGCTGCCCGATGGGGCGCAATTGCAGGTGCCTTTTTTGGGTGCACAGCGCCTGCTGGCTGGTGGTGCGGCGCGGTTGGCCGAACACACGGGCGCGCAACTGGCAGCCTTCGTTTGCGAACACCAAGGTGCAGGCCACTACCGGCTGCGGTGGTGCGAGGGCGGTCCCCACAGCCCCACCACGATGGCCGCGTTGTACAGCTTCATGGGGCAGGCCATCGCCGCAGAACCTGGGCGGTGGTGGGCCATGGACTTGTTGCCCAACTTGCCCGCCGTGGCGGCGCAGGCACCCAACGAGGGCACGCCATGACGGCCCCTTGGGTCGACGTCATCGTCGTGAACTACCGCAGCGCAAAGCTGGTGCGCAGCGCCTTGGGGCGCCTGCGCGTTCAGGGCCGATGGCCCTACGGGCGCATTTGGGTGGTCGACAACTCGGACGATGCCGGCCATGCCCAAGAACTGCAGACCGTGATACGCGACGCGGGGGGTGCATTGGGGGGCAGCGCTTGGACGGCGGCTCAAGCCCCCGGCAGTGACTTGAGCCCGGACCTTGTGCAGCTCACGCCAGGCTTTAACGCCGGGTTCGGGGCGGGCTGCAACGCTGCTTGGGCGCAATCGCAAGCACCCTTTGTGCTGCTGCTCAACCCCGACGCGCAGATCGAGTGCCAACAGCTTGAGCACTTGGCCAAGCTGCTGATGAGCCACCCGCAGATGGCCGCGATCAGCCCTCGAATCTGGTGGGACCGTGTGGGCGGCTGGCTGCTGCCGCCGGCCACCCCCCAGCACCCCTGGGCCCAATTCCAGCGGGGCTGGGCATCAAGGCGCGATGCGGTGGCCTGGGCCAGCGCTCAGGCCCGCCGAACCACGCAGCTGTCGGCATCACATGCAGCTGATGCACCGCTGTGGGATGTGCCGATGCTGTCTGGAGCGGTGCTGTTGTTGCGCCGAGATGCGGTGGTGGCCAGCGGTGGCTTGTTCGACGAGTCGTTCTTCATGTACTTTGAGGACGCCGAGTTGTGCGATCGGCTTCGCGGATTTGGGTGGCGCCTGGGCATTGCCGCTCAGGTTGACGCGGTGCACAGCTGGCGCCATGAACCGCACAAAGCGCCGTTGATGGCATCAGCCAAGGGCCAGTACCGCAGCCGACAGGGCAGGCTGTCGCAGTGGCTCATGCGCGCATGGCCGGCCTTGACCGACATGGGTGAACTCGGCCCTGTGGCTCACCGCTTGAACAGCAGCGCACAGGCTGCTGATGCGCTGGGGCCCGTGTGCGCGCTTTCGCCTGTGCCTGGCGGCGACCCGGCATGGGTACGATCCGGCGGGGCCTGGGCCTGTTTGAACCAGCAGGATTGGGACCTCTTGGCGCCTGGCCACTACTGGGCCTGGACCCAGCGGGGCTGGGCGGGGTTCACCCGCCACTAACCTTGGGCTGAGGCTGGCATTTGACGCTGATCCAGCCGAGCCGCCCAGCGCCGGCCCCACTGCCGCGCGGGTGCTTCCACCAAGCGGTGCAGCACCGCGGCCATGATGATGGTCAAGGCCAGGCTTGCAAGCAGCAGCGGCCAACCCTGGGCCGATGGCCACACGCGGGCCACCAAGGCCGGCGCAGCGTTGTGCAACAGGTACACCCCATAACTGCAGCGACCGGCCCACAGAGCCACAGCCCACCCAAGGCGGTGTGAGGCATTGACATGCGCTGATTGGGCCAGCGAAAACGCCGAGGCGGGCTTGAGCAAAAGCATCAGGGCCGCGAAGCCCGCTGCCGCCCACAGGCCCAGATGCCCCTGCAGCCAGAGTGGGGCCTGTGCCGCGCGTTCGGGTGTTGACAGCTCTTGTGTGTACACGGCTGCAAGCACCACCAAGACCAGCAGGCCCACCGCGGCTGCCACTCGGCGCGTTTGGGCTGACCAGGGTCGCGTCAAGTGGGGTGCATCCACATGCCCGCCTGCTGCGGCCACCCCAGCGCCCAGCAAGAACTCAACCAACAAGCCTGGCGCATGCACGGTCAACACGCGGCGCACGCTCTCGGGCGATTCACCCAGATCGGCGAGCGCCACCAGCCCCAGCTTCACCGCCAAGGCCGCTCCCAGCAAAGGCCACAGCGCGGCCTGCACTTGGTGCCGCAAGGCGTGGACCACCCAAGCCAGCACAGGCAGCAGCAGATAGAACTCAACTTCGGGCGGCAGGCTCCAGAACGCCACGTTGTAGGCGCCCGCAAGCTGCAGGCTGCCCGTGGTGTGCAGCATGGCCAGGTGCGCCGGTAGGGCATCCCATCGCCCATCGGCCTCACGAAGCCAGGCGTACACCAACAGGGCCACCAGGTATAGGGGGTACAGGCGCAAAAGCCGGCGCACGCCATACGCGGCCAGCGACCACCCCGGATGGGCCAACAACTTGGCAAACACGAAGCCACTGAGCACGAAAAAGAGGTCAACGCCCGTAGCGGCCAGGCCCCACAGGCCCGACCCGTGAGGCTGCACCAGGGTGACATAGTGCGTGGCCAGCACCATCAAGGCGGCCACACCCCTCAAAGCCTCGGCACCGGGGTGGAGCGGGTCAGGGGTTTGCATGGGGCCGGATTGTGAGGGGATTCGAAAGCCGTGGGGCTTCATAGAATCGCTGGATGTTGCCCCTGCCACCCACGACAGGCCCCACGCCCACATCCACCGCTGAGGAGTCGTTTCCCTTGCCGCCCTCGACAAAGGTTGCAGTGGTCATACCCTGCTACCGCTGCAAGGGGCAGGTGATGCGCGTGCTGCAGGGCGTCGGACCCCAGGTGTGGCGGGTATTCGTGGTCGATGACGCCTGCCCTGAAGGCACGGGCGCATGGGTGCAAGCCCAAAGCCAAGACCCGCGCGTGGCCGTCGTTCAACATACGCACAACCAGGGCGTGGGTGCTGCGGTGATGTCTGGGTACGCCGCGGCGCTCACAGCCGGCGCCCACATCATCGTCAAGATCGACGGCGACGGGCAGATGGACCCGTCGCTGATCGCGCGCTTCGTCAACCCAATTGTTCAGGGCAGAGCCGACTACACCAAGGGAAACCGCTTCTTCAACTTGCGTTCTCTCAAGGGTATGCCTCGTACCCGTTTGTTGGGCAACGCAGGACTGAGTTTTTTGGCCAAACTCTCCACGGGCTACTGGAGCCTCTTTGACGTGACCAATGGCTACACCGCTATCCATGCGCGGCTCCTGCCCTACTTGGAGATGGACAAGGTGAGCCGCCGCTACTTCTTTGAAACGGACCTGCTGTTTCGATTGGGAACGCTGCGTGCTGCCGTGGTGGATGTGCCCATGGAAGCGCTCTATGCCGATGAGCGCAGCAATTTGAAGGTGTGGCGGGTATTGCCGGAATTCGCCTGGAAGAACCTGGCGAACTTGGGCAAGCGCATTGCCTACAACTATTTCCTGCGTGACTTGTCTGTGGCTTCTTTGGAGTTGGTGGTGGGGGCGGCCCTGCTGTTGTTTGGTGTGGTATTCGGCCTGACCACCTGGTCAAACGCTCTGGCCACGGGCCTGCCAACACCGCTGGGCACCATCATGCTGGCGGCCCTGCCCACCCTGGTCGGCCTGCAGATGCTCTTGGCCTTTATGGGTCACGATGTGGCGCAGCAACCCCAAAGGGCGATTCACCCCTTGCTGCCGGCTGCTGACAGCGCAGCGCCTGAAAAGCAGACAAGATGACGGGTGTTGAAGCCCTGCTGCTCACCGTGACCGTGGCGGCCATCGCCTCAGGCCAGGTCGTGTTCAAGCTGGCCTCAACCGCCTGGCTGCCGGGATCAGGTCTGTTGGGGCTGTTCGGCTTGGGTTGGTTTTGGCTGGGACTTGCCATCTACGGCGGGGCTACCCTGGCCTGGCTTGCCCTGTTGCGCACCGTACCGTTGTCGGTGGCCTATCCCTTCTTTGCGCTGGCCTTTTTCATCGTTCCACTGTTGTCTTGGTGGGTCCTGGGTGAGGCAGTCAGCCTTCGGCACTGGGTTGGTGCCTTGCTCATTAGCGCTGGCGTTTGGGTGTCGGTGCGGTGAACAGACCTCAGGTAAGGCGTGCAGCCGCCCTGGCTGTTGCCGCTGGCCTGCTCTTGGTGGCCCTGCAATTCTTGGCCCGTTGGGTACCACCACTGCAGTCGCCTGACGAGCTGGCCCACCTGATCAGGGTGGCTTCTCTGTCGCATGGACAGGCCCTGGCCACAACCGAACCCGGCGTGAGCACGGGAAGCCACTTTGACGTGGCGCTGGCTTTGCTGGCGCAGGTGCATGTGCCGGTGATCCAACAACGCAACCCCGATGTGTCCGCTGATGCCCTGCTGGCCCTGCAAACCCAGCGATGGACGGGCCGGCTGATGTACGGTGAGGCACCGGGTTCGGCCATGTACCTGCCACTGATTTACGCCCCAGCAGCGTTGGGCTTGGCGATCGGCCAAGCTTTGGATTGGACGGTGTTGGACAGCTACCACCTGGCTCGCATGACGTCACAGGTGTTTTGCATTACGGTGATGGCCTTGGCAGCTTGGATATGGGCACCACCCTTATTGGCCTGGGCGGTGTTGATGCTGCCCATGAGCTTGTTTCAGATGCTGTCGCCCGTGGTTGACGGACCGGCACATGCGCTGACGCTGTTGGCTCTTTCCATGCTGATGCGGCTGCGGCATGAACCACGTGCGATTTGGGCGTGGTGCACAGCCGGCTGCTTGATGGTGTTGGTTACGGCCCGGCTGCACCTGATGCCTCTGCTTCTGATGCCGCTGTGGTGGGCTTGGCGCAGGCCCTGGCAGGCCAACGAAGCAGCAGCGGCTGACCTCGGCGTGACCGATGCGCGGCCTGCCAACAACCTGATTTGGGCTGGTGCTGCAGGGATCACGGGAACCCTGCTGTGGACAGCGTGGGCGGCCAGTACCGTGGTGGATACGCGGGTGCAACGAGATGCAAGCCCAGGCACCGTGGTGGCCCACTACCTGCGGCAGCCACAAGACTTGTGGGCGGTGTTTCGCCGAACGTTTCAGGACGAGTCCCGCCCGCAGTTTTTGCTGGACAGCTTCATTGGCAATCTGGGCTGGCTGGATACGCGCTTGGCCGAAGCGGCCTACCCCACCCTGTGGTGGGGCTTGGCGGCCATCTCGGTGTTGAGCTTGCCTTGGTGGGCAAGCACCTGGCGCCGCACGATAGGCGACCGCCTGGTGCTGACGCTTTGTGCCGGGAGTTCATGTGTGCTTGCCTTCTTGCTGATGCTCGTCACCTGGAGCCCGTTTCCTGCCGAGCTCATTGAAGGGGTGCAGGGCCGATACTTCATCGCGCCAGCACTGGTCGCTGCGTATGCTGTGGGGGCCTGGCCTGGACCAACGGGCTGCGATAGCGGACCAATGGGTGCCCGGGCTGGGCTTATGGCGCATTGGCCTGCACGCGCGGTTTGCCTGGTTGTAGCAATCTTGGCCTTGGGTATCTTTTCGACGCTGAGCTTGGACTACCTCTTTGATACCTTGCAGGCCCGGTATCCGGCATGGGCCCGGGGCGGTCTATTCGAATGACGCTGCCATCAATGCAACAAGAGCGTGATCTGGTGCCATACGAGGCCCAGGAAGTGTTGCCCTCTGCGCGGGTGTTGGTGGTGGCCCCACACCCCGATGACGAGGTGTTTGGGTGTGGCGGCTGCGCGCGGCTGCATGTGCTGGCCGGCGCAGTCGTTGACGTGGTGGTGTTGACCGATGGATCTGGAGCGGGCGATGCCTGCATGCGTTCGGCAGAGTCTGCTGCAGCGTGTGCAGCCCTGGGCCTGCAGACGCCAGAGTTTTGGCAGTACACCGACCGCGCACTTGGATTCGACGAAGCCCTGCTCCAGGAGGTCAGCAACCGCCTGATCAGAGCCATACAGACCGGCAGCTATAGCCTCGTGTATGCGCCCTCGCCCTGGGAAGTGCACCCTGACCATCGGGCTGCCGCGTGGGCGGTGGCCCGAAGTGTTCGCCTGTCTCGCCTGGCCGGCGTGCCGGTGCAATGGGCTGCGTACGAAGTGGGCTCGCCACTTTGGCCAGATCGCCTGGTGAATATCGACGGCGTCTGGGCTGACAAGCGCGCGGCCATGGCCTGTTTCCCATCCCAGCTGGCGTTACAGCCCTACGATGAGCACATCGCCGCCTTGAACCGTTACCGCAGCTACACCATCAGTGGTCAGTGCCGGCATGCTGAGGCGCTTTGGTTGCCAGCTGACGATGCGCTGATGGCCGTGGAGATGCAAGGGCAAAACGGGTGGCAGCACCCGGCTTGGCCCGGTGGTGCAAAACGGGGTTAAGCCCCCTGCGGCGGTGCGTTGCAGGCCCTGCTCGGGGCCCTTTGCGCAGCGGTGCCCGAATGCCCGGGCACCTAGAATGCTGAGTGGGCCCAAAACGCTGTCTGCCGCCCGCGCCTGCGGGCGGTGAAGAGCAGGCTCATTCCCACGGACACGCCCCATGAGCACCAAGCCCGCACCGCACACGCCTTCCATACCCGCGCCTGAAGCCCCCGACGAAAACAAGCTGATGGCCGAGCGGCGGGACAAGCTGGCCGCGCTGCGGGCGCAGTGTGCTGAGGCCGGCACCGTCCCCTTCCCCAACGACTTCAAGCCCCAGCACCAAGCCGGCGACCTGCAAACGCGGTATGCCGGCGTGGCCAATGAGGTGCTGGAGCCACAAGCCGTGGCGGTGAGCGTGGCTGGGCGCCTGATGCTCAAGCGGGTAATGGGCAAGGCCTGCTTTGGCACCCTGCAAGACGGGTCCTTCGGCCCTAAAGACCTGCCCGCGGGCCGCATTCAGGTGTACCTGACGCTAGACGCGTTGGGCGAGGCCATGCTCAACGCCTTCAAACACTGGGACCTGGGCGACATCTTGGGCTGCGAGGGCACGCTGTTTCGCACCAAAACCGGCGAGCTGTCGGTCAAGGCCACCCGCATTCGGCTGTTGACCAAGAGCCTGCGCCCGCTGCCCGACAAGTTCCACGGCATGAGCGACCAGGAACAGAAGTACCGCCAGCGCTATGTGGACCTGATCACCGACGAGCAGGCCCGTGCGCGCTTTGTGGCGCGCAGCAAGGCGGTGTCTTCGATTCGCCACTTCATGGTGGAGCACGGCTTCTTGGAAGTGGAAACGCCGATGCTGCACCCGATTCCGGGTGGCGCCAATGCCAAGCCTTTCGTGACGCACCACAACGCGCTGGACCAGGAAATGTTCCTGCGTATTGCCCCCGAGCTTTATTTGAAGCGCTTGGTGGTGGGCGGCTTTGAGCGGGTGTTCGAGATCAACCGTAACTTCCGCAACGAAGGCATCAGCGTTCGGCACAACCCCGAATTCACGATGATGGAGTTCTACGCGGCGTATTGGAACTACCACGATGTGATGGACTACACCGAGCAGGTGTTGCGCCACGCCGCGCGGCAGGCCACAGGCAGCGCGGTGCTGCAGTACAACGGCCGCGAGGTGAGCCTGAACAAGCCTTTTGTGCGCCTGTCGATACGCGAGGCCATCGTGCGGCATCTGCCGCAGATTGGTACGGCGCATATCGACGACGCCCACCGCTTGGCCGAAGAGCTCAAGAAGCTGGGCAAGGCGCCGCCAGCGCACTGGAACCTGGCGCAGTTGCAATTCGGTGTGTTTGAGGAGCAGGTGGAGCAGCACCTGTGGGAGCCCACCTTCATCGTGGACCACCCGGTGGAGGTCAGCCCCTTGGCCCGCGCCGCAGACGCCGACCCCACCCGCACCGAGCGATTTGAGCTCTACATGACCGGGCGCGAAATCGCCAATGGCTTCTCAGAGCTCAACGACGCCGAAGACCAGGCCGCGCGCTTTCACGCGCAGGTGGCCAACAAAGAAGCCGGCGACGAAGAGGCGATGTACTTCGACCAGGACTTCCTGCGATCACTTGAATACGGTATGCCCCCCACCGGCGGCTGCGGCATCGGCATCGACCGTTTGGTGATGCTGCTGACCGACTCGCCCTCTATCCGCGATGTGGTGTTGTTCCCAGCGCTGCGGCGCGAATAAAAAGTGGGGTCGGAGTTATTTTTTAGCGGTTGAAACTGGGTTTGCGCTTATTGACGAAGGCGTCCATGCCTTCGCGCTGATCGGCGGTGCCGAACATGGCATGAAACAAGCGCCGCTCGATGTGCAGGCCTTCGGAGAGGGATGATTCGAAGGTCGCGTTCACCGCTTCCTTGGTAGCCATGACGGCCAAGCGACCAAAGCTGCAGATCTTGTCGGCCGCAGCCAAGGCTTCGTTCATGACTTGATCGGCCGGCAGCACGCGCGAGACCAGGCCGCAGCGTTCGGCTTCGGCAGCGTCCATCCATCGATTGGTGAGCAGCATGTCCATGGCCTTGGCCTTGCCCACGGTGCGGGGCAGGCGCTGGGTGCCGCCGGCGCCGGCAATCACGCCAATGGTGATTTCGGGCTGGCCGAACTTGGCGTTGTCGGCGGCAAAGATCATGTCGCACATCATGGCCAATTCGCAGCCACCGCCCAGGGCCACGCCTTGCACCACCGCGATCACCGGCTTGCGCACGCTGCGGATGGTTTCCCAGTTGCGGCTGATGTAGTTGCTGCTGTAGACCTTCTGGAAATCGTAGTCCTTCATGGCGGCAATATCAGCGCCGGCGGCAAAGGCCTTCTCGCTGCCGGTGAGGATGATGCAGCCGATGGCTTCGTCGCGGTCAAAGGCCGCCAGCGCCTGGCCCAGCTCGTCCATGAGTTGGTCGTTCAACGCATTCATCGCCTTGAGACGGTTCAGGGTGATCACGCCCGTCTTGAGGTCAGACGTGCCGCGGATTTCGGTGAGGATGGTCTCGTAGCTCATGGGTTGGACGGCGGTGCCGAGGGTGGTGGGTTGGTCGAGGTGATGTCCCCAAGTCTATCGGTGGGCACAGGCGGTGCAGCGGGTGCAGCAGGTGAGGCAGGTGAGGCAGGTGAGGCAGGTGCTTCAGATGGATTAGGCGGCGCAACAGGCGAACTTGGCAAGGGCTGCTTCACAAGCTCAGGCAGGCCTTCCATCACCATCAGGGCATAGGTTTCGGCGTCCACCAGCACCTGCATGCGCACCGGCAGGTACTGCAAGGCCGGGGCGAACCACACCTCGGCAAGGAGGTCGCGCCGCCAGGGGTCGAGTTCGCGCTGGGGTTTGGCATGGATGGTTTGCACCGGGCCGGCGGGCGTGTCTACCGTGACCGGCTCGCCCACCACATAGCTCCACAAATCAGAACGGCGGGACAAGGCCAGCGTAAAGCTCACCTTGTCGCCGGCTTGAACAGGGGTGGGGTTGGTGCCGAACAGCCAGGCCAGCTGCACAAACTGGCTGGCTGAGTCCTGCGTGCCGGCCGGTGCAGGCCGGCGGCTGCCGTCGGGCAGCAACACCGAGCCGGGCCTGCCGGCTTCACCCGGCTCGAAGCTCATGGTCAAGCGCCGCGCACGGGAAAACAGGACCCGGGTGTCCTCTTCATATCGCTTGGGCACCAGGCCCTCGGGGCCCAAGCGGCCTTCGCTGTAGACCTTGCGCAGCACCAGCGGCGCCAACCGCGAGCCAATCAGGACTTCCATCTCCACCCGGTAGCGGTCGCCGTCGCGCAGCCACAGCACCTGGGCAGAACCACTGAACTCGCCGCGAAAGAAGCCTTTGAGGCTGTAGCGGATGCGGGTGGACGGTGGCCAGGGATCTGGGGGGGCGGCAGGCGGGGGCCCCGGCGCGGCTTCGGGTGTAACCGACGGCGCATCAGCCGGCGGTGGCGGTGGCGGCTCGGCGGTGGCCGCCGCGGTAGCCGGTTCGGGCCCAGCGACGGGCTGCAAGTCCGTGGCCGCGCTGCCGTCGGTGACGGGGCCAACCGCCACCTCGGTTGGAGGTGGGGCAGCCCGGCGCTCGCGCACCGGCTCAACCGGCTGAAGGGCCCCCTGCACCACCACGTCGACCGGCACCAGGGCGGTGCCCTGTTCATGCCATGCGGCCATCGTCAGCGCAAACTGGCGCCCCACCCAGGCATGCAGGAGCACCACCACCGCCACCAGGGCCACCGCCCACCAGCGACGGGCCGTGCTGCGGGGCTTCAAGCCACCCCTGCCCCGTGACAGCCAAGTCCCCATTAAGCGCTGGCGCTCAACCAGGCGCAGCGACGTTCGGCGCAGGCTGCGTCGGCCGCTAAAGCCGAGTCATGCAAGGCCCACTGCAAGGTGGGCAGGCGGGTGGCCTGGGCGTCAGGCTGCAGCCCCAGTGTCAGGACGCGCTGGTCTCGGTTTACCAGCACATCAATCTTGGCCGTGGATGCAGCCTTTGAAGCGCCTGACGCGCCCAACCATTGCGCGGCATCGTCGAGCCGGCGCACCCGCCAACCCTGCACCGCCAGGATTTCGTCCCCGGCACACAGGCCCGCAGCTTCGGCCACGCTGCCGCGCAGCACCTGGCGCACCACACAGCCGGTGACCGGGCCTTCGCTCAAACGCAAGCCCCAAGCCGCCGACAGGCGCTCGGCCTCGCTGCTTTGCATCAGACCCACCGTGGGCAACAAATCGGCCACCGGCAATTCGCCGGTGCCATGCACCCATGCTTTCAGCTCGGCTTCGAAGGAACGCCCGCCCACGTCAAACAGCGCCTGCGCAATGTCGACTTCGGTGATACCGATATCGCCTGGGTCGCGCTTAGCCGACAACACAGCCGGGGCCGCAGCGGCACCGTGCGATGCCCCACGCGCACCATGTGCCGAGCTTGAGCCCAAACCCAAGCCCAGACGCGAACCGCGTTCAGCACCCAAAGCCCACAGGCGTCGCATCACCGCATCCAAACTGCCGCGACCTTCCCGGCGCAGGGTGAGGTCCAGGCACAGGGCCACCTGCGAACCCTTGGTGTAGTAGTTGATGGTGGCGTTGGGGGTATTCTCGTCTTGGCGGTAGTACTTGTTCCAGGCATCAAAGCTGGCCTGCGCCACGCTTTGCACCCGCCGCCCCGGCATGGACTGCACCGAGGTAGCCGCCTTGGCCAGGAGCTTGGCGTAGCGCGCGCCATCGATCAGCCCGCAACGCACCAGGGCCAGGTCGTCGAAGTAAGAGGTAAAGCCTTCGAAGAACCACAAGAGCTCGGTGTAGTTCTCCTGCGTGTGGTCGATGCGGCACAGCTCAGCGGGCTTCAAGCGCTTGACGTTCCAGGTGTGGAAGTACTCGTGGCTGATCAGCCCCAACAAGGTGAGGTAGCCATCGCTTTGGCCGGCTTCGCCCACGCGCGGCAGGTCTTTGCGGGCGGCTATCAGGGCAGTGCTGGCGCGGTGTTCAAGCCCACCGTAGCCGTCGTCGACTGTATTGAGCACGAACACATACTTTTTAAACGGTGGCCTGCCGCGGGCGCCGTGCCAGAAGCGGATGTGTTCTTCACAGATGCGCTGCGAGTCGCGTAAGAGCCGCTGGCCATCGAAGCCAGGCCAAGCGCCGGCCACCACAAACTCATGCTCCACGCCCTGGGCTTTGAAATGGCCACGCCAGAAAGGGCCAATCTCAAAGGGATGGTCGACCAGTTCATCGTAGTCGGCGGCTTCAAAGTGCAGGCCTTGCGGACTGCTGCTGCGGCTGGGCTTGCCGGTGATGGTGGCACGGGCCATGGCTGTGGCTACCTCCCAGCCGCGGGGCAGGCCCACCAGGCTCAGCTGATGAGCCCAAGCCTCGCGCCCGTGCACCCGCAGGCACAGGCTGGTGTTGTTGAAAAAGCCGCGTTCGCTGGACAGGAAGGCGGTGCGCACCGAGATGTCGTAGGCATAGATCTCGTACTGCAGCACCAGCGCGGCACCGCCGCTGCAGGCGATTTGCCAGGTGGTTTTGTTCAGCTGCTGCACTGTGCGCGCCGCGCGCCCCTGCATGGCACTAAAGCCGCTGAGGTGGCGCCCGAATTCACGCACCATGTAGCTGCCGGCAATCCACACCGGCAGGCTCAGCACCTGGCTGGCGCTGGGCTGGTCGATGGTCAGGGTCACGCGATAGGTGTGGGTGTGGGTGCCCGAGGCATCGATTCGGTAGTGCACCGGTGCGGGCTGGGCACTTGGGGGCGGATGCCGGGCCTTCATGAGCCGGCGGCCCCCAAGAAGCAGCACAGGCTGGCCACGGCGGTGAGCCGAAAACGCAGCGTCATCCAGGCCTGCAAACCCAAGGCGGTGTAGCGGCGCCGGTCCACGAGGTAGCACCCGATGATGGCCAAGCCCAAGACAAAAAGGCCCGCATAGGGTCGCATGAGCACCCCCAGCCACGCCACCAGCGAGGGCATCACGCCCCACACCAAGGTGGAATCGGCTGAAGCGGGGCTTTGGGTAGCCTGAGCCGACTGCCGCATCACATGGCCCCAGTGAATGCCGCCCAGGAAGCTGACGATGACCGCGCCATAAGCCGACAGGGCAGCGGCCACATAAGGGTGGGCTTCACCCGCAACCAACCACACCAGGACAGCGCCCAACGCGAATGGAATCAAGCCGGCATAGCCCAGGCGCCAGGCCATGGGGGGTGGGTCGAGGGGCACCAGAGCAGGCGGCAAGGCAGGGGTGTTCATGACTTGGCGGGCTTGGCAGATTGAATCAGGCGTTCGACTTCAGGCCCGGAGAAGGCCCCGCTGCGGCGGGTGCCGTCTTCCAACACACTGGTGGGCGTGCTTTCCACCCGATGCCGTTGGCCCAGTGCGGTGTTGCGATCCAGTGCGGAGGCATCGCAGCGGGCAGCAGCCGGCGGTGGCGGGCGGCCGTCGACCATCCAATCACGCCAGGCTTTGGCCGGGTCTGCCGCGCACCAGATGTTGCGCGACTTGTCTTGCGAGTCTTTGCCCAGAATGGGGTACAGGAAGGTGTACAGGGTGACGTCTTTGAGGTTGAGCAGTTCACGCTCGTAGCGCTTGCAAAAGCCGCAGTTCGGGTCGGAAAACACCACCAAACGCCGCGCACCGGTGCCCTGCTTGATGGCGATGGCGTCTTTGAAGGGCAAGGTCGCGAACTGCACGGCGGTGAGCTTGTCGATGCGCTCGGCGGTGAGGTCTTTGCGGCTTCGGGTTTCGATGATGGGCCCTGAAATCAGGAAGTCGCCCTTGTCGTCGGTGTAGAGGATCTCGTTGCCAAAACGCAATTCCCACAGGCCCGGCATTGGGGCGCGCTGCACCTCGTCGGGCTTGGGCAGGCTGGGCATGCGTTCGCTCAAGGCCTTGCGTATGGCGGCTTCCTCACGAGATGGTGTGTTCGGGCTGGCGCTGCCGGTGGATGCACTGGGCGCGCCCAAGAGGCCTGCACCAGGCTGCGCCAGGGCGGGTGTGGGCACACCCAGCCCTATCCATCCCGGCAGGCCCAGCGCCGCGGCCACCGACAGGCCCATCGCGCGCCGGGTCAGGCCCCGCTTGACCAGCGGCAGTTGGTTGAGCAGGCTCATGCCACGGTTGCGCATGCTGCGCACCCAAGGGTTGGGGTGGGCAAACAGGTGCCACAGCCCATCGGTCAGGCCCGCCATTGCAAGGGTTGGGGCCAGGCGTTCGCGTGCGGCGCGCGCCAACAGCTTCTCGTCGCCCAGTTCACGCCAGGTTTCCCGCTCGGCCATCACGCGGGCCAAAGTGGCCACATCGGCCAAGCCCAGGTTTAAGCCCTGACCGGCCAGCGGGTGCACCACATGGGCGCAGTCGCCCAGGAGCATCCAGCCTGGCCCGTGAACGCGGTCGGCGCGGCCGAGCATCAAGGGCCAACTGCGCCGCGGGCCAGCCAAGCGCAAAGGCCCGCACTGCCCACCGGTGGCCTGCATCAGGGCCTGCTCGAATGCGGCTTCATCGGCCACCATCAGCGCCTGGGCCTTTTCGGCTGGCATCGACCACACCACTCCATAGCCCTGCCCCTCATGGGGTTGGTTGAGGGGCAGCAAGGCCAGCACATCGGGCTGACCAAACCACTGCGAGGCCACACCACCGTGGGGCTGCTCGCACACCACGCGGGTGGCCAAGGCCTGATGGCCGTAGGCTTGTTTTTCGAAATGCACGCCCAGGGCCGCGCGGGCCTGTGAATCCTTGCCTTCGCATAACAGCAGCAGCTCGCGCGGGGGACGCGCAGGGCCCAATCCCTGGGGTACCGACAAGTCCGGCATGTCGGTGCTGATTTCAATGTGGGGCGCATAGCGAAGCGCCTGGCGCATCACCGCTGCCAAGGCCGCGGCGTCCACGATCCAAGCCAGTGCTTCGGTGCCCTGCTGCCATGCAGAAAACTCCAGCTGTGCGCCCTCGTCACCCTGAATGTGCATGTCCAGCACCGCACACACCGCATGGGTCGGCAGGGCTTCCCACACCTTAAGCTGCTGCAGCAGCGCGCGCGAGGCGGCATTGAGCGCGTAGGTGCGCACATCGTCCTGGGGCTCACCGGCACTTGCCAAGGCCTTCTGCGGCGACATGCCCTGCAGCTGAACCGAAAGGCCCAGCCGCGCCAAAGCCAGGGCCGCCGCCGCAGCCACCAGCCCGTCGCCACGCACCACCACGCGGGGCGCTTGCGTCCCTGCTGTGCCTGGCGCCGTTTCCATTCCATTGTTTGACATGCCGCTATTGTCGGCTGCCTTGGTCGGCCTTGCGGTTCAGGCCGGACAATGCCATTTGTTTTGCCAACCCACCGTAAGCCATGAGCCTTGAATCTGCTGTGACCGTTGCCGGCCTGTTTCTGCACCCCCTGAAATCGGGCGCCAGCCTGCCCGTGCAGCAGGCCACCATCGGCGAAACCGGCCTGCAATACGACCGTGAGTGGATGGTGGTGGATGTCGACGGTGAATTTGTCAGCCAACGCGAACTGCCCAAGATGGTGTTGATCAAGCCCGAGCTGCGCCACAGCGAGCTGGTGCTGCGCGCACCTGGCATGCTGCCCCTGCACCTGCGGCTGGATGGCGCCGAAGGCGAATTGCGGGTGCGGGTGTGGAACGATGCCATGCCGGCCTTCGACATGGGCGACCTGGCCGCGCAGTGGTGCCGCGACTTTCTGGGCGTCAAAGGCCTACGCCTGGCGGCCTATGACAGCGAAGCCCGGCGCCTGTCAGAGGAGCGCTACAGCGCCGGCACGCAGGCCCTTAACGCGTTCAGCGATGGCTTTCCGCTCTTGGTGCTGAGCGAAGCGTCCATGGATGAGTTCAACCGCCGCCTTCAGGCGGCCGGCCACGAAGCGGTGGGCCTGGAACGTTTTCGGCCCAATATTGTGTTGGCGGGGGTGGACACACCGCACGGTGAGGATCAGATGCGCCAGCTGCACATCGACACCGCCAGTGGCCTGGTGGAAATTGCCCTGACCAAGCCCTGCCCGCGTTGCCCCATCCCCGATGTCGAGCCCGCCTCGGGGGCCCGCCAGTCCCACATCAGCGATGTGTTGCGCGGATACCGCAGCCACGAACGCCTGGGTGGCGCGGTGGCCTTTGGCATGAATGCGGTCGTGGTGCGTGGCGCGGGCTACACCCTGCGCGTGGGCGACACCGTGCGCGCCGAGGCGGACATCTGAACCGGGGCGAGCGCACGCCCTTGCGCCTGGTCCACCGCCTGTACGACAACCTGGCCAACAGACTGCCAACGCGGCTGTCGACCTGGCAGCTCTTTGCCCTGGCCGTGCTGATGTGGGGAACCACCTGGCATGCCATCGTCTACCAGATTGCCGAGGCGCCGGTGGTGTGGGGCGTGGCCCTGCGCTTCGCCTTGGCCGGGGCGTTGTGCGCCCTGGTGGCAGCCGCCCGGCGCGAGGGGCTTTGGATCGGCCCGCGCGGCCTCGCGCTGGCCGCATTCCAAGGGCTGTTCATGTACAGCTTGTCCTACCTGTGTGTGTACGAGGCCGAACACCATGTGCCCTCGGGGCTGGTGGCCGTTGGCTACAGCCTGTCGCCCATCCTCAACGGCGTGGCCTCGCACCTGATCTGGAAGACGCCCTTGACGCCGCGCCTGTTGGCCGGCGGCGCACTGGGTGGGGCCGGGGTGGCCATGATCTTTGCGCCTGAATTGGCGCGTGCAGATGCCGCAGGCAGCGGCGGCCTGGGTTTGCTGTTCACCATCGGGGCAGTGCTGCTGTCCAGCGTGGGCAGCCTGGCCAGCTCACGCAACCGCGCCCTGGGGCTGCCGTTTTGGAGCACCATGGCCTGGGGCATGGGGGCCGGCGCCTTGCTCACCACGGCGATGGCCTTGGCGCAAGGGGTGGCCATGCCCTGGCCGCTGAGCAACGCCTGGTGGGTGTCGCTCCTGTACCTGTCCTTGGCCGGTTCGGCCGTAGCCTTCGCCTGCTTTTTGGCCCTGCAGCAGCGTGTGGGCCCGGGCCCAGCGTCGATGGTTGGTGTGGCCACGCCTGTCTTGGCCCTGGTGGTGAGCACCGCCTTGGAAGGCTTCGAGCCCACCGTTTGGACCGTGGCGGGGGTGCTGCTGGCCCTGGGCGGCAGCGCCTTGGCCCTGGGGCTCAAGCTGCGGCGCACCTAGAATCGATCACTTGCTGCAGTCCCCCACCCAACAGGATTTCCCATGAGCCTCCAGTGCGGCATCGTCGGGCTGCCCAACGTCGGCAAGTCCACCCTTTTCAACGCCCTGACCAAGGCCGGCATTGCGGCCGAGAACTACCCTTTTTGCACCATCGAGCCCAATGTGGGGGTGGTGGAGGTGCCCGACCCGCGCCTGGGGCAACTGGCTGGCATCGTCAAGCCCGAGAAGACCGTGCCGGCCATCGTGGAGTTCGTAGACATCGCGGGCTTGGTGGCGGGCGCTTCAAAGGGTGAAGGCCTGGGCAACCAGTTCCTTTCGCACATCCGCGAAACCAATGCCATCGTCAACGTGGTGCGCTGCTTCGAAGACCCCAATGTGATTCACGTGGCCGGCAAGGTCGACCCCATCGCCGACATCGAAGTCATTCAGACCGAGTTGTGCCTAGCCGACCTGGGCACGGTGGAAAAGGGCCTGCAGCGCTACACCAAGGTGGCCAAGGCCGGAGGCGACAAGGAAGCCCTGCGCTTGGTGGAGGTGCTGAAGAAGTGCGAGGCCACACTCAACGAAGGCCGACCGGTGCGCAGCATCGACTTCAGCAAGGAAGAGCGCGCCGTGCTCAAGCCGCTGTGCCTGATCACCGCCAAGCCGACGATGTTTGTGGGCAATGTGAGCGAAGACGGATTTGAGAACAACCCCTTTCTGAACCACCTGAAGGACTACGCCGCCCAGCAAAATGCACCGGTGGTGGCCATCTGCGCCAAGACCGAGGCCGACCTGGCCGACATGAGCGATGAAGACCGCAACCTGTTCCTGGGCGAGATGGGCCAGGACGAGCCGGGCCTCAACCGCCTGATCCGGGCCGGCTTCAAGCTGCTGGGCCTGCAAACCTACTTCACCGCTGGTGTGAAGGAGGTGCGCGCCTGGACCGTACCCATCGGGGCCACTGCCCCGCAAGCCGCCGGCGTGATCCACACCGATTTCGAGCGCGGTTTCATCCGGGCCCAGACCATTGCCTTTGACGACTACATCGCCTGCAAGGGCGAAGGCGGCGCCAGGGACGCGGGCAAGATGCGCGCCGAAGGTAAGGAATACACCGTCAAGGACGGCGATGTGATGAACTTCCTGTTCAACGTCTGATCGGTGTTATGGATTGATTTTGAGACCCATATCTCGATAGCGGTCACTCACTTTACGGGTGGCACGGGCTCCGTGCTTGCCGCTTAGCACTCGATTTCAAAGAGTGCTAACATAGGAAGTGTAAAGGAGAAACTCCGTGTCCGATGCGTCGATGACCCTGAGCAACCCCCGCGCGCTGGCCTTGCGCGACCCTTGGGCTATGGTGCCCTCGCTGGGCAATTTGGATGCCTACATCTCGGCCGTCAACCGCCTGCCCCTGCTGACGCAGGAGGAAGAACTGGAGCTTGCCCGCAAGCTGCGCGACGAAGGCGACCTGCAGGCCGCCGGCCGTTTGGTGCTGTCGCACCTGCGCCTGGTGGTGAGCTTGTCGCGCCAGTACCTGGGCTACGGCCTGCCCCAGGGCGACCTGATCCAAGAAGGCAATGTGGGCCTGATGAAGGCCGTCAAGCGCTACGACCCCGAACAGGGTGTGCGCTTGGTGAGCTACGCCATGCACTGGATCAAGGCTGAGATCCACGATTACATTCTGAAGAACTGGCGTTTGGTGAAGGTGGCCACCACCAAGGCTCAGCGCAAGCTGTTCTTCAACTTGCGCTCCATGAAACAGGGGTTCAAGCAAGATGCTTCTGAGACCGACGGCGCCACCTACCGTAACACCCTGAGCGACTCGCAGGTGCAAGCCATTGCCCGCGATCTGCAGGTCAAGCCCGAAGACGTGCTGGAGATGGAGATGCGCCTGTCAGGCGGCGAAGTGCCGCTGGAGCCGCAGACCGATGACAGCGACGAGGTGGTGGCACCCATTGCCTACCTGGCCGACGACACCCACGAGCCCACCCGTGTGTTGGAAAGCCGCAGCCGCGATGAACTCTCGGGCGACGGCATCACCCGTGCATTGACCGTGTTGGATGCACGCAGCCGCCGCATCGTGGAGGAGCGTTGGCTCAAGGTCAACGACGACGCCAGCGGTGGCATGACGCTGCACGACCTTGCTGCCGAATACGGCGTGAGCGCCGAGCGCATCCGCCAGATTGAAGTGGCGGCGATGAGGAAGATGCGCAAGGCGCTGGAAGAGGCCCGCGGCTAAGCTGCCCTCAGCCGCCCGTTGGGTATTCAAACCCTGTGCTGGCAAGCCCCACCAAGTTGATGAGGGTGACGTTGGCGTCACTGATAGCCAAATTGGCCAAAAGGGTGCCCTGAGCCTGTGTATTCAAGGTATTGACCGCAACTGCCAATTCGGCTGCAGTGGGTTCTTTGCCTGAGGTTTGCCGCAAGAGGTGTCTGGCAATGTCTTGGGCGCTATCGGTCGGGGTGAGCACGCCGCCCCAGATCGGGAGGCGCATGACGGCCCCAGCCAACTGTTGCAGGGTAAAGCCCTGATCCATGAATCCAATCACCTGCCCCATCAAGGCCTGCTTGGACAACATGGCGTCACGGCCAATCACCGCCCCGATAAGCAGCAACGCCTGACCGGCGGCATCTGCCTTGCCCAAGTCGAAGGCGATGGCAGCGTCGTCAAAGCGAATGCGCTCGATGTTGCGCATCTCGACCGCACCGCCGGACCCATCCGCAGCAACGGCGAAACGGGTTCCAGCCCAGGGAGTGTCCACCACCCATGCACCACGCTTGCCCTTGAGCACGGCGGCGTCCAGGCCTGCCAGTCCATCGATGATGTCATTGCCTCCGGTGCTCACAAGCACATTGGCCAGGTCGTTTCCGATCAGCAGGTCATCACCTCGAGAGCCCATGGCGTTTTCGATCTCGGTGCCGACAGCCAAGCTCACATTGTCACGCCAGGGTACGCCGTCGGTGCCTGCACCGATGGAACTGGATTTGCCGGCACGCAAGTCAATGGAAACCGCAACCGTTGACCCGGAAGCATCCAGCCAATCGGAGCCGCCATCGTCCACGATGGCCAACACCCCGTTGGAGTCCATGATCTGGGCCATGGTGTAGCGATCATCTCCGGCAGCGGACATTCGCTTGCCGTACAGGTAGCGCAAAGCTGAGATGTCGAACCCTCCAAACCAAGAAGGCCACGCAGCCGTGACCAAAGCGTCGGGCTGCTGGATCATGATGGTATTGGCCAGTGACCACAACTGGGGCAGCAAGACCGTGGCACCCGAGGTGTCGGTTTGGTCCAGAGGATGCTGCAGGCCTAAGGCGTGGCCGATCTCGTGCAACAGCACGAAGTAGCCCTCTTGACCGGGCTTGAGCAGGGTGGCCGTCTCCACGTCCAGCCACACATCGCCGGCCTTGGGGTCGTTGCGGAAGAAGTCGGGCAAAAAGGAGTAGCCCCTCGTGTCGCTTTGCTGGTTGATGCCAAAACGCATCTGCGCCTGAGCGCCAGGGGACTCAACAAACGTGATGCCGATCTGTGAAGCCAGCTTGGACAGGATAGAGCGCACCACCTGCTGCAGTTCGGTACTGAAAGCGGTAAAGCCCGTTCCACCCTCTGCGCCAGAACTGGGCCGCTCGGTGAGAAAGGAGTAAGTGACGGTTTGCGCCGTGCCGGGCGAGGCGGTCTGCCACCCTGCGGCCCCTCTCAGCAAAATCTGCTGACCCGCCTCGGAGTATGAAATACGGCTGTCAAGGTCGATCGAATACCCGCGATTCGTCGAAAAGTCGTAAACGTTGAGTACCTCGATGTTTCGTAACTCGTAAACAAATCCGGGTGAGTTTTCATGCCAAGCGCGGATGAGCCGCCTGTCTGGACTGACGTTGACAACCAACTGCCCATAAGCCGCATCAGCACTTGCCCAGCTTATGGTGACGGTGTCTGACCCTCCACGACCGTCGATCTGGATCGAGCCTGACTTCTGGTTTTTCCAAGGTCCCAGCCAGAACCCATCGGCATCGTTCGTGCCAAAACCCTGGTCACCAGGTTGCTTGAATCCGTGGACCACTCGAACATTGACCAGCGTGTCGCGCCCACCGAAGCCATCCAAGGCGTAACCTGCCTGCATGTCCACCAGGATTGGTTTTGGAGAGGACCAATACCAGACCGTGGCGTTCAACGGGCGGATGGAAGGGTCAACGATGATGGTGTCGTTTCCTGGGCCACCTATTGCAGTAGCCCCATCGGCCTTTATGGTGATTTCGTCATCGCCCTCGAGCCCGTCGTAATGGTCTCCGGCACCCGTGATGACGAAGACGTCGCGCCCGCTGGTGCCTTTCAGATCAGCCATTTTGCCCTCACAAGTAGCCGATGGTTTGCTTGCTGAAGTTCGCCAGGTTGGGCATGGCCGCCCCCACCTGGGCGGCTGTCAGGCCCATCCACCGGCCGATGTCGGCCATGAACTGATCGGAGGAGAACTGCGGCACCCACTGCCCGCGTTGAGGATTCCAATTGAAGGCGTCGTCTGCGCCGCCGGTAACCAGCAAGGGGAACGAATTCCCGTACACCACACCACCCCGGACCGGGCCGCCCACCACAAACCAGTGGTTGCCCCAGGCATGGTCAGACCCGGCGCCGGCGGCGGGGTCCAAGGTACGGCCGAACTCACTCATCACCACGGTCAAGACCTGCCCATCCAAGCCTGCATCGATCAAAGATTTGTCAAAGGCCGACACACTGCGCGCAACCGCCTGGAGGCGCAAATCCAGACCGGGGTTGGTTTCGCCCGTGTCCAGTTGGCCGGTGTGCGTGTCGTATCCGCCATCCTGTATCAGATAGATCTGGCGCCGCGCGCCCGTGGCCTTGCTGTAGGGGATGTGGCGTGCCAGGAACTGAAGGTCACGAACCACGCTGGAGAACTGAACATCAACAAAGTTGCCGGTGGGGTTGGGCCCTTTGGCCTTGCCACGAGCAAATTCCACCGCGTCCAACAAAGCCGAGCGCATGCTGCGTGAAACCTCGGCTTCATACACGTTGCCCGACTGCAGGCGGGACAAGGCGATCAAGCGCTGCGTAAGGGCATGTGTGGGGTCGTCGACGGGTGCCGGCCCCCAGTTCGCGCCACCATTGCTGTCGGCCAAGCTCAAGGGCGTTGAGTTGCCGATCACTGCTGTGTAATCACGGGCCAAGGCCACCAGGGGCTGTTTGTTGCGGAATTCCGCAGTGAACTGGTCCATCATGCGACCGCCCCACCCACTGAGGTCCTCGGCCCCCATCCAGCCCTGCACCCACTGTTCTTGCTCGGTGTGTGAACCCAGGAAGGGGGGCAGCTTGGCGGTGTTGTTGCGGATTTGCGCGATCGTTGTGGGCTGGACCAATGCGCCCACATTGGCCACCACCGCCAGCCGCTTGGCCTCAAATAATTCAGCGAAAGCCCGTGCAGATGGCGCCAGGCCAAAGGTGTGGCTGATGTGCGTGCCGGACAGCGGCACCAGGCTGTCACGTGCGTGCGCCAAAACGGGCCGGGACTTCTGATAGTCGCCATAGGCGCCGTTGGTGGGCACCAAGATGTTGTTTCCATCGTGGCCGCCCGAGAGAAACACCACCACCACCGCCTTGTAATCGGCTGCCTGCACGCTGCTTAAGGGGGCAACGGAAGCGGTCAATCCGCCCAAGGCGGCCAGCCCGGCTCGGGTGAGGAGGTATCGGCGGGAGACGGTCATTTTGCGGCTCCGAAAGCGGGGGTAATGGATGCGTTTTGCAAATACA
>VGHB01000023.1 GCA_016868355.1 Betaproteobacteria bacterium | reverse complement strand
AAGTCGACGCTTGACCAGCACCAGATTGGCCATCCCAAAGAGCGTGTAGAGCTGCGCGGTGTTCTTGGCCAAGCCACGGTAGCGAACCTTGCGCATCTTGAAGAGATTCTTGACCACGTGAAACGCATGCTCCACCCTGGCCCGCACGCTTTCCTTGAGCTTTTCGAGTCTCTCCAGCACCCGCCCGTGCGCGTCATCGGCCAGGGCCTTGCGCTTGCCCGGATGCATCGCCACATGCCAGGTGGCCTGCACCTTATCGGGCGCCCGTGTGCCGCCAGTGCGCGGCGACTAGATCGATCTGGTTGGTCCAGATGCCGCCTGTTGATCCATCTGCACAACTGAGCCGTGATCGCGTCGAATACCAAGCTGCTGCTTCGATGGATGTTCGGGCTACTCGGTTGTGGATAAGTCTTTCGTGTCTGCGATTTTTCGCTTCTTTCCGGCGCCATATCAAAACTGACCAACTGCGATATAGGCAGCGAATAGTAGGGCCAGGAAGAGGGTCTCGCCCACCAACAACACTGAGGGCCGCCATCCCAGCGAACAGAGCTCACCCAGTGACGTTCTGATGCCGGCTGCGGCAATCGCCACTACCAAGGCCCAACGCGAAATACTGCTGGACACCTCCACCACAGGCGGGGGAATCCAGCCCAAGCTGCCCACGGCCATCAAGGCAGCGAAGGCCGCCAAGAAGCCCGGAACCAGCGGGGTAACCGGTTGCGCAGACGACCCCTCTTCTACTGACGGCTGCGAGTTATGCACAAGCCACGCCACAGCGACCACCACGGGCATCAGCAACAAAACGCGGCACAGCTTGACCAAGGTGGCGGTATCCGCGGCCTCAGGGCCGATGAGGGTGCCGGCGGCCACCACTTGCGCCACATCGTGAATCGTGCCGCCCAAAAAGATACCCGCTTCACTGCGCGCCACAGCCAAGGCCTTGAGCGCAAATGGGTACAGAACCATGGTGACCGTTGACAGAACGGTCACGCCCACCACCACCAGAAGGGTGAAGCGCTGATTCTCGCGGGTGGGTGGCAATGTGGCGGCGATCGCCATGGCTGCGGACACACCGCAAATCGCGACCGCGCCCCCAGTCAGGAGACCGACGTCACGTTGCCAGCCCATCCGGCGGGCCAGCATCACGCCGCTGGCCATCGTCAAAAAGACGGCCAATACGATGAAACCCAGCGTGGCCCAGCCCAGGTTCGCGGCATGTTCGATGGTGATGCGAGCGCCCAACAGGGCCACCCCGATACGCAGCACGGTTCGACTGCAGAAGTCCAGCCCAGGCGCCACCTGAGCGTTGGCGGCCAGAAAGTGCAGGCTCATACCCAACAGCAGTGCGTAAAGCAGTTGGGGGCCTCCAAACTGATGCGATAGGAACGTGGCCGCCGCGGCCACCACCAAACAAGCCAACACCCCGCGGCTCAGGCGCTGCAAGCTGTGGTTCAGAGGACCGGTCACCGTGAATTGCGCGGGTCAGGCGTTCGCTAGACGCCGAATCTGTTCCGCGAGCGCATCGGGGATTTCGACCCCCTGCTCCTGAGCTTGGCGCTCAAGGCTCAGACGCCGCGCGCCAGGTAGGCGAACATCGGGGTCCTGCAGCATTTCGCTCATCAGGACTTCTATGCGGCTGAGATACGAGGCAGATCCGGCCAAAGCCTCAGGGTCGATCAGCACAAAGGCTTGACCAATGCGCGGCTGATTGCCTTCATTAACAAAGAAGGAGGAGGCTTCAAAGCCGAACTGCGCGCCAATGACAGCAGTTACCAGTAACTCCACAACAAGAGCCAGCATGGCGCCCTTGCTGCTGCTGGCCGCACCTACGGGCAACATCGAGCCCCCCATACCGGCCTTGGGGTCGGTGGTGGGCTGACCCTGCGCATCCAGTGCCCAGCCCAGGGGAATGCTTCTCCCTTCTTTGGCTGCCACCATCAACTTGCCACGAGCCACCTCCGAAAGAGACAGGTCGATCATCAAGGGGTTGGCATCCCGGCGTGGGAACACGGCCGCAATTGGGTTGGTACCGAAAATGGGATGAAGACCACCAGCCGCAGGCATCGCCGCCGGTGAATTGGCCAGCCCCAGGGCGACAAAGCCCGCCTTCGCAGCGGGCCGCAGGTGGTCTACCACCACCCCGCAGTGGTGGCTGTTGATCACGCCCACCACACAAACACCAAACTCGCGGGCCACGGCCATGCCTTCGTGTACCGCCAATCTGCAGGCGCCAAAAGCCAGCCCGCATCCTGCATCCACCACCAGCGCGGCGCCCTTGCGCTTGGTGACCGTGGGTACCGCACCGCCAAAAGCTCGGCCGTTGCGCAGGTGGGTGGTGTATTGGGGCAGACGCGAAAGCCCGTGGGAGGCTAAGCCTTGCGCCTCAGCCATGACCAGGCCCTGCGCCGTGGCGCGAGCCATTTCGGGGTTGGCACCAGCACGCGCCAGCGCCTGCTCAGCCCATTCGCTAGCCTGCTTCAATGTGATGCGCGTCATGGCGGTCAGTAAGGAGTGATTGATGCGGGCCGCTCAGGCCGATGGGGAGCCAAGCGCCTGCAAGATACGCTCGGCAATCAAGCTGCTGACACGTTCATTGGACTCGGTGCTGACGCCTGCGATGTGAGGGGTGAGGATCAGGTTGGGGCAGCCTGCAAAGTGCGGGGTGGCTGGCAGAGGCTCCTGCTCGAAGACATCCAGAGCAGCCCCGCCCAGGCGATGGGCCCGCAGCGCCTCGGCCACGGCCTGCTCGTCCACGACACCGCCTCGTGCGGTGTTGATCAATACCGCATGTGCCCGCATACGGGCCAAGCGATCCGCGTTGATGAGGTGCCGAGTGCTGTCCACCAGCGGAACGTGCAGGCTCACCACATCGGAAGTCGCCAGCAGCGTTTCCAGGTCCACGCACGCTGCCTGCTGCTCGGCATAGGCGGGGTGCGAGGCGGGCATCATCGGGTCATGAGCCTGGATCTTCAGGCCCAGGCCCCGTGCCAACCGCGCTGTCAGCTGACCGATGGCTCCGAAGCCGACCAGCCCCAGGGTTTTGCCGTCCGCCTCCAGGCCCTGCGACGCAGCCTGCCGGGGCCACTGTCCCTGCGCAACTGCATCAGCGCACTGATACGCACGGCGCAACAGCAGCATGGCCGTGGCGATTACATACTCGGCAACCGAAAGTGCGTTGGCTCCGGTGGCTGGCATCACCGTCATGCCTCGTGCTTCGCACCCATGAACGTCGATATTGTCCAGCCCCACGCCCAGGCGCCCAACAATGCGGCAGCGCTCAAGCGCAGCCAGCAACTCCCCTCGCACCTGGGTTCGGTTACGCACAACCAGCACATCAGCATCACGGGCCAACAGTATCAACTGACCCGGTTGGTCCACAAGCTTGGGGTCGTAGACCACCTCATGGACCGCCTGAAGCCGCTGAACTGACGGCAGGTCCATGAACTCGGTGATGATGATGCGTGCCACTGGCATGTCCCCCGATCAAGCCGACTCAAACAGACGGGTGAGCACGAACTCCCGATGCCCGAGGGCCTCGGCTGCAGTCAATCGTCCGTTAGCCGTGCGAAGCATGCACTCCAAGAGCTTGTCGCCAGCTTGGTCAAGCGTGATCTGGCGCTGCAGCAGGCCCGAGCTGTCCACATCAACGTGTTCGCTCATCAGTCGTACCGTGCGGGGGTTGGCGCAAATCTTGATGACCGGCAGGATCGGGTTGCCGATCACATTGCCCTGACCAGTGGGGAAGAAGTGCACCGCATAGCCTGATGCTGCGCACAGGGTCACCATTTCGGCTGCCGCAGACGAAGAGTCCATGAACCACAGACCCGGATGTGTGGGCATCTCGGCCTTGTCGATCACGCCGTCAACCGTGCACTTCTTGCCAATCTTCTGGATGTTGCCCAGGGCCTTTTCCTCAATGGTGGTCAGGCCGCCGGCGATGTTGCCCTTGGTGGGCTGGCTCTCGGAGAGGTCTGTGGTCTTGTGGCGGTTGATCATGTCCTGGTAGCGGTTGAACATGAACATGAACTGCTCGGCCACCTCGGGCGTCTTGCAGCGCTCCACGACGATCTTCTCGCCACCGGTGATTTCGCTGGTTTCACCGAAGCACAAGTAATTGCCCAGTGGGTGCAGCTTGTCAAAGGCATTGCCCACGGTGGGGTTGGCACCACAGCCACTGGTGGTGTCGCTCTCACCGCATTTGGTGGAGACCCACAGTTCGCTGATCGAGCACACCTCACGCTGCTTTTCGCTGGCCCACTGCACGTACTCGCGGGCTACTTTGCTGGCCTTCATGATGGTGGCATGGTCTCCATGACCTTCGATGCCGAAGCCTGAGACCGGCTTGCCGGTGGCTGCGATGCCGTCAACCACTTTTTTGGTCCAGCCATCTTCGATTCCGATGACGACCACCGCAGCCACATTGGGGTTGCAACCGGTACCGATCAGGGTACGGAAATGGAGGTCCAGGTCGGCGCCGAACTGCAGGCGACCATAAGGGTGTGGGATGGCCAGAGATCCCTTGATGTTGTGCGCCACGGCCTCGGCAGCAGCGTTGGACAGGTCGTCCAAGGGCAGGATGATGACGTGGTTGCGCACGCCAACTCGGCCGTTTTCACGGCGGTAGCCCATAAAGGTGGTGTCTTTGGAGATCACAGACATGATACGGTCCTTGGAAATGAGGGAATGAAGCGTGAGGCGGCCAGCGCCGCGATCACCAGCGCTTGGTCTTGATGTTGTGGACGTGGGCGTGTTCGCCAGCGGTGATTGCAGCCACCACCTTACCCATGTCGATCCCGTACTTCCACACCGTGTCACCTACGGCCATATCCTTGAGGGCGACCTTGTGGCCGATGGGAATGTCGGCCTTGGCCACCACTTCGGTCATACGGTCTTCGTCCATGATCCAGCCCTTGAGGGTTTGGCCACTGCGAACGCCTTCCACCACCACCACCGCCACGGTATCCCGGGCGTCGTGCAAAACAAAGTGAATCATCATTGCTCCTCTGCGATAGAACGGGCGTGACTTTGATGCGAACAGAACTGTCCGTCAATCAAGTCATATAAATGACTTGATTGAGTCGGATGATTATGGATATGCTCAGTGTTATGCAGGATGCCGGAACAAAGTGTTTGGACCGTCTGAGTCAAGACGGAGGATCGCTGTACCTCCAGGTCAAACGCGCGCTGCTGACGTGCATCGAGTCACGGGTGTGGTTACCCGGAGACCAGTTGCCCAGCGAGACGCTCATTGCCGGCCAACTGGGCGTGAGCATAGGCACGCTGCGCCGCGCAGTGGACGAACTGGTGCAGGAGCAGGTACTGGTACGGCGCCAAGGCAAGGGCACCTTCGTGGCCCTGCACTCACGCGACCGCTACCTGTTTCAGTTTTTCCGGGTAGAGGCGCGCGAGGAGCGGTTTGGCGCGGGCATTCCGTCTGACAGCGAGTACCCGGAAGTGGAGTGCGTCTCCTTCGAGCGACAGCGCGCCGATGAGGCTGCCGCCGACGCCCTACGCCTGCGCACCGGCGACCCCGTATTCGTCATCCAAAACCGGCTGAGCCTCAAACGCCGTGCGGTCGTCCTCGACCACATCGTCATATCAGCCACCCTATTCAAGGGGCTCAACGAAAAACGCTTTCTCGAACGCAGCAGCACCATCTACAACTTTTACCAAACCGAGTTCGGCATCACCGTGCTGCATGCACGGGAGCGGGCGAGAGCTGTGCTGGCATCACGCGAAGCGATACGCCGCTTGGGTGTTGCGCCCGGCACGCCGCTGATCGAAGTGCAGCGGCTGGCGCATTCATTCGGTGAACGACCGGTAGAGTGGCGTACGTCGCTCATCTACACACAGCAGCACGACTATGTCTCTGATGTCTCTGCCCCACGATGAGGCAGCCGGCGTGCCCGACACGCCTGCGATGCTGCGCCAAACCGCTGAGGAGTTGGCGCGTGCCGCAGCCGCCCTGATCCAGCAGGCATTGGAAAAGCGTGTGATTGCAGGGGCTTCAGGCACGTCCCTGATCGAAAAAGCACCCGGTGATTGGTCAAGTGAACTGGACGCTGCCATCGAGAAACACCTGCGTCAGCTCGTGACGCTGCGTCATCCGGGTCACGGCTTCTTTGGCGAGGAAGGGCACGAGCAGCCCTTCAATCCCATGGCGGTATCCGGCAACAACAGGCGCGCTGTCGAGGACTCAGCCATCGTGTGGGTCGTCGACCCGATCGATGGCAGTGCCAATTTCCTGCGGGGCTATCCCCACTACTCGATTTCAATTGCTGCCGTGCAAGCGGGCGAGCCGGTGGCTGGCTGCATCCTGGATCCAATACGGCATGAATGCTTCGCTGCGGCCAAGGGCGGCGGTGCGCAGTGCAACGACCAAGCGATGTTGATCAGCCGAACCACTGATTTGATGCGGGCGCTGGCCGGTACTGTGTTTCCCAAACCGAGCGCGCCCTTCATGGATCAGTACCTTCGGGAGCTGGGCTTGGCAATGCGCGCCTGCGGCGGAGTGAGGCGTTCAGGCAGCATGGCGTTGGAGATGGCCTACTTGGCCGCTGGTCGGCTGGATGTGTTCTGGGAACGGGGCATGGGCGCGTGGGATGCCGCCGTCGGCGTGCTGCTGATACAAGAAGCTGGCGGGGAAGTCTGGACGCTCGACGGCTTACCCTGGTGGCAGTCACAGGCACTGGCAGCGGCCGCACCGGGCGTGCGCCAGGCCTGGGAGGGCCTATTGGCTTGAGGCTGTCTTGTAGCTTGCTTGAAATGGAAATGGCCATCAGTAGATGGTCGGCTCGGGGTTTGGCGCTTGGCCTTGCAGAAAATCGAAGTCACAGCCCTCGTGGGCCTGAGTCACATGGTCTTGGTAGAGGCGGACATAGCCACGCACGTGAGGCGAGGGTGCTGGTTTCCAGCGCGCCCGGCGGCGCTCGAGTTCCTCTTCAGAAACCAGCAGCTGCAGCCTGCGGGATTCCAGGTCCAATTCAATCTCGTCGCCTTCTTCCACGAACGCCAATGGTCCACCAACAGCCGACTCCGGGCTGACATGAAGCACACAGCTGCCGTAATGGGTACCGCTCATGCGGGCGTCAGAAATACGCACCAGGTCGCGCACACCTTGCTGCAAGAGCTTGTGCGGGATCGGCAGCCCGCCCCACTCTGGCATGCCCGGGGCGCCCACAGGACCTGCATTTCGCAGCACCAAGACAGAGTCCACGGTGCATTCCAGGTTGGGATCGGCGCAGCGCTCGACCATCTCCTGAGGGTTATCAAATACGATGGCGCGCCCTCGGTGGCGGAAGTAGCGTGGGCTGGCTGCGCTGGGCTTGATCACTGCGCCTTCGGGCGCCAAGTTGCCCCTCAGAACAGCCAAGGCAGGATGCTGGCTGACGGGCTGCTCAACCGGGCGAATCACCCCATCGTCACGACTTTCGCGGCCTTCGATCACGGCTGCCATGGGCTGGCCCGTTACCGTCATCTCCTGAAGGCTCAGATGTGGGCGTATGCGGTTCATCACGGCCGGTAGCCCTCCGGCGTAGTGGAGATCCTCCATTAGCTGATCACCGCTGGGGAACAGATTGGCCAGCACCGGAACCTTCCTGCCCATTTCATCAAGGTCCGCCAAGGACAAGGCAACCCCCGCGCGGCGCGCCAACGCCAGGATGTGTACTGCGGCATTGGTTGAACCGCCAAGAGCCATTTGTACCGCTACGGCATTTAAAAACGACCCCCGCGTAAGCAGCTGCGAAGGCCGCAGGTCTTCCCAAATCATGGAGACGACTCGCTGACCACAGTCTGTGGCCATGCGCACATGGGCCGCATCCATAGCCAACAGGGACGCAGCGCCCGGCAGGGACAGACCCATGGCTTCGACCATCAGGGTCATCGTGCTGGCGGTGCCCATGACGTTACAGGTGCCGGGCGACCGCGTCATGTGCGACTCCAGCGTGACCCATTCTTGGTCGCAGATATTGCCGGCCTGGTATTCATCCCAAAACATTCGGGTGTGCGTACCAGCACCGATGACCTGGGCGGGTTTGCCAGCACCGAGGTAGCGATCACTCATCATGGAGCCAGCTGGGCAAAAGAGCGTGGGTATGTCCATGCTGATCGCGCCCATGAGCGTGCCTGGCGTGGTCTTGTCGCAGCCCGCCAGGATCACGACACCGTCGACCGGATGCGAGCGCAGCAGTTCCTCCACCTCCATGGCCAGCAAATTGCGATACAGCATGGTGGTGGGCTTGACCATGACCTCGCCCAGGCTCAATGCGGGTAACTCCATTGGAGTACCACCGGCCATCAACACACCGCGTTTGACGGCGTCGGCGCGCTCACGCAGGTGGGCGTGGCACGGGGAGAGGTCGCTCCAAGTGTTGATGATGGCCACCACCGGGCGCTCCAACACGTCCTGGCGGCGCAGACCCATCTGCTGCATGCGCTGGCGATGCGCGAAGCCGCGCATATTGGTGGCGGCAAACCAGCGCTGGCTGCGCAGTTCAGCAAGGGTGCGGGGCATGCATACCTTAGGAGAAGATGAGGGTTCTGGAGCAGTCAAGAGAAAATGTTAGCGGTAACGATGTGCCATCAAATCACCCTGCTGCTCACCCTCGCAAACCCTAGTGATCGGCCTTCGCGATGCTTCCGCCTTCAACCGCAGCCCAACACCCAGTTGCCGCTAAGAAGACCCGGCGGGGCCATGGACGCCCCACTCTTTATGATGTGGCAGAGGTGGCGGGGGTGACCCAAATCACCGTCTCCCGCTTTTTTCGCTCGCCGGAGCTCTTGGCACCTGAGACGGTACAGCGGGTGCGCCAGACGGTGGAGTCTGTCGGCTACGTACCCAACCTGCAGGCCGGTCAACTCGCCAGTGGCCGCTCGCGCGTTGTGGCAACGCTGATCCCCAACGTCGGCCACTCTGTGTTCGCCAAAACCGTACAGGGATTGGCCGAAGGGCTGCGCGTCAGTGGGTATGAAATGCTGCTGACCTCCAAGGGCTACCAGCCCCAGCGGGAGGAGCGTCAGTTGCGTGAGGTGCTGGGCTGGTCACCCGCGGCGATTGTGGTTACCGGATTGCACCGCACGGCAGCCGCTCAGCAATTACTGCTGGATGCTCGGGGTGCCGGTACACCGGTGGTGGAGATCTGGGATTACCCGACCCGCAAGACCAAGCACCGAGAACTGGTTCAGATCGGCTTCAATCACCGCGCAGCTGGCCAACTGATGGCGGCTCACCTGATCGACACGGGGCACCAACACGTGGCTTATGTGGACAGTGGCGTAACCGAGGATGTGCGCGTTCATCTGCGACGAGACGGGTTCATCGGCCAAGCGCGAAAGTGTGGTGTCCAGGCGGTGGTGCTCACAGCACCACCTGGCGATGCACTCGACGGTGGCGGTATCATCCTGAAACACTTGCTTGACCTGCACCCCCGCATCACGGCTGCGGCCTTTGCGAATGACCATCTGGCAACGGGCGCGCTGTTGCAGGCACGGGCACACGGTATCGCGATTCCCGAACGCCTAGCCTTGCTGGGGTTCGGTGATTTTCCGATCAGCCGCCACCTGCATCCCGGACTCTCCACCGTGCATACGCCCACCGCTGAAATCGGCCGTATCGCAGCAGCCACCGTGCTGGAGTGGATGAGCCGACCTGTGCAACCCGCCAATGCCGCGCTGGACTGCACGCTGATCGTTCGCGGCAGTACGAAACCGGCGTTGCAGCGCGAAAACGCGAAGCCGTAAGCTGCGGAGCTGCTACTCATGACCGCACAGCGTCACATCCTCGCCCTTGACCAAGGGACCTCGAGCTCACGCAGCATCATCTTTGATTCGCAGGGGCGGATCATCTCGATGGCTCAGCTCGAGTTCACCCAGCACTATCCCCAACCCGGCTGGGTGGAACACGATGCTCATGAGATCTGGACGTCGCAACTGCACACGGCCCGACAGGCCTTGTCGCAGGCGGGATTGAAGGCATCTGACTTGGCCGCAGTGGGTATCACCAACCAGCGCGAAACCACGGTGGTGTGGGATCGCCGCACAGGCCAAGCCATTGCACCCGCCATTGTTTGGCAAGACCGGCGAACCGAGCCCAGTTGCCGGGCCTTACGAGAAGGCGGGTACGCCGACCGCATCTCCGCTCTCACCGGTCTCGTGGTCGACCCCTATTTCTCGGGAACGAAGCTGGCTTGGCTGCTGGATCGGGTTCCTGGCGCTCGTGATCGCGCCGAGCGCGGCGAATTGGCCTTTGGCACGGTAGACAGCTGGCTTCTGTTCAAGCTCACCCGTGGTGCGGTGCATGCGACTGATGTCAGCAATGCCAGCCGTACCATGCTCTTTGATCTGCATCGCCAAGACTGGAGCGATGAAATGCTGGGCCTTCTGAAGGTGCCACGCCAAGTGCTGCCCACCGTTCATCCCTCAGCCTATGAATTTGGTCAAACAGCACCGGATCTCCTGGGTTCGCCGGTATTGATCGGCGGGATGGCGGGCGACCAGCAGGCTGCCCTGCTGGGCCAAGGCTGTACGCAAGCCGGTCAGGCGAAGAACACCTACGGCACTGGTTGCTTCATGCTGCTGCACAGCGGCACACGCGCCATGACCTCAACCAACGGGCTGCTGTGCACCGCCGCAGCGCAGACCGGCACCGATACGGCCTACGCGCTGGAGGGAAGCGTGTTCATTGGTGGGGCTGTGGTGCAGTGGCTGCGCGATGGTCTCAAGGCCATCGGCAGCAGCGCTGAAGTGGAGGCCTTGGCAAGATCGGCTCCCGATGCGGGTGGTGTGGTGTTCGTTCCGGCCTTCACCGGGTTGGGTGCTCCCTATTGGAAGGCCGATGCACGAGGCGCCATCATGGGTCTGACGCGCGGCACCACCACCGCCCATCTGGCGCGCGCTGCGCTGGAGAGCGTGGCCTTTCAGAGCGCCGATCTGCTGCTGGCCATGCAAGCTGACGCGCAGGCGGCTTCCGGCGGCGTAGCCTTGACGGAGCTGAGGGTCGACGGCGGCGCCTGCGTCAACGACTTACTGATGCAGTTTCAGGCCGACCTGCTGGGGATGCCCGTGCTCAGGCCGGTGGTACACGAGACCACGGCCTTGGGCGCGGCAGCGCTTGCAGGCATCACGACGGGCGTTCTCTCTGGCGCTGAGCAGGTGCAAGCCATGTGGCAGCTCGATCGTTGCTTCGTGCCCCAGATGTCGCGCGACGAAGCACAGGCACGGATGCAGGCTTGGCACTCGGTGGTGTGTGCCGTGCAACAGGTGTAACAGCGTCCGGTCTCATGGTCTGAGTATCACCTTGGCCGCTGCGCAGCGGCCCTGGTCCAGGTCAAGGAAGGCCTGCTGACCCTCATCGAGCGGGCGTTCTTCCACCCAGGACAGATCGCCAAACACACCGCGCGCCAGGGCATCGACTGTGGCCCGCAGATCGGCGGTTGTGTAGGTGTACGTACCCAGCAGGGTAATTTCCGCCAGGGTAAGCTTGCGCATATCAATTTCGCTGGCCCAGTCCTGAAGTCCTACATGCATGATGGTGCCACCGGGCTTAATGGCGGCCAAGGCCTGGGCCCTTGTCGCCTTGGCGCCGACAGCGTCGAACACCACATCGACGGCAGATTCGTTCAGGGGATCTGTCCGAGGGTCTAGGGTGATACAGCCGCGCATGTTTGGGTCAATCGAGATTTCCCGAGGTACGGCTGAGGAGTCATATCAAATCCATCGTGCCGCGGGCCAACAGGCTTACCGCCGCGGCCACCAGTACCAGCCAGATCGCGCGGCGAACCTGTGCCTGCGGCATGCGACTGTGCAAGCGGCTGCCCATTAAGTAGCCGGCCAAGGCACAGGGCAGCAAAGCAGCGGCCAATGCTGGCAAGACAGACTCGTGCAGAAAACCACTGCCCGTGAAAAGTAGCAGGCGCACCAGGGCCGAGATCAGAATGACCGTTGCCACCGTAGCCCGCAGCCGTGTGGTGTCGGCGATCCGAGTGACCAGGAACAGCGTGTAGACCGGCCCGCCGGTTCCGAACATCGTGCTGAAGGCGCCGCCGATTAATCCGGTGGGCCAAACCCAATGGGCTGCTGCCGCGCGCCCGCTGGCACGACCGAACAGATTCCAGATCGACACCGCACCGACGAATGCGCCCAGCAGGGTCAGCAGCCCGGCCTCGGGTACGAGCGTGAGCAAGGGAAAACCCAGGGCCATGCCGGCGAGCATGGGAATCGCAAGATGCCTGAGCTCGGCTGTATCCACCGCTTCGCGGTTACGCGAACTCAACAAAGCCGCCGACAGCAGGTCGAGCAGTAGCAGCGTGGGAACCGCTGTGCGCAGGCTCATGACGTGCGCCAGCACGGGTAAGACGACCATGTTCGCGCCGAACCCGGTCATGCCGAAAATCGTATAGCCCACCGTGACCGCTGAACAGGCCACCGCCAGCTCGAGCATGGAGAACTCGGTCAAACATCCGCCAGCAGGGTTTGACCTGGCGCCACCCGGGTGAAGTAAACCGGCTCGCGCTTCGTGTTCAGCGCGTGACCTTCCTGGCGGACCACGATGTAGTGGGAATGCGTCAGCGACCCCGTCTCAGGGAAGTCCTCGCGGTAATGGGCACCCCGGGAATCCTCTCGGGCCAGAGCCGACAGCGCGATCGCGCGGCTGACCTGGATCAGGTTGCGCAGGTTGAGCCAATCGTGCCAGCCCATATGAAATGAACGGTCCACATTGGCGACACCAGTCACGGCAAGTTGGGCATCCAGTTCGGCCAAACGTGTCAAGCCACGCTGCAGGGATTCACCCGTTCGAAGAATGCCCACATCTCGCCACATGCAGTCGAACAGCGCTTCACGCACCGCTTCCAGGTTGCCGGCAGGCTCTTGGAATGGCGCTTCGGCCCGCATCCTGGCCTCTTCGATGGCCGCCTCATCTGGTGCACGAAAGGTGCCCTCACGCCGCACCCATCGAGCCATCGAATCGCCGGCAATTCCACCGAACACCGTTGAATTGGCCACACCGTTACCCCCCAGGCGATTGGCCCCGTGCACCCCGCCAGTGTCCTCACCCGCAGCAAACAGGGCGGGCAGGGGGGTACTGGTGTCGCAAGCGAACACCACGCCACCCATCATGTAGTGTGCTGTGGGTACCACTTCCACCCGGCCGCCGGCCAGATCGAAGCCGCAGTCGCCGCAGCGCTCCACCATGCCCTTGAATTGCTGCTTGACCTGGTCAACCCCCAAGTGATGCATCTGAATCCACACGCCACCGTTGGGCGTGGTGCGGCCCTCGCGCATTTCGCGATAAATGGACCGGCTGACGATGTCGCGTGTGGCACGCTCGCCACGCTCGTCATAGCGAGACATGAAGCGCTCACCTTCGCCGTTGAGCAGCCAACCGCCGGCACCGCGCAGGCCTTCCTCCAGCACTGTGCCGGTCATTCGGGTGCCGCTGCCGGCTAACAAGCCGGTGGGGTGGAACTGCACCATTTCCATGTCACGCAAGGGCAGGCCCGCGCGCAGCGCCATGGCCAGGCCGTCACAGCTCTTGTCGCCCGAGGGCGTGTGGTACTTGTACATCGTAGGGCCACCGCCGGTGGCCAGCAGTACCGCCTTGGCCTGCACGAACACCAGACCTCCGGTGCGCATGTCGATCATCAGCACGCCGGCCAGGGCATCACCTGCCGGAGTCTTGATGAGTTCGATGGCGCGGTGTTCCTCCAGCCGATCGATGCCGCGAGCCCACACCTGTTCGGCTAGGCGGTTGATGATCTCGATACCAGTGAGGTCGCCCTTATGCACTGTGCGGTCGAAGGTCTGACCAGCGAAAGCCTTCTGGTGGATGCTGCCGTCAGGGTTGCGGTCAAAGAAGCAGCCCAGTTCGTTTTCAAGCTCGCGGATGCGTTCCACTGCGGTGGACACCAGCGTCCAGGCCAAGTCCTGATCGGCCAGCCACTTGCTGCCGTCGATCGTATCCATGAAGTGCCGCTCCACCGAGTCACCTGCAGCCAGCGCCACGTTGTAGCCACCCTGCACCATGCGGGTGCAGCCGCACTTGCCCAGCAGGCCCTTCACGGCCACGGTGATCTTGAGCTCGGGGGCTTGTTGATGAGCATGCAGGGCTGCGAACAGCCCGGCACCGCCAGAGCCCAGAATCAGGATATCGGTTTGCAGCCGTCGAACCGCAGCGGACTTCATGCCTTGACCCCCAGCGAGGCCAACACCTCGGCACGGCGCGCGGCGTTGTCGGCCTGCACCGTTCGGTAGAGGCTTCCCCCATGGCTGTCCATGGCCACCAGCAGCGGCCCGAAATCCCGGATCGAAAACCGCCACAGGCTCTCAGGGTTCAGGTCGTCCAGGTCAACTTCTTCGATACGCTCGATCCAGGTGGTTTCCAGTGCAGCCGTCCCGCCCACGATCGCCAAATAGGCACCACCCAGTTCGGCGAATGCCTGCGATGAACCATCGCGCAGGCCGCCCTTGCCGATGATCAGGCGCACGCCTTCGCGCTCCATCAGAGGCCGGGTAAAGCGCTCCATGCGGTCAGAGGTGGTGGTGCCAATGCAGATAGGGGCATAGCCCGCAGGATGCTCCGTACTGCGCTCGACCTTGCGCACATTGGGCGCGGTGTGGATCACCGCGTGGCCTTTGAGGTCCATGGCGGTGCGGCGGCCGCGGTCAAAGAGGTGGATCTGCGTAGCGTCCCGAATCCCGAACAAGGTTTGCCGCAACGTGGCGGTGTCGTTGATGCGCAGCGCTCGCACTTGCGCCTCGTCGATGGGCATGTCCAGCACATGGTGGGTCACGGCGCGCTCCCTGCTGTTGCTAGAAGCCGTAGCTCAGCCCGGCCGGTGCGAAGGTGGCCCGGGCGCGGCGCGCCGAGTGGCACTGCATGTTTACCGCAATTGGGTTCATGGTGATGTGGGTGGCGGCCAACTCCACCTGCACCGCGAAGGCGGTGGCATCGCCGCCCAGCCCCTGGGGCCCCACGCCCAAGCGATTGACCGCCTGGCTGAGTTCGGCTTCGAGCGCGGCGCCATCGGGGTCTGCGCAACGGCTGCCCAGTGCGCGTGTAGCCGCACGCTTGGCCAAGGCCACCACCAAGTCGGAGGTGCCGCCCAGGCCCACCCCCACGATCGTGGGTGGGCAGGTCTTGCCGCCGGCGGCCAGCACGCAGTCGATAACGAAGGTCTTGATGGCATCGACCCCTTCGGCCGGTATCGCCATGCGCAGGAAAGATCCGTTTTCGCTGCCGCTGCCCTTGGGGATCATCTCCAATGTCAGGGTTTCAGGCGTTTCATCGAAGCCGATGTGGATAACAGGCACGCCAATGCCGCAAGAGGTGTGCTCGTTGCGGCGCGTCAGTGGGTGTACCACCGAGCTGCGCAAGGGATGTTCGCGAGTGGCACGTGCGCAGCCGCGGCGTATAGCCTGCTGCAGTTCAAAGCCATCCACCTGCACATCGCGGCCGATGGTGATGTTGTAGATGGGAATACCGGTGTCCTGGCATAGCAGGTTATCGGTCTCTTCGGCCACGGCGATGTTGCGCACCATGGTGCCCAAGATCGATTGCGCAGTGGCGCCCGTCTCGGCCTGCTGCAGCCGGCCCAGGCCATCCTTGATGTCCGGCGGCAACATCTTGAGCGCCCGGATATAGAGCATCTTGGCGGCCTCTTCAACGGCCAGCAGGTCGATGTTCATCTCCGGGTAACCATCTTTTCGATTCGTCTGGTTTCGTTGCGATCAGGCTCAGTTCGCCTGTAGCTTTCGGGCTGCCGCCACCTTAGCCCAACGCTCCAGTTCCCGCTCAATTTGGAGCGTGAAGTCGGCTGTGCTGTTGACCACCGGAGACATGCCCTGCACATACAGGCGCGCCTTGACCTCAGTTTCGGCCATCACCTTGACCACATCCCGGTGCACCTTCTGAATCACCGCCAACGGCGTGCCGGCCGGCGCAAACAGGCCAAACCATCCGACGTTTTCGAAACCGGGCAATCCGGTCTCGTGCGCTGTGGGAACCTCAGGCATCTGCGGCATCCGAGCTTTGCTCGTCACCGCCAACGCCCGCAAACGGTTGGGGCTGACCAGGGCGGAGGCTGCGGCAAAGTTACCCACCATCATTTGAACCTGCCCGGCAATGAGGTCGTTGTAGCCGAGGGCTTCGCCACGGTAGGGCACATGCTGCAGGTCCAGCCCGGCGGCATCGGCAAAGTTCTCTGCGGCCAAGTGGACCTGGCTGCCCACGCCGGCCGAAGCGAAATTGATCGAACCGGGCTTGGCCTTGGCCGCAGCGATCAGATCCTGCAGGTTTTTGTAGGGGGCCGCATCACGCACCACCACCAGCATCGGACCCTGCGCCACGTTGGTGATGGGCATGAGGTCTCGCTGCGTGTCGAACGGCATCTTGCGATACAGCGCTGGGTTGATGGTGACCGAACCTGAGGCCATGAGCAAGGTGTAGCCGTCGCCGGGCGCCTTAGCCACCGCGTCGGCTCCGACGTTGCCACCCGCACCGGCCCGGTTCTCCACCACGACTGGCTGATTCCACAGCACACTGAGCTTTTGCCCCAACATGCGGGCCACCACATCGGTGGAGCCGCCGGGCGCAAACGGAACCACCATGCGCACCGGCTTGTTGGGCCAGGCGTCCTGCGCAAGGGCCGGCACGGCCAGCGCAAACAGCCCAGCGGCCAGCAGGTCTCGTCTTTGGATACTTCTGTTCATGTCGATGTTCCTCGGTGTGTGGAAGGCAAGACTATTCAGCCGACCAGGGCCAATGCAAACGCCAAGCCGGTGGCCGTAGCAAAGCCTACCCCAGCAGCGATCCAATTTTTCCGAAGCCCGTCGCCTGAACCGAATTCGATCAATAACAACCGTAGGCCTCCCGTCAGGTGCAGGGCCAAAAGCGTCACCAAACCCCACTCAGCCGCCTTGACTAAGGGGTTATCGGTAAAGCGAAGGATTCCGTCCAGCGCAGCCGCACCCTCGAGCGCTTGGCCCAGCAAAGTGAAGTGCAGGGGCAGGAAGACCGCCAGCAGCAAGCCTGAGACACGGTGCAGCCAGAAGGCCCACCAGGAGGCGTGTGCACGGGCACGGTGATCGTTGCGGCGCATGGCTCAACTCCCGGCTGCGAAAACCGCCCAAACCGCGCGCAGGCCCAGCACCAAAAGCAACAGCCCTGCGCCGCGCGCCAGCAACAAGGAAAAACGCTCACCCCACTGCCACCACTCGCGTGCGATGGCCGCCAGACCGATGGGTACGTGAACCGCACAGGCCAACACGAATACCGCATAGAAGGCCGCAAAAGCCCAATTACCCTGGGTGCGCGAAAAAATTTCAGCTGCACTCAAGCCGCCGCGCGCCGCCACGATCATCGTCACCAAGTGCACCAGCACACAAAGTGCCAGCACCATGGCGCTGACGCGCTGCCAGTACCAGCGGCGTGCCTGGGCAAGGACGTCTGCGCGGGCGCTCACAACTTTCCTTTCACTGCCGCGCGCGCCACCGTACGCTTCAATCCAGCGATGGCCAGGGTGGGCGCAAGCCCTTTGGGGCATTGCTCGGTGCAAGAGCCTTGCGTGTGGCAACTGTGGCAACCCGCGTCACCCGCCACGGCCCGCAGGCGCTCCAGCTGGGCCGTATCCCGAACATCGTTGACCAGGGTCCAAGCCCGGTTCATGGCGGCGGGCCCCAAAAATTGCGGGCGCCACTGCACGACATCACACGAGGCGTAACAAACAGCACAGCCAATGCACTCGATCCCTGCATCAGCCGCCTTGCGTTGCGGCGTCTCGGGCTGCACGCGTGCGAAATCGTCATGACGCGACTGCGCACCCTGGAAGTGGCCCTGCGCTTGGGCCCATTTGTCGAAGAAGCCGCGCATGTCGGTGGCCAGATCCTTCACCACCGGCAGGTTGGCCAGGGGGGCGATTTCCAACACCCCATCGGCCCCCAGTACCTTGGCCACGTGCGTGCGGCAGGTCCAGCGGGCCCGACCATTTACCGACATGGCGCACGAGCCGCACATGCCCACCCGGCACGCGTACCGATACGACAGCGTCGGGTCCAGCACCCGCTGCACATGGGTGACCACATCCAGCACCGTTTGGCTGTCCTGGCGCGGCACGGCGTAATCAACAAACCGGCCATCCGCATCGGCCGCGCTGCCACGCCAAATTCGAACGTTGAGGTGGGCGTTGCTTACGCTGTTCATACCTTCAGGCCTACATCGATTGCCGCAGTATTTCCAGATAATCCTTGCGCGAAGCTTCGCGTGGATTCGACTTGTGGCAATGATCAACCATCGCGCCGTCGATGATGCGGTCGAAGTCCTGCTCACCCACACCCAAGGCCGCCAGACCGGGAGGCAGGCTCAGCCGCCGGTTAATGGCCTGCACTGCCTGAGCCAGTTCCTCCCCATGGGCACCGCAAGTACCCAAGCCCATCACTTGCGCCATACGCTGCAAGCGATGCTCACGGCGCACCGAATCAGCCGATGCGTTGAACCGAATCACCGCCGGTAGGAACAATGCATTGAGCGTCCCGTGGTGAAGACGGGGATTGACGCCACCTAGGCTGTGGCTGAGCGAATGCACGCAGCCCAATCCCTTTTGAAAGGCCAATGCGCCCTGCATGCTTGCACTCATCATGTTCCAGCGCGCCTCCTGGTCCTGGCCGTCGCGAGTGGCTCGCTCGATGTGGGCCCACCCGCGTGCCAAGCCGTCCAGCGCAATGCCATCAGCCGGCGGGTTGATTGCCGGCGCCATGAAGGTTTCCATGCAATGCGTGATCGCATCCATGCCGGTGGCTGCCGTCAGCGCAGGCGGCAAACCCAGCGTGAGTTCGGGGTCGAGGATGGCCACACGCGGCATGAGATACCACGAGTGGAAGCCGAGCTTTCGCCCATCCTCGACGATGAGGATGGAGCCGCGTGCCACTTCACTGCCCGTGCCGGCTGTGGTGGGTACAGCGATCAGCGGCAGCACCGCCTCGGTGATCCGCGGGCTGCCGCCCTCGATGGTGGCGTAGTGCTTGAGCGGTCCCTCATGTCGCGCCGCGATGGCCACCCCCTTGGCCAGGTCGATACTGGACCCACCTCCGATGGCCACCAGACCGTCGCAACCCTCCTTGCGCAGCACGGCCGTGGCTGCGCGAACGCCGGCTTCGGTTGGGTTGCTTTGCGTTCCGTCAAACACAGCACGAGGCATGTCGCCCAGCGCCGCTTCGCCTTTGGCCAAAAGGCCGGCGGCGCGAACGCCAGCGTCGGTCACTATCAACGGATGAGTTATTCCCACCCGACGACACTCCTCAGCAAGCAGCCCAAGGGCACCGAAGTCGATGTGGATGTCGGTCAGGTAGCGAATTGATGCCATTGAGGGAAGAATTGGTTTTGTCAGCAGGTGAGGCGTACGCAGGCGAGTGACCGGGGGTCTAAACCGACCACCACGCTTTTTACAATATGCTGCGATGAGAAAGACCGAAAGCGAGTCTTTTTATTGGCAAGGCCAAAAAAATGTTTTCTTGATGAGTGGAAACCCGCAAATACCCTCGATCCGCACCCTCCAAACCTTTCTGACTACCGCGCGCCTTGGGCAGCTTTGCCGCAGCCGGTCAGGAAATCGGTCTTGCCTCGGCGGCCGTCAGCCTACAGATTCGGGCGCTTGAAGAAGACCTGGGTGTGAATCTACTCGACCGAAACGCGCGTTCGGTGATCCTGAACGCCCAGGAGCGACAACGGATATGGGTGGTCCGCTCAGCCCCGCACCTCGTATACCCCCAGCTTGCGGTGCAGGGGTGATTCATCGGCAATGAACAAGAAGGCCGGCTCGCTGGCGGAGCGGTTGGTCAGCGTCACCGCCTCGTAGCCCGGGGTGCAGCAGGTGTCGGCCTCCGCCAGGGTGAAGCGGTGCTCGCTGGCGGCCTCGGCCACGGGCACGGCTGCGGACGCTGCTGCTGACTCAGCTGCTGACTCAGCTGCGGGCACCGCCACGTCCACCTGCCCTTCGATCGCATGAAACACCTGTGAAGGCGAGCGCGCCGGCAGGCGCAGCGTTTGCCTGGGGCGCAGCATCAGGGCGTAGTAACCCAGGTTGTTTTGCACATCGCGCCCGGTGTCGGGGTTCACATAGCTCACCTGCACGCATCCCAGGCCCGGCTGGCTCTTGGCCAGCGCCACCAGGGCCGCGCGGGCGTCTTGCCAGGGGTAGCGCAGCATGGGGTAGTCTTCGCGGCCGCGTTCGAAGTAGGGCGTGGGCACCACGCCGCCGCGGGCGTAGACCTCGTCACCGCGGCCGGGCTTAACGTCTTGGCGCTGGCCTTCAATCGCATACGACACCTCAGCGTAGTACATCAGCGGCAGGTCCAACACGTCCAGCCACACCACCGGTTCGCTGCCGCTGTGTTCGTGTTCGTGCCACTGCCCGGTGGGCGTGAGAATCAAATCGCCGCGCTCCATCGGACACTTCTCGCCGTGCACCGTGGTAGTGGCGCCGCGGCCTTCCACAATCATGCGCACCGCATTGGGCGTGTGTCGATGGGCGGGGGCCCATTCCTGGGGCAGCAGCAGCTGCATGCCCAGGTATATGGCGGGGCTGGCCTTCATGTTCTCCAGGCCGTGCCCCGGGTTGGCCAGCACCAGCACGCGGCGCTCGGCCTTGTGCATGGGCGTGAGCTCACCGGCGCGCATCAGCAGGGGCTTGAGCGTGGCATAGGGCCAGTGGGTGGGCCTGGTGTGGCGGCTGGGCATATTGGGCGGCAACAGCGCGCGCAGGTTGGGCCACAGCGGCACCAGATTCAAGCGTTGCAGCTCGTCTCGGTAGTCTTGTGGCAGGTCTTCCAGGCGTCCCAGTTCGTGCATGGTGCTTGTTGCTCCGTTTACGCCTGCTGCAGGCAGTTGTTTACATTCCGACACAGCCATTCGATGGCGTCATAGGAGCGGTCTTGTATGCGGCCCACCTTTACGGAGTTGCGCACCAGGCGCTTTGTACCGGCGGCGTCGTACGGGCGGCCCATTTCACGGCCAGAAAGCACGATGCGCGTGGTGCGGGCCACACGCTGCACTTGGGTGTGCGTGTGAAAGCTCATCCGGATGCCCTCCTGCGTGGCTTCCAGCAAGGGCAACGCACATCGGCACGGTAAATCACCGCATAGGGGTTTCCAAAGCGCTGCCGAAAGGCTGCGCCGATTTTGCTAATTTCAGGGGCTTGTTCCAGCACCGTCACCCGGTAGCCTTGGCGCACCAGGGCAAGGGCCGCGGCCAGGCTGCCACGGCGGCCGCCAGCGACGATGGCGGGCAGGCCTTCAGGGTGTTGGGGGGCTTGGGTGGCCATGTTTCGGATTCAGCGTTTTCCGCTTGGACGTGTCCTTTACACGGAATCCCAGGCGTTGAGCAAGCGCGCCCCTGTGCTGTGAACGTTATCCACGTAACGGGTCACCACCGTCATGTTGTGGACTACCGCCGTCACACCGATAAGTGTATCTCGCTCAGACCTCGGGTCAGGTATCAGCCACACCGGGCACGGTGAGAAGGGCGGTGATGCTGGCCGGCATTGCTAAGAAGGCGGATACGTCCCAGCGGTTTCTTGCGCGCAAGCTGCAGATGTTCCATGCGTTTGAAGCGGAGATTGAATCGCTGCGTGAAGAAACGCAAAACCGTGCGGCTGATTTGAGCCTCTGAGCAGCTCCCCTGAACTCCACACCTCGCGCGGAGACTGCGCATCCGACGGGCGAGCCTCCAATTCCTGCAGTTCAGGCAGCGAAGTACCCAACACCAACGTTCGCTGACGCGGCCCAACGGCGCCAAATCGTCGTTCAATCCTTGCCAACACTGAACCGGCCTTTTCCAATGTGGAGTCCACCACATCTTTCCGCAGGAACATGATGAAGGGATCTTCGTTTTCTGTGGCTTAAGCATAGGAAAGTCGAGCAGCGAGCGCATCTCCCGGAACGGTGGTTCAGGTGGGAGCCGATGAGCGACGAACGCCTGATCGAAGGAATGAAGCGCGGCACCGTCCCGCTGACCACCGCCCTGGAAATCGCCCGCACCAATGAAAACGCCACCGAAGGCGACGGCTAGGCCAACCTGGGTGAACTGCTGCAAGAGGCCTACGAAAACGGCCAGCCTTTTGGGATGTGGACCAGTGCCTGCTTGTAGGCCTGTTCACACACCTCGGTGGCTTCATCCTGCAGGCCCAGTGCCTACATCCGGTTGGCAGCGAAGTTCTGAATTTCCAGGTTGTAGGGTGTGGTGGCTTCTAGCTTGCGCGCTTGCATAAGCCCCTGCTTGTGGCTTAGTTGGCCGGCCTCCAGCCTGTCCATCAGCATGTCCAGGGCTTCATCGTCCTGCCAGTTGCGGGCGAAACGGGCGTACTGGGTGGGTTGACAGGTTTGCGGGTCATCGTAGGTGTCGATGATGAAGGACAGAGGGGAGGACTCAGGACTTGTGGCTGATGGCTGAAGGGCAGCCGGCTCATCAACCCCAGAACGAACACGAGGAGCGTGGTCAGCCTGCCTACAATACGGCCGTTTCTGACCAATTGAGTTCACGCATGCAAGAGCATCGGGGCGCAACCCAGGTTTCACGGTCGGTGCAAAGGGCTTTGCGCAATGGCGTGTCCCTGTTTGCCGCGGTTGCAGCAAGCACCGTTTTGTGCACCGCTGCATGGGCGCAGTCACCACAGGCTCTAACCAGCGGCGCGGCGGCGAACCTGGGCGCGCCCACAGGCGCGGCGGGCACGATCGCTATACCGGCTGGCGGCGCTGACGGTGCAGCGCAGATGCAGGGCATGGGTGCCAACATCCAGCCCGGCCGCTTGGGCGTGTTGCCCGGCGCAGCCGCGCAGCCGGGCGCCACTGCGGCTGAGCCCCTTAGGGCATTGCCGCCTCTACCGCCCTTGGCCACCACGGAATTCCAACGCTTCGTGCATGAAAGCACCGGTGCCTTGATATCCCTGCATGGCTTCAAGCTCTTCGACCGCCCGCGTTTTCCCAGCGTGGCCGAAGGCCCGGTGCCGGCCAACTATGTGGTGGGCCCAGGTGATGAACTCGACATCAAGTTATGGGGCAGCGTGGACCTCAGCGGCCGCCTGTCGGTAGACCGGCAAGGGCAGATTACGGTGCCGCGTTTGGGGCCCGTCAGCGTGGCGGGCATCAGGGCCAGTGAACTGGATGCGCATTTGCGCAAGCAGTTGGCCAAGGTGTATGCCAACTTTGAGCTTAGCGCCACGGTGGGCAAGATTCGTAGCATCCAGGTATTCGTGGTGGGGCAGGCCCGCAGCCCGGGCGTGTACACGGTGTCGAGTTTGTCGACCGTGGTCAGTGCCTTGTTTGAGGCGGGTGGCCCTGCAGCCGCGGGTTCACTGCGCCGGATTGACTTGATGCGTGCAGGCGCAAAAGTGGCTACGCTCGATTTGTACAAGCTCATTCATGCCGGTGACACCACCGGCGACACACGCTTGTTGCCCGGCGATGTGATTGTGGTGCAGCCCACCGGCCCACGTGTGGCCTTGATGGGCGCCTTGGACAACGCGGCCATTTATGAGCTGGCCGGCAATCAGGAAACCGTGGGCCAGCTGTTGAGCTACAGCGGCTCCTCTACCGTGCTGGTGAAGCCCCAACGCGCTTTGCTGGAACGCGTAAATGCCCAACAAGCCAAGGGCCCGCGTGAAGTGGCTGAGCTGACCCTTGATGCTGCGGGGCTGCAACGCCCCTTGCGTGACGGGGATGTGGTCATACTGCAGCGCATCAGCGCCCAATTCGCTAATGCGGTCACGCTGCGCGGCAATGTCGCCTCGCCGCTGCGCTACCCCTTCAAGCCGGGCATGCGGGTGTCGGACCTGATTCCAGAGGCCGACGCCCTGATCGTTGAGGGCTACCACTTGCGGAAGAATATTTTGGTGCAGTATGAGCGTCGCGCTGCGCCCGCTGCGGGTTCGGGTACAGGCGTAAATGCTGACTCAGCCAGTAGAGACATCACAGGGGCAGTCGTGATGGGCGCACAGGCAATGACATCCGAACCGCAAGACTTTCAATCCCGCCTCGCAGAACTCGACCGCCGCCGCGCAATTTCCGTAGAGCGCGCCCTTGATGAATCCCGCAACCTGCTGCCTCAAATCAACTGGGAATACGCCTCTGTGGAACGCTTTAACCACGGCGACGTAACTACGCAGTTGATCCCATTCAATTTGGGCCGTGCTATTCGCAGCCGCGACCCTGCCCACGACCTGGTGCTGCAGCCAGGCGATGTGGTCACTGTCTACAGCGTCAAAGAACTGCCGGTGCCGCGCGAGCGCCTCTCGCAGTTTGTTCGCCTCAGTGGCGAGGTGAATGTGCCGGGTGTGTACCAACTGAAATCCGGCGAAACACTAGCTGATTTGGTACAGCGTGCCGGCGGTTTCTCCAAGAGCGCTTATGTGTTCGGCACTGTGTTCACGCGTGAAAGCACGCGCGTGCAGCAGCAAGCCAATTTGGAGCAGGCCGTGCGGCGTTTTGAAGCGGCTGCTGGCTCACAGGCCAGTGCCACTTTGCAGAACGCCAGTAACCCCGAGGCGCAGCAAGCGGTGCAGTTGCAGGTGGCCGCCCAGCGCGCCAGCATCGAACGGCTGCGCAGCTTGCGGGCATCGGGCCGCGTGGCCTTGGAAATGGACCCTCAGCGCCCCCTGTTGCCCGACATCGTGCTGGAAGACGGCGATGACATTAGCGTGCCTACCCGGTCCAGCTTCGTTTCTGTGTTTGGCTCTGTGGGCGCTGAAACTGCCTTCATCCACCGCCCGGGCACCAAAGTAAGCGATTATCTGGACCGTGCCGGCCCCACACGCGAGGCTGATTTGGATTCGGCGATGCTGATTAGGGCCGATGGCACGGTGCTTGTGAATGCCGTTGGCCGCAGCGCTTGGGGCTGGGGTGATCGTAATTTCATGGCCACCGGCGTGAACCCTGGGGACTCTGTATTCGTCCCGGAAAAACTAGACCGGCGTACGGCCCTCGCCCAGTTCATGACCGGTGCCAAGGATTGGTCGCAGATCTTTTATCAGTTCGGCTTGGGGGCTTCGGCCATCCGCGTGCTGCGCAACAACTGACGGCCCCATCATGTCTGACTTCAACCCCATGCCGGCTGAAACGGCCGAAGGCGAGATCAGCCTGCTGGACCTGCTGCAAACCGTGGCTGAGAACCTGCGCCTCCTGGCGCTGGGCCCCTTGGTGGTAGGCTTGGCAGCCTTGGGTATTAGTTTTGTAGTTGCGCCCACCTTCACCGGCAAGGTCACCTTCTTGCCCCCGCAGCAGCAGCAAAGTTCTGCGGCGGCCTTGTTGCAAAGCCTCGGCTCTTTAGGTGGCTTGGCTTCAGCAGCAGGGGGCGCGGGTTTAAAAAACCCGTCAGATCAGTTCATTGCGTTCTTGAAGAGCCAAACAGTGACCGATGCCATGGTGGAGCGCTTCAAGCTGCAAGAGCGCTACGAAGCGAAGATGCGCGAAGACGCCCGGCTGGCGCTGCAGGGTGCGACCCGTGTGACCGCGGCCAAAGATGGCTTGATCTCCATTGAGGTGGACGACAAAGACCCGGCCTTCGCTGCCGAACTGGCCAATGCCTATGTGCAAGAACTGCAGAAGCTGATTGGCCGCCTGGCCCTGACCGAAGCGCAGAACCGCCGCGTGTTCTTTGAGCGCAAGATCCAGGAGGCCAAGACCGAGCTGGCAGAAGCCGACCGTGCTCTGCGCTCCACCGGCGTGAGTGCCGACACCTTGAAATCTTCCCCCGCTGCAGCGGTGGAATCGGTGGCGCGGCTGAAGGCCGGCATCACCGCGCAGGAAGTGAAGATAGGCGCCATGCGCGGCTACCTGAATGATTCAGCGCCCGAGATGCGCCAGGCCTTGGTGGAGCTGTCCACCTTGCGCAACCAGTTACGCAAGGCGGAAAAAGACGAGCCGGTCCATGCGGGCAAGCTGGAAGACAGCTATGTGGAGCGCTTTCGTGACTACAAATACAAGGAAACGCTGTACGACCTGTTCACCCGCCAATATGAGCTGGCGCGGGTCGACGAAGCCCGCGAAGGCGCGGTGATTCAGGTGGTGGACATAGCCTTGCCGCCCGAGCGCAAATCCAAGCCCAAGAAAGCCCCGATTACGATGGTGGCCACGCTGGCCGCGGGCTTTGCCCTGCTGTTGTTCGTGTTCATTCGCCAGGCGCTGCGTAATGCGCAGCAGAGCGGCGAAACCGCCGAAAAGCTGGCCCGCTTGCGGGGCTCGTTCCGGCAGGCACTGGGGCTTAAGGGCTGATGCGCGGGCCCGGCTGGCAGGGCGGGGGTATAAAGCCTTAGGCCTCAGGCCTTGCCTGACCCACCCAGCGCCGCCAGGCGCTTTGCACGCAACTGAGCAGCAGCACCGCACACCTCCCGGCCTTCAGCCCGAGCAGCATGCGCAGGCTGGCGAAACCTGTAAAGGAAGCGGGCGAGGGCAAGCAGGCCTGCTCGCCTGGTTGCCTGGTCGCTTAGTCCAATCTAGTCCAATGGCCGGGGCACTGCACCGAAGCGCCCTGGTGTTCCGGGCACCCCCGGCAGGCGCTGGATGCTCAGTGCTGGGGCAAACAGCTGCTCCAGGGTGCGGTGCAGCATGGGGTCATGGTGCGCCGCGTGGGCGTGCAGGCGGCCCTGGCCCATTGCGGCCACCCGGTCGGCTTGGAGGGCTAGGTTCAGGTCGTGCAGCACGGTGACGATGGTGTGGGTGGCTGCCAATTCCCGAAACAGCCTTGCCAGGGCCCATTGGTGGGGCGGGTCTAGGTGGGCGGTGGGCTCATCCAACAACAAGATCGAGGCTCCAGTGGCCAGCGCGCGGGCCAGGTGCACCCGTTGGCGCTCACCCCCGGAAAGCCGATTCAGCGGCCGGTGTTGCCAGGCCAGGCAATCGGTGCGCGCCAGGGCGTCCTGCACCGCGGCCTCATCGCGGGCTTGCCAGCGGCCCCACAGGCCTGTGTAGGGCAGACGGCCCAGGCACACGGTTTCTCGCACGGTAAGGTCGCCACTGCTGCTGTCTTGCTGGGGCAACCAGGCCACCGTGCGGGCGCGCTGCGCCAGGGGCAGGGCTGCCAGCGGCTCGCCGTCCACCTCTACCTGGCCGGCTTGCAAGGACAGCAAACCCGCTAGGGCTTTGAGCAGGGTCGACTTGCCTGCGCCATTGGGGCCCACGAGGGCTGTCCAGCCCGGGTGCAGTTCCAGCTGCACACCGTGCACCACAGCTCGGCCGTTCAGTGCCAACTGCAGGCCCGCGGCCAGCAGGCGGGGCGGTGGGGGCCGTGGGTGGGGTGCCTGGGGTGGGTTGGGCATAGGGCGAGGGGGGCCGGGGGGGTGCTGAATGGGCAGCTGAATGGGCGACTATGCCGTGCGGCGGTGCAACAAAGCCAGCAGGTACAGCCCCCCTCCCACGCCGGTGACCACCCCGACGGGCAGTTCTTGTGGAGCCAACACCCAACGTGCCCCGATGTCGGCAGCCAGCAGCACCAGCGCACCCATGGCGGCGCTGGCTGGCAGCAAGAATCGGTGCCCCGAAGGCGCCAAGTGGCGCACCAGGTGCGGGGCCACCAAGGCTACGAACAGAATCAGCCCGGCCTGCGATACCGCTACGGCGGTGCAGGCGGCCATCACGCCCACCAGCAGCAGCCGAACCGGCCCCAGGGGTAGGCCCAGGCTGGCGCCGGCCTCTTCGCCCAGGGTCAGCGCATCCAGCACGCGGGCCAAGGCCACGCTCAAGCCCAGGCCGATCAGAGCCATGGCCCACAAGGCCCCCGCTGCCGCACCGTTGAGCAGCTGGGTATTGCCCAAGAGCAGGCTTTGGCGCTGCCGCCACGCATCGGGCAAAAAGGTGGACACCAGGTCTGTCAGTGCTCCCAAGACCACGCCCACCACCAAGCCGGCCAGCAGCAAGCGGTGCGTGTTCTGCGCGCCACGCGCTAGGGCCAGGGTCAGGGCCACACCCCCCAGTGCACCGACAAAGGCTGCGCCCACAACACCCAAGCGCACCAGGGGTTGCAGCGGTTGCCAGGCTGCAATCGCACCCGCGCTGGCTGCCGCCACCAGGGTCACCGCCAAGGCCGCGCCCGAACCCGAGCCCAAGAGGTAGGGGTCGGCCAGCGGGTTACGAAACAAGCCTTGCGCCAGCGCGCCGCCCAAGCCCAACAACAGACCCAGGGCCACCACACCCAAGGTGCGCGGCAGGCGGATGTCCCAAAGGATGGCGGCGTTGGCAGCGAACCGATCACCACCCGCAGCAAGGTTGGATCCGAAGCCCAAGCCCAGAAACTCCCACCCCTGGCTGCCCACCATCAGGCTCAACAGGGCCAGGCCGCACACGCACAACACCAAGCCCACAGCCATGCGGCGTCGGGCCCTTACAGCCGCACGGCCATCTGCGCCTGGGGTCTGGCTTGGGGTCTGGCTTGGAGGGCTCACATCGGTCACCAGCGCCGTGCTGCCGGCCTCACAGCCGCGCCAGCTGTGTGCGGTTCAAGCATGCCGCCAACACTTGCGCCGCTTGTCCCAAGCGGGGCCCGGGGCGCACCAGCAGTTCCCAATGGTCGGGGGGCAAAGCACAGGCGGGGTCGGCCAAGGCACGCATCGTGGCCCAGCCGGGGCGGCTGCGCATCCGCTCGAACCCAGCCTGCGGGGCCACCACCACATCGGGCTCCGCCCGCACGATGAACTCGGGGTTCAACCGCGGAAAGGGGCCGGACGATTCTGGCGCGATGTTGCCCAAGCCCAAGCGCTGCAGGGTTTGGCCGATGAACGAAGCAGGACCGGCTGCATGCGGCTCGCTGCTGACCTCCACATACACGCGCCGTCCTCGCAAAGGCGCGGCGACGGCCTGTGCCGCTTGTTGAATCTGCACTTGCGCATCGGCCCACAAAGCGACAGCTGCGTCGCTGCGGCCCAGGCGTGCGCCGATGGCCACAAGCGCGGCTTGCACATCGGCGTGGCTTTGGGTGGGCAGCGCCAACGTGGCGATGCCCAAGTCGTTCAAGCGTGGGATCAGGCGGTTGGACGGTGGCGCCAGCACCAGATCGGGTTTGAGCGCCACCAAGCGCTCCAAGGGCGTATCGTCCAAGCCACCGAGTGTGGGCAGTTGGCGTACCGACTCAGGCCAGTTGGAGTGCCGGTCCACACCCACCAAACGCTCACACGCCTGCAGCAGACACACCGCTTCGGTCAGTGAGGGCACCAGGCTGATGATGCGCTGGGGCGGGGCCGCCGCCATCGCCACTGCATGGCCGCAAGCAAGGGCCCAAAACAGGCTGCGCATCAGGCCACGCATCAGGCCATGCATGAGGCCACGTATGAGCCCCGTCATTGGTGGCGCGCAGGGCTTCAACGCCCCTCCCACCGCAGCCCAGCAAACAACTGGCGGCCCGGGGCTTGGTAGTCGCGCGCGGGTTCGATGTCGCGGTTCAGGGCGTTGAGCACGCTCAGTCGCAGCGCCCAATTTGGCATCCACGGGCCCAGGGGCCGCAAGGCCTGCAGGTCCAGCCCCGTGCCGTTGCGCAGGGCCACGCCACCTTCACGCCGCGTGCTTTGCCACAGCCAGGAACTGCCCAGCCGCCAGCCCGCCACAAGGTGTTGCGACTGCAGCCGCCACTGGTGGCGCGCGCGGCGGGGCAGGGTTTGGCCTTCGCCGTCGCGCGCGTCCACACCGTCGTAGGCCAGGCGCCACTGAGGCAGGCTTTGGCCGCCCGTGGCAGGGCCCTTGAGTCCGACGGGCCACTGCGCTTCCACGGTGTAGCCCTGTAAATGCGCTTGGCCAATATTGGCCGCGCAGCCGAAAGCGTACGCCGGGCTGCGCGGGCATTGCGCGGGGTTGGACGCATAGGCGATCAGGTTGTTCACCCGGTTGCGCCAGGCGGTGGCCTGCCACTGCAGAGCACCGCTGCGCTGAGTCCATCCGGCTTCCAGGCTGTGGCCTTCTTCAGGGGCCAGCGTGGCCACGCCATAGCCGGGGTAGTACAGCTCATTAAAACTGGGTGCGCGAAAGGTGCTGGCTGCCAGCAGCCGCAGGCTGGTGTCGGCACTGAAGGCCCAGCGCAGGCCACTGCGCCCGGTCCGGTGGCTCCCATACACCGAGTTGCGGTCTTCGCGCCCATCCAGTTGCAGCTGCAAGGCGCCGAATTGGCCGCTGTAGGCCAGCGTCAGAGCGTCGTTGTCGCGTGCACCGGGCGTTGTGTAGGCGGTGGTACTCACCTGTTCTTGCAGCTGGTCCCATGCAGCCAGCAGCTGCTGCCCTGGCCCCAGGGCCCAGGCCACCAGCAGGCCGGCTTCGCGGCGTGTGGTGCGGTAGCGGTCGATGGTGCTGGCACCACTGGCGGCGTCTTCTTCGCCACGGCCCAGTCGGGCGCGCCACTGCAACGTGCCGCTGCTGCCGTCGTAGCGCAGTTGGGCGGTGGCCGTGTCGCTGCGGGTGATGAAGTCACCCCGTGCATTGGGCAGGTAACTGGGCGGTGGATATTCAGCCGCGTCGTAGCGCGAAAACAGCCGCGCCTGCAGCGCTGAGCCTTCCAAGCGGTGGCCCGCGGCGGGTTGCCACACGGTGCTGGCCTGCACCGTTTGCCGACGATAACCGTCGGCATCGGGGTTGTGGGTGCCAAAGCGGTCCTTGGGCCTCACCGCGCTCACGCCCGCACTGGCTTGCCGCGCGGCCTGCAACTGCGTTGACCAATC
>VGHB01000022.1 GCA_016868355.1 Betaproteobacteria bacterium | reverse complement strand
CTGTTCAACAAGAAGCCACCGCAGAGCCTGAAGCTGGACGGGGGTAATATGGTTGGCTTCGATCCGCGGTACCACGACGGCCGTCTGCGCACGATTTACGTGTCAGCGGGCTATCAGTTTTAAGGCCAAGCTCAGAACCGTTGCCCACACGGCCTAGGGGCTCCTTGGGGAGCCCCTTTGTCCGACGGGGCCCAAGAAGCCGCCTTCAAACACCAAATCCACCTTGATGCTGGCCTGTGCCTCCACACGCAGGCCACCAAATTCCTGAATGCGGGCGATAAAGCCGGTTCGAAGGCCACACTGAGATGCAGCCGCCAGGTCGTCGCTGTGTGCGGCCACCATCATCACCGCCGGCGGGGGCAAGCCAAGCGCCTCACACGCCTTTTGGTAGACCACCGGCTTGGGTTTGTAGTCACCCGCCACTTCGGCGCCCAGAATGGCATCCCAATGCCAGGCGTTGTGCCGCGCCAGGTTGACCATCAGGCTGATGTTGCCGTTGGAACAAGGCGCCAGCAGGTACTGGGCGCGCCAAAGGGCCAGGGCCCGGCCCACATCAGGCCATGCATCGAGCCGGTGCCAGGCCGTGTTGAGGGACTGACGAACCGGCTCGGGCACTTCGGCCGCCCGCCCGCCCATGCGCGCGAGCACCAGATCGAGGTTGCGCCGGTGCAAGGTGTCCAAGGGGCAAAAGGGCAGCTGCCCGCTTCTGACAGCCTCCATGGCGCCTTGGTACTCGCCGCGCCAGGCGTCGGCAAAGGCAGACCAGTCGGCTTGAACCCCGCAGGGCGCCAAGGCTTGCTGGGCTTGGCGAGCAATCGAACGTCGCCAGTCGACGAGGGTTCCGAACACGTCAAAAATTAGGGCTTGGACGCCTGGGATCACCGCCTGCTCCTTGTTGCCGAACACCTGTGATGGGGGCGGGGCAGCGCTGTCAACTGCCGCCGTGCTGGTGTGGCGATTGTGGCGCGGGACGAACCCAGGCCAGTGCCGGGCGGGCGGGCACAAGGGCCACAATGGGCCCATGGGAACCCTCTACTTGGTGCGCCACGGACAGGCCTCGTTCGGCGCAGAAGATTACGACCAGCTCAGCGAGTTGGGCCAGCGCCAGTGCGAAGCCCTCGGCCAGACCCTTGGCCGCCGCGGCTTGCAACCGGCCGCCGTTTTGATGGGAACCTTGCGCCGCCATCAGCAGTCGTGGCAGGCTTTGGCCCGCGGTTTGGGTGTCGTGGACATAACCCCGCAGGCCTGGCCCGGTCTCAATGAATACGACAGCCTGGCCTTGTTGGACGCCGTTGGGGGGGAGCCGCTGCCGCCACACGACACGCCCGAAGGTTTTAAGGCGCACTTCCGTCGCTTGCGCCTGGCCTTGATGGCCTGGATGGAAGGGCGGATCACCCCACAGGGCATGCCCTGCTATGCAGACTTTCGCGCGGGGGTGCTGCAGGTCTTGTCGCACGTACAGGCCCAACACCTGGGCCAGTCGGTGATCCTGGTCAGCAGCGGCGGGCCCATCTCCGCTGTGGTGTCCCACGTCTTGGGTGCGCCACCGAACGCGGCTATCGACCTGAACATGCGCTTACGCAACAGTTCACTTACCGAACTGGTGGTGAGCCCCAAGCGGCTGGAACTGTTGGCCTTCAACACCTTGCCGCACCTAGAAGACGAGGCCCGCCGCGGATGGGTCAGCTACGCCTGAAGCCGGGACAGCCTCAATGAAGCGGACAGCACCGATGCTCTGGATCGAGGCAGAGGACTCCTTTCCACCGGTCGAGGAAGCGCTTGGCCCGGACACCGACCTGCCAGGATTGTTGGCCGTGGGCGGTGAGCTGAGCCTTCAACGTCTGGAGCAGGCCTATCGGCAGGGAATCTTTCCCTGGTACTCCGAGGGTCAGCCCGTCCTGTGGTGGGCGCCCGACCCCCGGATGGTGCTGCCAACAGCCCGCTTCAAGCTCTCACGTTCCCTGTCCAAGACGCTGCGGCGCTTTTTGCGCGCTGCAGAGTGCGTGATTCGGGTCGATCATGATTTGGAGCAGGTGATGGCTGCTTGTGCGCAAAGCCCCCGTCACGGGCAGGCGGGGACCTGGATCACAGCAGCCATGCAACAGGCTTACTCGGATTGGCATCGGGCCGGGCGAGTGCATTCGTTTGAGGCGTGGCAAGGGGAGACCCTGGTGGGTGGCTTGTACGGGGTGAGCATCGGACGCATGTTCTTCGGTGAATCGATGTTCAGCCGCTGCCCCGACGCGTCCAAATGGGCGCTGGCCGCTCTGGTGGCGGGATGCCGCCGCCGCGGCATTGATTGGATCGACTGCCAGCAGAACACCGCCCATATGGCTTCGATGGGCGCTGCCGAGGTGCCCCGCAGCCAATTTGTGCACCACCTGGCTCAAGCGTGTGCCGTTTCGGATGTCGAGGATTGGTTCTATGATCCGCAAGACTGGCTGCTGCTGGGGATCGACCCGCACCTGGGCGCTGGTGGGTGCGCTGTGCGGACCCTGTGAGTAAATGAAGGCACCGGCTTGACCGCACCCAAAGAACTCCCACTGGCGTCGCTGCAGTTTTATGCAACCGCCCCTTATCCCTGCAGTTACCTGCCGGGTCGTCAGGCGCGCTCGCAAGTGGCCACTCCCAGCCACCTCATTCACAACGACGTGTATTCGAGCCTGGTAACCAATGGCTTTCGACGCAGCGGGCTGTTCACCTACCGACCCTATTGCGACGGGTGCAGTGCCTGTGTACCGCTGAGGGTGCCGGTGTCGCAGTTCAATCCCACGCGCAGCCAGCGCCGGGCCTGGAAGCGCCATGAAGACCTGCAGGTGCGGGTTTTGAGGCTGGGCTTCATGCCCGAGCACTACCAGCTGTATCTCAAGTACCAGACCCACCGGCACAGCGGAGGCGGAATGGACCACGACAATGTGGACCAGTACACGCAGTTTCTGTTGCAGACCCGGGTGAATTCGCGTTTGGTCGAGTTTCGTGAGCGTGGCTTACACGGGGCCTTGGGTGAGCTCAGGATGGTGTCCATCCTCGACGTGCTTAACGACGGGATGTCAGCCGTCTATACGTTTTATGAGCCCGATGAGGCGGCCAGCTATGGCACCTTCAATGTGCTGTGGCAGATTGAGCAAACCCGACGCCTGGGCCTGCCGCACCTGTACCTGGGGTATTGGATCGCCGAAAGCCCGAAGATGGCCTACAAAGCGCATTACCGCCCCTGCGAGATGCTGCGTGAGGGCCAGTGGATGCCGGTGACCGGCTGAAGCTTGGCCCCGGAGGGACTCGAACACTCCTCCGAGACCTCCATGAAAGCTTGCCCTTTTATTGTTTGATCCCATTTCATTCCCCGGTTTGTTCCCCGGTTTGTGAGACGGTGGCCCCTTGGGGCTAATGCGATGGACTCTAGCAGCGTGCGGCCGATGCACCTGTTCTCTGATCCCAGGTTGTTTGTATGTTCAGCGTCACAGATGCACAATGCTTGTGGAAGGTCAGCGTTCACGACCGCAGCCCGTCAATCGCGGGCAATTGGGTCAGCGTGGGTCACCTACATCATGGAAACAGATGGTCGAATAAGCGACGCATCTGTTGCGAAAACGAGTGGCCCAACACGCGAACACAAGCAACCTGACCGTCAGACGGTTCAGGTGGTCTCATCGGTGGTTCGGTGATCGTGGGATTCGCATTTGTGGCTTTGAATGAGCCGAGAAGGAGTTGGACATGCGGTCTGAGGTGATAAGTCAAAGGTCAACGCAATGAAGCTCTCGAATGGAAGTCGAGTTGGTTTGGTGTTTGCTCCCAGGTTCATGGCATTGGTGCGAATTCCCATTGTTGGTGCTCTATTCGCTTGCGGCTTGCTGGCGTCTGTTCCCTGCTTTTCGCAAGGCCAACCCATCAGATTGGTCTCCGATGAGGAAGCACGCTTGCCAGATGGCCGTACAGCGACCACACGGGCCATAACCAGAGGGCCTGGGTTGAAATTGATCTCTCCAGCCGATGTTGTTGGCAAAGCATTTCCTGTCAACGTGCAATTCGAACGCCGTGGCGGCGTGGCCTTGGATCTAAAGAGCTTCAAGATTGAGTACCTCAAAGAACCAGTGATCGATATCACAGAACGGGTACGGGCCAAGGTCAACACCGACACTCTGGAAATTCCGGTTGCCGCACTACCACCCGGAAATCATCACTTCAGGATGTCACTGAAGGATGTCGAAGGCAGGACGGGAACTGCTCTATTTTCGATCAATGCCCGTTGAGGTTGCCATACCGTGCAATGCCCCTTTTGCTATGGTGAGGTACACGCAAAGGCTGTGCTCTGCGTTCACTGCCGTTCACCTATTGCCGCGGCTGCAGAGCTGGCAGGCAGGGTGGCTGAGCTTGAGTCTGATATTGAGCGACTCAAGCGCAGTGGTGTCGTAGCTGGCGTGGCCCAGCCCTCGGATGACAGCGGTATTGCCACGGGAAGCCCTTCTTCGCCCATCGCCGGCAGATTGATTCAAGAAGCGAATCTCCTCCGCATCTGGATTGGCGTTTTCGGAGCGATAACGTTGATCTCAGCGCTCCACCTTTTGCTCTTGTTTGTCTACGATCAGCCACCATTCGTATTGAGAGCCTGCACCATCGTTGCGCCGGGATTGGTTTCCTTTTTGGCTCTGAATGGGTCGCAGTTTCGAACGGCGACCTTGGCCTTGTGTTCCATAGCGGTTGCCGTCACTTCGGTCGTTGCGATGTCTGCAATGACTGCGTTGATAGATCAAACCACACTTTGGCCGACTTCGAGTTTCGAATGGCGAGAGCTGTTGGAGTATTCGTTGGCCATTTCGCTTGGCTACATCACCGGTGGGCTGCTGGTGCGGGCGATGTACAAGCGTCATTCTTTGGGTGATCGACTGCCGTTGATGCTGCTTCTGTTGCAGCGGGATAGCGCAGGCAAAATGAGGGTGGAGCAACTGGCGGAGCGGTTAAACCACTTTTTCACAAGCGCTGCGCCGGTCGCGGCCGGGGTTACGGGTTTGTATACGGGCCTTCGAGGACTTCTCAATTAGGCGATTCATGACCGGGGATCGGCGGCGTTACCATGCTGTGGCGGATCATGGGAGAGATCAGTGATTTTTGGAATGCTTGTTAGGCAATGCTTGTTGCTCACAGCAGTATTTCTTTCCACCTCGGCTTTTTCAGACCCAAAGAAGGCGTACGAAGCGTGGCGTAAGGGTGACTGGTCGGAGATGGTGGGTCAGTGTCGAGCACTGGCTGAAGCCGGCAACACATCGTGCCAATTCCTCATGGGGCAAGCTTATAAGTCTGGACTTTCGGTGTCACGAGACTTGAAGGCATCCGCATCGCTGTTGACGGCATGTGCTTCCAAGGGTTACCTGGCCTGTGAGGAAGCACTTGGCGACAGCTACCGGCTGGGCTTGGGCGTCGAAGTGAACTACATCGAAGCGGCTCGCTTGTTTAGGTTGGCTGTTTCGCGTGGCAGCACCTGGGGCCAAAACAGTCTTGGAAACCTCAACCGCTATGGTCAAGGTATGCCAGTCAATAAGACTGAAGCGGTTCGGCTGTACCGACTTGCGGCGGATAAGGGTAACCCGGCTGCACAGGCCAATCTATCCGACATGTATCGATTGGGAGAGGGTGTTGAAAAGAGCGGGGACGAGGCCTATCAGTTGGCTCTCAAGTCAAGCCAACAGAACTGGAGCCATGGCTGGAATTTATTGGGGCTCCTTCACCTCTATGGAGTGGGTGTTCGCCAAGACACCACTGCCGCCATCGGAGCCTTCAAGAAGGCGGTTGAGCCTTCCGTCAGAAGTCCTGTATACATCGCCTATGGGAACTTGGCTGGGGTTTATTACCACGGACGCGGTGTTCCAGTTGACTTGACAGAGTCAGCGAAGTGGGCTGAGATGGGTGTGCGTGCTGGCAACGCCGACAGCATGGTCTACCTCGCCAACATCTTGAACCGAGGAGCAAAGGGGGTGGCGATTGATAGAGATCGCGCATTCCAACTGGCCAGGCAGGCCAACGAACTGGGCCTCCGATCGGCCAAGAACACCCTGGCGGTGTTCTATCGAGACGGCGTCGGAACGTCGAGAGACCTTGCGCGCGCAGTCCTGCTGTTCAACGAGGCCATTGACCAAGGCGATATTAATGCTGCCGTTGCTTTGGGGCGAATGCTCTTGGACGGAAAGGGCGTCGAAAAGGACAGCGGGCGGGCGCATCAATACTTTCTGGAAGGGCGGAGTCAGATCAATAACCTAAGCCCCGGTAACCTAGCATTCGTTGAGAGCTACTTTGCACAGGTGCCCTCGCCAAATAACAACCCGGTCAACACAGCCTCAACATCATCGATTGCCACACAGCCCACGCCCAGCAACACGGCGCTGGCCAAAAAGCCCCCGGGAGTGATTGCAGATGCGTCGCAGCAACTTCTTCTTGACCGCCTGGAGAGGATGCAAAAACAGTTGGAGACTTTGCAGGCTTCGGCGAATACGCTCAACCAAAATCAGGTTACACCGATTCAATCGCAGGCCGCTGTTCGGCGTGCCTTAGTGATTGGAAATGACAAGTATCGCCATGTCCCCCCGCTGAACAACGCCCGTGAGGATGCGGCTGGCGTTGCTGCGGCATTGGGCAAGCTTGGCTACTCGGCCGTCTTGCATCAGGATGTTGACGAGCGCAAATTCAAGCAAGTACTTCGGGAGTTTCGCGCTTCTCTTGAGGGGGGTGAAGAAGTTCTTTTTTACTTCGCTGGTCACGGTGTTCAGTTGGGTTCAGCAAACTACCTGCTGCCCATCGATGTCAAAGGCGATCACGAGGATCAGGTGAGGGATGAGGCTATCGAGCTGCAACGGATCCTGGACGACATGAAGTCTAAGAGTGCGAAGTTTTCACTGGCCATCATTGATGCTTGCAGAGACAACCCGTTCAAGGGATCAGGTCGATCTATCGGGGGACGTGGACTTGCTCCCACAACCGCTGCGACCGGTCAGATGATCATGTTTTCGGCGGGTGCAGGTCAACAAGCGCTTGACAAGCTTGGGCCGCAGGATAAGGAAAAGAACGGCGTATTCACGCGAGTGCTTCTGCGGGAAATGGTGCGGCCCGGTGTTCCGGTCGACCGTGTACTTCGAAACGTCCGCAACGAGGTGGTTCGGTTGTCAAAGTCAATCGGACATGAACAAACCCCCGCACTCTACGACCAGGCCGTTGGGGACTTTTTCTTCACTCTCAAGTGATGTCTGAATGACTGGCGTCCGGTCAACCGGTGGGACTAATCGTATGCAATTAAGCGATGTCGGAGATCTTCTTGATCAAGATGGCCACTCGCTTTTCAATGGTTCCGCAACCCATTGCAGCGCTAAAGGTTGGTCGGGCATGCGATGTGACTGGCCTTCTGTGAAGTTTTGTCCAGCCCCAAGGTTTGAATGGCGTGGGGGTGCTAAGACGCCCGAAGGAATTCAACGAATCCGAGAGGCTAACGGGAAGCATGGCGAGCGAACCGTGCAAGCGGAGAGGGAAGCCTCAAGGTTAGCCGGTCACATTCGTCGGTGCGAAGATGCCTTGCGAGTTCTTGGAGCGATCGGTGGGAACCAAAGGGTAGGGCGCTGGCCCTCGGCATACAAGCCGATCAAGACTCAAGCCGATGTGGAGGCTTTCGTAGAGGGGTTCCCCGCAGTGTTCCCCGATAACGCTTGCGCTGTAAAGCGCCGTTGTGAGTCAACGTGCGGTGCTAAGTAGTTGTTTTAGCTGGGATCCGAGGAGGCTCTGAGCCGTTATGCGCCGTCCTGATAAGCCGAATTGGCCTGCCCGGAGGGACTCGAACCCCCGACCGGCTGCTTAGAAGGCAGCTACTCTATCCAGCTGAGCTACGGGCAGTGATGCTGGCATTATCGGGCCGGCGCGTACTTGCCGAGTTCCAGTTTTGCGATGGCGTTGCGGTGTACTTCATCAGGGCCATCGGCCAGGCGCAGGGTTCGGGCGTGCGCGTAGAAGTGCGCCAACGGCGTGTCTTGGCTGACACCGGCGCCGCCATAGGCCTGGATCGCCCAATCGATGACCCGCAATGCCATATTGGGCGCCACCACCTTGATCATGGCGATTTCAGCCTTTGCGGTCTTGTTGCCCGCCACATCCATCATCCAGGCTGCCTTGAGCGTCAGCAGCCGAGCCTGTTCAATCTGGCATCGAGCTTCTGCAATGCGCTCTTGGGTGACGGTCTGTGCGGCAATGGTTTTGCCGAAGGCCACCCGCGCCGTGGCGCGCTGGCACATCAATTCGAGTGATCGCTCGGCCAAGCCGATCAGGCGCATGCAGTGGTGAATCCGCCCGGGGCCCAGGCGGCCTTGCGCAATCTCAAAGCCACGGCCTTCGCCCAGCAGCATATTGGTGGCCGGCACGCGAACCTGGTGGAAGTCCACCTCCATGTGGCCATGGGGCGCGTCGTCATAGCCCAAGACCGTCAAAGCACGCAAGACCTTGACACCCGGCGTGTCTACGGGCACCAAGATCATCGACTGCTGGGAGTGCCTGGGCGCTGTGGGGTCGGTCTTGCCCATGAAGATCAACACCTTGCAGCGCGGGTCTCCTGCACCGCTGGTCCACCACTTGCGGGCGTTGATCACAAAGTCGTCGCCATCGCGCTCAATGCGTGCCTCGATGTTGGTGGCGTCGGAGGACGCAACCGCAGGCTCGGTCATGGCAAAGCCGCTGCGGATCTCTCCGGCCAGCAGCGGCTTGAGCCAGCGTTCTTGCTGTTGCGGGGTTCCGTAGCGGACGATGGTTTCCATGTTGCCGGTGTCCGGGGCGGAGCAGTTGAACACTTCGCTGCTCCAGGGCACCCGCCCCATGATCTCAGCCAGCGGTGCATATTCCTGGTTGCTCAGGCCCGCACCCAGATCGCTGTGGGGCAGGAACAGGTTCCACAGGCCTTGGGTGCGCGCCAGGGGCTTGAGCCGTTCGATGGTCTGCAAGGGCGTCCAGCGCCGCCCCGCTGCGGTGTTGGCTTGCAGTTCACCGTGGACCGCGGCTTCGTTTGGGTAGATGTGCGCGTCCATGAAGGCCAGCAGTTGTTCTCGCAGGGCCTGTGTCTTGGGTGAGTAGCCGAAGTCCATTTGGTTTCTCGATTCCGTGTGGGGCTCAACAAGTTTGTGCAGGGCAGTGTAGGCCCCTGCCCGCGGCCGTGCGCACCGACCGTGCGCCGCTCAGGGCTTGTGACGGTTTCACGCCTCCCGGGCGCGTTGTGCGTACTGCCAGCCCAACTCAGCCAAGGGGCGCGCTCCCGCACCCGCCTGGCGTGCCTGTTCGCTGGCTGCCGTGCCGTCTTCCACCCGCTTGGCAATGCCTTGCAGAATGGCGGCCATTCGAAACAGGTTGTAGGCCAGGTAGAAGGTCCAGTCCCTTGCCAGGATCGCCCTGTCAATGCTGCTGGTGCGCCCGGTGCGGCCGCAGTAGGCATCGATGTAGGCTGCTTCTGATGGAATGCCCAGGTCGTCGAGTTTCAAGCCCCCAATGCCTCGAAACGCACCGGGGCGGATGTGCCAGGCCATGCAGTGGTAGCTGAAATCAGCCAAGGGGTGACCCAGGGTTGACAGTTCCCAGTCCAAGACCGCCAACACGCGTGGCTCGTTGGGGTGAAACATCAGGTTGTCCAGCCTGAAGTCGCCATGCACGATCGACACCTGTGACCCATCGCGCGCGCTGTCGGGCATGTGGGCGGGCAACCAGTCGATCAGCCGGTCCATCGCCTCAATCGGATGGGTGATGGAGGCGGCGTATTGCTTGCTCCAGCGCCCAATTTGGCGTTCGAAGTAACTGCCGGGCTTGCCGTAGTCGGCCAGCCCCAAGGCTTGAATATCGGCGCCGTGCAGGGCCGCCAGCACCCGGTTCATCTCGTCATAGACCGCCGCGCGTTCGCTGCGGTCCATGCCGGGCAAGGATTGATCCCACAACACCCGACCGTCGACATGTTCCATGATGTAAAAGACGCGGCCGATCACCGCCTCGTCTTCGCACAGCAGGTGCATCTGGGCCACCGGCACCTCGCTGCTGGCCAAAGCCTTCATCACCCGAAACTCGCGTTCAACTGCATGCGCCGAGGGCAGCAGCTTAGCCACAGGCCCGGGCTTGCTGCGCATCACATAGCGCTGGCTGGGTGTGCTGAGTCGGTAGGTGGGGTTGCTTTGCCCTCCCTTGAACTGCTCAATCACCAGCGGGCCTGTAAAGCCGGGCAGGTGCGTGCTCAGATAGTCCTGGAGCCGCAAGGCGTCAAAAGGCAGGGCGGCCGGGGTTCGGGTGCCGATGTAGGCGTCCATGCTGGGACTGCGCTCGTGCTGTGAGGGCTAACGGAATTGGGGGCTTCGCTTTTCAAGAAATGCGCTGGGGCCTTCATGCCCGTTGACATGAAAGAGGTTGTCGATGAAGTGTTCCCGCTCGGCATCCAGATGTTGCGCCAAATCGTCGCGCAACGCAGATTGGGCCAGTTTCTTGACGCTGGCCACCGCATTGGGGGCGAGCTTGGCCAGTTGTGCGGCCATGCTCAACGCCTCCTCAAGGGCTCGACCTTTGGGGGACACCTGACTGACCAGGCCATGGGCGTGCAACTCGGCTGCGCCCAAAGGTGTGGCCAGCCACAAGGCCTTGAGCGCCAGTTGCCGCGGCAGGTAGCGAGCCAGCTGCCAGCTGCCGCCGCCGTCCGGACTGAGGCCGATGCGCGAGTAACTCATCACCAACTTGGCGTCCTCAGCAGCGACCAGCAGGTCGCAGGCCAAGGCCAGGGACGCACCCGCGCCCGCCGCAAAGCCCTCAACGGCGGCTATCACCGGCTTCGGGCAATCGGTGATGGCCAGTACCAAGTCCTTGAGCAAGTTGATGGATTCAGCCTGATAGGGGCGCCCGACCACGTCCCCCATAGCGCGTACACCCAGAATGCGCTGCAAGTTGCCGCCCGCGCAGAAGGTGTCTCCCGCGCCGCACAGCACCACCGAGCGCACCGCGGCATCGGCCGCTGCTTGGCGCAGGCAGTCTGCGCCACGCCCATACACCTCGCGCGAAAGCGCGTTGCGCGTGCTGGGATCACTCAGCGTCAACACCAGGGTGGTGTCGCGTTGCTCGGCCAGCAGTTCGGTGGGCATGGTGATCCTTTAGATGACCGCTAGGCGTTGCAGGGCCTGGTCCAGCGTGGCGTCTTGCTTGGCAAAGCAAAAGCGAACGATACCCTGGTCGAAGCCGTCAGCGTAGAAGGCCGACAGGGGGATGGCGGCCACGCCCACTTCAGTGGTCAGCCACCGGCAGAATTCGGATTCGCTCTTGTCCGAGATGGCCGAGTACTCGACACACTGGAAATAGGTTCCGGGGCTGGGCAGCAGCTTGAATCGGGTTCGGGCCAATCCATCGCGGAAGCGGTCGCGCTTGGCCTGGTAAAAGGCCGGTAGCTGCAGATAGGGCTCAGGGTTGCGCAGATAGTCGGCCAAGGCGTGTTGCATCGGGGTGTTGACGGTGAACACATTGAATTGGTGCACCTTGCGAAATTCGACGGTGAGCGCCGCTGGTGCCAAGACTGTGCCAATCTTCCAGCCGGTGACGTGAAAGGTCTTGCCAAAGCTCGACACCACTAGGCTGCGCTCGGCCAAGCCGGGATAACGGCTCGCACTCTGGTGGGCCAGTCCGTCGTACACCATATGCTCATAAACCTCGTCACTGATCAGCAGCACGTCGGTGGGCGCCAGCAGCGCTTGCAGGCGCAGCATGTGTTCAACGGTCCAGGTGGTACCGCTGGGGTTGTGCGGGCTGTTGATGATCAGGGCGCGTGTGCGTGCTGTGAGGGCAGCGGCCAGTCGCTCAAAGTCGGGCTCGAAGCTGCCCGGTACCAGGGGTACGCGAACCACGCGACCGCCGGCCAGCTCAATATTGGGGATGTAGCTGTCATAGCAGGGCTCCAGCACGATGACCTCATCGCCGGGATGCACCAAGGCCAGGACTGCGGTCAGGATGGCCTGTGTGGCGCCAGCCGTGACGGTGATCTCCGTGGCCGGGTCATAACGGTACCCATATAGCGCCTGAACTTTGTCGGCCACCGCCTCGCGCAGAGGCGCTGCACCGGTCATGGGGGGGTATTGGTTGAGGCCGGCCTTCATGGCGCGGTTCACGCCTTCCAACAACTCAGGGTCACAGCCAAAGTCGGGGAAGCCTTGGCCGAGGTTGACCGCGCCGTGCTGCTGCGCCAGGGCTGACATCATGGTGAAGATGGTAGTGCCCACAGCGGGCAGGCGCGACTTCAAAGGGGAAAGGCTGCGCACGGTTGTTGAGTCCTTCAGTCTGGCCTGCCGTTAGGCACCGGGGCGCTTTGGGCTACGGCTGCTTCAGCGGCTTCAAGCAGCCCGGGGCTTATGAATTCAGAGTCGGCCAAGCTTATCGATTCCTTGGGGGCGCAGGCGGCGTAATTCGGTGGCCATGGCCGCAAAGGGCAAAGCCCACCGGGCATCACGTGCGCCGTGGGCGAACAGGGTCAGGGCAGTGTGGGTGCTCACCGGCAGGTTTAACGATATCGCACGAGCCAGGCGAAGGCGCCCAATGACAGCATCAGGTACAGCAGGCCTGGTGCTGCGGCCGCCACCCAGGGTGACCAGCCTTGCAGCAGGCCCAGGTGGCTGCTCAGGCTGTTGAACACCATGAAGCTGATGCCCATCATGATGCCCCCAAATACCTTCCAACTGATGCCTCTTCCCCGCGCATGCAGATAGGCAAACGGCAGGGCAAGGCCCAGCATCACAAAACAAGCCATGGGGTACAGAGCCTTCTTCCAAAAGGCAATGGCATGCAAAGCGAAAGCCTGGTCTTGTCTAGACAGGTGACGGCTGTAGCGCCACAACTCCAAGATGGTCATGGTGCCCACCGGGAGAACCGCAGCCGACACCACGCTGGCCTTGAGGTTGCTGGACCATTGCATCACCGGCGTTTGCGTCACCTGCACCGACCCGATGCCCGATGTCCAGTGATCCACTCGGGCTTCGCTTAGGGTCCAGCGGCCTTCTTCGTCGGCACGGGCGCGGTGCGCCGCTATGCGTCGAAGCAAACGGCCTTCAACGTCGAATTCATAAATGCGTACCGATTGCAGTTCACCTTCGGCACCCAGTCGCGACACATGGACCGACACATTGCGATGCTCGCCCGAGGGCTCGTCGATCCGGTCTCGTATCCAGGCACCTGCTGGGCCCACGCTCAGGCCACCGGACGCCAAGGCCTTCAATGAAACGCTTTTTTGTGCAGCTGCGGGCGCGAGCACATCGCCCACCAGCAGGGTCAGCAGGGCGAACAGCAGGCCAAGCGTCGATAACATGCCCAGTGCCCGTCCCGGCCCAAGGCCAGCGGTGCGCAGGATGGTGAACTCACTCGATTGGGCCAACCGCGACAAGGCGTAAATACTGCCAATCAGCACCGTAATGGGGAACAGTTCGTAGAACCGCCCGGGTAATTCAAGCGTGGTGGATAACAAGGCAGCAGAAAGGGTATAGCCCGACCGGCCGATGCGCCCCAGCTGATCGACAAAGTCGAAGAAGAACATCAGGGCCAGAAAGGCCAAGGTGGTGAAGGCCACCGCCGACAGAATCTCCCGATAAATCAGGCGATGAACCGTTCTCATGTGGAGGACCTTCGGATCGCGCGCAGGGCACTCGTGTGTGGTAGGCGCCAGCTGATGGCTTGAGAGCGCCACCACAGCAGCGACCAGGCCAGCGCAGCAACACCGCCATGCAGGCCTGCCAGGCCTGTCCACAGGGGCCAACGCTGCGATTGAACCCAGGATTGACTGAGGTTGATCAGGTTGAAGTAGACAACGAAGGTCAGCAGCGCAAAGAGCACACCCCATTGGCTGGGCTTGCGGGGGTTGCTCACCGACAGCACCAGCCCCAAGACCAACAGGTTGACTGCGGATAAGCACAGGCCGATGCGCCAGGCCAACTCCCCATGCGATTCAGGTGTGTCCAGCTGCAGCAGGTCCCACGTGGCCATGGTCTTTGGCGTCGCGTCGGCGCGGCTGTTGCTGGGAGCGTCGCCGATGCGCACCAACGCTAGGGCGAACGAGGCCTGAAGGCTCTCGGCGTTGTCTGCCTGGCGGTCAAGTCGATGCCCTTGGCTCAGGGATAAGTATCGTCCGTCGGCCTGTAAGATCACTTCACCACTTTGTGCGGTGGTCAGGGTCTCGCGGTTGTCGGTCTGGCTGTGGATGAACACGCTGCGAGCCTTGGCCGGGTTGTCCGAGCTGTCTTCGCGATCGCGCTCGATGAAAAACACGCTGCGTCCGTCTCGAGAGAGTTGAAATAGCCCGGGGGTGACACGCGACAAATCAGAACGCTCTGAATAGCGCAACATCAACTCAGCAGCCTGACGATTCGTCCAGGGTGTAACAAGCAGCACCAAGGCCGCTACGGTCAGGCATACCGGCCAGGCCATCCGCGCCACCGGGCGCACGAAGCGTTGCAGCGACAAGCCCGCAGTGTTCCAAATCACCATTTCGCTATCCCGCCAGACCCGGCCCAGGGTGTGCACCACCGCCACAAACATGGACAAGGCCAACAGGGGGGCGAGTTGGCTGATGCCGGAAAAACCCAGCAGCAGCAGTACGTCCTGCGCCGATACACGGCCCTGCGCGGCCGCACCCACGGTGCGCACCAGCCCCAGGGTGAGCACGATGGTCATCAAAACAATCAGGGTGGCGCCGAAGCTGCGCGCCAATTCCCGGCGGACGGAGGTATCGAATAACATGAGGACCTGTCTAGAAGCTGGTGAATTATGGACTTCAAATCAGTTGCACCGGGTGCGTCGGGCCTCGCGGCTCTGAGCGCCGACGCTCTGCTGGTGGTGGTTGCCGGCACTTCGATGCCTGCCGATGCTGAGCCTGCGCTGGCCACGCTGCTGCGAGACGCTGTCAACAGCGGCGACTTTGAGCTCAAGGCGGGGCGTACCCTTTATGTGCACCGCCCGGCGGGCTTGAAGGCACAGCGACTGGTCTTGGCGGTGGCGGGCGACGATTCAGCCAAATCGTTCAAGGCCGCCGTAGCCGCTGGTTTGGGCGCCGTCAAGGGCCTGGGCGTGTCACACCTGGCCGTGGCCCAAGTGGGCTCTTCGCGAATGACCGAAGTGCATGCTGAGGCTCTTGCTGCTGCGGTGTCCGATGCGGTCTACGTGTACCGGCACACCAAGCCCAGCGCACCCAGCGCACCACGCCTGAGCCGGGTATCACTGACCTGCGCCAAGGCCGATTCCACCATGGTAACCGTGGGCCTGCGCCGCGGGGCCGCGGTAGCACGTGGCGTTGAAACAGCGCGTGAGTGTGCCAACCGGCCGGGCAACCATGCCACGCCGCGTTTCTTGGCTGAACAGGCCCGTGCCCTGGCACGTGAGCATGGCTTTCGGCTTCAGGTGCTTGACCAAGCGGCGGTCAAGAAACTGGGCATGGGGTCCTTTATGGCGGTCGCCCAAGGTTCGGATGAGCCGCTGAAGTTCATCGTCTTGCAGTACCAGGGCGCTGCCAAGGCGCAAGCACCCGTCGTGCTGGTGGGTAAGGGCATCACCTTCGACACCGGTGGCATTTCCATCAAGCCTGCACCCGAGATGGACGAGATGAAGTTCGACATGTCCGGTGCTGCCAGTGTGTTGGGAACCTTCAAGGCCCTGGGCGAACTCAAGCCGCAGGTCAACGTGGTCGGTTTGATTCCTGCCTGCGAAAACATGCCCAGCGGCAAGGCCATCAAGCCGGGTGATGTGGTGAAGTCGATGTCGGGTCAGACCATCGAGATTCTCAACACCGATGCTGAGGGACGCTTGATTCTGTGTGATGCGCTGACCTATGCCGAGCGCTTCAAGCCCGCGGCGGTCATTGACATCGCCACACTCACTGGTGCCTGCGTGATTGCGCTGGGCCACCACCACAGCGGGCTGTTCACCTCTGATGACGAGCTTGCTGAAGACCTCTTGCAGGCAGCCAAGCGCGCCTTGGATCCCGCATGGCGCATGCCGGTTGACGAGGAATACGCTGAGGCCCTGAAGAGCAACTTCGCCGACATGGGCAATGTGGGCGGGCGTGCCGGTGGCGCGGTCACCGCTGCCATGTTTCTCAAGAAGTTCACCACGCGCTACCGGTGGGCCCACTTGGATATCGCCGGCACTGCTTGGAAGAGCGGCGCTCAAAAGGGGGCCACAGGCCGCCCGGTGGCCCTGCTGACGCACTACATCTTGTCCCAGGCTCGATGAGCGAACCGGCCTCTTCAGTGGCCTTCCACACCGGCGTGACCGATCCGGTGCAGCATATGCTGCGCCTGGTCCGCAAGGCGGTGTCCCTGGGTTCCCGCGTGCTGGTACTGGGGCCGGCTCAGCCCTTGCACGAGCTTGATGAACAACTGTGGACAGCAGACCCTGGCAGTTTCCTGCCCCACGGGCTTTGGACACCTCAAGCCCATGGCAGCACGCGCCTGAGCCTAGCCGCAGTTTGGTTGTGCACCCAAGCCGATGCGTGTTTGCAGGCCAACGATTCAGCCACCTTGCCGGAGGTTTTGATCAACCTGGGAACGCCGAGTGCACAAGCAGACGGGGCCGCGGCTGTGTGCGCTGCGGGCGTGCGCTTTTCCAAAGTCATTGAACTGGTGCCACAGGACCCGGCAGCACGCGCATCGGGTCAGCAGCGATGGCGTGCTTGGCGCGAACAGGGGGTGGTGCCTGCCCACCATGCATTTTCATGAATGAGCCGCTGCGCATTCCCCCAGCCGGCCTGGAGCCGCCGGTATTGACCGAGGTGTTGAACGCCGGGCCATTGAACCCTGCACGCGTTGACCTGAAGGCCATCGAGGCGCGCTTATTGGAACGACTCACCCAAGGCTTGCAGCGGCAGTTGGAGCAGCGGGTGCACGCGGCGGTTGTGCCGGCGGTTGCGGTCTTGGCCGAGCGCATAGCGCACAAGGCTGCGCAGGAGGTGGCTGCTGATTTGGCCGAACGTATGCACGAAGACCTACAGCGTGCGGTACGGGAGGCCGTGCGCGAGGTCCTTGAGCCCATCGACCGCGCTTGAGTCGGCTGAACGGCGACTGGGGCCGTACCAGCCAGGTTCTGCGAGCTGCACCCGCTATACTCTGTCGCTGCTCGGAGAGATGGATGAGTGGTTTAAGTCGCACGCCTGGAAAGCGTGTGTGGGTTAATAGCCCACCGCGGGTTCGAATCCCGCTCTCTCCGCCAGGCATCAAGCATCTATGCGCCTCACGGGCGCATTTTTATTTGTGTGACCTGCTCCCCAACAGCCGTGCCAAGCTGAAGTAGCCCTTATTTTGAGGGTTGTGGTGAGCGGGCGCGAATAAGGTGACCATGCCAGCTATTGAACGCGCCAACTCCTGTTGCTTCAGTTACGTACCGCCAGGGGGCGGGTCAGTTGGACGCCCCTAACCGCCGATACCGACGCTGCACGATCCACCTCATCCGATTCACGGGATACTTGGGCTATCTACCAACTCGCTGGGCAGGCCGCTCACGAAGGATGACAACCTACACCAACTGGCCTCCTCGATAGCCGGGGCGGTTCAGTTGTTTGACAACAGGTTGACCCCGAAAAGGTCTAAAGACGCAATGCGTCCTACTTGCTGCGTCGCTGGTCGATGAATTGATTGAACGCCTCGCGAGCCTCGGAATTTGTGAACAGCGCATCGTGACCGCCGGCAACCTCAAGGAAGACGGAACGCTGGCAGTCCTTGCAGGCCTGCACGGCCTGATTAAACAGCGGCCACGAGCGCATCTGGATCGTGCTGTCGTTGAGTCCCTGGACGAATAATGCATCCGCCTTGAACCCCGCGGTGAACGACAGCAGTGAGATCCTGCGATAAGGGGCGGGGTTGGCGGACGCAGGACCGTAACGCGACACCATCAATCCGCACTCCTGGCTAACCGGCGCGCTACCGCGTTCCTCAAGCAGGCAGCGGAATTCGAAGTCGAGGGGTCCCGGGGCATTTGCGATCACTCCATCGGTCCGATGCAGTGTGTTCAGCCGGGTCACGACATACGCGCCTTGGGAATGGCCGGCGATGAAAATCCGGCCGATGGACAGGCCCAACGCTTTTGAGGCTTCGTTCTTTACCCAAAGGAGAGCCGCCTCCGCCTCGCGCAAACCCTCGCCGACCTCGCGGTTTTGCTGCGGATAGGCGACGCTGACCAGCAGCATGTCGTCGCGCTGCAGCAGACGCTTGAATTGTTCAAGGGTATTCTCAGCAGACGGCAGTATCAGGTTGTCGAACCACACGGTAGGGTGGTAGAGCACGAGCGCATTTTTGACCGATGCGGACGGCATGTGGATCACAACCTGCGCCGAGACCCCGCCATAGGTGATGGTGCGTATACCCTGCGCAGTCTGAACCGGGGCGACGCCAGACGACCCTGAACCGCCGCAGGCAGCCAGTGCGGTAAGCATGCCGAAAAGCAGCGCGAAAAGCAGCCGCTGGTTGGTTTTCGAGTGGCACATGTTTGCCATGATGCTTCCCATGCCGGCCTAACTCGGTGTTAGAAGTTATCGGCGCCCACAAGATCCTATTGAAGTCAGCTGCACACCGATGACGTTACGACACTGTAGTTTACTTTTCTGACGTAGTTGATCTAACCCTCAAACGCAGGCACATAACCCGATCGCCTTCAGCCGCATGCAGTCGCGCCAGCAATTCTCGGAATGCGGTGCCAACAGCCTCGAGCTTGCTTGTGATCGCTTCACGCCTATCCATAAGGTCTAGAGCTGGCCACGCCTCCCGGTATGTCAGGAATCTCATCACCCCCTCCCGCCCGGCTTCGGTCTGGCTTGCGCTGCGCGTGCGGATGCTTCGTCCTTTCCTGGGTGACGCCTGAGCGCCCAGCAAGGGTTAGCACCAGTTATTTGGCTGCAGCCTCTCGCTAGTATCGAATTGGGCTTGCGGTTCGCCCCTGTGCGCCGGAGCCTCTCTCTTACACAAGTTACAGGAGGCAACATGCGCGACCTTGAATTTTCCACTTCCGCATCACGCCGCACACCACGCCTATTGCCCCTGGCCCTCCTGGCCGTGGCCGGCATGGTGGCCAGCGGCACTGCTGCGGCCCAAACCGTCACCGTCAAGGCTGAGGATTTCCAGAAGACGGAAATGCCCTGGGACATGGCCTTTTTGCAGGACGGCACCATGTTCTTCACCGAAAAGTGCAAGGGCCTGTCGGTACGCCTGCCTTCGGGGAAAGTGCAGGCACTGCTGGGTGTGGGCGGCAGCACCGGCTACGGCACAGTCCGTGCAGACCTGTTCTGCGACGGGCAGGCCGGTGTGCAGGGCGTGGCGGTCGACCCGCAATTCGCATCAAATCGTTTCGTCTATCTGTATGCCAGCTCCAAGGGCCCGAACCGCACCTATGGCGGCTACAACAACATTGTGATGAGGATGAAGGTTGACGCGGCGCTGGCCAAGGTGTCGGATATCGTCGAAATCATCAACGACATCGGCTACAAGCCCGCGAAATCCAACCATCCCTTTGGCGGCCCAGGTGCCCACAACGGTGGACGCCTGCGCTTCAATCCAGGCGACGGTTTCCTGTATGTGACCACGGGCGACAACCACAGCGGTGAAGGCCCACAAAGCCCCACGCAAATTCGTGGCAAGGTGCTTCGTGTGGACCGCGACGGCAAGGCTGCACCCGACAACAAACCTCCAGCTGGCTTTGACAAGCGCGTCTTTGCCTACGGCTTTCGTAATCCACAGGGCATTGCCTTCCGCCCGGGTACCAATGAGCCGTTCATCTCCGAAAACGGCCCGTGGCACACAGACGAGGTAACCAAGCTGGTCAACGGTGGCAACGGTGGATGGGACCCGCGTGACAACCGCAACGGCCGCGGTGCCTGCCCAGATGGCTATTGCGGCTATTCGCCCAATCAAATGGGTGCAATGCCGCCAGCCGAGCGCGGTGCTTTCATGCCCATGACGGACCTGAAGGCTTACCCCCAAGCGCTCAAGCCCGCGTGGACCAATAACGGCCTGTCCCAGGGTATGTGCGGCAGCGTCTTCTTAGTGGGCAAGCAGTGGAAGCAGTGGGAAGGCCGGCTGGCTGTGGGCTATGCCGGCATTGGCATCCACGGCACCCCCACGGGTAACCGCATTGACATTCTGGAGCTAAGCAGCGACGGCTTAAGCTCCAAGCGTGAGGAACTGTCCTGGCCGACCTTTGCGGGCCGCATGCGTCATGTGTCCTCGGGCCCTGATGGTGCCTTGTACGTGGCCGATGAGGCCAGTGGCATGATCTATCGTGTCACGCCGAACTGATTGAGAGGTCAAAGGGAGGCGCTGCGCTATGCGGCGCCTCTTTTTTTGTCCTCCACTGCTTCACTACAGGTCCTGATCTGTGGGTCTGGACGCAAGTACGAAACACCAAGGAGCCGACTCTATGGCCATGACCAAAGGACAAGCGCGCTGGCGCTGGTGGGCCTGGGCCGCGCCGGCTGCTGCAGCGACCTTGATCACCGGCCCGGGCGCAAGCACGGACGCTCGGGCAGACACGCAGGCGCTGAATTCCCTGCTGCTTCGCAACAACTGCATGGCCTGTCACCTGATTGATAAACGAAAGTACGGCCCACACTTTCAAGAAGTGGCTGCCAAATATGCGGGCCAGCCCGGGGCTGTGGCCACGCTAGCGTCCAAAATTCGAGACGGCGGCAGCGGCGTTTGGGGGCAGGACACCATGCCGCCTCAGCCTGCTGTGACCGAAGCCAACGCCAGGGCCATGGCGGAGTTGATCTTGGCCCTCAAGCCCTGACGGTTGTTGCAGCCGACCCAGATGTGGGCGGGTACAGCCGATGAAGAGGCTGGTTTCACCCGCCTCGGGCGCCCTCGGTCTTGCAGTGATGGTGGAGACGAGGAGGATCGAACTCCCGACCTTCGCATTGCGAACGCGACGCTCTCCCAGCTGAGCTACGTCCCCGCACCGTCCAAAAGTGTAGCTTAGGGCCTAGCGCATGTCCTGCTCGCGCAGCACCTGGCTCCACAGTTCTCTGCCCTTGAAGTCCCATGACCGCATGGTCAGGGTCCGCTGGCCGCGGGTACCGGCCACATCCAGGGTACAGAAGTTGCGCTGATTTACGAATGTTCCGGGCACGTGGAGGGCCGGGTGCTCGGGTTTGGCATTACGGCCTGGACCGGACGTGGTGGGGGAACAGGTGAGTTCATGCAATGGATAGGTTCCTGCTCGCGGCAGCCGCAGCAGCTCGGTGTGGTGGCGGTCGCCAGAGGCCAGCATCACCCCTCGAATGCCATGATCTTGCAGCCATTTTAGAAACCCATCGCGCTCGGTACGAAAGTTGTGCCAGCCCTCAAAGCGCTGCGGGTCGTTGAGGACTTGGCTGCCGCTGACGATCACCTTGAAAGTGGCAGTAGAGGCCAAGAGTGCATTCTTCAGCCACCGCAGTTGGCCCGCGCCGAGCATTGTCTTGTCGGGATTGTCTCGGTCACGGTCGCTGTCCCGGTGGTAGCGGCCGTCCAGCAAGAAGAACTCGATGTCGGACTCCATGAAGGACCCAAAGACACCCGGTACCTCTGGCATGCCCCAGCTGCGGTTGGCCCACTGGCGCTTGAAGATGTCCAGGGCTGCACCTTTGAGCGAGAAGCTGCCATTGGCGTCGTTGGGCCCGAAATCATGGTCATCCCAGATTGCAACATGGCGTCCGGTTCGCAGCAGGGGTTGCAATTCGGGCAGGGCACGGTCGTGCCGCCAACGGTGGGCCATTCCTTCAGCGCTGGTGTAGTCGTTCTCGCGGTAGTAAACGTTGTCGCCCATCCATACGGTGAGGTCAGGCTTGGCTTGGGCCATGGCACCAAAGATCTCAAAGTCGCCGCCGTAGGGCGCGCCGTCGCGGTCGCGCGGGGCTTCGTTGATGTAGGTGCACGAACTCAGCATCACACGGGTTTCAGGTGGGTGCACACCCTGGCGAAACTGCCAGCGGGCGTGGGTGCGAAAGCTCAAGCTGGCGTCTTGTGCTCGGCCGTCTACGAGCACCCGGTAAGCATAGGCCTGGCCGGCCTCCAGCCCGGTAAGCCGGGCGATGGCGGTCCCCGGCGCCAGCTGCGCATCGGACTGCACCCGCACGCGCCGTACTGCACCGGGTGCCGGTGCCTGGGAAGGCGAGGCCCCAGCGGGCAAAGCCCAATACTCCAAGTCCACAAGCCCCGGTCTTTCTGTGAGCAGCCAGATGGACGCGTTGTGCATGTCCACATCGCCCACCATGGGGCCTGCCCGCAACGTGTTGGGGGCTTCAACCGCAGGTGTCCCAGATGTCCGTTGCGCATACGAGGGCAGGGTGGCGCTCAGGCCGAACAGGGCCACAGAAAGGCCCAATACCGTTACGATCTTGCTCATGAACACGATGACTCCAGAGGCAATTAGCCAGGCCTATAACAACCGCTTGAGGGTGCCTGACTTTCAAAACATCTTGCGATTATGGGACGAGCATTCGGCCTGGGCACGGCAGGGCCTGCAGGCTCAAGGGCTGGGCCACTGGAACCTGCGGTACGGCCCCAGACCGCTCAACACCTTGGACGTGGTGCAGGCTGCGCCCGCGCCGCTAGGTGCATCGTTGGACGGTGGTGCGGGTAGGTCAAAAGCCCATCCAAGCGGTGCCCCGATCTTGTTTTTCATCCATGGCGGCTACTGGCGAATGCTGGACAAGTCGGCACAGACCTTCATCGCACCACGCTTGAGCCGGCGCGGCGCCATGGTGGTGATTCCCAACTACTCGCTGGCTCCGTCGGTGACATTGGAGGACATCTGCCTGGAGATCGTGCAGGCGCTGGCCTGGGTGTGGGCCCATGCGGCTCAATGGGGTGGTGACCCGAACCGCATCGTGGTGGCTGGGCATTCTGCCGGCGGCCACTTGACGGCCATGGCGCTGAGTTGCCGCACAGCGGTGCTGGGTGCAGCCCTGGGCCTGAAGTTACCTCAGGCGCTGAGCACCCGCGGCGTGGCGATTTCAGGCCTGTTCGACCTGGCGCCGCTGGTGCACTGTGAGTGGCTGATGTCCGATATTGGCCTGACACCCCGCTCGATTAACCGGCTGAGCCCGGCGGGCTGGCCTGCGCCGCCGGGTTGTCGCCTGATGGCGGTGGCCGGAGAAGACGAGAGTAGCGAATTCCACCGCCAGAACCAGATCATTTTGAAGGCCTGGGGGCCTGACGCTGTGCCGGTCGTGGAGACCATCGCGCAGCGTAACCACTTCGATGTGTTGTTGGACTTGATGGACGACAACGCTCGCCTCAGCGCCTTGTTGGATACTCAGCTTGGGCTATAGCTTCACTTGGTATGATAGTCAATCGCTAAACTCAGGATTGAGCGATTTGATTGGAAGGGAAATTCAACTCCGGTTATCGTCCCATCGATGTCTTGGACGAAGTGTTCAAGGCACGGCACCTCAACCCAATCATTGGAGATGGACTCGATGGCACTCAAAGGTACCAAGACCGAGCAGAACCTGAAGGACGCCTTTGCAGGCGAATCCCAGGCCAACCGCCGCTACCTGTACTTCGCAAACAAGGCTGACGTTGAAGGCCAGAACGACGTGGCAGCGCTGTTCCGTTCCACCGCTGAAGGTGAGACCGGCCACGCCCACGGCCACCTGGAATTCCTGGAGCAGGGCTCTGGTGACCCGGCCACCGGTCTGCCCATCGGCAACAGCCGCCAAAACCTGATGGCCGCTGTGGCGGGCGAAACCCACGAGTACACCGACATGTACCCGGGCATGGCCAAGACCGCTCGAGACGAAGGGTTTGACGAGATCGCCGATTGGTTCGAGACCCTGGCCAAGGCCGAGCGCTCGCACGCTAACCGCTACCAGAAGGCTCTGGACGCACTGGTCGACTGACCCTCACCGCCCGTGCCTTGAGGAAGGGGCCGCGTGCCCCTTCTTCTCATTGACACCCGGCTGATCTGTTCAACCCCAACCGCACACGAGCCCCCCATGAGCAGAGAAGGCAGCCTAGAGGCGCCTACGCGGCACCCGATCGACTGGCAGAACCCCGAGTTCTACAACGAAGAGAAGTGCTTCGACGAGATGGAGCGTATCTTCGACATCTGCCATGGCTGCCGCCGTTGCGTGAGCCTGTGCCAGAGTTTTCCCACGCTGTTCGACCTGGTGGATGACGGCCCCACCGGTGAAGTTGATGGGGTGAAGAAGGCCGACTACTGGAAGGTGGTCGACCAATGCTATTTGTGCGACCTGTGCTACCTGACCAAGTGCCCCTACGTGCCCCCGCATGAGTGGAACCTGGATTTCCCGCACACCATGCTGCGCGCCAAGGCCATCAAGTTCAAAAAGGGCGAGCTCAAGCGGGGTGAGAAGTTCTTGGCCTCCACCGATGTGCATGGCCAATTCGCAGGCATTCCCATCGTGGTGCAGGCCGTCAACTCGGTGAAGAATACCAAGCTCGCGCGGCGGGTGATGGACTCTCAACTGGGTGTGCACCCCGACGCTTGGATGCCGGAATTGGCGTCCGAGCGCTTTCGCTGGAGCGCGCCCAAGGCCCGCTACAAGCAGGTCACAAACGGCGACCGCACCCTGGGTAAGGTGGCCATCTATTCCACCTGCTATGTGAACTACAACGAGCCTGGTATCGGGTACGACCTGCTCAAGATCCTGGACCACAACGAGATCCCGTATGTGATCGTGGACAAGGAGAGCTGCTGTGGCATGCCCAAGCTGGAGTTGGGTGACCTGCAGTCGGTGGCCCAGAGCAAGGAACAGAACATCCCGGTGCTGGCCCGCTACGCCCATGAGGGCTACCAAATCCTGTCGGCTGTGCCCTCGTGCACGCTGATGTTCAAGCAGGAAATTCCGCTGATGTTCCCCAACTGCACCGACACGCAGCTGGTGAAGAAAGCGATGATGGACCCCTTTGAGTATCTGATGCTGCGCAACCGCGACGGCCTCTTGCGGACCAACTTCAAGACCGCGCTGGGCAAGGTTTCGTACCACATCCCCTGCCATGGCCGGGTGCAGAACATCGGCAAGAAGACCGAGGAGATGTTCAAGCTGATTGGCACCAAGGTGGCGGTGCAGCTCAACACGGTGGAGCGCTGTTCGGGCCACGCCGGTACCTACGGCGTGAAGAAGCAGTACCACAAGGTGGCCATGAAGATCGGTAAGCCGGTGTTCAGGGCCATGGCCAAAGATGACCCCGACTTCATCTCCAGCGATTGCGCCCTGGCTGGGCACCACATCGCCCAGGGCATGAAGGAGGCCGGTACCCCCGCGCAGGCTTTGCAGCACCCGCTGAGCCTGGTGCGCCTTGCCTATGGCATGGCTTGATCGATTGATTCACAGGAGATTCACACCATGGCGACCATCGCCCGCGATAGCCTCATGACCCTGGAGGCCTACTCGAAAGTCCGCAAATCTGCGCGCGCCGATGCAATAGCGCACCGCAAGCTTCGCAGCGTGCAGCTGGGTGAGCACATCACACTGCAGTTTGAAGACGAGCAGACCATTCGTCGTCAGATTCAGGAGATGCTGCACATCGAAAAGATCTTTGATGAAGAGGGTATCAACAGCGAAATCGAGGCGTATGCGCCCCTGATTCCCGACGGCAGCAATTGGAAAGCCACCATGCTGTTGGAGTACCCCGATGTCCACGAGCGCAAGCGTGAACTGGCCCGCTTGATCGGGGTTGAAGACCGGATGTTCGTCGAGGTGGAGGGCCACGGCCGCGCATACGCCATCGCCGACGAAGACCTGGACCGAGAGAACGATGAGAAGACCTCGTCGGTGCACTTCGTGCGCTTCGAGTTCAACAAGGATATGCGCCACGCCGTCCTCGCTGGCGCGGCTGTCAAGCTCGGCTGCGACCACACCAACTACCCCGCCCACGTGGCTATTGCCGCGGACACCCTGGCCAGCCTGGCCGGCGACCTGAAGTAAACACGGGGTCGGAGTCAAGTCCTGGGCAAAGGCAGTTGGCCATCTCGACAATCAAAGCTGACCCCATGTTTTCCGTCCCCCCTTGAACGTTTTTATGAGTCTTGTTGAACTCCTTGTGAGTGCCTGGTTAGCCCTGGCGCTGGTGTTTACCGGGGTTTGGCTGCTGCAGCTGCGTACTGGCAACGCTGGCGAGGTGGATGCGGTTTGGGCCTGGACCTTGGGACTCTTGGGTCCTTGGTTCGCCTGGCACTCGACTGCCGAACCGGTGGTGCGGGTGATGCTCGCGGTGATGCCCCTGGTGTGGGGCCTGCGTTTAGGGGGCTTCCTGTGGGCGCGCAACCACGGCAAGCCCGAAGATGGGCGCTATGCACAGCTGCGCCAGGAGTGGGGCGAGCAGGCCCCCTACAAAATGTGGAGATTTTTCCAGGCTCAGGTGGTGTTTTCCATGCTGATTGCCCTTGGCCTGCTGGTGGCCAGCCGACGCGACACGCCGGTGCTGCCGGCGTGCATGGTGCTGTCAGCGCTGATTTGGCTGGTGTCCATCCTGGGCGAAGCGCTGGCCGATGCGCAACTGGCGGCCTTCAAGCGCAAGGCCGAAAACAAGGGCCGTGTGTGCCGCCAGGGCTTGTGGGCCTGGTCTCGCCACCCGAATTACTTCTTCGAGTGTCTGCACTGGGCGGCCTATGTGCCCTTGGCCTGGGGTGCTGAAGGTTTCGCACTGTCCTTGCTGCCGCCGGCGATCATGGCGTTCTTGCTGCTAAAGCTGTCGGGCATTCCGGCCACCGAGGCACAAGCGGCCCGCACTCGGCCTGAGTATGCCGACTACATTCGCACGGTAAGCCCGCTGATACCCTGGCCGCCCAAAAAGTAGGTCTGATCAGGCATAGTCCGCCGGCATGCATGATTCCTCGGCCCCAACTTCACCGCCGCTGCGGCGGGCGACCCCGGTCGTGCCAGCGCGCCCAAGCGCTTTAGCGCCCCTGTCGGCACGCTTGAGCACCGCCTTGATCGATGCCTGTGAACGCAGGCTCTTGCCAGACACCTTGGTGCGCGCCGGTATGCGCAGCCTGATAAAGCAACGCTTGCTCGATGAGGGTCTGGACCAACCGCCCCTGGCCGCCGAGCGCCTGGCTGCCCTGGTGCACGAACTGCGACAAAGCCCGATTGCCAAGGAAACCGATGCGGCCAATGAGCAGCACTACGAAGTACCGGCCGAGTTCTTCCACTTGCATCTGGGGCCCCGCCTGAAGTACTCGTGCGCCTGGTATGAGACCGGTACTGAAACCTTGGCCCACGCCGAGGAAGCCATGTTCAGGCTTTATGCCGAGCGTGCAGGCCTGGCAAACGGGCAGCGTATCCTAGACCTGGGCTGTGGGTGGGGCAGCATGAGCCTGTGGATGGCCGAACGCTTGCCGGGTGCCCAGATCGTGGGCTTGTCCAATTCTCACGGGCAGCGCGAATTCATCGAGGCTAGGGCGCGTGAGCGTGGCCTGTGCAATCTGACCATTCTTACGGCCAATGTGGTGGAGGCTGAGTTTCCCTTGCAGGGCGTTCAGGCGCAGTTCGACCGCGTGGTCTCGATCGAGATGTTCGAGCACATGAAGAATTACCAGAACCTGTTTGCCAAGGTGGCCGCCTGGATGAATCCCGGTGCACAGGCTTTGGTGCATGTATTCGCCCACCGCACGCTGGCCTACCACTTCGAGGTCCAGGACACCAGCGACTGGATGACGAAGTACTTTTTCACGGGCGGCATCATGCCCAGTGCCGATCTGTTTTTGCACTTCCAAGACCATTTGAAGGTGCAGCGCCGCTGGTGGGTGGATGGGCGCCACTACGAAAAGACCTCCAACCATTGGCTCGCAGGCATGGATGCAGCGCGCCAACGCATCATGCCGGTGTTAGCACAAGCCTATGGCGAGCAGGATGCCGCGCGTTGGTTTCAACGTTGGCGCATGTTCTATATGGCCGTGGCCGAGTTGTTTGGCTATGACCAGGGCCGCCAGTGGGGCGTGGTGCACTACCTTTTCGAAAAGCGATGAAGACGGCTGCGAACTCAAGGGGCGCCGCGCGTCGCCACGTTTTGCACTGGGGCCTGCGCGCGGGCTGTTTGGGCGCTGCGGGCGTGCTCGCGGGGAGCTTGAACCCATTGACAGCTCAGGAAGCCCCACGCCTTCAAGACACAGGCCTGCCCCCGTCAGACGCTGGGCTGCAGGAGCGGCAATTTTCTGGCCGCGCCTTGCATGCCGAAACCGGGAAGTGGCTGTACACCGAGCTGCATCAACAGCAGCTGCGCGGCGGCCGTTGGGTGGCTGGCACGATCCGCTATGTGTCGCCACAGGGGCAACTGCTTGGTGAAAAGAAGCTCGAGTTTGGCAAGGATCGCTTCGTCCCCCTGATGCGCACCGTATACCCGACGCTGGGCGAGGAAGAGGCCATCATTCAGGTGGGTGAGACCACGGTGACCATGGAGACCAGCAAGGCCGGCCAGCGCAAAACACGCGATGTGGCGCGCGTGGCAGGGCTGGCGGTTGATTCCGGCTTTCACGTGTTCTTGCAGGAGCGACTCGACGAATTGGCCTCGGGGCGCACCGTTCAGATGCAACTCGGTGTGATCAGCCAGTTTGACCACTTTCGCTTTCGCATTCGCCGTGCCGAGCTGGCGCAAGGCAACGTGCTGCGCTTGGTGGTTGAGGCCGATTCCATGCTCCGCTTGCTGGTCCCCACGGTGAAACTGTCCTACGACCTGCGCAGTCGCGACATGTTGGAGTACGAGGGCCTGTCGAACCTGGTGGACCCACAGACGCGTAAGGCGCCTGTGGTGCGGATCAGCTACAACTACGCTGGCTGAGTTTCAGTCGAATTTGTCGAGCACCGCACCCGCGCTGGCACTGGCTGCGTTCTGCGCGAATTTGGCCAATACACCACGGATGTAGCGCGGTGCGGGCTTTTTCCAAACCGCGCGTCGTTGGGCCAACTCGGCTTCGCTGACGTTCAGGCGCAGCAGCAGCAGGTGGGCATCAATGGTGATCGAGTCGCCCTCGCGCACCAGGGCGATCGTGCCGCCTTCGAAGGCTTCTGGGGCCACATGCCCCACCACCATGCCCCAGGTACCGCCGCTGAAGCGGCCATCGGTGATCAGGCCCACGCTTTCCCCCAAGCCCTGGCCGATCAAGGCAGCAGTAGGAGCCAGCATCTCGGGCATGCCTGGGCCACCCTTAGGCCCCAGGTAGCGCAGCACCATCACGTCTCCTGCCTTGATCTGGCCTTGCATGATGGCCGCCAAGGCCGATTGCTCGTCGTCGAACACCCGGGCCGGACCGGTGATCACCGGGTTCTTCAATCCGGTGATCTTGGCCACGCAGCCCTCGGGGCTTAAGTTACCCCTGAGGATGGCCAAATGGCCCTGAGCGTAGATCGGACGGGACACCGGCAGGATCACGTCTTGATTGGGGTCGAGATCGGGCACATCAGCCAGGTTATCCGCCAGCGTCTTGCCGGTGATGGTCATACAGTCGCCGTGCAGAAGGCCGTGCTTGAGCATTTCCTTCATCAAGGCGGGGATGCCGCCGGCGCGGTGCAAATCGATCGCCAAGTATTTACCGCTGGGCTTTAGGTTGCATAGCACCGGAATTTTCTTGCGCATGCGCTCATAGTCGTCGATCGTCCACTCGACGCCCGCGCAGTGGGCAATGGCCAGGTAGTGCAGGATGGCGTTGGTGGAACCGCCCGTGGCCATGATGACCGCCACTGCGTTTTCAATCGCTTTCTTGGTAACGATATCCTTGGGCTTGAGGTCCTTCTTGACAGCTTCTACCAGCACCGCCGCAGCTTGCACCACGCTGTCGAGTACCTCGTCTTCCACATTGGCCATGGTGGACGAATAGGGCAGCGACATGCCCAAGGCTTCGAAGGACGAGGACATGGTGTTGGCGGTGTACATGCCGCCGCAGGAGCCACTGCCCGGAATGGCGCGGCGCTCGATCTGGCAAAAGTCCTCCTCGCTGATCTTGCCTGCGCTGAACTGACCAACGGCTTCGAATACGCTGACGATATTGAGGTCTTGCCCCTTGTACTTTCCCGGCAAGATGGTACCGCCGTACACGTACAGCGCCGGGACGTTAGCGCGCAGCATGCCCATCATGCCGCCTGGCATGTTCTTGTCGCAACCGCCGATGACGATCACGCCGTCCATCCACTGTCCACCCACACAGGTTTCCACGCAGTCAGCGATCACCTCGCGGCTGACCAGGGAGTACTTCATGCCCTCAGTGCCCATGGCCATACCATCTGAAATGGTGGGGGTTCCGAAGAGCTGCGCATTAGCGCCGGCCTGCTTGAGGCCTTGCACTGCTGCATCGGCCAGGCGCTGCAGACCAGAGTTACATGGCGTGATGGTCGAATGACCGTTGGCCACCCCGATCATCGGCTTGCCGAAGTCGGTTTCCTTGTAGCCCATGCCGTAGTACATAGATCGGTTGGGCGCGCGGGCCACGCCTTCAGTGATGTTCTTGGAACGGCGGTTGGCGGGAGTGCTCATGGTGAAGTCGAAGTAGGGCGCAAGGCCTGCATTCTAGGTTCGGCTGATAGCATGACGGCTATGTGGACGCACCCCCAATTTGACCCTGTGGCCTTGGCGCTTGGGCCTGTGCAGGTGCATTGGTATGGCTTGACCTACCTGCTGGCCTTTGTCCTGTTCATCTGGACTGCCCGGCGGCGTTTACACCAGGGGACTGTCGCCGGCCAAGGGTGGACAACGCGCGACGTTGAAGACCTGCTGTTCTTTGGGATCTTGGGTGTGATCTTGGGTGGACGCCTGGGCTATGCAATTTTCTACAAGCCCGAGGTGTACCTTGCACAGCCCCTGGAGATTCTGAAGGTGTGGCAAGGCGGCATGTCTTTCCACGGCGGGCTCTTGGGTGTTATGGCAGGGATGGCGCTGTTTGCACGGCTGCGTGGGCGGCCGTTTCTGCAGGTGACCGATTTGATTGCGCCTTGTGTGCCGCTGGGTTTGGCCAGTGGTCGCATGGGTAACTTCATCAACGGCGAGTTGTGGGGCCGCTTGGCTGACCCCAGCCTACCCTGGGGCATGGTATTTCCACAAAGTGGTGTGTTGCTGCCACGCCATCCCTCACAGCTCTATCAGCTGTTGCTGGAGGGCGTGCTTTTATTTGTGGTGCTGTGGTGGTATTCCCGCCAGCGTCGGGGCTTGGGGCAGGTCTCAGGACTGTTCCTGGTGGGCTACGGCGTGCTGCGCTTTGTAGTGGAGTTTTTTCGCGAGCCAGACGCCTTCTTGGGCCTGCTGGCGCTCAACATGAGCATGGGTCAGTGGCTGTGCTTGCCGATGGTGGCGCTGGGCCTGATCTTGTGGTGGCGGGGCGCGCACGACTAACGTAGAGAGTGGAGTCAACATGAGACAGGTGTTTCTGGACACGGAGACCACCGGGCTAAGCCCGGAGGCGGGCGACCGGGTGATTGAGATTGGTTGCATCGAAATGGTCAACCGCCGGCTGACCGGCAACACACGGCACTATTACCTCAACCCTGAACGGTCTAGCAGCCCAGAGGCCCTGCAGGTGCACGGCCTGAGCGACGAATTCCTGGCAGACAAGCCCACCTTCGCGGAAGTGGCCGATGAGTTCTTGGCCTGGTTGCAGGGCGCCGAGGTAATCATCCACAACGCTGCCTTCGACACCAATTTCCTGGACCACGAGCTTAAGCGCCTGGGGCGCGAAGGCTTCGCGCGACATGTCGCGGGTGTGCGCGACAGCTTGCTGATGGCCCGTGAGTTATTCCCAGGCAAACGCAACTCGCTGGACGCCCTGTGTGCACGCCTGGAAGTCGACAACAGCAACCGAACCCTGCACGGTGCTTTGCTGGATGCAGAGCTGCTGGCCGCGGTGTTCATTCGCATGACACGCGGCCAGGATAGCCTTATGACCGAGCAGGGACTTGCCAGTTCAAGCAGCGCCGGGGCCAAAGCGCTGGCCAGCCTGGACCTGGCGGGCCTTCCCCTGGTCGTGATTCAGCCAGACGCTCAGGAGTTGGCCGAACACGAGCGGGTGTTGTGCGAGCTGGACACGGCCAGTGAGGGCAAGACGGTGTGGCGCGAACTTGTGCCAAAATAAAAGGTTCCCAGTCGCAAGCTGTGGCCCAGCCCGTGTGGCCCTCCTAGGGCATACGTTAAGGCCTGAGCAAACCGATTCCGGGCGGTTAGCTCAGTGGTAGAGCACTGCCTTCACACGGCAGGGGTCGCAGGTTCGAACCCTGCACCGCCCACCAGAAAACATCAACAAGAACAAATACTTAAGGCGCCTGCGGGCGCCTTTGTCATTTGCGGTATGAAAAAAGTATGAAAAGGTAGCCCCAGGCTAGAGCTTCGCGTGCAAAGGCTGGATCGTGAGCGATTGGGATCCCCAAAGCCAGATGGCCGATGGCCGAGATCGCCTTCGGTTCAAGAGAGGCCCCCCGGTGTCTAAGATTTCCCAGATGTTTGACCCCCACCGTACCCCCACCCCCCGACTATGGTTTGGGACTCCTGCTGCAGGCTTGCACACTAATGTGCACAAGCAGCCCCAACGAGCCCGCGAGCGAACCATCAAAGGCCGGCCGAATCACGAGAAGACAACGCTGTGGCCGCCAGTTACCCTCCGAGTTCCAGCTCTCTCGGACTTTCTAGGGGCCGTTTGAAATTCCTATGCACAGACATTGACGGGAAGCATACGTGCCGACGAGCGTGGCGCAATGGCGTCTCCGGGCATTCCCCATGCGTGCGAGTAGGTCAGGGATCCGTCCTCCCCAAGCTCGATCGTGATCTCCTCTCGAAAGCAGCTGAGATCTCCGCGCAAGCCTGAGGCGAAGGTGAACCGGCCAGCACCGGCACCCGTCGCGGCCTGGTGCATGTGGGGCAAGACGGTCGGCAACTCGGACATCACCGGCCAGAGGCAAAGGTTGCCGTCAGGGCCAGCTCCCAAGAGGGTGCACTCTTCGTGCGCCACAGAGCCATCGAGAAGGGTCGCCTTATATCGAAGAAGCACAGCGCTCCCGTTCACGAGAGTTTCGATGCGCATCTCAGCGGCAAACTCTTCCTGCTCGTGGTTAAAACCCTCGCCACGGAAAACTTGGCCAAGACTCATTAGGCGCTTCACAAGATTCATCCCTACCCCTGACTTTTGAGCTGCTGTGCCAACACTTTATTGAACACCACCTTTGCCCAGAGCGGCAAGGCGCAAGATGCTATTGATCGAGCTTTTTCAACTGGACCTAGATAAGCACTCATCAGCGGATCATAAAAAGCTTATAGACATAATTAGTCTTCATGAATACGATCGCTAGATGGTTACAAATTCACTACGTTTAAAAACTTCACAGCGCATCGTTGTGGCGCGTGTGTTTCTGCGTAGGTCATTCATTTGCCCAGGAGTGACAAGGGCTTTGTGACCATAAGGCGAAACACCGCCACCAAACAAAGCCCGCTTACCAAGCGGGCTTTTTTATTGTCCGACCACCCTGAAAGGATGATTAACATGAGCAAGCTGAGCTTCACGATCCGACGAGCGGAACCGCGAGACGCAAAGGATTTCTGTACGCTGATGGAGAATCAGGAGGTCTTTCCCAACCTGCTTCAACTCCCCTATCCTAGCGAAATGGTTTGGCTGGATCGCTTAAGTAAGAAGCCGGAAGGAGGTCAGCTTCATCTAGTGGCCATCAGTAATAGCCAAGTCGTCGCTAGTGCCGGTATCTGGCCGAACGAGCCGATTCGAAGA
>VGHB01000021.1 GCA_016868355.1 Betaproteobacteria bacterium | reverse complement strand
AAGACCACGCCGGTGGCCAATGTGATGACCCGCAACCCGCACACCGTGCGGCCCGACACCACGGTGTCGCAGGCGGTGCTGATCATGCTGGAGCGGGGCTTTCGGCACCTGCCGGTCGTGGATGCGGGTGGCAAGCTGCTGGGGGTCTTCTCCGCGCGCGACGCGCTGCCGCGAGAGATCGACGTGGCCATGACGATGGCGCAGTTTCATGAGCAGATCCACGACGCTCTGGGCTGAGGCCGGCACAATCTGGCGCGGGCTCAATCCTCAAGCAAGGGAGCCACTGTGGGCCTGTACCTGATCGAGCGCAATTTCGCCGAGCAGCTCAACCTCAGCAACGAGGGCGCGCTGGCGGTCAAGCAGATCAACGCGGACGTGCGCGTGAACTGACTGTTCTAGTTCCTCAGCGCCGACAAGAAGAAGACCTACTGCCTGTACGAGGCCCCCTCGGCCGACCTGATCCGCGAGGCGGCCTCGCGCGCCAGCTGTTGGCCCAGGCGCTGGGCCCTTTCGGCCAGCGCCTTCATGCCCAGCGGCTCGGCGCTGTGCAGCGGCCTTGGATGATGTTCAAAATCAAGGCCGTCATGCGCTTGGCCGTCCCATCGCTTGATGTCGTCTTCCATCTGAATGCTCATCGGTGTTTCCTTTCAACATAACACCTGAGCAGGAAATCACTGGGTCAATACACTTTCGCCAGTAGCTTCGGCATAGCATGCTGCCAGGTCGATTGATCTGATGACGGCAGAAACGCTTGCGGTTGAATTCGCTGAAAGTGTCATCAACATCAGTTTGAAGTTTGAACACAGCCCCTAGTCTGCCAGGGGCGCGATGCCCAGGTCGCCGGCCAGCGCCCGCAGGTCGGCCAGCAGGGCCGCCGGCAGCGGAATGCCGTGCGCCGCGTAGTCCTGCCGGCGCTGGAAGCTCTGCTCGCCCGGCAGCCAGATGCGCTCCACCCCCGGCAGGCGCTGGCTGGCGCGGATGTCGCGCACCACGGTGTCGACCGCCTGGCGCAGCGCCGCTTCGCCGATGAACGCGCGCGGGTCGATCACCAGGATGGCCTGCCCGGTGTTGGTGGTGGACACGAAGTCATTGTTGAAATCGACCACGTCGCGGCCCATGGCTGCGCCGTTGAGGGTGCCGGCCAGCAGGCCCACCACCAGCGCCAGCCCGTAGCCCTTGTGCCCGCCGATCGGCAGCAGGAAGCCTTCGTCGGCGCGGGTCGGGTCCAGCAGCGGGCGGCCCTGGCGGTCGATCATCCAGCCCTCGGGCATCATCTCGCCGCGCTTGGCCTTGGCCTTGACCTTGCCGTAGGCGGCCACCGTGGTGGCCATGTCCAGCATCACCGGCGGCTCGCTGCCGGCGGGAATGCCCACCGCGATCGGGTTGGTGGACAGCAGCATGTCCATGCCACCCCAGGGCGGCAGGTGGTTGGCGTTGCCCACCGCGAAATACAGGGCCACCATGCCCTCGCGCAGCGGCTCGCGCAGGTACAGCGAGGCCGGGCCCGCATGGTTGCTGTGGCGCGCGCCCACCCAGCCGATGCCGCAGGCGCGGGCCTTGTCGATCGCGATGCGCGCTGCCTTCGACATCACCAGGTGCCCCATGCCGTTGTCGCCATCGAGCAGGGCCATCGCCGGCCGCTCGCTCACGATGCGGATGTCCGGCCGGGTGTTCAGGCCGCCGGCGCGCAGGCGCTTGAGGTAGGGCGCCAGGCGGATCACGCCGTGGCCGTCCGAGCCTTGCAGGTCGGCCTCGGCCATCAGGCCGCCCACGGTGGCGGCATCGTCGGGCGGCAGGCCGCCGGCCTGCAGCGCGCGGGTGATGAAGGCGGCCAGCCGGTCGACCGGCACGCGCCGGGGTGCTTCGGCGGCCATCAGCTCATGATCCCGATCTGCCAGGGCACGAACTCGTGGTCACCCAGCCCGAGCAGTTCGCTCTTGGAGCGTTCGCCCGAGGCCACGCGCAGGAACAGCTCGAAGATGCGCTGGCCCATCTCGTCCATCGTGGCGGTGCCGTCGAGGATCTCGCCGCAGTTGATGTCCATGTCCTCGGTCAGGCGCTGGTACATCGGCGTGTTGGTGGCCAGCTTGACGCAGGGCGCCGGCTTGGAGCCGAACATCGAGCCGCGGCCGGTGGTGAAGGCGATCAGGTTGGCGCCGCCGGCAATCTGCCCGGTGGCCGACACCGGGTCGAAGCCGGGCGAGTCCATGAAGACGAAGCCCTTGGCGGTCACCGGCTCGGCGTAGCGGTACACCTCCATCAGCGGGCCGGTGCCGCCCTTCATCGAGGAGCCCAGCGACTTCTCGAAGATGTTGGCCAGCCCCCCCATCTGGTTGCCGGGGCTCACCGCGCCGTTGATCTGCACGTCGCGGCCGACGGAGTAATCCTCCTTCCACCAGCGGATGCGTTCCACCAGCTTCTCGCCCACTTCGCGGCTGGCGGCGCGGCGGGTGAGGGTGTGCTCCACGCCGTAGATCTCGGGCGTCTCCGACAGGATGCCGGTGCCGCCGTGGCGCGCCAGGATGTCCACCGCCGCGCCCAGCGCCGGGTTGGCGGTGATGGAGGAAAAGCCGTCGGAGCCGCCGCACTGCAGCCCCACGCACAGGTGGCTGGCGCTGACCGTCTGGCGGCGCGCCTGGTTCGCCTCGGACAGCAGGGCCTTCACCGCCTCGATGCCGGCCTCGATGGTCTTGCGGGTGCCGCCGGTCTCCTGCATGACGAAGGTGTGCAGGTTGCCGCCGGCGCTGAGGTTCTCCTGCGCCATCAGGCCCTGGAGCTGGTTGCGCTCGCAGCCCAGGCCGATGATGAGGGCCGCCGCCAGGTTCGGGTGGCGGGCGTAGCCGGCCATCGTCCGCCGCAGCAGCTGCATCGGCTCGCCGGTCATCTCCATGCCGCAGCCGATGCCGTGCGCGAAGGCCACCACGCCGTCGACGTTGGGGTAGACGGCCAGCCGCTCGGGCGTGAACCACTCGGCGATCTTGTGGACCACGGTGGCCGAGCAGTTCACCGTGGCCAGGATGCCGATGAAGTTGCGCGTGCCCACGCGCCCGTCGGGCCGCACGTAGCCCTGGAAGGTGGCCTGCTCGGACTCGGGCAGCAACTGCACCGGCCTGAAGTCGCGGGCGTGGGCGTAGTCGCGGTCGAACTCGCGGAACTCGGTGTTGTGGCTGTGGACCCAGGTGCCCGGCTCGATGTCCGAGGCGGCGAAGCCCACCGTCACCGCGTACTTCAGGATTGGCTCCCCCCTGGCGATGCGGCGCGCGGCGATCTTGTGGCCCGCCGGCACCTGGCTGCGGGTGGTCCAGCCTTCCGACGGCACCGCGGTGCCGATGGCCACGTCGGTGCGGGCCACCACCACGTTGTCGTCGGGGTGCAGCCGGATGATGGGGCCGGTGATCTTCTTCTCGCTGCGGGGGTCGATGACGGGGGCGCCTCTCATTCGGGTTTGACTCCTGTTTCCTTGACGATGGGCGCCCACTTGCGGATCTCGCTGCGGATGTAGGCGCCGAGCTGGTCGGGCGTGCTGGTGCGCACCTCGAAGCCCTGGGCCAGCAGTTTCTCGCGCATCTCGGCGTCGCGCATGGCGGCGCCGATTTCCGCATTGAGCCTGTCGACAATCGCCTTGGGCGTGTTGGCCGGCGCCACGATGGCGTAGACCAGTTCCACCTCGTAGCCCGGCACCGTCTCGGCGATGGTGGGCACGTCGGGCGCCAGGGTGGTGCGCTGCGCGCTGGTCACGCCGATGGCGGTGAGCTTGCCCGACTTCACGTGCGTGAGGGCCGAGGGCGTGCCCACCATGGCGAACTGCACCTGGCCACCCAGCACGTCCTGCAGCGCCGGGGCCGCGCCCTTGTAGGGAACGTGGACGATCTTCGTGCCCGCGCCCTTGTTCAGGAGCTCGCCGCCCAGGTGCAGGGGCGTGCCCGCGCCGGAGGAGGCGAAGTTGTACTTGGTCGGCTCAGCCCGGGCCAGGCGGATCACGTCGGCCAGGTTGCGCGCGGGCACCGAGGGGTGGGCCACGAACATCAGCGAGGAGGCAGCCAGCAGGCTCACCGGCGCGAAGTCCTTCACCGTGTCATAGGACAGCTTGGGGTGCATCGCCTCGTTGATCGCTTGGCTGCCCACCATCATCAGGAACAGCGTGTAGCCGTCGGGCGCCGACTTGGCCACCAGGTCGGCCGCTAGGTTGGTGCCGGCGCCGGGCTTGTTGTCCACGACCACCGGCTTGCCCATGGAGGCGGAGAGCTTCTGGCCCAGGGCCCGGCCCAGCACGTCCGAGGGCCCGCCCGCGGCGAAGGGCAGCACCAGCCGGATCGGGCGTTCCGGGTAGCTGGCCCGGGCCAGGCCCGGCATCAGGGCGGCTGCGGTGGCGGCGGCGGCCAGCAGCAGGGAGGGGAGGGTGCGGCGGCGGATTCCGGAATGCATGCGTGTCTCCTGTGTTGTGGTTCGGAAGAAAGCGATTCAGTGGAAGTCCCGGGCCGGCAGGCCGGGGCTGGCGAAGGCGCGCAGGCGCCCGGCCTCGGGCGCGAAGCCCACGCCGGGGGCGGACAACTGGCTGGCGAGCACGCCGCCGTCCAGCGGCGACAGCGGCGCGGCGCAGAGGTCCTGCGCGAGGTAGCGGTTGGACATGCTGAAGCCCCAGTCCACCGCGCCCAGCGCGAAGCCCGCGTGCGCGGTGGCGGCCGCCGAGATGGTGGTCTCGGCCACCTTGCAGGCGAGGTTCACCCGCATGCCCTGCGCCAGGCACAGGCGCCCGGCCTCGACCAGCGCCTGGGTGCCGCCCAGCTTGATCAGTTTCAGGCTGGCACCCTGGGCCGCGGCGGCGGCATGGTGGCGGCGGATGTCGTCCAGGTCCTGGATGGATTCGTCCGCGCACAGCGGCAGGCCGGTGTCCCGGTGCAGGCGGGCCATCGCCTCGATGCGCCCGACGCGGAAAGGTTGTTCGAGAAAGCCCAGGCCGTGCGTCACGCCGGCGCGGGCGATGGCCAGGGCGGTATCGTCCGACAGCGCCTGGTTGGCGTCGGCCGACACCACGTCGCCCCGCAGCGCCTCGGACAGGCGCGCCACCCGCGTCACGTCCAGGTCCGCCGGGCCGGTGCCGACCTTGATCTTCCATTGCCGCCAGCCCTGCGCGCGCAGCACGCGGGCTTCCTCCAGCTCGCCTTCCAGGTCGCCGGAGGCGAGCATGTGCAGCAGCTCCAGCCGCGGCATGGCCAGCGGCGCGGCGCCGCGCAGCCACTGGTGCAGCGGAATGCCGGTGCGCTGGGCCAGCAGGTCCATCAGCGCTGTCTCCAGGCAGGACTTGGCCGAGGGGTTGGCGTAGAGCAACCCGTCCAGCAGCGGCGCGATCGCATCGGCGTCGTCCACCCGGCATCCGGGCAGGCGCGAGGCCAGGTATTCGGTGCTGGCGGCCAGGCTCGCCAGCGTCTCGCCCGTCATCAGCGGCGCGGCGCTGGCCTCGCCCCAGCCGGTGCGCCCCGTCTCGTCGGTGATGCCGGCCAGCAGCGTGTGCGCGTGGGTCAGCGTCTCGCCCGCCATCTTGATCGGGCGGCTCATGGGCACCTCCAGCGGGTGCAGGCGGATGCGGTCGATCTGCATGGCGTGCAGGGGGCGGGTGCCTCAGGGCCGGGCGTCCATGTTCAGGACGTCGAAGGCCGCCTTCAGCCGCTTCTCGTAGGCCGCCCGCTCGGCGGCTATTTCCTCGGGCGACCAGCGGCGGAAGCCCTCGCCGGCCTTCATGCCCGTCTTGCCGGCGGCGATGCGCTCGGCGACGCAGCGGGCGAGGTGGTCGCTGTCGGACAGCGAGGGATAGATCTCCTCGGCCGCGCGGGCCATGCTGTCCCAGCCCGAAAGCTCTTTCTGCAGCACCGGGCCGGCGGCGGCATAGCGGAAGCCGAAGCTGTAGCGGACCGCGGTGTCCACGTCGTCGGGGCTGGCGATGCCGCGGTCGATCAGGTCCAGCGCCTCGCGCATCAGCGCATGCTGGATGCGGTTGCCCAGGAAGCCCGGGATGTCCTTGCGCACCAGCACCGGCTTCTTGCCCGCGCGCCTGTACATCTCGCACACCGCCTCGCCCAGCGCAGCATCGGAGTCCTCGCCCAGGGCCACCTCCACCAGCGGCACCAAGTGGGCCGGCATGAAGTAGTGCGCGTTGAACATGCGCCGGCGCGTGGCCAGGCCCTGCGCCAAGCGGCTGATCGGGAAGCCCGAGCTGTTGGTGCCGATCGGGATGTGCGCCGGCACCTGCGCGTCCAGCGCGGCGAACAGGCGGCGCTTGAGGCCCAGATCCTCGGTCACCGTCTCCAGCACCCACACCACGCCCTGCCAGTCGGACCAGTCGTTGATCAGGCCGGTGGCGTGGCGCGAGGTCTCGCCCGGGTCGGTACCGAGCTTGCGCGCGGTGGCCAGGCCCGCCTCCAGCGACTGCTGCGCCCGCTGCGCGTCGCGCCCGAGCACCACCACCGAAAAGCCCGAGCCGGCAAAGCCCGCCAAGATGCCCGAGGCCATCGTCCCGGTGCCGATCACCACCACGCGATCCATGCGCTTGTCTCCTGGTTTTGTATTCCTGTACGGACAAGTCGGATACAGCCGCAGGGGCTGCTGTTGCGCTTACCGCTTTAAAATCCTACACTGAATCGCGTGTTGGCGCCACAGTGCGTGAACATTCCGATAACTTGTACGAACAAGTAGACTGGTCCCACATCCATCCGAGGAGTCTTTCGTGTTCAACCCCTTCCAGAAGCTCGAACTGATTAAGGCCGAGGTCTTCATGTCCATGCCGGCCAAGTTCCGCAAGAAGTCGCGCACCGCCTGGTCCGACCCCAACCGCCAGGGCGCGGAGGTCGAATGCTTCCTGGAAGGCCCGTCCTTCGACCGCGAGGGCAACCTCTGGTTCGTCGACATTCCCTTCGGCCGCATCTTCCGCATCACCCCCAAGGGCGAGTGGGAGCTGGTCACGCAGTACGACGGCTGGCCCAACGGCCTGAAGTTCCACAAGGACGGCCGCGCCTTCATCACCTGCTACAAGCATGGCCTGCTGCGCCTGGACACCAAGACCGGCAAGATCGAGAACGTGCTGGGCTCGATGTACAGCGAGAGCTTCAAGGGCCTGAACGACCTGCACTTCGCCTCCAACGGCGACCTGTACTTCACCGACCAGGGCCAGACCGGCATCGTCGATCCCACCGGCCGCGTGTTCCGCCTGCGCGCCAACGGCCAGCTCGATCGCCTGGCGCTGAACGTGCCCAGCCCCAACGGCATCACCCTCAACACCCAGGAGAAGCACTGCTTCGTCGCGGTCACGCGCTCGCAGCAGATCTGGCGCCTGCCGCTGATGGCCGACGGCAACGTCTCCAAGACCGGCGTGGCCATCCAACTGTCCGGCGGCGCGGCCGGTCCCGACGGCATCGAGATGGACTCGCAGAACGGCATCCTGGTGTGCCACCTAGGCGTGGGCGTCTGGCGCTTCGACAACAACATGCTGCCGACGCATCTGGTCTACTCCGATAACCCGCACCACCACCACCTGGCCAACATCGCCTTCGGCGGCCCCGATAAGCGCACCCTCTACATCACCGAGTCGCTCTCCGGCGACATCCTGATGGCGCAGATGCCGGTCGCCGGCAAGACGATGTACGGCCTCAGCTGAAGAAGGCCCCCGACGCATGCAGGCACGCACCCTCCACGAACAGGTCGCCGAGGACCTGCTCCAGCGGATCCGCGCGGGCGAATGGCCCGTGGGTGCGTCCCTGCCGTCCGAAAAAGTCCTGAGCGAGCAGGCCGGCGTGAGCCGGCACACCCTGCGCCGTGCGCAGGCCAGCCTGCGTGACCGCGGCCTGCTCGAGATGCGCCAGGGCGCGCCGACCAAGGTCATCTCGATGACCCAGCCGCGCGTCTACAGCCAGGACTTCAACACCCTGCGCGAGGTGTTGCGCTACCCGGCCAGCACGGTGCGCGAGAACCTCCACGAGGGCTATGTCGAGTGCGACGCCGGCCTGCAGCCGCTGCTGCATGCGCCGCTGGGGTCGTCTTGGTACCACATCGGCGCGGTGCGCCGCGACGAGGTCTCGGGGCTGCCCCTGGCGTGGGCCGACATCTACATCCTGGGCAAGTTCGCCCGGGTGACCAAGATGAAGAACCACCAGCGCGAGATCGTCTTCGAGCAGATCGAGCGCCACTTCGGCGTTTCGATCGACCGCGCCGTCGTCGAGGTGCACGCCGCCAGCCTCTCGCGCGAGCATGCGCAGCACCTGCAGGCGCCGGCGGGCTCGCCCTGCCTGGTGGTGGTGCGCCGCTACTTCGACAGCGCCGGCAGCCCGTTCGAGGTCACGGTCACCCGCCACGTGACCGACCGCTTCACCTTCTCGCTCGAATTGCGCAGCGTCGGACGGACGCAGGCGCCCTGAACCCGCCTTCCATCACAACGACACAAGGAAACAGACATGAAATTGCGCGTCCGCCCCCTAGGCCTGCTTGCGGCCCTGTTGCTCCCCCTGGCCAGTGGCGTCGCCTCGGCGCAGGGCTTTCCGAACAAGCCGGTCAAGATGCTCATTGGCTATGGCCCGGGTAGTTCCACCGACATCATCGGCCGCATCGTCGCCCAGGGCCTGGCCGATCTGTGGAAGCAGCCGGTGGTGGTGGAGAACCGCGCCGGCGCGGCCGGCAACATCGCGGCCGACGCGGTGGCCAAGAGCCCGGGCGACGGCTACACGATCCTGTTCGCGCAGAACGGCCTGGCCATCAGCGTGGCGGCCAACCCCGCCCTCCCGTTCAACGGCCAGCGTGATCTCATCCCGCTGATGCAGGTCACCGGCACCCCGCACATCCTGGTCGTGAACAACAACTCGCCGTACAAGACGGTGCAGGAGCTGGTGGCCGGCGCGCGCGCCAACCCGAGCAAGCTCAATTTCGGCTCCTCGGGCATCGGCAACTCCGACCACATGGCCGGCGAGCTGTTCAAGGCCGTTACCGGCGTGCAGGCGGTGCACGTGCCGTACAAGAGCGGCGCGCTGGCGGCCACCGACCTCCTGGGCGGCCAGATCGACTTCTACTTCGCCGGCATGCCGGTGGGCCTGCCCCAGTACAAGGGCGGCCGCCTGCGCGCCCTGGCGGTCACGTCGACCGAGCGCTTCCCCGGCGCGCCCGAGCTGCCCACCATGCAGGAGTCCGGCGTGGCTGGCTATCAGATGACCCTCTGGCAGGGCGTCTTCCTGCCGGCGAGCACCCCGCAGGACGTGGCCGACGCCGTCGGCAACGCCATGGCCCGCCTCATGGCCGACCCGGCCATGCGCGAGCGCCTCACCCAGGCCGGCGCGCAGGTGGTGGTCGCCCCGCGCGCAGCCTTCACCGACATGTACGCCCGCGACATCGAGCGCTGGAAGCGCGTGTTCCAGACGCAGAACATCAAGCTGCAGTAAGTCCTTCGGCCGCATCGGCCGCCTTCGCCACCCGCAGGGGCGCACCGTTTCCGGTGCGCCCGCTGGAGTTCATGCAGCGGCTGGCGGCGCTGGTGCCGAGGCCGCGATTGCATCTGATCCGGTACCACGGCGTGCTGGCACCCAATGCCATGCTGCGCCCGCTGGTGGTGCCGCACAAGCCCGAGGTACAAGGTCGAGACGGTCCAGGCCCGTCTGCAGACTGCAGCGCCGAAGTGCTGCCGGGCTACGCTGCGCGCCGAGTGCGCGCGGCGTTGCCGAATGAGGGTCAAGCCTGAGATCGAGGCCGTAAATCGAGGCCGCAAATCGAGGCCAGAGCAGCCCGGGGGGTTGGCGTGGCGGTCCGAATGGGCACTGCTACCACGATCTTGCCGCCGCAGATGCCCCGTCCTGCTGGGCCTCGGCCTTGTCGTCGGGCCGTTGGGCCCTGCGGGGGCGTTTGAAAATCCTATGTCAGCGCTGGCTTGGCTGCAAGCCAGCGAAGAGGAGTTTGCTCAGTGGGAGGAGCGGCTGCGAGAGGTGTTCGAGCCCCCCCCGCTCTGACCCAGCCACTTGTCGCGACTGCGCAGCAGCGGTTCAGCCGCCCGCAGTCTGCTCCGCTCTCATCAGCTTTACCCTCAGCGAGTATGACGACACCACCATTCAGAACCGTCTGCCTGGAGTGCTGGAGTCTATCGGGCCCGACGTCCACCCCTCACAGGCCTTGGTGCGGGTGCGCTGCGGACTGGCGCTGATCCTGGGGCGCGTGACGCATCGCGCCGTACAGCAGCTGGGCTTGGCCCCAGGCTTTGCTCTGTGGTGCCAGGTTAAGTCGGCTGCAGTGATTCTGTAGGCCGTCGGCGGATCAGTGCTGATTCTTCAGTATGGGTGAGCCTTGCATATTGTCTATATTTCCAATACTATAGAAACATGGAAGAAAAAATGGTGGTCGCTTCACTCACCGCTCTGGCTCAGCCCGTACGGCTCAGGGTGTTCCGCGCGCTCGTGGTAACCGGCCAAGCGGGACTCACCCCTGGCGCCATGGCTGAAGGGTTGGGCATACCACCCAATACCCTGTCCTTTCACCTCAAGGAACTGGCCAACGCCGGACTGGTCACCCAAGAGCGCGCAAGCCGAAACATCATCTACCGCGCCGCCTACGACCAGATGAACGCGCTGCTGGGCTACCTGACCGAAAACTGCTGCGCCGGTGCCGTTTGCGCAGCAGGCGCCGATAACAGTTGCGCATGCTGACACCCGGGATTGACTCATGAAGGAGATTCACATCCTCGTGCTGTGCACGCACAACTCGGCACGCAGTGTGCTTGCGGAAGCCATGCTCAACCACTGGGCGCGCCGCCTGGGCAAGGACGTGAAGGCCCACAGTGCGGGCAGCGCCCCCAGCGGCCGCATCAACCCTTTTGCGCTGGAAGCCCTGCACCGCGCGGGCATTCAAACCGATGGCTACCGCAGTAAGAGCTGGGATGAGTTCAGCATCGAGGGTGCACCAGCCTTGTCCGCTGTGATCACGGTATGCGACAGCGCTGCAGCCGAGCAATGCCCGGTATTCTTCGGCAGCACGGGTGGCACGCCTGCCAAGGTGCACTGGGGCTACCCTGACCCTTCCAATGCCGAAGGAGGCGATGAGGCCAGGCGCCGCGCCTTTGAGCTGACTCGTCAGGCCATTGGCTACCGGATGTTGCAGTTGCTGCAGTTGCCGCTGGACAGCATGGATCAGGCTGAACTGCAACGCGCCCTGGCCGACATCGCCGCGGGCTGATCATGAACCTGCTGCGCAAGCTGGCCAGCGAGGCCGTCGGGACCATGCTGCTGCTGGCCATCGTGATCGGGTCGGGAATCATGGCCGAGCAGTTGGCCGGCGGAAACATGGCCCTGGCGCTGCTGGCCAACACCTTGGCAACGGTCGGTGGCCTGTACGTTCTGATTGAAGTGTTCGGCCCCATCAGCGGTGCGCACTTCAATCCTGCGGTCAGTGCCGTGATGGCCTGGCGGGGGGACCTGCCCAGGGCGTCGTTCATCGCCTATGTGGCCGCGCAGCTGTTGGGGGCCGTGCTCGGCGCCTGGCTGGCACACCTGATGTTCGACCTGCAGGTGCTGCAGTTCTCCAGCAAAGTTCGCTATGGCATGGGCCAATGGGTGGCTGAGGCGGTGGCAACTGCTGGCCTTCTGCTGGTGATCCTGCGCGCGCCGCCCGGGCGTGCGGCACCCATGGTGGCAGCCTACATCGGCGCGGCCTACTGGTTCACCGCCTCCACGTCCTTTGCCAACCCTGCGGCGGTTTTCGGTCGCCTGTTCAGCGACAGCTTTGCTGGCATTGCGCCTGGCAGTGCCGGGGGGTTCGTGGTGGCACAGTGTGTGGGTGCTGCCATTGGGCTGGCCATCCACAAAGGGCTGGAGCAGCGTGTGCCACACCGCTAGCGTCGGGAAGGCACGTTCCTCGCGCTGCCCATCGGCCTTGCCCTAATCGGCCTTGAGCAGGATCCGTTCAGTCGTGGACGGTGGGCTGCTGCGCCAGCTGCAGGCCACGCCGCGCCATGCCTTGTGCGCCGACATCGACGGCTTCAGCCTCTCCGCAGTCACCGTCTGGCTCGAAAAGCATGGGTTCTAGCTGGCCGTTGCCCGACCCTGAGGCGCTTAGGGTACACAGTTAACGGATTGATCCTCAGCGGCGGTGTGAAACGTTTTAGGCACCTGTGCGCCTTACCCGTTGGAGCTGATGTAGTGTTATTCCTCGGGCTTGAACCTTGCTGTGTTCGATATGGCTGGCCAAGAGCAGCAGTGCTGGCTGTGATCTCCTTTGAATCACGGCGCGAAGAATCTTGGCATGTTCGCTGTAAGTGGCTTCGATCCGGTCGGGACGCGTGAAGTCAAAGCGACGCACGACTCGTATTCGCTCGGTTACGTCTCGGTGCACACGAGCCATCTCGTCATTACCCGCAGCTTGCATTAGGAGGGTGTGGAAAGCCTCGTCCAATTGGCCTACCAAAGGACCATCGGTCAGGCGGTCAGCGGGTGCTACCAACCAGACGGCCTTGAGCTCTGCGAGCTCCGGTGGATTCTCCTCGCGCTCGCACAACCGCTCCAGCGCCCAACGCTCGAGTACTACGCGCAAGTCATACAGCTGCTCGATACGATCAAAATCAATAGGCAGTACAAACCACCCAGTTTTGGGCTCTACATCGATCCGGCACTCAGCCCGAAGGCGGAACAGCGCCTCTCGTACCGGGGTTCGACTCACCCCAAGGCGGTCGCCGATCTCGACCTCTGAGCGTCGCTGGCCAGGGACCCAGACAAACTCATCGAGTTCAGTCCTGAGTTGCTCGTATACCTGGGAAGCAAGGTTGTGACGTTCCAACGTGATGGGATTCATATTTTCTCGGTTATCACGCTGCGATGATCAATGACTCTGTGATCACAAAGGTCCTAGGGGGTGAGGATTGGATGGTGAAGTTGAGCAACCTATGTGGGCTGCAAGAAGTGGCACGCCGCCTTATGGCGAGCATCATTGCCTACTGTTCGCAACAGTGGGGTTTGGCGCGTGCATAAGTCTTGTCCAACTGGGCACCGGCCGTATAAGCGGCATACCTGTGCAGGGGGATCAATAGGGCTGGCGACCTCGCCTGCCAGCTTGATTCGCGGGCCCTGTCCGGGAATGGACGAGACCAATGCTCGGGTGTAGGGGTGCTGCGGGTGGCGGAATACTTGGTCGGATGGCCCGACCTCAACGATGCGGCCCAGGTACATCACCGCGACGCGATCGGTCAGCAGACGCACCACATTGAGGTCGTGCGATACGAACAGGCAAGAAAGACCCAGTTCCCGGCGAAGGCGCTGCAGCAACTGCAGTACCACGGCCTGAACCGACACATCCAATGCTGCTGTGGGCTCGTCAAGGATCAAAAGTTCAGGCTGAACGGCAAGCGCCCTGGCGATACCCACGCGTGCCTTCTGACCGCCCGAGAGTTGGTGTGGAAATCGGTCGAGCAGCTCAGACGGCAACCCCACCTGAGCTGCCACTTCCTGGACCCTTGCCCGTTGCTCTGCGACGCCCATAGAGCTCAGCAGTGCGAGGGGCTCAGCAATGGTCTGACGGGCGGTATAGCGGGGGTTTAGGCTGTCAGTAGGATCCTGGAACACCATTTGTATAGCGTGGCGTTTTGTCGAGCGAGCAAACCGCAGTGCTGGCGTTTCGCAAAGATCTTCCCCACCAAAGACGATACGGCCTTCGCTGGCGTCATGCAGACGCGCGAGCAGTCGAACCAGAGTGGACTTACCGCACCCGCTTTCACCCACGAGGCCTAAGCTCTCTCCCGGAGCAATTTCAAGCGAAACATCTTCCACAGCATGTAAAAACGAATCTCGCCGACCGGTCACCGGGAAGCGCTTATGCAGGCGCTCGACTTGGAGAAGAGGAGTTGTTGTGTTGAGGCTCGCCAAAACCGTTGTGCTCATACTGCAGACTCCTCGCTGGGCGTGGCCGCGTGCAGGGGATGCCAGCAGGCCACTGCGTGGGTGCCCTGCACCACCACTGGCGCAACCTCACGCCGGCAGCGATCATCCGCCTGCTCACAGCGCTCGGCAAACCGGCAGGCCGGCAACTCTGCCCGACGCAGATCAGGCAAATTGCCAGGTACGGGCTTGAGGTCTTCAAGCGTTGTACCGGGCCCTGGCGTGGAACTCAACAAGCGCGCTGTGTAGGGGTGGCGTGGACGGCTGAACAGTTCCGAGGCGGGTCCTGACTCCACCACATGACCTGCGTGCATCACCACCAAGCGGTCACAGTAGTCCGCAGCAAGGGCCAAGTCGTGAGTGATGAACAGAGCAGCCATCTGGCGTTGGCGCGCGAGGTCGGTGATCAAGTCCATTACCGCTGCCTGCGTGGTCACGTCCAGCCCCGTGGTGGGCTCATCGGCAATCAGCAGCGCCGGTCGGCAGGCAAGAGCCAGTGCGATCATGACTCTCTGGCACATGCCGCCGCTCATCTCGAAGGGGTAGGCTTTCACACGGCGCTCGGGATCGGAAATGGCCACCTCGCGCAGGGCCTGTACCGCGCGTTGACGCAAGTTCTGCCCAAGGTCGGGGCCTCGCTGGTGAACATCGCCTGCTGCATGCCGCCGCAGCACATCTTCGATCTGCCGGCCGACAGGCCTTATCGGATTGAGCGCGGTGCGCGGGCTCTGAAAGATCATCGAAATCTCGCGGCCGCGGATATTGGCCAGCGTGGGCTCGTCGGCCTTGATCAGGTCTAAGCCACCAAACACGGCGCTGCCGGAGGTGACGCGCGCAGCGGCATCGCTGATACCCAGCATCGCATAGCTCAACACCGATTTTCCGGAGCCGCTCTCGCCCACGAGGCCAACGATTTCCCCGCGCTGAATTCGCAGGTTGATACCTTCCAACGCATGCACCACGCCGCTACGCGTGCGGAATTCGAGGCTGAGTCCGTTGACCTCCAGCAGTGGAGGCTGAGTCGACGCTTGCGTCATCAGGTGCGCCTCCTTGGGTCAAACAGATCACGCAGCGCATCCCCCAAGAGATTGAAGGTGAACACCGCCAGCATCAGCGCTGCGCCCGGGAATAGACTGACCCACCACTCGCCCGAGACGATGAACTGAGCGCCTTCGGCCACCAGGATTCCCCACTCGGCTTGGGGTGGCCGCACACCCAGGCCTATGAAGGAGAGCCCGGCTGCGTTCAGGATCGCCCAGCCCATATTGAGGCTCACCTGCACCATGGCTGGCGGCAGCGCATTGGGGAACAGGTGAAACGCCAGGATGCGCATATCGGAGTTGCCCGAAAGGCGAGCGGCTTCGACCCAACCGGCTTCGCGACGGATGTTGGCTTCCGCTCGCGCCACTCGGATGTAGAAAGGCAGGTTGATGAGGGCCGTGGCCAGCACAATATTACCCACCGTGTTGCCCAGGGCCGCCACGATACCCATGGCCAGCACAAATAAAGGGAAGGCCATGATGGTGTCTGACAGGCGCGTGACACCGCGCTCCCACCAGCCACCAAGGAAGCCGGCCGCCAGGCCCAGTGGCACACCAACTGCGAAAGAGAGAACAACCGAAGACACCGCAATGCCCAAATCCATACGTGTGGCCACCACCACACGCGAAAAGATGTCGCGACCCAGCGCATCGGTACCAAACCAATGAGCTGCGGAAGGCGGTTGCAGAGCCGATTCCGCCTTGCTGGCCAGGGGGTCGTAGGGCACGATGAAGGGGCCGATGAGTGCCAAAACCGCCAATAGGGCGAACAACACAGCGGCCACAAGTGTGACCGGGTTGTCGCCAATCACATGACGGGCGTGAGACCACCAAGTGGACCGCTGCGCACTCATGACTCCACCCTTACGCGCGGATCGATCAGCAGATACAGCACATCGATCAACAGGTTGACGAGTACGAACAGCGTGCCCATGGTAAGCACGAAACCCTGCACCGGTGCGTAATCACTGGCCGTAAGGGCGTCAATTGCGTAGCTACCCACGCCGGGCCAGCTGAAAACCTTCTCTACGATGACACTGCCGCCCAGCATGAAACCAAATACCATGCCCAGGGTGGTGACGACCGGGAGCAGGGCATTGCGCAAGGCATAGGTGATGAGCACCGTGCCCGAAGAAAGACCACTAGCGCGAGCCGTACGCACGAAGTCACTGCTGAGCACCGAAAGCATGGAAGCCCGGGTCATGCGGGCAATGGGAGCCATGACGAAGATCGCCATGGTGAAGACTGGCAGCACCAGCTGCTTGGCCGCGGCCCACAACACCGAAGGCTCACGCGCGAGGGCTGCGTCGATGAGGTACAGGCCGGTGAGCGTGGGTGGTGGCGACCAGATCGGATCGAGCCGACCCAAAGGCGAGGGTGCCCAGCCCAAGAGGAAATAGAACACATAGGCCAGCAGCAGCCCGGTGAAAAAGACCGGCAGCGAGACCCCAGCCGTGGTGATGAGACGGCACAGCTGATCGACCCACGAACCCTGCCGCACCGCAGCCATCACGCCCATGGGAATGGCTGCAGCACAGGCGACGAAAAGCGCGGCGAGCATGATTTCAAGCGTGGCTGGCAGGCGCGATGTCAATTCCTGCAGCACCGGCTGCCCGGTGGTCAGCGAAAGGCCCAGATCGCCGCGGGCGAGCTCGGCGAGGTAGCGCCAAAACTGCTCGATCAAGGGCCGATCCAGGCCAAGTTGCTTGCGCACCTCCTCAATGGCCTCCTGCGTGGCGGCACCGCCTGCAAAGTAGGCGGCTGGGTCGCCCGGCAAGGCGCGAGTGAGCAAGAAAGTGATGACCACCACGCCCAACAGGTTCGGCAGGGCGGCCACCAGGCGTTTGAGGATGAGCCGGATCACTGGCCACCCCCCGTCGGCAGACTCCCCGCGGGCTGCAGCGTCTGCATAGGCAAGGAACCGAGCAACGGGGCAGCATACGGCAGGGCCTTCAGAACCGACCGAAGCGACGCGGCCCAACCCACGATACCCCCTTGCGCAACGATCATCTTGATCGTGGCCGCCTTGAACTGGGGGAAGTAGCTCGCTGTGGCCTCTTGCACGAGCAGGCAATCGAAACCACGGTCATTGGCTTCTCGCATCGTGCTCTGCACACAGACCTCCGTGGTGACGCCGGCCACCACCAACTGCGTCACCCCCATCAAGTGCAACACCTCCATCAGTCGGGTCGCATGAAAGGCACCCTTCCCAGGCTTGTCGATCACTGCCTCGCCGGGCAGGGGAGACAGGGCCGGGATGATGTCGCAACCGGGCTCTCCGCGCACGAGCAACCTGCCCATGGGGCCTGTATCGCCGATGCGCACAGAGGAGTGGCCGCGAGATCGTTTGGTCGAAGGGCAATCCGACAGGTCCGGTGCATGAGACTCCCGGGTGTGCACGATGGGCCAACCCAAGCCTCGCCATGCTTGAAGCAGTACCCTAGTGGGCTCCACCGCAGCCTGAAGGTATGAAACATCGTTGCCCAGCGAGGCGCCGAAGCCGCCGGGCTCGATGAAGTCCCGCTGCATGTCGATCACCAGTAACGCGGCACGGCGAGGGTCGAGTTGGAACGCGAAGGGCCGGGCCTTGATGCTCAGGCGGGTGGGCGTTGGGGGTGAAGCGGTACTCATGGACTGGTTTGGGCTATGGGTTCAAGGGTCAGGTCCTGTCCGCCCATAAAGCGGCCTATCGTCATGCGATCGGCCTCCTTCGCGGCGCAGTGGTGAACGATGCGCCCTTCGCTCATCACCACGATGCGGTCGGCCAGTGTCAAGAGTTCGTCGAGGTCTTCGCTGACCATCAAAACGGCGGTGCCTGCATGGCGCGCATCGCGCAGACGGCGGTGCACCTCAGCCACGGCGGTGAAATCAAGGCCAAAGGCCGGGTTGCTCACCAGCAGCACATCGGACGCTTCGCTAAGCTCGCGGGCCAGCACGGCCCGCTGCACATTGCCACCGGACAGAGCGGCAATCGGCTCGCGTTCGCTGCGCAGCTTGACGGCAAATTCCTTCGTTAGGGCACTCGCCCGCCGGGCCACCTGGCCAAAGCGGCGCAGGCCCAGGCCGGCCATGGGTCCTTCATCGAAGATGCGAAGGCTGATGTTATCGGCTACGCTCATGCCCGCCACGCAAGCGTTGCGCAGCGGCTCCTCCGGTAGACCCCGCACGCGCAGCGAGCGGTTCTGCGCCCGCGTGGCACGGTAGTCCTGCCCACCGATGAGCACACGACCGCCGGCCCGCGGCCGCTGGCCGAACAGCGCTTCCATCAATTCGCGCTGCCCGTTGCCCGACACGCCGGCTACGCCCACGATCTCACCGCCGCGCACCGCAAGGTCAACCCCCCGAACCGCGAGGTCGCCCCGGTCGCCGAGCACTTGAAGGCCCTGGATGAGCAGTTCAGGCGCGGCACTCTTCGGTTTTGGGGATGCCGACGCGGCTGAGCCGAGCGCGGTGGGGATAGCAGGCTGCGCGCTCTCAACGGCCTGGGTCTCCCCCACCATCGCTGCAGCCAGGAAAGCGGCATCGGACCCGGAGACCGGGCCGGCATGCACCATCTGCCCACGGCGCAGCACGCTCACGTCGTCGGCGTAAGCCATCACTTCGCGGAACTTGTGGGTGATCATCAGCACCGTGGTCTGCCCTGCGGCGCAGCGTTGGCGCAGGGCCTGCAGCACCTCATCGGCCTCCTGCGGTGTGAGCACGGACGTGGGCTCATCCAGGATCAGCAGCCTTGGCTTGAGGTATAGCTGCTTGAGGATCTCCAGCTTTTGCTTTTCTCCGGCAGACAGCTGCGCCGGCGTGAGATGAAGGTCCAGCCGGAAAGGCGCCTCCTCCATGAAGGCTTGCAGTTCGCGGCGAACCTGCGGCCAGTCGATCACCATCGGAAGCCGACCTCCAGCCATGAGCAGGTTCTCAGCCACCGTCATGCCGGGCGCGACGGTGAAGTGCTGATAGACCATGCCGATGCCAAGCCGGCGGGCGGCCGCCGGATGGTCAATCACCTGCTCGCGCCCGTCGATCAGCAGCGAGCCCTCATCGGCCTGGTGGTAGCCGGCCACGCATTTCACCAGTGTGCTTTTGCCCGCCCCGTTTTCACCGAGCAGGGCATGCAGGCTGCTAGCAGCTACCTTGACTGAAACGCTCCGCAATGCAGCAAAGCTGCCGAAACGCTTGCCCAGCTCGAAGGTTTCCAGCGACAGGCCGTACGGGCTCATTAGGCCGCCTGCACCGCTTGAATCACGGCCTCAGATGTGGCAACGGCACCGAAGACACCGCCCTGCATCGTCACCATCTTCAACGCGGCCCGGTGGTTGCTGAGATCGGTGGCGCCGGTGCCGTCTTCGATGATCACGCATTCAAAGCCGCGGTCATTGGCTTCGCGCATGGTGGTGTGCACACACACATCGGTGGTGATGCCAGTGAGCACGAGGTTACAGATGCCGCGTGTGCGCAGGATCAACTCGAGGTCGGTGGCGCAGAAGCTGCCTTTGCCGGGTTTGTCGATCACGACCTCTCCGGGCAGCGGCGCGAGTTCGGGAATGATCTCCCAACCGGGTTCGCCCCGCACCAGGATGCGACCGCAGGGGCCGACGTCGCCGATGCCTGCGCCTATGCGCTGCGAGCGCCACCGCTTGTTCGCTGGCAGATCCGACAGGTCGCTGCGATGCCCTTCCCGCGTATGGATGATGTGATAGCCCTTGGCCCGCATGGCCGACAGCAGCCGCGCAATGGGGCCAATGGGCGCTCGCGTGAGCGAGAGGTCGTAACCCATCTTGTCGACATAGCCCCCGATACCGCAGAAGTCGGTCTGCATGTCGATCACCACGAGCGCGGTGTTGTCGGGTCGCAGTTGGCCGTCATAGGGCCAGGGGTAGGGGGTGGACTCGATCGTCTTCATCAGGCGGCATCCAGCGGGTTGGGTTCGGCGCCGATGTAGCGGCGTGTGGGAGGCTCAAAGCCGCAGGGGCTTCCATCGCGCACGACGATGCTGGCATCCCAAGGCAGTCGGTAGCGACCGGCCACCATGTCCTTCATGAAGGTGTAGGGGCAGTCCTGCGCGCCACCTTCAACGGCCACATAGCCGCGGTGGTAAAGCTGATAGGGGTTGTTTTCCACACCCCAGAGGCTGCGCGCCTCGCGCACGAGGTCGGGCCGCATCTCGGCCGTGATGATTTCGTCGGGCCGGTTGCCACCCTCGGCCAGCACCGAGCCATCAAGGTGGCAAAACATGCCCTGCCCCATGGAGTCGAAGCTGCCGTCGCTTCCGCACAGGCAGACGCTGGCCGTCTGTGCCAGGTTTTGGAAGGCATTGGCCTGGTTGGTGATCCGCCAGGTGTGGCGGATGGGCGCGGTGTAGCCCGCCGTACGGATGATGATTTCGGCGCCCTTGTAGGCCGCCTCGCGGGCCATTTCGGGAAACATGCCGTCGTGGCAGATGATCAGCCCTAGACGGCTTCCGTTGGGGCCCTCGCAAACGGGTACGCCCATGTTGCCGGGCTCCCAGGGCTCCACCGGCACCCAGGGATGCAGCTTGCGGTAGTACAGCCGCAAGCGGCCCTGGTCATCGATGACCAGCCCGGTGTTGTACGGGTTGCCCCTGGGGTTGCGCTCCATGATGGAAAAGCAGCCCCAGATGCGGTGTTCGATACAGGCCTTGCGAAACAGCTCGACCTGTGGGCCGTCCAGGTCGACCATGAGCTCATCAGCGGTGCTCATCGACAGCCCGTGCAGGGCGTACTCCGGAAACACCACCAGGTCCATGCTGCCCAGGTTGCGGCGCGCCTTGCCCACCATCCAGGCGATGCGCTCGGCCTGCGCGCGCAACTGCGCTGGCGTCTCGACCACGGGCAGTTGCAGCTGCACCAGTCCGACCACCACACCGTGCGGCGATTTGTTGAGTCCCCCAAGTCCGGTCATGTCGTCGGTCTCCCGTTTCGTGCAGTACAGCTCAGTGCAGCCTTGGGCCCATTCAGCGCTGGTTGAGATTGAGCTCGCCCGGTGCGCCTTCCAGCGTGCGCGTGGGCGAGCAGGTCCACACCAGGATGAGCAGGGTCAGCACATAGGGAATGGCGTTGAGCAAGTCGTGCCAGCCGCTGATGCCCTGGGACTGCAGGGCCGGGCCGAGGGCACCCGCGCCACCGAAGAGCAGGGCGGCCCCCAGGCAACGCATCGGATGCCAGCGGGCGAAGATGACCAGCGCCACGGCGATCAGGCCCTGGCCGCTGGAAAGACCCTCGCTCCAGCTGCCGGGGAAATAGAGCGACAGCGCCGAGCCGCCGATACCGGCCAGAAACCCACCAGCTGCCGTAGCCAGCGCGCGCACGCGGCCCACCGGCATGCCCAGCGCACGCGCGGCGTCGGCCGAATCGCCCACCAGGCGTACGGTCAGCCCCCAAGCGGTGCGACGCAGGGCCCAGGTGAGGGCCAGGGCCAGCAGGACACCCGCAGGGAAGAGCACGTTGATGGCCAAAGCCGCCTGGGCAGGCGAGCCCGGCGCGGCCCCCAGCCACTCACCCAAGGGCAGGCTGGGAATCTGTGCGGCCTGGGGTTGGATCAAGGGTTTTCCTAGGTAGAAGGCCAGACCCACGCCCAGGAGCATGACGGCAATGCCTGCGGCCACATCATTGACGCGCGGCAGGCCGCACACCACCCCGTGGATCAAGGCCAGCAGCGCCCCGCTCAAGCCCGCGGCCAACACGCCAGCCCACCAAAGTCCGCTGGCCCAGGAGCCAGCAAACCCCGCCATGGCCGCAAAGACCAGCACACCTTCCAGACCGAGATTCACCCGGCCGGACTTCTCGGTGACGCACTCGCCCAGACTCACGAAGAGGAAGGGGGTGCCCACACGCACCGCTCCGCCCACCACGGCCAGCAGGAGTTCAAAGAGTCCATCGGTCATGCGCGGGCCTCCGCCGCCAACGGGCCGGGCGCCGACGAAGCCGGGGGAGCGGTGCCAGCCGGCGTGCCGCCGGTGATTTTGAAGAGCCGCCCGCGCAGCGCTTCGGCCGCCAGGATGATCAGGAAGCTGAAACCCATGAGCACCTGCACCGAAGCATCGGGCAAGCCCATGCGCCGCTGCAGCAGGCTTCCGGCAGCCAAAAAGCCACCGAACAGGATGGACACGGGAATCACCGCCAGGGGCTGATGACGCGCCACGAAGCTCACCAGGATGCCGGTATAGCCCAGCCCCGCAATCAGGGCCGCATTGGCAGCGGTGTGTACCGCAGCCACTTCCAGCGCGCCGGCCAAGCCGGCCGCCGCGCCTCCCAAGGCACAGGCTGACACAACCAGGGCGTTGGCCGGCAGGCCCACAAGACGCGCGGCCCTCGGGTTGCCGCCCACCACCCGCACCGCAAACCCGTGGGTGGACAGAGAAAGCCACACTGCCGCGGCCACGCAGGCCACTATTCCGAAGGCCAGACCCCAGTGCACATCCCAGGACCCCATGGAGCCGACCAGCCATGAAGGCTCCAGCGGCCGCGTGGACGGCTTGTTCAAGCTGGCCGGGTCGCGCATCGGGCCTTCAACCAGAAACTTGAAGATGGAGATGGCGATGTAGCCCAGCAGGAGGCTGCTGATGGTCTCGTTCACCCCTCGCCACTGGCGCAACGCCCCGGCCAAGGCGACCCACGCCCCGCCAGCCAGGCCAGCAGCCCCCATCAACACCGCCGTGCCTGCCGAACCCTCGGGCAGGATCACCGCATACGGAACGGCAGCCGCAGCCAAGCCGCCGAGCACCAGCGCACCCTCCCCGCCGATCACCGTCAGCCCGGCCTGCGCGGGCAGGGCCACGCACAGCGCCGTGAGCATCAAGGGCGCCGCGCGTTGCAACGAGTTCTGAATCGAAAAGGCATCACCGAAGGCCCCCTTGAACAAGAGCATCCAGGCCTGCAGCGGATCATGGCCATGAACCCAGACGAACAGGCCGAACATCAACAGCCCGCCCAGCAGGGCCAGCGCGGAAAGCGCCAGGCCTTCTGCGGCCTGCTGGAGCGGGCTCATGGTCTTCAGGCCTTGCCGATGACGCCTTCGACCAGGTAGTTCATCGATTCCAGGGTCAGGTCGGTCTGCTTGAGCACCTGGCCCTTGGGAATGACGAGCTTGCCGGTGTTGTCCTTGAGCTCGCCGGCAAAGATGTCGAAGCTGCCGGCCATCATCTTGGCGCGCACCGCTTCAGCATTTTTGCGCGCACCTTCGCTGACCGCGCTTCCGTAGGGCGAAGACTTCACGAAGCCGTCCTTCAGGCCGCCGCGTACGAAGTTGGGATGGGGCTTGCCGGTGCGGGCTGCATCGATGATCGTCTTGTAGGCGGTCAGCCAGTTCCACTCAGCCCCCGTGAGGTAGGCGTTGGGCGCAAGCTTGGCCTGGCTGGCGTGGTAGCCGCAGACCATCTTGCCGCGCTTGGCTGCCGTTTCCACGATGACCTTGGGGCCGTCCACGTGCATGGTGAACACGTCCACGCCCTGATCGGCCAGGCTGTTGGTGGCCTCGGCCTCCTTGACCGGCAGCGACCAGTCGCCGGTAAAGATCACGGTGGTGGTGATCTTGGGGTCGACCGAACGCGCGCCCATCGTGAAGGCATTGATGTTGCGCAGCACCTGGGGAATCGGCTTGGCTGCGATGAACCCGAGCTTCTTGCTCTTGCTCATATGGCCGGCGATCACGCCGTTGAGGTACTGGGCCTCATCGATGTAGCCGAAGAAGCTGCCCACATTCTTGGGATGCTTGGCTTCATTCCACAAGCCGCCGCAGTGGGCAAAGCGGATCTTTTCGTTCTTCGGCGCCACCGCCAGGATATGCGGGTCAAAGTAGCCGAAGGAAGTGGGGATAACAAGCGTGGCGCTGTCCTGCGAAATCATGCCCTGCATGGTCTTCTGCACGGCCTGCGTCTCGGGCACGTTTTCCTGCTCGACGAGCTTCACGCCGGCCATCTTTTTGAGCTCTGCGGCGGCCTCGGCGTGGGCCTGGTTGTAGCCGAAGTCATCACGCGGGCCGACATAGATCACGCCCACGGTGATGGCCGACTGGGCATAGGCCGAGCGCAACCCACCGGGCAAGGCCAGGCTGGCGCCCATGGCGGCAGCGCCGAGCATGAAGCCGCGGCGGGGTTGATCGGCAAGCATCTCGGCAATCGGGGTGGATGGAAACTTTCGCATCAATTGCTCCTTATGGTAACTAAAGGTGGGGAAGGGACTGCTAAGAGGCTCACATGCGCAGCCACGACGCGCCAGCCCAAGGCAGGTAAACGCATCCAAGTCTGGCTTTGCCGGCCGACGACGGCCACGTTGTCTCGCACAAATTCAGTCATGGCCGTGCCAGCATCGGTTCCAAAGGTGCTGATCACCGTGCGCTGGAGGGTGCGTGCAAGGCTTGCTGCGGGGCGGCTATTTCGAAAGGCGCGGATCTCGTCGATGCCGTAGAGGTTCTCGCCCACCCCGTAACGAATCGTGTGTTCGCTGGGCCAGAAGAGTTCGTCAAGAACGTCCACGCGGTTGTTCACCAGCGCGTCTTCATAACGCGCGAAGGCGGCCGAGAGTTCGGCGTGGGCTTCAGGCTGGTTGATCTGCATCGCTTGATTCCTTGGTCTTTGTTTGAACGGGACCTCGTGAGGTCCCATCAGGCCCCACTGGGCCCCATCACGCAGAAAGCCCTGCGCCGTTTGCATGCGCGGCCACCACGCCCTGCCTCTCTAGCGCATGGGCTACCCGCAGGGCCAGATCTTCGCGCCAGGGCGCAGCCACGACCTGCACGCCAATGCTCAAGTGCGGATGAGCCGGGTCCACACCCCATACCGGCACCGTGACCACCGGCAGCCCGATGCAGGAGATCGGCTGCGTGAGCAGGCCCATGCTGGCGCGGGCATTCATTCGTTGGCCGGCGATCTCGATAAAGTCGGTGCCGATGGGCTGCGCCACGCAAGGAGTGGCTGGCGCCAGCAGCACATCCCACTGCGCGAAGCTTTGCGCCACCTGGCGCGCGAACCAATGGCGCACGCGTTGAGACTGCTGCACCCAGGCTGCGGGCAACAGAGCCCCGGCGATGAATCGATCACGGGTGTGCGGGTCGAATTCCGAGGCGCGGGTCTGCAGGTCTTTGAGGTGCAGAGCCGAGCCTTCGGCATTGGTGATGATGAAGGCTGCGGCCCGCGCAGCGGGCACCTCCGGCCAGTGCACGGCTGGTGCTGTAAGGTCCAGGCCCAGGGCCTGCGCCACACGCGCCACGGCCCGCCGAGCAGGCTCGGTGGCCATGTCGTGAAACCAGCCACCCAGCACTCCGATGCGCAGGCCTTGTGCTGCTTTTTCACCTCGGCCCAGCAAAGGTGCGGTGGGCTCAATGCACCGTGGTGCTTGCGCCGGGTCTTCCTCATCAGGCCCCTGCATCGCGTCGTACACCCGGGCGAGTAACTCCACACTGTTGGCAAAGGGGCCAACATGGTCGAGGCTGCCCACGAAGGGGAAGCTACCGGCGCGTGGCAGGCGGCCATAGGTTGGCTTGAGGCCAAAGACACCGCACAGCGAAGCCGGAACGCGGATTGAGCCGTTGGTGTCGGAGCCCAGGGTGAAGGGCACCTGCCCAGCGGCCACGGCCGCAGCCGAGCCGCCTGAGGAGCCGCCACTGATACGCGAAGGATCCTGCGGGTTACGACAGGCGCCGTAGTGGGTGTTCTCAGTGGTGAAGCCGTAGGCGTATTCGTCCATGTTGAGTGCGCCCACGAGCACTGCGCCGGCAGCCTCCAGCCGGCGGATCACTGCGGCATCGCGTGTAGCCGGTGGTGCATCGCGCTCAATCCTGGAGCCAGCCAGCGTGGTGAGCCCTTGAATATCGAAGAGGTTTTTCACTGCAAAGGGCACACCGTGTAAGGGCAATGGTGCGGTGCTGACATCAAGCTGTGCAGCGCGCGCGCGGGCACGCTGCGGCACAAGCGCGGTGAAGGCGTTGACCTGCGCGTCGGTGGCCTGGATGCGTGCGAAAGCCGACTCAACTGCCTGGATCGCAGTGCCGGCTACGGTTGCCGCTGCTGGGGCGTTTACCATCTCAACAGAGGATTCAGCCGCCGCCCTCTCCTGAGTTACAGCACCCACCGGCGCCACAGGCCTGAACACACTGCCCGACTCATCCGCTGGCGTCAGGGTGGACGCCAGCTTGAGCATCGGTTCGGCCAAACTTGCGGCAATGCAAAGGTAGTTCACCACCCCAGCGCGGTACTCGGGCGCGACGGGCATGCCCAACAAGGCGGACTGCGCGTCCATCACGGCAGTGGCACGTTCGGGACTTAGCAAGGGTGGCATTGCAGCGGTGTGTTTCAAGTGTTTGCTCGGGCGTACGAGGTGCTGTAGTCAGGCGCGGGCACCTCAGGCCTTGGACAACTGTCGGTAGTCCGGCTGCAGGTGGAACCAGTACATATAGCCCTGAACGTTGCTGAGCATGGCCACGTCCATCGAGGGCTGGAAGATGGGCACCCGCGGCACTTCGTCGTAGGCGATCTGCACCATCTCCTTGACCATGGAGTCGTACAGAGGCTTGCTCTCGGCAAAGCGCGCATTAGTGACCACTTTGTCGAGCTTGGGGTTCTGGTAGCTCATGGTGTTGAACACCGCGTTCTGGCCGTGATAGCACCAAAAGAAGAAGTACTCGGGGTAATCGAGCCAGCCTCCGAAGCGGTTGAGGATCAGCGGCATATCCTTCTTGAGGAGCGCTGCACGCCAAGTGGCACCAGGGATCTTGTTAATGGTGGTCTTGATGCCGATGGAGGCTAGCGCCTCCTGGATCAACAGCACCATGGGCTCGCCGATGGTGGCGCTGCCCAGGTCGAAACTGATCGCGGTCTCCAGTCCGTTGGCATAGCCCGCTTCGGCCATCAAGGCCTTCGCCTTGGCGATGTCCTGCTTATACCAAGTCGGCTGCGGCCAGGCGGTGGTCTTGATGCTGTTCCCCGTACCACCATAGAGCTTGGCTGCGCGCTTGTAGATGGCCTTGTCGTACATCTGCTCATAAGGCAGAGCCCAGGCTACGGCTTGGCGCAGCTTGGGGTTGTCAAACGGCGCTTTGGTCGTGTTCATACCGAAGTAGATCATCGAGTTCTCGATCGGCGTGGAGGTGACCTTTACACCAGAGGCGCCGCTGGAGAGCTCACTGAAGTCCTTGGGCGGCAGATCGTAGGTGATATCGATATCACCCTTTAACAGCAGGGCCCGGCGGTTGCCAGCGTTGGGCACTTCGCGCTGCACGATGCGGCGCAGTTTGGGCGCTGGACCGCATTTCCATTCCTCATTGCGCACATAGATGATCTCCTGTCCCGGCTTGAAGCTTTCGACCTTGTAGGCGCCGCTGCCAGCCGTGTTGTTACGGGTCCAGTTCAGGCCCCAGGGATCTTGAGGCGTGGCGTTTTTCTTCACCAGTTCACTATTGAAGATACAGGGCACCGGCACGGCCATGTCCATCATCGTGAGCTTGTCAGCGCGCAGAAACTTCACACGGAAGGTGTAGTCGTCTACCACCTCAAACTGCGAGGGTTCTTCAAGTGAGCCTGCCTTCATCTGAAAGGTGGGGAAGCCGCCCACGGTCACTGCGCGGTCGAAACTCCACTTCACATCCTTGGCCGTGACCGGTGTGCCATCGTGAAACTTTGCGTCTTTGCGCAACTTGAAGGTCACAGAGTTGCCATCGGGCGCGGTCTTCCAGCTTTCGGCCAATTCAGGAACCAGTTTTTCCTTGTCGTAGACCACGCGGCCGTCGGGCAGGGTCTTCTTCGCAAAGCCCATCAGCCGGTCATAGCAGATCCAGCTCACGCCGTAGGACGGGCGGTTGGCGCCTACGGTCTGGATGTCCAGTGAATTGGGGCCGAACTCATTGGCCACGATCAGGACATCTTTTGGGCGGGCTTGCGCGCTGGCGAGACCGGGCAGGCTGGACAGGGCTACCGGCGTAGCCGCGGCGCTGGAAAGGAAGTGACGGCGTTTCATGATCGATGCTCCTTTAGGTGGTAAGGGGGACTGCGTTGGAAAATTCAGAGGGCGAAGTTCGGGATGCGAGATAGCCGCGCCAGCCTCCATAGGCGCTCACATCAGGCGCGCCTTGCAGGGCATAGGCTTCACACAGGAAACCATGCACCGTGCGACCGTCTTCAAGTTCGATCGATCCCAGCCCCAGTGGCGCGGGAATCAACGCAATAAAGGAGCCCACCGCCGACTGCGGCATATCCCAAACCTCCACCTCTATCGACATGCCGCCTTCAGCGACGCGTTGCAAGCCTGGCTTGGGGGGCACGGTGCCGGGTAGTGCATACAGGCGGTAACGCGGTGCCGTTCGGGCACGGCACTGGAGCGTGGCGCCACGCTCGAGGAGTTGACCGTTCAAGGGCAAGCCGCTGAGGTGGGCACCCACAACGGCAAGGGCCACGGTGACTTCGACAGCAGGAGTTGCCGGCAGGACAGAGGCTCCAGGCCTAGGCTTGTGGCCACTGCTGCCCATCGACAAGGCGCAGTAAGCCTGCCAGCAAGCCCCCCAACTCGCCAGTGCAGCATCGTGGTTGGCTGGGGCGATGAAGGTCACGCCAAATGGAAGTCCCTGTGCAGTGGTTGTGGCCGGCACCGATAGGGCGCACCACCCCAGGAGGTTCACAAAGTTGGTGTAGGTCCCCAATTCGGAATTCACCCCCACCGGATCAGTGGCAACCTCATCGAAGCGCGGGTGGCGGGGGGCGGTGGGGACCATCAACGCGTCTACGTTGTCGAATAGAGCCTGAGCCGGAACGCGTAACTGCGCAAGCCGGTACTGCGCCCGAAACGCATCGACGGCTCGTTGGGTCTCGGCCTTGCGTACCACTGTGGCCACCGTGGTGTCCACCACATGCGGTTGATTCTTCAGCAGCTCTTCCAACACCGCGTAACGCTCGGCTACCCAGGGCCCCTCGTAGAGCAGCTGAGCAATCTCATGGAGACCAGTGAAGTCCAGCGCCACCAATTCCACGCCCATGGCTTGCGCACGAAGGCAGGCCTCGCGCCAAGCGCTGTCGTAGCCGTCCTGTGCGCGAAGAAAGGGTTGGGTGGGTACACCCACGCGCAAAGACAAATCGGAGGGAACCCCGCGCCGCGCCTGCAGGCGAAGTGGGCCGGGCGCAAAGTGGCTGAAGTCGTCGGCCGCGTCTGCCCCTTCAATCACCGCCAACACACACGCCGCGTCGTCTACCGTTTCTGCGAAGATCGACACGCAGTCCAGCGTCCGGCACGCCGGCAACACGCCGGCGGTGCTCACCCGACCAGGTGTGGGCTTCAGGCCGATGACTTGGTTGAAACCTGCTGGCACGCGGCCTGAGCCAGCGGTGTCAGTGCCCAGAGAAAACGCCACATCGCCCCGCCCTACTGCTACGGCCGAGCCCGAACTTGATCCCCCGCTGATGCGCGTTGGATCGAACACGCTGGCCGGAGAGCCGTAGGGGCTACGGGTTCCCACCAAGCCGGTGGCGAACTGGTCCAGATTGGTCTTACCAACCAGGACTGCACCAGCTTGGTGCAGGCGCTGCACCACCGTGGCGCTCTGCTCGGCAAGGATCTGATGCGCCGGGCAGGCTGCGGTGGTAGGCAGGCCACGTACGTTGATGTTGTCCTTGACGGCAAAAGGAACTCCAAACAGAGGCAGCCGAGACAGCAGGTCGGCTCGAGCAGCCTCATCTGGGCAGGCGAGGGACAAAGCGTCCAATTCAGCCGCTCGGGCAGTGACTGCCGCAATCGGCACCCGGTGGATCCAGACCTCATTCGGACTGGAGCTTGCTACCCGCTCAGCTCGTGCTTGTAGCAACTCCTGCGCACTTGCCCCCTCGGCGTAGGCACGACGCCAATCTTCAATGGTCAGCAGGGTTGATTCGTCGTGCATGGTCCTGGTGCACCTACTGGTATACAAGGAGGTGTAAGCAAAAACCTTGCCGAGGCTTAGCTGCCCTGCTCCTCCTTATCTGCGTCTGATGTCACAGGCGTCTGCATCTTCAAGAGCTCGTACGCTTGCCGTACCCGCGCCTGCTCACGCGTGGTGTCGGGGTGTCCTTCCGAAGGACATCACCATCAAGGGCGAACCCGGTGCCGGGAACCGTGGCAGGTCACTGGGGCTGTCGCTCACTGAGCAACTCTGACCGCCAGCAAGATGTGCTGGCGTGCTGCTTGACGATGACGACCTCTATATCGATGGGCTCGACCCCCTCGCGTGTGCGCCAATCTCAATGCACGCTACGATGGGTCCCATCATGTTGCTCGCGCTGACAGCCATTTGCATCGGGGCCAGTTTGGGTGCAGTGCTGCGTTGGCTACTCGGCGTGTGGCTCAACCCTGCGCTGAGTCAGGTGCCGATGGGAACCTTGGCAGCCAATCTCTTAGGCGGCTACTTGGTGGGGGTGGCGGTGGCGTTGTTTGCCTCGCATCCTGATTGGCCTGCCCATTGGCGGCTCTTGGTGATCACAGGTTTTTTGGGAGGGCTCACCACCTTTTCTACCTTCTCGGCCGAGGTGGTGTCTCTGCTCGAGCAACAACAATGGACGTGGGCGATCAGCACGACCGCGCTGCATCTGTTGGGGTCGCTGGCGATGACCCTCCTGGGCATGGTCACCGTTGGCTGGATCCGCTCAGCCTAACTGCCTGCCAAAGGGCCCGGTCTGAGTGCTTGGGGGTGGCCTCAGCAGCACCAGATTCGACGCCAAAAAGGGCCCTGACTTTGGCCGCATCGCGGACCGGTGTCAGTTCGGCGGCACGGCGGCCACCGGCCCCATCGGCACCAAACAAGGTACGCCGCCGGATCCAACCGCCGCAGCCCACTCCTTCAGAGCCTGATTGCGCCACAAAGCAGGTGGCGTCTCGAATCAGCTGCTCCAGTGTGGGAACCTCGTTCAGCGTGGCCGTCCGCAATTCGAATGAAGGCATAAGGTCTTCGCGCAGCGCTCAGCGAACACTTGAGCACCCGGGCCTGGCCCACACCTTGCTGCCAGCCTCTATGAGGCCGTTAGCATTGATGCTAAGGGGGAACATTCATGGACCGTCGAGATATCCTGCGTCAACTCTTGGGTCTCAGCGCGGCGGGCCTGGCAAGCCCAAGCAGCTGGGCCACGCCCGAGCTCACCCAAAACCCGTTTGCACTTGGCGTGGCCAGCGGCAGCCCAGACCACCGGTCCGTTGTGTTGTGGACGCGGCTCTATGACCAGGGTTTCTTCGACTCCAAGCTTCCCAACGTACCGATTGCGGTGCGCTGGGAACTGGCACACGATGAGCAATTCAGCCGCGTGCTGGCTTCGGGCCAGGCCGTGGCCGACCCAGCCCTGGCGCATGCGGTTCACGTTGAGCCCGATGGCTTGCCGCCGAACACCTGGCTGTACTACAGGTTCAGAGTGGGGGCCATGGTCAGCCCGGTAGGCCGTACCCGCACCCTGCCTGAGCCGCAGGCATCCGTTTCGAACTGGCGGATCGCCTTCGCCTCGTGTCAGCACTATGAAAGGGGATATTTCGGCGCCTACGCCCACCTTGTGAAGGACAAGCCTGATCTCGTCTTGTTCCTGGGGGACTACATCTACGAGTACGCACCCTCGCGTGCGGCCGGCCTTGTTCGTTCAGTGGAAGGGAATTGGTGCCTGAGCCTGCCCGACTACCGAGCGCGCTATGCGACCTACCGGCAAGACCCCCACCTGCAGGCAGCCCACCGCGCAGCGCCTTGGGTTCTGACCTGGGACGACCACGAGGTGCAAAACGACTACGCCGGTGTGCAGCCGGGAAATCGAGGGCCCGAGGTGTCCGACTTTCTGGCGCGTCGAGCAGCCGCCTACCAGGCTTACTACGAGCATATGCCCTTGCGGGCATCTACGCTGATCGAACGTCTAGGAGGGCTGCAGCGAGGGGGCGAATTGCGCCTGTATGCCAACTACCGCATTGGCGACTTGATCAACCTGTCGACTCTTGATAACCGGCAATACCGACACCCTCAGGTATGCACGGCCAATGGCAGGCTTGGTTCATCGGGTGTTGACCGCTTGAGCTGTGCAGCCTTGGGCGACGAGCGCAGAAGCCTGTTGGGCCTGCAGCAAGAGCAGTGGCTGGCCCAGCAGCACCGCGGGAGCCCACAGCGCTGGCATGTCCTGGCCAACGCCACCTTGTTTGGCCAGCGGCTGTACGGCTCGGCATCGAAGCCGCGGGTTTCCAACGATGGTTGGGACGGCTACCCCCGTGCTCGACAACGCCTGATCGACCACTTTGACCAACACGGCGGGCAAAACCTGCTGGTGCTTGGCGGGGACATTCACGAAAACTGGATCGGGCACATCCTGCGCAGCTACGACCAGCCCAGTTCGCCTGGTGTGGGCGTCGAGTTCTGCGGCGGTGCGCTGGCAAGCTCTCTTACCAATCCGGCCGCCCTGGAATCGCGCAGGCGCTTGAATCCGCACTTTGTGTACGGGGACAGCGGCGTTCACGGGTATGGCGTGGTCGACATCACACCCCAGATGCTGGAGCTGAGGGTTCGGGCCGTCGACAACAGCGCGCTTCGAAGCCCCGCCATTCGCACAGCGGCCGCCTTTCGGGTTTCACACGGGCGGGCGAGGCTCGAGCCTGTGGTGGCCTGACCCGCAGGCATTGCACCAGCCGGCATCGTTTTTGGCCAAGCGCGGCTGTGTTTGAACCGTGAACAAACGCCGCCGCACCCTTGTACTGCAGGCCTGCGCCGCTTGTGCCGGCACCTCGGCCTGTCCAGGCCAGCATGGGTCGTTCGGTGCCTTGAGTCAGCGATTGGTCAAATCGAGGGGCGCCGCTTCAGCCACAAGTCACCTGAGACTCGCGGCTTCATGACCGAGACAGAATGCAGCCCGCGGGTCCAACGCCGCGCACCCCTTGAGGCTTTGACGATCTTGAACACGACGGAACTTCGCCCGACCAACCACATGGGCGCCTGGACCTTTATACCCTTTGCGCTGACCATCTTTACCAGCGCTTTCCTGCTGTTCCAGGTACAACCCCTGTTGAGCAAGCAAATCCTGCCTTGGTTCGGCGGCAGCCCAGCGGTCTGGACCACAGCCATGCTCTTCTTTCAGTCTCTGCTGTGTTTGGGCTACCTGTACGCCCATGCGGTGACGCGTTGGTTGTCGCGTCCATGGCAGGCACGCGTTCACCTGGCGCTGTTGGCGGCGTCGGCCCTCTTGGCCGCGCAGGTCTTGCCCGACTTGTCATTGCGCCCCCAATCGCCCGATTCACCAGTGGCCCAGGTGCTCACCATCTTGGGGCTCAGCGTGGGCTTGCCTTACTTTTGCTTGGCCACCACCGGTCCCCTGGTCCAGCATTGGTTCACCCGTACACCCCACGCCCATGCCGTGTTCCGCCTGTACGCGCTGTCGAATCTGGGCTCGTTCTTGGCCCTGTTGACCTTCCCCTACCTGCTCGAGCCCTGGCTGGAACAGGGCGAAATGGGCTCCTTGTGGACCTTGGGTTATGGGGTCTTTGCCCTGCTGTGCGCGCCCTTGGCGCTGGGTTGGTGGCAGGACGCTGGTGCGCATAAACCCGCCCCGTCGCTCCCAACCCAGCCGATGAGGGCCAATCCCGGTGAGCCCGATGCGCCCGGTGCGTCCCGAATTGGGGCCAAGGGCCCTGTCGCGGTGCAGGCCTTGGGCGCAGACGCAACATGGCCCGTGAGCATGCAACGCTTGGCTTGGGTGGCCCTGCCGGCCTTGGCGTCGCTGGTATTCATCGCCGCGACCGACCAGATCAGTCACGACATCGCACCCGAGCCCCGCCTGTGGATCACGACCTTGGGTCTGTACCTGTTTACCTTTATATTGACCTTCGATCACCCACGCTGGTATCAGCCGCGCCTGTATGCCCTTGCATCCCTGGCGCTGGTCGTAGCCACCGTCGGTATTTCCGATATCCCACACTGGTTCGGCTGGGATTGGGACTATGGGGTCGACGAAGTGCGCTGGCTGCATTACGGGCTGATCTTGACTGTGTGCATGCTGTGCCACGGGCAGTTGTATCGAAGCCGACCGGCCGATCCGAGACGCTTAACCGAGTTTTATCTTTGCATGTCGTTGGGCGGTGCCCTGGGCGGACTGTTCGTCACCTTGGTGGCCACCTCGTACTTCGACGACTATCACGAGTGGCTGATGGCTCTGGTGCTGGCTGCCTTGCTCGCCTGCTGGGTCTTGTTTGCAACGCCGCCCTCACCCCTGGGGCGGCCCTGGGCGGGTGCCGTTGTGGCCACGGCCGTGGTGGGTCTGTTGGTCCACCTCCTCAACCCCTGGTCCTGGCGCGAGGTGCGCACGACCGACCGCAGCGAGACCCTGCTGGAGCAGTCACGTAACTTTTACGGCACCGTTACCGTCACCGAACGTCGCTTTGTCAATCAACCCGAGCGTGATGAGCGGGTATTCTTCAGCGGTAACGTTACCCATGGGCAACAGTCTCTTTGGCCAGAGCTGCGGCATGTGCCGACCACTTATTACGCCCGCGACAGTGGCATCGGCGAAACCCTGCAGTGGGCGATGGACCGCCAGCCGGCGTTGTCGGTGGCGCTGATCGGCCTGGGTGCTGGCACGCTGGCCAACTACGCTCGGCAAGCCGATGACTACGACTTCTACGAAATCAACCCAGCGGCGGTGCACATTGCGCAGCGCTGGTTCGACAACCTGGCCACCTGTAAAGCCCATCGCCAGCAAATCCTGCTGGGCGATGCCCGTTTGAAGATGGAGCAGTTGCCGGCTGATCGTGCTTACGACGTGATCGTCCTGGATGCCTTTACCGGGGGATCGGTGCCGATCCACCTGCTTACCCGCGAAGCCTTTGCCATCTACAAGCGCCACCTCAAGCCCGATGGCTTCTTGGCCATCAACATCACCAATGCCTACCTGCACCTGTACCCCGTGGTGCGTGCGCAGGCTGAGGCCTTGGGCATTCCCTTCCGGCACAAGCACCAAGAGGTTGACGAAACCCGTTACATCCGACGCAACCTGCACTTCATCATGACAGCAGATCGCGACTACTTGAAGGCCTACCCGTCGGTGGACGGCCGTTACTTTGACGAAGCCGGCCGCCTGGTGCGCACCGAACCAGTGAACATGCCCGGCTTACGCCTTTGGACCGACCAGTTCAGCAGCATTGCCCCGATCGTGCGATAAACCCTCGACCCCGGGCTCACCCCGCCCGCAGCGGCCCTATGGCGGAGGGCACGGCAGGGACATTGCGCCCGGCCCTGGCGTTGGCGGCTAAGCTTGTACCTCCCCGCAGCGCAGCGGCAGTGCCGCTGGGCTTTGTCCCCACCGCTGTTTCACAGCATAAGCCCAACCACAAACAACGATGATGCCCGCCCGCCAGCTTTTCTTGACCCTGTTGTGCGCCGTCAGTGCGGCGCTAGCGCCTGCTGCCTGGGCGCAGTCCAAGAGCGCCGATGCCACCTATGTGCCCCAGCGTGGCCAGGCGGGCAAGGACGTGATTTGGATACCCACGCCGCAAGGCCTGATCGACAAGATGCTCGAGGTCACCCGGGTTGGGTCCGACGACTTGGTGTACGACCTCGGGGCTGGTGACGGCATCATCGCCATCACCGCTGCGGGTCGCCATGGTGCGCGTGCTGTGGGAATTGAGTACAACCCGCAGATGGCAGACTATGCTCGGCGCAAGGTCGCCGAGGCCGGTCTGAGCAACAAGGTGAGCATCATCACGGGTGACATTTTCAAAGAAGACTTCAGTGCGGCCACGGTGGTCACCCTGTACCTGTACCCGGACCTCAATATGCGCCTGCGTCCCTCAATTTTGGCCATGAAACCGGGTACGCGCGTGGTGTCCCACGCTTTCACTATGGGCGACTGGGAACCCGATGAAACCGTCAGTGACCAATCGGCCCGGGCGTTTTACTGGATGGTGCCGGCCCAGATCGAGGGCGAGTGGACCCTCAACGGCTTGGAGGGCATGCCGGTGAACTTGAGCTTTCGCCAGTCCTTTCAGCAGATTGGCGGCATGGCCACCATCCAGGGGGTCAGCCAGCCCTTGGTCGGCGCGCGGTTGCGGGGCGATGAGCTGAGCTTCAAGATGAGCCTGCCCGACCGCCAACTGGTCAGCTTCACTGGCCGTGTGAAGGCCAGCACCATCAGCGGAACGCTCAACACACCCAGCGCGAATCTGTCGGCTGAAGCCCGTCGGAAGTGAGCCCCATGACTGGGTCGCAGGGCGTACCATCGCAGGCCAGCCCCGCCACCCCCAGCCCGCAACGCGTGCTGCAACCCCTGGCTGCGGTGGCCCTGACCGTGGGCATCGTGGTGGGGGCTGGTATCTTCAAGACACCGTCTTTGGTGGCTGGCATCAGCGGTGATGCTGGCTGGGCCCTGGTGCTTTGGGCGGTGGGTGCGGCCATTTCGATCGCCGGGGCCCTGTGCTACGCGGAGTTGTGCACCGCCTATCCCCACGCGGGTGGTGATTATCACTTTCTGCAACGCGCCTTCGGTCGAGACTTATCTTTCCTCTATGCCTGGGCCAGGGCTGTCGTGATCAACCCAGGGTCCATCGCGCTCTTGGCCTTCGTCTTCGGCGACTACATGAGTACCTTGCTGAGCCTGGGCGCATACTCCAGTGCGGTGTGGGGCTTGGGCATCGTGGTGGCCCTGACGGTCATCAACTGGGCGGGCTTGAACGCTTCGGTGCGCCTGCAGACGGCGTTGACGGCCATCGAGTTACTCGGGCTGCTGGCCGTGGTGATCGCTGGGCTTTGGGCTCCAGCGCCAGCGTCGCAAGCGGTGAATTGGTTCATGCAGGCGCCTGCGCCGGCGCAGTGGGGGCTGTGTTTGGTGTTCGTGCTGTTGACCTTTGGCGGCTGGAACGAATCAGCTTATGTTTCGGCTGAGGTACGGGGTGGGCCGCGCGCGATGGTTGGGGTGATCGTGGCCAGCATGGCCGTGCTCACCCTGATGTACCTCTTGGTCAACTGGGCGCTGTTGCAGGGCTTGGGGTATGAAGGCTTAAGCCAGAGCAAGACTGCAGCAGCGGACCTCCTGGGTCAAGTCTTCGGGCCCTGGGCCCAAAAGGCCCTGGGCCTGCTTGTGGCAGTTGCGGCGCTGACCAGCATCAACGCCACGATGGTGGTCGGTGCGCGCAGCAACTACGCCCTTGGTAGAGACTGGCGCGTTTTGCACCGATTGGGACATTGGCACGAACAGAACGCCAGTCCTCGTGTGGCGTTTGGCCTTCAGGCCCTGATGGCGGTGGCCCTGATCTTCTTGGGTACCCAGCAGGCAGATGGCTTTGCCGCCATGGTGGAGTTCACCGCACCGGTGTTTTGGAGTTTTCTCTTGTCGGTGAGCGTCGCGGTGATTTGGTTGCGGCAACGAGATGCGCAGGCGGATCGCCCCTTCAAGGTGCCGCTGTACCCCCTGACACCGTTGGTATTCGGAGCAGCCTGCGCATGGCTGGCCTACTCCAGCATCACCTACGCCATCAGCCGGCAGGCCATCGGCGTGTCCTTGGGGCTGATGGCCAGTGGCGTGTTGGCCTGGTGCTTGCTCCGCTGGCGCGAAGCTCGCCCATGACCCGCCGTGCCCCGCAGGGTGGCCGGGGCATGGCCACCAAACCGCTGCAACCACTTTGCTCTTGGGTGTTTCAAGGCAGGGCCAGCCAGCGCGACAACGCCGCCACGTCCTCAGGGAACAACTGCCCCCGATCAGACTGAACCACGCGGGCCTGCCGGTCAAGCACCGCTATGGCTGGAACCATGGTGGGCCGGGCAAACACCTGGGCCAGGTTCTGGTCGTACCACGCGCAGGCGAAGGTGTAGCCGCCCCGGTTCAGGTATGCGCGGGCGGTTTCGGCCTGCCGATCCACCGATATGCCCAAGACCTGCAGCCCTTGACGGCCGTGACGCTCCCAGAGGGCTTGAATCTGCGGCGTCTGTTCCCGGCAGAAGGGGCACCAGCTGGCCCACCAATAGATCACAGTGACCTGCCCCTTGAGTTGTGCGGGCGAACGGGCAGGGTCGCTGAGCATGTGAAGCTCGGGCCACACCACCCTTTGACCCACCGGCGGCGGCGCCGGCATGGCCAGGGCTTTTTCAGGCGCCGCCTGGGCCCACGCATTCGGGCCACACGCACCAGCCAGTGCGCTGGCGGCCATTGACTTCAGGGCCAAACGCCTGCGCGGTGATGGGCCGTCCGGGCTCAAGTGCGCTCGCATGAGCAGCACTGCACACAAGGGTAACCGGTGGCTCACTGAGGCGGGGTTCCTGGTGCCTGAGGGTACGCTGGTTGCTGAGGGTACGCTTGTTGCTGAGGGTAGACTGGTTGCTGAGGGTAGGCTGGCTGCTGAGGGTACGCTGGTTGCTGAGGGTACGCTTGTTGTTGGCCGTAGGCTTGTTGTTGTGTATAGGCCTGCTGTTGCGCATAGGCTTGTTGCTGTGCATAGGCCTGCTGCTGTGCAGAGTCCGGCGCGCGTATTCCGCGAGCCACCAGGGCAGTTTGGGCGCTGGCGGAACTGCCAGCGTCAGACAGCGTCGCAGCGGGGCTGAACAGGCTGCGCAGCATGTCGGGCATGTCAGCTGCTAAGAACTCGAGGGCGCGATCGATCACGCCAGCAAGTTCAGGGTCGTCTGCTGTTCCAAACCATTGGGCGCGGTTGGCAGCCATGAGCCTCACCTGATCCAAATTGCACCGAGGCAGGTTGAGCTTTAACCATCTCATGCCAGCCAAATGGCGAGCGTCGGGATGGTGAACCACACGGCCGATGGTGCGGAATTCGGCAAGTGAACATGCTGGCTTAGCAGCGTCTGGGGTGCGAGCCGCCGATTGAGCGTGCGCCTCAATGCACAACAACGTCAAGATCAGCGCCAGTAGGCCGCGCACAGCGCAATAAGGGCTTGCTCCCATCAATTGTTCCGCCTTGGTGAAGTTCCACACATCCATGAGTTGGGTCGGCATGGCGCGCAAAAGCTGAAGGGTCGCCCTACAAAACGAAGAAAGCCGGCATGGCCGGCTTTCCCCTAAGCGCGCAGCCAAGGGCAGGCTGAATGCCCGCCCCGGCTGCGACAGCCCTTAGCCCCCTGGCGGTTTGCTTCCAGGCGGAGGCTGCGTTCCTGGCGGCGGCTTGGCCCCACCTGGAGGCGGCCCACCTGGAGGCGGTCCACCTGTGGGCGGCTTGGCCCCACCTGGGGGCGGCCCACCCGGAGGCGGCCCACCTGGAGGCGGTCCACCTGGAGGCGGTCCACCTGTGGGCGGCTTGGCCCCACCCGGAGGCGGCCCACC
>VGHB01000020.1 GCA_016868355.1 Betaproteobacteria bacterium | reverse complement strand
GCAGCCCCAAACTCAGCGGTAAGACCAGCGGTAAGGCCAGCGGTAAGGCCAGCGGCAAGACCAGCGCTGCACCCAAGTCTGCGAAAAATGTCACGGGCAAGAGCCCGGCTAAGCGGGGGGTGAAGATCCAGGTCAAGACCAAACCCACCAGCACGGTCAAACTAGTGCCCGCGCCGGCCGTTAGCAAAACCAAAACGGCGGCTCCAAGCGCACCCGGTCCTGTACACGTGAAGAAAGCATCCGTGAAAGCCACTGCAGCGCCGGCCACTTCGGCCTCCGCCCCTTACAAGGCCACCGAATCGGTCGCCACCACCGCCCGTCCGGCCGGCAAGACCCGCATGAGCCGCGCCCAAGCCAACAGCCAGCCGGTGCCCGCCGCACCCATTCACCCAGCCAACCGTTTTGCCGATCGCTTTGCCCCAGCCAAGTCCAGCGCCCGTCACCTGCCCGAGCCGATTCTGGACATCAAGCCCGCCGGCAAACCCGACCCCAAGCTGGCCAAAGCATGGAAAAGCAAGGCTGGGCGCGACCTTAGCGAGCCCGAGCTGCTGGCCATGCCCGGCAGCGAGTACATGAACGACAAGCAGATCGACTTCTTCAAGTCGCGTCTGAGCGCGCTAAAGGAAGACCTGCTGTCCAATGCGGGCGAAACCACCGAGCACCTGCGCGAAGACACCACCATCGTCCCCGACCCGGCAGACCGTGCCACGATCGAGGAAGAGCACGCGCTGGAGCTGCGCACCCGCGACCGCGAGCGCAAGCTGCTGCGCAAGATTTCCCAGTCCCTGGCCCGCATTGACACCGGCGAATACGGCTACTGCGAAGAGACCGGCGAGCCTATAGGCTTGGGTCGTCTGCTGGCGCGTCCCACGGCAACGCTGTCCCTGGAAGCCCAGCAGCGCCGGGAACTCAAACAGCGGATGTTTGGCAACTGACGCCAGGCCGCCGCGTCGATGAGCGCAGCAGCCGTGTACCACGGCACCACCATCGTCAGCGTGCGCCGGCAGTCAGCCGACGGCAGCTGGCAGGTGGCCTTAGGAGGTGACGGACAGGTCACCCTGGGCCATATCGTCGTCAAGGCCAGTGCGCGCAAGGTGCGCAAGCTGTACAAAGACCAAATCTTGGCGGGCTTTGCCGGTGCTACGGCCGACGCCTTTACCCTGTTCGAACGCTTTGAAGCCAAGCTGGAAAAGCACCAGGGCCACCTCGCGCGAGCAGCCATCGAACTCACCCGCGACTGGCGGACCGACCGGGTCCTGCGCCGCCTGGAAGCCATGCTGGCGGTGGCCGATCGCAGTGCCAGCCTCATCATCACCGGCAACGGCGATGTCCTAGAGCCCGAGCGCGGCATCGTGGCCATCGGATCGGGTGGGGCTTACGCACAAGCGGCAGCGCAAGCGCTCTTGGCGCACACCGAGCTGGGGGCGGCCGATATCGTCAAGCGCGCCCTTGAAATCGCCGGAGAACTCTGCATCTATACCAACCAGAACCACACGATCGAAGTGCTGGACTGACTTTGCTGCCCGCGCGCGGTGCGCACAGCCCAGGCCCGCGCGCACCAGCGCGTTGCCCCCTGCCGAAGGATTCGCCCATGAGCGCCATGACCCCCCAGGAGATCGTCTCCGAGCTCGACCGCCACATCGTGGGCCAGCAGTCGGCCAAGCGCGCGGTGGCCATCGCACTGCGTAACCGCTGGCGGCGCCAGCAGGTTGACGAGAAGCTGCGGCACGAAATCACGCCTAAGAATATCCTGATGATCGGCCCCACCGGTGTGGGCAAGACGGAAATTGCACGGCGCCTGGCGCGCCTGGCCGATGCGCCCTTCATCAAGGTCGAGGCCACCAAATTCACCGAAGTCGGTTATGTAGGCAAAGACGTTGACACCATCGTGCGCGACCTGGTGGATGTGGCCGTCAAGCAAGAGCGCGAGCGCCAGGTGCGCGCCAAGCGCAGCCTGGCCGAAGACGCTGCTGAAGATCGCATCTTGGATGTGCTGATTCCGCCTGCCCGCTCGACCATCAGTACAACGCCTTTTGGTTTCGGCGAGCCCTCAACCCCGGTCCGCCCCGCGGCCGACAGCGCGGCGCGGCAAACGTTTCGCAAGCGCTTGCGCGAGGGCTCCCTGGATGACACCGAAATCGAAATTGAGCTGGCCGAGTCACGGCCTACGCTGGAGGTCATGGGCCCGCAGGGCATGGAAGATATGGCCGAACAGCTCAAGGGTCTGTTCTCGCAAATCGGCGCCGGACGCCGGAAAACCCGCAAGCTCAAGATCAAGGATGCGCTGAAGTTGTTGGTAGACGAAGAGGCGGCTAAGCTGGTCAACGACGACGAGATCAAGTCAGTTGCGCTGGCGCACGCCGAAGGCAATGGCATCGTCTTCATCGACGAAATCGACAAGGTCTGTTCTCGCAGCGAAGGCAGTGGCGCCGCCGAAGTCTCTCGCCAGGGGGTTCAGCGTGACTTGCTGCCATTGGTCGAAGGCACTACGGTGAGCACCAAGTACGGGCCCGTGAAAACCGACCATATCCTGTTCATCGCCTCGGGTGCCTTCCACCTGGCCAAGCCCAGCGACCTGATACCCGAACTGCAGGGGCGCTTCCCGATTCGGGTGGAACTGGGGGCACTGCGTGTGGAAGACTTTGAAGCCATCCTCACCAGTACCCATGCCAGCATCGTCAAGCAATACCGGGCTTTACTGGCCACCGAAGGGGTGGACTTGGTCTTCGAGCAGGGCGCCATCCGGCGACTGGCGCAGATTGCCTATGAGGTCAACGAACGGATGGAAAACATCGGCGCACGCCGCTTGGCCACCGTCATGGAGCGGCTGCTGGACGAGATCAGCTTTGATGCGCCCAACCGTTCGGGCACGAAGGTGACGATCGGGGCTCAACAGGTCGATGAGAAGCTGAGCAACCTGGCTCTGAACGAAGACCTGTCCCGCTTCATTCTTTGAGGCCCTGGGGGGTTACATCTGGGCGGTCTGGTCGTGCGGGGTGCCCACCCGTTGACGGGCATGGCGCTGGGCTTGCAGGGCTAATAGGCCGTCAAAGATCAGTCCCTCCACCAACTCATGCTCGATCTGCAGGTGCGGTGCCACCTTCCAGCCTGCACCGCCCGTGATCAGCGTCAGGGGCTGCAGACCGGTGCGCTGCTTCAAGTGCCGGTGCAGGCGCTCGATAGCACCGGTGATGGCGTAATTACCGCCACTGGTCAGGGCGTCTGAGGTGTTGGTCGGAAAGCGTTGAACCTCGCCAGTGGGCACCCTAAGGCCCGCAGTGCCAGACTCCAAGGCGCGCAGCATGATGCCGTGTCCCGGCAGGATGAGCCCGCCCAGAAATACGCCTTGGGGGTCCAATGCATCCACCGTCACCGCGGTGCCGATCATGACTACCAGCGCGGGTTGGTCGAGCCCGCGGTCGAGCACATGCCAGCGCGCCCCGATGAGCGCCGTCCAACGGTCAGCACCGAGCCGCGTGGGGTGGTCGTAGCCATTGCTCACCCCGGCGTCGTAGGCCGAGGGCACGACCCAGCTCGGTGGCGTGTTCCACAGTTCCATCTGTTCTTCGACGCGGCGGCGAACCGCGTCGCCGGCCACGTTGCACCCCAAGATGGCCCGCGGGGCGGGTACGGCCCGCCAGTCCCCCTCGGCCAGGGCGTCGATGTTCTCCAGAAACACCGCTCCCTGCTGGCGCGGCGCCACACCAGGTCTTGCGGCATCGTGCAGCGCCCACTTCAGCCGGGTATTGCCAATGTCTACGGCCAAAAAACTCATAGCCGTCAGGGTATCAGAGCAAGCCGCAGTGCGGCGGCACCTGGCCCGGGCGACGCCCACGCAGCGGAATTCGGTGGCATGATTACAGATTGACGTTTACGTTAACGTCAATGGAGCGTTTTGGGCTTCGGCCTTGCGCCCCAGGCCGTTGCGGCGCCCCATTGCACACGTGTTTGCGAGATTCACCATGACCGACCTGTCTGCCGACTACAAGGCCCTGGCCCAATACCGTCCCACGCACAAGGTGCGCCTGGTCACCGCCGCAAGCCTGTTTGACGGGCACGATGCGGCCATCAACATCATGCGCCGCATCTTGCAGGGCATGGGGGCCGAAGTGATTCACCTGGGCCATAACCGCTCGGTTGATGAGGTGGTCACCGCCGCGCTTCAGGAAGATGTGCAGGGCATCGCGGTGAGCTCCTACCAGGGCGGCCACGTCGAGTACTTCAAGTACATGGTTGAGTTGCTACGTGCACGCGGCGGAGCACACATCCAGGTGTTTGGTGGCGGTGGCGGTGTCATCGTTCCGGCCGAAATCCGAGATCTTAATGAACACGGCGTACGTATCTACAGCCCCGAAGATGGCCAACGGATGGGCCTGCAGGGGATGATCGGCGAGATGATGATGCGCTGTGACCGGGACCTGTCGGTGCACGCCCCCGCGCATCTGGAGACGATTCAGGGTCACAGCCCCGCCGCGTGGCGCGCCTTGGCACAGCTGATTACCGCATTGGAAAACGGTCGGGCCGAGGCCTCGCTGGTGGCGGCCGTGCGCCAAGCGGCCTCGGCGCGAACCATCCCGGTGCTTGGCATAACCGGCACCGGTGGGGCGGGGAAATCGTCCCTCACCGATGAACTGATTCGCCGCATCCGTCTCGACCAGGATGACGAGCTGCGAATCGCCGTAATCTCGATCGACCCTTCGCGGCGCAAGAGCGGCGGCGCCTTGCTGGGTGACCGTATCCGCATGAATGCCATCTCGCCCTGGTCCAAGGCTGCAGGCGCGGCTGGCGATACTGGTGCACGGGTCTTCATGCGCTCCCTGGCCACGCGCGAGGCGGGGAGTGAAATTTCGCAGGCCTTGCCCGATGTGGTGGCGGCGTGCCGGGCAGCAGGGTTCGACTTGGTTATCGTGGAGACCTCGGGCATCGGCCAGGGCGACGCGGCCATCGTGCCGCATGTGGACGTCCCCATGTATGTAATGACGCCCGAATTCGGTGCGGCCAGCCAGCTCGAAAAGATCGACATGCTGGACTTCGCTGAGTTTGTGGCCATCAACAAGTTCGACCGCAAGGGCTCGCTGGACGCCCTGCGCGATGTGGCCAAGCAGGTACAGCGCAACCGAGAGGCCTGGACGATCAAGACCGAGGACATGCCGGTCTACGGGACCATGGCCAGCCGCTTCAATGACGACGGTGTCACCGCGCTGTACCAGGGGCTCAAGGTCCGTCTGCTGGCCCTGGGGCTGCCGTTGCGCGAAGGTCGACTGCCCTCGGTTGCCACCCACCACAGCACCCAGCAGACGCCCATCGTGCCGACCGCGCGCATGCGCTACCTGGCTGATATCGCCGATACGATGCGCGGCTACAAGCGCCGTGTGGCCCAACAGGCACGGCTGACCCGCGAGGTGCAGCAGCTGCGCGAAGCAGCGCGCATGCTCAGCGTCGACAAGCCCGACAAGCCGAGGGCAGCCGAAGCGGCCATCGACCTGGCCACCAAACGCGAAGCCCAACTCGGTGCCGACGCACGGCATCTGCTGGCGCAGTGGCCCGAGATGCAAAAGGCTTACTCGGGTGACGAATATGTGGTCAAGATCCGCGACAAGGAAATCCGCACTGCATTGACCCACACCACCCTTTCGGGCAACAAGATCCGCAAGGTGGCGCTGCCGCAATACGAGGACCACGGCGAAATCCTCAAGTGGCTGATGCTGGAAAACGTTCCCGGCAGCTTTCCGTTCACCGCTGGCACCTTCGCCTTCAAGCGCGAGGGCGAAGATCCCACCCGCATGTTCGCTGGCGAAGGCGATGCCTTTCGCACCAACCGGCGCTTCAAGGTGGTGTCTGAGGGCATGCCGGCCAAGCGGCTGTCGACCGCGTTCGACTCAGTCACGCTGTATGGGCATGACCCCGACCGCCGCCCTGACATTTACGGCAAAGTGGGAAATTCCGGAGTCTCCATCGCCACGCTGGATGATATGAAGGTGCTGTACAGCGGCTTCGAACTCACCAACCCGTCTACCTCGGTGAGCATGACGATCAATGGGCCAGCGCCCACGATCCTAGCCATGTTCATGAATACCGCCATCGACCAGAACCTGGAGAGGTTCAAGGCCGACAACGGTCGCGATCCCACGGCCGACGAGACGCAAAAGATTCGGGCCTGGACCCTGGCCCATGTGCGCGGCACGGTGCAAGCCGACATCCTCAAGGAAGACCAGGGGCAAAACACCTGTATCTTCAGCACCGAGTTCTCGCTGAAGGTGATGGGTGACATTGCCCAGTATTTCGTGCACCACGATGTGCGCAACTTCTACTCGGTGTCAATCAGCGGCTACCACATCGCCGAGGCCGGGGCCAACCCAATTTCACAGCTGGCCTTCACCCTCAGCAACGGCTTCACCTTCGTAGAGGCCTACCTGGCACGCGGCATGCACATTGACGACTTTGCGCCTAATCTGTCTTTCTTTTTCAGCAATGGGATGGATCCGGAGTACACGGTACTGGGCCGCGTGGCGCGCCGCATCTGGGCCACCGCGATGCGCGATCGCTACGGCGCCAACGAACGCTCGCAGAAGCTGAAATACCACATCCAGACCAGCGGCCGGTCGCTGCACGCACAGGAAATTGCCTTCAATGACATCCGGACCACGCTGCAGGCGCTAATTGCCATCTACGACAACTGCAACTCCCTGCACACCAACGCCTACGACGAAGCCATCACCACGCCCACCGAAGAAAGCGTGCGCCGCGCCATGGCCATTCAGCTGATCATCAACCGCGAGTGGGGCTTGGCCAAGAACGAAAATCCCAATCAAGGGGCCTTCATCATCGACGAGCTCACCGAACTGGTGGAAGAAGCGGTGTTGGTCGAATTCGAGAAGATTGCCGAGCGCGGCGGTGTACTCGGAGCGATGGAAACCGGCTATCAGCGCAGCAAGATCCAGGAAGAGAGCATGCATTACGAGATGCTCAAGCACACCGGTGAGCATCCCATCATCGGAGTGAACACCTTCCGTAACCCGCAAGGCGACCCCGTTCCCGAGCACATTGAGTTGGCCCGCTCCACGCCAGAGGAAAAGGAGTCACAGCTGCAGCGCCTAGAAGACTTCCACCGCCGGCACGCCGATCAGGCCGGGCCAATGCTGCAGCAGCTGCAGCAAGCCGTGATGGACAACGGCAATGTGTTTGAGGTGCTGATGGAAGCGGTTCGGGTGTGCTCGCTGGGTCAAATCACGGCCGCGCTGTTCGAGGTGGGGGGGCAGTATCGCCGCAGCATGTAGGTTTGGCCCGGCTTGTCAGGATTCTGTATCCCTGCGGATCCAAAATCGGGGTCTGGCTCTCGAAGCCACACCACCAAACGACGCCCCAAGGAGACTTCGATGAGCATACCTGCTGTTTACATTGTCGCCGCTGCCCGTACCGCCATTGGCACCTTCGGAGGCAGTCTCAAGGACGTTACCCTAGCCGACCTGGCCACGCTGGCCGTCAAGGAGGCACTGGCTCGCAGCGGCGCGCCCTTGGACGCCGTGGGTCATCTGGCGATGGGCTCGGTGGTACCCACCGAGCCGCGCGACGCCTACCTCAGCCGCGTGGCGGCGCTCAACGCTGGGCTGCCCAAGGAGACGCCGGCCTTCAACGTGAACCGCCTGTGCGGCTCGGGCCTGCAGGCCATCGTCTCTGCAGCGCAGGCCATCCTGCTGGGCGACTGTGATGTAGCCGTGGGCGCCGGTGCGGAAAACATGAGCCGCGGCGCCTACCTGTTGCCTGGCGCGCGCTGGGGCACGCGCATGGGTGACGCGCCAATCCAGGATTTCATGATCGGCGCCCTGCATGACCCCTTCCACAAGATCCATATGGGCATCACGGCCGAAAATGTGGCGGCCCAGTTCGGCATCAGCCGCCAGCAAATGGACGAGCTGGCCGCTGAAAGCCACCGCCGCGCTGCAGCGGCCATCGCGGCGGGCCGCTTCAAAGACCAGATCTTTGCGGTGGTGACGCAAAGCCGCAAGGGCGAGGTGCGCTTTGAAGTCGACGAGCATGTGAAGGCCACCACCACGGTGGATACCTTGGCCGGGATGAAGCCCGCTTTCAAGAAGGATGGTGCGGTAACCGCCGGTAACGCTTCGGGCATCAACGATGGGGCCGGCGCGGTGGTGCTGGCCAGCGAAGCTGCGGTGAAAGCCTGTAGCCTCAAACCCTTGGCACGACTGGTGGCCTATTCGCATGCGGGCGTAGAGCCCACCATCATGGGTATCGGGCCGGTGCCGGCCACGCGTCGTGTACTGGAGCGTGCCGGCTGGACAGTGGACGACTTGGATGTGATCGAGAGCAACGAGGCATTTGCTGCACAGGCTTGCGCGGTGGTGAAGGAATTGGGCCTGGATCCGGCCAAGACCAATCCCAACGGCTCGGGTATTTCGCTGGGGCACCCCATCGGCGCCACCGGGGCCATCATCACTACCAAGGCCATCTACGAGCTGCACCGCACAGGAGGCAAGCGGGCACTGGTGACGATGTGCATCGGCGGCGGGCAAGGCATCGCCGCGCTGTTTGAACGGGTGTAAGCACCGGCTTGCTGCAAAGGCGCAGCACGGCAAAATGGGACATGGACGTCCAACTGCCCTTTTCAGCCCCTCAATCATTCACCGACCCCCAAGCGGCCTGGGCCCACGCCCGGGCCATCTACGACGCGGCGGTGGAACATCTGCGCGACCAGCTGCGTCGCTTCGTCGCAGGCGAGACGCCCAGCTCGCGTGTGCGGGCCTGCTATCCACGGCTGCGGGTACGCACCAACAGCGTGGCGCGGGCCGATTCGCGTCTGGCCTTTGGCTTCGTGGCTGGCCCGGGCCTGTATGAGACCACGCTCACCCGCCCCGACCTCTTTGCCACCTACTATCGCGCCCAGTTTGAACTGCTGTTGAAGAACCATGGAGCGCACCTGGTGGGCGGTCTGGAAGTGGGCGTGAGCAAGACCGCGATCCCGGTGCACTTTGCACTCGGCGAGAACGAGCACCTGGAAGGCTCGCTCAGCCCCGATCGGCGCTTGTTGCTGCGCGACCTGTTCGACCTGCCCGACCTAAACGCGATGGACGACGACATCGCCAATGGCTCACACGATCCAGCGCCCGGCGAGTCCGAGCCCTTATCACTGTTCACTGCACCACGCGTCGACTATTCGCTGCATCGGTTGCGCCACTACACCGGCACCGCGCCCGATTACTTTCAAAACTATGTGCTGTTCACCAACTACCAGTTCTATATCGATGAGTTCGCGCGGCTGGGCCACGCGATGATGGCCGACCCCGCGTCTGAGTACGAGGCTTTCATCGAACCGGGTAATGTGGTGACGCGCCGCGCGGGCCTGCCTGCGCAAGCCGGAGATGAACGCGGGACTGCACCGCCGCGCCTGCCGCAGATGCCGGCCTACCATCTGATGCGCGCTGGGCACTCGGGCATCACCATGGTCAACATCGGGGTAGGCCCGGCGAACGCCAAGAACATCAGTGACCACATCGCGGTGCTGCGCCCCCATGTGTGGCTGATGCTGGGCCACTGCGCGGGCCTGCGCAACACGCAGCAGCTCGGCGACTATGTGCTGGCCCACGGCTATGTACGTGAAGACCATGTGCTGGATGAAGAGCTGCCCCTATGGGTGCCGATACCAGCACTTGCAGAAGTGCAGGTCGCGCTGGAGACAGCCGTGGCCGAGGTCACCCAGTTGAGCGGCTACGAGCTCAAGAAGGTGCTGCGCACTGGGACCGTGGCCTCCACCGACAACCGTAACTGGGAACTGCTGCCCTTCCGCGGCCCGCACAGCACCCCAGCGCGGCGCTTCAGCCAAAGCCGCGCTGTGGCGCTTGACATGGAAAGTGCCACGATAGCAGCCAATGGTTTTCGATTTCGGGTGCCCTATGGCACCCTGCTGTGCGTGAGCGATAAGCCCCTGCACGGCGAAATCAAGCTGCCCGGTATGGCCAACACCTTTTACCGCGAACGGGTAGACCAGCACCTGCGCATCGGCATTCGCGCCATTGAGCTGCTGCACCGCGCCGGCATGGGGCAGCTCCATTCACGCAAACTGCGCTCCTTCGCCGAGGTGGCATTCCAATAATGGGGTCAGTGTCGATTTTTTTGCGAATGGCTGGCGGTGGGTGCCGAGGCTACGGCCGCGGCTTCGGTCACGACCTCAGCCCAAGCCGACGCCGCTCGGTGGGACTCGGTGCTTCGCCTAACGGCGAGCGTGTGGCTGCACAGCCGAGGCGGCTTTCTTCGCCTTGGCGCGTGCCTCATCCGTGTTTTCCGCACGCGCCAAGGCAACACCCATGCGCCGCTTGACGAAGCTCTCGGGCTTGCCGAACAAGCGCAGGTCCGTGCCTTCGATGGCCAAGGCCTTGTCAACATCTGCAAACGAAATGCCCACGGCGTTGACGCCGCCATAGATCACCGCGCTGGCACCGGGGTTGCGCAGCGAGGTGTCTACCGGCAGGCCCAGGATGGCGCGGGCATGCAGTTCGAATTCGCTTTGCCATTGGGTGCACAGCGTGACCAGGCCGGTGTCGTGGGGCCGGGGGCTGACCTCACTGAACCACACCTTGTCAGCCTTGATGAAGAGCTCCACGCCGTACAGGCCACAGCCATCGGGCTGGCCCTGCAGGCCGCGGCCCAGGTCATCGGTCACGGCTGTTGCCATGGCCTGTGCGCGCTGCAGGGCCAGGGCGGGCATGCGCTGGGGCTGCCAACTCTCCACATAGTCGCCACTGACCTGCCGGTGGCCGATAGGCTCGCAGAAGTGGGTGTGGATGGCGCCATCAGCTCCTCGGGCACGCACCGTCAGCAGCGTGATCTCGTACTCAAAGTCGATGAAGCCCTCCACGATCACGCGCCCCTTGGCCACGCGGCCACCGGTCATAGCGAAATCCCAGGCGGTACTCACATCGGCAGGCGTGTCGATCTTGCTCTGGCCCTTGCCCGATGAGCTCATCACCGGTTTGACAATGCAGGGGTAGCCGATCGGCGCGTGGCCGTCGGTGCCGTCGATGGCCGCCTGCAGTTCGGCCAGGGAATCGCAGAAACGATAAGGGCTGGTGGCCAGGCCCAGGGTTTCGGCGGCCAGGCGCCGGATGCCTTCACGGTCCATGGTCAGGCGCGCGGCGCGGGCGGTGGGCACCACGCGCACCGCGCCCTCGGCCTCCAGGGCCTGCAGCTCGGCGGTTGCGATGGCTTCAATTTCCGGTACCACCAGCATCGGTCGCTCGCGCTCGATGAGCGCGCGCAGCCGATGGGCATCGCTCATGTTGATGGTGTGCGCATGATGCGCAACCTGGTGGCCAGGGGCGTTGTCGTAGCGGTCGACCGCGATGGTCTCAACACCCAGGCGCTGTAGGGCCATCAACACTTCCTTGCCCAACTCACCCGATCCGAGAAGCATGACGCGGGTGGCCGCAGGGGACAGGGGGGTGCCTAGGGTGGTCATCAGAGCTCTCCAGGGTGGGAGCGGCATCCTATCCAAAGCCCTGGACCGTGGAGGGCGGTGAGGTGCAAGCTTGAACGCGGTGTTCGGATGACCCCATGCGCACCGCGGGAATCGGCTGCATCCCCGCCTACACTCCTGCCGGTGGCCGCCCCTTAGGAGAACCCCCGTGGCGGGCCTGCGCCGCCCGCGCCACTATGCCGCGGGCCGCTCCAGCACCGCTGCAGCGAACTGCCTCACTGTATTCGGAGTTCCCGTGACCGTCATCGACCTGCCTCGAGCCGCCCAGCCCGTGAGCCCGGCTCACCTCGGCCAAATGCCCCAACCATGGCTGGACCACTATCCGCCCGGCGTGGTGGCCGCAGTTGAGGTGCCTGCCGACCTCACCCTGGTGGACATCTTGGAAGACTCGATGCGCCACTATGCCGATCGCACAGCCTCGCGCTGCTTGGAGCGCACGCTGAGCTTCGGCCAGATCGACCAGTTGTCTCAGGCCCTGGGTGCATGGCTGCAGTCCACCGGCCTGCAACAGGGTGACCGGGTGGCCCTGATGATGCCCAATGTGCCTCAGTACATGGTGGCCATTGCAGCGGTGCTGCGTGCGGGCTACGCGGTGGTGAACGTGAACCCGCTGTACACCGCACGCGAACTGGAGCACCAGCTCAAGGACTCGGGTGCCAGGGCCATCATCGTCCTGGAGAACTTCGCCAGCACCTTGGAAGAAGCCATCGACAAGACCGATGTGAAACATGTGGTGGTCACCGGCCTGGGTGACCTGATCGGTTGGTGGAAGGGCCACTTCGTGAATTTCGCGGTGCGACACCTGCGCAAGATGGTGCCCGAGTACCGGCTGCCGCTGGACGGCGGGCGCACTGTGACGCGCTGGCGCCAAGCCATCGAACAGGGCCGCAGCCGCAGCTTGCAGCGGCCCTCCATCTCGCCAGAGGACGTGGCCTTCCTGCAGTACACCGGCGGCACCACGGGTGTGTCCAAAGGCGCCACGCTGCTGCACCGCAACGTGGTGGCCAATGTGCTGCAGACCGAAGCCTGGTTCAAGCCCAAGCTCGACGAGATCGGTCACAAGCAACTGGTGATCGTGTGTGCACTGCCCCTGTATCACATCTTCGCGCTGACCATTTGCTACCTGATGGGTGCGCGGATGGGCTCACAGAACCTGCTGATACCCAACCCGCGCGACATCCCTGGCTTCATCAACACGCTGCGCAACGTGAGGGTGAACATGTTCCCGGCGGTCAACACGCTGTTCAACGCCCTGGCCAATGAGCCCGAGTTCGCCAAGCTCGACTGGTCGGGCCTGAAGATCAGCAACGGGGGCGGAATGGCGGTGCAGCAGGCCACGGCTGTGAAGTGGATGCGTGTCACCGGCTGCCCCGTGGTCGAGGGCTATGGCCTGTCCGAGACCTCGCCCGTGGCCACCTCCAACCGCTTGGACCTCAAGGAGTTCAGCGGCACGATCGGCCTGCCCATCCCCAGTACCGACATTGCCATCCGCGATGATGACGGGCGCGATGTGCCCATTGGCCAGCCGGGTGAAATCTGCATCAAGGGCCCTCAGGTCATGGCCGGCTACTGGAACCGCCCCGATGAAACCGCCAAGGTGATGACGCCCGATGGCTACTTCAAAAGTGGTGATGTGGGCATCATGGACGAACGCGGTTATGTGCGCATCGTCGACCGCAAGAAGGACATGATCCTGGTATCGGGCTTCAACGTGTACCCCACCGAAATCGAACAAGTCGTGGGTCTGCACCCGGGCGTGCTGGAGTGCGCGGCTGTGGGCATTGCCGATGAACGGTCCGGCGAGACGGTCAAGCTCTTCGTGGTGAAGAAGGACGGCGCGAGCATCTCCGAAGACGAGATCGCCGCCTACTGCCGCGAGAACTTCGCCGCCTACAAGCGGCCCAAGATCATTGAGTTTCGCGACGACCTGCCCAAGAGCAACGTGGGCAAGATCTTGCGGCGCGAGTTGCGCAGCGACGCCTGAAGCCGGGCGGTGAGGCGGCGCGCCGGCGCCGGGGTGCCCTGATGCAGCGTCCGGCGTCACAATGGAACCATGCAAGCGGTACCCGCCCTGAACCTGGCCTCGGTCTTTGAGCCCTTGCACCTGCAGGTGCTGCAGCGGGATTGGCTTTCGTCCAACCAGGTGGTCCTCCTGGACCCCCATGGCGGCGGCGCCAGCGTGGTGGACACCGGCTACTCCAGCCACGCCACACAGTCGGTGGCCCTGCTGGAAGCCACCCTGCAGGGGCGCCAGCTGGTACGCATCCTGAACACCCACCTGCACTCCGACCATTGCGGCGGCAATTGCGCGATACAGGCGCGCTGGCCTGAGGTTCAAACCTGGGTTCCGCAGGCCGCCTTTGAAAAAGCCCGTTCCTGGGACCAGGAGCGCCTGACCTACCGCCTAACGGGACAGACCTGCCACCCCTTCCGGGTCGACCACGCCCTGCACCCCGGGCAGGCGGTGGAACTGGGCGGTTACTGCTGGCAGGTGCACGCCGTGGGCGGCCACGACCCCGATGCGGTCCTGCTGTTTCAGGCTGAACACCGGGTGCTGATTTCGGGTGATGCCCTGTGGCGCAGCAAAGTGGCGCTGATCTTCCCTGAACTCGACGGTGAGGATGGCTTTGGCCCCGCCTTGGCCGGCCTGGACCTGATCGAGTCCTTGGCGCCTGCGGTGGTGATCCCGGGCCACGGCGAACCCTTTTGGGAGGTGGACGACGCACTGGCGATCAGCCGCAAGCGGCTGCAACACCTGCAGGCAAACCCCGAACACCATGCGCGCCACGCGCTTCGGGTGATGATGGTGTTCCATCTGTTGGAGCATCGACGCCGTGATCGTGATGCCCTATGCGCGTGGATGGCAGACTGCCCACTGGCCCAACGAGAGGCAGTTCGACATTTGATGCAGGCACAGCCGCAAACCTTCGCGCCCCGCATCCTCCAAAGCCTGGTGGACGACGGCGTCGTAAAACTTCAGGGTGCCGACGTGGTGATGGCATGAGCACACAGTCCATAGCCCAGCCCGCTGCGCCCTCGCGCGCAGCGCTGTCTTCGATGATTGAGGTCCTCGAAGCCGGCTTGCTGGAGCGGGACGCGGCCGCGCGGGTGGTCTTGCTTGCTGCAGTGGCCGGCGAGCATGTGTTGCTCTTGGGCCCGCCTGGTACCGCCAAGAGCGAATTGGCGCGCCGCTTGCAGAAGATCATCGAAACACCGGTCGAGGGCAGTGGTGCCACGGTCTGCTTTGAGCGCCTGCTCACCCGGTTTTCGACCCCGGAGGAGCTGTTCGGGCCCTTATCGCTCAAGGCCCTGGAGAATGACCGGTACGAACGCTTGGTTGAAGGCTACCTGCCCACAGCGCAGGTGGCCTTTCTGGACGAGGTGTTCAAGGCGAACTCGGCCATCCTGAATGCGCTGCTGACCCTGCTCAACGAGCGCGTGTTCGACAACGGCACGCAGCGGCTGCCGGTGCCCTTGGTCACCGTGGTGGGTGCCAGCAACGAGACACCCGAAGACGAGGCGCTGCAAGCCTTTCACGACCGCTTCTTGCTGCGCGTGCCAGTGCAGCCGGTGGGTGATGCCTCGTTTGGGGCCCTGGTGGCCTCGGACTTGGGGCGGCTCCCCTTGCGCTCCACCGCGGCCGATGAATCATGCTTGGCTGAGCGATTGAATACTGCCAGCCGACAGGCCGTTGAGGACGCCGCGGCCTCGGTGGCGCTCACCCCCGACACCCTGCAGGCCCTGCACGCACTGCGCACCCTGCTGAAGGCGGGGAATGTGGTCGTGTCCGACCGGCGGTGGCGGGCCCTGGCACGCCTGCTGCGGGTGGCCGCCGCAGCCGAAGGACGCTTCACGGTGGAGCCCTGCGACCTTTGGCTGGCCGCCTACGTCACCGCCCCTAACCGACAGACGCTGGATCAGGTGGTGCGATGGTGGCAGCAAGACGTGCTGCGGATAGGGCCCGCTGATGCCCCAGGCTGGCGCCACAGCGCACAGGCCTTCGAAAAACAGCTGGAAGTCGAAACCCAGGCCCCGGCCGAAGATGGTGCGGAGTCCGCCGGCAAGATGGCGCTGGCGCGCAGCCTGGGCGGGGCGGAAGGTACAGGCGGCAACCGCGAGATGCTGCGCTTGTATTCCGAGCGTGTAGAGGCGCGCCTGCGCAGGCGCTGGAGCCCCCTGCACATTCGTGCCCGGGTGGCCCAGGTTCGAGACCTACGGGAATCGGTGCAGGCCGCGCATGCGAAGGCCCAGGCCGAGTGGGCGCAGCTTCAGAGCAGGCTCCTGGGACGGCTGTGGCTGCCACCGTCCTGGGCCCACAACACCCTGGCGCCCTTGGGCGAGCGGGTGGCCTTGCTGGAAGCGTTGGTGCAAAGGTTGCAAGCCGCCGAGCAGGGTTTCGCAGCCTTGCCGGTCAACGAAGCGCTGGCCGACGTGCCGGCGCCCATGACCGTCGCCAGCTGATGGGTGCCGACCCAAGCCCACTGCTCGAAGCACTGGCGCGCGAGCTGTGGCTGCCGGGGTTGATATGCAGCAGCGGACAGCCCATGGCGCGCCTGGCCCATCTGGCGCATTGGTGGGATCGGCTCTTAGCCGGTGAGTTGCCCGACCGTAACGCCGACCTTGGCGACCCGCCCGTGGCGGCTGCCCTGCGCCAGGCCGTGGCGGACCTTCAACTGAGCGCGCTCACTCGGGGCAGCCCCGACACCACCTTGCAGCTCCTGCGTACGGCCCTGTGGCACGCCGACCGCCTGATCGACCGGCACGAAGCACAAGCGCGCACCGAGGCGATTCTGGCGATGGCTGAAGCCTTCCGCGCGGAGTGGGCGGTGGAGCGGGCTGACTGGGAGGAAGCGCAAGCTTTGCTGCAGGGCCTGGGGGAAGGTGAACATCTGCACTGGGATGCGCTCAAGGGTCACCTGCGCAGCCGGGCATGGCTCGAAGCCCGCCGCTTGGCCGGCCTGATGGCGCAACGCACTGAGCTGGCCGCGCTGCTGCGCCGCGTGGGCCGCATGCAACGCCCGCTGACCCCGGCCCACCACCTGCCGGCACCGCGCGACGCCGTGTCTCACCCCCAACCTCGCGCGGGTTTGAAGCCGGTGGAAACGGTGCTGCCCGACGCGCCGGGTGAACTGCGCGGTATCCGACTGGGAGACCGGCTGGAGCGGCTCTTGGGCAGCGAGCTCCAACAACTGCGCCACCCGGTGTTGCACAAGTGGTGGCGCGCGCGCAAGGCCGAGGCGCGGCTGCTGACCTACGACAGCCAGGCCCTGCTGGTGGACTGGCGACCAGACCCCCAAGCCACCCCACGCCACCGCACCCGTCCCACTGCGAACCCCCCGCTGGAGCGCGGCCCCCTGCTCATCTGCCTGGATACATCGGGCTCCATGCAGGGCGCACCGGAGTCCATCGCCAAGGCGGTGGTACTGGAAGCAACCCGGGTGGCCCAACATGAGCGCCGCGGGTGCATCGTCATGGCCTTCGGTGGGCCTGAGGAGGTGATCGAACGCGAACTGGACTTCAGCCCTGAAGGATTTAATCGATTGATGGAGCTGATCGGCCAAGGCTTTGACGGCGGCACCGATGTGCAGACACCCATCGAACGGGCCATCACCCGTGTGCACGAGCAGCGGTGGGCCAACGCCGATGTCCTTATCGTCAGCGATGGGGAATTCGGCTGCACACGCGCCACCCTTGAGCAGTTGGACCGCGCCCGGGCCGAACTGGGTCTTCGGGTCTTTGGTCTGTTGATCGGAGACCGCGAGACCATGGGTCTGCTGGAGGTAGCCGACGAGATCCATTGGGTTCGCGACTGGCGACGCGACGCCCCGGCGGGGATGTCGCACGGGTCGGGCGGGGCTGGCTTTTCGCCAGTGCACAGCAAGAGCCTGACGGCCTTGTTTTTTCCCAACGCCTTGAGTGAGCGCGCGGCTCGCCACGCCCGGGGCATGGGCCCACCAGAGTCCTGAACGGTGGCCCCAAGCCCTGCAGTGCCGTTCGCCCAGGGTGCAGCCTATCGCCCGCCACGACGCTTCGTCGCTTCGGTGCTGCCTGCGCTGGCTCAGCACCGTAGAGTGCCATCACCTTGCATGATGGAACCGAGATGAGCACTTCAACCCCCAAAGCCCCCGCCAAAACCCCCTGGGCCCAGCGCCTTCAACCCCTGGTGCGGGGCTTTCACAACTACGCCACCTGGCTGGTGGGCATCAGTTGGAAGCGCTTCTTCGTGCTGTCGATCCTGCTGCTGATCCTGGCCGGCTTCCTGCAATCCATGCCCCCGTTCAGCTGGACGATGCACGAGGTCACCGAGGAACACGAAACCCCGCCGCCGCCCAAGCCACCCGCGCCCCCCAAGGCATGGGAGCCGGTCATCCGCATCGAAACCACACCCAAAGGCACGGCCGAAGCCGAGGTCAAGGGCGTGGACATCCGCATCGACGAGACCGGCGTTCGCGTCCTCAAGCGGGCGGCGGAAACATCACCGGCCACCTCGGGCGCGGAAAACCCAGCACCGCAAGCCAAGGGCACCGAGCCAGGCAAGGAGCGCGAAATCCGGGTGGATGTGCGGCGCAACGGTCAGGGGCAGGACGAGGCCTCCATACGCGTGACCTTGCCCGAAGGCGCCGATACCGCGGCCATTCCTGAAGCGATCGAGGAGGCCAAGCGGGCCGTCCAAGAGGCCCTGAAGGAGCCTGTGATCGAGACGGTCGAAGGCCCGAGCAGCCCGAGCAGCCCTAGCAAAAAGGTGCGCGTGAGCCGTATCCACGCCGACAACGTTCTCACCGATTTGGCCTTCTTGTGGATCTTGGCCTCCATCATCATCAAGCTCACCTACAAGGGACAGCTGCAGGCCCGCGCCGAAGCGGCACAAGCCAACGAAGTGGCGGAAGCCGAGTCGCTCAAGCGCCAGTTGGCCGAAGCCCGCATGGCCACCATGCAGGCCCAGGTGGAGCCCCATTTCCTGTTCAACACCCTGGCCTCCATCGAGCATCTGATCGAAACCGATCCGCCGCGCGCCAGCCGGATGCAGCGTGCCCTGATCGATCTGCTTCGGGCCACCATGCCTTCGCTGCGGGATGGGGGTGTGGCGGAGTCGCGAACCCTGGGCCAGGAGCAGGCCGTGATCGCGCCCTACTTGGCCATCTTGAAAATGCGTATGGAAGAACGGCTGGAAACGGCCATCGACATTCCGGCCGGCCTACTTTCTGCGGAGTGCCCACCGATGATGCTGCAGATGCTGGTGGAAAACGCCATCAAGCACGGGCTGGAGCCACAGGCCCAAGGCGGCCGTCTGGTGATCCAGGCCAGCGTGGTGGATGGTCAATTGCAGCTGACGGTGAGCGACTCCGGCGTAGGCTTGAGCCCCACCTGGCAAGCCTCACCGGGCACCGGCCTGAAGAACATTCGAGAGCGGCTGTCCTTGCGCTACGGTGATGCAGCACAGTTGACCGTAGAGCCAATTGCCAGCGGTGGCACCAGCGTCGTGGTCCGCCTGCCCTATCGGGTGGTCAGCGCCGCCAAGGCCACCGGTGAGGCCACGCCCACCGCCTGATTTGCACGACCATTCACCCATCTGGCGTTTACGTTTGAACTGCAACACTTGAGAGGCCGCCATGCGACTGTTTTTCAAAGTCACCTTGACCGTGATGCTGCTGATCGTGCTGCTGGGCACCCTGGCCGTGGCGGGCATCTTGAGCTGGGCTGGCGAGCAAGACGCCGTGCGCATCATCGTGGATGGTGAGCCCTGGTCCTTGAACGTGCCCTCGGGATGGGGCTTGGTGGGGGTGCTGGCGGCCGTGGCAGCCGCTCTGCTGATTCTGCTGACCGTGGTGCCCGTGCTCTTGGTGCTGGCCCTGGTGATCGGGCTGATCGGAACCGTGTTGGGCGGGCTGGTGGCCCTGGCGCCGGTGCTGCTGGTGGCGGCCCTGATTTGGTGGCTCGTTCAACGCTCACGCCAGCAGCCCTGAGGCCAAGGCCATGAACAGCCCCCTGCCTCCAACCCGCGCGGTCTTGGCCGATGATGAGCGGCTGATGCGGGAGCAGTTGCGCCTGCGCTTGTCGCAGGCCTGGCCGACATTGGAAATCGTCGCTGAGGCCCGCAACGGCTTGGAGGCCGTGGAGCTGGTGGCCCAACACCGCCCCGATGTGGTATTTCTGGACATCCGCATGCCAGGCCTGACCGGTGTCGAGGCCGCACGCGAAATCCTGCAGATGGAAACAGCCGAGGACGAGTGGCTGCCCGAGATGGTGTTCATCACCGCCTATGACGAGTACGCGGTCCAGGCCTTTGAACACGGCGCGGTGGACTATGTGCTCAAGCCAGCCTCCCTGGAGCGGCTGGCCAAGACCGTTGATCGGCTGGGCCAGCGGCTGAAGCAGCGCCATCAGTACCCGGATATAGGGAGCGATGGCGAGACGGCTTCACCGGCATCGATGCAGCCCCTGCTTCAAGCCCTGAGCGCACAGTTGCGCGGGCCATTGCGGCCCGGCACACGTCTGGCCGAGCCGCAGCACCTGGAGGTGCTGCAAGCCTCCACCGGCAGCACGGTACACCTGATTCCGGTGCGCGACGTGCTCTTCTTCATCAGCGATGAGAAGTACACCCGTGTACAGACCGCCACCACCGAAGCCTTGATCCGCAAGCCGATCAAGGAACTGGTCAACGAACTCGACCCGCGTCAGTTTTGGCAAATCCACCGCAGCAGCATCGTCAATGTTCAGGCGGTGGCGCAGGTGATCCGCGACGAGCGCGGCCGGCAAATCGTCAAGCTGCGGGACCATCCCCAATCGCTGGAGGTCAGCCGCAGCTTTGCGGGTGTCTTCAAGGGGATGTGAAGCGCTAAGGCTTCTTCACTTCGCCCCCGCTCAGGCCTGAGGGCGCGCCGCTGCGGCCGCAGCCGCAGCAGCGGACTTGGCGGCCAATTCATCGCGCATGCGCCGCAGCCGCTCGCGCGGGTCTTCGCGGTTGGGGCTGTCGTTGAGCTTCATCTCCGCAATGAATCGGCTGGGGATGGCCGCCACGTGTTCGCGCCCCCGCTTTCGACGACGCAGGGTGCTCACCGCCAGCGTTTGGCGCGCACGCGTGATGCCCACGTACATCAGGCGGCGCTCCTCCTCCAGGCGCTCAGGGCTCATGTCCTCGTCTTCGCTCTTGAAGGGCAGTAGGCCCTCGTTCACGCCGGCCAAGACCACATGCGGCCACTCCAGCCCCTTGGCGGCGTGCAGGGTGGACAAGGTCACCACGTCCTGCTCATCACCCCGCTCGGCCAGGCTGATGATCACGCTGATGGTCTGGGCCACCTCCAACACGCTGCGCTTGGGGGTCTCGGTGGTCATACCACCCAGGTTGTCAATCTCTCCACCACAGCGCCGTGCAATCCAATCGACAAAGTCCAGCACGTTGGACCAACGGGCGGCAGCCAGCTTTTCGTTGTCTTCGCCATCGAAGAGGTGCTGCTCGTAAGCGATGTCCCGCAGCCAGTCCATCAACAGGGCCTTGGCGTCCTCGGAACCCGAGGTGTGGTTAGCCTTGTGCGAAAAGTCGTTGATGTAGCGGCGGAACTCGAGCAACGAGCCCTGTGCCTTGGCCGGCAGCACCGTGCCCAGGCTGGCGGCGAACACCGATTCGAACAGGCTCTTCTTCCACGCCGCGCCGAACTCGCCGAGCTTGCCCAGGGTCTGGTGGCCAATGCCACGCTTGGGCGTGGTGATGGCGCGCAAGAAAGCCGGGTCGTCATCCTGGTTGACCAACAGGCGCAACCAGGCACACAGGTCCTTGATCTCGGCGCGGTCGAAGAAGCTCTGCCCCCCGGAGACCTTGTAGGGAATCTGGGCCGCCCGCAGCTTTTGCTCAAACACCTTGGCCTGGTGGTTGGCACGGTACAGGATGGCGAAATCCGACAGCTTGATCGAGGGTCCGCCGTTGCCGCGGATGGCTTGGATGAAGGCCACCGCACGCTCGGCCTCGTGCTCCTCACCGTCACACTCCACCAGCTTGACCGGCTCGCCTTCGCCCAGCTCGCTCCACAGCTTCTTTTCGAACAGCTTGGGGTTGGCCGCAATGACGTGGTTGGCTGCGCGCAGGATGGCCGCGGTAGAACGGTAGTTCTGCTCCAAGGCGATCACGCGCAGCTGCGGGAAGTCCTGCGGAAGGCGTTTGAGGTTGTCGATGGTGGCACCGCGCCATCCGTAGATGCTTTGGTCATCATCACCCACAGCGGTGAAGCGTGCGGCACGGCGCGGGTCGGGGTGCAACACGAGCTGCTTCATCAGCTCGTATTGCACGGCATTGGTGTCCTGGTATTCGTCCACCAATACATGGTGGAAGCGCTCCTGCCACTTCAGGCGAACCGCCTCGTCGCGCTGCAGCAGGCGCAGCGGCAATCCGATCAAGTCGTCGAAGTCCACAGCTTGGTAGGCCATCAAGCGCTCTTCGTAGCGCCGCATCACTTGGGCGGCCACCCGCTCGTGGTCGTTTTGGGCGATTGCGGCAGCACCGTCGCTGTTCAGGCCCTGGTTCTTCCACAGGCTGATGGCCCACTGCCACTGGCGCGCCAGCTTGGCGTCGGTGGTGGCGCCGGCGTCGCGCAGCAGGCTCAGCACGTCATCGCTGTCCAAAATGCTGAAGGCCGGTTTCAGCCCCAAGGCCGTGCCGTCCTCGCGCAGGAGCCGAACCCCCAGGCTGTGGAAGGTGCTGATCACGAGTTGTCCGGCCGCGCGCGGCCCCACCAGGGCCTTGGCGCGTTCGCGCATCTCTTGCGCGGCCTTGTTGGTGAAGGTGATGGCGGCCAGCTGGCCAGGCTCCAAGCCGCTTTGCAGCAGCCGGGCCAATTTGTGCGTGATCACCCGCGTTTTGCCTGAACCGGCCCCGGCCACCACCAGGCATGGGCCGTCCAGATGGTGCACCGCCTGAAGCTGTGCTGGGTTCAGTCCAACGGGCGGTGCGGCAGGAGGGGGCATACGATCCTTGAAAGCGGGCCGCGGATCATAGCCAAGGGGCAGACGGGGTGCCGTCGCCCCGCCCCCCCCGCCATGGCGGCGGCTATCGCTCGCTGCCGCAGAAGCAGTGCACCACCGCCGCGAAGGGCTGGCGGGCCTGCACCACATCGTTGAGCCACCACAGGTCCGGGGCCAAGCCCGTGGCGGGCAGCCAAGCCGCTGCCGCTGCCGCTGCAGCCCCCATGGGCATGCCCGGCGCCGCCGCTTCCTTCACCAGGCCAAGGGCTTGGGCCAACGCCACCCACTGATGGGCGGTGGCTTCTGCCACGCCGAAACGCTCCAGCACCGCCGACAGGGGGCTGGGAGACTTCTCCACGTAACGCACGGCCGCATCCTCGGCCAGCTTGGCACGCTCACGGGCCGCCTTGATCGCATCGGCCAAGGTGCCGGTGCGGTCGATCAGCCCATGTCCGCGCGCCTGTTCCCCGGTCCAGATGCGGCCTTGCGCCACCGCATCAATGGCCTCGCGGGTGGTGCTGCGCGCCGCGGCCGCCTTGGTGGTGAAGTCGGTGTAGATGTGGCCGATGCTCGACTGCACGAGTTGCGCAAATCGGGGATCCAGATCACGCCGGAAGTCATAGGCGCCCACCAACCAGGTGGTGCGATACCCCCCCGTGCGCACACCGGCCTTATCCATCAGGCCTTGGGCGGTGGGCAGGATGCCGAACACCCCAATCGATCCCGTGATGGTGGCCGGCTCCGCGATCACCTCATCAGCGGCCATCGCGATCCAGTAGCCCCCCGAAGCCGCCACGTCCCCCATCGAGACCACCACCGGCTTGCCAGCGGCGCGGGTAAGCTCCAACTCGCGGCGGATCTGTTCCGAGGCGAAGGCGCTGCCGCCGGGCGAATTCACCCGCAGCACCAAGGCCTTGACCTTCTCATCCTCGCGGGCCTTGCGGATCAGGGCCGAGGTGCTGTCGCCACCCACACGCCCGGCCGGGGCCTGGCCATCACCAATCTCGCCCTCGGCCACCACGATGGCCACCGGCGCGTCGGCTGCACGGCGCGGCAACTGCTTAAGGTACTGCTGCAGCGACACCTGGCGAAACGTCTTCTTTTCCTCGTCCACTGCACCCGCATCCATCATCGCCTTGCGCATCTCGTCGTGGGTCTTGAGCGCATCCACCCACTTCTGCTGCAGGGCCCAGGCGGCCGGACTCCCTCCCACAGCCACCAGCGACGCAGGCAGACTGTCGATGGCCTGCTGAATTGCGCCATCGGGTAACTTACGTGCCTTTTCAACACCACGGCGGTACAGCGCCCAGATGGCCTCGTACACATGCGCTTCGCTCTCGAGGGTCTCTTTCGAAGGGCCGTTGGTGAAGTACGGCTCACCGGCGTTTTTGTACTTGCCCACGCGGATCACATTGGCCTGCACACCCCACTTGTCCAGGGCGTCCTTGTAGTAGTTGCGCTGTCGTCCGTAGCCCTCAACCAAGACGCTGCCCATAGGGTGTAGCCACACCTCGTTGGCGCGGGCGGCCAGGTAGTAGGCGCGTTGATCCCAGTCGTAGCCCCAGGCGGTCACCGGCTTGCCTGAGGCCTTGAAGCGCTCGAGGGCCGCAGCCACCTCTCGCAGCGAAGACAGGCCCGTACCACCGAAGTCATCCAACTTCAGCATCACCGCGCGGATCTTGGGGTCGCGCTGTGCATGGTCCAGCGCGGCGAGCACATCACGCAGGCGCAGCTTCTGGGGAGCCTCACCCTGGGCCTGGGCCAGAAGGCTTTGCCGTGCGCCGTCGGATGCCTGCTCGCGCAAAACACCCTGGAGGTCCAACACCAAGACCGTCTGGTCCTGCAGTGCCGGCGGGCGGCTCATCTGCACGCCCATGATGATGCCAGCGGTCATGCCGCCAATGGCCAGGACCAAGACCGTTCGTTTGACGCCTGTCTGCAGGGCGTCCAGGATCCGGCCCACACCCGACAAGGCTCGGCGCCAGCGTGCAGGGGCGGGGGTGGTGCTGGGTGCTGAGGTATTTTCGTCGGACATGATCTAGGGCTTTCAAACAGAGACAAACGCGACGGCCAGATTTTGAGGCCAACGCATGGGGCGGTGCAGCCTATGCGACGAATAGCCGCTGCGGGATGATGGGCCGCACGCCGCTGCGACAAACGGTCTCCCGGCGATACTGCACGCCCATGCAGGCCATCCTGTCGGTTACCGGTCCCTTCTTCGCGCTCATCCTGGCCGGGTACTGGGCAGCCCAGCGCGGCTGGCTGCCCTTGGCGGCCATTCCTGGGTTGAACACCTTCGTCTTGTTCTTTGCCCTGCCCTGCATGCTGCTGCGCTTCGGCATGAATACCCCGCTGGCGCAACTGCTGGATCCGGTGATCAGCAGCCTGTACCTCCTGGTGGCCGCCCTGGTGGTAACGGGCGTGCTCATCCTGGGTCGGGTTTTGGGTACACCGCGCAAAGACGCCGCGTTTGCGGCCCTGGTGGCAGCCTTTCCGAACTCGGGTTTCATCGGGGTGCCCCTGCTGGTGGCGCTGCTGGGCCCTGCTGCGGCGGGCCCGGTCATCTGCTCCATGCTGCTGGACATGATGCTGACCACCTCGGCTTGCCTGGCGCTGGCGCAGGCCGGCAGCCAAAGTCAGCCTGCGAACGAGGCGCCAGGCGTACACGCCCGCATCGCCGCGCCCGCCGCGGGCACAGGCGCGGCCTTCCTGGCTGCGCTGAAAGCGCCCTTGATGAACCCCTTGCCCTGGTCCATCGGCTTGGGAGGCGCCATGTCGGCACTGGACCTGGCCCTTTGGCGTCCGGTGGACAAAGCCGTGGGCATGCTGGCTGATGCGGCCAGCCCGGTGGCCTTGTTCACCATCGGAGCGGTGTTGTTCCGTTCACGCGCGGCATCGGCCGAACCCCCGCACACCACCCCGTCTTCGCCGGCCCTTCTGCTGGGCGTGGTGGGCATCAAGCTGCTGCTGCACCCCCTGCTGGTGTGGTCCGGATGCATCGCAGCTCGGGCCTTGGGTGCGCCCCTGTCCGACCCCCAAGTGGCCGCCATCACGCTCATGGCGGCCCTGCCCAGCGCCAGCAATGTATCGATGCTCGCCGAGCGCTATGGCGCCAACGACGGCCTGGTGGCGCGCATCATCATGGGCTCCACAACCCTAGCCTTCATCACCTTCACGCTGTGGGCCTGGGGCTTTGGCATACAACCCTTGCACTAACTGTGTACTACAGGCTCAGTGGGTCCACATCCAAGGCCCAACGCACCACGGCGCGGTGCCGCTCCCGCAGGGCCAGCAGGGCCTCAGACCAGTCGCGCAACAGGGCCTGCAGGGTGGGCCGTGAGGCCGACTCGAGCAGCATCTGCCACCGCTCCAGGTCCGCCACACGGGCCACAGGGGCCGGCACAGCCGGGTAAAGCGTAACCTCGCCAAAGGGCCCACCAACAGCTTGCGCGGCGTGAAAGGCCTTGAGGCTCTTTAAGGTCTCATTTGCCGCAGCACCCGCCTCGGCCATAAAGGCCTGTGCAGCCTGCACCGTTCGGGCCTCAGCCCGCAACACCACCAGGTGGCTATAGGGGGGCAGGCCCACCGCCTGCCGCTCTTCCAACTGTGATGCGGCAAAGGCGTCGTAATCGTGTTGACGCAGGGCCTGCACAAGCGGGTGCAGCGGGTAAGCCGTCTGCACCAGCATGCGGCTGCGTGCGGCCTGCTTGGGATCGCGCCCAGCCCGCCCAGCGGCCTGCATCAACAGGGCAAACAAGCGCTCGGGTGCTCGAAAGTCGCTGCTGAACAGGGCGCCGTCGGGGTTGACTGCCGCCACCAGCGTCATCCGGCGAAAGTCGTGCCCCTTGGCCACCATCTGCGTGCCCACCAGCACGTCTACCTCGCCCTCGTGCACCTGCGCGAGCTGGCTTTGCAGCGAGCCGGCTTGGCGTGTGGTGTCCGCATCGATGCGCAGGATGCGCACCGGCCCACCATCGCGCCCGCGCAAAAGCGGTGCCAGCTGCTCTTCCAAGCGCTCGGTGCCCCGCCCGATCGGCGACAGGTCCAGGTTGCCACAGGCTGGGCAGGCCCTCGGAACGCGCTCGGCGGCCCCGCAATGGTGGCAGCGCAGGCTGCGGTCCGCCTTGTGAAAAACCCGCCAGGCGCTGCAGTGCGGGCATTCGCTCTTCCAGGCGCACGCACCGCAGTGCAAGACCGGCGCATAGCCCCGTCGATTGAGCAACAACAGGCTTTGCTCACCTCGGTCAATGCCTTCCTGCACCGCGGCCACCAAGGCGGTAGACAAGAGGCTGCCGTCGGCACTCGACGCCACGCGGCGCGGCTGAAGATTGAGGTCGACCAGTTCAACCTGGGGCAGGGCGCCGTGCCCTATGCGGCTGGGCATTCGCAAGAGCCGATAGCGACCCTGCTGTGCATGCCGCCACGACTCCAGCGATGGAGTGGCCGAACCCAGAATCACGGGCAGGCCCTCCAAACGAGCTCGGTACACCGCCAGGTCGCGTGCGGAATAACGGGCGCCCTCCTGCTGTTTGTAGGACGGGTCATGCTCTTCATCGACCACGATGAGCCCGAGCCGCGGCAGTGAGGCCATCACCGACAGGCGCGTACCCAAGAGCAAGTCGGCCTGCCCCAGATGGGCTTGCAGCCAGTGGTTGACACGCTGCGCTGGCGTTAGGCCGCTGTGCAGTGTGACCAGGGTATGGCCTGCAAAACGATCGCGCAGCCGGGCCTCAAGCTGCGGGGTCAAGTTGATCTCGGGCACCATCACCAAGACCTGACGGCCCTGGGCCAGAGTGCGCTGCGCCAAGCGAAGGTAGACCTCGGTCTTGCCGCTGCCCGTCACCCCATGCAGGAGCACCGGCGCGGGCGGGCCAGCCGGCGGGGTCTGCTCATTGCCGGTGGTTTGCAGCAGCGCTTGCAGCACAGCCGATTGTTCTGGTGTCAAGGGCGGGGCGGCCCCATCGACTGCGGAACCCTGGCCATGTGGGGCCACGGCAGGGCGATTCAGCCTCTTAGCCAGCCGTGCCCCTCGGCGCGCCAGAGCCGCTGGCGTGGCCTTGCGCAGTTCCGGCGGCAGCACCGACAGGGCCAATTCACCGACACCGCGGCGGTAGTAGTCGGCTGCAAAGGTCACCAGTGCGCGCCAGTGCGCGCTCAAGGGTGGCAGGTCCATCACCGCAGCCACCGGCTTGCAGCTGCCGGGCTCGGGCGGCGAGGCTGTTGTGGCCTGCTCGTCCCACACGATCCCCATCACCTCGCGCCGCCCCAGGGGTACCTGCACCAGGGTGCCGGGCGCCAACGCATGCCCATGGAGATAGGTCAGCGCCCCGCCCAACCCGCTGTGGTGGGGCAGGTCCACCAATACGGCCAGCTCACCGGGTTCCGAGCGGGGCAGCACGGGGTCGGCTCGACACGAATCTATCTCCTGAGCCACAGCAAGTAAGGCCTTGATTCGGTTTGGGTTTTACAACTTACCCACGAATTCTGTGGACAAGTTTGGGGACAAGCCGCCAATGGATGCGCCAAGTGCCTGATTTTGCTTCGACCGGCTTGAGCTGCCTCATCCGAAGGCATTCAATTTGTCTGTACAGAATCAAACACTTAGAAAAAATGCTTGATGTTTTTCAAGCCGAAAGAAGGTACACGTGCAGCGGTGGGCCGCTTGCACCGCTTTGGGGATAAGTCACCCCTTGACCCACGTGTACCTGCCCCCGGTCTGGCTGATCCGAGTTGCAAGGCCATAACATTTTAGGCGCGAGTAAGTGCACACATGGCGCTCAGTTCGAATAGAGGTGGCGTGAATACGCATGAGCTTCATCGACCAGGGCTGCCACCGACTCGGGGGGCGTGTGCTGGTTCAAGCCGTGCCCCAGGTTCAACACATGCCCGCCCCATTGGCCATCCGCCCCGCGCGGCGCACCGAAGCGGTCCAGGGTGCGGCGCACCTCGGCGCGCACGGCAGCCTCGCCCCCGAACAGCACCATGGGGTCGATGTTGCCCTGCAAGGCCACCTGATGACCCACGCGGGTGCGGGCACTGCCCAGGTCGGTGGTCCAGTCCAGGCCCACCACATCAGCGCCGCAGGCAGCGATGCCTTCCAGCCACTGCCCACCACCCTTGGTGAACACGATGCAGGGGACGCGCTGGCCCCCATGCTCTCGCTTGAGGCCCTCCACGACGCGGCGCGTGTAGGCCAGGCTGAAGGCCTGGAAAGCACCGTCGGCCAAGACACCGCCCCAACTGTCAAAGACCATCACCGCCTGTGCACCGGCCTCAATCTGCGCATTGAGGTAAGACGTGACGGCCTGTGCATTGACCTCCAAGACCCGGTGCATCAGGTCCGGGCGTCGGTACATCAGGCTCTTGACTTGGCGGTAGTCGTCGCTGCCCGCACCTTCGACCATGTAGCAGGCGAGGGTCCAGGGGCTGCCGGAAAACCCAATGAGAGGCACGCGGCTGCGCCCATCGGGCAAGGTCAGGGCCTTGCGGATGGAGGCCACCGCATCAAAAACGTAGCGCAGCTTGTCCAGGTCGGGCACCTGCAGCGCGGCCACATCGCCCTCCTCGCGCACCATCTTGGCAAAGCGCGGCCCCTCGCCTGCGGCAAAGCTCAGCCCCAGGCCCATGGCGTCGGGCACTGTCAGAATGTCTGAGAACAGAATGGCCGCGTCCAGCGGATAGCGGTCCAAGGGCTGCAACGTCACTTCAGTGGCGAAGTCGGGGCTGGTGGCAAGGCCCATGAAACTGCCGGCCCGCGCGCGGGTGGCGTTGTATTCGGGCAGGTAGCGGCCGGCCTGGCGCATTAGCCATACGGGGGTGTGGTCGGTGGGCTGGCGCAGGCAGGCGCGCAGGAACTGGTCATTGGCGTAGGCCGCTGGGCTCATTGACTTCTCTCCTCGCGAAGGATTATTGACTGCCGCGCAGTGCTGGCGATGTTTGGCAACCGAAGTGGACGCGGGAAAAGAACAACGCCCACCCGGCACGAGCCAGGTGGGCGCAATTGGACTGGGTGAATGGCTTACTTCTTGCGAAACTTGCGGATGGCAGCCAACTGAGCCGCCATGGTCGCAAATTCGCTTTGCGCAGCGGCAAAGTCAATGTCGCTTTTGGCGCTTTTCATCATCTCTTCGGCATGCTTCTTGGCCTCGTTGGCCTTGGCCTCGTCAAGGTCATGGCCTCGAATAGCGGTATCGGCCAGAACGGTGACGCGGTTGGGCTGCACCTCCAGGATGCCGCCGGCCACGAAGACGAATTCTTCTTCGCCGGTGTCAGCCCGCTCAATGCGCACCGCGCCCGGCTTGATGCGGGTGATCAGTGGTGTGTGCTTGGGCAGGATGCCCAGCTCGCCGTTCTCACCCGGCAGCGCAACGAACTTCGCTTCGCCCGAAAAGATATTTTCCTCGGCGGAGACCACGTCAACGTGAATGGTTGCCATATCTGTTGGTCCTTAGCGTGTACAGGAAGCTTCAAGAAGCCCTCAGGCGGTGTACTGGCAAGGCGCCGCGCGAAACCCGCTCGCAGATCCCGGCGAGCACAGCAACGCCACCGGCGCGCCCGATACGCCGTTACTGCAGCTTCTTTGCCTTCTCAAATGCCTCATCGATCGAGCCGACCATGTAAAAGGCCTGCTCAGGCAAGGAATCGCACTCGCCGGCCACAATCATTTTGAAGCCGCGGATGGTTTCCCGCAGCGGCACATACTTGCCCGGCGAGCCGGTGAACACTTCGGCCACGTTGAAAGGCTGAGACAAGAAGCGTTGGATCTTGCGGGCGCGGGCCACAGCCAGCTTGTCTTCCGGCGACAACTCGTCCATGCCCAGAATCGCGATGATGTCGCGCAGTTCCTTGTAGCGCTGCAGGGTCGCCTGGACTGCGCGGGTGGTGCTGTAGTGCTCCTCGCCCACGACGTTTGGGTCGATCTGGCGGCTGGTGGAGTCCAGCGGGTCCACAGCGGGGTAGATGCCCAGCGCAGCAATGTCACGCGAAAGCACCACTGTGGCATCCAGGTGAGCGAAGGTGGTGGCCGGCGAGGGGTCGGTTAGGTCGTCCGCCGGCACATACACGGCCTGGATTGAGGTGATCGATCCCACCTTGGTGGAGGTGATGCGCTCCTGCAGGCGGCCCATCTCTTCGGCCAGCGTAGGCTGGTAGCCCACGGCTGAAGGCATGCGGCCCAGCAGGGCGGATACTTCGGTGCCGGCCAGGGTGAAGCGATAGATGTTGTCCACGAAGAACAGCACATCGCGGCCTTCGTCGCGAAAAGACTCGGCGATGGTCAGACCGGTCAGGGCCACACGCAGACGGTTGCCCGGAGGCTCGTTCATCTGACCGTAGACCATGGCCACCTTGGATTCGCCAAGATTCTCCTGCACCACCACCTTAGAGTCCGACATCTCGTGATAGAAGTCGTTACCTTCACGGGTGCGTTCGCCCACACCAGCGAATACCGACAGACCCGAGTGGGCCTTGGCGATGTTGTTGATGAGTTCCATCATGTTCACCGTCTTGCCCACGCCGGCGCCGCCGAACAGGCCCACCTTGCCGCCCTTGGCGAAGGGGCAGATCAGGTCAATCACCTTGATGCCGGTTTCCAGCAGCTCCTGCGAGGGCGAGAGCTCGTCGTACGCGGGGGCCTTGCGGTGGATGGAAGCGGTCAGCTCAGTGGAGACCGGGCCGCGCTCGTCGATCGGGTTGCCTAACACGTCCATGATGCGGCCCAAGGTGGCCTTGCCCACGGGCACGGTGATGGGCGCACCCGTGTTGGTCACGGTGACGCCACGGCGCAGGCCGTCGGAAGAACCCAGCGCAATGGTGCGTACAACGCCGTCGCCCAGCTGCTGCTGGACTTCCAATGTCAGGGCCGAGCCAGACATCTTCAGCGCGTCGTAAACGCGTGGCATCTGGTCGCGGGGGAATTCGACGTCCACGACAGCGCCGATGCACTGAACGATCTTGCCCTGGGGTTGGGTGGTCGACATGTTGCGTTCCTCTAATTTCAATTCATCTATCGTTGGGGCTGGACTTCAGGCCTTCGGTCAACCGCTGATGGCGGCTGCACCGCCCACGATTTCCGAGAGTTCCTTGGTAATGGCGGCTTGGCGAGTCTTGTTGTAGACCAGCTTCAACTCGCCGATGAGCGTGCCGGCGTTGTCGGTGGCGGCCTTCATGGCCACCATGCGAGCACTTTGCTCGCTGGCCATGTTTTCAGCCACCGACTGGAACGCCAGCGCCTCGATGTAGCGCTTGAGCAGTTCATCAATCACCGTGGCGGCATCCGGCTCGTAGAGGTAATCCCAGCCATAGGCCTTCTTTTCCTCTTCGGTCTGGTCGAGCACGTTGGACGACAGCGGCAGCAGCTGCTCCACCAGTGGCTCTTGCTTCATGGTGTTGATGAACTTGGTGTAGCAAATGTGCACCTCGTCCAATTCGCCAGCCACGAAAGCATCGAGCAGCGTTTTGACCGGGCCGATGAGCTTGTCGAGCTGCGGGGCGTCGCCCAACTGCACGGCCTGGCTCACCACCTTGGCGCCGATACGGTTGAGAAAACCCAAGCCTTTGTTGCCGATAGCAACTGCCAATACCTGCTTGCCGGCGGTCTGTGCCTCGCGCATCTTGGCGGTCACCGCGCGCAGCACGTTTGTGTTGAGGCCACCGCACAGCCCCTTGTCGGTGGTCACCACGATGAAGCCCACGGCCTTGGCCGTGCCCGTGGCACGCATGTAGGGGCTTTGGTACTCGGGGTTGGCTTTGGACAGATTGGCGGTGATGTTGCGGATCTTATCGCTGTAAGGACGCGCCGCGCGCATCCGGTCCTGCGCCTTGCGCATCTTTGAGGCGGCTACCATCTCCATGGCCTTGGTGATCTTCTTGGTGTTCTCAACCGATTTGATCTTGCCGCGGATTTCCTTACCGGCTGCCATTTGCTTGTTTCCTTGAGGTAATGCTCAGTGGGGTATTCAGGCAAACGACTTCTTGAACGCGCCAATGGCGTTGGTCAGCTCTTCTTCAGCTGCCTTGTCCATCGCCCTGTCGTTCTCCAGCTTGGCCAACAGCGCGGCGTGGCTGGACTTCAGATGGGTGTGCAAGCCGCTTTCAAAAGCCAAGACCTTCTTGACGTCGACGTCGTCAAGGAAACCCTTATTGGCCGCGAACAACGAAGCAGCCGTCAGGCTGATGGGCAGCGGGCTGTATTGGGGCTGCTTGAGCATTTCGGTCACGCGCGCGCCGCGGTCGAGTTGCTTGCGGGTGGCCGCATCCAGGTCAGAAGCGAATTGCGCGAACGCAGCCAACTCGCGGTACTGGGCCAGGTCGGTACGTATACCGCCAGAGAGCGACTTGATCAGCTTCGTTTGCGCTGCACCACCTACGCGCGAGACCGAGATACCGGCGTTGATGGCGGGACGGATGCCGCTGTTGAACAGCGAGGTTTCCAGGAAGATCTGGCCGTCGGTAATCGAGATCACGTTGGTGGGCACGAAGGCCGACACGTCACCGGCTTGGGTTTCAATCACTGGCAGGGCGGTGAGCGAACCCGTCTTGCCCTTGACCTCGCCCTTGGTGAAAGCTTCCACAAAGTCGGCGTTCACACGGGCAGCGCGCTCGAGCAGGCGGCTGTGGAGATAGAACACGTCGCCAGGGAAAGCTTCGCGGCCGGGCGGGCGGCGCAGCAGCAGCGACACCTGCCGGTAGGCCACGGCCTGTTTGGACAGGTCGTCATAAATGATCAGGGCGTCTTGGCCGCGGTCGCGGAAGTACTCGCCCATGGTGCAGCCCGAGTAGGCCGACACGTATTGCATGGCCGCCGACTCGGAAGCCGATGCCGCCACCACAATGGTGTAGTCCATGGCGCCATGTTGTTCCAACGCGCGCACCACATTCTTGATCGACGAGGCCTTCTGTCCGATGGCCACGTAGATGCAGGTCATGTTCTGACCCTTTTGGTTGATGATGGCGTCGATTGCCACAGCGGTCTTGCCGGTCTGGCGGTCGCCAATAATCAGCTCGCGCTGGCCGCGGCCGATCGGCACCATGGAGTCAATCGACTTCAGGCCGGTTTGCACCGGTTGGTCCACCGACTTGCGGGCAATCACGCCCGGAGCAACCTTCTCGATCACGTCGGTCATCTTGGCGTTGATCGGACCCTTGCCGTCGATGGGCTGGCCCAGCGCATTGACCACACGGCCTATCAACTCAGGGCCGACCGGCACTTCCAAAATGCGGCCCGTGCACTTGACGGTGTCGCCTTCGGAAATGTGCTCGTATTCGCCCAAGATCACTGCGCCCACCGAGTCGCGCTCGAGGTTCAGGGCCAGGCCGTAGGTGGGCTGGCCGTCTTTGGTGGCGGGAAATTCAAGCATTTCGCCCTGCATCGCGTCGGACAGGCCGTGGATGCGGACGATGCCGTCGGTCACCGACACGACAGTACCCTGGTTGCGGATGTCCGTCGAGGCGCCCAGGCCCTCGATGCGGCTCTTGATCAGTTCAGAAATCTCTGCGGGATTGAGTTGCATGGTTTTCTCCGGCCCTCACGCGGTGAGGGCAAGCTTCATCTGTTCCAGGCGCGCCTTGACAGAGGTGTCCAGCACCTCATCACCGACCACCACACGAATGCCGCCGATGAGCGACGCGTCGATCACCACGGTAGCGTTGAGCTTGCGACCAAAGCGCTTTTCCAGCGTGGCCTTCACGTCGTCGGTCTGTGCGGCACTCAATTCGAATGCGCTGTGAATGACGGCGTCGGCCACACCGGAACGGGCATTGATCAACAGCTGAAACTGTTGCGCGATCTCACCCAAGGCGGCCAGACGGCCGTTCTCGAGTACCGCAGCCAACAGGTTGCCAACCTTGGGCGACAGCGGCGCTTTCAATTGCTTTGAAATCACCGAGGTCATAACCTCAGTGACCTGCGCCAGCGTGCCCTTGGGGTCGTCGGCAAAAGCCAGCAGTTGTTGGTTGGAAGCCACAGCCGCCAGGGCCGTGAGTTCCGACGCAGCCGCGGCGTCACCGCCAGCCTTCAAAAGCGCCTCCGCGTAGGGACGCGCGATGGTTGCTAGCTCGGCCATAGTTTAAAGCCCCGCCTTCAACCGGCCCAGCAGTTCCGCGTGGACGGTGGCATTGACTTCGCGCTTCAGGATTTGCTCGGCGCCCTTGACGGCCAAAACGGCCACCTGGTCGCGCAGCGCTTCACGCGCCTTGACCATTTCCTGCTCGGCCTCAGCTTTGGCCGCGGCAATGATTTTGGCGCCCTCTTCCGAAGCACGGCCCTTGGCCTCTTCAACCATCGACTGGGCCAGCCGCTCGGCGTCAGCCAAGCGTTTGGCGGCGTCGTCGCGCGCGGACATCAGCTGCTCTTCGACGCGCTTGTTGGCTTTCGCCAAATCGGCTTTTGCCCTGTCAGCAGCCGACAAGCCTTCGGCAATCTTCTGGGCGCGTTCGTCCAGGGCGGCCGTGATCGGCGGCCAAACGAACTTCATCGTGAACCAGACCAGGATCGCAAAAACAATCATCTGGACGATGAGGGTACCGGTGATGCTCACTTGTTTGCCTCGATCGGTTGGGGGAACTTCAGCATGGGGCACGCTGCGCGAGCGCGCCCTAGCCTCGCAAATGGACTGAAATCGATTTATTTGGGCAGGTTGGCCAACTGACCCAGGAACGGGTTGGCAGTGGCAAACCACAGCGCGATGCCGGTACCGATGATGAAGGCCGCGTCAATCAGACCGGCCAGCAGGAACATCTTGGTCTGCAGTTCACCCATCAGCTCTGGCTGGCGTGCAGCAGATTCCAGGTACTTGCTGCCCATGATGCCGATACCGACACAGGCGCCAACGGCACCCAGACCGATGATCAGGCCAGCGGCCAGGGCAACAAAGCTGATGACTTCCATGATGACTCCTCGTTGAGAGTGGTTGTGAAAAAGGGAAAAGACAAGACGAAAACGTCGAACCGAACGTTAGGTGAAATCAATGCGCGTCGTGGGCTTGACCGATGTAGACCAGGGTCAACATCATAAAGACGAAGGCCTGAAGCGTGATGATCAGAATGTGGAAAATAGCCCAGGCCGTGCCCGCAATGATGTGACCAATGGCCAAGCCGATGCCGGTGCCCAAGCTGACGCTGGCCAGCGCACCACCCATCAGCGCGATCAACATGAAGATCAGTTCGCCAGCGTACATATTGCCGAACAGTCGCATCCCGTGAGACACGGTCTTGGCAACAAACTCAATGATTTGCATGGCGAAGTTGAAAGGCCACAGCACCGGGTGCGAGCCGAAGGGGGCCGAAAACAGCTCATGAATCCAGCCGCCCAAGCCCTTGATCTTTGCGTTGTAGTACAGGCACACCAGCAACACGCCAGCCGAAAGGCCCATGGTGACGGACAGGTCAGCGGTGGGCACCACGCGCATGTAGTCGGGCAGACCCAAGGCTGGGCCGGCCAAGTGCCAGACGGCCGGGATTAAATCCACCGGCAGCAAGTCCATGGCGTTGAGCAGGAAGATCCAGATGAACACGGTGAGTGCCAGGGGCGAGACCATCTTGCGGCTCTCGGCGCTGTGCACGATGCCTTTGGCCTGGTTCTCGACCATTTCCACCAATAACTCGACCGCGGCTTGAAAGCGGCCTGGCACGCCGGAGGTGGCCTTGCTTGCGGCTGCCCACAAAATCCAGCAGGTCACGATGCCCAACAGGATCGAAAAAAACAGGGAGTCGAAGTTGAACACCGACAGGTCGAAGGGTCCTTCGGGCTTCTTGTTCTGCAGGTGCGCCAGGTGGTGGACGATGTACTCGCCAGCGGTGGGGGCTTGACCTTCAGCTGCCATCTCGAATTGCTTTCAACTCTACAAACGTTCAACCGGTTTCGGCTTTCGGCCGCGCCACAGGAGCGCTACCCAATACACCTTGATGCACACCAGCAGGGCCAACAACAAGGCAGGCCAAACCAGCTGCTCGACGATTCTCGGCGCCAGCATCAGCAGCACCACTGAAACGCCGATCTTCACAAACTCCCACAACATGAAGCTGACGGCAGAGACGCCAGCATTCACACTGGAGAGCCTGGAGGTCATTCCGCGGGCCATCAACACCGCCGGAACCACCACCACGCCGGCGCCGTAAAGCGCCGACCAGAACACGGACACACTCCCCATCACCAAGCCTGCCAAGCAGGCTACGACGAAGCCGGCGACCACTTGAGTGGCCACGACCCTCCACGGGGACACCGGGGGGTCCAGGTCTCGCAGGGCCTGCGCCTCCAGAGCAGACAGCCTCTTGAAACCGCGGTAGGCGGACTCATCTTCACTTTCATCCCATGCCGACGACCTGGCGCGCCGCACAGCAGCGATGCGTGGTGTGTCAGCCTGCACGCCCGGGGCATCACCGAGTTGGGGACCCTTTGGGCGCATGGCGCGAATACTCCATTCAGCAAAGCCCCCCGAATATACGTAGAAACCCGCGGAGCCTTTGGTTTTTGCCCTAGTGAAGGCCTCGCCTCTTGACCAAACTGACATGATGCGGCTATGAGTTCAACCGCGCGCCTTCTCTTTGCGGGGCTACTGGCTTGCGCTGCGGCCCTGTTGTTTTTTGCGCCTACTGCCGAAGCATCGGCCGTTGTAAGCACCGCGCAGGTCAGAGCCGAACTGGTGGTGCACGCGCCGAACGGTTTGCGCCCTGGCGCGCCGGCCTGGCTGGGCTTGAAGCTGGTGCACAAGAAAGGCTGGCACACCTACTGGCTCAACCCCGGGGACTCGGGGCTTCCCACTCAGCTGCAGTGGCAGTTGCCGCCCGGCCTTGAAGCCGGCGACATCCATTGGCCGGTGCCTCACCGGCTGCCCATTGGCCCCTTGATGAACCACGGCTATGAAGGCACGCTGCTGCTGCCGGTACCGCTAGAGGTGTCGCAGCCCCTGCCCGATCAGCCGCTGACAATCAAGCTACGGGCGGACTGGCTGGTGTGCGAAGACGTGTGCATCCCCGAAGGCGGCGACTTCAGCCTAACCCTTCCGGCGGGCGCGGCGCGTTCCGCGCTGGTGCCCCATGCGGCGCTTTTCGAGCAGGCGCGGGCACAGCAGCCGGTGCTGTGGCCTGGTGCAAAAGCCGCCGCGCGCGTGGATGCGCAAGGGCTGCGGCTGGAACTCAGCGGGCTGCCGCCCGCCTGGCAGGGGCGTAAGTTGGCCGTCTTTCCCACCGCCGCGCACCTTTTGTCGCCGTCGGCAGAACCCCAGGCCGCTTGGGTTACGGCCGGCAGCTGGTCGGCATTGATGGCGTATTCGCCTCAGCGCATGGAGCAGCCGGCCGAGATGGGCTTTGTGGTGGCCTTGGCCGAGCCGGCGCACGGCATCGCATCACCTGCCGGTGTGGTCTTGACCGCCGCCGTGGACGGCTCGTGGCCGGCTGCGGATGCCGGCAGTGGCGCCGGTGGGGCGAGAGCTGGCGTGTTCGGCGGCCTCGGCGGCTCTGAGCCCGCTGGTGCCCCGGGTGCCGGTGCCACCGCGCAAACCGGATGGTGGGCGGCGGTCCTCTTTGCGTTCTTGGGCGGCCTCATCCTCAACCTCATGCCCTGCGTGTTTCCGGTGCTTTCGCTCAAGGTATTCGGCTTTGCTGCCGACGCGCACAACCGCCGTGCCTTGGCTCTGGGCGGCGCAGCCTACACCCTGGGTGTGGTGTTGAGCTTCACGGCGCTGGCTGCGCTGCTGTTGGCCCTGCGGGCCTCGGGTGAGCAACTGGGCTGGGGCTTTCAGCTTCAATCGCCCCTGTTTGTGGCCGGCTTGGCCCTGCTGTTCACTCTGATGGGGCTGAACCTGTTGGGCCTGTTTGAGTTCGACCTGATGGTGCCCAGTGCATGGGCAACGGCGCGGGCCCAAAACCCCGTGGTCGACCACTTTCTGACTGGGGTGCTGGCGGTGTTGGTGGCCTCCCCCTGCACGGCGCCCTTCATGGGGGCTTCCTTGGGTGTGGCCATGAGCCAGCCCACCCCCTTGGCTTTGGGCATCTTCGTGGCGCTGGGCTTGGGTATGGCGTGCCCCTATCTGTTGCTCAGCCTGATGCCGGCCTGGGCACAACGTTTGCCGCGGCCCGGCGCGTGGATGGCCAAGGTCAAGCATGCGATGGCGCTGCCCTTGCTGGCCACCGTGGTGTGGCTGTTGTGGGTGTTGGGGCGTCAAGCCGGTATTGACGCCGCCGCGGGGCTGCTGTCCCTGTTGCTTCTGGTGGCGTTTGCCATCGGTGCCTGGGTTTGGGCGGCTGCCTTTTCCCGCACGTCCCGCGCCGTGGTCCGCAGCAGCCTGGCCCTGTTGGTGGCCGCCAACCTTGGGTGGGTACTGCCGCTGCTGCAGGAGCAAGCCACGCCCATGGGCATGGCTGCTGATGCTCATGCCGGCAGCGCCGGTGGAGGTGCTGACGCATTGGGGCCCTTGCCCTTGGGCGCCGCCGGCCAGCCGTGGGCGCCGTGGTCGCCACAGGTGCTGGCCGAGGCGCTGGCCCAAGGGCAAACCGTGTTCGTGGACTACACCGCCGCTTGGTGCGTCACCTGCCAGGTGAACAAGCGCAGCACGCTGCGGCAGCCGCAGGTTCAGCAGGCGCTGCAGGCCCGGGGTATCGTGACCCTGCAGGCCGATTGGACGCGCCGCGACGAGGCCATAACCCGGGAGCTCAACCGCCTGAGCCGCAGCGGTGTGCCGGTGTATGCGTTCTACCGATCGGGCCAAGATCCGGTGCTGTTGCCCGAAGTGTTGACCCCTGCGTTGATGATCCAGACCATAGAGGCGCTGCCGCGCTGAGCGGGTCGGCTGGGCCTCATCAGGGCAGGAGTGCGCAGTGCAGTGGCACACCGGGCACCTCAACCCGGGCTTGCAGCACGCAACCAGCCCATGGCTGCTCCTGCAGCTCCGCTTCAGGGCGATGATCACGCGCGCTGGTGACGTACAAGGTTCGCAGGTCGTCGCCCCCGAAGCACGGCATGGTGGGACACCGCACCGGCAGCTCCAGGCTTTGCAAAAGCTCACCCTGCGGTGACAGCCGCACCAGGCGTTGCCCCTCGTACATGGCGGCCCAATAGCAGCCTTGGGCATCGACCGCCGCGCCATCCGGGCGCCCGCCATAGCGGTGCAGGGGTTGCCCAGCCTGGGGCCGCTCGAACGAGGCCAGTACGGACCAAGGCCCGGTCTCCCCAGTGGCCGCCGACAGCTCCGCCTTCCATACGGTGTGGCTGGTGGTGTCGCTACGGTAGGCCGTGCGGCCATCCGGGCTGAAGGCCAGCCCGTTGCTCACGGTCAGCTGGTCGGCGACGACGGTCAGCCGCGCATGGCCCGGACTTTGGTCCAGCCGGTACACCCGTGCCAGCGGCGGCTGTCGCGGCTCGTAGATCGTGCCCACCCAGAACCGGCCCATGGGGTCTGCCTTGCCGTCGTTGAAACGCTCTTTACCGATATCGTAGGGGGCGCTCGCCACGTCGCGGATGGCGCCCGTGTTGGGGTTCAGGTGCACGATGCCCCTGCGCAGAGCCACCAGCACCGAGCCATCGGCCACGGGCACACAACAAGCCGCGTCAGAACCCAAAGACCAGTCCTCGTGGACCTGATGCACCGGGTCCCAGCGGTGCAACATGCCGGCGGGAATATCGCACCAGTAAAGCTGTTGCGTCACCGGATGCCACATGGGGGACTCCGCCAACCGGCTGGGGGCCACGGGCAGGGGTGTCCACTTCATTGCAGGTCCACCTTCAGGTAATGCGCCCCAGGCAAGGGGTTGAAGTAAAAGGGCGGTACTTCTTCGAAGCCCAAGCTGTCGTAGAGGCCCCGCGCGGCTTCCATGTCGTCTAGGGTATCCAGCAACATGCAGGAATAGCCGGCGCGCACACCCCAGTCGATCAGGGCCTGGGCCAAGACCCGGCCCAAGCCCAGCCTCCGGTAGGCCGGGCGCACATACAGGCGCCGCATCTCGCAAGCATTGGGGTAGTCTGCATCGGGCAGGGGCTTGAGCGCGCCGCAGCCAGCCAGTGCGGTGCCCACCCAGGCCAGCAGCAAGACGCCGCCCGGCTCGGCATAGTGCTGCGGCAGGTCAGCCAGCTCCGAGTCGATGGCCTGAAAGGACAAGTCCACCCCCAAACTTTTCGCATACTCGGCCACGATCTCCGCCGCGGCCGCCCAATCGTCGGCGGCCTCAGCGGGGGCCAGCCTGTGGCGTGGCTTGCTCATGGCGGCCAAGGCCACGGGGCGGGGCGCCGATGGGGCAAGTGTTGTGTCACCAGCATGCGCACAGCCCAAGAAAAAACCCCGGCAAGCCGGGGTTTGACCGTTCGGGCCTTGGCCTTTGGGGTCAGTAGCCGCCGCCACCACCGTAGCCGCCGCCGTAGCCGCCACGGCCACCGCCGCCACCACCACCGTAGCCGCCGCCACCGCCACCGCCACCGCCACC
>VGHB01000019.1 GCA_016868355.1 Betaproteobacteria bacterium | reverse complement strand
GAGAAAGGCTAGCGTCCATGTCCAGGTGGGCGATCCACCGACGCATGGGTTGAGCGGATTGATGCAGCGCTAACGCGGAGATGTGCGATGCGAGCATGTTGATCTAGCCTTCGTGGGGCATGTGTTGTGCTGTGTATGCCGACGCGCCAACTCTAAAGGTCCTTCAACGCCGCAGCCGCGCATAGTTTGCGTTTGGAATCGATTACCTGCTTGCTCAACCGCACCAAAGAGCCGAGACATCGTTCAGAATGAAAGCGCTTTCATGACAGGATGCCGTTGCACGGCTGCACTTCAAGGCGCTTGAACGCTGCTCCTGAGCCAGCTTGGTGTTTGTCTGACTTCAACAGAGAGTGCTTGCGCTCATCAGGCCAAGAATTCATCGGAGACTCCGCATGCGCACTCAAGCCACCGCCGACGCATGTGTGAGTGTCCTTGCAATTGTTGCTTGTGACGGGGGTGGTCCTGTTGCCAGCCCAGAGTCTGGGCTTTCTTCGCCTGGCGCAACCACCGCGCCTCATGTGCTGGCGAGCAAGCCTACACCTCGGCCCGCCTCATCACCGCGGGAAAAGCTCAATGGACATATGGATTTTTGAGGTCCGCGCCAAGATGCCGTGCGGGAGTTGTAAGGGCCAAGCGATGGTGCCGATCAGCCTGATGCACATCGGGGAGGGTAGGATTTACCGGGCTATCGTGGATGATGCTGCCATTTGCTCTGTGGCAAATCGGCTCGAGGATATGGGGGGTGCCCTGCTTGCTACCGTGTATGGGTCTTACACGGCCCAACCCATTGAGCAGCGCTGTCACGGGGTCATACATCAGCCCGGACGATGGGACTCATTGGTTGCACCCGAACCCCCAATCGACGACGCGACTGCAATGCCCAACTTGCCTTCTCATGAATGACAACTTTGCATCGAGTTCTAGCCGCTCCAGCCGAGTGACGCTCCTAGTGGGGCTGGGCCTCTGGTTGATCTTGGCAGTGATTTGGTCGGTCAGGCTCAGCGGCGGGCCTGCAGACCAGCCCAATCTGAGCCCAGCAGAGGGCTCACCCCTACTGCCTTGCGTTTCGTACGCACCCTTTCGGCGCCCAGGGCACACGCCGTTCGACCCGCACCTGCGGCTCACACGAGAAGCTCTGCTCGACGACCTGAGCCGTCTGGCGCGGATCAGTTCATGTGTTCGTCTGTATGGCGTATCACATGGCCTTGATCAGGTCCCCGAGATCGCTGGGGAACTCGGCCTGAAAGTGGCACTGGGCGCCTGGATTTCACGCGATGCTGCGGCCAACGAAGTTGAGCTTGAACGGGTGTTGGAGCTGGCACGTCGCCATCCCGAAGTGGTGCGTACCGTGATCGTCGGTAACGAGGTCTTGCTGCGCCGGGAGCTGACGGCGCAGCAGCTGGCCAGTCTTTTGCAGCGGGCCCGCACGGGATCGGGTGGTGTGCCCGTTACCTACGCCGATGTTTGGGAGTTTTGGCTTCGGGATATCGAGGCTCTTAAACCCCATGTGGACTTGATCGGTATCCACGTGCTGCCGTATTGGGAGGACAACCCGACGGGGGTGGACGCAGCCGCTGCGCACATGGTGGATGTCGTCAAACACGTTGAGCAGGCATTCGCCCCCCTGCCCGTTTGGGTGGCTGAAACTGGCTGGCCGGTGCGCGGTCGGCAGCGTGGGCCGGCCTTGCCTGGCTTGATGGAGCAGGCTCGATGGGTAGCTGATCTGCAAGCCTTGCACCGTGATCAAGGGATTGATTTCAATTTCATTGAGGGATTTGATCAGCCCTGGAAGCGCCAACTCGAGGGAGTAATGGGCGGTGCGTGGGGACTGCTAGATGCGCAGGGCGAGCTTCGTGCGGGTAACTTCTTAAGGCCTGCCTTAGGCGATCCCGAAGCGCTGGCGGGTCTTTTGGGCCTGACGCTTGGCGCGTGCATAGCGATGATCTGGTCGCGGCGTAAAGGCCTTCACCTGCTGAATCCAACCGTCATGGGCATGAGCCTGGTTGTAGGCCTCACCGCTCACCACTTCACGGCTTGGCTGGACTGGCCTCGCAGCATCTCGGAGTGGGTCACAGGGGGTGTGGCGCCGCTGCTGCTGGTGCTCGTATCCGCGCGGCCATACAGAAAGCAGCTACCTAACAGAACCCTTGACGCCATGCTGCTGTTCGCGCTGAGCGTAGGAGCATTGACGCTGTGCTTCGACGCACGCTACCGCATGCTTCCCTGGTCGCTCGTGGCTGCTGCTGCGGTACTCGCTTGGTGGCGGTTGTTCCATCATTCGAGCCGCCGCGTGGTGTCTCCACTGAGTGTGGGCAGTAGCCCTGCAACCCGCATGATGGGAGTGGGCCTGGGTGTCGCGGCCATCGCCCTTCCCCTGCTTGAAGGGCCAGAAAATATCCAGGCCTGGGGTGTCGCAGCAGGCTGGGCAGCCCTGTCGCTTTCAGCGCTCTGGGCGATTGACGAGGCGCAGCACGCTGCCCACCAGCAGCCTCAGCACGCTGAGATCCGCTAGACCGGGGCTGGCGTCTGTTGCCCAGTCGCTGCGCGTTGCAGCGTCAAGGCCGCCGCGATCCAAGCAACAGCGGATACGTCGGCGTCGTACAACACCAGGCCAGTGCCCGCAACCGCGAGGGCCAACAGTGCCAAAGAGCCGCGCCTGGTCCAGAGAGCGAGTGCTGTAAGAAGAATCGCTGCACCCCCCAACCGGTGCTGCTGAAACGCGGCAATGACCGCCATGCGCAAGGTGCAGCGAAATTCCCGCGCCGCTTGCGCGCAGTAGGCTTCTAGGCCGTCAACTTCGACCAGTGCGTAGCGGGCCCAGTACGCAGCAGCGACGCTGGCTACTGTGACGCAAACGCCCAGAGTTAGTGCGATGCGCTGATACCTGTCCATGATGGCTCCTTGATGTCATCTGTTTTGCGTTGTCAAGCAGCAGGAAACGGGGTCGTGTTGATCCTGCGTCACCGCGTATGCGCTGGTTGAAGAAGCTGAGGGGTGGGCTGAGCAAGCCTTGCGTAACCCGGTGTCCACACATCGACAAAACGGGTCAACCTCTCCTCTGTTTATCCGCGATGTGCTGACACGTCGGCCGACAGATTGGGCCAGGCACGCACTGTACCGGCTTGATGAACGGCTGCCTCACCCTCGGCGGCGTCCGGTGGATACGGCCGGCGGAGGGCGCCACCCTGTAGCAGCGCTGAAAAGCTTACGCCGGGCAAGCGTTCGTGCCCAGCAGCCAGTAAACTACAACGCTATGAAAGCGATTTCAAAACAGCACAGAATATCCATTGCATTGCGCGGATTTGTCCTCCTGAGTCTTGCATTCACGGTTGTCGGTGCAGCTTGCCAGGGCACTGGTGCACCCAAGCCCCTCGAACTGGGCGCTGCAAAGCTGCACTTGCAGCCCAAGGGTTGGGATGCCTCGCCGCCTGCTGCGCCTTTTCGCAGCCCCGCCTTGATGTCGCGTGCCGCGCCCACCAGCCAGTGGTACTCAACGCTGATTTTTAGTGCCCAGCCTAACCCGATCTATGCACAACCTCTGAGCATTCGCCCCACGGCCGAGGGATTGGAGCTTAGTCTGCCGCAGCGAGAAGTCCGCGCGACGGCGCGTGGTGACACCGAGATTGCCTATCCTCACAGCGAGCCCGTCATCATGAGCTCCACTGCGTTCGCCGCGGGCCTGGGACCGGTTAGGTCGCGCCTTGAAGCGGCCGATGACTGGTCGATTCGTCTGCGCGTCGGGCAGCCGCAGGAAGGCGTACACCTCATGGCTACGGTAGCCCATGGCAGCCCCTATGCGCACCTTGAGCTGGGCAGTGGGGACTTGCGTTTGCGCCTGCCTACTGGTGCCCGTCAGCTTGACCGCGGCGAGGATCCCCGTCGTTTGGTGTTGAGTGTGGGTACACGCCGCTACGCATTCTTCCTGCCCACTGGAGGTCAGTGGGCAACGAATTCGGTACATGAGTGGATCGGGAAATTACCGAGCGACCGGCGATACGTCAGCGCAGCCGTGCTGCCCGATGCCTCCGCTGTAACACTTGAGACAATCAGCCGCCATGCATATGTGCATACCCGAAGCACCCGTGTAGCGTGGGCTTTCGACACCGCGCGAAGCCGCGTCACCACCACTTTCACGGCCCTAACCGACGCCAAGGAGGGAGAGGATGTGGGCCCCCTGTACGGCCTCTATCCGCATCACTGGCATCAGAACCCATCGGTGGCCGATCGTCTTGGACCCGCGTTCGACACCGCCCGCGGGCCAATTCGCCTCTTGGCAGCGCGTGAATTCAAGACCGAACACCCGTTTTTCGGATTCGTACCTTTTTTACCCGGGCTCAGCGATCCAGCGCATCGCCAGCAAGTTGCAGAGCTGACGGCAGCAGACGTACGCAATGCGCCGGACCTCATGCTTCCAGAGGGCAAGAGCGCTTATTGGCAGGGCAAAGGGTTGCTTCGCGTGCTCAAGCTGGTTGATGTGCTTGAACAGGAAGGCCAGTTGAAGGCGGCCCAGCGGGTGACGAAGGAGGTTCGCGAGCGAATGCAGGAGTGGTTAGGCGGTGATGATCGCAAGCGTTACTTTTTCCTCGACCGGCGCTTGGGGGTCATCGCCAGTCACCCCAATGAATTCCACGCCATTGAAGAAATCAACGACCAGCACTTCTGGTTTGGCTATTGGATCCGAAGTGCTGCGGAGCTCGCCTTGCGTGAGCGCAGCTGGGCAGATCCGCAGCGTTGGGGTTCCATCATTGATCTGATGGTGGCCAATATCGCTAACCCCGACCGCGAGCTCCGCTATCTGCCGTTTCTACGTAACTTCGATCCGTATGAGGGCCACTCCTGGGCCAATGGCCTGGGCGGAGTTGGTGATGCTGGCTTTCTAGGCAACAACCAGGAATCCTCTTCCGAAGCGCTGAGCGCCTGGGCAGGGCTATTGCTTTGGGCCGAGGTACGCGAAGATCGACAGCTCCGAGATCTCGCAGCCTATCTCTATGCCACCGAGTGGCAGGCTGTAGAGCACTATTGGTTTGACGTGCATCGCATCGTCCTTGCGCCTGAGTACCGCAATGTTGACGTGGCGATCCTCTTTGGTGCGGGGTATGCGCACAACACATGGTGGACCGATGAGCCGCGTCAGGTGACAGGGATCAACCTTTTGCCGATCACAACAACTTCCATGCCTCTGGGCAAACACCCTGACTTCGTGCGCCGTAACCTGGGCGCTCTTCCGAGCGAGGAGAAACAAGCAGCCGCGCGCGGCGTCCAGGGTAAGCCGGCCGACATTTGGCAAGACATCTTCGCTAAGTACCTGGCTCTGGTAGACCCTGAGCAAGCACTGTCATCGTGGAACCGAAAAGGTGCTGTGGAGCAGGGCGAGACTCGCAGTGCCACGCTGCACTGGTTGCTCAGCCTGCGCGAACTTGGCACCCCCGACTTCTCTGTAACGGCTGACCATCCGCTGCACACCGTGCTCAAGCATACTGACGGACGCCGCACGCATTTGGCCTACAACGCCGGTTTAAAAGCTGTGACAGTTCGATTCAGCGATGGGGTCGTCCTGGAGGTTAGGCCCGGTCAATTGGCCCGCAGCGGTCAAACCGGCGTCACCCTGGACTGAGAAACCTCTACGCTGACTGATCTAGGTCAGCGGTGGAGTCGCTGCGTTGATTCGCGTATTGCCAAGCGAGGCTCTGGCAGTACCTCTGACCGGTTCTCTCCCCGCAGTAGACCGAGCATTACCCGAGCAGCCGCTTTTCCTGCCTCGTAGATGGACAGTTGTACGCTACTCAATGGGGGAGTTGAGTAGCGCGCGGGCATCACATCATCAAAGCCCACAACCGAGACGTCATCTGGTACTCGAATATTGCGACGACTGAGCGCTAACAGTGCACCGATCGCCGCTTGGTCGTTGGAACAGGCAATGGCGGTGAAGCGAACGCCGCTGTCAAGCAGGCGGTTGACCGCTAGCATGCCGCCTTGCTCTGTGAAGTCACCATTGGTAATCAGTTCGGGATCAATCTGGAGTCCAGCTTCTCGGATTCCCTCGCGGTATCCCTCAAGCCGCTCAACGGCGTCATCATGGTCGGTATCGCCAACGATATAGGCGATCCGCTGGTGACCCATCTCGGTCAAGTGACGCGTGGCAAGCAGCGCTCCGTTACGGTTATCGAACGACAAGCTGCGCACTCGAGAGCTGTTGATTGATCGGCCTAACACCACCATCGGCACTTGCTTGGCGTACCCCTGCAGCATCCGGTCTGACAGCCGCCCAGCCAGAACGATGACACCGTCTACCCGGCGCAGCATCAATTCGTCCATGGCCATGCGCTCGGTGGACTCCATCCAGTGGCCGCTGACAAACAGCGGGATGTAGCTTTCTTCTCGCAGGGCTGCTTCAATGCCAAGAAGAGCTTCGCCGTAAAAGGGACTGCTGACGGTCTGGGTCAATACACCGATGCTGGCTGTTCGACCTCCGGCTAGCCCCCTGGCCACTGGGTTTGGGCTGAATTCCAGGGAATCGATGGCACTGAGAACAGCAGCCGTTTTGTCCGGGCTGACCCGTGCCGTACCGTTTAGGATCCGCGAGACAGTACTTGGAGACACGCCAGCCACCTCGGCCACCATGGCCAAGGTTGAACGGCTCTGAGGGCCAGGCACCTGCAGCTTGGCGCGCCCGGCTGTGAGTTGAGTCGATCTAGTGCGCGTAACCATCGTCGATATTGACCGGCAGTCAAAGTCTAGCCCCTTTTCAGCCCAGAGCCGGTAAGGGGCCTGCTACATGGCCCTTTGCAGGAGCGGCCGGGTTGACGTGCTGGCTCAACGCCCGGGCTGCGCCTCGTAGCGCGTACTCTGGTCGGTCCCTGAGGACCCAGGTCGGTATGTCTCGTAGGTAGCCGCTAAGCCTCCCCTTCGACTCAAAGGCCGCGCGAAAGGAACTGGTTTGCAGCCGATCCGTAAGCCGAGGTGCAATTCCACCGCCAATGTAGACGCCCCCTCTTGCCCCCAGTGTCAGGGCCCAGTTTCCGGCCGCGCTTCCCAGGAACGAGCAAAAGCAATCGAGCGCCTGGCTGCAAGCGGTATCGTCGTGGCTCAACCCTAGCTGGACCACAGTATCAGGCTGAAGTGCTTTCGAACGCAGGCCGTTCACGCTACACACTGCTTCGTAAATGTTGACCAGGCCCTGGCCCGAGAGCACCCGCTCGGTCGAGACATGTCCGAAAACTCGCTGCAGGTAGCTCACAATCGCTACCTCCAATGAACCGTTGGGTGCGATGGTGCTGTGACCGCCCTCGCCGGCGATGGCAACCCAGTCACCGCGACCATCGGGTAACAGACCAGACATACCCAGCCCGGTGCCAGCACCGAGCAGCGCGATAGGACCGTCGGCCTGGGCTTCTCCAACACCAATGGCGACTCGATCTGCAGGCTCAATGGTGGGCAGTGACTGGGCTAGCGCAGTGAAGTCGTTCAGTACCAGCAGGGTGTCGAGGTGGAACTCAGCCTGCACGGCCCGCTGGGAAAAGGACCATACGTTGTTGGTCAGTGCGACCTGGTCGCCGGTAACTGGTGTAGCCACAGCTAGCGCTGCTCGATTAACCTGCCGTTGTCCGCGCGTTTGCAGGTACTCTCGAAGCATGTCTTGCAAGGTTGGGTAGCGCTTGCACTCCACAACTGTGGTGTCTATGAGTAAGCTATTTTTTTCAGCGCACAAAGCAAGACGGGCGTTGGTTCCGCCAATGTCAGCCAGCAAGTCGAGTGGCACGTCGCCTGATGTCTTATGCGGCATGGATTCGTGCTCCGGATGCATCGAAAGCCAGGACAGAGTGAGGATCAGCCCTTATATGTAGGGTGTCACCTACGCGTACTTCCTTGCGCACTTGCGCCGTCTTGACCTGAAGCCGCAGCCCCGGTATCTCCAACTGCACGTGCAAGATCGAGTAATCGCCCAAGTGTTCTGCATGAACCAATTGAGCGGCCACACCGTTGCCTTCGCTTACCAGCTCAAAGCGATCTGGGCGTACGCCCAGCCGGTGGGCCATTGGAGGGCACTGGCCAAGCCAATCCCAAGCGGGAGGTGAGTTGTGTTGATCTGCGAAGCGACGAAAAGGCTCCACATCCAGCAGATTCATGCGTGGCGAGCCGATGAAGCCAGCAACGAACTCCGTTTTGGGGTTCTCATAGAGTTCCATCGGTGAGGCCACTTGCTCGATGTAGCCCTGATTAAAGACGGCGATGCGGTCGCCCAAAGTCATCGCCTCGACTTGGTCGTGGGTGACGTACACCATGGTGGTTCCCAAGCGCCGATGCAGGGCGGCCAGTTCGACGCGCGTACTGGTACGCAGTTCAGCGTCCAAGTTGGACAATGGTTCGTCGAACAGGAAAAGCTTCGGTTGGCGCACGATTGCTCGGCCAATGGCCACCCGTTGTCGCTGTCCCCCTGAGAGTTGGCTAGGCAGCCGGTCGAGTAGCGGCTCCAGCCGCAAGGTCTGCGCTACTTCGAGGACGCGCTGTCGGCATTCGGATGGCGCTACGCCCGCTACTTTCAGGGCGAATCCGATGTTCTGCTCGACCGTCATGCTCGGATAAAGCGCGTAGCTCTGGAACACCATCGCTACGCCTCGATCCGCTGGATGCTGGTCAATGATCGACGATCCTGCCAGTTGGATATCACCCGCTGTCGGCTCTTCCAATCCTGCGATCAAGCGCAGCATCGTTGACTTTCCACAGCCCGAAGGCCCCACGAAGACCATGAATTCGCCGTCACGAACGGCGAGGTCTACACCACGGATTACCTCGAGTTTGTCAAAGTGCTTGCGCACCCCGACGATATCCAGGGCTGCCAAGATCAGTCTCCCTGTCCTGCAGAACGTACCAGCATCGGTTTTTGTCTCATGCTGGTCACCGCCTGCATGAGATCGCGAACCCACAGCGCGCTGTCTTTAAGCGTGCGCTTCAGTGTTGTGTAGTCGACATGCACGATTCCAAAGCGTTTGGAATAGCCGCTGGCCCACTCGAAGTTGTCCATGAGGCTCCAGACCATGTAGCCTGCTACAGGTACATTGCGTTCCAGCGCTGCAGCCACAGCGGCGACATGGTCCTTCAGGTAGGCCACTCGACGACTGTCATGCACACGCTCATCCTGCACGGGGTCATCAAATGCGACTCCGTTTTCGGTGATCCAGAGTGCCGGCGCTTTGTACTCTCGGTCCAGCCAGCACAGCAACTCGGTCAAGCCGCGCGGGTAGATTTCCCAACCCATGTCGGTGAGCGGCAGACCTGATGTCTTCACATCAAAAGGACTCGATGCGCGGAACACGCTGCGGGTGTAGTAGTTAACACCTAAGTGGTCGATTGGAGAGGAGATGGCTTTCAGGTCGCCATCCAAGATAGTCGGCGCTTCGGCCCCCAACTCCTCGATGACCTCTTTGGGGTACTGCCCCTTGAACAGTGAGTCAAGGTACCAGCGCCGCCCCCATGCGCAACCGTGGTCGGCGGCCTTGATGTCCTCAGGCGAGTCGCTGGCAGGCTCCACATGACCAAGATTTAGCACAATGCCCAAATTCTTGCAGCCGCCGTCTGCACGCATGGCCTGAACCGCCAGGCCATGGCTAAGAAGCAAGTGATGCGTCACCTGCATACAAATCTGTCGTGAGCGGATGCCTGGCGCAAAGGTCCCCCATTCATGTCCGAGGTGCGCTATCACCCAAGGTTCGTTGTGGGTCGTCAACATTTTCAACCGGCTGCCAAATCGGCGGTTGATCGTTTGGGCGTACTCGACGAAGTGGTGCACGGTGTCCCGCTTGTTCCAGCCACCCTTTTCCTGCAGCGCTTGTGGCAGGTCCCAATGGTTGAGTGTCAGGCACGCCTGCACATCGCGCTTGAGCAGACCGTCGACCAAGCGCTCATAAAAGTCCAGGCCTCTTTCGTTCCATGCGCCATGGCCCTGCGGTTGCACGCGGGGCCATGAGATCGAGAACCGGTAGATATCCAGGCCCAAAGAGGCGATGAGATCCAGGTCACTGTCCAGGCGGTGGTAATGGTCGCAGGCGATATCGCCATTGCCGCTATCGGCGATGGCCCCAGGCCGTGCGCAGAATCGGTCCCAAATGGACTCGCCCTTGCCATCCTCATTGGCAGCGCCCTCAATCTGGAATGAACTGGTGGCCACTCCCCATTGGAATCCCGATGGGAAGCGGGTTGCCAGTACTGAGGGAGAAAAGTCTTGAGCGTTCGTCATTGAAGTCGTTTCCAAACTACTTAACCGCGCCGGTCGTCAATCCGGCAATGAGCTGACGGGAAAAAATGAAGTACAGGATTAGCAGGGGCAAGGTCGCAATGGCGGAGCCTGCCATCAATGCACCCCACTCTGTATTGACCGGCGACTGCAGGCTTCTGAGCGCAAGCGGCAGGGTGTATTGCTCAGCACTGCGAAGCACGACCAGGGGGCCCATGAAGTTATTCCAAGAGGCGATGAACGTCACCAGCCCCAGCGTGCCAAGGGCTGGTTGAATCAGAGGCAACACCACGCGGCGGTAGATCGTCCACTCACCGCAACCGTCTAGTCGTGCCGCTTCAACCAACTCCACGGGCACCGATGCTTCGATGAACTGACGCATCAGAAAAATGCCAAAGGCATTGGCGGCACCGGGAATGATGAGCGCACGGTGCTGGTCAATCCAGCCCAAAGCGTCCATGATCATGAACGATGGAATCATGTTCATGAAAGAGGGAATGAGCATGGTACCCATCACCAACGCAAATAACGCGCCTTTGAACCGAAACCGGTAGGCAGCGAAGGCAAAACCAGCCATGGAGCAGAACAAGAGAGTCAGCGCAGTGGAGGCCAGCGCCACGTAGAGACTCCACGCTAGGTTTCGCCAAAAGGGAATCCTGCTGGTCAGGATCGCCAAATTCTCGCCAAGAGCCGAACCAAAAAACAAAGGTGGCGGCAGGTCAAAGATTTCTGCACGCGAGTGGCTTGCGAAGACAAACATGAAGTAAAAAGGCGCCAAGGTCAGCGCCAGCCCTGCCAGCACCACGCCGCGTGCAATCCAAACCTCCATCCCGTTGCGAGGTTTCACCGTGGACTCCCATCGGTCTTGAACGCTCGGTGCGTTACCCAGGTCATTACAGCCACGATCGCACACAGAATCCAAGACATTGCGCTGGCGGCGCCAAAGTCGTTGAACTCAAATGCCGTTCGGTACACATACATGCCCACGGTCATCACCACTTGATCGGGCCCACCCTTACCACCCGTCAGGATGAAAGGCTCTTCGAATATCTGCAAGCCGCCGATTACGCTGAGCGTCACGCCGAAGAGGATCATCGGTCGCAGCCCAGGAAGGGTAATGTGAAAAAACTGTCGCCATGCGCTGGCCCCGTCCAATTCAGCCGCTTCGTAGAGATCACGCGGGATGGACTGAAGGGCAGCTAGGTAGAGCACCAGATTGAAGCCAAGATAGCGCCAAAAGACGATGAAGGACACCACGGGCCCAAGCGTTTCGGATCTTCCGATCCAGTCGATGTTCTCGCCTCGAAGCCAGGCATGCAGTAGGCTATTGACTAGACCGAAGTCTTTGGAAAACAACGCGCCAAACAAGATGGCGATGGCCACTGACGAAGTGATATAGGGCAAAAAGTAGACTGCCGAGACCGGGTCACGCCACCGGCCAAATGTTCGGTCAATGAAGGCCGCCAACGGGATGGCAACCAAATGTTGCGGTACCCCGGATAGCAGCGCCAGCGTGAAGGTGCTTCCCAGTGACTTCCAGAACCAGTCGTCACCCAGGGCAAAGGAGAAGTTTTCCGTACCCACGAAAGTCATCGAGGCTAAGCCGCTACTGGGATCCCAGGACTGAAACGCCAGCACAATTGAGAACAGCAGCGGGAAGATGCCGAACACCGCAAAAAGCACCAAGAAGGGCATCAACAGGACGTAGGGTGCCCAGCGCGGCGTCAATCGCTTCCTTTGCTTGATCACTGACCGACTCATCTTCTGGCCCTTCTGACCAGAACCCGGTGGGCGTCTGCCAGCGCGGCGGTGATGGATTTGCCTCGGTCCAGCACATTGTCCAACTCGGTTCCCACCACTTCGTCGGCGAAGCTGTTCTGCTTGTGTACCGACACCGCGGTGATGCGCCGGGCAGCCTCGCGCCATAGCTGGCGCGCAGGTTGCCCTCCTAGAAAGGGCAGGGGCTCATCGAAGAAGGGTTCGTCCAGCGCCTGCGACAAGGCCGGAAAGGCATCAACCTCTCGAAAGGCCTGCACTTGCCGAGACGTATCAAGCGTCAGGTGCTTGATGAGAGCCCAAGCATGCGCTTTACGTTGAGGATTGGAGAGGCGAGGAATCGCATAGAACGTACCGCCGTAGGACACGAAGGTCGACTCTGGGAGATGGGCAGCACGCCACAGACCAGCGGTAGAAGGCGCCACCCACTTGGCCATTTGTCCCACCATCCAGGCGCCGCTGAGCTCAACAGACAAACGGCCTCGCTTGAACCCTTCGGCCCATTCGTTGGACCAAGCATTCACCCGCGCGTCCAACTGATTACGCCTGACCTTCAGCGCCAGTTCGAATGCCCGCTCAAAGCGTGACGACTTGACCAACACCTCGTGATCGGAGCCAAAGTAGAGACTTTGGCCGGGCTGCAGTCCGCTGCGGATGAGAATGTCTTTGAGCGTCTGTGCATTGCCCAACAAAAAAGCGCCCGTTTTCTGCTTGATCGCCAAGCCAGCGTCGACAAAGCTCTCCCAGCTGTGAGTCAAGTTTTCCACCGAGACCCCAGCGCGCGCGAGGAGGTCCTGGCGAAAAAGCAGCGTTCCGGGGCCAATGTCGGTTGGCAACGCCAGCACCCGTCCGTTCGCATTTGTCCCCTGGTCGAATGCAAAAGCCACAAAGCGGTCACGCAGTTGATGCGCCTCGTAGGGGGCTGCTGACAGATCTTCAAGCCCACTGCCGTGAGCAAAGCGCCCCACAAAGCTTGACTCCAGCGCCATGACATCGGGCAGGCCGACGGCCGTGGACAACGCAGTTGTCATGGCGGTGTGGTGGTCGCCGTACTGCCGCGTCACCACTTTAACGGTCACCCCTGGGTGTTGCGCTCTCCAGCTCTGTAGCGCTTGTTCAACCACCGCATCGATTTGCGGGTAGGCCGCTACGGTGAGTTGATTAGGTGATTCCTGCGGGCTGCACCCGGCTAGCAGCGCTGAGCCCGTGAAAGTGGATAGCGCTGCACCGAGAAGGCGACGGCGTCTGAGCCCGGGTATTGGGCTAGACGGCAGCAGGCGGGGAGAGGAGGGCACGTCTCGACAGCGCTATGTTGGAAGACGTTATCGTATATGAAAGCGCTTTCAAAGCCTCAAACCATTTCTAACCGAAGGTGCTTTCCTGTTTTTTCAGGCGCGCTTGAGCGGCATGACCATCGCGTCGGTACTCCGGTACGGAGCACACAACTGTTCAACGTAGGTATGGTGAGCAGGCAACCCCGCTACTGTGCGCTGAACCTTGACTTGGATGTCACCCAGGAATCGCTTCAGCTCATCCTGCCCCATCTGATCGGCCACGGGGTGGTAGCGCGAGGGCGTGACGCCCTGGCCCATCATCACTTGTACCCAAGAGTTTTCCGCAAACAGCTCGTCGCTCGGGCGGAATACCCGGGCAGTGTTGCGGAACAACTCGATGCGGTGACGCAGGGAGGCCAGGAGGTTCATCTCACGCACATGCTTCCACAGATTCGAGTCTGTACGCTCGTTGGCGTGATAGTGAAGAACAATGAAATCTCGGATGTGCTCCAACTCACGCTTTGACTGAAGGTTGAACTCGTCCACATCCGCCTGTTGGACACCGCCAGCCGGGAACAACTGCATCAGACGAATTGCCGAGCGCTGGATGAGGTGAATACTCGTGGACTCCAGGGGCTCAACAAAACCACCTGCAAGGCCAACCGCAATACAGTTCCGCTCCCAAACCTTGTTACGTTGGCCTGGCAAAAACTTGATCAGGCGGGGCTTGGTGATCAGCTCGCCTTCGACGTTTTGCCGCAGCATGTCGGGAGCATCGGCGTCGCTGAGCTCTTTGCTGCTGTAGACCATCCCGTTACCTACACGGTGCTGCAACGGGATACGCCACTGCCAGCCGAACGGGTGTGCAATGGAGCGGGTGTAAGGCCATGCCGGGCGCACGGATGTGGTTTGTACGGCCACTGCACGATCGCAGGGCAACCAATAAGACCAGTCCTCGTAACCTACGCCCAAGGCCTCTCCCAAGAGAAGAGACCGAAACCCCGTGCAGTCGATGAACAAATCACCTTCGATGGTGCTGCCGTCCTCCATGCGCAAGGAAGCGATATTGCCGGCGATGTCGTTCCCCGCCTCGGGGTCATGTTTGAGAACTTGTCCGATTTTCCCTTCAATACGCTGAACGCCGTTGTCTTCGCTCATGGCGCGCAGGTAGACGGCGTACCGGCTGGCATCTAGGTGGTACGCGTAGTTCAACCCGTGGTTCTGCACATGAGCGAATCGGTTGGCAAACGCCGCAACCGTTTCGGGGTTGTAATCGGTGTAGGTGCGGGACAGTCCCTCGGCCTTACCCTTCAACCAAAAGTGCTGGAAGCCTGCGCTCCAGTGATCGTTCCCTGTAGAACCGAACGAGTGGAAGTAGTCCTCACCGATGTTCTTCCAGTTTTCGAAATTGATACCGAGCTTGAAGGTGGCGTTGGTGGCGGCCATGAATTCCGCTTCATTGATGCCCAGCAGATTGTGAAACGTATGCAGCGCAGGAATGGTGGCTTCACCTACACCGACCGTACCGATTTCCTCGGATTCGATCAGCTTGATGCTCAGTTGCTTGCCCAGCAGCTTGCTCATCAATGCGGCCATCATCCAGCCTGCGGTACCACCGCCGGCAATCACGACTCGACGAATAGGATTCATAGCAGTGTTCATCGCTTGAGTTGATTCAAAAGTTGGGCGCGTGATTGACGCGACAGGTTCTCATCAATGGGTCCCAGAACACCGCGCGCGGCTTCGGGGATATGCGCCCAGGTACTTTCGTCTGCGCCGAAAACGAAATGCTGAAAGTGGTTCTCCCAAAGTCGACGCTCCCTCTCGGGCAGATCACGTAAGGTCATCAGGGCCAATCGTAGGGCGCTCAGAGGAGAGTCGACGTATTCGGGAACTTGGCGCCACCAGGCATTGATCAGAAGGTTGACGGCGTCCAGGCTTTCGATGTGGTGAAACCACATGCTGGGAATGAAGAGGGCGTCACCCGGCTCCAGCACCGCCTGCTCACCGGCTTCCCAAGCCTTGGCGAAACGAGGAAAGCGTTGCAGGTCGGGCTGGTGAAAATCGACGAGGCTGACGGGTTGTCCGGCAGGCGTGGGGTCGAGTGGTCCCATGTAGAGGTTGTGGACTTGGTCGGGCGGAAAAACGGTGAAGTGCCGCCGCCCCGCCGCCACAATGGCGAAGTTGTCCGGCAAGTCGTAGTGCGCAGCGATCCGCGTGCGGTTGCCCAACCATAGGCTGACCAGTGCGTCCCGGTCACCCAAGCCTATGGCGTTGGCGCCGAGAAATCCGGGCAGTACGGCTTCCACGGTAGTAGAGCCGACATACAGGCCCGGCGGCTCTTCGCTTAGCGCTACTCCGATCAGTCCCTTGAGCACCTGATCGAGCGTGGCGGCGTGTCGACGAAAGTTGAAACTGGTCAACGACTCGTCTGCATAAAACACGCGACCATTGGCTTGCGGCACCAGTTCGAAAAGTGCGACATGAACACCGTTGTAGAGACCCATGAGATAGCGCGCCAGGGCCACCTCAGATTGCCGCGCCGCCTGAACAACCGGCCAGTGCGAAAAGCCGCCGCGCACGACAAACGGTCTACCGGCGGCCAACAGGTCGCTCGGTAGGTCATTCGGGTCAAAGGGGCCAGTCCAGGCTGGTATGTCTTTCATCGGAATTCAACGGCGTGCTGCGCGCTCCGCCAACATGGGCAACTGCGACAGAGATGCGATCTGTAGGAATATGGGCATCAGATGACCATCTTGGGATAGCACTTCCAATACCGATCCAGGCAGGGAAGCCAAGCGCTCCTCGTTGATCGTAAATAGCCCCGTCAGCCGCGCTTGCTGCCCTCCGGGCATTTCCATATCAAGCACAAACGGTTCAAGCAACTGGTGGCTCATGAGTGCCTCAATGAACGCCGGCAAGTTCTGCGCCTGCTCGTGAAGGCTTTCCATCAGCCGCACCACCTGCTCGAGGTATTCACTGAATCCACCATGCGGCATGAACAGGGCCGTGCCGGCCTCGCCCTCGCCAAGCCTAACGATACGCGGGCTGTCCATGTCAATGTGAAGTTGGAGGGTGTCGTCCGAAGCACGACCGATCAGGAAGGGTTCACGTTGCATGGCCATCGGAACGGCGGTTGCATCCCAGCCTGCATCCGTCAAGAACAGGTTTTGCCCTTCCTGCAACCCGAAAAGGACGATGGGTTGAAACCCCACGTCTCCCTCAACGTGCTGGAAGACGATGGGAAAGTGTGCCTGCAGATGGCGAAACTCAGCTGGTAGCGCCAGGGCGTAATGGCGAGCATCTCCCAGGGCTGCAGAGCGCTCGGGGCGAACGCGCAAGTCACGATGGGTGACGTTATCGAGCAAGGTGGGACGGGACATCAGGCACTCTTTTGAATGTAGTCGATGAGGCTGCGGTGGCCTGGCAGACCGGTGAGTAAACGGCGTTTGAGATGAGCCGCCTCCTCGAAGCAGCTCTTTGCTTGACCGAGCTTGGCATCGGAAAGTGGCTGGTGCTTGGGGCGAAAACCCATGCCGTACAAAACGTACTGGTAACTGACCGCCGGAAAGACTTCGTCGATACGCCCAAAGTCGTGACGCGCAGGGGGCCGGAGCTGCCACATTGGCAACAGCTCGCGCAGGCGCTCAGGCCAACTGGTCGGATCGCGATGCGCGCGCCAATAGTCGCTGTCGTCTCGACGGGTCAGTGCGTAGTGCAACTTGAGAAAGTCGATGATACGGGCCCATCGGTAGCTGAAGTCATCATTGAAACGACGGGCCACCGCGTCCATGCTTTGGCGTGTCATCGGCAGTTCGTCACACAGCCGTTGCACCGAGAGCTCCACCATCGCCAAGGCGGAAGCTTCTAGGGGTTCGATGAAGCCGGAGGAAAGGCCAATGGCCACGCAATTGCGTACCCAGAACTGCTTTCGGTAGCCGGGGTCGAAGTGGATCAGCCGAGGAGCAGGCCGCTCTGCTGGGGCACCGCTGGCGTCCAAATAGGCCTGCAACGCCGCCTGCGCTTCGTCTTCACTGGCGTGCTCGCGCGAAAAGACACAACCTACACCGCGCCGAGAGGGCAGACCAATGTCCCATATCCACCCCTTGGCCCAAGCCGTGGCGATGGTGCACGTGGCCAGCGGGCCATCGATCCTGGCATACGGCACCTGCACAGGGAGCGCGGCGTCGTTGAATAGCACATCGCGTTCACTTTTCAGAGGAACGCCGAAGTGTCGACCGATCAGCAGCGAGGCGAGCCCCGAGCAGTCAACGAAAAGATCCGCCTCGATTTCGCCATGCGCGCGCGTCTGCAAAGCAGCGATATCACCGACTTCTGAGGAGCGCACACCTTCCATGTGGTCTATGACATGGTGAACGCCCAACTGACCGCAGGCGTGCTCGCGCAGAATTTGCCCAAAGCGAGCAGCATCAAAGTGGTAGCCGTAGTTGGCAACGGCTCCGAATTCAGGGGTTTGGGCTTGCTTGGGCGCTCTGCCTGCCTCACAGACTTGAACCGATGGACTGACAACATCTGCGAAGGAACACTCGCTCTGTGTGCTCATCCAGGCCTGAACCAGATCGGCGTCATCATGGCCCACGGGCAACATGAAGGGATGGTAGTAGCGGTCTTCTCCCTCGCCAGCCGCACCACCGGCCCAGCCGTCAAATCGCGAGCCCTGCTTGAAGGCTACATCGCACTGGCGAATGAACGCTGTCTCAGACAGCCCAATGCGGCGCAAGGTATCGCGCATGGATGGCCAAGTGCCTTCACCGACGCCGATGATGGGCACATCGCCCGATTCGATCAGCGTGATGTGAAGGTCGGGGTGTTCAGCCGCCAATAGGGCAGCCACTAACCAACCCGCTGAGCCTCCGCCCAGCACCACAACCTTGCGCAGTCGGTCATTCACGATCCAGCCTTTACCACCTTACAACTCAGACCCCGCACCTGACATCGTCGGCAGCTGTTGATTGTCTACAGCTCAGCCGATAGAAACCGATCCTGAAAGCAAGTTCTTTCCAGTCTTGATTGTGGCAAAACACCCAGCGTTAGGTGGCAGGTCGGCTCAAAGAGCCGACCTGCTAACAGGGCTTAAAACTTGTAGCGCGCGCCGATCATGAAGCGGCGGCCCAACTGCGTCACTGACCCGATCTGGTTTTCGTTGCGAAGGTGCGTGCGCACATAGGAATCAGTCAGGTTGATCGCCTCGAACTGCAAGCGCAGATTCTTGTCCCAGTTGTAGCCTACGCTCAGATCAAACTGGCCGTAGGGCTCCACGTAGAGCGGCTGAGCGCCCTCAGCACCGCCGAAGTTGGCCACGAGGAATTTGCCGCGCCAGTTATAGGCAAGGCGGGCGCTGTAATCCGCGGTCTCATAGAAGCCCACTAAATTACCCGAATCGCCCAGCCCTACCAAGACATCGGTCTGTGCGCCCGCCTTGTTGTTGTCGTAGCTGAGGTTAGAGCGTACCTTGGTGAAGTTGGCAGAGGCGCCAAATCCGCTACCACCAAAAATGTGCTGTAGATTGACCTCCACCCCGTTGAGCTTGCTGGTGCGTAAATTGTTCTTGTAGGTTCCCATCTGGAAGACCATCAAGGGATCCGTTGGCAAGCCTGTGATCACCTTGTTGACCGCATCCACCCCGGGGGAATTGGCGAGATTGGCAAAGATGTATTGGCGGATGCAGCCCGAGTTATTGGGCGCGCAGCCACCCTTCTGAACAGCCTGCTGGTAGTAAGCCCCGCCGATTGGAGTGCGTATGTTGTTGATGTTACGCGGATCCAGGGTGTTTTCGTTGTAATCCTTAATTGATTTCAAAAAGTAACTGATGGCCGCATAACTACCCTTGGCATAGTAGTGCTCAGCCGAAAAGTCCCAGTTTGAAGACTGCAATGGCTTGAGATTGGGTTCACCCACTGAACCGTACCCACCTTCAATGCGGGCAATGCCGATTACCGTTTGGCCACCCTGGATAGCAGCCCAGCCTGGGCGGCCTATGGTTTTGCCGTGGCTCACACGCAGCTTGGTGTTGACGGCCAAGTCCGCGCTCCAATCAATCGAGGGCAAGACATAACCGTACTCCCCCGAACGTGATACAGCCCGTGTGCCGCTGAAGGTGATCGGCAGTTCGTTATCAGCCACCCAGCGAACAGCCGTAGGAATCGACTCTATGCTTGGTGATTGGACTTTTGTGCGCTCGTACCGAAGACCAAGACCGAGGTCCATCGGCACGTGCCAGTCCCAGCCCAAGTTGTACTGTGCAAAGGCCGCTTGCGACCGCTCCGTGGTGCGGAAGTCATCCGTAAAATCGAATGAGGCCTTTAGCAATGAGTCTGATCCGAGTGACTTTATGGCGGCAGCCCGAACAGCGTCAAAGTTCCACCCAAAGAACTGGTTAAACAATCGAGGGTCGCTGGATCCCGGGATGCTGCCGAAGTATCGGCTTATTGAATCAGCACGCCAAATGTTGTCGGGCATCGCCGCAGGCCCTCCCGCCGCGCCACCCCCCCAAGTGTCTCGCTGAACGTTTGCAAACGCCGACCGGTTCTTCACATCAGTCAGCGAGACGCCAAAGTCTAGGCTGCTGTCTCCGTTGATTTTCCAAGTGCCTTTGGTTTGCACTTGATTGACTTCGTTCCTCTGAAGGCTATTGCTGAATACGGAGCCTTGCAGTTCTTGCAGTGCGGGATTTAATGCGCCGCCTACGATATTGAGAACCGGGAACTTATTGCTGAAGTCGACGTAGGTGTCTCCTCGATTGAGTGAGGCTGTACCCAGCACCGCCGACGTACCCATCGGACCATCAGCTCCAGACATGGCGGTGGAGTGGTGCGCATCGAAGTCAAAATTCAACGCGTTAGACGCCTTCCACTTCAGATTCAAACCCACCTGTCGATTTTGAACCTTGGTCTGGATGGATGACCCACCCATAGCCACGTCCGAATTCGTCATCTTTTCGCCGTAGATGATCGGCGAGGAGGGCGAACCAGTCTGGTACTCACCAAACTGGCCGCCGTAATTGAACCAGGCGGAAAGGTCGTTGCGGCGTTGACGGAATTTCTGCTCCGACATAAAGAAGTCCAGCGTAGCCACCACATCTTGCGCAGGCTTTACTTGGATGACTGCTTGACCGTTGATCCGCTCTCGGTGGACGCCCGTGAAAGAATAGTTCAAATTTTGCGGAACGCTGTAGATGGAGTTTGCAGCAGGCCGGTTCTTGATGGCGTTCCAGGATGCCGGAGGCAGACCACCCCAAGCTGCATTGCCGCCGCCCCAATCGTTGTCCGTCTTTCCACTGAAGGTTTTCCAGCCGCTGGTCACTGCAGCCTGTGAATAGCCGGAATCACGAACCTGATAGGTTCCCATCAACGAGATACCCAGGGTGCCGTCGTTGGACACCGTGCTGTAAATGCCGTTGATTTCGGGCGTTGCGCGCTTGCCTTGCTGCTCCAGCGGAACATTGCGAGCCGTTTCGTCGGCAACCATCTTCACGCCCACTTGGGCAATGGTTTCCTTGATGTCAAAGGGGCGCTGGGTACGCACGTTCACAGTGGCGCCCATACCCCCGGTTGGGCTGCTTGCGCGACTGGTCTTGTAGACCTCCAAGGCGGCAATGCCGTCGGAGGCCAGGTTGGAGAAGTCGAACGAACGGGAGGAGGGCGGGCCACCGTCAAAGTTGGAGCCTGGCATTTGGCGGCCATTGAGGAGCACCAAATTGAAGTCCGGCCCGATGCCACGAACGGTAATTCGCGTTCCTTCGCCGTTGCTGCGCTCGATCGAAACGCCGCTGATACGGCCCAGCGATTCAGCGAGGTTCGTATCCGGGAACTTGCCAATGTCTTCCGCCACGATCCCGTCGACTAGACCACGTGCGCCGCGCTTGAGGTCCAAAGAGGACTCAAGGCTTTTGCGAACTCCAGTTACAACAACCGACTCCGATGCTTGGGCCCCTTCTTTCTCGGGTGCCTGCGCGTAGCTTTGGGCAGAAAGTGAGCTGAGAAGGACGCCGCAGGCTGCGACTAGAGGGTTCAGTTTGGGGCGGCGCACTGAACAACGGGCACTTGAACGCATTGGGAGCTCCCGAGGTAAGGGGTGGGGCATTTATGAAAGCGCTTTCAAAAATGCAAAAACGCTCACATGAAACCGCTTTCAAGTACAACGATATGGAACTTCGGCGGTTTTTGCAAGGCTGAAAACCGCAGGTAAAACCCTCGGAAAACCGCAGGTAAAACCCTCGGTTGTGGGGTGCGTACATCAACCAACCCGTTCTGCACCCAACCCGCACTGTTCATTGCGTAACGTCGCCTTGTTTGCCATGAGCACCCACCGTAAAGGTATCGACACTCGGATGGGGCGAAAGCTGCTCAGAAACGCCAGCACCAAGTCAGCTGCACGGGCAAGTTGTGCAACTGCTTCACCTGATTCCCTATTCGCTGCTTGGGGAGCTGAAACAGGGCAGCGTGAATCGGGCTACATCGCTGGTCGAGCAACGCAGCTCAGAGGAAAATTCCATGCTCCGAGGCGTAGGTGAAGGGCGCACTGAGCCAGCCCGATGTGAGCGCCATCCGGCTCAGCGAGATGCCAAGCGAAGCCGGTGCCGCTGCACTTCTTCCAACACTCGAACCGGCGCGGTGCCGCCCAAGACCTGCCGGGCCTGCAGTGAGCCGGCCAGGCTCAACACGCTGTGCACATCGGCCTCGATGCGCGCATCAAAGGCTTGGAGTTCGGCCAGGCTCAAGGCTGAGAGGTCGATGCCGCGGCCCAAGGCGGTTTTCACCGCATGCGCCACCACCTCATGCGCGTCGCGGAAGGGCAGCCCCTTCTTCACCAGATAGTCAGCCAGGTCGGTAGCCGTGGCGTAGCCGCGCAGGGCAGCGCAGTTCATCGCTTCAGGCTTCACGCGGATGCCCTGCACCATCTCGGCCATGATGCGCAGCGTGTCGCGCACCGTGTCGACTGTGTCGAACAGCGGCTCCTTGTCTTCTTGGTTGTCTTTGTTGTAGGTCAGCGGCTGGCCCTTCATCAACACCAGCAAGGCGTTGAGGTGACCATACACACGCGCTGTTTTGCCGCGCGCCAGTTCGGCTACGTCGGGGTTGCGCTTTTGCGGCATGATCGACGAACCCGTGCAGTAACGGTCAGCCAGGTCGATGTAGCCAAAGTTCTGGTTCATCCAAATGATGATCTCTTCGCTGATGCGCGAGACATGCATCATGACCAGTGCGGCAAAGGCGCTGAACTCGATGGCGAAATCTCGGTCGCTCACCGCATCCAGGCTGTTGCGGCATACCGATTCAAAACCCAGGGTGCGGGCCACGCGTTCACGATCCAGTGGGTAGCTGGTGCCGGCCAGCGCCGCTGCGCCCAGGGGCAAGCTGTTCACACGGCCGCGCACTTCGGCCAAGCGCTGCTCATCGCGCGCGAACATTTCCACATAGGCCAGCAGGTGGTGCGCAAAGCTCACCGGCTGCGCCACCTGCAGGTGGGTGTAGCCAGGCATGATGGTGTGGGCATGGTCGGCGGCCAGCTCCACCAGGCTTGCCTGCATTTGGCGCAGCAATGGGGCCAGCTGGTCGATTTCGCCACGCAGCCATAGGCGCACATCGGTGGCCACCTGATCGTTGCGTGACCGGCCGGTGTGCAGCCGCTTGCCGGCGTCGCCCACCAACTGCGTCAGCCGGGCTTCGATGTTCAGGTGCACATCTTCCAACTCCAGCTTCCACTCGAAGGCGCCGCTTTCAATTTCTTGCCGAATGTGCGCCATGCCGCGCTGAATATCGGCCAGGTCTTGCGGGGTGATCACGCCCTGCGCGCACAGCATGTCGGCGTGCGCCAAGCTGCCTTCGATATCGGCCTGCCACAGCCGCTTGTCGAAGGACACACTGGCGGTGTAGCGCGTGACCAGGTCGCTCATCGGCTCGCTGAACAGCGCCGACCAGGCTTGTTGTTTGTTTTCCAGAGGGTTGGTGGCCATGGGTATGCGAGGGGGGTGCCGCTTCAGGGCGCTTCAGCCGGGTGAGACAAGATGTGCATCAGCGCCCAGCGGTAGCCGGCCACGCCCAAGCCCACGATGCTGCCGCGCGCAATGTCGCTGAGGTAGGAATGGCGCCGGAAGGGTTCGCGGGCATGCACATTGCTGATATGCACTTCAATGAAGGGCAGCGCTGTGCCGGCCAGTGCATCACGCAGAGCCACGCTGGTGTGGGTGTAGGCGCCTGGGTTGATGATCACCCAGTCCACACCCTCGGTGCGGGCCTGTTGGATGCGGTCAACCAGGGCACCTTCGTGATTGGACTGAAAGCACGCCATTTCAGCCCCCGCGGCCTTTGCCTGGGCCTGCAGTTCCCCCTCAAGATTGGCGAGCGTGGTGTGGCCGTACACATCGGGCTCACGGCTTCCCAACAGATTCAGGTTGGGGCCGTTGATCAGCAGAATCTTGGTCATGTTGACGGTTTTGCGCTCGGCGTGGCCTGGGGAGGCGTCCACGCTGGAATCATACCTTTGGCACCCCATCGGGCCTTAAGGACTGAGCCCTGCCACAGGGGGCTGTCCAAACACGCCAACCACGCGCGGGTTTGCCTGTAGGGGCTGATCCCGCGGGGGCTGATCTGGTGTGGGAGCCCACTGCCTTCTCAAGCGCGGTGAGCCTGCTCGGCCAGTGTTGCACGATGCCGCCATCCCATAGCGCGTGCAGGTTGGTGCCCCGGCCTTAGGCCAGCAGTGGAGGGCGGGTTGGGTTGCCAGCTGCGGGTGCGTGCAAAGCAGGAGGTCAGCCTCACGACCTCTGGCCAGGCGCTGTTACCACGCACAAGCTGGATCGCCACAGCCCCTTACCGCGCTGGGTTGCGAGAAAACCCTGAGGAGATCGCGTGCTGTCCGTGCCCATAATTTCAAGTTGTATGACAACTTTTCAGTGTGCAACGCACGCTTCATAGCAAGGAGACCATTGATGAAACTCACCCGTACTCTCACTGCCTTGGCCATCGGTCTTGTGCTTAGTGGCGCTGGCTGGGCGCAGCAGACTATGCGCATCAGCATCTCTGTGGGGCAGAACTCGCACCAAGGTGTGGGTATCGACACCTTCGCGCGCGAGGTGGAAAGACGCACCAGCGGCCGCATCAAGGTCCAGACCTTCTATTCGGGTTCTCTGGGTGGTGAGCGTGAGTCGATTGAGGCGGTGCAGCTGGGCACTCAGGAGCTGACTCTCACCTCCACTGGACCGGTGCCCAATTTCGTGCCCGAGGCGCGCATCCTGGATATTCCGTTTCTGTTTCGTGACAAACCGCATGCGCGCGCCGTGCTGGATGGCCCAATCGGCCAGGAGATGCTGGGCCATTTCGATGGCAAAGGCTTCAAGGCATTGGCCTGGGCTGAGAACGGCATCCGACACATGACCAACAGCAAGCGAGCCGTCAACGCACCCGATGACCTGAAAGGCCTGAAGATGCGCACGATGGAAAACCCGGTGCATGTGGCCGCCTACAAGGGCTTTGGTATCGTCACCACGCCGATGGCCTTTCCCGAGGTGTTCACTGCGCTACAGCAGGGTACGGTAGATGGACAGGAGAACCCGCTGTCGGTGATCATGGCCGCCAAGTTCGATCAGGTGCAGAAGCACCTGTCACTGACCGGCCATGTCTACAGCCCGGCTATCTTCCTGATGAACAAGGCCGCATTCGACAAGCTCAGCGCCGCGGACAAGACTGCCTTCATCGAGGCTGCAAAAGAGGCTGTGAAAGCCAATCGCGCGCGTGTAGACGAGGACGATTCCAAGGGGGTGGCCGAATTGCGCAGCAAGGGCATGAGCGTGATCGAGAACGTCGACAAGTCGCGCTTTGTTTCTGCGCTGGCGCCGGTGAATGCGGAATTCGAGAAGCAGTTCGGCAAAGCCAATATCGACCGCATCCGCAACTTCCGTTGAACGATTGACGGTATCCGAGGGGGATCCTTCGGCCCCCCCCGGACCCTTGCACCCACCGCGGATGAGCCTGCAATGAGAAGCGTTTTTCTGGCCTTCGAGCGCTGGTCAACGGCCATTGCCATGGCTGTGGCCTGCGCCATGATGGCGCTGGCCGCGTCTTTGGGGCTGTATCAAATCATTACCCGCTTTGTGCTGGAGAGGCCAGCCGAATGGACCGAGGTGCTCATCCGATTTAGCCTGATCTGGATGGTCTTTCTGGGCATTCCCCTGGCGTTCCGCCAAGGTGCGATGGTCAGCGTGGACGTCCTGTACCGTGTGGCGCGGCCATCGGCACGCCGGGTGCTGGACTATGTGATCGTTGCGGCCGCAATGGTGCTGCTTGCAGTCATTGTCTGGTGGGGCTGGCAGTACGCGCTGCGCGGCCGGGTGCAGTCAGTCATCGGGCTGGAGGGCGTCTCGATGTTCTGGGCCTATCTCGCGCTGCCCGTCGGCGGTGTATTCAGTCTGATTGCCGTGATCGGCAACCTGCTGGATACGCGCCGCATTGAGCTGGAGACCGCGCAATGAGCATGACCATGGTCATCACGATGATGGTGTGCTTTGCATTGTCGATCTCGGTGGCGGTGTCCATCGGGCTGGCCGCGCTGCTGGGCATGCAAGTGAGCAACGCACACATGCTGATCTCCGTCAAGGAGATGTTCAATTCAATCAACAAGTTTCCGCTGGCCGCTATCCCGTTCTTCATCTTGGCCGGCAACCTGATGGAAACAGGCGGCATCTCGCGCCGGCTGGTGGAGTTTGCCAAAAGCATCGTTGGCGGCGTGCAGGGTGGGCTGCCCATGACCTGCGTGCTCACCTGCATGATCTTCGCCGCTGTGTCAGGCTCCTCGGTGGCCACCACCTTTGCCATCGGTGCCATATTGATCCCGGCACTTATCAACCACGGTTACCCCACAAACTATGCCGCCGCGCTGCAGGCCACGAGCGCCGAACTGGGCGTGGTGATCCCACCGTCGATTCCGATGATCCTATACGGCGTAGCCGCTGAGGTGTCGATCGGCGAGTTGTTCATCGCCGGTTTCGGCCCAGGCATTCTCATCGGTTGTGCGCTGATGTTTTGGGTGTGGGCCTATTGCAAGTTCAAGGGCTGGGGCAAGAACGACGGCGATGGCCGGCTCAGCTTCGGTCGCGCCACTTGGCAGGCCGGGTGGGCGCTGATGATGCCGGTGATCATCCTGGGCGGCATCTACGGAGGCATCTTCACACCCACCGAGGCGTCCGCTGTGGCGGTGTTCTATGCGCTGATCGTGGGCATGGTGATTTACCGTGAGATCAGAGTGCGTGACCTGTATGCCATCCTGCGCAAGTCGGTGATCTCCAGCGCGGTGATCATGTTCATCATTGCAAACGCTGGGCTGTTTGCCTTCCTGCTCACACGCGCTGGCGTACCTGGCGCGATCGGCCACTGGCTGGAGCAAGTGCTGCAGTCGCCCGCGCTGTTTCTTCTCGGCGTGAACGCGGCGCTGTTCGTCATTGGCATGTTCATTGAGACCAGCGCCGCCATCATCGTGCTGGCGCCCATCCTGGCGCCGGTGGCCATACATTTCGGCGTTGACCCGGTGCACTTCGGCCTGATCATGGTGGTGAACCTGGCGCTGGGCATGATCACGCCGCCATTCGGCGTCAATCTGTTTGCCGCTTGCACGGTGGCCCGAATATCGCTGGACCGCATCATCACGCAGCTCGTGCCCTTCGTGATCGTGGTGCTGTGCTGCCTGGCAGTAATCACCTATGTGCCCGTTATCGCGCTGGGCCTGCGCGATCTGGTCTACAAGTGATCGTCTGAACGGCTGCACTGCACGATGCCTGTCGCTCTTGCCCCGGACTCAGCCACGGGCCGTACCCGCAAAGGCTCGCCAACGCCGGCCGCGCGGCTGTCTGACCAGGTCGCGCACGCGCTGGTGAGCGAGGTGCGCCAAGGTCATCTGATGCCGGGTACCAAACTGCCGTCCGAGGCTGGTCTGGTGCAGCGCTTCCAGGTCAGCCGTACCGTGGTGCGCGAGGCGCTGTCCCGATTGAAGTCGCTTGGCCTGATTGATTCGCGCCAGGGCAGCGGGGTGTATGTGCGCTCGGCCGTGCCTGCTGCGCTGAACTTCGATGCCCGCTCCACCGCATCGCTTGAGGCGGTGGTGCAGATGGCCGAGCTGCGCCGCGCACTGGAGTCTGAGGTTGCTGCACTGGCCGCACAGCGCCGAAAGGCGGCGGATATCCGCCGCCTGCGGCGCGCGCTGCTTGCGGTCGATGCAGCTGTGCTGGCCGGACTCGACGGCGTAGACGAAGACGTGGAGTTCCACCGGACCATTGCCGGTGCTGCCGGGAATCCGTATCTGAGCAGCACGCTGGATTTCCTGGGCCAATTCCTGCACGGCGCCACCCGCGTTACTCGAGCCAATGAGGCGCGCCGCACCGATTTCGCGCGGCAGGTGCGCGACGAGCATGCAGCCCTCACCCGCGCCATTGAGGCCGGTGACCCGGCGGCTGCACGCCGCGCTGCGGCGCGCCACATGGACAACGCCATCGCCCGCATCCAAAAAGCCGATCCCACTTTCTGGGCCCAACAGGGGGTGGCACTTGCCGATCCGTTGCTGCGATCTCGACCGCGGCGCGCCAATCCAGGCACGCATGGCGCGCGCTGAAGCACCGCTGGTCCATCCTCCTCTTATTTCCCTTCGGTCCCTCTCCCCTGAAACCTACTCAAACAGGCCTTGGTATGACCTTGAACCGTCGCCACCTGGTGGCCCTGGCATCGGCCGCCTGGCTCCCCCAGGCCAGCGCCCAGAGTGCCACCTGGCCCGCCCGACCCATCCGCCTGGCTCAGGATCTGGGCCAGCCCCTGGTGATCGAGCACAAGCCTGGCGCCGGCGGCAACATCGGTGCAGCCGAGGCAACTCGCGCCACGCCGGACGGCCATACGCTGCTGATGGCCTCGCCGCCGCTGACCATCAGCCCGACGCTGTACCCCTTCCTACCCTACCGGCCTGAGCAAATTGCACCGGCAGGAATCGTCGGGCGGGTGTCTAACGTCTTGCCGGGGTCAGTCCAGCGTCGGGGATTCAAAACGTGGCGGATCTGCAGGAGCGCGCGCGCCGCAGGCTGCTGGCATCACCCTGAGCTGAAGGGACGCAGATGGCAAAGACCGTTGGACTGATCGGCCTGGGCGCCATGGGTGCTGGCATGGCAGGCAGCCTGCGCCGTGCCGGGTATGTGTTGCGCGTGCACGATGTGCGCGCCGACGTGGCCCAGGCTTTTGTGCGCGATGGCGGCACCGCCTATGCCTCGCCGGCAGACCTGGCGCAAGGTTGCCATGTGGTCATCAGCGTGGTGGTGAACGCGGCGCAGACCGAGCAAGTGCTGTTCGGCCCTCAGGGTTGCGCACAGGCTATGAAGGCCGGCAGTGTTTTCGTGATGTGCTCAACCGTCGATCCGAACTGGTCCATGGCAATGGAGCAGCGCCTGGGCGAGCTCGGCCTGTTGTACATCGACGCGCCCATCTCAGGCGGCGCGGCGCGCGCGGCCAGCGGCCAGATGACCATGATGACCGCCGCTCGGCCAGAGGCCTATGTGTTAGCCGACGAATTCCTCAATGCAATGGCCGCCAAGGTGTACCGCCTGGGCGATCAGGCTGGCGCGGGCAGCAAGGTGAAGATCATCAATCAGCTGCTGGCCGGGGTGCACATCGCGGCGGCGGCCGAAGCGATGGCGCTGGGCCTGCGCGAGGGCGTGGATCCGGCGGCGTTGTACGAGGTCATTACCCACAGCGCGGGCAATTCATGGATGTTCGAAAACCGCATGGCTCATGTGCTGGCCGGAGACTACACGCCGCTGTCAGCCGTGGACATCTTCGTGAAAGACCTCGGCCTGGTACTCGACATGGCCCGTACCAGCAAGTTCCCGCTGCCCCTGTCATCTACCGCACACCAGATGTTCATGCAGGCGTCGACCGCGGGTCATGCCCGCGAGGACGATAGCGCGGTTATCAAGATCTTCCCCGGCATCACGCTCCCGCCGGCCAAAGCGGGCAGCTGAGGCAACAGAGGCCAGGTAAACGGTCAGCGTCCACCCGATTCCAACCGGTTCGTCCCAAAGGCACTGAAAGATGAATATTCTCATCACCGGCGGCTGCGGCTTCCTGGGGGCGCTGCTCGCGCGCGACCTGCTGGCGCGCAAGAGCTTCTCGCTCAATGGCGCAGCTGCTCGGTCCATCAGCAGCATCGTGCTGTGCGACCGCGCACTGCCGCCGGCCGATCTTGCGGCCAACCCGCGTGTGCATTTTGTCGGTGGTGACTTGAACGAACTGCTGGCATCGGGGCGTATGCCCGCAGCCGACACAGAGCTGATCTTCCACCTCGCCGCTGCCGTGAGTGGGGAATGCGAGGCCGACTTCGATCTGGGCATGCGCAGCAACCTGGCCGCCACCCAGGGCCTGCTGGAGGCCGCACGCCGGCTGGGTACACAGCCAGTGTTTGTCAACACCAGTTCGCTGGCCGTGTTCGGCAAGCGCCCAGGCTTTGACATGCCCGACCCGATCGACGATGACACCCTGCCCACGCCGCAAAGCAGTTACGGCAGCCAGAAAGTTATGTGCGAATACCTGGTGGCCGACTACGGGCGCAAGGGCTTCATCCACGGCCGCACAGTGCGACCGATGACGGTGAGCGTGCGCGCTGGGCGTCCCAACGGTGCAGCTTCTGGTTTCCTGAGTGGCATGGTTCGTGAGCCGCTTGCTGGCCTGCGTGCCCAGGTGCCGGTGGGCCCCGAGGTGCTGACCGCGCTGTCGGCGCCGGCCAGCACGGTGGCCGGTTTTGTTCGCGCCGCAGAAGCCAGTACCACCGACTGGGGCCCGCTGACGGGCATGAATCTGCCAGCCCTTCGTGTGAGCGTGGGCGAGATGGCCGCCGCGCTTGAGCGTGTCGCCGGCCGGACCGCCATCTCACTCCTGGACTGGGTTCCCGATGAGGCCGTGCTGCGTCTGGTGCGCTCCTGGCCGGGCAATGTGCACGCCAGCCGGGCGCGCGCGCTGGGCCTGCTGCCCGATGACAGTTTCGAGCAAGTAATCCGCCAGTACGCCCGCGACAACCCGCAGGCCGTGGTGCTGCCGTTGCAAGTGGGCTGAGCACGCCATGAGTGCAATCCTGCTGGGCTGCATCGCCGACGACTTCACCGGCGCGACCGATCTAGCCAACAACCTGGTGCGTGCAGGCATGCGCGCGGTCCAGACGATCGGCGTGCCCGACAACGATACGGTTGACGGCGCCACCGACATCGACGCCGACGCGGTCGTGGTGGCGCTGAAATCGCGCACCATCGAGCCGCAGCAGGCGGTGGCACAGTCGCTGGCTGCGTTGCGCTGGCTGCGCGCGCGCGGCGCACAGCAGATTTACTTCAAGTACTGCTCCACCTTCGACAGCACGCCCCGTGGCAACATCGGCCCGGTCGTCGAGGCCTTACTCGATGCGCTGGGCAGCGATTTCACCATCGCCACGCCCGCCTTCCCGGACAACGGCCGCACCGTGTTCAAGGGCCACCTGTTTGTGGGCGACGTGCTGCTGTCAGACAGCGGTATGGTGGACCATCCGCTGACCCCGATGACCGACTCCAATCTGGTGCGTGTACTGCAGGCACAGTGCCGCGCGCCGGTGGGGCTGATCGACCACCGTACGGTGGCTGCCGGAGAGCTGGCCATCCGCGCGCGTATTGACCAGCTGCGTGCGCAGGGTGTGCGCGTGGCTATCGTGGACGCGGTGTCCAACGACGACTTGCTGCGCCTGGCGCCTGCGCTGCGCCACCTGCCATTGCTCACTGCCGGCTCGGGCCTAGCGATTGGCTTGCCTGCCAATTTCGGCTTGGTGCCCACATCCGCCAGCAGCGCATTGCCGCCAGCCCGTGGCGCGCGCGCCGTGGTGTGCGGCAGTTGCTCGCAGGCCACCAACCGTCAGGTGGCCGCGTTCCGAGCAGCGGGGCATCCGGCCTTCGCGCTGGACCCGTTGCGCATCGCTGCAGGCGAAGATATGGCCAGCCAGGCGCTGGCCTGGGCGTGGGAGCGTTTGGGTGCAGGCCCTGTGCTGGTGTATTCCACAGCCGACCCGGCTGGCGTGCGCGCTGTGCAGCAGCGCCTGGGCTTAGACGCTGCCGGTCATCTGGTTGAGCAGGCGCTGGCCACCGTGGCCAGCGGACTGGTGGCCCAAGGCGTGCGCCAGCTGGTGGTGGCCGGCGGCGAAACGTCGGGTGCCTGTGTGCAGGCGCTGCAGGTGCGCGAGCTGCGCATCGGCATGCAAATTGACCCCGGGGTGCCCTGGTGCCACGCGCACAGCCCGCTGACCGGGCCCGAGGGCCTGCACCTGACGCTGAAATCCGGGAACTTTGGTGGGGATGACTTCCTCAGCCGCGCATTCAACCTGCTCACGCCGATAACATGAGAGCCACGACCGCCATGCCCCCAGCACTCAGCGAAGCTCAGGCCCGCGAGGAAATTTGCCGCGTGGGCGCTAGCTTGTTTGCGCGGGGCTATGTGCATGCCACCGCCGGAAACATCAGCGTCAGGTTGGACGATGGCTGCCTCATTACGCCTACCGACGCCTGTCTTGGCTTTCTTGAGCCTGCGCGGCTGGCGCGAGTGAACCGCGAAGGCCAGCAGACGGGCGGTGACCATGCCAGCAAAACCCTGGCCCTGCACCGGGCCATCTATCAGGCCACCGCGGCCGCGGGCGAACCGTGCAGCTGCGTCATCCACACCCACAGCACCCACTGCGTGGCCCTAAGCCTGCTGACGCAGGGCGATGAACTGCTGCCCGCGCTCACACCCTATTTCGTCATGAAGGTGGGCCATGTGCCGCTGGTGCCCTACCACCGGCCTGGTGACCCGGCAGCGGCAGCGTGGGTGGCCCAGGCCATCGCCGCTTGGGCTGCGCGCGGCGCGCCGCTGCGCGCGGTGATGCTTTCGCGCCTGGGTCCCAGTGTCTGGCACAACACGCCCGCTGCCGCCATGGCCACGCTGGAGGAGCTTGAAGAAACCGCCCGATTGCATCTGCTCACCGCGCACCGGCCAGCCTCGGACGCAGTGGCTGGGCCTGGCCTGCAAGCACTGGGCCCAGCCCAAATCGATGAGTTACGCCAGACCTTTGGCGCACGCTGGTGAGCCCACAGCAGCCCGCGCAGCCTGAAAGCTTGACATGCCCCGTTTTGCCGCCAATTTATCGATGCTCTATCCGGAGCTGGATTTCCTCGACCGGTTTGCCGCTGCCGCGCGCGACGGCTTCACCGCGGTGGAATACCTGTTTCCTTACGCTTGGCCGGCACAGGCGCTGGCCGAGCGCCTGCGCGCCCATGACCTCCAGCAGGTGCTGTTCAACGCGCCGCCGGGCAACTGGGATGCCGGTGAGCGTGGCACCGCTTGTCTGCCTGGGCGAGAGCAGGAATTCATTGATGGTATCCAAAACGCTTTGCGCTACGCGCAGGCGCTGGGATGCCCGCGCATCCATGTCATGGCCGGTCTGGTGCCCGCCGGGCGAAGCCGGGCTGACCTGCGCCAGACCTATGTGGCCAATGTGCGTGCAGCCGCTCGGCTGGCCGCCGCGGCCGGACTGGACGTGCTGATCGAGCCAATCAACACGCGCGACATCCCCGGCTTCTTTCTCAACCGGCAGGATGACGCCCATGCACTGATCGATGAAATCGGTGAGCCCAACGTGCGGGTTCAATTTGACCTGTACCACTGCCAGATCGTCGAGGGTGATGTGGCCAGCAAGATCCGGAAATACCTGCCCGGCGGACGAGTAGGCCATTTCCAGATTGCCGGTGTACCTGAGCGCCATGAACCCGATGTGGGCGAGCTGAACTACGCCTACCTGTTCCGCGTGATCGACGAGGTATCGGCCGCCTGCGGATGGACTGGTTGGGTCGGCTGTGAGTACCGGCCGGCGCGCGGCGCTGTGGCCGGTGGCACCAGTGCCGGCCTCGGGTGGCAACAGGATCGACAGACGCGGGGCTGACCCATGCGTCGGTCGGGCTTCTCGCAGGCCGCCAGTCTCCAGCGGCCGTTTGAAATTCCTATGCGCGCGCCCAGTGAATGCAGGGTGTAGGCGGGGGGTTGGCAAGAGCTTACGGAAATCGACCCTGCGCATCCCGTTGGATGTAGGTTTCTTCGGCCGCGCCGATGCTGGGGGTCGAGGTGCCCATCACCACGCCGACTCGCGCTGCACCGAAACGTTCCCGTGCCCAGACGGCTTGAGTCATGAGGTCATCGGCGAGCAGTCCCAACCATGCCAAACGGTTGTTGCGGCAGTCCCAGTCTTTCAAACCGCTGGGCAGTGGGCGGTCGAGGCCGCCGACCTTGCCTACACAGGTTTTTAAGGGGTCAACCCTCGGGCGGTTGGCACGCAAGCCCCCACACCAGATTCAATCGCTGCCAACCAGGCGGCCCGCCCCACACCAAGGGCCGAGGTGGATGTGTAGGCACTGATACAAACAGGGGAGAAGTTATAAAAAGCGCCGACATTGCCTTGGGTCATCCCCTGATCGGGCCATGGCAAACTGCGCGCCAATTCACAGCCTGAATGCGCCCCAAAGCGCTTGCCAACATTCTCACAACATGACCACCATCGAAATTTATTTGATCGCGATGCTGATCATCTTCACGCTGCCCTATTTGATTTGGCGGCTGGGACGCACGGACTACTTTGCGCCCTTGGTGGTGGTGCAGATCGTCACCGGTATCTTGTTAGGCCCCGGAGTATTGGGTGCCGCTTTTCCGGACTATTACCAATTTGTATTCAGTGCGCCGGTGATTCAGTCCTTGAATGGCGTGGCCTGGTGGGCGGTGATGCTGTTTGTCTGGATTGCCGGTATTGAGTTGGATCTGAAACAAGCCTGGGTTCATCGCAAGCAAACGGGCATCACGGCTGGCTTGGCCCTGGGCGTGCCACTTGTCTTGGGCAGCGTGGTAGCTTTGGGAATGCTGGGCTTTGCGGGTTGGGTGGGCACCCAGGCGCAGGAGTGGCAGTTCGTTTTGGGCATCGGGATGGCCTGCGCGGTCACGGCACTACCCATCCTGATCTTGCTGATGGAAAAGATGCACATCTTGCGCCAACCCATCGGCCAGCGCATTTTGCGTTATGCCACCGCGGATGACCTTGCCATTTGGGGTGTGCTGGCCCTCGTCTTGATGGACTGGCAACGTTTAGGCAAACAAGCAGCCTTTCTGGCTGCGTTCGTTTTATTGGGCTGGGGATTTCGCAGACTCATGGTTCGTGTGCCCCAGATGGACCGCTGGTACCTCGGCTTGATCTGGTTGGCTGCCTGTGGCATCGGAGCGGACTGGTCCGGCCTTCACTTCATGGTGGGGGCATTCTTGGCTGGTGTCATCATCGACGCCGATTGGTTCGATCAAAAACAACTGGACGGTTTGCGCCACAACGTGCTTTTGGTCGTGATGCCGGTCTTCTTTTTGAGTACGGGCTTACGCACCAACTGGAACGTTGGCGGAGCCGCGGTGTTTCTGGCCGCGGCCCTGCTGCTGGTTGCCTCCGTTAGCGGCAAATTGATAGCGACGCACATCGCCGGCCGCCTGCTGGGCTGGCGGCCCGGCGAAGCCTCACTGATCGGTTGGTTTCTTCAAACCAAAGCCCTGATCATGATCATCTTTGCCAATGTGCTGCTTGACAAGGCGATCATCACCAGCGAAACCTTCACCGCCCTGCTCTTGATGGCCGTCGCCAGCACAATGCTCACCGTGCCGATGGTGACTCCCAAGTTGCGGCAATTGAAGGAAATTGTTGTCGGTGCGCACTAATTTAGGGAAACGCTGAATAAGTCCCTCGCAGCGCGCGCTTCTGGGGGGACTAATTCAGCGTTTCCTTAGCAGAACTACAAGCCCAAGGCTTCGTCCAAACCCAGGCGCACATTCATCGATTGCACCGCCGCACCGCTGGCTCCCTGGCCGAGGTAGTCCAGGCAGGCCATGAGCAGCACTTGGGTGTCGTTGGCAAACACATGGATGTCCACGCGGTTGCTGTCGTTGCAAGCTTGTGCGTCATAAAAGCCGCTTTCCAGCACCGCGGGATCGCGCAGGGTTTTGACGTTGACGAAGGTCTCGGTCGCATAACGCGCTGACAGCACGGCGTAAAGGGACTCGGCCGTGGTGCCCGCTGGCAGTTGCACCAGATGCAAAGGCACCGTTACCGCCAAGCCTTTTTTGAAGTTGCCGACAACAGCGGTGCGTTCGCCAAACCCGTGTGGGCTTTCATTTCGGGCACGTGTTTGTGCGCCAAAGTCAGGCCATAAGGGCGGGGCGATTGCAGCCTGTTATCGCCGCCTGCTTCGTACAGCGCAATCATGCTGTTTGCACTGCCCGAGTAGCCGGTAATGGACGTGGCCGACACCGGCAGCTCGCGGGGTAACAAGGCCGCATCGACCAAGGGACGCAGCAACAGGATGAAGGCGCTGGCATGGCAACCCGGGTTGGCAATGCGCTTGCTTTGACGCAGCAGTTCACGCTGTCCGGGCGTCAACACAGGCAGGCCGAAGGTCCAACCGGCCACCGTCCGGTGCGCAGTGCTGGCGTCGATCAAGCAGGTGTTGGTATTGGTGACCAAACTGGCCGTCGGACGGGCTTCTCATAGGCCGCCAGTGGCTCCAGCGGCGTTTTGAAATTCCCACGCGCCAGCCCGGTTTTTCCATTGACCTTCTCAGGCGAGAGGTCTAGCCTTTTTATTGCGCGATGCATACCCTTGCTCGATCTTCATTCACACGCGCGCGAACCGTGGAGGTGAGGTCAATGAATAACCGATTGAGTGCGATGCGCCCCGCAGTCTTGGCGGGGTTGCCTTTGTTGGCAAGTACGATCATTTCTTGCAGCTCAAGCGTGGGAGAGGCTCCTGCAGTTTCGCTTCTCTCATCAAAGCCTGAGTATGTATCTGGTGACGATGCACTTGTGAAGATTTCTGTCAGTAGTCAAAATGTGCAAATACAGGTAACCCTAAATGGGACTGATGTATCTGAATCCTTCAAAAGAAGTTCCGCCACGCCCACCGAATTTGTCGGCCTTGTTAAAGGGATCAGGCAAGGGTCGAACGAATTGACTGCGGTAGCCAACAACGCAATTACTTCAATTACCCTTACAGGCCACCCAATCTCGGGGCCGATATTTTCGGGACCACAGCAGCAACCGTTTACTTGCCAGACGGATACATTCAGACTGCCCGATGGCGTTAGCTTTCTTGGGGTGGCAAAGGATGCAAAATGCTCCGCTGACACCCGAGTAGATTACGTCTACCGCAATACAGCGGCGACGCCGCAGTTCGTTCCTTTGAAGTCAACGACAGCGTTGCCCACTGATGTTGCAACGACAACGGTAAATGGTAAGTCTGTTCCCTACGTTGTTCGGGTGGAAACCGGTGTGATTAATCGAGCTATCTACCAAATCTCGATGATTCATAACCCGATCGCTGAGGCTGCACCGACTTTTGCTTCATCGCCATCTGGCTGGAACGGAAAACTTGTCTATACCTTCGGCGGCGGATGCACTGGCGGATGGTACCGTCAGGGCAACACCACAGGGGGTGTGCTGGACAATCCGATCTTGAGCCAAGGCTACGCGATGGCTTCGTCGTCTTTAAATGTCTTTGGAAACAATTGCCAGGATTTGACTGCGGCCGAATCAATGGCAATGGTCAAAGAGCGGTTTATTGAAGCGTACGGGCCGCCGAAATACACAATTGGCTGGGGGTGTTCTGGTGGGTCGTATCAGCAGCATCAGATAGCGGACAACTACCCGGGCTTGCTTGACGGAATATTGCCCGGCTGTAGCTTTCCCGAGGTAGGGTTTGCAACGACATACTCGATCACAGACATGCGCCTTTTGGGTAACTACTTCAAAAACGTTGCGCCAAACACGTTTACCGACGCTCAGCAAGAGGCCGTTGCTGGTGTAAAGACGGTGAAAACAATCTACACCGGTACTGTCTATGACGGCGCGATGCGAATTGCACCGAACGCCTACTGTCCGTCAACACTACCTGCCGACCAGCGCTACGATCCTGTGAAAAATCCGACAGGTGTTCGTTGTAGCATTTATGATCACAACGTTAACGTTTTTGGTAAAGATGCAGTCACCGGATTTGCCTTAAGACCGATCGACAACGTCGGCGTTCAATATGGTCTTCAGGCGCTAAACGCGGGCGTGATAACGATAGATCAGTTCCTGACGCTCAACGAAAAGGTTGGAGGGTATGACAAGGATGCAAGGTTTTCTAAATCGCGCACCGTAGCAGATCTGAGTGCCGTGACTCAGGCCTACCAGACTGGGCGTTTGACTTCTGGTGGTGGCGGGTTAAAGGAGATACCAATCATTGACCATCGAGGGTATTCGGATGATCGCGATGTTGGAGATATTCACCTGAAGTATCACTCGTTTTCCATGCGAGAGCGTTTGATAAAAGCGAACGGTAATGCCGACAATCAAGTCATGCTGCATGAGGACTTTCGCTACGGCTACTACTCTAGTTTTAGTCCCTTGCTGATGGATGCGCTCAAGCAAATGGATCTGTGGCTTGCAAATATATCTGCTGATACCAGCGCTAGCACCAAACGAGAAAAGGTGATTCGAAATAAGCCCGCAACCCTGGAAGAAGGGTGCCTGACGCGGGATGCTGTACCGAAGAAGATTGTGGAGAAACTTTCTCAAACGGCGGGCAAGTGTGCGGAACTCTACCCTGCACCGGGCTCGCCGCGCTTTGTAGCTGGAGCTCCGATTTCGGCCGACGTTATCAAATGTCAGCTAAAGGCGCCGAACACTTCGGAATACAAAGTGACGTTCACGGCGGCTGAGTGGACACGCCTGAATACGGTATTTAAGGAAGGGGTCTGTGATTGGAGCAAACCCGGCATCGAGCAGCAAGGGCTACGCGGAACTTGGCTTAAGTTCTAACCCATAAGCCTGAAGCCGGTCTCCCAAGACAGGATGCGCCGCAAACGCCTGGGCTTGCTCGAGGCTGGTAATGCCAAAGTGCCCGGACCTGCTGCTGGCGCCCAGCTCAAACTTGTTTGGTGGGTTCGCGGCGCTCACATGCCAGCCTTCTTGCGGCGACTGGTGAAGTGCGCCGCAATGGCGCCATCGCGCACGGCTGCGTAGCCGCCGGTTTCTTCTTGCAAGCCCCACTCATCCGCGCGTACGGCCACAAATGACCACAGCTCGTCTTGCGGCTGCAGCTGCGATCGAAACGCAACCCATGCTGCACCCAAGTGGCCGAACGGCGTGGCCGGGGCTGCCTGTAGCGGGTCGTGAATGGTTTCTCGGGCTTCGATGGATTCAATGGACAAGCGCTCGATCAACTCACTCATCTCGACCGGTTCTTGGTTGTCTTGTGCGTCTTTGCGTGCCTTCAATTGCTGCTCCTCTTTCCACGCTTTCCACTTCCACCTGGCTGCCATGGCCAATGCTGCGGGCCACAGGGCCCAAATGAAAACAGCGGCCAGGGCAGGGGCCACGAAGTCGGCCATGACCCGGTAGCCAAGCGTGTGGCGTTCGGGGTCGCTGGCCCTCAAGGCGGCCTGCACCCAATCCGAGCGCTCTACACGGGTCAGGCGGTGGTGGACGTAAATCACCAGCAGCAGCACAGCGCCAATGGCCAAGTAGGCTCCGATAGCCACGTCCCAATCGGTGCTCACTCGTCCTCTCCGGTGCCAGGCTCTTGGTTTTGTTGAACCTGCATGCCCTTGACCACCCCATCTTCGACGTCGATCAGCAGGTCGCGCTCGAAGGTGGACGCCCAGCCCATGTGGCGGTACTTCAGCAATTCGCCCTGAGGCACGCGCAGCGTGCCGCTGTACCAATGGGCGAACACCCGATGGGGAAAGCCGGGAAACAGGCTCTCCAGGGTGATGGGCGATCCATCTTCGTAGCTGCCTCCGATATCAATCAGGTAGAGGCGCGAATCCTTGATCTCCCACGAGCCGATGTAGCCGCGCCAACACGCGGTGGTTTCAACTTGGAACTGCGGGGCAAGGCCGGTGAGCGCGAAGTAGGCGTTCAGCGGCGTTTCACACAGGTAAACCTCCTGCCCATCGAGCAAGAGTGATTCAGCGGCTTGAGCGGTCATAGGAAGCGCTTGGGTTTGTTCGCTTGGCCCTCAAAGGGCAGAAACCATCTTGCCCAGCGACAGGCTCACCGAGTGAGCTGGATGTACGTACAGGCATACGGTGGCTCCAGGCATGTATCGATGAAGGCCTCAGCCAGACCCGTCGAGCCATCGCCGCAGCGCCTGCCCTTGCATGGCCTGCATCCCCCTCGCCCCATCACACAGGATCAGTGCGCCACAGCCTGCGGGAAACAGAAACCCGCTGTCGTCCAGGGCTCGGAAGTTGTGGATCCGGTTGAACATGGCGTGGCGTTCAATCTCGCGCCAGCGTGAGTGAGATCCAAAAAGAGCCGCTCCGCTGATCCCCGTGACTCGGCGGCCGATCTCAGGGTGCAGCAGCGATTTCAGCTTGGCCAGAGTGAATTGAAATCGCCAGCTCGATGAAATGATGATGTTGAGCGCATGGCCCGCGATCGCCTCTGCCAACAAGCCTTGTTGACAGAACTGCTCACCCTCTCGGAAGTGCCCAGGATGCAGGACACCGTCGAAGTCCAGGTATAGCGTTGGAGGGCTCACTTGCAGAGGCTCACGCTGACGCAGAAACGCCCTTCAAGTATTTCCACAGCGCCACCATCGCTGCGGTGTCCTTCTCGCAGTACGCACGCAGGGCCTGTGCAAGGTGGTTCACCTGATGGGGGTCTGTTTCAGCCAGCCGAACACCCTCGAGGTAAGCCTGAACGGCCGCTTGCCCATCCGCCACCGAGCCCAGCGCTGCATACCCCGTTTGCCCTGGGATGGTGGGCAACACCCGCTTGATGCTCCAGCTGCCCTGTTGCAGCGGGTGGTAGTAGGTGGCGCGCGTGATCGGCAGCAAATCGACGAGCCGCGCTTCAATGGCACTAAGTGCCGGCGCCAGGTCATCAAACTGCGCCGCCAAGGCGCGCAGCACCATGCCTTCAAAGCCCTTGTTGTAGGCCAGAACCGAACCTTGGCTGTTGCCGAGGTCGCTGGCCAACTGCTGTGCCAATGGCCTTCGCGGGTCTTGGCCTGACAAGTCCAGAAAGTCGGTGTGGGTCAATCTGCCTTGGGGCCCGTCAGATTCAAGGGTGTGCAGCGAGTACTGAAAGGGAATCTGTTCAAACGGTCGGGTTCCGGCCCAGCGGGGAATGGCGAACTGAACGGCTTCAAAGTCCAAGAAGTGCAAGGGCCAAGCCAAGCCCTTCAAAAGCGGCTGCAGGGCGGCACTGTCCACCCAGGGGGTGTTGGAAAGGGTGGCGTGCTTCACGCGGCGTTGCATGGGCGACAACAGCGAATCGGGCAATTCCGCCATCGAGCGCGGTTTGTGAGTGGTCACAAACGCCCTTAGTCCTGAAGATTGGTGGCCAGGCAGCCATTCAATGGGCGCTGTAATCCCTGCATCAGCGGGCGCTGCGGCGGCCTGGCAGTGTTGGGTGTAGGGGCAGGCGAAGGGCGCCGTGCATTGGGCCCCCATGGCCACGCTGGGGGGCTCGGGCTGTTCGCAGACTTGCAGGGCCGCATCACGCCAATCCTGCACCTCAGCCTCACGCGCCCGGGCCTCGTCGAGCAAGTCGGTTTGCTTCAACAGCCCCTGGTAGTGCCCCCCGCCGGGATACACCCAGGTGGAATCAATGGTGGCCACGGCCGCCGCTTCAAGCTGCACACCGGCTTGGCGCAGGATGAAGGCTTGAATGGCCAGGTCGTCGCGTTGGTGGTCTTTCACGTTGGCAGAGGACTTCACTTCGATGAGGCGCCAGCCCGCGGGGGAATCGGTGGGCAGCAGGGCGTCTACCAACGCAAACAGGGACCCATGCTGAAAGCCCGCCTCGAACAGGGGGCGGCGCGCTTGCAGTGACACCATCGACCGCTCGAAGACGGCGGCATAACCTTCCTGCTGCGTATCAAACAAGATGCCATCGCCAGCCGGGGCCAGCAGGGTGCGCGCCAGGGCGCCCACTTCGTTGCCGATGTCCATCCGGGCTTGCGTGTCGGGGTCGGCCTGGCGCTGCTCGGGGTGGTGGATCTGCAGCCACATCCGCTTGGGGCACTGCCGAAACTCGATCAGGCGCGATTTGGAAAGGTTGCGGGGCATCGCAGACGATTATTGGGCGGGCCCCGCTGGGGATCAAGATTTGAGCCACCGCCGTGCCACCATTGCGAAGTCTTTAACCCTCGCAGCCTCCAGTCCATCGCCCATGCTCGACATCCCAACGGCCCCCCGCCTGGGCAGGCTCTTGTTGCTGGGGGCGCTTTCCCGCCGGTTGTGCAGAGGGACCTTCGAGGTCAGATCGCTTATCGTTAAGCAAGCACCAC
>VGHB01000018.1 GCA_016868355.1 Betaproteobacteria bacterium | reverse complement strand
CTGTGGCCAAGGTGGCCAGCGGCGCGGCTGAGACGGTCCCTTATTTCATGGTGGTCAACTTGGCGCGCACGCTGGGCGAATTGAAGGAACGGCAGATTCGCGTCATCGGCACCAGCGACGATGCGCCACGTTCGCTCTACGACCTCGACCTGCGTGGGCCGGTGGCCCTGGTATTGGGCGCCGAAGGGCCTGGCATGCGACAGCTGACCCGCAGGACGTGCGATGAGCTGGTACATATTCCGATGGCTGGTGCGGTGGAAAGCCTCAATGTGTCGGTAGCCTCGGCGGTGTGCTTGTACGAGGCGCTGCGCCAGCGGCGTGGCACCGCGGCTTAAGCAGCCTGCGCTTGGGCAAACCCCAGACCCCAGACCCCAGACCCCAAACTCCAAGCCACACCGGCCGGTCCCGCTCGGGAGCGAAGCTCAGCGTCTGGGGAATCGCGCTCGTCAAAGACCACCCAGCGGCCATACCGATGGGGCGCACCCCTGGTGTCTTCAAAGTACTGCAGGATGCCGCCCTCAAGTTGCAAGGCGTGCTCCAGCCCCGCGTTTTGCATGACCAAGGCGACCTTTTCGCAGCGGATCTCACCGGTGCAAAAGCTCACCACGGTTTTGTCGCGCAGGCTGTCGGCGTGTCGGGCCAAAGCTTGCCGAAAGTCGCTGAACTTCGACAGGTTCCAGTCAAGGGCACGTCAAACGTACCCTCATTCACGACAAAGCGGTTGCGGGTGTCCAAGGTCAGTACCGGGCGGCTCTGGTCGTTGCGCCCTTGTGTCAGCCAACGCACCAGCGTGGCTGTATCCACGGCCGGTGCAAGCCGGGCCGCCGGTACCACCGCCGCCTGGTTCATGCGGATGACCTCCCGCTTGATCTTCACCCCCCCAGCCGCTTGAAGGGAACCTGCGCGCTCCAGTTCTCCTGGGCCAACAGCACCGTACCTTTGAGCTCTAAGCGCTGCGCAGCTCGCAGGCTCGCAGCAGACCTGCCTACCAAACCATAAGGTCTTGCAGGGGCACTAAGCGGTAAGCTGCGACATTTAAAAACAGCGATCACCACTGAATCTTAGGAGGGCTGCCAACGCAGCGCGAAGGACGGGCTACCACGGCACCGCGCTGCTTTGTCAAGCTTAGAAGTCACCGGCGTGTCCGCTGCACGCTTTCCTACAATCGCACGATGGCCTTCGTACACCTGCGCACCCACACCGAGTTTTCCGTTGTTGACGGTACCTTGCGTATCGACGAAGCCGCAGCTGCAGCCGCGCAGGATCGCCAGGCGGCCCTGGCCATCACCGACCTGGCAAACCTCTTTGGCGCGGTGAAGTTCTACCGCGCCTGCCGCGGCCAAGGGGTCAAGCCACTCATCGGCGCCGACCTGTGGATGGAGCCAGACGCCGGCAGCGACCGCCCGGCCACACGGTTGCTGGTGTTGGTGCAAAACGCTCGCGGCTACCTGAACCTGTCCGACCTGCTTGCCCGGGCCTGGACCGGCAATGTAAACCGCGCGCAAGCCTGGGTGAAATGGGACTGGCTGGCCGCGCGCAGCGAAGGCCTGATTGCCCTGTCGGGCGCCGAGGGTGGCGCCTTGGGTCAAGCCTTGCTCGATGGTGGCACCGAACGCGCGCATGCTCTGGCCCAGCGTTACCGTGAGGCCTTCGGCAATCGCTTTTATGTCGAAATTCAGCGTGCCGGGCTGCCGCAGCAGGAAGCGTATGTTCAAGCGGCGGTGGCCTTCGCTGCACAGCTGGGCCTGCCGGTGGTGGCCACACACCCGGTGCAGTTTCTGAAGGCTGAAGACTTCGAGGCGCATGAGGCCCGGGTGTGTGTGGCCGAAGGCGAGACACTCACCAATCCCAAGCGTATCAAGCGCTTCACACCCGAGCAGCACTTCAAGGGCCAGGCGCAGATGCAGGCGCTGTTTGCCGATGTGCCAGCCGCGCTGCAGAACTCGCTGCTAATCGCGCAGCGCTGCAACCTGAGCCTGGTCTTGGGTAAACCGCAGCTGCCCGACTTCCCCACACCGGTTCAGGCCGATGGCACCCGCATGCCCGTTGCCGAGTACTTCCGGCAGGCCTCCTTCGAGGGGCTCGAGCAGCGATTGCAGCGTCTGTTACCCGACCCCGCTGAGCGCGAGCGCGCGCGTGCGCCGTACACCGAGCGGCTTGAATTTGAAATCAACACGATTTTGAAGATGGGCTTTCCTGGCTACTTCCTGATCGTGTCGGACTTCATCCAATGGGCCAAGAACAATGGATGTCCAGTGGGGCCGGGCCGAGGCTCTGGTGCGGGCTCGCTCGTGGCCTACGCCTTGGGCATCACCGACCTCGACCCGCTACGCTACGAATTGCTGTTTGAGCGCTTTCTCAATCCCGAGCGGGTGTCCATGCCCGACTTCGACGTGGACTTTTGTCAGGCCAACCGCGACCGGGTGATCGAGTACGTTAAGGATAAGTACGGGCGCGATGCGGTCAGCCAAATTGCCACCTTTGGCACGATGGCGGCCAAGGCCGCCTTGCGTGATGTGGGCCGTGTGCTGGGCATGGGCTACGGCCATGTGGACAGCATCGCCAAGCTGATTCCTATACAGCCGGGCAAAACTGTCACCCTGGCCAAGGTGCCGGAAGAGCCGGAAAACGGCGTCATCTACGCGCGCCTGGAGGCGCCAGAGTTGGAACAGCGCGAGGCCGCCGAGGAAGAGGTGGCTGAGCTTCTGAGCCTGGCCAGCCGGGTTGAAGGCATGGTGCGCAATGTGGGCATGCACGCCGGCGGTGTGCTGATCGCGCCGGGCAAGATCACCGACTTTTGCCCGCTGTATCAGCAACCTGGCAGTGACGCAACGGTCAGCCAATATGACAAGGACGATGTCGAGGCCATCGGTCTGGTGAAGTTCGACTTCTTGGGCCTGGCCACCCTGACCATCTTGGAGCTGGCCAAAGACTTTATTGTGGCCCGGCGGCCCGAGCTGGCTGGCTTTCAATACGAGACCTTGCCACTGGACGATGCACGGGTCTACAAGCTGTTCGCCGAAGGGCTGACCGAAGCGGTGTTCCAATTTGAAAGCCGCGGCATGCAAGCCATGCTGCGCGACGCCAAGCCCACCCGGCTGGAAGATCTCATTGCCCTGAATGCGATGTTCCGTCCGGGCCCCATGGAAAACATCCCGAGCTTCTGTGCGCGTAAGCACGGCAAAGAGCCCATCAGCTATGCCCACAAGCTCTTGGAGAAGGTGCTTGCGGAAACCTACGGCATCTTTGTGTACCAGGAACAGGTGATGCAGGCTGCGCAGTTGATGGGCGGCTACTCCCTGGGTGGGGCCGACCTGCTGCGCCGCGCCATGGGCAAGAAAAAGCCCGAAGAGATGGCGCAGCACCGCGAGATCTTTCGCAAGGGTGCCGCAGATCAGGGCATCTCCGCGGAGAAGGCCGATGAGGTCTTCGACCAAATGGAGACTTTTGCCGGCTACGGCTTTAACAAGAGCCATGCCGCAGCCTATTCCCTTTTGGCGTATCACACCGCCTGGCTAAAGGTGCACTGCACGGCCGAGTTCTTTGCGGCCAATATGACCATTGAGCTGGACGACACCGACAAGCTTAAGGTGCTGCGCCAAGACGCAGTGCAGAACTTCGGTATGACCTTTGACCCGCCGGACATCAATCAGGGGAGCTGGCGTTTTACGCCTGCACCAGGCCGAGAAGGCGACCGCCGCATTCGCTATGGCCTGAGTGCGGTTAAAGGCACCGGGCGTAGCGCGATTGAAGCCATCGTGGCTGCGCGCGATGGCACGGGCGCCCATGAGGGCCAAGGTGCTGCGCCCTTCAAAAGCTTGTTTGATTTGACGGTGCGCGTAGACCGTAGCAAGGTCAACAAGCGCGTGGTCGAGGCCTTGATCAAGGCGGGCGCTCTCGATGCCCTGCACCCCGAACGGGAGCGCGCCCTGGCCAGTGTGGCACTGGCCTTCGAGTGGGCCGATGATCAGCAGGCTAACGCGCTGCAGGCAGGCCTCTTTGATTTCGGCGATACCCACGGTTCCAGCATGCACGAGCCCGAGCTGGTGCACGTTCCCGAGTGGGGCCTGCGCGACCGCCTGATGGCTGAGAAGTCGGCGCTGGGGTTCTACATCAGCGGCCACCTGTTTGAGCAATATGCTCAAGAGGTCCGCCGCTTCGTCCCGCGCCGTATTGCAGAGTTGAGCGATTCGCGCGAACCGGTGTTGGTGGCGGGCATAGTAGGCGAGATCAAGGTGGTCAACGCCCAGCGCGGCCGCCTGGGCGTGCTGCGGCTAGACGACCAAAGCGAGACGATCGAGGCCGTGGCCGATGAGCGTGTGCTTGATGCCCACAAAGACCTGTTCAGGGAAGACGAGCTGATCATTGCCCAAGGCAAATTACAGCCCGACCGCCAAAGCGGTGGCCTGCGCCTGAATGTGCAACAGGTCTTCAGCCTGCCTGCGGCGCGGGCGCGCTTTGGACGTTACTTGTCCATCACGGTTCAATCCGACCGCCTTCCGGTGCAAGACGTCTTGGCCTTGTGGCCGCCCGTGGTGCGCAGCTCAGAACAGGGCGACACGCGGCAGGGCCTGCGGGTGCGGGTGAAAGTGCTCCGCGTGCCCGCTGCTGTTGATTCGGCGCAGGGCTCAGAAGGGTCTGCAGGGCAAGCCAAGCAAGCGGCACTTCAAGGCGAAGACTTCGAACCTACGGGTGCGGTAGGCGAGTTGGACCTGGGCGAGCGCTCGCGCTTTTGGCCAGCCGATGAAGCCCTGGCACGTTGGTGTGCCCTGGCGCATGAGGGTCAAGCGCAGGTTGTGTACGAAGCGGCTGCACCGGCGACTTGAAGCAGCAGCATGGCCAACCGCATAACCTCAGCGCCCGCCGCTGATCACCCCAACAGGGTCCCCGCTAGGCGCTCACCATGAGCCCAGCCTCTGAGCAGGCCCTTGAACAACGCATGGGTGCCAGCCGGGTTTCGCCACCACCGTTGACGGGATTGGTGCTCACAGGGGGTGGTGCACGAGCCGCGTATCAGGTTGGCGTGCTCAGCGCCATACAACACATCCGGCGCGCCAGCGGTGCGCCTGGCGACAACCCGTTTCCCGTGATTGCAGGTACGTCGGCCGGCGCCATCATCGGCGCCGTACTGGCCTGCCAGGCTGACCGCTTCGAGCTGGCGGTGCAGATGCTTGAAGACACCTGGGCCGGATTTCGAGCTGAACAGATTTATCGCGCTGATGCCTTGGGTGTGGTACGCACCGGCGCGCGTTGGTTGACGATGTTTACTGTGGGCTGGGCCATTGCGCGTTGGCGCCGAGCGCGGCCCCGGTCCTTGCTGGACAACGCACCCCTGAAGGCTCTGCTGCAGCAGACAGTGGACCTGCAGCGCATGCGTGAAGTGATGGCCCAGGGACATTTGCAGGGCGTGGCGGTGACCGCTTCAAGCTACAGCAGCGGCGACCATGTCACCTTCTATGAAGCCACGCGGGAGATCGCGCCTTGGACACGGTCGCACCGCCTAGCGTTTCGCAGCCGCATCACCTTGGACCACCTGCTGGCCTCTTCGGCCATTCCCTTCGTTTTTCCTTCGGTGCGTTTGCCACTCATGGGTCAATGGGAGTGGTTTGGTGATGGTTCTATGCGGCAAAGCGCCCCCATCTCGCCGGCGGTGCACATGGGGGCTGAGCGCATCTTGGTGATTGGCTCCGGCCGCATGCATGAGCCTCCTGAGCGCCGTGTGGTCAGTGATGACTATCCAAGCCTTGCACAGATCGCAGGCCACGCGCTGTCGAATATCTTCTTGGATGCGCTGGCAGTGGATGTCGAGCGGCTGGAACGCGTCAATCGAACCTTGGCTCTTGTGCCGGAGGAGGCCCGCTCTAAAACTGCGCTCAAGCCCCTGCAGGTCTTGGTGATTGCACCCACGCAACGCCTGGACGATATGGCCGGTCGTCATCTCAATGCCTTGCCGCCGGCGGTGCGTACCTTGCTGCGCGGTGTGGGCGTCTCAGGCTTGGGGCAGGGGGCCAAAGGTTCGGCTCTGGCCAGCTACCTTTTGTTTGAGTCGGCCTACACCCTTGAGCTGATTGCGCTGGGCAAAGCCGATACCCTGCGGCGCGAAGCCGATGTCCGTCGCTTCTTTGGCTGGCCAACCGAAGCCGCGACGCCCGCGCTGCCGGTGTCAGCAGCCCCGCGCTTCAACGCTGCAGCGCCGGGGCCTGCCCTTTGATCTGAAAGCCCGCCTCCGCAAAGCCTTCCAAGGCCTTGCGGCTGACGCCCTTCACCCTGCGGTGCAGGTCTTGCCAGTCCGCGAAGGGCGCTGTGTTGCGCGCCTGAAGCAGCCGCTCGGTCAGTTCTACGCCCACCGCCCGAGCCGACTCGATCTCAGCGCGCGTGGCCTGGTTGAGGTCGATCACTTTGGAGGCTGCACGGGGTGCCGCCCCGAAGGTGTGGTCCCGCGGCGGAGCGGTTGCGCAGACGGCACCCATCAGCAGCGCCAGCGATACCCCAATCGGCCAGCGCAGCACCTGCAGACACTCTAACCGATGCAGCACCCCGACCCGCCTTAAGGTGCTGCTGCCGCTTGCGTGACCGCCCACACCTCGTCCACGGTGGGCCAGCGCGGCCAGTGCCGCACCACGTGCACCGTGGGGCCCCAAGCCCCCCAGTGACCCGGTTCGGTGGGGCCCAGCACCGACACCAAGGGCACGCCCACCGCTGCGGCCAAGTGACCAGGCCCGGTATCGTTGCTGATCATGGCCGAGGCCTGCTGCATCAGCGCGGAGCAGGTGCCCAGATCAACCTGCGGTAACACAAGCGCGCCCGGGTAACGCTGCAGGGCCTCGTCTTCTTCGCCTGGACCTGGGCACAACACCAGGGGACGTGTGGTGCGGGCTTGAGCCTCACGGGCAAAGGCTTCGAAATATGGCCAACGTTTGTCTTGGCCCTCGAAGGTGCCACCGGCAAAGGGGCACAGCATCAGGAAGCCTGGGCCCAGGCTGTGCGACTGCATCAGCGCCTGCGCCTGCGCTTGGTGTCGTGCTGCCACCGGCCACTGCAGCGCAGACGGTGGCGGCTCATCGGTGCCCAGCAGCCTTTGGCCCAGGCGCCAGTAGACCTGCAACTCATGCCCTGCTTGGCCCAGCCGTGGGCGGGGCCATGAACGGTGTAACAGAAGGGTGCGGCCTTCGCCGTCGTAGCCGATGGCCTTGAGCCCGGCTAGGCGCAACTCCAGGGCGCTGGAGGTCGAGTAGGGAAAGCTGATGGCGTTGATGCCCCGCGGCGACCCCCAGCGCTCATGGGCCACTTCGCGTCGCCATCGGGCCAATTGCGCAACCCGTGCGCGGTGTGTGCCTCCAAGGCGCAGCACCGGCCACCCGAAGCCGGCCAAGAGGTCTGTGGCCCAGCCCTTGCCCACAAGGGTGAGCCCATAGCCTTGAGCCTGCAAGCGCAGCAGCACCGGGGTGCTCAGCACCACATCGCCCACCCAGTTACGCAGGCGCACGATGAGCGGCCGTCCTGGTTCAAGCACGGCCTGCCCTGGCCGCGTCGGTGCTGGCTTGCATCCAAACAATGGCCATTAGCGACAAGGCCAGGTTCACCGCATAGGTGCCATGTGTCATGTTGGCATTGAACATCAGGCCCACGCCATGCACCACGCCCACACCCAGGCACTGCCAGCGCATGGTGCGGCTGCCCGCACGCCAGGCTAGGGCGAAGGGTGCAGCCGCACCCAGGAGTGCGGCCAACAAACCGGGCAGGCCGTGGTCCACCGCTTGGTTGAGGAACTGCTGGTGCACGTGCACCAACGGCGCCACATCGCGCAGGGTTTCAGGCGGTACCACCGATTGCACCAGGGCCACGCGTTGCTCGATGCCAATGCCGGCCCAGGGGTGCGCCCACAGGCTGTTCCAAGCCGCTTCCCATAGAACCAAACGCGAGCCCACCGAGGTATTGGCATCGGGCTGGCCCTCTTGGGTCAACTCCTGCAGTAAATCCAGCAGGCGCATGCCGCGCTCCACCTGCACCGGTTGCAGGCTGTCGTACCAAAGGCCCGCCCCCACGGTGATGGCACCCAAGGCCAAGACGCCAGCAGCGGTGGGCCAGCGGCGCGGCGCGAACACCACCGCCAACATTCCCAACCAAGGCAGGATGAGCCAGGCCGCACGGCTGCGGCTGAGCACCACCGCCACCGCCCCGGCCAGCACCGCCAAGCCCAGGCCGACGCGCCAGGCAAGGCCTTCGGGGAAGGGTGGCGCGTCGCCGCGCGGCGCGCCGACCAACGGGGCCAACACTGCCATGCTCAAAGCCACCGCCGTGGCCCAGGGGATGGGCGTAGCCGGCAGCCAAGCCCGTGGCCAGCACAGGGCCACCGCCAAGGCCACCACCAGTTGAAGGCCCAGGGCCCAACACAAGGCTTCATGAAGAGCCCCAGGTTCACCCGCCAGCCCTTTGCTGAACGCCAACAGCGCCGTCACCGCCCAGGCCATGGGCAGGGCCAGGATCACCTTGCCGTCTTGGCGCAAGATGTCCCAACCCCCACCGTGCCAAAGGCACATCAACAGGTCGATTACCCCCGTTGCCAGCAGCAAGGCCAAGGCAGGCTGCAAGCGATGCCCCAGGCCCTGAGTACCCCATCGCTCGGCCCACACCCCCCCGGACTCAGAGGACGCCGCCACCTGTCTGGGGCTGGAAATTAAGGCGATGCAAGCCACCCCAGCAGCCAACAAATACCAGCTCCATGCCCACGAGGGTAGGTCGGTGCGCAGCGGACCCACCACGGTGCACAGCAGGGCCAAAGCCATGAACATCTTGAAGACCTGCATCAGGCTTGCCCCTTGTGCCCCTGGGCCTGCAGGCGGCGCAGTTGCAGCCAGGCAGCCCATCGCCGCGGCTGCAGCGGCCACCGCGACCAGGTTTGGGGAATCAGCGCTTGGCGTTCGCACAGGGCTGCCCACCAATCAGGCCACCAGGGCAGCGGCACCTGCAGCCGCTGCGCCACACGGTACAGCCGCAGGGCTTGCTGCACGGTGAAGTCGGCCCAGGCTGCATCGAAGCCAGGCGCGGTGGACAGGTCGTCCAAGGCCAGGGCCCAATCGCGCAGCTTGGCCGGGTTCATCGAACCCAGGATACTGCCCGGGTTGCTGCGGTAGTCGATCAGGGGCTCGGCGAGGTACCAGGCGTGCTTGATGCCGGCCATCAGGCGCGGCACTACGCTTAGGTCTTCGAACACCCGTTGGGCTGGAAAGCGCAGGTGATCTGGCCACGCATCGGCGCGGATCACCTTGCCCCAAACGTGCCATTGGCCACCCTGCATCAAGCCGTGCAGCAAGGCGCTTGGTGTAGGCACCGCACCGCTGGGTTGGGGCAGGCTGCGCCGGTGGCCTTCGCCGCGCAGGCGGTGTTTCCAGCGGGGTGCGTCACGCCACACCGCATGGTCCACCACCACCGCCTGCAGTTCAGGCTGCTGCTGCACCAGGCGGCGCAGTTGTGCCACCGCACCCGGCCGCAGACGGTCGTCGGCGTCCAAGAACCACAGCCATTGCCCTCGAGCCGCTGCCAGTAAGGCATTGCGGGCGACACTCACGCCGCCGCTGTGGGCCTGGTGCCACACCTGCAGCCTTGGCCCTCGGCCCTGTGTGTGTGCGGTTTCTTGCGCGGTCGCCCAGCGGGCAAGGCATTCGGCGGTTTGGTCGGTGCTGCCATCGTTGAACACCAGCACCTCGGCGTGTGTATCGACTTGAGCAAGCACTGATTGCAAGGCTTCGTCCAAGTAGGGGCCTGGGTTGTGGGCGGGGATCAACACGCTCAGCCAGGGTCGCCCCATGGGCTTGGGTGATGTGGCCGACGCGCTGCCGCGTCCACCGAGTTCATCGAAGAGGGCGGTGTACTCGCCCACCATGCGCTCGCGCGATAGCGCCAGCCGTGCATGGGCGCGCGCCTGAGCCGCCTTCTCGGCCGCCGCCGATGGGTCGCGCCACAGCGTGGCCAGGGTGTCGGCCCAGGCTTGTGGGTCGCCTGCGCGGGCCAGCCAGCCCCAGCGCCCATCGCCCAGGGTTTCGCGCACCGCTGCCACATCCGAGCCCACCACCGCGCAACCTGCGGCCATGGCTTCTGCCAAGCTCAGGGGCATGCCTTCGTAGTGGGTGCTGAGCACCGCCACCTGGTGGCGCATGAGCAGTTGCGGTACGTCGGCGCGATGGCCCAAAAAATGGACCTGCTGCTGCAGCCCCAACTTGTGCACCAGGGCCATCGCGGCCTGCAGGTGGCGCGCCGAGCCGCCGCCGGCCAGCCGCAAGGCCGGGCGCAGCCCGTGGTCGCGTGCCAGCGGCACCAAGCTTCGGATCAGGGTGTCATGGTCTTTCTGGGCACCAAATCGTGCGGCCATGAACAAGGCCGGTTCGCGCTGCAACCACGCCTGCGTTTCGCTTTGGGCAAACGGGTGCAGGGCTGTGCCGTTACGCAGGGTGCGCACCCGCTGGGCCGGTAGCCCCATGTCGCGCAAGACACCCGAAACCGCTTCAGAAACTCCCACGAATGCGGCGGTGTGCGGTGCCAGTTGGCGAACCTGCCAGCGCTTGAAGGCGCTGTAGCGCTCGCGCATATTGTGTTCAACCTGTACCAGCACCGGCACGCTTGCACCCTTTGCAGCCCAGCGGGCCAGCAGGTGTTCGGGAAAACCGTGTCCGACCATCACATCAGGCTTCCAACGCTGGCACAGTGCGTTCAGCGTCCGTATGGTGGACAGGTGGTTCCAGCCGGTGACCAACTCGAGCGGCACCCCCTGTTCGCGCAGCGCTTGCACCCGCGCCATTGGGGTACGCCGCTTCTGGCGCAAGACCAGCAGGGTTTCATGATGGGCCTGCCCGCCCACGGTCAGGTCGAGTGCCACTTGGGTGGCACCGGAAAAGCCACCGCTGGCCACATGCATGACGCGCAGTCGGTTGGGGGGCAATGGCAGATGGGGCCGCATCGATCGGTGCGGCATCGCACCCGTGATAATCCTTGCTTCATCATACAAAACGACGCCATGGCCGCCTCCGCCGCCACCCCAGGCACCCCCACAGCTGCTCCCCCACACCCTCCCCTGGTGGCCGCCGATGTGCTGGCCCTGCAGGACCGTCTGCTGGCCCAAGCCGATTGGCCCCCGGTGGCCGAGCCCCATCCTGCGGTGGCCCAAGCCGCAGCATCGGACCCCACGCAAACACAAGTCCTTTGGCATTGGGTCACTACCAACCACCGCTACAACAGCCTGCTGTGGGCCCAAGAGGACCTGGCCCGGCGCACCCAGGTGGCCGATGCCGAGATTGCCGCCAACAAGCGAGCCATCGACCGTTACAACCAAGTGCGCAACGACGCCACCGAGCGGGTCGACGAATGGTTGCTGCAGTGCCTGGGCCTCGTGGATGCGCAGTCGGCGCGCAGCGACGCTCCGCAATCCCGCGCGCCAGCCGGTGCACGCCTGAACAGCGAGACTGCCGGCAGCATGGTGGACCGACTGTCCATCATGGCGCTCAAGGTGCACGCGATGCGTCAGCAAGCCCAGCGCCAGGATGTGGACGAAGCCCACCGCAGCGCCAGCCGCATCAAGCTTGAGCGGCTTGAAGAGCAGCGGCGTGACCTGGCCACCTGCTTGGACGCTATGCTGGCCGACAGCCTGGCCGGTCGCGCCTATTTCAAGGTGTACCGCCAGTTTAAGATGTACAACGACCCGCGGTTCAACCCGGTGCTGGTTGCTGAAGCGGCCAAGCGTTGAAGCTGCTGATCGTCAAAACCTCAAGCATGGGCGATGTGGTGCACGCCCTGCCCATGGCCAGCGACCTCCAGCGACTATGCCCGCAGGCCCAAATCGATTGGCTGGTGGAACCGGCCTTTGCGGCCCTACCAGGCCTGCATCGCGCGGTTACCCAAGTGCACCGCCTGCCCTGGCGCAAGTGGCGCAGCGGCCTGCACCAAGCTGCCACCTGGAAGGCCATGGGGCAACTGGTCGATAGCTTGCGGCGTGAGCGCTATGACTTGGTGATCGACGCGCAAGGGCTGCTCAAAAGTGCGTTATGGGCCCGTCGTGCTGGCGTGCTGGTGGCCGGTTTTGACCTGCGCAGCATCCGCGAACCCCTAGCCAGCCTGCTCTACACGCACCGCTATTCGGTGTCGCCCAAGCTGCACGCGGTCACGCGCTGCCGCTTGTTGGCCGCAGCGGCGTTGTCGTCTGCGAAGGGTTGTTCCACCTCGCTTGTGGCCATGGGCAACGAGCTGCCCACGCCAGACTTCGGTTTGGAGCAACTCGTCCCCGATGGCCGCCTGGAGCTGCAGCAGCCCTACGCCGTCTTGATTCCCAACGCCAGCCGCCCAGAAAAGCACTGGCCTGAGCCCCATTGGCAAGCAATTGGACGCGGGCTGCGGGCACAAGGCTTGAACCCGGTGGTCTTGTGGGGCAGCGGGCCTGAACAGGACATGGCGCAGCGCATCGCCCAAGGCTGCAACGGTTGGGTGCCTCCCTTCCTCACCGTGCAGGAGGCCACTGCCGTGTTGGCCGGTGCGCGCCTTGTGGTGGGGCTGGACACCGGCTTTGCGCATGTGGCCGCAGCCCTGGGCCGTCCGGTGGTGGGCATCTACTGTGATCATGAACCGGGCCTGACCGGCATCATCGGCAATGGGCCGGGCGCGTCTTTGGGGGGCAAGGGGCAGCAACCGTCCTTCGATGAGGTGTCGGCTGCGGTGCAACAGGTGGCGTCTTACTGTTCCTCGATTCGCTGCGGCGGATAGCTGTCCCAGCTCAGGCAACCCGGGCACTGCCAGAAGTAACGCTGCGCTTCAAATCCGCAGGCCGCGCACCGGTAGCGCTGCAAGGGCAGGGTGCTGCGCTCCAGCGCCTCGCGCACCGGTTTCAAATCCTGGTCCTTCCATTGCTCGGGCGGCAGCTTGAGCACCGCTGCAGCAGCTGACAGGCTGGGCTGCCGGGTCAGGTGGGCTCTCAGGGTCGGGCCGGCCTCGCTTGGTGCCAGGGTGTTGATGGCCTGCAGCACCGCGAGGCTCTCCTGGGTCGTGTAGGCCTGGCGCAGCAGCTGCAGGGCGCGATCAATCAGGGCGCTACCCAACGGCTGCACGCAACGCACCACTTCATCGGCCACCAGGGCCACTGGTGCCTGCGGCAGACGCAGCAGGCCCGCCCAGGTGGCCAGCGCCTGTTCCACCTGCCCTTGGCGCACCTGCCACTGGCCCATCATCACCACCGGGCGAGCTGTCATGGGGGCGCAGGCTTGAGCCTTCTGCAGCCATTCCCAGGCCTCGGCATGTGCACCCGCTGCACTGCGTTCCTCGGCCCGCTCGCACAGGTGGTGGGCCATGCGCGCTGCATATGAGCCAGCACCGGCGGCCTCTAGCTTCGACGCCATCTCATGCGCAGACACCCATTCGCGCGAACGTTCGTACAGGTCCAGCAGAGCGCGACATGCTTCGGTCGAAAAAGCGCTGCCTTCCAAGGCTCGGAAGGCGGCTTCGGCGCGGTCGAACAAACCGGCCTTGGCGTAGTCTTGTGCCAGCGCATATTGCGCGCGGTCGCGGTCGGCGCTGCTGAGGTCCGCACGCGACAACAGGTGCTGGTGCACCCGCACCGATCGCTCAAATTCACCGCGCCGGCGAAACAGGTTGCCCAAGGCGAAGTGCAGTTCGGTGGTGTCGGGATCGTTCTGAACCGCCTCGATGAAGGTGTCGATGGCTTTATCCTGCTGTTCATTGAGCAGCAGGTTTAGCCCCTTGTAGTAGGCGCGCGGCGAATCGCGCTCTTCACGCCGCACCTGTCGCAGGTCCAGCCTCGAAGCCAACCAGCCCAGGGCAAAGCCCAAGGCGGGCAGTAGCAGCAGCCAGGTCAGGTTGAACTCGGTCATGCCGGGTCTTGTGTGCGCCGTTGGCGCCACCAGGCGGGTACCATGGCCAGCACGCCCACGGCGCAGCCCAGCCCGAAGGCCACGAGCACCACAATCACCAGCGGTGCTTGCCAATCCAGGCCGAAGAACCAACGCACCGACACCCCCTGCTGATTGTTCAGCGCAAAGGCGAAGAGGGTGAAAAAGATGAAGGCCCGCAGGAGCCAGGTCAACAGCCGCATAGGCTGAAGTGTCGCATTCAGCGCGTGGGCCGTGGGGCGACCGCTTTGCCGGCGTCCACTGCCTCGCGCAAGGCCTTGCCGGGCTTGAAGTGGGGAACGAGTTTTTCAGGAACCACCACCTGCTCGCCGTTGCGGGGGTTGCGCCCCACACGCGGCGGCCGGCGGTTGATGGAAAAGCTGCCGAAGCCGCGAATCTCGACGCGATGCCCCTTGGAAAGGGCCTCAGTCATCGCGTCGAGGATGGTTTTGACGGCGAAGTCGGTGTCCTTCTGCGTGAGGTGGCCGAATCGCTCAGCCAACTCCGCCACCAATTCCGACCTCGTCATCACCATGCCGACACCTCGCGCAGCATTTTCCGAAGGACGTGGTTTCCAGGGCCGATCAGCTTTGGCCACCCTGGTCCAGCTTGGCGCGTAACAGGGCGCCCAGGCTGGTGGTACCTGCCGCCTCGCGCTCATTGTTTTGCGTCAGGCGCTGCATCGCTTCTTGTTGGTCGGCGCTGTCCTTGGCCTTGATCGACAACTGGATCGAGCGTGCCTTACGGTCGATGTTGATGATCATGGCGTTGACTTCATCGCCTTCTTTGAGCAGGTTACGGGCGTCTTCCACGCGGTCGCGTGATATTTCTGAAGCGCGCAGGTAGCCGATGATGTCCTCACCCAGGCTGACCTCCGCACCACGCGCGTCCACCGTCTTGACCTTGCCGGACACCAAGGCGCCGCGGTCATTGACGGTGGTGAAGGTGGCAAACGGGTCGCCATCCAGCTGCTTGATGCCTAGTGAGATGCGCTCGCGTTCCACGTCCACGGCCAGCACGATGGCTTCGACTTCCTGACCCTTCTTGTAATTGCGAACCGCGGCTTCGCCCGGCTCGTTCCAAGACAGGTCGGACAGGTGCACCAGGCCGTCGATGCCCTGGGCCAGGCCCACAAACACGCCGAAGTCGGTGATGGACTTGACCGGGCCCTTGACCTTGTCGCCACGCTTGACGGTGGTGGAGAACTCTTCCCAGGGGTTAGCCTTGCACTGCTTCATGCCCAGGGAGATGCGGCGCTTGTCTTCGTCGATCTCCAGGACCATGACTTCCACTTCATCGCCCAAGGCCACAATCTTGGCCGGGCTGACGTTCTTGTTGGTCCAGTCCATTTCGGACACGTGCACCAGGCCTTCTATGCCAGGCTCGATTTCCACGAAGGCACCGTAGTCGGCGATGTTGGTGACCTTGCCGAACAGGCGGGTGTTGGCCGGGTAGCGGCGGGCCACGCCCATCCATGGGTCGTCGCCCAATTGCTTCAGGCCCAGCGAAACCCGGTTCTTTTCGCTGTCGAACTTCAGCACCTTGGCGGTAAGCTCTTGGCCCACGGTCACCACCTCGGAGGGGTGACGCACACGGCGCCACGCCATGTCGGTGATGTGCAGCAGGCCATCGATGCCGCCCAGGTCCACGAAGGCACCGTACTCGGTGATGTTCTTGACCACGCCCTGCACGATGGCGCCTTCGCTCAGGGTTTCGAGCAGTTTGGCGCGCTCTTCACCCATGGACGCTTCGACCACGGCGCGGCGGCTGAGCACTACGTTGTTGCGCTTGCGGTCGAGCTTGATGACCTTGAACTCCATGGTCTTGCCCTCGAACGGTGACAAGTCCTTGACCGGGCGGGTGTCCAGCAGCGAGCCGGGCAGGAAGGCGCGGATGCCGTTGACCAGCACCGTCAGGCCGCCCTTGACCTTGCCGCTGACCGTACCGGTGACGAAGTCGCCCGAGCCCAGTGCGGATTCCAGGCTCAGCCAGGAGGCTAGGCGCTTGGCCTTGTCGCGCGACAGGATGGTGTCGCCGTAGCCGTTCTCGAAAGCGTCGATGGCCACCGACACATAGTCGCCCACGGCAACTTCGACTTCACCCTGGTCGTTCTTGAATTCTTCAATGGGCACATAGGCCTCGGACTTGAGGCCTGCGTTGACCACCACGAAGCTGTGATCGATGCGGACGACTTCGGCCGAGATCACTTCGCCCGAACGCATGTCGCGCTTTTGCAGGCTTTCTTCGAACAGGGCGGCAAACGATTCGCCGCCGGTGGTGGCAGTTTGGAGTTGAGACATGAGGTTTCCTCGGGGGCTGGCGGTTGGCCAACCGGGATGCTGCAGCACGCAGGCTGCGGTTAGGTTGCGACCACCACCGGTGGAGCACCGCACCCCGTTGCAGGGTGCAGGCCGGCCGCCTGTGGCATCCGTTGGGCTTGAATCAAGCCCTGCGATGGGCCCACCACTGCAGAACCTGTTGCACCGATTCCTCGATGCTGGTACCGGAGTTGTCGAACATCACCGCATCTTCAGCCGGCTTCAAGGGCGCCATGGTGCGGGAGCGATCCCGCAGATCGCGCGCCTCCAAATCTAACTGAAGACTTTCAATATTAGCGGAAATCCCATTAGAAATCAACTGCTTATACCGCCGCTCGGCGCGGGTGGCGGCATCGGCGGTCAAAAACACCTTCAGGGCTGCGTCGGGGAACACAACCGTGCCCATGTCGCGCCCATCGGCCACCAACCCCGGTAACGCCCGGAAATCGAGTTGCCGCTGATGCAGGGCTGCTCGCACCGCCGGCACCGCTGAGACGCGCGAGGCCAGGGCGCCGGCGGCTTCGTGGCGTACCGCTTCGCTTTGGTCTTGGCCGTCGATCCACACCCGGTCGCCTTCAAAGCGGATGTCCAGCGCTGCAGCCTCCCCCGCCACCTGCGCTTGCGCGGTTTCGTTCAAAGGCTGCGCGGCGTCGTCGGGCAGCAGGCTGCGAGCCTTCGCGGCCAGGCCCACGGCGCGGTAAAGCACGCCCGAGTCCAGGTGTTGCCAACCCAGTGCCGCGGCCACGCGGGCGGCCAAGGTGCCTTTGCCCGACGAACTCGGGCCATCGATGGTGATCACCGGAATGTCCTGCAGCCGCGCACGCGACAGGCCGAACAGCGCCTCGAAATAGTCCGGGAAGGTCTTGCCCACACACCGCGGGTCTTCGATGCGGACACCGACGGCCGGCTGAGCCCCGGCCAAGGGATTGAAGGCCGCCAGCGACAAGCACATCGCCATGCGGTGGTCGTCGTAGGTGTGCACGCTGGCCAGCTGCCAAGCCTGCGGGGGCGGGGGCGTGACCGCAATCCAATCCGGGCCCTCTGCGACCTGCGCGCCCACCTTGCGCAGCTCGGTGGCCATGGCGGCGATGCGGTCGGTTTCCTTCACCCGCCAACTGCCGATGTTGCTCAGCCGCGTAGTGCCCTTCGCATACAGGGCCATCACCGCCAGGGTCATGGCTGCATCCGGAATGTGGTTGCAGTTAAGCTCGACGGCCCGCAGCGGCCAAGCACCACGCCGCACCGAAAGCCAGTTGGGGCCGGCCTGCACGTCCGCGCCCATGGCCTGCGCCGCCTCCACGAAGCGGATGTCGCCTTGAATCGAGCTGGCCCCCACGCCTTCAATGCGGATGGGCTGGTCCACCGCGGCGATGGCGCCCAAGGCCACGAAATAGGAGGCCGAAGAGGCATCACCCTCGACGTGTATGCGGGCGGGCGACTGGTAGGCGCTGCCTGCGGGAATCGTAAAACGCTGCCAGCCTTCGCGCTGCACCTTCACGCCAAAGCGCTGCAGCAGGGCCAAGGTGATGTCGATGTAGGGCTTGGAAATCAGCTCGCCTTCGACCTCGATCACCACCGCTTGGCTGCGCGCGGCCAAGGGCAGGGCCAGGAGCAAGGCGGTGAGAAATTGGCTGGACACATTGCCACGCACCCGCACCGGTGCGGCCAGGTTCAGAGCGCCGCCGGCCACGCCGCGCAGGCGCAGTGGCGGATAGCCTGGCTGGCCCAGTTCGTCCACTTGGCAGCCGAGTTGGCGCAGGGCGTCCACCAGGTCGCCGATGGGCCGCTCGTGCATACGCGGCACACCCGAGAGTTCAAACTCACCGCCCTGAAGCGTGGTCAAGACGGCCAGCGCGGCCGTGAGCGGCCGCATGGCCGTTCCGGCATTGCCCAGCAATAGCGCCGCCTGCGCAGTGCGCAGCTGCCCGCCCACACCCCGAACCTCTAGCACCTCTTGGCCGTCGTGCCTGCGTTGCTGCAGCCCGCAGCCCAACTGTTCCAGCGCTCGGAGCATCACCGCGGTGTCGTCGCTGTCCAGCAGGTCGTGAACATCAGTGGTGCCTTCGCTCAAGCCCGCCAGCAAGAGCACCCGGTTGGAAATGCTCTTGGAGCCCGGCAGGCGCACCGTGCCGCCCGCGGCGGTCAGCGCAGGCAGGTCGAGGTGGGGAATCGAAAACATGGGGCTCAGTGGTGACGCAGCTTAGGGCTGTGCGCTGTGAGTTGTGTTCAGGCTGGGTCGTCGGTGGGCGGCGCAGCGCCATTGAGGATCCATTGGGTGCGCACGGATGAGGCGGCGTCAACCAAGCGCGCCACTTGGGCATCGTCGCCTGCAACCAGGGCTGTGCGCAGCGCCCCTAGTGCCGATTCGAATTGCGCCAGCTGTTGCAGCACCTCGTCGCGGTTGGCGCTGAAGATGTCGCGCCAGATGGCGCTGGTGCCGCCCGCAATGCGACTGAAATCCCGAAAGCCGGGTCCCGCCAGGGCCAGGTGCCGCGCGGCATCGGCCTGCTGCGCCACCGCGTTCACATACGCAAAGGCCAGCAGGTGGGGCAGGTGACTTACCGCGGCGAAGGTGCGGTCATGTTGATCCGCGCTCATGTGCACCACGTTGCAGCCCACCGCCTCCCATACGGCCTGTGCCCGGTGCAGCCGGGCCGCGTCGTTTTCTGGCAGGGGGGTGATGATGCAGCGCCGGTTTTGGTACAAGGTGGGCTCAGCCCGCTCTATGCCGCCGCTTTCCTTGCCCGCAATCGGGTGCGCCGGAACGAACTGCCGCACCGCCGCGCCCATTGCGGCGCGTGCCGCAGCCACCACATCGCGTTTGGTGGAGCCCACGTCCATGACCAAGGCTTCCGGCTGCAAGGCGGGCGTCAGTTCGCGCAGCGTGGCTTCGGTGGCCGTCACCGGCACGGCCAGCAGCACCAAATCGGCCTGCTGTGCCGCCTGTTCGGCGCTGCTGTGCACCGCGTCCACGATGCCCAAAGTCTGGGCTCGCTGGCTACTGGCCGGGCTGCGGCTGTAAGCGCAGACCCGGGTGCCCGGCCATGCCGCCCGCAGGGCCAGGGCGAAAGAGCCTCCCATCAGACCGCAGCCGATCACGGCCACCTGCTGCGGCCGCCATCCGGGCCCCGCTTGGGGCACAGGGGCAGAAAGCGAAGGCGCACAGGGCGCAGGTGTGGACGACACCGGCCCAAAGGAGGCCGGTGGAGATGGCGCAGGCTGTGCGGGCGTGGCGTTGGACATAGGCGGCAAGCCCAGCCTCAATCGTTGACCGGATAAGAGCCCAAGACCTTGAAGAAGGCGCAGCAGCTTTGCAACTCCTTCAGGGCCGCCGCCACATGGGGCTGGTCCATATGGCCCTGCACATCGATGTAGAAGTAGTACTCCCACTGGCCGCTCTTGGCCGGGCGGGATTCAAAGCGTGTCATCGACACACCGTGTGCCTTCAACGGCATCAACAGGTCGTGCACCGCACCCGGCCGATTGGGAACGCTGACCACCAGGCTGGTGCAGTCCTTTCCCGAAGGCGGTGGGGTGCCCAGCGTTTGCGGCAGGCAGATGATGGAAAAGCGGGTGCGGTTGTAGGCCTCATCCTGAATCGCGTGGTACACGATGTGCAGGCCAAACTGCGCGGCCGCACGCTCGCTGGCCAAGGCCGCCCACGCCGGGTTGGTCGCCGCCAAGCGCGCACCCTCGGCGTTGCTGCTCACCGCGCGCCGCTCGGCGCGCGGCAGGTGCTGGGCCAACCAGCTCTGGCACTGCGCTAGGGCTTGTGGGTGGGCCATCACCACTTCCAGCCCTTCCAGGCCGTTGATTTGGCGCAGCAGATTGTGCCGCACCAATAGGCTAACCTCCCCCACCACCTGCACGGGTGAGCGCAGAAACAGGTCCAGTGTGCGTGCCACCACGCCTTCGGTGGAGTTCTCAATGCCCACCACCCCGAACTGCGCCGTGCCTGCGGCCGTGGCGTGAAACACCTCGTCGAAGTTGGCGCAATAGATCAAATTAGCCGCGCTGCCGAAGAACTCGATGGCGGCCTGCTCACAGAAGGTTCCCTGCGGGCCCAGCACCGCCACGCGCTGCGGCGCTTCAAGGGCCAGGCAAGCGCTCATCACTTCGCGCCAGATGGCCGTCACATGTTGGTTGAGCAGCGGGCCGGCGTTGGCTCGTGTGATCTTGTCGATCACCTGGGCCACGCGGTCAGGGCGAAAGAAGGGGCTGCCTTCGGCGCGTTTGAGTTGCCCCACCTGCTCGGCCACCCGCGCCCGCTGGTTCAGCAGGTGCAAGATCTGCGCATCCAAGGCATCGATTTGCTGGCGCAGGGGCGCCAGGCTCGCGTTACTGCCGGCAGGCAAGGCGGGCGCGGCAGGCGCGGAAGGTGCAGCAGGCGCCGAGTCGGACGGCGGAGTTTGCGGATCAGCCATGGCGCCTCTGGAATTCATTCAAGTAGGCCACCAGGGCCTGTACTCCTTGCAGCGGCATCGCGTTGTACAGCGAGGCACGCAGGCCGCCCAGGCTCTTGTGGCCCTTGAGTTGCAACAAGCCCGCGGCTTGTGCGCCTTCCAAGAAGGCGTCCTGCAAGCGTTCGTCATGCAAGAAAAAGGGGATGTTCATCCGTGATCGGACGCCGCGGGCCACGCGGTTCACATAGAAGCCACCCGACTCGTCAATTGTGCGGTACAGCAGGGCCGAACGCTGCAGCGCACGTTGCTCCATGGCGGGCATACCGCCCTCGGCCTTGAGCCACTGGAACACCAGGCCGGCTATGTAGATGCTGTAGGTGGGCGGCGTGTTGTACATGCTATTGGCCTGGGCCACCAATCGGTAGTTGAAGGCACTGGGGCAGCAGGGCATGGCGCGGTCCAGCAGGTCTTCGCGTACGACTACGATGGTCAGGCCGGCCGGGCCGATGTTCTTTTGAGCGCCGGCAAACACCAGGCCGACGTGGCTGAAATCGATGGGCCGCGACAAGATGTGCGAAGACGCGTCCACCACCAGAGGCGCCTCACAGCCCAGGTTGGGCAGGTCGGGCAGCTCCTGAAACTCCACACCATGAATGGTCTCGTTGGAGCACAGGTGCACATAGCGCGTGTTCCGGCGCAGCCGCCAGGTGGCTGGCGGCGGCAGATCGGTGTAGCCGCCGGCCTGGGTGCTGGCGGCCACAGCAACATCCGCGTAGCGCTGCGCTTCGGCCGCTGATTTTTCTGACCAGGCGCCGGTTACCACCAGGTCCACCGCGCCCACCCCGCCCGGCACACCGGCCAGGTTCATCGGGACGATGGCGTTCTCCGCCAGGCCGCCGCCCTGCATGAACAGGATGTGGAAGTTGGGGGGCACCGCCAGCAGCTCTCGCAGGTCTCGCTCGGCGGCTTCGGCAATGGAGGTGAAGGCCTTGCCGCGGTGGCTCATCTCCATCACGCCCATGCCGCCGCCGCGCCAGTCCAGCATCTCGGCTGCAGCTTGCTGAAGCACCGGCTCGGGTAGGGCCGCCGGGCCGGCGGAGAAGTTAAACGGGCGGCTCATGGGGCGCGGTGTCACCCGCGGCGGGCGGCTCATCGCCGGCTTCGGCATCGTTTTCTGCAATGCGCTGCAGGCCACTGAGCTTAGACCCGTCGTCCAGCGCAATCAGCGTCACCCCCTGCGTGGCCCGGCCCAGTTCCCGAATCTCCGACACCCGGGTGCGCACCAGCACGCCCTTGTCGGTGATCAGCATGATTTCATCAGCCGGCCGTACCAAGGTAGCCGCCACCACACGGCCGTTTCGTTCGCTTTGCTGAATGGCAATCATGCCCTTGGTGCCGCGGCCATGTCGTGTGTACTCGGCAATCGAGGTGCGCTTGCCGAAGCCGTTTTCGGTAGCCGTCAACACGCTTTGTGTTTCGTCTTCGGCCACCAGCATGGCAATCACCCGCTGGCCTTCTTCGAGCATCATGCCGCGCACGCCGCGCGCAGTGCGGCCCATGGCACGCACATCGTCTTCATCGAATCGAACCGCTTTGCCACCATCTGAGAACAGCATCACATCGTGCTTGCCGTCGGTCAGTGCCGCACCGATCAGGTGGTCGCCTTCGTCTAGGTCGACCGCAATGATGCCGGCCTTGCGCGGGTTGCTGAATTCATCGAGTGCCGTTTTTTTCACTGTGCCCAGGGCGGTGGTCATGAACACATAGTGGTCGCCCGGGAAGGAACGGAACTCGCCCGTCAGGGGCAGCACCACGTTGACCTTCTCGCCGTCGGCCAAGGGGAACATGTTTACGATGGGCTTGCCGCGGCTGGCACGGCCGCCCTGCGGCACCTCCCACACCTTGAGCCAATGCACGCGGCCGCGATTGGAAAAACACAGGATCCAGTCGTGGGTGTTGGCGATGAAGAGCTGGTCAACCCAGTCGTCTTCTTTGGTGGCGGTGGCCTGCTTGCCGCGGCCACCGCGCTTTTGCGCGCGGTACTCCGACAGTGGCTGGCTCTTGATGTAGCCACCGTGGCTGAGCGTGACCGCCATGTCGGTGGGCGTGATCAGGTCTTCGGTAACCAACTCCTGCACGTTGTGCTCGATCACGCTACGCCGTGCGCCCGCCTTGGTTTGGCCAAACTCTTGTTTGAGCGCGGTGAGCTCTTCGGAAATGATGAAGGTTACGCGTTCGGCTTTTGACAAGATGTCCAACAGGTCGGCAATTTGCGCCATCACATCCTTGTACTCGCTGATCACCTTGTCCTGTTCCAGGCCGGTCAGGCGCTGCAGGCGCATCTGCAAAATCTCCTGGGTCTGGTCGTCGCTCAAACGGTACTGGCCATCGGGCTGCAGGCCATATGAGCGGGGCAGGCCCTCGGGGCGGTAGGCTTGGCGACCGCCGGCCGTATCGGCTTCAGCGCGGGCCAACATTTCACGCACCAGGGAAGAGTCCCAGCCCTTACTCATCAGCGCGGCTTTGGCCGCCGGCGGCGTGGGGCTGGTCTTGATGGTTTCGATGAACTCATCGATGTTGGCCAGGGCCACGGCTAGGCCTTCGAGGACATGGCCGCGTTCGCGCGCCTTGCGCAGCTCGAACACGGTGCGCCGCGTTACCACCTCGCGGCGGTGCTCCAAGAAGATCTGCAGCAGCTCTTTGAGGTTACACAGCTTGGGTTGACCGTCGATCAGGGCCACCATGTTGATGCCGAAGCTGTCTTGCAGTTGGGTCTGCTTGTACAGGTTGTTAAGCACCACCTCGGGCACTTCACCGCGCTTGAGCTCAATCACCACCCGCATGCCGGACTTGTCCGACTCATCCTGGATGTGGCTGATGCCTTCGAGCTTCTTGTCGCGCACCAGTTCGGCCATGCGCTCCAACAGGCTCTTCTTGTTCACCTGATACGGAATCTCATCGACGATGATGGCCTGGCGCTGGCCGCGATCGATGTCTTCAAAGTGGGTTTTGGCCCGCATCACCACCTTGCCGCGGCCGGTGCGGTAGCCCTCGCGTACGCCATTGAGGCCATAGATGATCCCGGCCGTGGGGAAATCTGGGGCCGGTACGATTTCCGCCAGCTCTTCAATCGTGGCGCCTTCGTTCTTCAGCAGGTGCAGGCAGGCGTCCACCACCTCGTTGAGGTTGTGTGGCGGGATGTTGGTGGCCATGCCCACTGCAATACCCGCGCTGCCATTGACCAACAGATTGGGCAAGCGGGCGGGCAGCACCGTCGGCTCTCTTTCCGAGCCGTCGTAATTGGGCGAGAAGTCAACGGTTTGCTTGTCGATATCGGCCAGCATTTCATGGGCGATCTTTGACAGGCGGATTTCGGTGTAGCGCATGGCTGCGGCGTTGTCGCCGTCCACGCTGCCGAAGTTGCCCTGGCCGTCGACAAGCATGTGGCGCAGTGAAAAATCTTGCGCCATGCGCACGATGGTGTCGTACACCGCCGTGTCACCGTGCGGGTGGTATTTGCCGATCACATCGCCCACGATCCGGGCGCTCTTCTTGTACGGGCGGTTCCAGTCGTTGTTCAGCTCGTTCATCGCGTAGAGCACGCGACGGTGTACCGGCTTGAGGCCATCGCGCGCGTCGGGCAGGGCGCGGCCCACGATTACGCTCATGGCGTAGTCGAGGTAGGAACGGCGCATCTCCTCTTCGAGGCTGATGGGCAGTGTTTCCTTGGCAAAAGAAGTCATGGGAAAACGCTGAAAAAGAGCACGCCGTCATTCTACGGTTGGGGGTTGTGTGGTTCTGGTACAACAGAGCTGGTACTATCGCGATGGCCAACTGGGCCGCGTGGGGCTTGTGGGCAACCCTCCCCCCCAAAGCTGGTGGCAGAATCGGTCCGTCGTGGGGGTGACCGTTGGTATCCTCTACGGGGTAAGCATTTCGCTTCACGGCAGGGGTTCCTGCGGCTCAGCTCTTGAGGAGATTTGATGAAAAAGATGACGACGCTTGCGGCGCTGTTTGCCACGGCGGCTCTGGCGGCTCCGATGACTTCGATGGCCGGCGCACATTCGGGTGCAGCCCCCAGGGCCGTTGATAACTGGCGCAGCACCGATGGAACCGCTTGGCGCAACGGCACCGGCCAACTGTGCTGGCGCGACGCCTTCTGGACCCCCGCCACGGCCGCCCCCGGCTGCGATGGCGAAGTCAAGCCGCCGCCTGCACCGGCCCCCGCCGCTGCGCCCCGTCCGGCCCCGGCCCCGGCCCCGGCCGCCAAACCCCCTGCAGCCAAACCCCCTGCAGCCAAACCCCCTGCAGCCCCAGTTAGCGAAAAGGTGACCTACGCTGCTGATGCTTTCTTCGATTTCGACAAGGCTGTCGTCAAGAAGGAAGCCATGGCCAAGTTGGACGACTTGGTCGGCAAGACGCGCGCCGTTGCGCTGGAAGTGATCATTGCGGTGGGCCACACCGACTCGGTGGGCGATGACGCCTATAACCAGAAGCTGTCGGTTCGCCGAGCTGAAGCCATCAAAGCTTATTTGGTGAGCAAGGGTATCGAAAAGAATCGCATTTACACCGAAGGCAAAGGCGAGAAGCAGCCCGTGGCCGACAACAAGACCACCGAAGGCCGCGCGAAGAATCGTCGCGTGGAAATCGAAGTGGTCGGCACGCGCAGGCGTTGATTTAGCCCGGCTCGTCTCAAACCCCGCCTGGGCAACCGGCGGGGTTTTTTACTTCGGCGCCCCAGTGCCTTGGCCTCCGTGGCTGCGTTCGCTTTGCGTCGCACGTCAGCGGCCATAGCCCTGCAGCCCTTGTCCATGGTCTTATCGAGTGCAGGAGGGCGCGACCGCTCTTGGATGAACTGGCTCAACGTGTGCGCCGATACGCTGCGCCCAAGGCCTACGTGGAACTCTGCATCAGCGCTCCATTACCCGCAATCCCCGAGAGGAGTGCCCGATCGCGGACAATCCACGAATGCTAAACGCTGATCCTCAGGAACTCGCCAAATTCAGCGATCTGGCCCACCGCTGGTGGGACCCGGAAAGTGAATTCCGCCCACTGCACCAGATCAACCCGCTGCGCTTGGAGTGGATCAACGCTTTGGCCCCGGTCACCGGTCAGCAGGTGCTGGACGTGGGGTGTGGTGGCGGCATCCTGGCCGAGGCCATGGCGCGCAAAGGCGCGGCTCAGGTCACCGGCATTGATCTGGCGGTCAAGCCCCTGCGCGTGGCGCAGTTGCATGCGATGGAGGCTGGCGTTCAGAACGTGCAGTATCGCGAAGTGTCAGCCGAGGCCCTGGCCGCAGAGCAGCCGGCGGCCTTTGATGTGGTCACCTGCATGGAAATGCTTGAGCATGTGCCCGACCCCGCGTCGGTGGTGCGAGCCTGCGCGCAGCTGGCCAAGCCGGGTGGCTGGGTGTTCTTTTCCACCTTGAATCGAAACCCCAAGAGTTTCTTGTTCGCCATCGTCGGCGCGGAATATGTGCTGAAGTTACTGCCCAGGGGAACGCACGAGTACGCCAAATTCATTCGCCCGAGTGAACTCACCCGGTGGGCACGCGACGCTGGGCTGGCGCCGCAAGGCTTGAAGGGCATGGAGTACAACCCCTTGACGCGGCGCTATTGGCTGTCGGGTAACACCAGCGTGAACTACCTGGTGGCGTGCCGAAAGCCGGCCTAATCGATGCTGCATGCAACCCGCACGCCTGCTGTCGATGCCATTTTGTTCGACCTGGACGGCACCCTCATCGACAGCGCACCCGACCTGGCTGGCACCGCCAACGACATGCGGGCGGCCCGTGGTTTGCCGCCGATGCCCTATGCTGCTTTGCGCCGCATGGCGGGCGCTGGTGCACGCGGGATGATGGGCGTGGCCTTCGAGGTGCTGCCCGGGCACGAGGCTTTTGAGGCGCTGCGTGACGAGTTCTTTGAGCGCTACCAAAAGCGCCTGCTGCAAGAAACCCGCGTGTTCGAAGCCGTGCCGCCGGTGTTGCAGCGCTTACAGCAGCGGGGCCTACCCTGGGGCATTGTCACCAACAAGGCCACCCGTTTCGGGCAGCCGGTGATCGAAGGCCTGCAGCTGCACACCGATTCGGCGGTACACATTTTTGGCGATACCACGCCACATGCCAAGCCTCATCCCGAACCCCTGCTGGAGGCGGCGCGCCGCCTGAAGCTCGACCCCCAGTGTTGCCTGTATGTGGGCGACGATCTGCGCGACATTCAGGCCGGCAAAGCCGCTGGCATGCGCACCCTAGCCGCTGCTTGGGGTTACCTGGGCGCCGCAGCCCCGATTGAAGAGTGGGGGGCCGACGCCATCGCCCAGCAGCCCGCAGATATTCTTCCCTGGCTGGGGGCTTGACGGCGCTTAACACCGCTCAACTCCTGTGCGCCTGACCACCGCGCCATGCACCGCAACCCGCGGCAAAGGCGTAAACTCTAGGATCCGGGGCTGCACCGGTTTCGACGTGGGTTCGGACACGCAGCAGGGCATGTCGAGGTTCTGTTACCTCGTAAAACCGCAGAAAACAAACTAACTGCAAACGACGAACGTTTCGCACTCGCCGCTTAAACACCGGTGAGCCTTGCAACGGTTGGCCTATGGGCCGGGTCAGGGTGGCGCAAGCTGTCCTGGCTGCAAGGGCATTCACATAGGCTGGCTGCCATCGGTGCACCTTCGGTGGCGGCGAGATTCAAGGGTGCTGGCGCCTTGGGCAGCGTGCCGCTGCGCGGTTCAAGGGGCGAGACTCAAAGCAGACGGCTACACATGTAGAACTGCGCGGGAATGGCTTGCGGACGGGGGTTCAATTCCCCCCAGCTCCACCATATGCAAAATCCCGACTCTTATCAGTCGGGATTTTTTTGCCCGCTCCCCCCCGTAATGGCGGCGTTTGGCGCATTTCCTCTTGAGCGGCCTTGCGTTGAAAACCCAGTTTTCCGCCTCAAGGACTTCGTTTTCTGTCTCTATTCTCTGCCGAGCTCTTGGGCGGTCAATGCATATGGCCTCACGAAACCAACGGGTCGCAGTGGTCAGGTTGCGAAAACAAAGCTCTACCCGTCACAGATCTGAGCAATGAAATCACGGCTGCCAGACGCCGACTTCGCACACTTGTCCTGCGCATGGCCACAGGGATCTGGGTGCCGTCAGCCGTCGACCTGACTTCACAGGCGTTGCTATATACAATTGCCATATAGTAGTGTGTAAGGAGTCCAGCATGTCCATCGGTACTGTCTTCGTCAACAACCGCACCCAAGCCGTCCGGCTGCCGTTGGACGTCCGTTTGCCCGAGGGCGTCCACAAAGTCGAGATCCGCGTCAAAGGGCACGAGCGCATCATCGCGCCTCTCGGTCAGTCCTGGGACAGCTTCTTTCTGAACGGCCCGCGTGTGAGTGATGACTTTTTGCCTGAACGTGCCTCACAGCATCAGCCGGAGCGGGAGGCCCTTTGATGTTGCGCTATCTGCTCGATACCAATATCGTCATCTACGTGTTGAAGCGCCGCCCGCTTGCGATGCTTTCCACGTTCAACGCCAACGCCAGTCGAATGGCCATCTCGTCAATCACCCTGGCCGAATTGATGCGCGGCGCTGAGGAAAGCCAACGCGTTAGTGAGAACCTTGCGGCCATCGAGGACTTCTGCAGCCGCTTGGAGGTGCTGCCCTACGGTGCCAAGGCCGCTCAGCACTACGGTGCCATCCGCGGAGCCCTTGAAAAGCTTGGCCAACCCATTGGGGTGAATGACCTGCACATTGCGGGGCATGCCCGCAGCGAAGGCTTAGTGCTGGTCACCAACAACGTCGCGGAGTTCGAACGTGTGCCAGCGCTCGAACTTGAGAGCTGGGTGAACACCGCTTGATACAGGTGATCAATCCTGCCCAAACCAACTGACAGCAATGCAACACGAGCACCCCCGACGAATTGCTAAGGTTTATCGCACCGAAGATGTCATGCCAATTCGGTCGGACGCCGAGCGCGCGCTGTCATCCTGCCGGAGATCCTCTTCAAGCCCGTGTCGATGCACATCGATGCCGGGCGGCTGCGCAAGGTTGGGTAGCCGAAAGCTTGACCCAAGCGCTGAGGTCCGAATTTGAAAAGCCTGGCGGTCAAGGAACCCAAAAAGCATGAATTCCGAAAAGTTAATTCAAGTCACCCCCGTTATTCTCTGCGGTGGTTCTGGTACCCGGTTGTGGCCACTGTCCCGCACTGATTTCCCCAAACAGTTTCTGTGCTTGACTGGCAACGAAGGCCTGTTTCAGCAAGCTGCCTTGCGCCTAGCCAGCCTTGGCAATGCAGACATACAAGGTGCATCCCCCATCATCGTCACAGGGGAAGACCACTGTTTCTTGGGATGCGAACAACTTCGCGAAATCGGCGTTGAACTCGGCTGCGCACTTCTGGAGCCAGTGAGTAGAAAGACAGCGCCTGCGCTCACATTGGCAGCACTGGCGGCCGTGGAAGGCAGCACAGATCCCGTTTTAGTCGTCACACCAGCTGATCAAACGGTGGCCAATGCAGCGGCCTTCTCCGCTGCTATGCAACAAGCGGTGGCTGAGGCTGCCAACGCCACCATTGTCATCCCGTGCGTGACGCCGGATAAGCCAGAGACAGGATTCGGCTACATACAAGTCGCCAAGTCTTTGCAAGGCAAAGCTGAGGTAATCCAGTTAGTTCAGCGATTTGTAGAAAAACCCGATGCCAATACAGCCCAAACCTATCTGAACGATGGTGGCTACTACTGGAACGCCGGCATGTTCGTGCTCAAAGCGTCGGTCTGGCTCAAAGCACGTGGGCAGTGCCGCCCAGACATCCTGCTGGCCACCCAAGCCGCCCGGGAAAAGCGGGGCGAAGACAACACATTTGTTCGCCTAGGCAAGGCTGAATTTGCTGCTATCCCGTCCGAATCCGTCGACTACGCAGCCATTGAGCAATGCCCAGGCAGCAGTTTTCCCATCAAGATGGTCCCGCTGGACGCAGGCTGGAATGACCTGGGTGCATGGGATGCCGTCTGGAATGTCTTGCCAAAAGACGAGGCTAGCAACGCGCACTTAGGTGAGGTGCTGACCACTGACAGCCGCAACACCTTGGTGCACGCCACCAGCCGACTCGTTAGCCTAGCGGACGCAGAAAACCTTATCGTGGTGGAAACGTCCGATGCCGTCTTAGTGGCCGACAAGTCCCGCAGCCAAGACGTTAAACATATCGTCAACCAGCTGCAGGGAACAAAACGAGAAGAGCAAACGCTGCACCGCAAAGCATATCGCCGATGGGGTTGGTACGACAGCATCGACGAAGGTGGTCGTTCTAGGGTGAAACGCATTCAGGTCAAGCCCAAAGCGAGCCTAAGCTTGCAGAAACATCATTACCTCGCCGAGCACTGAATTGTGATGACCGGCACTGCCGAAATTGCCATCGGGAAGAAGGTTCTTTCCCTTACTGAAAACCAAGCCACTTGCATCCCTCTGGATGAAGTTCATCGACTCACCAACCCCGGAACCCTACCGCTAGAAATCATCGAAGTGCAGTCGGGCAGGTATTTGGGTGAAGATGACATCGTCAGATTTGAAGATACGTACGGAAGACATCAATGAAAAAAATTGCTCTTATTACTGGTATCACGGGACAAGACGGCTCATACCTTGCAGAGTTATTGTTGAGCAAGGGGTATGAAGTGCATGGCATTAAGCGTAGAACCTCGCTCTTTAATACAGATCGGATCGACCATCTATACCGTGATCCGCATGAGAAAGACGTTCGCCTTTTCCTGCACCACGGTGATCTTACCGACTCCTCGAGCTTGATTAGGATCATTCAGCAGGTTCAACCGGACGAAATTTATAACCTGGCTGCCCAGAGCCATGTGGCTGTGTCATTTGAGGAGCCAGAGTACACAGCAAATTCAGATGCGCTAGGCGCGTTGAGAATTTTGGAGGCTATCCGAATCCTCGGGATGGAAAAGAAAGCACGGTTTTATCAGGCGTCAACTTCGGAGCTATATGGGTTGGTTCAAGAAATTCCGCAAAAAGAAAATACACCCTTCTATCCACGCAGCCCATACGCAGTAGCCAAGTTGTATGCCTATTGGATTACCGTTAACTACCGTGAAGCCTATGGTATCTATGCCTGTAACGGAATTTCGTTTAATCATGAATCACCCGTTCGTGGTGAGAACTTCGTCACGCGCAAGATCACGCGTGCCCTCGCCCGGATTAAGCTGGGACTGCAGGAATGCATGTACTTGGGCAACCTCGATGCCAGGCGTGACTGGGGGCACGCGAAGGACTATGTGGAAATGAAGTGGTTAATGTTGCAACAAGACCGACCGGAAGATTTTGTTATCGCAACCGGTGAACAATACAGCGTGCGAGATTTTGTCAACGCTGCAGCCAAGGAATTGGGCATGGATGTGCGCTGGGAGGGCCGCGGAGTTGAGGAAAGGGGCTATTGGGTCAATGGCCATGAGAAGAAAGATAGCGCAATTGTTTGTGTAGATCCACGTTACTTTCGTCCGACTGAGGTTGACACCTTGCTGGGTGATGCCAGTAAAGCGCGAGAAAAACTTGGTTGGGTTCCTCGCATAACATTCGACGAACTGGTCGCTGAGATGGTATGGGAAGATCTCAAAACGGCTGAGCGCGATGAACTTGTCAAGAGACACGGCTACACCACATTTGACCGCCATAGCTGAGTGACCAACATTGTGGAACGAATCCGTCGTGCACTCGTGATCTCCATTTTTTCCAGGGGGTGGGCGGCAGCACTCGCACTATTGGCTGTACCACTGTATCTACGCTTCATTGGCGTCGAAGCTTATGGCGTGGTGGGGCTCTTCGCGAGTTTCTCGATTTTGGTGGGCTTTCTGGACTTGGGGCTGGGCGCGACACTAACTCGTGAGCTAGCCAAAGTTTCGGCAAAAACTGGAACTCTGGCTGATGGCCGAGATGTGGCGCGAACCTTCGAGCTGGCATATGCATTTATCGCGTTGCTTATCGGACTGCTCATCATCATCTGTTCCGTACCAGTCGCGCAGCATTGGGTTCAGGCTCAGGCACTGGATCGCTCTGAGATTGCTACCGCGCTCGCACTCGCCGGAGTTGCGCTTGCATGCCAATGGCCGACGAACCTCTACAGCGCGGGTCTCGCTGGTGTCCATAGACAAGTTCAGTCGGGCATTGCGACCATGGCTTTTGCCACCTTCCGTGTGGCGCTCACATTGGTGGCCGTGTGGTGGAAGCCCAGTTTGGAGAGCTTCTTCTATGCCCAGATAGCTTCTATGCTGCTACAGACTTTAGGCATGAGGTGGTTGCTCTGGAGCGCCTTGGTATTGGCTGGACATCAGCCCCAACTTCGTATGTCAATCGTTCGATCTTGTTTTACCTTTGCAGGTGGAATGACCGGAATCACGATCACCAGCATCATACTGACCCAAACCGACAAGGTAATCCTGAGCAATGCGCTGAGCTTAGCGGACTTCGGCATTTACGTTGTAGCCGGAACCTTGGCAACAGGGCTATACATGCTGATCAGCCCGATGTTTTCGGTGATGTATCCGCGCTTTTCGTCGCTTGTAAATGCGGGTGACACATCTAAATTGATCGATCTATATCACACCAGCAGCCAAGCGATGGCAGCGTTAGTCATTCCAACTGCGCTGGTAATTGCCGTATTTGCGCACGAGGTGCTGTATGTCTGGACAGGGGATGCTGGTTTGGGCCAACAGGGTGCCTGGATACTTGCCCTTCTTGTCATTGGCAACGCATGCAATGGCCTCATGAACATGCCTTATGTACTGCAGTTGGCGTCAGGCCGGACGAAGCTATCGTTCTGGGTGAACGTCGGCGCCATCACCGTACTGGTGCCTGTGATCTGGTGGGCAGCCCTCAGCTTTGGTGCAATTGGCGGTGCAGCTGTATGGGCTTTCTTAAACCTATCGGTAATTACCGTAACGCCACAAATTATGCATAGAAAGCTGCTTTACAGCGAAAAATATAAATGGTATGTCGAGTCGGTAGTGATCCCTATTTCTTTTTGCGTTGCATTTTTTTTAGTTCTACGACAAATTTCTTTAGAGATGTCCTCGCGATTTTTACTGGGCCTCATCCTTCTTGCCTACTGGTTTTTTGCATCAGCGTTAGTCATACTTCTACTACCGAGGATTAGAAACAAGTTAAAGCTACACGCGGCATTTAGTTTTCGCCATTCACAGGGGTTATAAAATCAATAGAAATAGTTCAAAATTCTCAGGAGCATCATTGATGCCGAGGATCACGAGAAAATGTTTAGCAACGACTTCCTAAACATTGAGATTGAGCACATTGTAAACCAAATTGACTCCAAAGGTTATTTTTTGCTTGAAGGTGGAATGAAGTCAACATATATCGATAAAATAGTGAACAAATGCACGTCGATTGGCCTTGGATTTAATTGCAACGATGTTGCGCCTGTAAGTAATTTCAGGCAAACCTTCCTTTTCAATCGCCTAGGTCACTCTCGATCAAGCGCGAGTTTGGTATGCAGTAAAATAATTTTGTCTATAGCACGAATTTATCTTGGACCCGAATACAGATTAAAGGGTCAACGATACGATATATCTGGTTCTGCATATCAGTTGGGCTGGCATTCGGACAATGAAACGGTTGACAATAAAAAAACAGACGTAAACGGCATAGTTTTCATATTTTATTTGTGTGATACGTTTAGTGGTGAGCTTGAGGTGGTGGCTGGCTCCAATAAATGGAGAGGAGCTTATTTATCGAACGATTTTGATGATGCCAATCTTAGGGCCAATTATTCAAATGAAAAGGTCCTTTTGCTGGAAAAAAGAGCTCATTAATAATCACTGATACTTGGACGGTTCATCGCACTGCAATGGTAAAAGACCCAAATTTCAAAGGAAAATCCTTTTTCCTTCAAGTCGGCTACGACTTACTTCACTCGGAGAAGATAATTACTAATCCCGAGCTATTTTCTTCGGAATTTGATTCAGAGATTCTTCAGTACCTTGGATTTGGACGCCCTTCCGAATATAAGACTATTCCGGCAAGCGGCGTGAATACATTGAACGCCACGGATTTAGTGCTTTTGATTGCCAATAGTATGATGTACTTAATTTTAAGAGTTACATATTTGCTGAAGACTTTCTTGTTATTCGACAATCGAGCGTCTACAAAGTCAAGCGTGATTAGTGCCTACTCAAGTCTCGGCTTAACTTTCAATCAAAAGTAACTTCAGAAAATAAATAAATCATGATGCAAGTATTAAAAAATAAGAGCCAAATCAAAGCATCTCGTCAAAAATTGCTTCAGATGGGAGGGGGGAGGCTTGAAGGGGTATTGACTAAAGTTCTCAGACGTTTAGGAGTTCACAAGAAACTTTCAGTTGGAGACATGGCAAAAAGTTGGGATGTGGCGCTTACCCTTGAATTCATCGAGGCCCAGTTTCCCAAGGACGCGCGCATTCTCGATCTGGGAGCATATTGTTCAGAGGTGCCGGTCTTGCTCGCGAATATGGGTTTCACGGGTGTGCATGGAGTGGATCTCAATCCCAACGTGAAAGCAATGCCCCATGCCGATCGTGTGCAGTACAGCGTAAGCGACTTCATGAGTACGCCGTTCCCGCAGGCAATTTTTGATGCAGTGACTGCCATCTCGGTCATTGAGCATGGGTATGAGCCTGAGAGATTGTTCACTGAGCTGGGAAGATTGCTGCGGCCAGGAGGCTATTTCATTGCTTCCTTCGACTATTGGCCAGATAAGATCAACACAGGGAATACGCGCTTTTTTGATATGACTTGGCTGATATTTTCTGAACAAGACGTGGGGGCGATGCTGGAGGTGGCGAAGCGTCATGGTTTGAGTCCTGCAGGTGATCTCCATCCACAATCGGCAGAGCGTGCTATCCATTGCATGGGATATGACTACACCTTTGGCTGGCTCGTACTTCGCAAGGATGCCTGATGCGAATTTTGTTGGTGGCAGGCAGCTATCCACCTGAACCGTGCGGGGTGGGCGACTATACGGAGAAGTTGGCTAATTCGTTGGCTGCACTTAAAGGTTTTTACGTTGGCGTGCTCACCACTTCAGGATCTGGGCGCAAAAGCACGAACACGAGCCCTGTCGAATTGATGGAGACGGCTCTGAAGTGGAATTTTTTTGAATTGCCAAAACTCATTTGCGCAATCCGTCAGTGGAAGCCTGATCTGGTTCACATCCAGTATCCGTCACAAGGATTTCTTTTTCGGCGGCTGCCTTCGTTTCTACCGCTACTGATTCGGTTGCTTGGGATAAAGGTGATTCAAACTTGGCATGAGCCCCATCGCATGCGAGGCGCCCTTCACTTTCTACTTCAAACACTTGGAGCAAGTGGTCTCATCTTCGTACGCCCAAACTATCTCGATTTGATCCCTGCGCAATTTGGCAGGCTGATAAAACGTATTCATAAGGTGACAATACTTAATGCAAGTTCGCTGCCTACAAGTTCACTCGATGAGACTATGCGGCTGGAGCTACGATCGGGATATGTTGGCTCCCATAAGCGCTTGGTGGTTTTCTTTGGGTTTCTTTACCCCAGTAAGGGCATTGAGTTGCTTTTTGATATAGCCAACTCAGTTAGTGATTTCTTGATCATTGCGGGCGCGGCCAAAGATAGCGCATACATGCATGAGTTATCTGCGCTGGCCCAGGCTAAGGGATGGCGGGAAGATCATATGCGTTTTACCGGATTTCTCTCGCCACAAGATGCTGCGGATTTGCTGATGATCGCAGATGCCGTTGTGTTGCCATTCCTTGATGGTGGCGGTGAATGGAATACATCAATTCATAGTGCATTGGCGCAAGGGACGCTGGTAATTACCACTTCCGTTCCGCCTCGTGGTGATGATTCACAGCGCAATCTATTCACTGCCGCTCCATCAGACATCTACGAGATGCGTGCGGCGCTAGACCGACTCGCGGGGCGTCGTAGAGCGCCTATCTCAGCCGAAAAGCAGTGGCAAAGGATCGCGATGGCGCATGTGGATTTTTACCGTCGATGTACATGTTCAGAGCTGATGGAAACAACATGAGCACCTCGACCCCAAAGACCGCGCTGATTACTGGCCTGCGAGGGCAAGACGGGTCGTATTTGGCCGAACATTTGATCACCCAAGGGTACCGTGTTATCGGCACATCTCATGTTGCAGGTCGCAACTTTCGCTTGCCTAAGCTGGGAATCGAGGTTGAGGTAGAACAACTCGATCTGAGGTGTACAAACAATGTGAAGCGCGTCATCGATAAAGTGCGTCCAGATGAGGTTTACAACTTCGCAGGCAGATCCTCCAGTGCACAGCTGTTTGATGATCCCATGGCGACGGCCGAGATCAACGGGCTAGCCTCGGTCCGCTTCTTAGAGGCCATCCGCGAAGTTTCGCCCCGCATCCGTTTCTGTCAGGCGGCCAGCAGTGAGTTGTTTGCGGGTACAGACGTTTCCCCACAGGACGAAAGCACGCCTTATCGTCCTATGAACGCCTATGGTGCGGCCAAGGCCTTCTCTGCCAACATGGTTACCTCTTACCGGGTACGTCATGGTCTGTTTGCCACAACAGCAATCCTGTTCAACCATGAGAGCCCGCGCAGGGGTATGGAGTACGTGACCCGAAAGATCACGCATACGGTGGCGCAGATTGCTTTTGGACTGGCCGAGGAATTGACCCTTGGAAGCTTGGAAAGTCGTCGTGACTGGGGATTTGCTGGTGATTATGTGCTAGCTATGTGGCTTATGCTTCAGCAGCAAACCGCTGAGGACTTTGTGATCGCCTCCGGCGAGACACACAGTGTGAGAGAGTTCTGCCAGATTGCTTTCTCGCATGTAGGACTCAACTACATAGATTTCGTACGGATCGACCCACAATGGGCCCGCCGTGCAGAGACTACAGAATTACGCGGCAATCCTACAAAGATCAAACAACTTGGTTGGCGGACAAGCGTCGGATTCGAGGATCTCGTACGCATGATGGTTGACGCTGACCTAGATCGACTCAAATCCAACTCAAATCAACACTAACCCGAAACAAATATGTACAAAGCAATCCATGAATGCCGAATTTGTGGCAACAAGAATCTAGTCAAGGTGTTGGATCTTGGCGAACAGACTTTAACTGGTGTCTTCCCGAAACATAAGGATCAGGCAATCACGCGTGGTCCTGTACAACTAGTTAAGTGCACTGAAGGCGATGATTGCTGCGGTCTGTTGCAGATGGCCCATTCGTACGATCTAGATGAGATGTATGGTAACAACTATGGCTACCGCTCAGGATTGAACCCGAGTATGGTGAAGCACCTACATGCGAAGGTTTCCAGCATTCTTAATATTGTCGATTTATCTGATAACCCAATAGTACTAGATATCGGTAGTAATGACGGTACGACTTTGTCAGCGTACCCCGAGGATAAATGTACACGGGTGGGAATGGATCCGACAGCAGCAAAGTTCCGTCAGTACTACCCGGACAGCACAACCGTTATCGCTAACTTCTTTTCAGGCGAGAGTTTTGAACAAGCCTTCCCTAACCGTAAGGTACGTGTAGTTACTTCATTTTCGATGTTTTACGACCTCGAACGACCTATGGACTTCGTGCGTGACGTGGAAAGCATTCTGGACGAACGTGGAATCTGGGTGTTCGAGCAGAGCTATATGCCGCTGATGCTCGAGCGCAATTCCTACGATACGGCTTGTCATGAACACCTTGAGTATTACGGATTACGTCAAATTGATTGGATGCTCGGTCGTTGTGGGCTCAAGATCGTAGATGTCGAATTCAACGATGTAAACGGCGGCAGCTTCTCCGTTACAGCCGCAAGATTGAATTCAGATTATACCGAAAGTCAGGAAGCTAAGGACATACTGGCCCGCGAAGTAGCCAACGGCCTTGACGATCTCGAACCTTACCTTGCATTCGCTAAGCGAACCGAAGCGAGCCGAGATGAGTTGCGCACGTTTGTGGCGCGAGCACGTGCAGAAGGGCGCCGAGTGGCATTCCTTGGAGCCTCGACAAAAGGAAATGTGCTTTTGCAGTACTGTGGCTTTACGGCTGAGGATGTTGAAGGGGTGGGTGAAGTTAATCCTGATAAATTCGGCTTATTTACTCCGGGTTGTCTTCTGCCAATTTTGGATGAACGTGAGTTGCTCGGCAACGAACCAGACTATTTAATAGTCTTGCCTTGGCATTTTCGTGATTTTTTTACAGCCAAGTACAAGTTAACAAAGGGCCGACTGGTGTTTCCTTTGCCTCGGCTCGAAGTGGTTTAGTAAATGTTGTGAGAAAGACTTGAATAAAATACAAAATCAGAAAAATAAGAAGTCGATTATAAATCGTGTCTCATCATTTAATGATACGATGGGGTACTATGCGGACTTCCATGAGCGGTCAAAGTGAAGGGTCCATCCGTCTCCGTCGCTATCGTTTATGACAAGTTCTTGGTTCAAGGAGGTGGAGAGCGCGTTTTCGAAATATTGGTGGACGCCTTCCCGGAGGCAACCCTTTACGCACTTAACGCCAAACCTCGTGGTTTCTGGGAGGAAAAATTCGGGCGACGAGTGTATTCGCCCCCTTTGGGGGGCCTATTCGCAAGTCGTTTCCTGGTAAGCGCACTCTATCCTCTTGCCGCGCTTCTGATGTGTGTCGTAAGAGTTAAGGCGGATGTGGTGATAGCCTATTCATCTACATGCGGCAAGTATGTTAGATTAGATTGCAAAAAAAGTATCCTCTATTCAAACTATCCGAATCGCGGCCTTTATCAACCCGAGATATTAATCGGTTCTAGGGTAGTACGCGCTTTGATCAGGTGGCTCATATGCTTAATGAAACTAATTGAGCGTCGTCAAATTAGTAAATACGACAGAAGGATCTCGATCTCAGATGCATCGCGCCGTGCCTTGCTGGACTTCGCAGGATTAGATAGTGAAATCTTGATGCCACCGTTTGACGAGCGGGCATTGTCAGCTGCTTCGCCAACATCATCAGGTCTTCACTGCGACTATTTCGTACTTGTGAGTCGACTCGAACCTGAAAAAGAAGTCGGATATGTCATCGATGCTTTTAAGTCGTCAGGATATCGACTGCGGGTTATCGGGATGGGCAGCCTTCTTGCAGAAATGCGCCGTTCTTGTCCTTCCAATGTGGAATTTCTTGGTTACGTCGATGATGCAACCCTCGCACAGGAATTAGCGAGGGCGCAGGCCCTAATTTTCCCTTCTGAAATTGAATATAGCCTCGTACCCCTGGAGGCTATATACATGGGTACCCCAGTCATCAGCTACTCTGCCCCGGCCATGCGCGAGATCCTGATCGACATTGATTCTGGAGATGTGCGCGCCAACGCGCTTTTTTATGCAGCAAAGTCGTCAGACTCTTTGCGAGCGGCCCTTGATCGGTTCAATACCGTTCGCTGGGACAAAGAAGCTGTCATGGATGGAGCAAAGCGCTTCAGTCGCGCTGCATTTATCACTCGCATCCGCGAGATCGTTTACGGCACTGATGGAATTGACAAATAAATTATGGCCAGCATTTCTTTTGTCATCCCGACATACAATTTTGCAGCATTTCTTCCTGAAACGTTAGATTCTATTGTCGCTGAGGGGTATTCATCAATTGAGATAATAGTTTTTGATGGGGGCTCGTCTGATAACACCCTTGAAGTACTTAAGGAGTACAGATGTAAGTTCCCGGAATTAATCGTTCTGGTGGCGACAGAACGCGGAAATATCGATACTGATCTTAACCGGGCAGTAATGGCAGCTACAGGTGACTATATCTGGACAGTGAGTGCCGATGATGTACTGATGTCGGGATGGTCCAAAGCAATTTATAGCCAACTCAAGGACCATGAACCAGACCTGATGCTTGTACCGGCCATTCATTGCGATATTCGTCTGAGGCCACGACGTGATTATCCAATTCTCAAGGAACCAGCTTTGGGTACATTTCGGACTGTAATTACTGATGATCATGATCTTTTAACATATCTTTCCAAAATGCGAACGTCTGAGGGGTTATTTAGTTTTTGCACCTCTTGCTTGGTTCGACGTAAGAGGCTTGAAGCAGCGCCACTGCTTGAACATCTAAATGGCACCTGTTGGCGATACGCAACCCGTTTGATTTGTATTTTGATCGAACATCAATGCGAGATAATTGTCCTACATCAACCTTGGATTTTAAAGCGTGGCGAAAACGATTCTTTTGCACGCTCTGGATTTATAAATCGGTTGAAGATCGCAACGGTAAATTGGGACGTTGCGATAACTTATTTGCATCAAGATTCCTTCGTTAGACATTCGATGTTGTTGCTTGTAAAGTCTGATATTCGTGTCTTAACATTGTTTTATATGTCTCAATTCGTTAGATGCGAAGAAGAGAGATTAATATACCGAGCCTGTGTCGAAAGCCGCTTAAGAGGAGTCGGTGGCCAAATACCGTTTTTGGCAAGAGTTTTGATTTCGATTCCGAGGTTTGTTCTATTGAAAAATTTTCTTACTTTGGCCAAACTGGTTCTGCGCTTTTTTCAACAACTTATATGGTTATTGAAGCTTTCGCGTCGGTATTGAAGGGGTGTAAAATATGTCTTCCCCTGTTACTAAGATATTTATACTTGCCTACTTCTTACCAGCGTGGTTCGCTTCACTGATGTCATGGGGCGAGCAGCGGACCAGTGAAGGGTTCGAAGCTGCCCCAGAGTGGTTCCAGATAGCTAAATTTGGAGTTCAAATCACTGCAATTCTGATCCTATTTATACCATTGAAACTTAGGTCTAAGCCGTCACTTAGTTCTATTGTGCTTGCAGTTGTCTTTTTGCTTTCAACTTCTTTGGCAGATCCAGTATTGGAGGCCGAATTTATTTTACTAAGTTCTTCTGTTCAAATTGGATTGCTTGCTTTATTCTTGCTCTTTTTTAAACCCTCTGCCGATTTTGGTCCCGGTGATTTGCGTTTTTTATTTTTGTTGTTTGTAATTGGATTTCTTCTTCAGACCACCCTCTACTTTGGTTTTGATCAATTGCCTTCTCATTCTATAACAAACGTTATTGTACGTTTTAATGGCGTCACTAACGATAGCCTTTCAACGGGAATATTACTCACGCTATTGGTGCCTTGGGCGGTTGTGAGTGCTCATAGATTGTCGGCGGTGGCAGTACTATTTATGATGTCTGCACTTACAGGTAGTTTATTTAGCATCATTGCTGTGCTGTCAGCGGTTTTGTGTTATTTAGTATTGTGCCGTCTTTACATTTTTGCATCAACCCTCATTATATTTTTACTAAGTCTAATATTCTTATTGAAAGAGTGGTTAATTTTTCTGTTCGATGTGAAGCTTTTATCGATCGTAACTCATATGAGGGTATTCATCAATTTTTTCAACATGGATTTAAATCAACCAACTCATTCATGTTCTGTAGAATTCTGTGAATCTTTTTTAGAAGTTTCTTGGCATTTAAGTCCTGTTTATGGGATGCTCTTCTATGGGCTGATGTATACGTTTAAGAAACGCTTATTTTCAGTAAGACGGCCGGAGAATGATATTACCCGTCATTCTCTGTTTGTGTTTTGGTTGGCGTTGATGGCTTCAACTTTTGTCCATCCTCTGCCGCTGATTCCTTTTGCTACTCCCTTGTTTCTGATTTTTTGCATTTTATATGCAAATAGACATGAGTCATATAGATTTAAGGATGGTTTACATAACCCCCGCTTAAGCTTGAGTTGATGCGTAAACTTTTGCGTGCATATTTTCGTAAACCAGCACCGCATAACTTTGATTCCGGGCTCATGTGTGGACTTGTCACTGTTTGTGCGGTGTAGCCGAGCGCACAAGGCGCGCTTTTTTGTTACCTGCGAGTATGCTCAAAGAGAAGAGCGTTGTAGAGGTTATAGAGGCAGCGCGGCAGCTCAAAGCGGTTGCGCGGCACTGGCGTTTTATGCTGGCAGGAGCAGCAAGAAATGACAACCCTTCTGCGATTGGCTGGGGCATGTGGGATGACATGATCCCCTTTTTTCACGTAGGTATGCCCAAGTCGCTGCTTGAAGCCGCGGCCGCAGGTTGCGCTGCGCTGACGATCGGTGTAACCGGATGCAGCGAAGCGGTTGAGCCAGGTGTGACTGGCAATTTGTTTCAGACTTGCGACAGCAGTTCGTTGTCCAAGGTCTTGCTTTCGTTGATCGAGGATAGGCAGCGTCAACAGTTGTATGGTGCTAAGGGGCAGGAATGGGCGAAGGCAATTTTTTCAGCAGTGTCTTTGGTCAGCCAGACGGTAAATATTTACGATGGAGTATTGCGGCATGACTAACTTGGCCAAGCGTCTCATTTTATTAGAGCTCAACGAGATTAATTTCGATGTGGTCGGTAAGTATGTGGCGGCTGATCCAGCACGGTTCCCTGCGCTCAAAAAGTTGTTGTCCTGTCCGAGTATTCGCACCAGTTGCGAAAAGCGATACGAGGAGTTGGAGCCTTGGATTCAGTGGGCTTCTGTGCATACCGGTAAAACCTATGCCGAGCATGGTGTGTTTCGCCTGGGGGATATGGTGGGCACGCAAGTGCCGCAAATTTTTGAGCAACTGGAGAGCGCTGGCTTGAAGGTAGGTGCCATTTCTGCAATGAATGCGGAAAACCGGCTCAAGCGACCTGCCTATTTCATTCCTGACCCTTGGACGCAGACGTTAGCCGACTCGTCGTGGTGGAGTCAGGCTTTAGGGCAAGCTGTTTCACAGGCGGTGAATGACAACGCGCAGGCTCGCATCACAAACAAGTTGGCGTTGCAGGTCGTGTTAGGCCTGTTGCGATTTGCGCGTGTGGCTCATTACCAAAAGTACCTATCGCTGGTCTTGCGGTGCCGCAGCAAGCCTTGGCTCAAGGCTTTGGTGCTTGACTTGCTGCTTCACGATGTTCATTGGAGTATGTTCAACGCTAAGAAGCCCAATTTTTCGACACTATTCCTGAATGCGGGTGCCCACATTCAGCATCACTACTTTTTCAACGCCGCGCCGCTGCGCAAGGAATCGCCGAACAGGAATCCCACCTGGTACGTACCTGAGAACGCAGATCCGCTGGCTGATGTACTGGGTTTATACGACCTGATTGTGGGTGAGTATTTCGAGCGAAATGACACTGATGTGTTACTGGCTACTGGTTTGTCGCAAAAGCCGTATGACAGAGTGAAGTTTTACTACAGGCTCAACACGCATGCAGACTTTCTACGCGGCTTAGGTATTGTATTTAGCGGGGTGTTCCCGCGCATGACGGGGGACTTTTTGATCGAGTTTGAAAACGCCCAGCAGGCCCTTGCCGCACAGGATGTTTTGGCTGGAGTGCGCGTGTTAAGTTGTGATGAGCCCTTGTTTGGCGAGATTGAAAACCGTGGCAAAAGCTTATTTGTCATTCTGACGTTCCCACAGGAAATTACCGCGGAAACCCAGTACCAAGTGGGTGACAGAAAAGCAGCGTTGTTGCCCGAGGTGAGCTTTGTTGCAATCAAGAACGGCATGCACCAGGAAGAAGGCTTTGCCTTTTTCACGGAAGGTGCTGCAAGGTATGCTCCCATTGACCAGTCGCATGTAGCGCAGTTGGGGGCTACTATCATGAGCTATTTTGGCGTGAACGGCCGAGCGCAAGCAGGATTAAATGCTCAGCTACTCTTGGCCCTGGCAGTCGATGAATTCGGATAGCTATCGCTGACGTTTTCGCCTTGCGGTGGGGTTTTTGGCCCCTGGAATCCCTCTGGATCCCACGGCCAGATGCCATCGCCCCAGCGGTTTATTACCATTCGCACCATCGTCTTAGACAGCGTGTCCGTTATGCGGTCAATGAAATCCAATGATCGCTGTGCGTCGCGACCGCGCTTTTCGCGTCTCGTTCGTAAGTCACCCCTTCATGGAGCGCCATCATCTCAGCGCCTTCTTTCAGAACGGGCGACGCATTGAACACCCATTCGACAAAGTCGATCTCCTCCGGCGTCCAGTGGCAGGCGGCGGAGTCGAGGTAGTTAACCGCCCATTCCGGGCCACACATGTTGTTGGCGTTCCAGTACAGATGTTCTGACAGCACCGTGCGCCCGTTCAACCCCTCCGTAATGTAGGGGTTGGCGGCAATGCCCCCCCGCAGTTGGGTGCAGGTCGCCACATAGTCCCCCTCCCGAAACGCAATCTGCGCGGCCTGGTGCAAGTGCGCGGGTGGGTTGGGTGCGCCTTTGAGGCATTCCTTCATGGCGGCCCAGAGACCTCTCTGCGCCCTTTTCTTCTCATCATGTGCCCGCTCGCCGAAAGGGCTATCGAGTGCAGGTGTGCCGCCCGTGCGCGGCGACCAGATCGATCTGGTTGGTCCAGATGCCGCCTGTTGATTCATCTGCACAACTGAGCCGTGATCGCGTCGAACACAAAGCTGCTGCTTCGATGAATGTTCGGGCTACTCGGTTGTGGACAAGTCTTTCGTGTCTGCGATTTTTCGCTTCTTATGGGTACCACATCAAAACTGACCAACTGCGATATAGACAGCGAACAGTAGGGCCAGGAAGAGGGTCTCGCCCACCAACAACACTGAGGGCCGCCATCCCAACGAAGCGAGCTCACCCAGTGACGTTCTGATACCGGCTGCGGCAATCGCCACTACCAAGGCCCAACGCGAAATACTGCTGGATACCTCCACCATAGGCGGGGGAATCCAGCCCAAGCTGCCAGCGGCCATCAAGGCAGCGAAGGCCACCAAGAAGCCCGGAACCAGCGGGGTAACCGGTTGCGCAGACGACCCCTCTTTTACTGACGGCTGCGAGTTACGCACAAGCCACGCCACAGCCACCACCACGGGCATCAGCAACAAAACGCGGCACAGCTTGACCAAGGTGGCCGCATCCGCGGCCTCAGGGCCGATGAGCGTACCGGCAGCCACCACTTGCGCCACATCGTGAATCGTGCCGCCCAAAAAAATACCCGCTTCACTGGGCGCCACAGCCAAGGCCTTGAGCGCAAACGGGTATAGGACCATCGTCACCGTTGACAGCACGGTCACGCCCACCACCACCAGTAGGGTAAAGCGCTGATTCTCGCGGGTGGGTGGCAATGCGGCGGCGATCGCCATGGCTGCGGATACACCGCAAATCGCGACCGCGCCCCCAGTCAGGAGACCGACGTCACGTTGCCAGCCCATCCGGCGGGCCAGCATCACGCCGCTGGCCATCGTCAAAAAGACGGCCAATAC
>VGHB01000017.1 GCA_016868355.1 Betaproteobacteria bacterium | reverse complement strand
GCGGCCAGCCGCTGCATGAACTCCAGCGGGCTTGTGACCAGGTGCATGGTTCCGTCACCCCACGGCGTCTTGAGCCTGAGCTCCATCTGTCCGGCGGCGTTGAACTGCACCCGCTCATCGGATAGCGCCGGCCGCGTGATGTAGCGGCATAGCTGCTCCAGCCGCTTGCAGTCGTGCGTTTGCATCCGCACCGCGGCGTGCAGGCTGAAGCTGTCGATGTCGGCGCAACCCTCTCCAGCGACTGGGAGAGGGAGAGCAGGACCTAGCCGTAAGCGGTGATCGGCCCCGGGTCGCCCAACGGCACCGCGGACAGGTCCACTTCCACCATGCCATCCACCTCGCGCGTGGGGTAGCGCTTCAGGTTGCACTGCGGCCGCGGGATGCGGCTGATGTGCTCGCCAGTGCCGGTGTCGAATTCCCACAGGTGCTTGTTGCACATGATCACGAAGTCCTGCCGCTCGGCGAACTTGCTGAGCGGAAAGCCCTCGTGCGGACAGGCGTCGCGGTAGGCCACGATCTCGCCGTCGGCCAGCAGCACCACGACCTTGTGATCGCCCACTGTGGCCGCGTGTAGGCCCTGCTCGCTCAGTTCGCCCCGGCGGATCGCCGGCTGCCAGTCGCTCATTCGGTAACCTCCCCCAGGCTTACTCGCTTCGGGCAGCCGCCTCCCCCTTTGGCAAGCGGAGGGGGCGGAGCGCCTTTCGGCGACCGGGCGGCGCTCATCGCCCGGTGAAGCGGGGCGGCCGCTTCTCGACGAAGGCGCGCGCGCCCTCAAGGTGGTCTTCGGTCTTTTTCAGGATGCTCTGGCCGAGGCGTTCGAAGTTACGCGCGGTGTCGGGATCCACCCTGGCGCAGTTATTCAACACCACTTTGGCGATTGCCAGCGACTGCGGCGCCTTGGCCGCGAGCTGGCGCGCGAACGCGAGCGCTTCGTCCATCAGCTGCTCGGCCGGGTGGATCTCGTCGACCAGTCCGCACTGCAGAGCCTTCTCGGCCGGGATGATCTCGCCCGTCATGACCAGCCGCTTGGCCGCGGACAGGCCGACCTGCCGCACCAAGCGCGAGCAGCCGCCAGAGCCGGGGATCAGGCCAACGTTGTTCTCCGGCAAGCCCATCTTGGCGGTCGCCGCGGCGAAGCGGAAGTCGCACGACAGCGCAAGCTCCAGCCCGCCGCCGGCGGCTACGCCATTGATGGCGGCGATAACCGGGACTTCGATGGCTTCTATCTCATCGAACACATTGTGGATATCACGCACCACGCGCCGGAACGCGCGCGTGCCGACGTCTGCCAGGTTCTTCATGCCGCGGACGTCCTCGCCGGCGGAGAATGCCTTGCCAGTGCCGGTTATGACGACCGCGCGTAGTTCGTCGTCCGCGACGAGTTCCGCCACCGCGTCGCGCAGCTCCGCGCGCATCTGCTGGTTCCAGGCGTTGAAGCTCTCCGGCCGGTTCAGCCGCAGCACCGCCACGCCTTCCTGGCGCTCCAGCGCTATGAATTCGTAGGTCATGTCACTGGCCCCCGAACTGCGCGCCGCGCTTTTCCAGGAACGCCTTCAGGCCCTCGGCCACATCCTCGGAAGCGAACAGCTGGTTCTGGTGCGCCCGCTCAATGGAGAGGCCCTGTGCGAGGCTGGTCTCCAGCCCGTTGTTCACGGAAAGCTTGATGTAGCCCTGCGCCATCGTAGGACCAGCGGCGAGCTTGCGTGCGTGTGCCATCACCTCTTCCTCGAACGAGGCGGCGGGGACCAGCCGGTCGAGGATACCGAGCGCGAGCGCCTCCTCGGGCGGGATCGGTTCGCCGGTTACCATCATGTGCAGCGCCTTGCTCTTGGGGATCAGCCGCGGCAGCCGCTGCGTGCCGCCCATGCCAGGCGACAGGCCCAGATTCACCTCGGCGAGGCCTAGCTTGTATTTACCCTCGGACGCCCAGCGGAAGTCGCAGCCCAGCGCGATCTCCAGCCCGCCGCCGATGCAGTGGCCAGCGATGGCCGCGATAAACAGCTTGGGAGTGCGTGTAATCGCTTCCACTGCCTCCTGCGCGACGATCAGGAAGTTGGCGAACTGCGCGCGCGAGGAGTTCTGCAGCGTGCTGATGTCAGCGCCGGTGCAGAAGAACTTAGGGTTTGCGCTGCGCACCACCGCCACCCGCACGGCAGCGTCTTCCGCCACCCGATGCACGGCATCGCGCAGTTCGACCAGCACCCCGTGGTCATATGCGTTCGCCGGCGGGCGGTTGAAGCTGATGATGCCGACGCCGTTATCGATGGAGAAATCGATGGCCATGGGCGGCCCCTACAGGAAGCGGCGGTTGAGTAGGTTGTCTGCAGGCTGCAGGCCCAACTTACGGATCTCCGGGAGCGCTTCGGCGACGTACTTCTGGCGCAGTTCCTCGTTGGAGTGCTGCTTGATGCCCCACTTTACGTAGACCGGCGAGTTGACGGAGCTCGACTTGCCGAACATGTCGAGCGCCGCAGTCCACCACTTCTGCAGGCGCTCCTGCGCGGCCGCCTTGCCTTCGGGCGTGTTGCAGATCTCGCGCAGGTGCATGAAACCGGACTTGGTGTGGAACTCCTCGTCGGCTTCCAGGCCGGGTGACACCACGGCCAGCGGCTCATAGGGGCTGCCGGTCCATTCGACACCGACATAAAGCCCGACGCGGTCGATCAGCGCGTGGAACCAGGCCAAGTCGATCCAGTCGTCGAAAGGGATGTGAAAGGCGTACTGCTTGATCGGCTTAGTGCAGTTCGGGTCAGCGCCGAGGCCGCGCAGCAGGTCCTCACAGATCTTCCCGTGGTGCACTTCCTGGCGAACGATCTCGGTCTCGATCTCCATCGCGCGCCCGTGCGGCGCGTAGCGCAGGCCGGCGTCCGCGATCTTCGCGAGGATCTTGCGGTACTCGGTGTTGCCGTTGTTCTCGAGGTGCTCGTCGAGCAGCAGCTTGACGAGCATCTGGCGGAATTCCTCGGGCATGTCTGGGTCGCCCTGCTTCCAGGTGCGCATAGGCTGCTGTGTAGCGGGGTCCATGCTGGGGTCTCCTCGTCTTGGTGTCGAATTCAAAGATACTAGCCGGATGGTATGTAAATTTAGGCATCCCTCGGAGCCGGGTTTTCCACTATGTGTGACGAGAGCTTCGGCTTACCGTCGTGATCTTTGCGGGCGCCTTGCGCCGTGCCGGCTTTGCTGGCAACTGACCCGCCGCGGCGCCGAGCCCGCCGAGCACCATCAAGCGCAGCGCCCGCACCAGGTCGGGACCTTTGAGCACGTTCGAGCGCCGGTACCACTCGAGGAAGGTGCCGTCGTTGATCGCGAGCACGAGCGACGCCAGTTCGCGCGTGGCAGCATCGGTGCGGAATTCGTCGCGCTGCTGCCCGTCGCGCACCAGCCCTTCGATGAAGGTGCACTGCCGCGCATACAGGTTGGCGATGAACGACTGCACTTCGCCCTCGCGCTCCTTGAACTCCAGCGCCATCAGGATCAGCAGCAGCACCTCGTCGCGGTGCGTGATGCCCAGGTTCGCCTGGTAGTGCACGTAAGCGACGACGCGCTCGGTGGCGCTGCCACCCGCCGCTTCGGTGACCTCAATCGCTCGGTCCACCACCGTGCCCTGCACTTGCTTGAGCAACTCGAGCAACACCGCTTCCTTGCTGCGAAAGTAGAAGTACACCGCACCCTTGGTGAGTTCGGCCGCGCTGGAGATCTGCTCCAAGTTGGTGGAGCGGTAGCCCTGCGAGACAAACAGGCGCAGCGCAGACCCCAGCAGTAACTCCATGCTGAGTTGCCTCTGTTCGACCTTCGTGGTGGCGGAGCGGCGCTGGGCGGCAACCGTGCTTTTCATCTTCTGTTGTCTTTCGGCTGTGCGCCGCCGGTTTGCAGCGGGTAATTCCGTATGCCGGGGCAAAAGCCGTCTACATACTATCCGTCCAGTATCTAAAAGCAATACGGAGACACCATGACCTCGCCACCCCTCGCGACACTGAGCCCGGAATCGGCCGGCAGTCCGTTCTGGAACAAGCTCACAGAGACCATGCCGCGCGAGAAGCTCGACGCGCTGCACCTGCAGCGCGTGCAGGCGCTGTGCCACTACGCCTACGAGCACACTCGCTTTTACCGACGCAAGTTCGACGCCGCGGGACTGAGGCCGTCGGACATCCGCACGCTTGAGGACTTCAAGCGCAAGGTGCCGGTCACCGACAAGAGCGAGTTCATTCACCTGCAGCAGGAGCGCCCGCCCTACGGCGACACGCTGGCGCTGCCGATGGATTTCGTCGCACACCACTGCGAGACCTCCGGCACCACCGGTGTGCCGCTGGCGATCCCATACTCCATGGTTGACAGCGTGCGCTACGGCGAGTCGTGGGTGTACGGCTTCTGGGGCCTGGGCATCCGCCCCAGCGACACCTTCTACTTTGCGTTCGGCTGGGGCAACTTCGCCGGCTTCTGGAGCGCGTACTGGGGCGCGCGCCGCCTCGGCTGCCGCGTAATCTCTGGCGGCGGCCTCGACACCAAGGGGCATATCCAGGCCATCCAGCGCATGAAGCCCACAGTGCTAATCTCGACGCCGACTTTCGCGTTACGCATCGCGCAGGTCGCCAGGGACATGGGGGTCGACCTATCGCAAAGCTCGATCAAGTACACCTACCACGCCGGTGAGCCCGGCCCCACCGCCCTGCCCGGTATGCGCGAGCAGATCGAGAAGGCCTGGGGAGCCAAGGCCGGCGAACTGCTCGGGATTGCGGAGGTCGACGCGATAGCGCCAGGCTGCCCACTCGGCGACGGCGTGCACGTCAACGAGATGAACGTCTTCAGCTGGTCGATGGATCCGGAGTCCGGCGGCGAGGTCGCAGACGGCGAGATCGGTGAGAACATCGTCACTGGCTACGCCAACACCGCGCAGCCGCTCCTAAACTACCGCACGCACGACCTCGTGCGGCGCCGCTCGGCGTGCAGCTGCGCCCGCACCTGGGCCAAGTTCGAAGGCGCCGTGCTGGGACGCACGGACTTCATGGTTACGGTACGTGGCACCAACGTGTACCAGACGGCGGTCGAAAACATCCTCAACCAGATCGAAGGCGTTAGCATGCACTACGAGCTGGTGCTGACGCACGAGAACGGTAACGACGGGATGACGGTGCGCTTCGAGCCGGAGCCCTCGGTCACGCCCGAAAAGTGGGACGCGATCGCGAAGGACGCCGGCGAGCGAATACATCAGGCGCTGCACGTGCGGCTGAACGTGGTGCCGGTCGCGCCCGTGACGCTGCCACGCTTCGAGCTCAAGACCAAGCGGATCATCGACCAGCGCCCGAAGGAACTGCGACGCGCCCTGGACCGGTAAGGAAAGCCATGGAAACCCAAGACCAAGCCAAGTTACTCCGGCATGCGCGCGAACTGATCGCGCAAGCGCTGGCTGGGAGCGAACTGCCCCAGATCGAGGCCATACTGCGTAACGCTGACATGGAGCTGCACTGGGCGCTCTGGAACCTCGGCGAGCCGGTCGCGCTGCGCCCGGAGCTCGAATACCGCACAACGCGCTGAAAGGCCGCTACGAGATGTCGTTCCTGAAAAACTGCTGGCGCTTGTGGCCGGTGCACTCGTGGCCGCGCCGCTGCCGCAGGCCCAGAGCAACACCCCCACCGGGATCGTGAGCGGCTCGGGCACGGCCGTCAACCCCAACTCGCCGGCAGCCATCGACAGCATCGACCGCTTGCCCTGCGCAAGGCAGATCCTCAGCGTGCAGGACACAGCGCCGCAAGATCAACATCGTATTCGGCGGCTTGCTTTGCAGGTGAGGTTGTAGTCGGGTTTAGAAAGCGGGCAGCATCCTCGGCACGATGAACTGCCCTTCACCCCAACGCTCGGTGTGCGTGAGGGCTCCGTTGGCCACGTTCATGATCACGCGCTGCAGCCGCTGCGCTGCGGTATCCAGCTTGATGTGACCTTCGATCATGTCGGCCAGCGCCACGTCGATGCCATCATGCCAATGTTGCAAGGTGTCGGGGTTGCCGCAGACCTTGATGGTGGGTGCCAGGGGGTTGCCAGAGGGGTTGAAGACGCCCATGGCGAACAGTGTCATCTGAGCGCCCGCCGCCACCATGCCGGTGATCGAACAGGGACTGAAGAACGGGGTGTCCATGAAGTACAGCCCCGGCTTGGACGGGGTCTCACCAAACGCCAAGCATCCTTCAAAGCGAGAGGTGCCGATCTTGCACATCGCACCCATCGTCTTCTCCGTTAGCGTGGTCAATCCTGCTTCAATGTTTTCGGCGGTCGGGTTGACACCACGGTAATGGTCGCCGTCACCAGCCATACGAGCCTCGGTAGCACCGATACGCGCGATGATGGCGTCGGCCACTTCGGCGCTGACGGACTGGGATCGAACCACAGCTTCGCCACCGATGAATTCCGCCGTCTCCGAAACGATGACGCGGGCACCCTGCGCCACCACCGAGTCCACGAAGCGACCTATCGCCGGGTTGGCGCACAGGGCGCTGGAAGCGTCTGACCCTCCGCACTCCAGCGCAAAGGTCAGTGAGGACAAAGCACAGGTCTTGCGCGTCGCGCGGTGCAGCTCTGGCTCCAGGCGCAGCAATGCCTCGACGGCGAGGTCGACAGCGCGCTGCACGCCCTGGCTGTCCATCACCGCCAGAACCTCAACCGCTTTGCCGCAGCCGGCCACACGTCGTCGCCAAACCTGGGCTGCCCGGCGGTCGTGGCAAAGCACCACAGCCGCGCCAATGTTGGGGTGCAGCACGAGTTGGGTGAGTATCCGATTGAGCAGCTCTGCATCGGTGGCTTGCAGGCCGCGCTGAAACTCACCGCGGACCAGCAAGGTCGGGGGCGTGCTGACAGCCCGGCGTGCGTCAAACGCTGCGGCCGCCAGCTCAGCCGTTCGGTTACTGAGCGCCACGGTAGACACCAGCGCCAAGTGGTTGCGTACGCCCACGCGCCCGTCGCTTCGAACGTAGGCTTCGAAGCCCGGCAACTCAGCTGCAGTTGTGGACATGCACGTGTTCTCCCGGTGAGATGGCGGTGGTGGCAACGCCAATGGTCACGCCGTACTTGACGACAGCTTCGCCCGCAGCAATCGCGCGCAACGCGACCTTGTGGCCAAAAGGCACCGAGGTCTTCAGGAGTAAGCCGTCGTGCGTTGACGCTTGATCCAGCCGCCCATCCATCAAGGTGGTCACGTTATCGCTGGGATGCATCGTCAAGGCGATTCGCGGCATGGTGTCAAACCATCAAATCCATCTGAAATCGAATGAAATCGGCACGGTAGGCGATCTCCGCCACATAGATCACGCGCTGGTCAGCGTCGCGAAACACCCGCACCACTTCGGCCACGGCTGCATGCAAGGGCATGCCCAGCAGTTGCGCCGTCTGAACATCAGCCACTGCAATGCGCAGCGTCTGGTGCGCATGCGCGATTCGCACCTGGGACAGCTCCATCAGCACCGGGATGATCGTCTCACGCCGGAATCGCTTCGGCGCCAAACGGAAGATGTCTTCGTCGAGGTGGATCGAGATGACGCAGTAGGGCTCGCCTCCGCGCGAGTGCACCCGATGCAAAAACCGGTAGGCGTAGGCTGGTGTGCCGTACGGCTGAGAGGGTGGAAGCTGGGTGCGGCGTTCGTCGATGAGCGACAAGGTAGGCCGGTCGTTGCGGTAAGCCTGCGCCAGCGCCGCGAGCGAAGTTTGCAGATGCAGCGTTCGCCCCTCTGCCGCGCGGTCCTGCACCAAGGTGCCACGACCACGGCTGACGCGGACCCACCCTTCCTGCGCCAGGATGGCGATGGCCTGTCGCGCGGTGACCCGAGCTACGCCGAACTCAGCCATCAGATCTTCAAGCCGCGGCAGCCGCTCTCCAGGCCGCCATTGTTGCTTGGCGATGCGCTGGCGCAGCAGCTGCGCCAAACGCGCATACCGCGGTACGGGGTCGGCTGAGCTGAGCCCGGTCATAGGGAAAACCTGAAATACTTTCTAAAGTCCTATCTATAGTATCTAGATCAACAAAAACGTCAACTCGTGGAGATGACCACAGCCGCACGCCTGCGTCACTTGGGTCTCGTTCTGATGCCCTGGGCTGTGCTCGTCTCGATGTGGCACCTGCTTGCCGTGTCGGGCCTGGTCAACACCGGGCTGATGCCCACCCCCGGCGAGGTCTCCCGAAAGTTCTGGCAACTGCTTACCACCGACCGCCTGGTAGTGGATATCCTGCGCTCCACGCAACGCGTGGCCCTAGGTGTAAGCTTGGGCATTCTGGTGGCTGTACCAATTGGCTTTCTGATCGGCTGGTACAAGAACGTCCGGACCTTTCTGGACCCCCTGATCAACTTCTTCCGCGCGCTACCGCCCATCGCGCTCATCCCCTTGGTCGTCGTGTACTTCGGCATCGACGAACCGGCCAAGGTCATCATCTTGTTCTACGCCAGTTTTTTCGCCGGCGTGATCGTGATGTACGAAGGCGTGGCGCAGATCAGCCCGATTTACATCAAGGTGTCCAAGACGCTGGGGGCCAACGACGCCGAGATCTTTGCGCGGGTGATCGTGCCCATGACCATGCCGCACATCCTCACGGCGCTGCGGGTCGCCTTGGGTGTAGCCTGGGCCACGCTGGTGGCTTCTGAACTTGTGGCGGCGCAGCAGGGTCTGGGCGCCCTGATTCAGAGCGCGGGCTCCTTCTTCCAGATCGATGTGATCTATGTGGGCATTGTGTGCATCGGAGCCGTAGCGCTGAGCATGGATATGGCGTTACGCGCCCTCACCCGTCGGCTGATCCGTTGGCAAGACCGCGTTGAAGGTCACTGAATCTGCGCGCCCATGCCCGAGATCCGTATCAACTTCGAAAACGTATCGGTCGACTTTGCGACCGAACTCGGCCCGCTGCGCGTGGTGAACGATGTGTCATTCGCCATCAGCGAAAACGAATTCATCTGCATCGTCGGTCCGTCGGGATGTGGCAAGACCACCCTGATGAACATCGTGGCCGGCTTTGTTCAGCCCACGCAGGGGCGCGTGACTCTTGACGGAAAGCCGATCACGGGTCCTGGGCGAGACCGTGGCGTGATCTTTCAGGAATATGGCGTCTTTCCCTGGCTGACTGTTGAGCAGAACATCATGTTCGGGCTGCGCTTGCACAGCAGCCAGGTACCGGCATCGCAGCATCGCGAAATCGGCCAGCGTTACCTTGAGCTGATGGGCCTGGCCGACTTTGCCCGTGCCTTCCCCAAGACCCTGTCGGGCGGCATGCGTCAGCGCCTGGCCATTGCGCGGGCCTATGCCGCGCAGCCCGAATTCCTGCTGATGGATGAGCCCTTTGGCGCCCTCGACGCACAAACGCGCTCCAAGATGCAGAACCTGCTGCTCGAGGTGCTCGAGCGGGAAGGCAAGACCGTGCTGATGATCACGCACTCGGTTGACGAAGCGGTCTATCTGGCCTCGCGCGTCGTCGTTGTCACGGCGCGGCCGGCGCGCATTAAGGAAATCATCGACGTGCCCTTCGCATACCCGCGCAGCGAAGCTTTGCACGATACCCCTGCATTTGGAGCCCTAAAGGCTCGTGTTCGCGACCTCGTGATGGCGGAGTACGAGGTGCAGCAAAAGCTTGGCTCCGCCACCTCCTGAACCCAAAACGAGGACACACTCATGGCCCATCACTTTCAAACCCGACGTCGCACCATCGTCGCCGCCAGCCTGGCCGCAGCGGGCTTAAGCACCATCGGCGCCCCCGCCACCGCACAGCAGCGCACCAAGATCCGTATCGGCTATGTCGATACGCTGGCGGTCACCGGTCAGCTGTGGACGGGCACGCACCGTGGCCACTGGGCCAAGGAAGGGATCGAGTTTGATCCAGTGAAGTTCAACACTGGCTTGGAACTGTTCAACGCAATGATCGGCGGGAGCCTGGATATGCTGTCCACCGGGGCCGTGATCTCAAACTTCCCCGCACGTGGTCAGGGTAAGGCCTTCCTCATCAACAACATCGAGTTCGCCACCGCGCAACTGTGGATTCGCGAAGACCAGGGAGTCAAAACCTGGGCTGATCTAAAAGGCAAGAAGATCTCCACGACGCTGGGCACCACGGCCCATGTGTTCTTGGACGCGGCGTTGCGTGCCAATGGCTTGGACCCTGCTAAGGATGTGGAGTTGGTCAACCAAGGCATGCCAGTTGCGGTGACGAGCTTTATCTCGGGCGCTGTGCCTGCTGTGGCCTTGTGGGTGCCCTTCAACGTTCAGGTGCGCCAGCGCGTACCCACCGCAAAGATGCTGGTAGATGCATCAGCCTACTTTCCCAAGTCGGCCATCGTGGGTGGTTGGGCCACGCGCTCAGACTATCACGAGAAGAACCGTGCTGTGTTGGCGCAGGTGGTCCGCGGCTGGGCGGCGTCCAACGACGACTTGATACGCAATGTCGACACCATCCTGCCCGTTATTCAAGAGAAGAACTATGCGCAGGTCCCGTTGTCCGATCTGCAGGAGCAATTCAAGGCGTCTCGTTACAACACGGCCGCTGAGTGGCGCAAGCTTTACCAGGACGGCACTGCACTCGGCTGGTTGCAGCAAGTGACGGATTTCTATGCACGCTTTGGTGGCATTCAGAACCCGGTTCCTTCACGAACCTATTTCGATACCCAGTTGCTTCTTGAGAACGTGAAGGCCTGAGAACCCGAGCCATGCTTTCAGAACCGGCGCGCACATGGGACCACATCATTGTGGGCGCGGGTTCGGCCGGCTGCGTGCTTGCCAACCGGCTGGTGCATGCCGGTAGACGGGTCCTGCTCATCGAAGCGGGCGGCACTGATCGCGCGTCCTTGTGGCTGCGGATGCCGGTGGGCTACTTCCGATCAATCTTCGACTCCCGATTCTCGCGCCAGTTCGAGCTGGATCCTCAGCCTGAGACCGGTAACCGCAGCATCCTCTGGCCGCGCGGGCGCGTGTTGGGAGGGTCGAGCTCAATCAACGGCCTTCTCTACATCCGTGGGCAGCATCAAGACTATGACGACTGGGCGCAGCAAGGTGCCACCGGGTGGTCATACCGCGAGGTGCTGCCCTACTTTCGGCGTTCAGAGCGCTACGACGGTCAGGCCAGCGAGTACCACGGCACCGACGGCGAGCTGGGCGTGAGCGAACTGCGTAACGATGACGCGAGTTGCATGGCCTGGCTTGAAGCCGCGCAACAGTTTGGCCTGCCCGCGAATGCCGACTTCAACGCCGCGACCGTGAACGGCGTGGGCCGCTATCAACTCACCATCCGCGGGCGGTGGCGCTCGAGTGCGTCCACCGCGTTCCTTGGACCGGTATTGCAGCATCGGCACTTGAAGCTGCTCACAGCTTCCCTTGTGACCCGCGTTCTGTTCGAGGGGCAGCGCGCCGTTGGCGTGGAGTGCCTGCACGAAGGCCAGCTGCAAACCTGGCGAAGCGAAGGTGAGGTTATTCTTTCCGCCGGCAGCCTGCAGACGCCGCAGATTCTTCAGTTGTCGGGCATCGGACCTGCCGACCATCTTCGCGGGCTGGGTATCGCTGTGCAGCAACACAGCCCTGAGGTGGGCGAGAACCTGCAGGACCACTACCAGGCACGCACCATCGTGCGCTTGAAGGATCGTGTGTCGCTGAATGACCAGGTGCGCAGCCCGATAGGCCTGGCAAGCATGGGTCTGCAGTGGCTGGTGAATGCGCGTGGCCCGCTCACCGTGGGTGCCGGCCAGGTGGGCGGTTTTGGGTGTACGAAAGAGGCCGTCGGCAGTCGGGCCGACTTTCAGTTCAATGTCATGCCGCTGTCCGTCGACAAGCCCGGCACGCCCTTGCACGACTACCCAGGCTTCACGGTGTCGGTCTGCCAATGCCGACCCGAGTCCAAAGGCAGGGTTCGCATTCGCAGCAGTAACCCATCGGAGTCACCACAGATCGTCGCCAACTACCTGCGCGAACCCAAAGATCTGCGGACCCTGGTCAACGCGCTGGAGATCTGCCGTGAGATCTACCGGCAACCCGCCTTCGCCAAACGCTGGGTGGAGGAAAAGCTGCCGGGGCCCACCGAGCTTGAGGCCTTTGCCCGCAACTCTGGCGGCACGGTGTTTCATCCAACCAGCACCTGCCGCATGGGCAGTGATCAGCGCGCCGTCGTGGACGCGCAGCTTCGCGTTCAAGGCGTGCAAGGCCTGCGCGTGATCGATGCATCGGTGATGCCGCGAGTGGTGTCTTCCAACACCAACGCGGCGAGCATCATGATCGGCGAGCGGGGCGCAGCGCTGGTTCTGGGCTCATAGTGCGACCGCAGCAGTTATCTAGGCCCAGGAAAGCCATGTCCAAAAAGGTTCTACCGCTGGCGTATTCTTGTTGAGCGCAAAGCGACGTCGAAGCACCAAAAGGGCGCACAAACGGCCCTCGACAACGCTAATGCGCCAGTCGGATGAGCACTACAGCGGCTGCGACGATGTGCGACAGCGTCAACAGCACCGAGAGGCTGTGTAGCCAGGCAAAACGCCGCTTATCGCCCCGATCGGTCGCGGCGTTGATGGCAGGCATCAGCACTTGTCGTGCAAAAACTGTGGTGATTCCGACAAGCGCAAGAACGGTCGCACTCCAGCGATCGACGGACCAGCAAAGCACAGCGGCGACAGCCGCTGAGCCCTCGACAAACAGATAGAACGGGGGAAATGCTCGGCGGATGAGCAGCCGCGCTTCGGCGGCCGCGAGCGCCTTGAAGGCGAATGCTGCAAAGCCCGCGGAGAACAGAAGCATCCCGCCAAACAGCCAGGCCGTGATCAGGAGTGCAGCCCCCGTCAAGAAGACATCCATCGAGAACGCGCCCCTAAGTCACACAATCCAGCTTTAAACAGACCAGGGCTGCCGAGTCGCCGCAGACTGCACCAGCGGCGACTGCAGGGCCGAAAATGTCAAGCGTTACCTCGGACTCCTGCATTACGCAGGAGCTAACCAGGACCGGGCGATTGCTGAGCGTTCAGGGCTTTTTCGCCCAAGCGCTACACCAGCCCTTGCTTGCGACCTGGCGGGCCCCAAAAAGCGGGCATCCGCCCCAGGCGTCTGCAGACTTCCCCTGGAAGAGGGCGCAGTTGCTGCAGACCTGCCCGGCTGCGTACTTGGGTTGTTTTTTAGAGTCCACCTTGGTGGCATCGTGCAAATACCCTAGGGCCACCGCCTGCGCGTCTTTCTCATCAAGGCGAGCCTGAGCATGGGCGGCTCCCGCCAGCGTGACGCCACCGGCAGCTACGGTCATCAGGAATGTGCGTCTCGTTTTCATCAACGTCCTCATGGGTTGCACAGGCCGGTGTGTGACAAAGCGGCGAGGGCCTGGGAACTGGACCGCTTTGCGAAGAATTGAGCCCACAGTGTAGCAAAACAAACTCATTGTCAACTCAAGTCAATTTTTTTAGGTTTTATCCGTCCATAATCCAACTCAACTCAAACTCAACTAAACCCGTGCCGATGCGCAAAGTGCAGGCTTCCAGCCAACCCGCAACAAAAGAAGCGCTGCAGTTCCGCAGCGCAGCAGTCGCACGAATAGCGCTGATGCCCGTGGCCACGCTGCGTGTTTGGGAGCAGCGCTATCGAGCTGTGAACCCCCAAGCGACGGCTTCTGGGCACCGGCTGTACGACCTTGCAGACGTCCAGCGGGTGCTGCTTTTGAGGCATTTGACTCAGCAGGGGCACGCCATCAGCTCGCTTGCGCCGCTTGGAACCGAGCAATTGCAAGCCCTGGCCGGAGAGCACGCCAGCAGCGCTCAACTGACGGCTCTCACGCGCTCGGACCCCGCTGTGGCGCTGCGGCTCGTTGTGGTTGGGAAGGGTTTCGCCGAGCGACTGCGGCGCCCCGCAGTCGCCCGAGGCACCAGAAGGGCCGTCGAGGTCGTCGCGGAGTTCTCAACGCTCGCTGAAGCGACAAGGGTGGCACAGGCGGCACGCGAGCCAAGGAGTCGCCGGCAACAGGTTGTAGATGTGCTGATCTGGCACTCCCCCGGTCTGCAGCCAAGCGCAGCCGCGGAGTTGGAGGCTGCGCGTCAAGCGTGGGCAGCAAGAGAGGCGGCCGTGGTCTACCGGTTTGCCGGGGCCGCAGCACAGAGGGTGTTTGTGGACACCGGCGCCCTCGTGTTTCAGGACCCAGCAAACGACCCAGGGATGGGCGCCGCGCTTGACTCGCTAGCAACACGCGTCGCAAGCGCACGGGTGAGCACAGACCGCTCAGGCCAAACACTTGCCACTCTGCGGAACTCCACGAGGACCGAAGTGTCTGCCACGCCCCGCCGCTACGACGATGAGGCGTTGGCGGCAATTGCTGCACTTCCCTCCTCGTCTGCTTGCGAGTGCCCTCGCCACGTTGCTGAGCTCCTGATTCAAATTGCAAGCTTTGAGAGCTACAGCGCGGACTGCGCCAAGCACAATCAAGGCGACGCAGAACTCCATGCGCACTTGCATCAGCTCTCGGGGATCGCTCGCCAACTGTTCGAGTCGGCAATTGAAGCGGTTGCCCGTCATGAAGGCTTAAGGTTGCGCTGAAGACTTGTCGGTGCGAGGGATTTGAGCGCCAAGTGACGCGGTTTGTTTGATTCATGGATCATCATCGAACAACATTCTGTGAAGGGTGTTGATTCACTTCCAAGGCTGGGCGCGCAGACAGGCTTGGCATAAGGGGCCTACCTTGTTTTGAGGCAGCAACAAGCGCCTGCAACGCACCAGCGGCTGCAGCAGGCTCGGCTCAGGCTTTTGACGCCTGAGTTGAAGTTCCTGAGTGCTCTTTTGGGTTCGGCGCTGGCCCGATGAGGGGTTCCAACCGCAAAATGGCCTATTGACTGGGCCAAGACCGAGGCCTATACTACAAAGGCGGTTCGCGATACATCCGAACCGCATTCTGACGAGCGACATCCATGCCGCTCGCGTGGTTCGGCTAGGCGACTGAGCCTACCGACACGCACCCAACCCAGTGCCTCTCGTGCACCGGGTCAAGCCCGATCAGGCCTAGCGGCCGATCGGGCTTTCTTATTACGCGCTGCATTGAGACTCGTTTTGGTCCTAGGCCCGAGGGCAAGGCCACGCCTGTGGCAAGCGCAAGTCCCGCAAGCCACGGTCTGGAACTCCAGACCCGGCATAGAGTCTAATGACCAAGTTTTGGACGTCAGACAGCAGTTCTCATTGCATCGGGAAGGTCGCCATGACAAAGTTCCTTTTGCTCTCCGTCTTGGTGTTTCTGACCGGGTGCGGGGATCCGGTCGAAGAATGCGTAAAAAAGAAACAAGACAGTTGGCGAAAAAGCAACCCGAATGCGGATTACGGCAAGTCGACCACCGCCAACGAGCAATTTCGTAAACAGTGCGCCAGTGGGGGCAAGTGACCCGCTTGGCTGGCTCAGCGGTTCCAGGTTTCTTCAAACCCCTGCCAAGCTCTAGCCAATCGCGCAGGGTGCAAGACACTTTGACCGGGGTGACACGTGGCGTTGGCGCCTCGCAAACACCGCAGCCATGCACTGTTTTTGGTGCGCGGGCTTAATCACACCTTGAGTCAGCCATGCCAATCTCGAACCTGGAGGGCTCAGCCGCCCCGATGCAAATCAGGGTCAAGCTTTGCTAGCAGGCTGGATAGCGCGATCACCTTCGCGTAATCACCCGCCTCACCCAACGCTTCACGCAGTGCTAAGTGAGCTTCCTGGCGTGTCACCAACTCCATATCCCAGCCGGCCAGCATGCGTTCATGTGCCACACCCTCCGATAGGATGATGATGTTGCGGTGCCTGGGATCGCCCCTGAGCCTGCTCATCAGGCGGTGCAAGGCCTGTGGCGGACCCTCCAGGAATTGCACGAAGACTTCCCCGCTGTAGGTAAGAAGGCCGGTGATCTGATCGCGCTGGTTGTTGCGCTGAGAAACATCAAGAATCCGATCGAGATCGGTTTGCCCCGACGGCAAATGTGCCTGACTGCAGTAGCTGATGTACGCCAGGTCCTTGTTCACCGGCAATGGGGCCACATTGGCCGCTGCAGAGCCGCCTGGTGCATCAACGTCATCCGCCAGGCGGCTGGGGGCCGATCATTGCAATAACGCCCACCAAACCAACACCAGCCGCATAGATTTCGCCAGCCGAGAGCGACCCATCTTGGTTAGCGTCCGCTCTGTTGAGGAACGCTGTTAGCTCGGCCTTTGAGACTAGGCCGTCGCCGCTGGTATCCAAGCTCTTGACCACCTGGCCAACCATAAAGGTGAGCAATGGCATCTTCGCTGCAGGTCCAAGTTTGGCCAGCACCTCCGTGCGGCCGACGACGCCATCACCATTGCCGTCCAGATTTTTGAAGGCCGCCTGCACAAATGCGTCGATCGACACCGTCATATTCAGCGGTGATGGCCAGGGCCGCGTCATGGCGGCGCTGACAGGCTTGGTAGACATGATCAGGTCCTTCGGTCCGTACAGGGCAGGCCGGTAGCCACACAAGGTGCCCGTCGGCAAGCCTTACTTGGCAGCAACAGTTGCTATTGACAATATACCCATCCCGGCCGTTTGGCAACTGTTGCGCCGATCGGGTTCTGCCTGGCCGCACAGCCCTGGCCCGGCGGTTTACCAAGCGTTACCAAGGACTTGACGCCCAGACCGGCCTTCAGCCGGGCATGCAAGCGCGTGCGCCGCCCAACAGAGCATTGCCACTGCAGGATGCGCCGTAAAGCGCACGGCTGCATGAATCTGCTGCCGATCAGCCGGTACTATGCGAACCACTTTGCACACGCGCCAGAGCCGCTTGCGTGTCATGCTCGATGCGCTCTTGCGCATCGTCCACCTGTAGCAGCAGCCCCAGCACGCGCGCTCCGTGTTCTATGGCGATAGATCCGTACTTGATGTCACCCTGCACCAAACAGCCCGCGTGTAGTTCGACTCGATCTTGCGCGTGAATATGGCCACTGACACGCCCGGCAATCACCACCCGACGCGCAATAATGTCCCCTTCGACATGACCCGTGGGGCTGACCACCACAGCGACGGCCTGGTCAGCAGGGGCGTGCACAAGGCCGATGAGTTCGCCGTCGATTCGCACGCTTTCTCGTACCCTCAGCTGCCCCTCTACAACCGTCTGCCGCCCGATGAGCGTGGAGAAGGACTCCTGATCAAGGGTCAAGGGGCTGGGGCCTAGTTTGGCTCGTTTGCCGAACATGGGGAACTCCTCTTGGTGGCAGTGTGAGATCGGTCAACGGTGGTCATCGCCAAGACAGAGGGGCCAGGGCACGGTTGGGGTCGAGCAGCTTGCCTTGGTGTTCAATCTCGTAATGGAGGTGAGCCCCGGTGGTTCGACCCGTGTTGCCCAGCAAACCAATGACCTGACCGCGCTCAACCCAATCGCCTGGTTGCACGAGGCGGGTCTTCAGGTGGGCATAGCGCGATCGATAGCCCTCTGCATGCTCGATCTCGACGAGATGGCCGTGGTCACCTGCAAACTCGGAGCGGCGAACATGACCTCCTCCGCTTGCACGCACGGGCGTCCCCACTGGGGCCACGAAATCAACGCCCTCGTGCAAGCTGCGCTGACCCGTCAGGGGATCGGGGCGCACCCCATACCCGCTGCTCATGTAGAAATCCCCAAAAATGGGCAGACCAGACGGCAGTTGCTGCAGGCGCTCACTCTCTTGCGCCCAACGGGCGTGAACTTGATCCAGCGAAGCATCTAAGCGGGAAAGCTTGAAAGAAGCCTGTTGCAACTCGCCGTCCAGTGCGGGGTTACGCGGATCCAGCAGGTCGAGCAGCCGAAGCGGCCCGCCCTGCCCGATTCGATCGGCGAAGGGTTGATGTGGAATTCCACCCTGTCGCACGCCCAGCAGGGCCAACAGGTCTTGTCGCGATTGCTCGAGTTGCCCCAGGCGCTCGAGCACTTCGTTGGCTCGCAACTGCAGTTCTTGAACTTCGCGGCGGTAGTGCAGTTGCATGCGTTCATGCTCTGCAGTGCTTGCCACGCCCCCAATCGCTTGCGCAACTGAAGGGGACAGCTCAACCGCCATGCGCAGACCCACAAAGTGGAACAGCACGCCAAGTGTCAACATCAAGCAGCAAAGGCCCGCCAAGCCAATGCCAATGGCGCGTGCAGTGATCGACACCGTCACCACCCGAGAGGTGAGTCCGGAAACCCAGATGATTTGCATGAATGGCAGCAGGAGGTTCGACTAAACGGAACCGAGTTGGAAAGTTTAGTCAGCGCAGATGGGTCGCGGCAAGGTGCTGATCATGGGGTTTCCCGAGGGCAGCGCCTGATGCAAACCCGCAACCACACAGAAATTCAAACACTTGCCATTCAATTCAAACAATTCGGTTTTAATCAAGGGCGGATGGGTTCGCCGGGCGGGCGCTCACAGGAGCCTGAACACAAGTTGGGCAGCACAAACGCGATGTCCCGCGCCATTGTGGTGGCCCACACTCGGACCGTCGGCTTCCCGCGTGTCTGCACCGGTACGAATGCGCTATCGACACCCTTCGAAAGGAAAGGTTGCCGAACATTGGGGTCGTCGAAAACATCGGCAAGCCGCTCATCATCTTGCGCAGCACGGCCTATACTGCCGCCCTAGCGGCCGCGCAACAACGTTCGTCGCCGTGCACCGTTTATCAGGAGGGTCCGGTTCATGCGCTCCCGGGTCTTGGGGTTCGCTTCGAGGTACCGCAATGAAATCATTGTGGGCTGTTTGGTCTACGCAACGCTGATAGCCAAAGACTTTTTGAGCCTCTTGCAGCAGTTGACCTGAAGCGCTTGCGGCGCAGAACTTGGCTGGGGTAAGGGTGGTCTGTGAGCCAGCGTCTTATGGTGAGCGCTTGGGCGGCTGCGAGAATAATTTGGCCGCGCGACCCTTGATCTCCAGCAGCTCGTCTGGGGTCACGCTGTACCGGCCGGACATCCGGTCCACGCGCACGCCAAACTCGATTTCACGGCCACCGTTGGAAAGAACGCCTACGGTGAAGGTGTAATCCTCATGAAGTGCCGGCAGGCCTTGGGTAGCAATGTCGTAATCCTCGTAGCGCACGATGCTGATATCGCCACTGGCAAGGTCAAGTTCGCCCTGGGCTCGGATCTCGTGATCGGCAAGTTCGTCGACGACCGTGATGGGCAACTTCAGGTACATGGAGATCTCGGGCATTGGGGGCCAGACCGCTGGCCCGTGATGAGCCAGGCTATGACTTCGGCAGACTCCGGATTATCGGCTGGTCGAGCTGGCGCCGCTTGCAAGCGTCTGGGCAGAAGCCACCAGGACAATATGCCCTCGCGCTAGTTTTCTTGAAGGTGTTGAACCAGAGGCTTCCAGTGCTGTTTGTCCCAACGCAGCAACAACTCGGAGGGCTCACAAGGCGGCAGAACGTTCAGGTTTCAAGGCCGGGGCACGCGCGTACTCGCATACGACGGCGGCAAGTTCCGAATCATCCATGAGCACTCCAGCCGCCCGGCCGACGATACTGGGTGACGAGCTACTCCCGAAGGTTTCCAGAGCGCCGCTGACAGCTGCCCAGGTGCTTTGGGGCGCGACGATATCGCCTTGGTCTGAGGCCGGTGAACCAAGACATGCACCTTCCCTGTAGCAGCCATCGCTCAGCTAGGGAGTTCAAATGACGCAAGCCTATGTTGTCGGACAAATCACCGTCAAAGACGAAGCCTTGTGGACCGAGTACCGCGCCAAGGTCCCCGCCACTCTGGCCGGCTGGAATGCCGAAGTGGTGTTTCGCGGGCATCAGGGGAAGGCCTTGTCAGGCGGGTGTCCACTTGGGGACATCGTGGTGATACGCTTTGCTTCGCTGGCTGACGCTGATGGTTGGCACGGGTCGGCTGCCTACCAAGCCTTGATTGCGCTGCGCGCAAAGGCTGCTGACGTGGTGTTGACCCTCTACGAGGCCTAGCCAGTAAAGCTTGTGGTCTGAAGTGGACCGAAAACTATTGGTCGTCAGAGCAGTATTGGGTGGCTTTGGGGCCATGCCAGGGGGGCTTTGGCTGCGAAGCGCTCGGGGTGCTGCGCTTGAGGCCAGCTTGGGCTGAAATTGATGCGGGCATCCACCAGGCAAGAGCGCCGAAGGGGCTTGGTTGCATACTGAGGCTTTACAGCGCTTCCATCCCACCCCGTGCAGCCACCCGATAACGCCTCTGACATCGCCCATGCCATCCAACTGGCCCTGGCGCCCGTATTCCTGCTGACTGGTATTGCGGCCCTTCTGGGCGTGATGACCAACCGATTGGCTCGCGTCATTGACCGCGGGCGCTACTTCGAACAAAACTGGGACAGCTTGGATGAAGATGAGCGCGCCGCCGGGCGGGCAGAGTTGAAGTTCTTGGAGCGGCGCCGAAAGTTGGTCAGCCGCGCGATTGCCGCAGGGACCCTGGCCGCGCTGATGGTGTGTATGGTCGTGGCCACGCTCTTCCTGGAGGCCCTGCTCGCGGTGCGGCTACGCGGCGCTGCGGGTTTGTTCTTCTTTCTATCGATGGTCTCGCTGATCGTCGCACTGGGCACCTTTTTGCAGGAGATCTACTTGGCAACGAGATCGGTTCGAGTTCCCCGTTTTTGATCCCCTTGCCTCAAGCCTGTCTTCCACACCGTGATTTGAGCGTATCCGGGCTGCATTTAGCGCTTGCGTGTTTGCAAATTGCGGCGTTCATCGGCTTCGTGCCGCCTGTAAACACGGCATTGCGCAGTTTCTTTAGCCCATCGCAGGCCTATTCCTCAATGTCCCACTCATGGGCGCAGCCTCGGCACTGCACCCGCGTAACGCCGCTCCTGTGAGGTCCCTGCGCCAGTCGCAAACGTCCATAGGCACCGCAGCGGGGACAGTTGGCCTGGTTGGCGATGGCCTCAGCACGCATGAGCAGGTACAGGTAGCGGCGCAAGGCCCACACGCCGATAGCGGCACAGGCCAGAACGTAACAGCCGTACAGCAGGCGTTCCGCTGCTGTAAGCGTGGGCATCACCTCCAGGCAACCCATCACGCCGACCACCGCCAACAACAGCAGCACCAGGTGCGCGTGACCCGACAGCAACTCGCGCTGGTACCAGCGTCGAAAGCCGATGGTTCGAATGCCCGCAGCCAAACCCTTATTCAAGTGCATGCCCTCTTGCGCTGAGAGCATAGAAATCTGCCGGCCCTCGATCAACACCGAGTAATTGTTTGGCAAACAAGGCTCTCACAAGCACCCGTTCTCACGCGCTGCGGAAGATGAAGTACACCGCACCCACCATGCAAAGGGCGGCCCATAGGTAGTCAAGCTTGAGCGGCTCGCGCAGGTAAAAAACAGCAAACGGCACAAACACCGACAGTGTCAGCAGCTCCTGAACGATTTTGAGCTGGGCCGCGCTCAGGCCTGCCTGCTGATAGCCGATCCGGTTGGCGGTCAGCAGCAGCGCCGTCTGCAGGGTGGGGTTGAGCATGGGCAGGGTGGTCATCGGCCGATTGTGCTGGCAGCCCCTCCCCTGGGCAACGGGCTTGACGGAGACTTTGGCAAACTCTCTGCCCATGATGCAAAGACGTTCTTTCACCCAAGCAACGGCACTGACTGTGGTGCCCGTGGGCACCCAAGCGGTGTGGGCCAGCGTTGGCACGGCCGCTGGTTTAGCCGACACGCTCCGGGAGCGGGCCGCTGCCGAGGGCCGCGGCCTGGCGGCCGCTGTGGTCGGCGCACAGGGTGTGCAGTTGCTCTCGGCTGGCCGGCGTTCGGCGTCCGATGCCCGAGCACCTAACCCGGAAAGTGATTTGTTTGAGCTGGGCTCCATCACCAAGACCTTCACCGCCTTGCTGTTGGCCGATGCGGTGCAACGCAAGGACCTTGCGCTGACCGATCCGGTCGAAAGCGTGCTGGGTCAGCGCTTGCGCGACAGCCTGGGACAGCCCCTGCAATGGCTGGACCTGGCCACCCATCGCAGCGGACTGCCGCGCTTGGCCAGCAATATGCAGCCGCGTCTGGCTGCAGACCCTTACGCCGACTACAACGGGCCTCTCTTGCAGGCGTTCTTGGAGTCCTGGCAGCCACCGGTGCCGCGCCAGGCGAGATGGGAATACAGCAATTTGGGTTTTGGCCTTCTGGGCTACGCGCTGGGGCTTCGCGCCGGCAAGCCGTACGCTGCGTTGTTGCAAGAGCGGGTGTTGCAGCCGCTGGGTCTAAACGACTTGCGCGTGGCGTCGCCCGGCGATGCGCCCACTGGGCTGCTCTCGGGCCATGATGCCCAAGGCCAAGCCGTGCCGCGCTGGACCTTCGACACGATGGCCGGCGCTGGCGCACTCGTGGGTTCGGCCCGCAGCGTGGCCCGATACGCACAAGCGGCGCTCGGCTTGATCGAAACCCCGCTTGCGCCGGCATTCGAGCTGACCCTGCGCCGCCACGCTGAAGGTAGCAGTGAGTCCAATCCGATGGGCTTGGGCTGGATCCTGGGCAGACTCAACGGCCGCCGCCTGGCCAACCACGATGGAGGAACCACTGGTTTCTCAAGCTCCTTGTTCCTCGACCTCGACCAACGGCGGGCGGGGCTGGTCATGGCCAATGCCTTCGTTGCTGTAACGGATCTGGCACTACACCTGCTGGAGCCCAGCGTGCCGCCGCGCCAGGTGGCTGCACAAAGGCGCCAGATGCAGCGCGAAGCGATCCGTCTGCCGGCCAGTGAACTGGCGCCGCTGGGCGGCGTCTATGCGCTGAACCCTCGCTTCAAGTTGACCATACGGCCTCGGGACGGGCAGCTGTTCGCACAGGCCACAGGCCAAGGGGAGTTTGAACTCTTTGCGCTGGCGTCTCGGCGCTTTTTTGCCCGCGTGGCCGCGCTGGAGGTCGCCTTTGAGGATGATGCAGGTGAGGCCCCCGCCTTGGTGCTGACGCAGGGTGGGCAGCGGATGCGCTTTGTGCGGGAGTAGGTCCAGCACGCCGGCTCAAGTCATCGGCTTTGGCAGCGGCACCATCACTGGCTGTCCCGGGGTGCTGCAACCCTGATCGCAACAGCGGCCGGGTTGCCGGTTTTGTGTGATCGCCCGAGACGGGTCGTGCACCACACCCCGCTCCAGCAGTCTTTCCACCAGCTCCACCTTGCTGCCCACGGGGTAGTTTCGCCAAATCTCTTGCTTCATGGCTGCCGGTGAGCCACCCCCGTGCAAGCTGATCACAGAGTACCACCCCCCCTGGTAGGAAGCGGTCAGGTCTTCAATGAATCGTGCGGTTTGAATGCGCTTGTCATAGGGCACATTCGGACTGGCCTGCAGCACCTCAGAAAGGCGCGCCGCAGTGGCCGGGTTGTGGTCTTCATCAGGGCCCGGCAAGGTCACGATCAAGCCGCCGGAAACCTCATGGGCCAAGCGGTGCATGTCGTAGATCTGGGTGGCCAACAACAGCTTTCCAATGTTGCTGAAGACCGCATCGGGCATGAAGACACCACTGCGCTCGTCACACGCGGCATAGACGCTGGCGGCGACGCCGCAGGCGTAAAAGCCCTCGGTGATCTTGATCAGCTCCACCATGGGTTCGCGCAGCGAGTGCGTGCTGTCCACATCCAGCCCATTGGCCTCGGTCATCAGGGCGCCAGCACCGATGAGCAGGTCGCCAAAGCCCGCGCGCGCGGCGATGCAGGTGTGCCGATGGTGGGTGGCGTAGCTGTAGGTCAGCACCGAGCTGTGTTCCCATTCATCGACAAAGAACACCCGGTCCCAAGGCACGAAAACCCGGTCAAAGACGCACACCGCCGTGGCCTGTCCGTACTTGGCGGAAAACAACGCCTGCCCATGCTCGAGCTTCTCACCCGGCCGACCTGCCGGGCGGGAGACGATGGTCAGGCCATCGGCGTCGATGGGTACTGCGCAACACACGGCAAAGTCTGCATCGGCCTGGCCCATGTTGCGACTGGGCATGACCAGCAGCTCATGCATGTAGGGCGCGCCGGTCACGATAGCCTTGGTGCCGCTGATGACAATCCCTTTTGCATTGCGCTCGACCGTGTGCACATACGTATCTGGATTGGCCTGTTGGTGCGGCTTTCGACTGCGCTGGCCCTTGGCGTCCGTCATGGCCACACCCAACGACAAATCAGCATCCTGCACATGAGCCAGATAAGCTTGGAAGCGGTCGCGATGCTCCCTCGTGCCTCGCGCATCGTCGATCGCAGCGACCGCCTGAGCCAAGCCGTTGAGCGCATCCTGTGCCAGGTAGCGCTGCGCACAGCCCGTTTCTTGGCAAAGCAGCCGCACGTACTCGAGCTTGTTGAGCAGGTCTGCGCTGGATTCGTTGAGGTGCAGCATACGGCTGACCTGGCGGCCTCGATGGGTTTGGGTGGCCAAGGCTAAGGGCGCCCAGTCAGACTTGAGTGCCGCGTCGTAGGTGTAGGCCAAGGCATTGACGCCCGGCCGCAGCGCGGGCTCGTCGGCCACGCTGGCCACCCCCCGTCCGTCCACGTACACGCGCGGCTTGAGCCTTCGCAGCGATTCACGGTAGGCCTGGCCGTCCATCAGATTCACCCGGTAACTCGTGGCTTGTGGCTGGACACCGGGGTCAACGGGGCTGTTCATGATCGGGCCTTTTGCGAGTGGACAAGGGGCTGGCGCGCGGACAATGAAGAATCGGTCCATTTTCCCGGCTAAAGCGCCCAATGGATACCCTGAATTCCCGAAGCAGAGCACTGGTATTGGTGGACTACCAAGAGCGCCTGATGCCGGTGATCCACGAGGGCGCAGCAGTAGTGCAGCCAGGGGCGTCGCTAGCAGATACCGCACAAATCTTGAATATTCCCGTGCCGGGCACCGAACAGAACCCGGCGCGGCTGGGGCCCAACCCGGTGGAGCTCAAGGCGTTGTGTTCTGAGACACTGCCCAAGACCCACTTCGACGCTTTCGAAGATGGGCTGTTGGCTGCCTTGAATGAAGCGAATCCGGCTTTGGACCAGGTGGTGCTTGCGGGCTGCGAGGCCCATGTGTGCTTGCTGCAGACCGCACTGGGCGTATCGCGTGCGGGCCCGCGGGTTTGGGTCGTGGGCAATGCCTGCGGTTCACGCCGCGCTGGTGACCATGCAGCGGCCGCACACTAAATGACGTTGCGCTCCAGCAGGGGCTGATTCAAGACCACCCGAAGCGGATCAAAGGCTTGAATGTCGGGGGTGCCAGCCGGGGCTTGGCTGATACTGGCGGCCAAAGCGCAGGCAACCGCCGGAGCCTGTTGCATGCCATGACCAGAAAAGCCGCAAGCCGTGTACACATTGCTCCAACTAGGCAATCGCCCGACCAAGCCGTTCTGGTCAAAGGTGTTCATCTCATAGTAGCCGGCCCAGGCCGATCGAACCCTCATGGCTTCGAAGGCCGGCACCCGGGATGCAAGCGTGGGCCAGATCACCTCATCAAACAAGGCATGGTCGACCCAGTCCAGGGGCGCTTCGTCCGGGTCACCCGGGCCACCATCGGCTTCGGACCGAGGAGGCGCACCAGCCAGGAAGCCTGATCCTTCGGGCCTGAACCACACACCGGAAGGGTCAATCACCAGCGGACAGCCGGGCAAGGGGGCCGCTGGGGAATCCAGTACAAACACATCGCGCTTCTTGGGTACCACCGGCAAATAGCATTGAAGCCGAGCAGCCAAGGGCGCTGTCCAAGCGCCTGCGGCAAGTACCACCGCGCCGCAAGGGTAGCGTTGACCGCAGGCTGTGAGCACCGCCTGCACCTCGTGCGACGAGCTCTGATCAAAGTCGAGGGCTTGGGCCTGAAGAAAACGCACGCCGCAGGCCTGGGCCTTGCGGATGAATCCTTGGTGCAGCCCCGGGCCGTCAAACCACCCTTCACCGCTCAGCCCCAGGCTGGCAAGCGCCAAGTCCTGCACCTGCAACCAGGGAAACCTCTCCTTGATTTCATCCGGTTGCAGCAACGCCACGTCGGCGCCAGCGCTTTGCTGCAACGCATGATGGTTGGCCATGCTCGTCCTGCCCTGCGCCGTGGCCAGGTACAGGTAGCCGGCCTCCACCAAGCCGATGTCCAAGGGGGGTTGGCCATCAACGGCCAGCTCTGACTGGACCCGACGCAAGAATCCCATGCTCCAAGCCGAAAGGGCAATATTGGGCGCCGTACTGAACTGCTGGCGTATGGAGCTGGCCGATAAGGCACTCGAGGCGCGCGTGTACAGCCGGTCACGCTCAAGCACAGTGACCGTGCAGCCATGGTCTCGCGCCAAGAAACAGGCCGTGGCCGCACCCAACACCCCGCCACCGATCACCAATACGTCAATGCCCGTGCTCGGCTTACGTGGCAGATTGTCTAAACTGGGCCGCATGACACGAGTCTACTCAGCCGATGAGGTCCACCGCTGCTTGCCGTGGGTAGGGCTGGCCGACACCCTGGCTCACGCCTTCATCCGCGGCGCACGGGTTCCCACCCGGCATGGGCACGCACTTTCTGATACCGACACGCTGCTGCTGATGCCGGCCTGGGATGAGGAGCTGGTGATCAGCAAACTGGTCACGGTTATTCCCGGCGCACCTCAGACGGTTCAGGCGACTGTGCTTGTGATCGACCGCCGCACCGGGCGCCCCCTGGCCCTGATGGATGGCGAAGCCCTCACGCTCAGACGAACTGCGGCGGCTTCTGCGCTTGCTGCACGAGCACTGGCAGCCGCCGATGCCCACACCTTGCTCATCGTAGGGGCCGGCCGGTTGGCAGGCTGGATGGCGCGCGCACATGTGGCCCTCAGGCCCACGCTGCGCAACATCATGGTGTGGGGGCGACAGCCAGCCGCGGCTCAAGCCCTGGCAGCCGAGTTGGCCCGTGAAGGCTTGCCGGTGCGTGCCGCGGCCGAATTGCGCAAGGCCGTAAGCCAAGCCTCCATCGTCTGCTGCGCCACCACAGCCACTGAACCCCTGGTGCGTGGCGCCTGGCTCTCACCCGGAACACACCTAGACTTGGTTGGGGGCTTCCGACCTGATATGCGGGAAGCCGATGACGATGCTGTGGCGATGGCGCGCGTGTTGGTGGACACGAAGGCCGGCGCCTGCAGCGAAGCGGGTGACCTGGTGCAACCGCTGGCCAATGGCGCGATCACGCCCCAGCATGTGGTGGGTGAACTGGCCGAAGTGTTACGCGGTGAAGTGATAGGACGACACCATCCATATGATGTGACGCTGTTCAAGTCGGTTGGAACAGCCCTTGAAGACTTGGCCGCAGCGCGCTTGGTGCTTCGAGGACCTTGATCGGCCGCACGCCCTGCAGACAGGCTTTTATGACCCTGCGGCCCCTTTTATGCCAACGCTTAGAACCGAGCGCGGCACAGGGCCTGCAGGTCGGCCTCTCGAATAAAGCCACAAGCGCTGCTGCCACTGCCGGTGTGGGCTCTGCACAGCGCCTGCAGATCGTTGTTGCGTATGAAGCCGCAAGCGCTTGCTGTGTTGCCGCTGAGCGCCCGGCAATAGGCCTGGCGGTCGGTATCGCGTATGAAACCGCATTGGGCCGAGCCGCTGCCCGTCATTGCGCGGCACATGGCCTGTTGGTCGGAGTCGCGAATGAAGCCACACCAAGCGCTGCCGGCTCCCGTGGTCGCTCGACAGTAAGCCTGCATGTCGGGCGCCCGGATGAAGCCACAAGCGCTGCTGCCACCGCCGGAACTGGCCCTACACTGGGCTTGCAGATCGTGGTCCTGGATAAAGCCACATTGTGGGCTTTGTGCGCGTGCTGCGGCGGCCACGCCGAAGACCACCACCAGGAATGCGATGCGCAGGGCCAGCTGGTGAAGTTTGGAGAGGACAAACATGATGGGCTCTGACATCAACGCGACGCAAGAAGCTTGGGATGACAAGAAGCTGCCCAAGGCTCGCCCGAAGCTTCAGATCGATTTCGTCTCTGATGTGGCCTGCCCGTGGTGCGCCGTGGGCCTCAACGCGCTGGAGCGTGCCGTTTCGAACCTGAAGGACGAGGCAGAGGTTGAGCTGCACTTCCAACCTTTTGAGCTCAATCCGCAGATGGGTGTTGAAGGGCAGGACAGTGCCCTGCATCTCAAGCACAAATACGGCATGAGTGACGAACAACTTGCCGCAGCGCGCGAAAATCTGCGCCGAAGAGGGCAAGAGGTGGGCTTCCAGTTCGGCCAGCGCCCCCGCATCTGGAACACCTTCGATGCGCACCGCATGATTCACTGGGCGGGTCTGCACGGCCGCCAACACGCCATGAAACGTGCCCTGCTTCAGGCCTATCAGGCCGATGACCGTAACCCGGGTGAGCGCACCGTGCTTATGGACTGCGCGCGCCAGTGCGGCCTTGACGAACAGCAAGCCGCCGAGGTGATCGACAGCCAGGCCTATGCCGCTGAGGTTCGCCAAGCCCAAGCGGTATGGCGAAGTGCAGGCATTCAGTCGGTACCTTCGGTCATCGTCAACCAACGCCACCTGATTCAAGGCGGGCAACCGGTTGAGGTCTTTGAGCAGGCCCTTCGCCAGTTGGCCCAGCAAGCGAAGCCGTAGCCGCACCGGGTGTAGGCCAGGCTCCGCTTGGCTACCATCGTGGTACCTCCACAACCGGTGCTCTTCATCATGTCCCAAGCCGACTTTGACAGCCTCGTTCGACCCGGCGGGCTGAACCGCCGCCGCTTCACCCGCAGCGCTTTAGGGGTAGGCATTGCCGCAGCCGCAGGCCCTGTGATGGCGCAAACCGCTGTCAAAACTCCCACTGCAGGCTTGACGGTGGGCGAGGTGACCATTGACTCAGGCGGGTTCAAGTTACCGGCCTACCGCGCAACGCCCACCGGGGTGCGCAACCCGCCGGTGGTGTTGGTGGTTAGCGAGATTTTTGGCGTGCACGAATACATCGCCGATGTAGCCAATCGCTTTGCACGCGCTGGCTACTGCGCCATTGCCCCCGAGTTGTTTGCACGGGCGGGCGACCCCTCTGCTTACGGTGAGATCGCCAAGCTGATCGCCGAGATCATCATGAAGACGCCCGACGCCCTGGTGATGGCCGACCTCGACGCCTGCATGAACTGGGCCCAAGCGCAAGGCGCAGACGTGTCGCGCTCGGCGGTTACCGGGTTTTGCTGGGGTGGACGCATCACCTGGCTGTACGCAGCCCACCAAGCCCGCCTGAAGGCAGCCGTGGCTTGGTACGGGCGCCTGGTGGGTGCGGCAAGCCCGGTTTGGCCCAGCCACCCCATTGACCAGGTGAGCCGTCTGCAGGCCCCGGTACTCGGCTTGTACGGGGGCAAAGATGATGGTATTCCCTTGAGCACGGTTGAGCAGATGAAAGCGGCCCTGCAGCAACAGGGCAGTGCCGCTGCCAAGCGCAGTGAGTTCCACATCTACCCGGACGCCCCGCACGCCTTTCACGCCGACTACCGCCCCACCTACCGCAAGGAAGCCGCCGACGATGGTTGGGCGCGCTGCCTGGCATGGTTCAGGGCCAACGGCGCAGCCTGAGCACCTTCGTCCCTTCAGCCACAGGGTAGAACCCAACCGACGGGCCCCTCAGCCCAGGAGCCTCCAACATGATTCTTGAAGTTGCAGATATTCGCATTCAGCCTGATTACCAAGCGGAGTTTGACGAAGCCATCGTTCGCGGAGTCTTAAGCGTGATCAGCCAGGCCCGCGGTTTTCGCGGCTACAAGGTCAACAAGGGTGTTGAAAGCCCAGAGCGCTACCTGCTGATGATCTTTTGGGACACTTTGGAAGACCACACGGTGCACTTCCGCCAGGGCCCACTGTTCCCTCAATGGCGCGCCATCGTGGGCCCGTACTTCGCTGAGCCGCCCAAGGTGGAACACTTCACCTTGCTGCAGCGCTCTGAGGCTGCGGCGGCTTAAATTGGTGGGTGGGCGGGTTGCGCCGAGCAACAAAAGTTTGCAACTGAGCCGCATGGGCTCAACTACTTGCGCGTACCATCCAGTCGACACTTTTGGGAGCCAGCCCATGATTTCAAGACGACGAATCGCCGGCGGTCTTTTATGGAGTGCAGGCCTGGTCAGCGCAGTGGGGTCTAAACCTGTCTGGGCCCGAACAGTGGGATCGACCCCCGATGAAGCTCGGGCCCTGCATGCGTTGAACAGGCTGGCCTACGGACCCAGGCCGGCCGACATACAGGCCATTCGTGTGCAGGGTGCACAGGCTTGGCTCGAAGGGTTTGTGGCGGCACAACTGGAGCCGCAGCGGGTAGCGCTGCCGCCCATGCTGGCTGGCCGGCTACAAGGTTTGGAAACACTGGGCCTGAGCCAAGCTGAACTTTTGAGCCGCTTTCAAAGGGCGGCACAAGCGGCTGCGGCCGCCGCCACGGCCGGCGCAACCGCATCACCCGAGGTGGGCATGTCCAACACGGCGATGCCGGACGGGAGCAACGCCGAAGCAGCGCAAACCAGGGCCCGTCGCGAGCATGTGCGCCCTGTGGTGCTTCAAGCCGCTCAAGCCCGATTGACCCGAGCCATCGAAAGCCCGGCCCAGCTGCAAGAGGTGCTGGTTGAGTTCTGGTTCAACCACTTCAACGTATTCGTCGGCAAAGGTCCGGTTTCGGTGCTGGCCGGTGCCTACGAGCGCGACGCTATACGCCCACACGTGCTGGGCCGTTTCCGGGACATGCTGGGTGCCAGCGCACAACACCCAGCGATGCTGCTGTACCTGGACAATGCCCAGAGCGTCAGGCCCGGTTACCGCGCGCCAGGCTTGTTGGCCAGGGCCAATCCCAATGCAGGGCGCCTGAGCGGCCTGAACGAGAACTACGCGCGCGAGTTGATGGAGCTGCACACCCTGGGCGTCGATGGTGGGTACACCCAGCAAGACGTGACCGAACTGGCGCGAATGCTGACCGGCTGGACAGTCGATGGCCGCGCTGCAAGGCAGGGGCGATCGGGGCCCTTGTTCGTTTTCGACCCCGGCCGTCACGACAATGGCCCCAAACGCTGGTTGGGCCACGCCGTGGCGCCTGCCGGCCAAGCCGAGGGCGAATGGGCCCTGGACATCTTGGCCACCCATCCAGCCACCGCACGCCACATCGCCTTCAAATTGGCACAAGCGTTCGTGGCCGACCAACCACCGGCCAGCCTGGTCAGTCGCCTGGCCGATCGCTTCTTGGACAGCCAGGGCGACCTCAAAGCGGTGACGCAAGAGCTGATCGCTTCAGGCGAGTTTTGGCAACCCCAAGGCCATGGCGTGAAATTCAAGACACCCTACCATTACCTGATCAGCAGCTTTCGGGCCCTGGGGCTGGCCACGCCAGCGGATGTCGGCCCACTGCTGCAAGTGTTGGCGCAGGCAGGTATGCCCCTGTATGGTGCACAGACCCCAGACGGATACAAAAACGTCGCCAGTGCCTGGATGAGCCCGGAGGCGCTGGCGCAACGGGTGCAGTTCGCCAGCGCCCTGGCCGAGCGGCGGGTGCGCCAAGGCGGCCGTATCGAAGCAGATGCGCAAGGACTGATCGACGCCCTGGGCCCGCTGTGGAGCGCGGGTACCCGGGATGCGGTCAGCAGCGAGCCGGCGCCGATGCGATTGGCGCTGCTGTTGGCCAGCCCTGAATTTATGAAGCGTTGAACGAAAGGAGCACACGATGCTGCGCCGTCGCTTTCTATTGTCGACCCCGGCCGCTGCATGCGCTGGCAGCGCCTCCCTGCTGTGGCCCGGTTGGTCTGATGCCTGGGCTGGCGCACCGATCCAAGCCCGCAGTAAAGCCGCACCTAAATTGGTGGTGGTGATGCTGCGGGGGGCCGTGGACGGACTTTCAGTGGTGGTGCCCCACGGCGACACGGGCTATCAACAGGCCAGGGAGTCAATTGCACTGGCCGCACCGAGCAGCGCCGAGGGGACCGTGCTGCCGCTGGACCGTCTGTTCGGTCTGCACCCCGCCTTGGAACGCCTGATGCCCCTTTGGAACCGAGGCCTGCTGGGCTTTGTACACGCCAGTGGGTCCCCCGACCCCACCCGGTCCCACTTCGACGCACAGGACTATATGGAGAGCGGCACACCAGGTCGCAAGAGCACCCCCGACGGTTGGATGAACCGATTGCTATCTCATCTGCCGGGCCCAGCGTCGACGACCCGAGCATTGAACATGGGAGCCACGCCGGCACGCATCTTCGCGGGACCGGCGACCGTAGCCAGCCTGGGCCTTGGGCCCCGCGCGATGGACGCCAAAGCCATCGACAACCCTGAGCTGCAGGCCGCGCTGGCCCGCTTGTATGCGTCTGACGGTAGCCTGGCCCGAACCTTCCAGGAAACCACGCAAAGCCGCATCGAGATGAGCCGCACCATGGCAGCGGCCGATGCCCGTAACCGCCAAGCGCGGCGTGAAGCTGAGATGGCCGCGGCAGCCCCCGGGGACAACGGCCGTAGCAGCGACCCCAGCGCAGACGCCGGCGCACCCACCGCACGTGGTTTTGCAGCCGACGCGCTGCGCCTGGGGCAACTCATTCAAGCCGATCCGCACACCCAACTGGCCTTCACTTCGGTCGGAGGCTGGGACACCCATGTCAACCAAGGTGGCGCGCGCGGGGCACTGGCCAACCGTTTGGGCAGTTTGGGCTTAGGGCTTGAGTCCCTGATCCAGGGTCTGGGGGACGCTTTGGAGCACACGGTCATCGTGGTGATGAGTGAGTTCGGTCGCACGGTGCGGCAAAACGGTACCGGCGGCACGGACCACGGGCGCGGCAACGTGATGTGGCTGTTGGGCGGACCAGTGGCCGGTGGCCATGTGAGGGGCGAATGGCCCGGCTTGGACCGAGCAGCCCTGGCCGATGGGCGCGACCTGGCGGTGACCACCGACTTCAGAGGCGTCTTGAGCCCCGTCCTTCAACAGCACCTGGGTCTCGGCGATGCAGCCATGGACCAGGTGTTTCCGGGGTTCTCAGGCCCAATGCTCAAAGAGCCCGTGCTCCGAAGCTGACGGTTTTCCCCGCTCGGGCCCGCTTCCCGCCCTGCCCGGGCTTCAAGCCGCAGGGCGGGAGCGCTGCAAAATCGCCTTGCTTGCCACGGTGACAGAACCCGTGAGGAAAGTTCCCCACAAGAGGTCGATAGCCGTGACCATCCACGGCCAGTTCACCATGGTGGCTTGGTTGGTCAGGTCATAGGTGGCATAGGCCACAAAACCGAAGAGGCCGCCACGCAAAGCGGCATCCCACAAGCGCTCGTCACGCTGGTGCGGCCGCACGGTAAACACCACCATACCGGCGATGTAGATTGCGTAGAAAATGACAGCCGCCAACAAATCCGGCTCTGGGGCCAGCAGGTGACCGATGGTGGGCTGATACAGGCGCGGAGCCATTGTGATCAGCCATACCGCGTCAATGGCCATGAACACCACAGCCGTCAAGCCCCAGGTGCGGACGAACACAGGAAAGCTGAGGTTGTGAGCTTGTGCTGCCGTGGCGGTGGACGTATCCATTGAGACAAGGTTACGCCGAGTTCAAAACGGATAGTGGCGTGGGGTTGTCTGCATCGTGACCCAGCGCAGTTCGGTGAACTCGGCGATGCCGGCTCGCCCACCAAAGCGGCCTAGACCCGAGCCCTTGACGCCGCCAAAGGGCATCTGCGCCTCATCATGCACCGTAGGACCGTTGACGTGGCAAATACCCGAGTCGATCCGACGCGCCACGTTGTAGGCCCTCGCCAAGTCTCGCCCAAACACTGCGGCACTCAGGCCGTACTCGTTGTCATTGGCACAAGCAATCGCCTCCTCCACACCCTTGACTCGCACGATAGCCTTGACCGGGCCAAAGGTTTCCTCACGGTAGATGCGCATTTGCGGCGTGACCCTGTCCAACAGCGTGGCAGGCATCAAGGTGTTATCGGCCTTGCCACCACACAGCAGCTTGGCGCCCTTGGCCAAAGCATCGTCGATCAGCGCGTTGCAGTGCTCAACGGTATTCATGCCAATCACACTGCCCAAGACCACGGGCTCGGGCTTACGCGGGTCACCCAGCGGCAGTGACTTGGCCTTGTCAGTGAACTTGCGAACAAACTCGTCAGCGACCCTTTCGTCGACGATGATGCGCTCAGTACTCATGCAAATCTGGCCGCTGTTGGCAAAGCAACCGAAGGCCGCGCCACTAACAGCCTCGTCCAATTCCGCGTCATCCAACACCAGCAAGGGCGCCTTGCCCCCAAGTTCCAAGACCGCTGACTTGAGGTACTTGGCGCAGGTCATGGCGATGAGGCGGCCCACGCGGGTCGAGCCAGTGAAGTTCACTCGGCGCACCGCAGGGTGGGCCACCATGGCTTCCACCACCGCGCCGGCATCCTGCGGTGCGTTGGTGATGTAGTTGACCACCCCCGGTGGGAAGCCGGCTTCCTGCATCGCCTCGATGATCAGTTGGTGCGTGCGAGGGCAGTTTTCGCTGCCCTTGAGAATCACCGTGTTGCCACAGGCCAGGGGGGTGGCGATGGCGCGAACGGCCAAGATGACCGGTGCATTCCAGGGGGCAATACCCAGCACAACTCCAGCGGGTTGGCGTATGGCCATCGACAGACTGCCCGGGACATCGGAGGGGATCACCTCACCAGCAACCTGGGTGGTAAGTGCCGCGGCCTCGCGCAACATGCCTGCAGCCAAGAGTACATTGAAGCCGGCCCACATGCCGGTACCGCCAGTCTCGGCACCTACCGCTTCAATGAACTGGGGGGTCTTGGCCTGCAATTGGTCGGCCGCCTTGAGCAACAACGCTCTGCGCTCATTGGGGCCGGTCTCACTCCAGGTCCGGAAAGCCTCTGCGGCAGCCTCTACCGCCATCACCGCATCCTGTGGCGAAGCTGCTGGCGCACGCGTGGCCACCGTGCCGTCCAGAGGGTTACGCCGTTCAAAGGTGGCGTTCTTCTCAGCGGTGACCTTTAGGCCATTGATGAGCATAGACAAGTCGGACATGACAGTCTCCAGGGTTAATTCAAACGAACTTCAAGGCTTGGTGTGCAGGCGCTCGATCGTCTTGGCTCGCCGTTGAACCGCATCGCGCGCATCGGTGGTGTCGCTGTCTCGAGCACCCAGGTAAGCCTCACGCACCACCGTGCAACGCGACAACAGCCTTGCATCGCCTGACGCCACCAAGGCGCCGCGCTCCATCACAAAGCCGCGATCGGCTACGGCGAGTGCCTTTTTCACGTTCTGCTCAACCATCAGCACGGTTGTGCCAGTGTCTGCGATCCGGCGCACCATGCCCAGCAGTTCGTCGACCATGCGTGGCGCCAAGCCCAGCGATGGTTCGTCCAGCATCAACAGCCGCGGGCGGCTGACCATGGCGCGGGCCAAGGCCACCATCTGCTGCTCACCGCCGCTCATGGTACCGGCGAGTTGCTGTACCCGCTCGCGCAGCCTGGGGAAATCGACAAAGGCCTGCTCGATGCGCTGCTCGCGTTCAGCCCTGGAAAAAAGCCAGCCACCCAACTCGAGGTTTTCCAGTACTGTCATCTGCGCGAACAATTGACGACCTTCGGGCACGAGGCTCACGCCGGCCCGTACGATTTCGTGTGTCTTTTCCGACAGCTCCAGGTCATCCAACATGACATCACCGCTGCGGGGAATCAGTCCATTGAGCGCACGCAGTAAAGTCGTCTTACCCGCGCCGTTGGGACCCAGAATCACGGTCAGGCCCGGCTTGACTTCAAAGCTCAGGCCGCGCAGCACCTGCACCGGGCCATAGCCGGCGCTTAGGTCCCACACCCGTAGGCGCGGACGTTCGGTACCTCCCAATGAAAAGCCCTGGGGCCGATGCCACATCATGGTCGTGCCTCTTCGCTCATTTCATCACCCAAATAGGCTTCGATCACCTCAGGGTCACGAATCACAACCTGGGGTGGGCCATCGGCGATCTTGCGCCCCTGATGCAGCACGATCACACGCTCCACATGCCGCACCAGGATCTTCACCGCGTGTTCAATCCAAACCACGGTCAAGTCCAATTCGTCGCGCAGTCGGCGGATCAGGCGAGCCATCTCCACCACCTCAGCCTCGGTCAAGCCAGCCGCCACCTCATCGAGGAGCAAGACCTTGGGCCGGGTGGAAAGGGCCATGCCAATCTCCAGCAGGCGTTGCTGCGACGGCGTGATATCCCCGGCACGCAGACCGGCGTGTGCATCCAATCCCACCAGCTTGAGAATGCCAGCCGCGTCTCTCAATGCCCACGGCACACCCACCTCATCGCCCCAAAAAATCCACTTCCGCCGGCGCCGCCCAGCGAACTTCAGGCCGAACTCGATATTGGCCAGGACCGACATGTCGCTGAACACCCGGGGCGTCTGAAAGGTGCGCGCAAGCCCCCGTGCGGCCAAGCGATGCGGCTTGGCACCGGTGAGGTCTCGTCCTGCCGCCATCAAGCGGCCATGGGTGGGCTCGGTGACACCACTGATGGCATTGAAGAACGTGGTTTTGCCCGCGCCATTGGGTCCGATGATGCCCACCAGTTCGCCGGCGCGAAAGGCCGCGCTGACCGCATCAACGGCCACCAGGCCACCAAAGCGAACGGTCACCTCACGCGCTTCGAGCAGCACGGGCTTGGCCACCGGGGCGTGGTGATGTTTGGGCTCAGACAAGTCGCTGCTCCCGCGCGCGGCGCTTGTCACGCTCTTTCTCGCCGGTCCACTCCCGGCGCCGCTCCTTCCACCAAGCGCGGATGTCGTCCCGCCAGATCTTCCAGGTGTCCCAGCGCAGCGAAGCCAATCCGGCGGGCAGGTACAGCACGCACAGAATCAACAACAGACCCAGCGACATCATGTACACCTGCGGTGCCTGCAGGCGCAGGGTTTCAGCCAGCAAGCTGAATACCACTGCAGCGATTAGCGGCCCCCACAGCGTCATCGCTCCACCGATCAGAGCAATCAGCACCGTCTGAAAGCCGATGAAAGGATTGAATACAGTGTGTGGGTCGATGTAGGTCCAGCGCACCGACATGGCCGCGCCAACCGCCCCGGCCACTGCCGCCGTCATGGCAAAACCCAAGAGCTTGACCCAGCGCGTATCGACGCCCAGCGTTTGCGCGCGCTGCTCGTCGGCGCCAATGCCCACGAGCGCCAGCCCAAGCCTGGTGCGCCGCACCCACATCGACAACCCCACGGTGATCACCGCCAAGCACAACACTGTGAGATAGATGGTGTCGCGCTCGGGCACCACGGTCAGCACCCGCCCCACGGTGCCGGTGACAGACTTTTCGTAGTACGTAACCGCGTGGCGGATGAGCTCGGTCATGCCAAAGGTCAAGACCGCGAAGTAGGTGCCACGCAGGTGCAGCACCGCTGCACCCATCACCACCGCCACTGCAGCAGCCACACCCGCGCCCAACGCGATGGTGGCCGCCCAGCCCAGTTGCTCAAGCTGCAACGCGCAGGTGTAGGCACCGATGCCGAAGAACGCTGAGGTGGCCAAAGACAAATAACGGGTATTGCCACAGAACAGGCCCCAACTGCTGGACAAGGCGATGTACATGAGGCACGTTAAGCCCATGGAGACCATGAAATCTGAACCAAAATAGGGCAGGCTCAAGCCCCACCCGGTGAGGCTGAACAGCACCAGCAGGTCACGCGTCAGGATTTGCCGATCGTTCATCGCAGTGGATTTCCTAAGTCGCTTCAGGCCTTGCGCGTCTTGCGCGTGAAAAGGCCCTCAGGCCGCAAAAGCAGCACAGCTATGAACACCGCATAGGACAGCAGGGCCTTGAGGGATGGGTTGGTGTAGTGCATACCCACGGCTTCCACCACACCCAGCAGCAGCCCGCCCAACAGGGCGCCGCCCATGCTGCCAAACCCACCCAAGGTGATGACGATCAGAGCCGTCACGGTATAGGGTTCACCCATGGATGGCGCAATCGTGTACGCCATGGACAGCAAACAGCCCGCCACCCCAGACAAACCCAAGCCCAAGCCAAACATCATGGGGTGCAGGCGCTTGGTGTCGATCCCCACCAGCTGTGCGCCCACCGAGGACTGCATGAGGGCGCGCACGCCTTTTCCCAACAGGGTGGCCCTGAGCAGAGCGAGCATGCCCAGGCTGAACAGGAGAGCCAGCGCGAAGACAAGCAGCTTATTGCCTGCCACCGGAGCACCGGCCACGCTGACCGGATCGGTCAAGAAGTCGTAGCCCCGAAGGTCGCCGCCCCACAGCCAAGAGACCAGGTTTTGCACAAGGAACATGAGACCGAATGCCACCATCAAGCCACGGGCCTCGAAGATATCGAGGTTGGGTGAGGTGCTGACCAGGCGCCTGAAACATAAAAAGTGAATGGCCATGCCTGCCACACCCAGCACCAGAAAGGCCACTGGGATCATGAGCACCGGGCTCAAGCCCACAGCGGTGTGCACCATCCAGGTGAGGTAGGCCCCCACCATCAGGAACTCGCCATGGGCGATGTTAAGGATGCGCATCAGGCCGTACTGGAGGTTCATCCCCAGTGCAACCAGCGCATACACACCACCGGTGATCAGGCCCGAGCCGATCAGCTCGAGCCAGGCACCCAGCGCCACTTACTTCCAGGCCGACTTGTTCGGATTGAGCTTAGCCGTGGCGCGTGCCGCCGGCCACACCACCTCGAACTCCCCGTTTTGCCACTGCCCAACGGTACCAGGGGTGCCCACGTTTTCGCTGCCCTGGAATCGGATGTCACCGATGATCGTCTTGTGCGTGCTGTTGGCCACGTAGTCGCGGATGGCCTTGCGGTCCAGGCCCACCTGTTTGACCGCAGCGGTGAGAATTTCAAGCCCGGCCCAACAGGCGCCAGAAGCCCAACGATCGGGTTCCTTCTTCTGACTGGCCAGATGCGCGTCGAAGTAGGCCTTGGCACCCGGGCTGGTCTTGCCGTTCCAAGACCCCATGCCCATTACGCCCTCAGCACCGGCGGGCGTCATGACGTTCTTGTACAGCGGAAAGGCGGTGCCAACCGAAGCGTAGAAGATCTTGGGGTTTAAACCGATCTCTTTGGATTGGCGGCTGGCCAAGATGGTGTCGGGCGGGTAGGTGAAGCCCACGAAGGCGTCCGGGTTCTTATCCTTGATGGAGCGCAACACCGGGGAGAGGTCCTTAACGCCTCCAGGGTAGCTCTTGTCTTCCACCAAGTTGATGCCCGTGCCCTGCAAAGCGACCTTGAAGGCCGCGTAGTTTTCCAGCCCGAAGAGGTCGTCCACGTAAATGCAGGCCACACTGCGCACGCCATTGGCCTTGAACATATCGACCAAGGCATCGCACATGGACTTGGGCTGTTGCAGCAGGAGGAAGAAGAACGGCAGCTTCATTTCCACCAAACGGCGGCTCAGGGCCGTGGGCGCCAAGAAGGGATAGCCGAAGCGGTTGGCCAGGGGCGCCACCGCAAAGTTGGCGTTGCTACCCCATGGCGGCAAGACCATGTCCACCTTGTCGCTGCCCATGAGCTTTTCATAGGTGCGCACCACGGTCTCCACATCGCTGCGGTCGTCGGAGCTGATGAGTTCGATGCGCCGCTTGACCCCTCTGATATCCAAACCGCCTGCCGCGTTCTGCTGTTCGGCCCACAACAAAAAGTTGGGCTCCTGGCTGACCTGCGCACCACCGGTCCACGGACCGGTACGCGACATCGTGTAGCCCACCCGGACCGGCGCGGCCTGCGCCATCAAACCGGGAGCGAAAGACAACGCGCTGGCAGCAACGGCCCCTTGGATGACGCGCCGGCGTTGCTTGAAATCAGGACCTTGGCTCATGAGGGCTCCTAGCAAATGAACGGTGCGGAGAATCCTATCCACACCCTGTGCGGTCTGTCTCGGGGGTTTCCTTGGTGCTGAGCCGGGGCTTTCGCCTGACCGGCTGCCTTGGCTTCGCGGCCCCGCGCCACAGCCAGCGGCCACAGGCGCTAAGCTCGCAGCCATGGATGCAATGAATTCCGACAGCCCACACCTAGCGGTTGTGGGGGCTGGCCCCGTGGGCTTGGCTCTGGCACTGCTGGTGGCACGGCGCTGTCCCCAGTGGCAGGTGAGCCTTTTCGATGCCAGGCCCCTGGAGGCAGATGTCAGCCGCGACTCGCGCACCCTGGCACTGGCTTTGGGCAGCATGCAGCTGCTGCGGCAGTTGGGCGCCTGGCCCGATCAGGGTACACAGGCCATATGCGAAGTACAGGTCAGCCAGGAAGCCCCAGCAGTAGCCTTGGCGGGTTCCAAGCCTGAGGTGCGCATTCGGGCGCAGGACCTGGGCGTGCCGGAGCTGGGTGCGGTGATGGCCTATGGGGCCTTGGTACCCGCGCTGCAGTCGGCTTGGCAAGCCGAACAAGCGCGCCAGCCCCACCGGCTGCACCATCGATTTGGCCATCCGGTGCAGGCTCTGAAAGTGGTACGAAGCATGGGCAATGCAGGGGCCAGCGCTTCGGCAGTGCATCGGGTAGAGGTGGACGCCGGATGCGCCGAGACTTTCGATCTGGCGGTGGTAGCCGAAGGTGGCGTGTTCACGCGTAACGCGGCCAAACCTGACCTGGACATCGAGGACGAGGCCCAGGCGCCCGGCCCAGACAACGGGGGCGGATGGCCCGCTTGGTTGTCGCGCTGGAACCGCCATCAGTTGCGACACGACTATGGCCAAACGGCTTGGGTAGGGACGGTGGATCTTGCCGGCGGTACCCCAGGCTTGGCAGTGGAACGTTTTACACGTCAGGGGCCCGTGGCCTTGCTGCCCCTGCCGTCGTTGCCGGCCAGCACCGACCGGGCAAACACGGCCATACGCGCTTCACTGGTGTGGTGCGTCGATGCCCGCGAGGACCCGGTGGCGCCCTTGAGCGATGCACAGCGTGCGGCGGTGCTCAACAGCCTACTGCCCGAAGCCGTTGGGCGCATTCAGCGGATCAGCCCGTTGAAGTCTTTCCCCTTGGGACTGCAGGCACAGACCAGTTTGGTTCGCTCGGACTGTTTGGTGCGCATTGGTAATGCGGCGCAGACCCTGCATCCAGTAGCCGGTCAAGGCCTGAATCTCGGGCTGCGCGACGCCTACGCCCTGGCCGAGCGGTTGCGCGGCGCGCAACGCCGCGGGCAGTCACTGGCCGATGTGCTGTCCAGCGTGCACTGGGCCCGCGCAGCCGACCGCTGGTCGATGATCGCGGCCACTGACTTCCTCGCGCGCAGTTTCACCTGGTCCCTGCCCGGCGCCGCCACGGCACGAGCACTGGGCTTGCTAGCGGTTGAACACCTGCCAGGCTTAAAGCCAGCGCTGGCACGCCAAATGATGTTCGGGCGGCGCTGAGGATCAACAAGCCTGGGCCGGGGGCGCCGCCAGGCGACGATGCTGCAGCGCCGGCAGTTGCTGGCGCACATCGGCCAACCGCTGTAGGTCTACATCGGCCACGGCCACGCCAGGGCCCTCGTCCACGCAGGCCAAGACCTCGCCCCAAGGGTCTACGACCAAGCTGTGCCCCCAGGTGCGGCGGCCGTTTTCATGCAATCCACCTTGTGCCGGCGCCATTACATAGCACTGGTTCTCAATGGCCCGAGCACGAAGCAAGACCTCCCAGTGGGCCTGCCCTGTGGTGTGGGTGAACGCCGAGGGCACCGCCACCAAGTCACAGGGTGTGGGCGACGACGGCCCGAAACTCATCGCCCGAAACAGCTCTGGGAACCGAAGGTCGTAGCACACCGATAGGCCCAGCCGCAGCGTCGGTTCCGAGCCCATTGTGGCCGCCACCGCCTGGGCCCCTTCCTTGAGCACCCGGGCCTCGTCATAGGCTTCTCGGCCGTTGTTGAAGCGAAACAGGTGCACCTTGTCGTAATGCGCCACCACCTGACCCTGCGGGCCCAACAGAAGGCTACGGTTGTACACGCGGCCTGACTCCGATGAGGCTACCGGAATGGTTCCGCCAATCAGCCACAAGCCGTGGAGCTGTGCCTGCTCGCGCAGGAAATCCTGAATGGGCCCGTGTCCAGGCGGCTCGGCATGGGTGAGTTTGTCCTCGTCGCGCCGCCCAATCAGGCAAAAGTACTCGGGCAGCCCGGCCAAGGTGGCACCCTCTCCTGCCGCCCGCGCCAACAACTCGGCCGCATCGGCCAAATTGCGCTGCACATCGGGGGTGGAAACCATTTGGATGGCGGCTATGCGGGTCATGGCGTTTTCCTATCAGCAGGCAAGGGGGCTGGGGTATTCACGGCACGGTCCACCTGTTCATCGGTGGGCAGGCTGCGCTGCAAGCGCTCCACTCTCGGGTCGACCCAGGTGCCTGTGATGCTGAACTCGCGGGTGTTGGCTGCCATCAAGGGCCGGCGCAGGAACAGCTGCGCCAAAAAGGTCCCCAAGCCCAAGGCGGGGTTGATCGTGGCATAGGCTAGGGATGCGGTGCCGGCATTGATTTCCGGAACAACCAGCACGCGAAGGTCTTGGGTCTCGCGGTTGATGTCGGCACTGCCCTCCATCAACACCGCGGCCTGTATGCCACGCATGCGCAGGTTGTTGGTGCTGGCCACACCGCCCAAGATCGTCACATCCCCGGTGATGGCGTCAAAGGGAAAGCCTTCCTGAAATACGTCGCGAAAGTCCAGGAGCAGTCGCCGCGGCAGCGACTGCAGGCTCAAAACGCCAAGCAGCCGCGCAGCGCCGGGGTCAGCCTTGAGGAATTGGCCGCTGCGCATGTCCAGGCGCAGTTGCCCTTGCATCGTGCGCACATCGGGGCTCAAGGGTGAACCACGCCAACCCACCTGACCGGTGATGCGCCCTGCACCGGCGCGCAGGGCCTGCTCCAGGCCTAAGCGCTTGAGCAAGGCGCCGCTGTCCTTGAGTTCCAAGTCGAAATCCATCGCGTTGCGGCGGGCCTTGCCGGCAGCCTCACCCACCCCAGCCCAAGTGCCAGAGGCCATAAGCGCTGCATCTGCATTGGACAGCGCAAATCGGGTGAGCTTCCAGTCGCCGCTGGCGCTCCGCGCAGGACCTGCACGGTCGGGCCGATCCACTTCGGCGGCCACTTCCAAACGCCCCAAACGCCTGCCGTGCAGTTCAAAGTCTTCCACCACCACATCCAGGGCTGGCCAGTCTGTGCCTTCATCCAGCACCGTATCGTCTGGGGCATCGTTGGCCGCCGGTGGAATCGACAGCCGCGACAAACGGGCCAAGACCCGGCCAGGGCGCTCACGCGATCCGGGTTCAGCAGGTCGCCATTCCAAGCGCCCCGCCAGCTGCGTAGCCTGCAGGTCCACGCGCCAACCGTTGGCCCCGGGGGCGTATGGCAGGGGCGTGGCCTGGGCAGCCACCGCATCCAACTGTCGCCCCATCAGCATCACGCTGGCAGCGCGCAAATCGATGGCCAGCGGCACCGCCGGGGATGAGGGGCCCGGCCCCGTGCCCGAAAGCACGGCCGCCTGCCACGTGCCACTGTCTGCTGCAAACGGCGCCAACACCGAGCGCCAGTCGTCCAGGTCCAACTGCTCGACCATGATGCGCACGTCCACCCCGGCACGCGGCAGCGGCGGTGGCTCAGCCGCACCAACCCCAACGGCAGCTGCCAGCCAGGCGCCGTTGGAGGCTTGTCGCACAAGGCGCGCCTGCACCAAGCGGCCCCACTGCACATCCAGCCGCTCGCGCTCGGATCCTGCAGCACCGCCCAAGCCCGTCAGTTCGACCCGCAGAGGTACATGCGTCGCGGAGGCGGCCGACTTCTTCAGCGGGGCCGGTAAGTCGATGCCCAGGCCGCTCAGGGGTGAAGACAAAACCCATTGAAGCTGACCGTCCACCACCCCCAGGCTCAGCCGATAGGGCGTTTGCCCAGTCAGCCGGCTGGAAAGTGGCGCCAACCAAGCCAGTTCTGGCGCAGCCTTGACCGCAGCAGCCTGCACCAAGCCTTGCAGATTTAGCCGGTTGGCCGTTGCAGGCGACAAGCCACCGTCCAGAATCACCTCCCCGCCCAGCAACTGGGCCGTGACGCTGGCCACCGAAAAGCCCTTCTCGTTGAAGTCGACCCGCCCACGCGTGTTCTGCAGCGCCGGCAACTTGGGGTTGAGCTTGATCTCGTTGCCCGCGAGCTGCACGCTGCCCTTCACCCGCGAGGGCTCGGAGCCCACAAGGGGCACCTCCAGCTTCAGGCCGAGTTGGGCCGCGCCCGTGGCTTGCGCCGTGGCCAGCAGGCGTGAGGTCCAGCCGTTGATCGGTGTGGCTTGGACATAACGCAAAAAGTTCTGTGCTGCCCCACGGGCCTGCAGGTCCAGCGCCAAGGGCACCGCTGGCGCCATCCAGTCCACCGATCCACTGGTGCGCAAGACCTCCACGCCCATCAGCCTGGCGCGGACATCGGTGAAGTCCACCCGTTGACCGGTCACACGCAAACGCGCGTCCAAGCGAGTGGCCTCGGGCCAAGCGGCATGGCCAGGCTCTTCAGGCATCATCACAAAAGTGCCATCACGCCAATCACCGCTGACGCGAAACTCACCCTTGGACTTGGGCTGATCGAACGGAAATTGCGCCAGCTCGCCCTTGACCCGAATGGCCACCTCCTGTAGCCGGCCACCCCGCACCGCACGCTTGAGATAGCTGCGAGTTGCCGCCGGCACCGTCGTGGGCAGGTAGGCATGCAATTGTTCCGCTCGGGCCCTCGGGACGCGCGCGGTCAGGTCGATGAGGCCATGTCCCTTGAGCGCGTCTTGCCAGTTTCCACGCCAAGTGCCCTGAACCTCGGCGTCCAAGTCGGCACTGCGCAAGGTCAGCGGTGACAAGCGCAGCTCCAGGCCGTCCTTGATCTGCCAGCTCAAGCGGGCTTGCAGTTCCTCTACCGCCCAATCGGCTTGTTCAAAAAGCCCCGGAAACAACAACTGTCCCTGCTGGACCAGCACGTCGGCACGGCCACCCGACTCAGTGGCCTGCAATTGAATCGCCGCGCCGCGAACACCAGGTCGGCCCACAGTGTGGCCGTCGCGGGCGGTTACAGGCTCCAGGCCCGGCTCCAGCCGCAGGCCCTCCAATCGGGCCGTTACCCTGTAGCGCGCGGGCTGCTCGGGTGAGCCCTCCCAACTGGCCTTCATGTCCTGAATGCGTCCTTGAGGAGCCAGGCTCAGCAGTTGGCGGTGCAGCGCGGCGCCCAAGGGCGCGCGTCCAGCCACCGAGGCCATCAGCCCCAAATCGAGCTCAGCAGCGCTGAAGTCGCCCCCGGTGATGACACGGCCGGCCAGTCCATCCAAGAGCAAGGGCAGGCTGGCTTCGCCCGCCTCTGCCGCCAAGGGTGCACTCGAAGAGGACAGTGCCACAGCCGGCGGCGTGGCCGCCACAAGAGACGGTGAGGCCAGCGCAGTGCCGGGCGCGGGCGCATGGCGCAGCACCAGCTTCATGTCACTGGTTGGCCAAGTTTGACCCTGGCCCGTGGTGAACCCCACCCGCTCAAGCCCCAAGGTCAGCGCCTGTGCATCCTGGCGAACCAAGAGACGGCCTTCGAAGCGCTCAAAACTCATGGTGTCGGCCACACCAGGCCAGCGCAAGCCGACCTCACGCAGGGCCACGTCGGCGGTAGCGCCACGCACCCGGCCACGGTCGACATCAACCCACAGCCGAACGGCCCCCTGCCCGCCCATCAGCTCAACCGGAAAGTCCACATGGGGGCGCAGGGCGTTGACGTCGGACTGTGGCAGCTCGGCATATACCTCGCCCACCCACTGCCGCCAGTCTGAGCGGCTGACGAACAAGCCGTGCCGGAAGTGGCCGCGCAGGCTGGCGCGCTGGCCCAACTCCATGGGCAGGGTTGCATCTAAGCGAAAGTCGTGCCGCCGCAATCCATTGCGTAAAACGAAGTCGACCTCTTGCAACACCAGGGGCGGTGCGCCGCGCCACTCGTCTACCCAACGCAGCTGGCCACCACGGATGGCGAATTCGCCCTGGGCCAACAGCCAATCGGCAGCGGCCTGCCCGCCGTAGACCTGTTCGGTGTCCTCGTCATCCAGCGTCAGGCCCCCCACGCGCAGGCGCCCAGCAGCGTCGCGGCGGATTTCCAAGGCGGGGCCCTCAATCAGGAGCTGCTCAAAACGCAGCTCTAGGCTAAGCAGGGATTGGACGGACAGCGCAGCCGACACCCGGGGCAAGCGCAAGGCGGTGCGGCCGTGCTCATCCAGCAAGGCCACTTCGGTCAACACCAAGGCCGGCACCCAACCCGAGGAGGGCACCTCAATCTGCCCGATGCGCACGGCCACCCCCAGGGCGGCCGAAGCCCGCGCCTCCAACTCGGGTTTCCATGCGCCAACGCGGGGCAGCAAAAAACCGTAGAGTGCAAGCCAAGCGGTCAGGAACAGCACCCAGGCCGACAGCAGCAGTACCGCAGCCGCACGAGCCATGACATTGAGCACAGGACGACCCGATCGGGGCAGATTGCGCGGATCCATCCGCACGGTGTGCGATTCCTCGTTCGTTGTCATGGTGTGGCGATTCAAACCGAACTGTGCCACGGATGGCTCGGTTTGCTCTGCGGGCAAAGGGCGTAATCGGTGAACGACCCCAACTTGGCCAGCAGAGCCAGCGCACAGCACAGCCGATTTGTTCAGCGCATCAGAAGGCGCTACGGCCCCGAGCGCGATGCCATGCCCCAGGGCGCACCCGATGCCGGCCTCATCGAATCGGTGGTCCACAGCCTGATGGCCCAGGGCCGAACCCTGCCCTCGGCGCTGCGGGTGGCACGTCATCTGGTGATTGAACGCCTGGCGGTGCTGGACGTGGAGCAGGACGCCCCACTGGAGTCCATCACGCGGGCCATGACCGAACTGGCCGAGGTCGCCTTGGAGCGCGCGCTGGCCCACGCCTGCGACGAAGAGGCTTTGCGCCATGGCCAGCCCTGCACCAGGGATGGCAGGCCAATCGACCTGTGGGTGGTGGGCATGGGCAAGCTGGGCGCCCGTGAGCTCAATGTCTCCTCCGATATCGACCTGGTGTACGTGTATGAAGAAGACGGCATGACCGATGGCGGCGAGTCCATCAGTGCCCACGAGTACTTCAGCAAGGTCGTCAAACGCATCTACAGCCTCATCGGTGATGTGACCGAGGACGGCTTCGTGTTTCGGGTGGACCTGGCCTTGCGGCCCAACGGCAACTCCGGGCCGGCAGTGGTGAGCTTGGCCATGCTGGAGGACTACCTGCATGTCCAGGGCCGCGAGTGGGAGCGGCTGGCTTGGCTTAAAAGCCGCGTAGTGGCGCCGCGTGCGGCGGTCAGGTCAGGTCGTGCGCAGGCCTTGGGTACGGCCATCAGCCCCTTTGTCTACCGCAAATACCTCGACTATGGTGTCTTTGAGGGCTTGCGCCAATTGCACCGCAAGATCCGAGACGAAGCGCAACGGCGAGCCGCAGGCCGCCCTGAACGCGCCAACGATGTAAAGCTTTCGCGTGGCGGTATCCGCGAAATCGAATTCATCGTGCAGCTGCTGCTGGTCGTGCGTGGCGGACACTTCCCCGAAATCCGCAGCCGCTCCACGCTCAAGAGCCTGACCAAGTTGGTCGCTCACGGACTGATGCGGCCCGGAACGGCCCAGCGTTTGGCCCAGGCTTATGTGTTCCTGCGACGCATCGAACACCGCATCCAATACTTGGACGACCAGCAGACGCATCTGCTGCCTTCGGCCGACGGGGACCTGGCCTGGATCGGGGCCAGCATGGGCCTGCCGTGCAATGCAGACGCCTGTGCCCTAATTGAAGAGCTAGGCCTCACGCGCGAGTTCGTGGCCGGTGAGTTCGACGCCTTGCTGCACGATGGACGAGACCCGGGGCCCAACCAGCAGGGCAAGGCCTGTGTGAACTGCAACAAGCCCCTGTTGCCGGTGGATGCCGAGGCCTTCATCGAGCGCATGCCCGAGGCCCTGGCCCAGCGCTTGAGAACCTGGAGTGCACAACCCAAGGTGGCGGGCTTAAAGGAAGCCAGCCGGCTGCGTCTGGCGCGCCTGATGCAGCGGGCCGAGGCCGGCATCGAAGCGGGCGACTGCAGCGAAGAGGCGGCACTGCGATTTTTGGATTGGCTGGACCCGCTGCTGCGCCGCGAAAGCTACTTGACGCTGCTGGTGGAGCGCCTCGAGGTGCAGCGGCGCCTGCTGCGCCTGCTGGGGCTGGCGCGCTGGCCCATGCACTACCTGCTGCGGCACCCCGGGGTGATTGACGAGCTGGCCGACGAGCGGCAGTTGCGCGAGCGCTTTGACCGTGAAGAGTTCAGCCGCGAGATGCAGGAACGGCACGCCGCCTGGGTACGTTCGGGCGAGGCATCGGAAGAGTCGCTGTTGGACACCCTGCGCCGCGCCCACCATGCCGAGGTGTTCCGCACCTTGGTTCGTGATGTGGAAGAACGCATCACGGTTGAGCAGGTTGCAGACGATCTGTCGGCGCTGGCCGACACCATGATCGAGTTGACCCTGCAGTGGGCCTGGTCACACTTCAAGCATCGGCACCGCAGCATGGAAGAAGGCCCCCGCTTGGCCGTTATCGCCTACGGCAAGCTCGGCGGCAAGGAACTGGGCTACGGTGGAGACCTGGATCTGGTCTTCCTGTACGAGGACGATGACGAGCATGCGCAAGAGGTCTACGGCGCCTTCGTGCGCAAGCTGATCACCTGGCTGACGCTGCGCACCAACAGCGGCGAGCTGTTTGACATCGATACGGCTTTGCGGCCCAACGGTAATTCTGGCCTGCTGGTGACTTCCATGGACGCTTTCGAGCGCTATCAATTGGGCCGCGGCAGCAACACTGCCTGGACATGGGAGCATCAGGCCATCACCCGTGCGCGCTGGTGCGCAGGTTTACCGGCGCTGGCGCCGCGCTTTGAACGGGTACGCCGGGGTGTCTTGTGTGCGCCGCGCGAACCGGCGGACCTTCGCGAAGAAGTGCGGGCCATGCGGGAGAAGGTGCGCCAGTCTCGCCCCGTGCCTAAGGGGCGATTCGATGTGAAGCACAGCGCGGGGGGCATGATGGATGCCGAGTTCGCGGTGCAGCTCTTGGTGCTCACCCACAGCGCTAACCATAAGGCCTTGCAGGCCAATAGCGGCAACATCGCTTTGCTGCGTGCGGCCGAAGCCTGTGGCCTGCTGCCCGCGGGTGTGGGCAGTGCTGCGGCGGACGCCTACCGCGAGCTGCGTCGTGCACAGCACCGTGCCCGATTGGATGAGCAGGCCACTCAGTTCGACCCGGCCGAGCTGGCCGGCGCACGCGATGCGGTGCTGGCGCTGTGGAAGGCGGTGTTCGACTGAACCGAGCCGCCTGGCCGGCGGTGGCAGCGCTGCTGGCCGCCATCAGCGCAGCCGCCTGGTGGGCGATGGGCCCGCGGGGGGCCATCACATGGGGCTGGGTGGCCGAACCTGCAGCGCCCACGGCACACGCTTGGCCTTGGTGGACTGCGGCCCTGGTGCATGTCAATGCGGCACACCTGCAAGCCAACCTGTGGGCCACCTTGGTGGTGGCGGCGTGGGGCTGGGTGGCGCGGGCCGGCGCCCCTCAGGCCCTGGCCTGGTTGCTGGCCTGGCCGCTGAGCCAGGCACTGCTGATCACCGACCCGGGAACCTTGGCGCGCTATGTTGGGCTGTCGGCTACGCTGCACGCGGGCGCCATCATCGTGTGCTGGCACTTGTTGTGGCGGGCTAACGGAGCCCGCCGCGGCGTGGGGGCTTTGGTTGCTGCAGCGATAGCCCTCAAGCTGGCCCTGGAGGTACCCCTGCTGCAGGGTTGGTGGAGTGGTACGCACGCACAAGACCAAGCCCCGGTGCCGCTGCCGGGCGCGCCGGGCCACGTGTTGGCCGGTCATGCCCACGGCTGTGGTGTGTGGGCAGGCGTGATGGCCGCAGCGGCAGTCGATGGCATCATGGTTTGGTTCCGGCGCCGTGCGGGACCGGCTGATGACCCTGCGGGGCGGCCCAAGTGATTGACCGCACGATGCCCGATGTGATGCCTACTGCACCGCCCTGCCCCTAAGCCACCGCATGACCGAACGCCGCGCCCAACTCGACGCCCAAGCCCTGTTATGCGTGCTTTTGTGTTGTGTTCTTTGGGGCATCAACCAATCTGCTGCCAAAGCGGCACTGCCCGAAGTACCACCCTTGCTGCAGGCGTCTCTGCGGTCTTTGGGTGCAGCCCTGTTGGTACTGGCCTGGTCTCGCTGGCGCGGCATTGCCTTGTTCGAGCGTGACGGCACCCTGGCCGGTGGTCTATTGGCCGGCGCCCTGTTCGCAGGTGAATTCGCGATGATCTTCTGGGGTCTGCAGTACACGCATGCCTCACGCATGATCGTCTTCATCTATCTCAGCCCCTTTGTAGTGGCCCTTGGCATGCCGCTGATCGCCCGCAGTGAACGCCTGCGGCCGGCGCAGTGGGCCGGCTTGCTGGCTGCCTTCGCTGGCTTGGCGTTGGCATTTTCCGAAGGCTTTGGTGCGCCATCGGCTGGCCCATTGCAGTGGCTGGGTGATGCCATGGGGATGTTGGCGGCCCTGTTGTGGGGGGCCACCACCTTGGCCATCCGCGCCACAAAGCTGGCACAAGCGCCCGCAGAAAAGACCCTGTTCTGTCAACTGGCCGTCTCCGCGCCCTTGTTGGGTCTGGGGGCCTGGGCGTTCGGTGAGGCCTGGCCCGCCCAGTGGTCTACTCTGAGCCTGAGTTCCTTATTTTTCCAGATTGTGGTGATCACCTTTGCGAGTTATTTGCTGTGGTTCTGGTTGATTCGCCACTACCCAGCCACCCGCTTGGCTTCCTTCACCCTGTTGACTCCCCTGTCAGGTCTGTTGGCTGGCATGGCCCTGCTGGGTGAACCGGCCACCCCCAGGCTTTTGGCTGCGCTGGTGGCCGTGGGTGTGGGCATCTGGCTGGTGAACCGGCCAGCGCCCGCAGCCGCCCCGTGATGGAGCACGTGCCTTCGCTGCCCGGCCAAAGCGCCCTGCATGCGCCAGGGGGCGGCCACAGTGGTTAGGATCAAGCCCTCGTTCGCCCTTTCTCGCCCTTTCTACAGCCCTTGAACACCAGGAGCCCTACGCATGATCACCTTGTGCGGCTTTCCCATCAGCAACTACTACAACAAGGTCAAGCTTGCGCTGCTGGAGAAGAACATCGCCTTTCAGGAAGCGGTGGTGATGACGGGTTCAAAAGACGAGGCTGTGCTGCAGGACTCACCCCTGGCCAAGGTGCCCTTCATCCGCACCGCACAGGGTGCCTTGTGTGAGAGTCAGGTGATCGTAGAGTACCTGGAGCAGCTGCAGCCCACGCCGGCACTGCTGCCGGCCGACGCATATGCCGCGGCTAAGGTACGGGAGTTGTGCACCTATGTCGACCTGCACCTAGAGCTGGTCGCGCGCGACCTGTACGGCGCAGCTTTTTTCGGCCGCAGCGTGGATGAGGCCACCAAGGAGCGGGTGCGCACCCAGTTGACGCGCAACATCGTGGCCTTCAAGCGCCTGGCACGCTTTGAACCCTTCGTCGCTGGGCCCACTTTCAGCTTGGCCGATTGCTGCGCCTATGTGAGCCTGCCGCTGGTGGGGACGGCCACCAAATCCGTGTTGGGCCAAGACGTTCTGTTGGAAACCGGCGTTGACTGGAAGGGCTACATCAAGGCCCTGTCAAATCGGCCTAGTGTGCAACGGGTCGAGGTTGACCGTAAGGCGGCCTTTGCCGCGCGCGCGTCCAAGACGTAACGACCTAAAGGCCCAGAGGCCTCAGCCCGAACCGAGCGAGGCCTGCACCGCTGCACCAGGCCCACGTGCAGCAGCCAGGGTCTGGGTGACTTCCTTGCGGAAGCGGTTGAGTTCCTGGACGCTGGCGAAACTGCGCTCCATGAGCAGGCTCATGTTGTGCAGGATGCGCTCCACCACCTTGCTCTCCCACACCGCATCAAAGGCAATCTGCTTGTCCAGCCAGTGTTCCAACCACTCAGGGTTGGGCAACCGGCTTTGTACCGTATCACGCGGGAACAGCCTTTCGTTGACGTGCAGGTTGGTCGGGTGCAGGGCCTGCGCAGTTCGCCGTGCACTGGCCATGAGCACGCCGACCTTGGCAAAGGCTGCACGGGCCTCGTCGCCGAACTGCTGCAAGGCCCTCTTCATGTAGCGCAAGTAGGCCCCACCATGCCGGGCTTCGTCCCGCGCCAGGGTCTCGTAGATCGCCTTGATCACCGGCTCGGTGTGCCATTCGGCGGCCCGTCGGTACCAGTGGTTCAGGCGAATCTCACCGCAGAAGTGCAGCATCAAGGTTTCCAAGGCCGGTGCCGGGTCGAACTCAAAGCGCACTTCGTGCAGTTCGGACTCGGTGGGCACCAAGTCGGGGCGAAAGCGCCGCAGGTACTCCATCAGCACCAACGAGTGTTTTTGTTCCTCAAAGAACCATACGCTCATGAAGGCTGAGAAGTCGCTGTCACCGCGGTTGTCGCGCAGGAACATTTCGGTGGCCGGCAGGGCCGCCCACTCGGTGATCGCGTTCATCTTGATGGTCAGCGCCTGCTCTTCGGTGAGCTGCGCCGGGTCGAAGCGGCCCCAGGGGATGTCGCGCTCCATGTTCCAGCGCACGGCTTCGAGTTGCTTGAACAGTTCGGGGTAAATCATGGTGGCCATCGGCTAAGCGAAGTCTTGATACCGCACCGCGGGGGCAACAGGCTTGCACGGCAAGTATTTGACCGGGCCCAACGCCTTTTGATGCGCAAAGCTAAATTTTAGGGGCCCAACCGTCACTTGGCAGACAACAAGGCTCTATGGACCTATTGCCGACCGCGCCAATCGGTCAGGGCAACGGGAATCATGGTCAGTTCGGGTACGGGTCGAACCCCTTCAATGCTGCGGCGCTGGATCACGGGGGCTGAACCGCCGGCCCAGATCTCCACCGCAGCAGGCAACTTACTGCGCAACTCCTGCAGGCCGTCGAGCACATGGTTAGGGTTCATAACGCCAGAAAAGCTCAGCACCACCAGGTCGACCAGGTGCACCTGGGCGGCCATCACCATGTCCCAAATGGGAGTTTGCACGCCCAGCGAAATGCAGCGGCAGCCTTCAAGGCGCAACAAGCACTCGGCCATTAGCAAGCCGATGCCATGCTGCTCGCCGGGGAAGGTGCTCAGCAGCGCCAGGGGCGATTCATCAGAGGTGGGCACCGGCAGGCTGTGCAGGGCGTGGCGCAGCACCACCTGCAGCGACTCGGTGTAAGCATGCTCTTCGTAGATCTGCATGCGCCCGCGCAGCCAGGCGTCACCGACCATGCGGTTGAAGGGGGAGACCACCTCCAAAACGAAGCGGCCCAAGCCCAAGTAGGCCACCCGCTGGGTGAGCAAGCGGCGCAGCGACTCGACATCGTGCGCATACACCGCGTCCATTAAGGGCTGCAGGTCTTCACCCGAGGCCCCCACACTGCTGGGGCAGGCCGGCGCCAGGCCGTCCACCAGCTTTTCCAGTTCTTCAGCGGGCAACGCCACGATACGCCCGGGTCGGTGGCCCGCATCCAGCAAGCGCTTGACCAGGCGCAACCGTTCCACCTGTTCCAGCGGATAAGCGCGCTCACCCAGGGTGTCGCGCGTGGGTTGCGGGAACCCATAGCGCCGTTCCCACACCCGCAGGGTGTCTTTGCTTAAGCCGGTATCGCGCTCGACCGAAGCAATGGACAAGGTGTTGGAGGGGTCGGACATGTTGCTCATGACCATTCCCGGCTGCACGAAGGGCGACGCAGGAAGGTCGTCGTATTGTCCCAGACAAATCGACAATTCGCTACCGAAAAATGGAAAAATAGGTCGTT
>VGHB01000016.1 GCA_016868355.1 Betaproteobacteria bacterium | reverse complement strand
CGCGGTCCGAGGACCGCGGTCGATTGGGTTCACGCGTGGGTCACGCGGCGAGGTGGATCACCAGCCCGCGTCGCGGTCGCGGCCACCGCCGCCACCGCCACCGTAGCCGCCACGACCGCCGCCGCCACCACCGTAGGGCGTGCGACCGCCACCGCCGCCGTAACCGCCACGGCCACCGCCGCCTCCGAAGCCGCCCGGACGTTCCTCACGGGGGCGGGCCTCATTGACCACAATGGCTCGGCCCTCGAGGGCCTGCCCGTTCATACCGTTGATGGCGGCCTGTGCCTCAGCGTCCGAACCCATTTCTACAAAGCCGAAACCCTTGGAACGGCCGGTTTCGCGGTCCATCATTACCTTGGCCGAAGTCACGGTGCCAAACGGCGCGAATGCCGTTTGCAGAGACTCGTCACGAACGCTGTAGGCCAGATTGCCCACATACAACTTGTTTCCCATGGGGAAGCCCTTTCATCACTGGAACCTGGTAGAGCTTCAACCCGTCGTGAACCATTCAAGCGAAGGCGCCGCATCAAACCCAGCCGCTCTATTATCAGCTACCCCCCCTGCACACCATTGAGGCTTGCGGGTATTTGTTGTTTATTGGACTCAATGAAAACCCACCCAAGTCGGCTCTGCGGGTGCTCCGGCGCATGGCCACAATGCGCGCCATGAGCAGCAATGACAGCCCATTTGACTATGTAATCGTGGGAGCGGGCACCGCAGGCTGCCTGCTAGCCAACCGGCTGAGCGCAGACCCGAAGGTGCGGGTTTTGCTGCTGGAGGCCGGTCGAAAAGACGACTATCTCTGGGTCCATGTGCCGTTGGGCTACCTGTACTGCATAGGCAACCCCCGCACCGACTGGATGTACCAGACCGAACCTGAAGCCGGGCTCAACGGCCGTCAGCTGCGCTATCCCCGGGGCAGGGTGCTCGGGGGCTGCTCCAGCATCAACGGCATGATTTACATACGCGGGCAACGACGCGACTACGACCATTGGGCCGAGCTAAGCGACGACCCAACTTGGCGTTGGGCAGACTGCCTGCCCTATTTCCTGGCCCATGAAGACCACTGGGGGGGCGAGCGCCCGGGCCATTCAGCGCCCGGCCACGACCCCAGCGGCGCACGAGCTGGCGGCGAATGGCGCGTGGAGCGCCAGCGCCTGCACTGGCCGATCCTGGATGCCTTTTCTAAGGCTGCCGTCCAGGCTGGTATCCCGGCCACCGCCGACTTCAACCTGGGCAACAACGAGGGCGTGGGCTATTTCGAAGTCAACCAAAGGGCTGGCCTGCGTTGGAGTACCGCCCGCGGTTTTCTCAAGCCCGCGGCCCAACGTCCCAACCTCGAATTGCGAACCGGTGCCCTGGTCGAGCGGGTGCTGCTCGAGGGCGCTGACGGCTCGTCGGCAACGGTCGCGGCGGGATCAGCGCCTTCTGGGGACCCGTCCGCGCGTCCCTTGCGCGCGACGGGTGTGGTGTTGCGCCTTGAGGGCCGCGGCGAATCGATCACCGTTTCCGCCAGCCGAGAAGTATTGCTGTGCGCTGGCGCCGTGGCCACCCCTGTGCTGCTGCAGCGCTCGGGCATCGGGCCCGCAGAACTGCTGCAGCGCCATTGCATACCCCTGCGCTTAGCCGCACCGGGCGTGGGCGGCAATCTGCAGGACCATCTGCAAATCCGCGCGGTGTTCAGCGTGAAGCACACCCTTACCCTGAATACTCAGGCCAACAGCCTGTGGGGCAAGGCGCGGATCGGCCTGGAATACCTGCTGCGCCGCACCGGCCCGATGAGCATGGCGCCCTCACAACTGGGGGCCTTTACCCGTTCAGGCCCCGCCCACACTTGGCCCAATGTGCAGTACCACGTGCAGCCCTTGTCGCTAGACGCCTTTGGCCAGCCCCTGCACCGCTTTGACGCCATCACCGCCAGTGTTTGCAACCTCAACCCGACCAGCCGTGGCCGGGTAGACCTGCGATCGGCCGATCCACAAGACGCGCCCTTGATCCGACCCAACTACCTGACCACGCCGGAAGACCGCCAGGTGGCGGCTGACAGCCTGCGCCTGACACGGCGCATCGCGGCGCAACCGGCCTTGGCCCCCTTCGAACCCCAAGAGGTCAAACCCGGTGTTCAGTTCCAAAGCGATGATGACCTGGCGCGCTTGGCCGGCGACATCGGCACCACCATCTTCCACCCGGTGGGGACCTGTCGAATGGGGCGCGCGGACGACCCTTTGGCAGTGGTGGATACCCGGCTGCGCGTCAAAGGAGTCTGGGGCCTGCGGGTGGTCGATGCCAGCGTGATGCCTACCATTACCAGCGGCAACACCAACAGCCCCACGCTGATGATTGCCGAACGCGCCGCTGCCTGGCTGGCGCAGGACCGCGGCTGAGGCCCTTAGCCCGCGGGCCATGGCGCCAGGGCAAGACCCTGGGCAGGGTAAGCACGGTGGTACCCCACGTGTGGTCTGCATACATTTCCCAGGCTCTGCCAGGGGTAATGAACAGCCCATGGCTCAGAGGTGTGAGGAGATACATAAAAAGGATGCGGTTCACCCACCCGGTGAGGGCATCGGCAGCCCTATCCAGGCTGCCAAGCTGCAAGAGGCGTCGGCATACCCGGCGCCTTTTGTTTTTGGTGACCTGCCGGCCCAAACCCGGCCCTTTCCTGATGAGCCCCGCCGTCCAACCATGCCCGATCTGCTGCTAGTGGCCGCGGCCTCCCTGATGGCCGGCTTCGTCGATGCCATCATCGGCGGCGGTGGGCTGATCCTGCTGCCGGCCCTGTTCAGCGTGTTTCCCAACCTGAGCCCCGCCACCCTATTTGGTACCAACAAGGGCACGGCCGTCTGGGGCACGGCCCTGGCCACCCTGCAGTACGCCAAGCAGGTGCAGATGCCATGGGCGGCGGTGCTGCCAGCCTTGCCCGCAGCCCTGGGGGGCAGCGCAGCCGGCGCCTGGGTGGTCACCCAAATCGACCCCGGCGGCCTGAAGAAGGCGCTGCCCGTGCTGCTGCTGCTGGTGCTCATGTACACGCTGATGCGCAAAGACCTGGGCCAACACCACGCGCCGCGGTGGGTCGGCCGAAAACAGGCATCTGCCGCTGCGGCCATCGGGCTGGTGGTCGGCTTCTACGACGGGGTGTTCGGCCCCGGAACCGGCAGCTTCTTCGTCTTTGCCATGGTGCGCTTGCTGGGCTGGGACTTCCTGCACGCCTCAGCCGGTGCCAAGCTGCTGAATACTGCCACCAATGCATCGGCGCTGCTGCTGTTCGCCCTTAGTGGCCATGTGTGGTGGCAGCTGGCAGCGGTGCTGGCGGTGGCCAATATGGTGGGCAGCGTCCTGGGTACACGATTGGCGCTGAAACATGGCTCAGCCCTGATCCGGCGCTTCTTCATCGCGGTGGTCACACTGCTGATCCTCAAGACGGGCTACGATGCCTGGATGAACTGAAACCTGCTACGCCAGGAGCCGCCGATGAACGCACCCGAACGCCTGACCCTGTTGGAGCCGGCCGCGCTGCAAGAATTTGCTGAGCAGCGCTGGGACCAGGCCATCGTCCCAGCCCTGCAGGACTACATCACTATTCCAGCCAAGAGCCCCATGTTCGACGCCCAGTGGGCGCAGCAGGGCTTGTTGGACCGCGTGGCCCGTGATGCGGCCGCTTGGATCGAATCGCGCCAGGTGCCGGGGCTCGAGTTGGAGCTCATCGGGATGGAAGGCCGCACGCCAGTGATCTTTTTTGAAGTGCCCGCGCGCGGTGAGAACCACAGTGGCCAAACCGTGCTGCTGTATGGCCACCTGGACAAACAGCCCGAGTTCAACGGCTGGCGCAGCGACCTTGGGCCCTGGACGCCCAAATTGGAAGACGGCAAGCTTTACGGCCGCGGTGGCGCCGACGACGGCTACGCCGCCTATGCGGCAGTGACCGCGCTGGAGGCGCTGGACCGCCAAAGCGCCTCACGCCCGCGCGTGGTGGGCCTGATTGAAACCTGCGAGGAAAGCGGTTCTTTTGACCTGCCGGCCTACATCGAGCAGCTCAAGCCCCGCCTGGGCGACGTTAGCCTGGTGGTGTGCCTGGATTCGGGGGCGGGCAACTACGAACAGCTGTGGCTGACCACCAGCCTGCGCGGCATGGTCTCTGGTGTGTTGAAGGTGGACGTGCTGACCGAGGGCATCCACTCGGGCGACGCCAGCGGCCTGGTGCCCTCGTCTTTTCGCATTCTGCGCCAGGTGCTCGACCGCCTGGAAGATGCACGCACCGGTCACCTGCTGCCCGAGGGCTTTCACTGCGAGATTCCCGCCGATCGCCTGGCACAGGCACAGGCCACGGCCGGCATCTTGGGCGATGGAGTGTGGAAGCGCTTCCCTTGGGCCTGTGGCGCCGATGGCGCGGCCACCCTGCCCACCACCACCGACCCGGTGCAGGCCCTGCTCAACCGCACCTGGCGGCCCACGCTGTCGGTGGTCGGCGCAGATGGCTTTCCCGAACTGAAGAATGCGGGCAATGTGTTGCGCCCCCACACGGCCTTCAAACTCAGCCTGCGCCTGCCGCCCTTGGTGGACGGCAATGAGGCCGCGCTGCGCCTGAAGGCACTGCTCGAGGACAACGCGCCCTACAACGCGCGGGTCACCTTCACGCCCGACGGGCGGGCCGGCGCCTATGGGGCCAGCGGCTGGAACGCCCCTGATATTGCACCGTGGCTGATGAAGGCGTTGGACGGTGCCTCGCGCGCGCACTTCGGTGCACCCGTGGGCTTCATTGGGCAAGGCGGCACGATCCCCCTGATGAGCATGCTGCAAAAGGGCTTCCCGCGAGCGCAGATGATGGTGTGCGGCGTGTTGGGTCCCAAGTCCAACGCCCACGGACCCAACGAGTTTCTGCACGTGCCTTATGCCAAGCGGCTGACGGCGGCCGTGGCGCAGGTGATGGCGGCCCACCCCTAAACGCGGGCTGTCTGCAGTGGCCATCGTGGCCGCTGATGCCCGGGCCGCGGGGTGAGACACGGCCCCAGCGGTCGCCGCTCCTCAGCGCAGGGTGTAGCCCTGCTCCAGCGCGAAGCCCGACAGCGGTTCGATCAAGTGCAACAAGGGCGCAAGTTCGCGGTAGCGCAAGGCCACCTTGGTAGCATAGGCGAAGAATCGCGGTAGGTCTTGGGCGTAGTGCGCCTTGCCGTCGCGGTGCTTGAGGCGGCAGAAGACGCCCAGCACTTTGAGGTGGCGCTGCAAACCCATCCACTCCAGCGCACGCCAAAACTCACCGAAGTCAGCCTGCACCGGTACGCCCGCGTCGCGCGCCTGCTGCCAGTAGCGCACCGCCCAGTCTATTTCGCACGCTTCGTCCCAGCTGATGAAGGCGTCGCGCAACATCGAGGCCGCGTCGTAGGTGACCGGCCCGCGCACCGCGTCTTGAAAGTCCAAGATGCCCAGTTGCGGCCCGCACACCATGAGGTTGCGCGGCATCCAGTCCCGGTGCACCGCCACCATGGGTTGGGCCAGGGCACTGTCCACCAGGCGCTGCGTCACCCGCGTCCAGGCCTGGCGTTGCCCGTCGTTCCACACCTGTGCGAATTCTTTGCCGGCACACCATTCGGGAAATAATTCCAGTTCCCGCCGCAAGAGCGCCTCGTCGAAGGCGGGCCAGCCCTCAGGGTCCAGGCCGGTTTGCCACTGCACCAGGGCTTGGCCCACGCGGCGCATCAGGGCATCGGCCTCGGGCAAGGCTTGCGATTCCTGGGCCTGTGCACGCTGCAGCAGGGGCAGCAGCAGGTCGTGGCCCAAATCAGACAAGAGAACAAAACCACGCGCCTCATCGACAGCCAGCACCTGTGGGCCGTGCAGACCGGCCGCCTGCATCTGGCGCGCCAAGCGCACGAAGGGGCGCACATCTTCCAGGGGCGGCGGCGCATCCATCACGACGACGCTGCTGGACTCGCCTTGTTGCAGCCGCAGGTAGCGCCGGAAACTGGCATCGGCTGACGCCGGCTGCAAGGTGGTCGTCTGCAGACCAAAGGGCGCGACCAAAGTGGCCAGCCACTGGTTGAAGGCTTCATGGCGGGCAGGGTCAGGCCAGGTGACGGCCGCCGTGGTGGAAGTCAATGCGCTCATGTCGGGGTGGCTAAACTCGCGCGATTCTAGTGATGAGCCACCACGCCCGACGCCCGTTTGGCCCCGCCGCTGATGCGGGCGCTGCGCCATGCAGCAAGGGCCTGGTGTGCCAAGGACAAGCGCCCGAGCGCCAACCGGTGCATCGGGCGGTGCGCGCGGCAATCTGGGCCTTGTGCATCGCCAGCACGGGAACGCTGCAGGCGCAAAGTGCCCCACCCGCAGCAGCACCGGCGACGGGCTTGAGGCAACCGGTGGTGTTGGAGGCCGACACCCTGCAAGGCGCGCCCGATGGCGTGAGCCGGGCCAGTGGGCAGGTACGCCTGGGCCAAGGCCCGCTGCAGATGGAGGCGCCCGCCTTGCGCTTCGATGCTGCTGCTCGCGTGGCCTACATCGACGGCGGCGGTGTGCGCTGGGCACGCGCACGCGACCGGCTTCTGGGTGAGTCCGGCGTCTTCGAGTTGGACCGCTCGGTGGGTGAGTTTCGATCCCCGGTATTCTTTTTTGGACAGTCGATGACCGGTGGCAGTGGGTCCTGGCTGCGCTTTCTCGATGCCCAACGCATGGAAATCCGCGACGCGCGGCTGACCAGTTGCCTGGCCGATGATGCAGGCCGCCCTCTTCGCGAGGCCGGCGCACGACCCGGCCAAACACGGGCACCGGCTTCGCTTGCAATATTGTCCGACCAACCCGAACAAGCGCTGGCGCAATTAGCCGCTAGCCCACCCCTGGGTGCACCGCCACGCGCTGATGCGCAGCCGGGATGGGACCTGCGCAGCCCTCGCATCTTGCTGGATTTCGAACGCGAAGAGGGCATGGCCGAGAACGCGCAGATTCGATTCCTGGGCCTGCCCCTGGTGGTGCTGCCGCGCCTGGGCTTTGCCCTGGGTGACGCGCGACGCAGCGGTTGGCTGCCCCCCACCGCGCGGGCCGATACGCGCAGCGGTTTCGAAGTCAGCGCGCCGTATTACCTGAACCTGGCACCCCACTACGATGCGACGGTGACACCCATCATTGCCACCCGCCGAGGACCGGCTGTAGAGCTGGAGTTTCGGAACATGGGCGTTGCGCAGGCCAGTCTGCTGCAGCTGCACCACGTGCCGCAAGACCAGGTGCTGGACCGATCTCGAAGCGCGCTGTATTGGCAGCAGTACTGGCGCGCCGCCGGCGTGCAGTTCCAAACCCAGGGCCTTCGGGTGTCCGATGACGATTACTGGAAAGACTTTGCACACACCCAGACCTTTCAGCGGCGCAGCTTCAGCGTGCTCGATGTGGCCCAGGGATTGAGCGCCGAGCGGGTGCAGGCCAATCTCCAGCCGCGGCTGTTGGCACAGACGGCCCAAGCTGAACACCCCTGGCAATGGGGTGGCGCCACGGGCTTGGCCTATGCACGGGTGCAGCATTGGCAGGTGTTGCAGGGGGTGGACGCCAACGGAGCCTTCATATGGCCCTATCAGCGCAGCCCGCAGGTAGGGGTGACAGCCCAGGCCCAGGTCTGGGGCGGTGTGGACTGGTCGGTGGAGACCGAGCTCAACCGCTTCACCCGGCCTGACTTGACCATCGACTTGGCACCGCAGCTGCGCAACGGCCAGCGCTGGCACGCCCTGGCCACGGTGAGCCGACCCTGGGTTGGCGCGCCTGGGTGGGTGATTCCCAAGCTCACCCTCAATACCGCCAGCTATCGCTTGGACACCGGCTCGGCCCAGCCTAGCGCCGCCTCCGCAACCAACGATAGCCTGTCGCGCACCATTGCCACGCTGAGCGTGGACGGGGGTTTGAACTTCGAGCGGCGCTGGCAGTTCGGGCAACGTCAGCTCATGCAAACCCTGGAGCCGAGGGTCGTATACGTCAACACGCCGATGCGCGACCAGCGCGGCCTGCCCAACTTCGATGCCGCACCCAAGGAATTCAATAGCACCTCCATCTTCAGCGAGAACGCGTTCTCGGGCATCGACAGGGTGTCCGATGCGCACCAGGTAACGCTGGGCATGACCACCCGCTCCGTCGACACGGCCAGCGGTACCGAGTGGATCCGCGGTTCGGTCGCTCAGCGGGTGCAGTTTCGCGACCAAACCACCACCCCTGCCGGCAGCGTCTCCAACCAACGCCTGTCGGATGTGCTGTTGGCCGCCACGGTGGGCCTGAACTCCCCTTGGGGTGTGGACAGCACGGTGCAATACAGCCCCGACCTGGGCCGCACCACCCGATCGGTGCTCACCCTGCGCTACCAGCCGGGTCTGAACACCACGGTGCTGGCCTCGTACCGCTACGCGCGCGACCTGGCTGAAACCGTTGAGCTTCGGGCCAATTGGCCCCTGTACCGCCGCATGAACACGGCCGCCACGGGCACCAGCGGCGCAGACTGCACGCTGCTCGTGACCGGCGCCACGCGGCTGAACTACAACACCCGCGAAGGCAAGTTGGCCGACAGCCTCTTGGGCCTGGAGGGCGACGCAGGCTGTTGGATCATGCGGCTGGGAGTGCAGCGGCAGTCCACCGGTGTGGCCGAAGTCGTCACACGGCTGATCTTCCAGTTGGAGCTGTCGGGATTGACGCGTTCACGCGCCAATCCGCTGCGCTTCTAAGCCCACCCCGGTTGCATGCACGACAATACGGACTCAATGAATGTCTGGACCACCCTGAGCCCCGAGGCCTGCTCTGCCAGCATGGCCGGACCCGCAGATCGCATCGCTTGGGCTCCTTGGCTGCGCACCGCAGCCCTGTGTACCACTGTAGGCCTAGGTGCGGCTGGCGCGATGCTGGCCAGTGCAGCCATGGCCCAATCCGCTGCCAAGCCCCGCATGGCCGACTACATCGTGGCGGTGGTCAACCAGGAATCGGTGACTGCCTTCGAGGTGCGCCAACGGGTGCAGCGCCTGAGGGCCGAAGCCCAGCGCACCGGCGCGCCGCTGCCGCAAGGCGATCAACTCGAGCGCGAGGTACTGGACTCGCTCATTGATGAACGGGCCATCCTTAGCCAGGCCCGCGATGGGGGCGTGCGTGTTGACGACGGCGACGTGGACCGCGCCCTGGCCAATATTGCTGCGCAAAACCAGATCTCGGCGGTCACTCTGCGCGACCGCATGGTGGCTGAAGGCATGGACTTCAACCGCTTTCGAGCCAATTTGCGCGAGCAGATCATCGTCGAGCGCATGCGCGAGCGCGAAGTCTCGCAGCGGGTACGGATCACCGACACCGAAGTCGAGGACTACATTGAAAAGCAGCGCGGCCAGCGCGCCGGTGAGGTGGAGTACAACATAGCCCAGATTTTGATCCCCGTGCCCGAAGGGGCCTCGGCAGCGGTCTTGTCGGAGCGACGTGCCCTGGCCGATTCAGCCCTGGCGCGTGTTCGCGGCGGCGAGAACTTCGCTGCCGTGGCCAAGGCCTTGTCGCAAGACGCCAACCGCGAACGCGGCGGCGAAATCGGCCTGCGCCCAGCTGACCGTTTGCCCGACCTGTTTCTGGAAACGGTCCGGCCTTTGGGCGCTGGGGCCCTGGCCTCCTCCGTGGTGCGAAGTGGTGCGGGCTTTCACATCCTCAAACTGATTGAGCGGCGCGACGGTGCGGCCTTTAGGGTGACGCAAACCCGGGCACGTCACATCCTGCTGCGGGTCAGCGATGCAAGCAACCGCGATGCCGCCATCCGCCAAATGCGGGATTGGCGCGCTCAGATCGAGCGCGGTACGCGGCGCTTTGAAGACATCGCCCGCGAGCGCTCTGAGGATGGCAGCGCCTCCAGTGGGGGTGATTTGGGCTGGGCCTCGCCTGGGCAATTCGTGCCCGAGTTCGAGCAGGCCATGAACCCCCTGCCCCCGGGCGGCCTGTCTGAGCCGGTGGTCTCGCGCTTTGGCGTACACCTGATTCAGGTGGTGGAGCGCCGTGAAAGCGCTCTGGACAACAAGCAGTTGCGCGACCAGGCTCGTGCTGCCCTGCGCGAGCAGAAGTTTGAAGAGGCCTACGGTGAGTGGCTTAAGGAGATGCGTTCGCGCGCTTATGTCGAGCGCCGCGAAGCCCCGCAGATCTGAGCCGAATGGGGCACATTGCACGCAAGCGCTTCGGCCAGCACTTCCTGAGCGACGAGGGAGTGATCGGGGACATCGTGCAGGCCATCGCGCCGCAGCCAGGGCAGGCCTTAGTGGAAATCGGACCCGGCCTGGGCGCGCTGACCGCGCCCTTGCTGCAGCGCTGCAAGGCCCTGACGGTGATCGAGCTCGACCGGGACCTGGCGCAGAAGCTTCGAAAGCGCGATGGTCTCACCGTGGTGCAAGCCGATGTGCTGACCGTGGACTTCGCGGCCCTGGCTGATGCAGCCGGGCAGCTGTTGCGGGTGGTGGGCAACTTGCCCTACAACATCTCCACGCCCATCCTGTTTGCGCTGCTGCCTGTTGCACACCGCATCGCCGATCTGCACTTCATGCTGCAAAAGGAAGTGGTCGACCGGATGGCCGCTCGTGAACAGACATCCCACTACGGGCGCCTTTCGGTCATGCTGCAGTGGCGCTTCGCTGTAGAGCCCCTGTTGGAAGTGCCCCCCGAAGCCTTTGACCCACCGCCTCGGGTGGACTCCACCGTGGTGCGCTTGGTACCGAGGGCCGATGCGCCTGCGCTGGATGTGCGCCTGCTCCAAGAGCTGGTGCAGGTCTCGTTTTCCCAGCGCCGCAAGCTGCTGCGCCACACCTTGGGACGTTGGCTACAACAGCACAGCTTTGGGCCTTCGTTTGACGTGCAGCGCCGTGCCGAAGAAGTGCCAGTGTCCGAATATGTGAACCTGGCCATGGCTGTGCAGGCCATCAAGTAGACCCTGGATGAACAACGGCCGGTGAAGCCGGCCGCTGTTGGAGGGATGGCAGCCTGATGCCGCCGGCCGATCTTCAGGCCGCGTTGAGCCACATGGCCGTGTCGAAGGCGCTGCTCATCATCGGCATGTTGGCACTGAAGGTGGGGCCTGTGCTGGTCTTGGCGGCCGGCTTGGGCTTGGCCTCAGGCGTGGGTGCCGGGACCTCGGCCGCCTTGTCCCAGGCAGTGTTGTCCGAGTGGGACACCGCAAAGGAATAGAAGCAGCGGAACGGAATCTTGCGCTCCGCCCAGAAATCTGCCGCGTCGCGGAAGACATCGAGCAGTTGCTCGCGCGCCTCACGGTCGAAGCCGCGGTTGTCGGGCAGCTGCTCAAGCACCACCACAAAGCCACGCTGTGAGCCGGCCTTGTGCACCAGGTCGGTCATGCAGTCATACAGGGCATCGAGGTTCTTGCCGAAATGGGTAGGGAACAGAAAGGCTTGCGCAATCAGTTCGAGCACCTCTTGCTTGGATTGCGCCTCGGTAACGTTGGCGTAAAGAAAGTGGTGCCCCGCATCCTGCGCGGCGCGCATTAGGTCCTCCACCCGGTAGGCACGGATGGCCTGCACGATGTTGGGACGGACGGTCTGCAGCAACATGTTCTTCTTCCTCTGGAAATCTTCAAGCAAAGAGCGTCACAGCGATCAGGGCGCGATGCGGGCGAAGCTCGCGTAGTGATCAGCCGTGTAGTAGCAGACTTCAGGGCGCACCGGCGGCTCCCCACCGCAGACGATGCGCCGCGCACCCCGGTTCTTGGCCTTTGGGGTGTCTACCGTGTACTCACGGTAGTAGCCCCTGGGCTTGCCGGGCAGCAGGCGTTCGCGGTTGCCGAACGCGGTGCCGTCTTTGTCGTAAGGGAAGGGCCCCCCCGATAGGATCAAACGGTGCGTTTCACGGGCCTCCTGAGGCAAGGCCTGCAGACTGACCGTGGGCAACTCGAATGCCGAATCGATCTTGGCCCCGGCAGGTAGCGCGGCCGACAGGCCCACGCCCCAACACAGTGCCAAGACCCAGGCGCCCCGAAGGCAGCTGTTGGACCGGCGGGGCGCCCCATGAGCGGCCGGATCAGCGATAGCAAGCCCCCACTGACGGGACACTTGAGCCGACGATGATCCGACGGTCGATAACACGGGATAACCCTTAATCTGACTTCCACGATCATAACGAAGCCTGGTCGACACGACAAGGCATGACCCTGTGTCAATCCGAAAATTACAACTACTGGTGTTTACTCACTTCGCTCGTATCCCACATTATAAGGCTTAAGCACCAAATTGGTGCTATCGAAGCGCATTGGCGTCTGCGACCGTCAGGGCGGTCAGGTTCACGATGCGGCGGACCGTAGCCGAAGGCGTGAGGATATGCACCGGCTTGGCCGCACCCAACAGAACCGGCCCGATGGCGATGCCGCCGCCGGCGGCCGTCTTGAGCAGGTTGTAAGCGATATTGGCTGCGTCGATGTTGGGCAGCACCAGTAAATTGGCCTCGCCGGTCAGGGTGGTGCGCGGCATCAAGGCCTTGCGGGCTGCACCGTCCAACGCCAGGTCGCCGTGCATCTCGCCATCGACCTCCAGCCATGGGGCCTGCTCGCGCAGCAGCGACAGCGTGCGGCGCATCTTCACCGCCGAGGGGTGGTCGCTGGTGCCAAAGTTGGAGTGGCTCAGCAGGGCGGCCTTGGGCTGGACGCCAAAGCGTCGCATTTCTTCAGCCGCCATGGCGGTGATCTCACACAGTTCTTCGGGTGTGGGATCGTCGTTCACATGGGTGTCCACCAAGAACACCTGGCGTCCGGGCAGCATCAGCCCGTTCATACAGGCATAAACCGGCACATCCTGCGGTGTGGCCAGGCTGCCGCCTTTGCGCCGGCCGATGACCTGGTTGATGTAGTACAGATGCTGCTGCGTCGTGCCCCAGGTGCCGCACAGCATGCCGTCCGCATAGCCCTTGTGCAGCAGCATCGCACCGATCAGTGTGAGCCTGCGCCGCATCTCGATCTTGGCCATCTGCACGGTGATGCCCTTGCGGTCGGTCATCGCATGATAGGTCTGCCAGAAGTCGCGGTAGCGATCGTCGTGTTCGACATTGACGACTTCGTAGTCGCGGCCCTCCTTCAGGCGCAGGCCGAAGGCTTCGATCCTTTGGGCGATGACAGCCGGGCGGCCAATGAGCGTGGGCCGGGCCAGCCCTTCGTCCACCACCACCTGTGCGGCGCGCAGCACGCGTTCTTCTTCGCCCTCAGCATAGGCCACGCGCTTGTTCTGCGCACGCTTGGCGATGTTGAAGATGGGCTTCATCGTGGTGCCCGAGGCATACACGAAAGCCTGCAGCTTTTCGCGGTACGCGTCGTAGTCCTGAATGGGCCGACGGGCCACGCCTGAGGCGGCCGCCGCCTTGGCCACGGCCGGGGCGATCTTCATCATCAGGCGCGGGTCGAAGGGCTTGGGAATCAGGTACTCGGGTCCGAAGCTCAGCGTGGCACCGGCATAGGCGGCGGCCACCACTTCGCTTTGCTCGGCCTGAGCCAATTCGGCGATGGCGTGCACCGCAGCGATTTCCATATCCACGGTGATGGTGGTGGCGCCGCAGTCGAGTGCACCCCTGAAGATGTAGGGGAAGCACAGAACGTTGTTAACCTGGTTGGAATAGTCGGTTCGGCCCGTGGCCATGATGGCGTCGTCTCGGACCGTCTTGACCTCGTCGGGCATGATCTCCGGCGTCGGGTTGGCCAGGGCGAAGATCAGCGGTCGCGCGGCCATGCGGGCCACCATCTCCGGCTTGAGCACGCCCCCGGCGGACAGACCCAGGAAGGCATCGGCGCCCTCGATGACCTCGGCCAAGGTGCGCTGAGCCGTATCCTGGGCGAACTCGGCCTTGTCCGGGTCCATCAGCTCGGTACGGCCCTTGTAGACCACGCCGGCCAGGTCGGTGACCCAGATGTTTTCACGCGGCAGGCCCAGCTTGACCAAAAGGCCCAAGCAGGCCAAGGCCGCGGCTCCTGCACCCGACACCACCAGCTTGACCTCTTTGATGTCTTTGACGGTGACCTTCAAGCCATTAAGGAAGGCCGCGCCCACCACGATTGCCGTACCGTGCTGGTCGTCGTGGAAGACGGGGATCTTCATGCGCTGGCGCAACTGACGCTCCACATAGAAGCAGTCTGGGGCCTTAATGTCTTCCAGATTCACGCCGCCAAAGGTGGGCTCCAGCGCGGCGATGATGTCCACCAGCTTGTCGAGATTCTTCTCGTTGACCTCAATGTCGAACACGTCGATGCCGGCGAACTTCTTGAACAGCACGCCCTTGCCTTCCATCACAGGCTTGGCGGCCAGGGGGCCGATGTCGCCCAGGCCCAGCACCGCGGTGCCATTGGTGATCACCGCCACCAGGTTGCCGCGCGAGGTGTAACGAAAGGCGTTGTCGGGGTCAGCCACAATCTCTTCGCAGGCTGCGGCCACACCGGGCGAGTAGGCCAGCGCCAGATCGCGCTGATTGACCAGCTGCTTGGTGGCGGCAATGGCAACTTTGCCGGGGGTGGGGAACTCGTGGTACTCAAGCGCTGCGCGGCGCAACTCGGCGCGCTTTTCTTCGGGAGTGGGCATCTCGGGTCCTGCTGAATCCCGCCAGTGAACGGGCACCGCATGATTGTGCACGTGTCTCACCGGGCCGGTGCTTCGGTTTGCGCGGATCACGCCCGGGCAGCTGCTGGCCCATACTGATGCGGTGAAAAGAGACTTCTTGCATGCCAACCGACCCATCGGGACACACGGCGCCAGGCCCTTCGAACCCGCAGGCAGCGGCCGTCGCTGGCTGCTGTGGAGCGCGCTGGTGAGGCTGCAAGTGCGCAAAAGCGGAGCGCGGGTCGAGGCCCATGTGCAGCCGCCTGGCATGAAGGTTCAGGTGGACCGCACGATGCTCCAGCAGGTGCTGCTCAACCTCACCCGCAACGCCATTCAAGCCATGGAGCAAGACACCCCACTGCCCGATCGGGTGCTGCGCTTGGATATTCGGGCCGGGCTCCACACTCGGGTGCAGTTCGAGGTGCAAAACCGCGGTCCGGGCATCACACCTGATGTGGCCCAGCGCCCCTTGGCCCCGTTCTTCACCACGCGCGCCGGCGGCATGGGGCTGGGCCTGATCCTGTGCCGCACTGTGGTGGAGCAGCATGGTGGCACCTTGGAATACGACGGCGCCGCGGCAAGCGGCGCGGGTTCGGGGTGCTGCTTTCGCTTCACGGTGCCGCACGCGGGGGATACTGCAGGGGCTCAGTGAGTTGCTGCCGACTGAAGGATACCCAAAGCGATGAACGCCGCTGCCAACGCCACCGCCAGCTTGGGCTTGCCCATGGTCTGCCTGGTAGAAGACGAGGATGTGGTGCGCGACGCTCTGGTTGACCGCAACGAACAGGCCCTGGCGCACAGCGCACAGGCCTTGTTGGCGGCGCGCGCTGGGCAACAGTTGCGCCTGGCCTTGCACGAATTGACCGAGCGTGAGCATGAGGTGATGCGCCTGGTGATGGACGGTTTGCCCAACAAGCTGGTTGCCGGTGAACTGGACATCTCGGTGAGAACGGTGGAAGTACACCGCTCACGGGTGTTCGACAAGATGGGGGTGAAGTCGGCCGTGGATCTGGTCAATCTGATGAATACCCATCCGCATCTGCAAAGCCTGCTGCCGGGCCAACCCGACCGCTGATGCAAGGCGCCGCGCAGACCATGGCACTGGGCGAATTCGAACTGATCGAACGCATCTTGCGCCGGCCCCAGGACGCACAGCGCGACCGGGTGGTGCTGGGTGGGGGAGACGATTGCGCTTTGTTGCAGGTGCGCAGCGGCGAGCAATGGGCGGTGAGCACCGATACCCTGGTTGAAGGCCGTCACTTTCTGTCGACGGTTGACCCTGCGGCCCTGGGACACAAAGCCTTGGCCGTCAACCTCAGCGACCTGGCGGCCTGTGGTGCCCAGCCCAGGGCGTGCACCCTCAACCTCACTTTGCCGCGCGCAGACGAGGCCTGGCTGCAGGCTTTTGCGCGCGGGTTTTTTGGCTTGGCCGACGCGCACGGCATCGTGCTGGCTGGTGGCGACACCACCGGCGGCCCGCTGAACATTGCGGTAACGGTGCTAGGCACGGTGCCGGTAGGCGCAGCGCTCTTACGCTCGGGCGCCCAGCCCGGAGACGAGCTGTGGGTCAGCCACCCACAGGAAGGCGGCCTGGGCATCGGCGATGCCCGGTTGGCGCTGGAGATCTTCCGGGGACAAGCCAGCCTGCCGCCCGAGGGCTGGGAAGTGGTGCGCCGGCGCATGGAGCGGCCGCAGCCGCGCGTGGCGCTGGGCCTGGCCGTGCGCGGCGTGGCACATGCGGCGATCGACCTGAGTGACGGTTTGGTCGGTGACCTGGGTCACGTTTTGCGCGCCAGCGGTGTGGGTGCGCAGCTGTGGTGGCAGGCCCTGCCCCGCAGCGTCTGGGTGGCACAACAAAGCACGCTGCGCCAGCGCGAGTGCCTGCTGGCCGGTGGCGACGATTACGAGTTGCTGCTGAGCGTGCCTGCTGCCCAGCGGGATCAGCTGCAAAAACACGCTGCCCAAAGCGGTGTGCAACTCAGCCATATCGGCCGCATCGTGCCCGGCACGGGGCTGGCGGTGTTCGACGACGAGGCCGCCTGTTTGGCTGGCGCGGCGCCATGGCCCATGGCCGCTCTGCCTCAGGGCTTCGACCACTTTCGCGGCGAGAGCGGCACTGGCCGCGCCCACCACGCAGGCGTGCAAGGCTTGAGCCCAATTTGAGCACCGAGCCCAGCTCCGCGGGCGCAGCAGCGCAGCCCCCGCCCACAGCAGCCGTGAGGCGCCCTACGGCCGCCTACATGCTGGGCCATCCCGCGCGGTCGATCGCCTTGGGCATGGGCAGCGGGCTGTCACCAGTTGCGCCCGGCACCGTGGGCACCTTGTGGTCGTGGGTGGCGTTCTTGGTCTTAGAGCCGTTCTTGAACGATGGGCAGTGGCTCTTGCTGATTGCAGTGGGCATTGGCGTGGGGGTCTGGGCCTGTACCCACACCGCGCGGGAGCTGGCCATGGCCGACCCGTCCTGCATCGTTTGGGACGAAGTTGTGGCTTTTTGGATCGTACTGCTGATGATTCAGCCTGCATCGTGGATAGAGCAGGCCTTCGCGTTTGCGTTGTTTCGCTTCTTCGATGCGGTCAAGCCGCCCCCCGTGAATTGGGCCGATCAACTTTTCAAGCCACGCTCGGCGGCGGCCATGGGCTGGCTGCAAGGCTGGGGCATCCTCTTCGACGATCTGGTGGCGGCCTTCTGTGTGGTCCTTCTATGGGCCCTTTGGTGGTTCTGAAAGGCCGGGCATGAACGACACATCGTCGGCTGATTTGGTTGAACAGGTGGCACAGGCTTTGTTGCAGCGGCAGTGGTGTATGGCCACAGCGGAAAGCTGCACCGGGGGCCTGATTGCGGCACGTTGCACCGGCCTGGCTGGATCCAGCGCCTGGTTCGAGCGTGGCTTTGTCACCTACAGCAATGCGGCCAAGACCGAACTGCTGGGTGTGCCAGCAGCCACCATCGCACAAGCTGGTGCGGTAAGCGAGGTGGTGGCGCAGGCCATGGCTGAGGGTGCCTTGCGGTACTCGCAGGCCCAGGTGTCCGTTGCGGTCACGGGCATCGCCGGGCCCAGTGGTGCGGTACCCGGTAAGCCAGTGGGGACGGTATGCCTAGGGTGGGCGGTGCGCAGCAACCCGGGGGCCGACGTGGCCTCGGGCACCCAACGCTTGCAATTCACAGGAGACCGCGCAGCGGTGCGCGAGGCCACGGTAAGTGCCGCCCTGGCTCAGGTGCTGCTGATGGCCCGTGGCTGAAACCGGCCCAGCCGTGCCGACCCTGGCCACCAGGATCAGCGTGAAGCCAGATGCTCCCAACGCTCCAGGGCCTGCATCAAGGCTTCTTCAATGCCTGCGCTGCGTTCGCTCAAAGCGGTGGCTCGGTTCAAGTCGGAGCTAAACAAAGCGCCGTCAGCAAGGGCCGCCTGAATCTGGCGCTGCTCGGTTTCCAATTGGTCGATCAAACCGGGCAAGGCCTGCAGCTCACGCTGCTCTTTGTAGCTGAGCTTGCGCCGAGCTGCGTTGGTGGGCAGTTGGTTGGTGGCCGTTGCGGGTGTGGCGGCAGCAGCAGGAGCAGCCGGCATGGGCGCGGCCGCCTGCAGCGCACGCGCGCGGTTGCGCTGTACGATCCAGTCCTCAATGCCGCCCTCGTACTCTCGCCACTGCCCGGGCTGGCCGCCTTGCGCCGGGTCCCCTTCCCAGGCCACAGTGCTGGTGACCACAGCGTCTACAAAGCGCCGGTCGTGGCTGACCAGGAACACGGTACCGCGGTACTGCTGCAGCAGTTCTTCCAAAAGTTCCAGGGTGTCGATGTCCAGATCGTTGGTAGGCTCGTCAAGCACCAACACATTGGCGGTCAAGGCGAACAAGCGCGCCAACAGAAGGCGGTTACGCTCACCGCCAGACAAGGTACTCACAGGGCTGTTGGCGCGCTCGGGAGCAAACAGGAAGTCGCCCAGATAGCTCATCACATGCTTGCGGCTGCCGTTGATCTCGATCCATTCGCTGCCTGGGCTGATGGTGTCGGCCAGGGTGGCGTCCAGGCTCAAGCCTGCACGCATTTGGTCGAAATAGGCCACCTGCAACTGGGTACCGCGCCGCACGCGGCCCTCGCTGGGCTCGGCCTGCCCCAGGATTAGGCGCAGCAGGCTGGTCTTGCCGACGCCGTTAGGCCCAATCAAGCCCACCTTGTCGCCACGCAAGATGGTGGAAGAAAGGTGGCGGACCAGCCAAGGCTGGTCAGGGCCGTGGCGCAGGCCTACGTCCTGGAGCTCCGCCACGATCTTGCCGCTGGGGATACCTGCATCAAGCTCCAGTCGCACCTGACCCAGCTGTTCTCGGCGCTGCGCACGTTGCAGACGTAAGCCCTGCAGCCGTGCCACGCGCGACACGCTGCGCGTCCTGCGCGCTTCCACCCCTTTGCGGATCCACACCTCCTCCTGGGCCAGCAGCTTGTCAGCCCGGGCACGGGACAAGGCCTGCGCCTGAAGCTCGCGCTCACGCGCCTGTTCGAAAGCCGCATACGCGCCGGGATAGCTGCGCAGTTGGCCGCGGTCAAGCTCGATGATGCGGCTGGCCACGGCGTCGATGAATGCGCGGTCATGCGAGATGAACACCAGGGCACCGCGCCAATCGCGCAGAAGGTCCTGCAGCCACTCGATGGCATCCAAGTCCAAGTGATTGGTGGGCTCATCCAACAAGAGGATGTCGGGTTTGGACACCAAGGCCTGCGCCAAGGCCACCCGCTTGCGCGTGCCACCAGACAGCTGAGCCACCGCGGCCTCGGCGCTGAGGTGCAAGCGCTGAAGCACCTCCTGCACACGGGACTCCCAGGCCCAACCATCCAAGGCATCCAAGCGGCCGTGCAGTTCGTCGAGCTCGTCACTAAAGCCCACGGCCTTCTCGCCCAGCAGCACCCGGTCTTGCGGGGCCTGACCCTCGGGGCTTTGCAGCAGCGCCTCGTAGCGGCGCTGCAGGCTCAGGACCTCGCCCAGGCCCAGGCTGACCGCCTCGAATACGGTGCAGTTTTCGAGGAACTGCGGTTCCTGGGCCACATACACCCGGCGCACACCCTGCTGGATCTGCTGCTCGCCGTCATCGGGCAACTGCAGCCCCGCCATGATCTTGAGCAGCGAAGACTTACCCGCACCGTTGCGCCCGATCAGGGCCACACGCTCGGCCGTTTCCAAAGAAAAGGCCGCGGCGTCCAGCAGCGGCACATGGCCATAGGCCAGTTGAAGGCGAGACAGGGTGAGCAATGCCATGGCGAGATTGTCGCCGTGGGCTGTCGCTTGCTTTGGGGGCGAGCGCTGCCGCCCTCAAGGCGCTGCCGACGGGCTCACCTCGAAGGCTAGGGTGATGAACAAGCCTTGCCACACCGGATCGGCTGCCCCGGCGGGCGGTGGGGTGAGCTCGATACCGCGCAAAAGCCAACGGCCTGGGGCTGGCGGGCGCAGCCGGACACGGCCCTGTTCATCGGTTCGCCGCCACAGCCCCAAGCGGGAGCTGTGCAAGCGAAACTCGACCGAAAACTGGCCCAGCGGGCGGCCATCCCTGAGCACCAGGAACTCCAAGTCTTCGCCCACACGCGGCACTCGCTGGGGCTGTAGCATCCAGGCGTCCAGGGCCATGGCGGCCATCGTTGATGCAGCTGAATTGGCTGAGTCGGCTGATGCAGCTGCAGTTGGCGCCGGGTCACCCGAAAACCATTCGATGCGGGCATGCTTCACATAGCGTTCGCGCCACGCCTGGCCGCGGGCTCTTTGTGCGGCCCAGGCTTGGCGCACCGAGGCCGGCGGCATGGCTTCCTTGAAGTACTGGTCCACCAGGATATCGGGCAAGTCGACCTCGAAGGGCTGCAGTTGAGCCCAACAGCTCACGCGCGTCGCATCGGACGGCAGCGGCTGGCCAGTGGTCAGCACCAGGGCTGGGCCTTGGGGACCACGCTCCACCAAGCCACGCTGCAGCACGTTGCCGGCTTGGCAGCCACTGTGTGCCAGGCTTTGCAAGTCGTTTCGCGAGTCGTACACCGGGTACTGGTTGCCTGTGCCTAGCACCAGCACCGGGCGTTGGGGTGTGGCGCTCGTGTGGCGTTCGAACCAAGTGTCGTGCGCCAGCACCGAAGAGGCTGCGGTGACGGCGGCCACCGCCAGGCCTGCCCGCCAAGAGGCGGGCTTGCCAAAGACAGCCCTTTGGCTTTGCACGGCCCTGCGCTGCGCCTAAGCCGCCGCCGGCGGCTTTGGTGCCGCAGGATTGGCCTTGAAGCCCGACGCCGCACCGGAGCGGCGCGCCATCACTGCGATTTCCAGTGCATCGATGAAGCAGGCTGCCACATCAAAACCTGTCTGGGCCGTTATCTCGGCAAAGCAGGTGGGGCTGGTGACATTGATCTCGGTCAATTGGTCGCCGATGATATCCAGGCCCACGAGCAGCAAGCCGCGAGCGGCCAATACCGGCCCCAGTGCCTGGGCGATTTCGCGGTCGCGTGCGCTCAGTTCCCGTGCTTCGCCACGCCCTCCAGCAGCCAGATTACCCCGCACTTCGTTGCCCTGTGGAATACGTGCCAGCCCATAGGGCACCGCTTGGCCGCCGATGAGCAGCACCCGCTTGTCGCCGTCGGCTATGGCCGGTAAAAAGGCTTGCACCATCACGGTCTGTGCCCCATGCCGGTTGAGCGTTTCGATGATGCTGCCCAGGTTCAAGCCGTCTGCGCGCACGCGGAAGATGCCCATGCCGCCCATGCCGTCCAGAGGCTTGAGAATGATGTCGCCGTGCTCGGCGTGAAAGCGCCGGATGTCGGCTGCATCGCGAGTGACCAAGGTGGGGGCGATGAACTCTGGAAACTCGAGAATGGCCAGTTTTTCCGGGTGGTCACGCAGGGCTTGAGGGCTGCTGAAGACCCTTGCGCCCTCGCGCTCGGCCTGGCTCAGAAGGTGGGTGGCGTAGAAGTACTCGCTGTCAAAGGGCGGGTCCTTGCGCATGAGCACCGCATCCACATTGGCCAGCACCTGCGGGCGTTCATGGGGCGCCGCCTGGGCCGCGGTGAACCATTCATAGGGGTCCACGGGGGTATCCAGCACCGCCACGTCGCGCACGAACGCGGTGACCTTCTCGCCGCGCAGCCAACGCACATCCTTGGGTTCACACGCCATCAGCGAGTGCCCGCGCCGCTGCGCCTCGCGCATCATGGCGTAGGTGCTGTCCTTAGCAATCTTGAACGACTCCAGCGGATCGGCGATGAACAACAGTTTCATGGGGGCTCCAGTCGGACATCAACTGTTGCACAACGGCGCGTTCCGTGTCGGACAGATGGGCCGCACGCGTTGCGGGAGGTTCATGTCAGGGCCGCAGGCGGGACCTGCCGACCTCAGATCTCGACCTTAGAGCCCAACTCCACCACACGGTTAGTGGGCAGCCGCAAGAAGTCGGCCGCCGCAGCGGCATTGCGGTGCAGTCCGGCAAATAGCTTTTCTCGCCACATCGACATGCCCCGACCCAGCGTAGGGATGACGATGTCGCGGCTGAGGAAGTAACTGGTGTCCATCTCGTCCAGGACCACCCCATGGGTCTTGAGCAGGACCAGCGCCTGGGGCACATCGGGTTCGTTCTTGAAGCCGAAGTTCAGCGTGACCGTCCAGCAGTCGTGGCCCAGGGCATCGACCTGCAGCCGCTCGTTGAAGCCCACCCATGGCACGTCGTGGTGGCGCACAGTCACAAACAGGTTGCGCTCATGCAGCACCTTGTTGTGCTTGAGGTTGTGCATCATGGCCGTGGGAGTGAACCCGGGGTCCGGGGTCATAAAGACGGCGGTGCCCGGTATGCGGGTGGGCGGATGCACGAACACCGCGTCCAGGAAGTCCTGCAGGGGAATGGCCTCATCGCGCAAACGCTCACGCAGCAGGGCCGAGCCTCGGCGCCAGGTCAGCATCAGGGTGAACATGCACAGGCCAATCAATAAGGGGAACCAGCCCCCGGCCAACAGCTTGAGCAAATTGGACGACAGGAAGGCCACATCGATGATGAAGAAGAAGATGGTGGCCAAGATACACAGCGGCAGGGGGTACTTCCATCCGTGTCGGATAACGAAGAAGGTCATCACGGTGGTGATGGTCATATCGATGGTGACCGCCACGCCATAGGCACCGGCCAGCTTGCTCGAAGAGCCGAAGATCGACACCGCCACCACCACGAAGGCAAACAGCATCCAGTTGATGAAGGGCACGTAGATCTGCCCGGTATCGCGCACCGAGGTGTGCAGGATGCGCATGCGCGGCAGGATACCCAGTTGAATAGCCTGTTTTGTCACTGAAAAAGCGGCTGTGATGAGCGCCTGCGACGCCACGATGGCCGCCAGTGTGGCCAGGATGAACAGAGGGATTTCCGCCCAGTCCGGTGCGATCAGGTAGAAGGGATTCTTGATGGCTTCAGGCGAACGCAACAGCAGTGCGCCCTGGCCGAAATAGTTCAACACCAGGGCGGGCATAACCATGCCATACCAGGCAATGCGGATGGGCCGCTTGCCGAAGTGTCCGAGGTCTGCGTACAGGGCTTCGCCACCGGTGACCACCAGCACAACGGCACCCAGGGCGACGAAGGCGATCCACCCGTTGCTCAGGCCAAAGTCCACCGCATAGGCCGGGTTCAAGGCGGCCAACACTGAAGGGTTTTCGAGGATCGAGGGTATGCCCAACAGGGCCAGAGAGGTAAACCACAGCAACATCAAGGGCCCGAAGGCCCGGCCTACCGAGGCGGTACCAAAGCGCTGGACCGCGAACAGGGCGGCCAACACCAACAGCGACAAGGGCACGATCAGGTCGTGGTACCGCGGCGCATAGACATCAATGCCTTCCACCGCCGACAGCACCGTCATGGCCGGCGTGATCACGGCGTCGCCAAAAAAGATGGCTGTTCCAAACAGACCCACCATCATCAAGACGTTGCGCAGCCGGGGCTGGTCTTTCACGGCGTTGGTGGCCAGAGCCAGCATCGCAATCAAACCGCCTTCTCCGTTGTTGTCGGCCCGCAGAATCAGCAGCACATACTTGACCGAGACCACAATGGTCATGGTCCAGAACAGCAAGGACAAGACGCCCAGGATGTTGTCCGGGGTAAGCGCCACATGGCCCCCATGAAAGACTTCCTTGAGGGCGTACAGCGGGCTGGTGCCAATGTCGCCATAGACCACGCCCAAGGCGGCCAGGGCCAAAGTGGCCTGAACGGTGGGGGATCGGGTTGCAGTGGAAGGAGGGTTCACGGAGAAGGCGGTCCGCAGGGGCGGGCCTTCAGAGGCTCACAGGCTGGCTTGTGGAGAAAAAATGTTGCGCTGCAGCATTTTGTGCACAAGGGCCTCCACTGTAGCGGATAGCAGCGCTGGTGTTCAGTCGTAGACCTCGGCCTCGGGGTCGGTGGCCTCGAGTTCGTAGCTAGCGGCCAACATGGCCAGCCGGGCGATCACCCCGTACATGTAAAAGCGGTTGGGGGCGGAGGCACCGGGCTTCACGCCCGGGCGAGGCAGATGGTTGGGCTCGGCAAAGGCCAGGGGCACGAAAGCCGCACCCGGGGCGTTAAGGTTCTCGTCCACGCCGCGCTCGGCGTGCACCCGGTAGAACCCCCCCACCACATAACGATCGAGCATGTAGACCACCGGTTCGGCCACCGCATCGTTGACCCGCTCGTTGGTGAGCACGCCCTCCTGGATGATCACCTCCGATATCGGCTGACCCTCCTTGATCACGCTCATCTTGTTCTTGGTGCGCCGGCCGATCTCATTGAGTTCTGAGGCGTCACGCACCGTCAGGATGCCCATTCCGTAGGTGCCGGCATCGGCCTTGACGACCACAAAGGGCTTTTCTTGGATGCCGTACTCCTTGTACTTGCGGCGAACCTTGGTGATCAGAGCGTCTACCTGGGTTTGGACGCACTCGACGCCTTGGCCCTCAGCGAAGCTGACCTCGCCACATTGGGCGTACATTGGGTTGATTAGCCAGGGGTCCATGCCCATGAGCTTGGCGAACTTCTTGGCCACTTCCTCATAGCTGTAAAAGTGCTTGGTCTTGCGTCGCACCGTCCAACCGGCGTGAAGGGGGGGCAGCAGGTACTGCTCATGCAGGTTTTGCAGCACTTGGGGAATACCGGCCGACAGGTCGTTGTTCAGCAGGATGGTGCAGGGGTCAAAGTCCTTCAGGCCTAGGCGGTGGCGGGTGCGGAGCAGAGGTTCAAGCGTTAGGGTGCCGCCGTCGGGCAGGGTCAACTCGGTGGGCTTGTCAAGGGTTTCGTCCAACGTGCCCAAGCGCACATTCAACCCTGCCTGGGTAAAGATCTGCATCAAGCGCTGGACGTTCGTGAGGTAGAAGGTGTTGCGCGTGTGCCGCTCGGGAATCAACAACAGGTTCTTGGCCTCAGGGCAAATCTTTTCAATGGCCGCCATAGCCGCCTGCACCGCTAGGGGCAACATCTCTTCGGTCAGGTTGTTCCAGCCGCCCGGGAACAGGTTGGTGTCCACAGGGGCCAACTTGAAGCCAGCGTTTCGCACATCGACTGAGGTGTAGAAGGGCGGGGTGTGCTCCATCCACTCGAGCCTGAACCAGCGCTCAATGGCCGGCATGGATTCGAGGATGCGCTGCTCGAGTTCGTTGATCGGGCCGGTCAGGGCGGTAGTCAGGTGGGGGACCATGGGTTTCCTTGAGCGCAAAGGGGTAGCGACACACAAACCGTGCCCGCTTATCCGAAACACAGGCCTTGATTGTAGGAAGGTGGGGCGGGGGTCGCCTGGGCAGCGCCAGGCGCAACACTTGAGCCGATGGTTCACTCCAGTTTCCAGTCAGCGCCATACTGCGCCCTGCTGTTATCACCCCAACCGAGGATTCTCATGCAAACCCGCCGCACCCTGGTCGCCGCCGCAGCGGCCGCCGCCTCACTTCTCCTGGCCCCAGCCGCAATAGCCCAGGCCTTCCCCAGCAAGCCCATTACCCTGGTGGTGCCCTATCCCCCCGGCGGTGTCGTGGACACCTCGGCACGCCTACTGGCCGATCAGCTGGCCAAAGCCTTGGGCGGCACCGTGATCATCGAGAACAAGCCCGGGGCCAGCGGCAACATCGGTATGCAGCAGGTGGCCAACGCCGCCAAGGACGGCCATACCCTCTTGATTTCCTACTCGGCTGCCCACGTGGGCAACCCGGCCATGTTTGCCAAGCTTCCCTGGGCGCAAAAGGACTTTGCCCCGATTGCGCAGCTGACCGCAGCCACCAACGTTGTTGCCGCTCACCCGTCGATCCCAGCCAATGACCTGAAGGGTTTCATCGCTTACCTCAAGGCCAATCCCGGCAAACTGAACTACGCCTCGCAGGGCAACGGTTCGCTGGCCCATGTGGGCACGGCCATGTTTGAACAGGCCACCGGCACCGACATGGTCCATGTACCTTACAAGGGGTCGGGCGCAGCCATTGCCGATGTCTTGGGCGGCCAGGTGCAGGTTTTCATCACCACACCACCGTCGGTGATGCAGCATGTGCAGGTGGGCAAACTCAAGGCCTACGCGGTGACGGGCAAGATGCGCCACCCCGGCCTGCCCACGGTGCCCACCACGGCTGAGGCCGGCATGCCAGGCTTTGAGCTGGAAGCCTGGGTGGCGCTGTTCGCCCCGGCCGGCACGCCCGCACCGGCGCTGGCCCAACTGGCCGAAGCCACCCGCAAGGCGCTGGCCACGCCAGAGGCCAAGGCAGCGGCCGATAAGAGTGGCATTGAAATCCGCTATGCCGACCCACAAGGGCTGGCTGCACTGGTGGCGCGTGAAACGGAGTACTGGGGCAACATCATCCGCACACGCAAGATCACCGCCGACTGAAAAAAATGGGCCCCCCGTTGCCGGGAGGCCCAAACTCGCTTACCGAGGAGAACAATCTTTCGCTGGCCCAGCGCCCCCTTTGATGCAGGCGGCGCTCGGCGCTAGGGCTTTCAGCGGTTGTAAGCCGTCTCGCCGTGGGAAGAGATGTCCAGACCTTCGCGCTCTTCCTCTTCGGTCACGCGCAGGCCAATCACCATGTCCACAATCTTGAACATCACCAGGGCCATGATCCCTGACCAAACGATGGTGGTCATCACGGCCTGGGCTTGAATCCACACCTGCGCAGCCACGCCGGGGAAGTCGGCTACGTCACCGCACTTGTTGGTCACATAATTGCAGATGCCGGTGCCGCCTAGCTCGGGCGAGGCAAATACGCCGGTGAGCAAGGCGCCTAGGATGCCACCCACGCCATGCACGCCGAACACATCCAGGCTGTCGTCTGCACCCAGCATCTTCTTCAGGCCGTTCACGCCCCACAGACAGATGAAGCCTGCCAGCAGACCGATGATCAAGGCACCACCCACACCGACGAAGCCGCACGCCGGAGTGACGGCCACGAGACCCGACACGGCACCCGAAGCACCGCCGAGCATTGACGCCTTGCCCTTGAGCATGGCTTCGCCGGCACACCAAGCCAGCGTTGCCGCTGCGGTGGCGACCACGGTATTCACGAAGGCCAGGGCGGCAGTGCCGTTGGCTTCCAGATTTGAGCCGGCGTTGAAGCCGAACCAGCCCACCCACAGCAGCGCGGCGCCCACCATGGTCAAGGCCAGGTTGTGCGGAGCCATGGCTTCACGCCCATAGCCCACGCGCTTGCCTACCATGTAGGCGCCCATCAGGCCCGCTACCGCCGCGTTGATGTGCACCACCGTGCCGCCGGCAAAGTCCAAGGCACCCTTGGCCCACAGAAAGCCCGCGGCAGCGCTCACAGTAGCTAAGGTCTCCTCGTTGGTGATGGCGTCAGGGCCGTCCCAGTACCACACCATGTGAGCGATGGGCAGGTAGCTGAAGGTGAACCACAGCACCGAGAACAGGATCACCGCCGAGAACTTGATGCGCTCGGCAAAGGCCCCCACGATCAGCGCAGTGGTGATGGCTGCGAAAGTACCCTGGAAGGCCACGAAGGTCAGCTCGGGCAGATACACACCCTTGCTGAAGGTGGCCGCCGCTGTTTCGGGTGTGACGCCCTTCAAAAAGAGCTTGTCCAGCGTGCCTATGAAGGGGTTGCCCGCGGTAAACGCTGCTGAATAGCCGTAGATTACCCACAGCACCGAGATCAGGGCAAAAACCACGAAGACCTGCATCAGCACCGATAACATGTTCTTGCTGCGCACCAAGCCACCGTAAAACAGGGCCAGGCCGGGTATGGTCATGAGAATCACCAACACGGTGGCGATCATCATGAAGGCGGTGTCCCCCTTGTTGGGCACGGGGGTGGGTGCGGCGGTGGCTTCAGCCGTGGCTTCGGCAGCCGCGGCAGCGGCCGGCGCAGCCGCCTCCGCCGGGGCTGCTGCTGAAGCGGCAGGTGCAGCCTGCGCCCAGCTCAGTTCCGGCGCGCCCGCCAGTCCCAAAAGGCCCACGGCGGCCAGCGCCAGGGCGAAGGTGGCGAATAGCTTTCTCATCACAGTGCATCCTTTCCGGTCTCGCCCGTGCGGATGCGCAGCACCTGCTCCAGCGGGGAAACAAAGATCTTGCCGTCACCGATCTTGCCGGTGCGCGCGGCGCTTTCAATGGCTTCAATCACGCGGTCAACGATCGTATCGTCTACAGCGGCCTCCACCCTCACCTTAGGCAGGAAATCAACCACATACTCCGCGCCGCGGTACAGCTCGGTGTGGCCCTTCTGCCGACCGAAGCCCTTGACTTCGGTCACGGTCAAACCTTGGACGCCCAGGGCGCTGAGCGCCTCCCGGACTTCGTCAAGCTTGAAGGGCTTGACGATGGCGGTCACCATCTTCATAAAACGTCTCCTTGATGACGGCTAAATTCAGAAGTTGTACTTGAGGCCCACAACCACGCCGCTGCGGCCCAGTTGCTTGCCATTGGGCGCCACATAGGAGCCCTTTTGAGCGTCGGTGCCGATGATGCTGATGCTGGGCACTACACCACTGAAATCCTTGCTCAGGGTGAGCGAGTAGTCGGTGTAGGAATAGATGCCATTGCCCTTGCCGGCCACACGCTGATGGCCGACATGGGGGGCCAGCATGTAGCCACTGCCCAGGTCAAAGCTGCCGGTGACGTCCAAGTAGCCGCTGCCGGTGCTGTCGGCAAAGCCAAACAAGTTGGACGTCGCGTGCGAGTACTTCACCGTGAAGGCGCCGGCGGTGATGGCGCCATAAATTTCCTGCGTGTCAGCGCTGGGCTTGAGGCCGTTGCTGGGGTAGACGTAGCGCAGCGCACCCACGTCGTAGCTCAGGCCCTCAGCGATCGTGCCCTTGTAACCACCGTACAGATCAAGCTCAACATCAGCGCCGCCCTTGGCGTCCTTGATCCACTTGATGGTGGAAGCCCAGGCGCCCAGGTAGAAGCCGCTGGAGAAGGCATAGTCCGGCCCGCCCTGCACCGCAGGTTGGAAGCGGGTTTGGGAGATACCGCGATAGCGGTACTCTGACACCACACCGACATTGAAGGTCAGGGGGCTGGCCGCAGGCGCAGCGGCCTGGGCCAAAGCGTCGATGGGCGCTGCTGCCCCTAGGCTCAGCACAGCGGCGCTCAAAGCGGTCGACAGAAGGGGCTTTTTCATGGAGGCTCCAAAAAGGGGGGTTAGACACACACTAACGGCTTTACCGGCAACTTCCATGCCATGCGCTGGGCCCCGCCTCAGCCCCCTGACCGCCCCAATCACACCCCATTAGCGCACCGAATCAGTGCGTCGGCAGCGCTGGCGGCTGCGGCACGCACCAAAAAAGGCTTTGTGCGGGAGGTGGCTGCAGGCTGCGCGGGCTGCAGTCCGCGAACAACAACGCTCAAGGGCGACAAGCCCCCCTGCAGGGGCACCGTCTGGGCGATGCGCGCAGCCCGGGGGCCTCTCACAATGGCGCAGCACCGCGGTTGCAGCTGGGCCGGCCCCGCGGCCAATGGCCCGGCGGCTGAGCGGCTGCGCGGGGCATGCTTCAAAGGAGGCGCATATGGGATTGGCGGTGGTGCACACCCGCACCCTCGAAGGCTTGCAAGCCGAACCGGTTCAAGTGGAGGTTCATCTGGCCAATGGGCTGCCGTGCATTACCCTGGTGGGCCTGGCCGACACCGAAGTGCGCGAAGCGCGTGAGCGTGTGCGCTCGGCCTTGGGCCACAGCGGCTGGGACTACCCGGTCAACCAGCGCATCACCGTTTCACTGGCTCCAGCCGACCTGCCCAAAGCCTCGTCGCGCTTTGACCTGCCCATCGCCTTGGGAATCTTGGCTGCACAGGGCGTGCTGGACAAGCAAGCGCTGGGCTCGCATGAATTTGCCGGGGAACTCTCCCTGGCCGGGGAACTGCGCCCGGTGCAGGGGGCCCTGGCCTTGGCGCTTGGGCTGCAACGCAGCGCGCAGCAGACAGGCTGTGCCCCGCGCTGCCTGGTGCTGCCGGCGGCCAATGCCGCCGAAGCGGCCTGGGTGCCGGGGGTGAAGGTGGTGGGCGCGCAGCATTTGCGCGACGTGGTGCAGCATCTGATGCCTGGCGCACAAGCGGTGCCCTTGCCGCAAACCCCAGCCCCCTTGGACTTGGCATCCTCAACACCCACACCTTTGCCAGCAGCGGGCTGTCTGCGCGACATCCGAGGCCAAGCACAGGGCAAGCGTGCCCTGGAATTGGCTGCGGCCGGCCATCACAGTCTGCTGCTGGTGGGCCCGCCTGGCGCCGGCAAGTCGATGCTGGCGCAGCGCCTGCAAGGCCTGCTGCCGCTGCTCAGCCCGGAGCAAGCCCTGGAATGCGCCGCCTTGCGCAGCCTGCTCAGCAGCACCGAGGCGGCCGACCGGTTTGCCGGGCCGGCAGGCGCTGTCGGGTGGCGCCGGCGTCCTTGGCGGGCACCTCACCACAGCTGCACCATGGCCGCGCTGGTGGGGGGTGGCCGGCCACCCCGCCCTGGCGAGATCTCGCTGGCCCACCATGGGATCTTGTTCCTCGACGAGCTGGTGGAGTTTCCGCGGCGCACCCTGGAGGCGCTGCGCGAACCGCTGGAGCTTGGGCATGTGACCATTTCCCGGGCGGCGCGGCAGGCCCGATTCCCCAGTCAGCTGTTGCTGGTAGCGGCAATGAACCCCTGCCCCTGCGGCTGGTTGGGCAGCCGGTCACCTGGTGCGCCGGCCTGTCGCTGCACGCCCGACGCGGTGCAACGCTACCAAGCCCGCTTGTCTGGCCCCCTGCTGGACCGCCTGGACCTTCAATTGGAGGTACCAGCCAGCACCCCAGCTGAACTGTTGCGCCCACCAGAGGGGCCGGACAGCATCAGCGTGGCACAGCGCGTGGCGCGCACACGCGAGCATCAGCTGCAACGGCAGGGCTGCTGCAACGCGCACCTGGGCGCCGCCGCGCTGTTGGAGCACGCCCCTCTGCATGAAGCCTCCCAGGCCTTTTTGCAGCGGGCAGCCGAACTCCTGGGGCTCAGCGGCCGCGGCGTGCACCGGGTGCTGCGGGTGGCCCGAACCGTGGCCGACCTGGCCCAGGCACCACGGGTGGAGGTGCCGCACCTGGCCGAGGCGCTGCAAATGCGCCGCGGCCTGATGTCACGTGCAGTGGCTTAGTCCAGCTGCGAGGCCAGGGCGCGGCGCGCGTCTTCCAGGCTCAGGCCCTGGCGGGCTGCCCAGTCCTGCAACTGGTCCGGCCCGATCTTGCCCACGTTGAAGTAGCGCGCCTCGGGGTGGGCCAGGTAAAAGCCACTCACGCTGGACGCCGGTGTCATGGCCAGGCTCTCGGTCAAGCCCATGCCGATGTCCTGCGCACCCAGAACGCGGAACAAGTCGAGCTTGGCTCGGTGGTCTGGGCAGGCCGGATAGCCGGGTGCCGGTCGGATGCCGCGGTAGGCCTCGGAAATCAGCTGTTCGTTGCTGAATTGCTCATCGGGCGCGTAACCCCACAAGTCGGTGCGCACCCGCTGGTGCAGCCGCTCGGCAAAGGCCTCGGCCAGCCGGTCGGCCAAGGCCTTAAGCATGATGGCGCCGTAGTCGTCGTGGCCCGCCAGAAACTGGGCCTCCTTTTTTTCAACGCCTTGGCAGCTGACCGCAAACAGGCCGATGTGGTCGCGCAGGCCGCTGCCGGCCGGTGCCACGAAATCGGACAGGCAGCGATTGGGGCGCGTGACCCCCTCCACCACCGGGCGCTCGCTCTGCAGCCGCAGGCCGCGCCACACCATGGCCGGCCGCCGCAGATTCGCCGAGGCCTCGTCGGCGTAGATCTCGATGTCGTCTCCCACGGATTGGGCCGGCAGCAGCGCCATCACGCCGTGACACTGCAGCCAGCGGCCCTCGATGATGCGCTTGAGCATGCGCTGGGCATCATCAAACACCTTGCGCGCTGAATCACCCACCACCTCGTCCTGCAGGATGTCGGGGTAACGCCCGGCCAGGTCCCAGGTTTGGAAGAAGGGGGTCCAGTCGATGCAGGCCGCAATGTCAGCGAGGTCGTGGTTGCGAAAGACCCGACGCCCCAGCACACGGGGGCAGGGTGGCTGGTAACCCGCCCAGTCGATCGGTGTGGCGTTGGCACGCGCCGCCCCCAGGCTCACCAGCGGTGTGGCCTTGCGCCCGGCATGCAGGGCGCGCACCTTGTCGTAGTCGGCCTTGAGTTCTTCAACGAAGCGCGCGGCCCGTTCGTCGCTGAGCAGGTCTGAGCACACGCCCACGCTGCGCGAAGCATCTGGCACATAGGCTACTGGCCCCTCGTAGAAGGGCGAGATTTTCACCGCTGTGTGCACCCGGCTGGTGGTGGCGCCGCCGATCAGCAGCGGCGTCTTGCGCTCGCGGAAGTAGGGGTCGCGCTGCATCTCGGCCGCCACATGTTGCATTTCTTCGAGGCTCGGGGTGATCAGGCCCGACAAGCCGATGATGTCGGCGCCTTCGGCCTTGGCGGTGTCCAAAATCTTCTGAGCCGGCACCATCACACCCATGTTGACCACTTCGAAGTTGTTGCACTGAAGCACCACAGTCACGATGTTCTTGCCAATGTCGTGCACATCACCCTTGACGGTGGCAATCACGATCTTGCCCTTGGCCCTCACATCGCCGCCGGCGGCTTGCAGCCGACGCTTTTCCTCTTCGATGTAGGGCACCAGGTGGGCCACCGCCTGCTTCATCACGCGTGCGCTCTTGACCACCTGGGGCAGGAACATCTTGCCCTGGCCGAACAGGTCACCCACGATGTTCATGCCGTCCATCAGCGGGCCTTCGATCACGTGCAAGGGGCGGCCGCCGCGGGCCTGCACCGCCTGCCACGCCTCTTCGGTGTCGTCGACGATAAAGTCGGTGATGCCGTGAATCAGGCCATGCGCCAGGCGCTCGTTGACGCCGCCGATGCGCCAAGCCAAGCGGGTGGAGTCGTCCTTGGCTGCGCCCTTGGCGGTTTCGGCGATCTCCACCAGGCGTTCGCCGGCATCAAGTCTTCGGTTGAGCACCACGTCCTCCACGCGTTCGCGCAAGGTGGGCTCCAGTTCGTCGTACACGCCGATCATGCCGGCGTTGACGATGCCCATGTCCAGGCCAGCCCTGATGGCGTGGTAAAGGAACACCGTGTGAATGGCTTCGCGCACCGGGTCGTTGCCGCGGAAGCTGAAGCTCACATTACTCACGCCGCCGCTGACCTTGGCGCCGGGCAGGTTCTGCTTGATCCAGCGGGTGGCTTCGATGAAGTCCACCGCGTAGTTGTCATGCTCGGGAATGCCGGTGGCAATGGCAAAGATGTTGGGGTCGAAGATGATGTCCTCGGGCGGGAAATCGACTTCGTCGACCAGAATGCGGTAGGCGCGCTGGCAGATTTCGATCTTGCGTGCACCGGTGTCGGCCTGCCCCTGCTCATCAAAGGCCATCACCACAGTGGCCGCACCGTAGCGCTTAACCAGACGGGCCTGGCGCTTGAACTCCTCCTCGCCTTCCTTGAGCGAAATGGAGTTGACGATACCCTTGCCCTGGATGCATTTCAGGCCCGCTTCGATCACACTCCACTTGGAGGAGTCGACCATGATGGGCACCCGGCTGATCTCGGGTTCACTGGCGATCAGGTTCAGGAAACGAACCATGGCCGCCTGGCTGTCCAGCATGGCCTCGTCCATGTTGATGTCGATCACCTGCGCGCCGTTTTCCACCTGTTGGCGTGCCACGCCCAGGGCCTCTTCAAACTGGCCGTTGAGGATCAGGCGTGCAAAGGCTTTGGAGCCCGTGACGTTGGTGCGCTCACCGATGTTGACGAACAGCGATGCGGTGCCAATGGAGACGGACTCCAGACCCGACAATCGCATGGGCGGAGCCGTGAGGTGAGGTGCGAAATCAGGCATGAAACGAAAGCACCAGGAACGCGAACACCAATCGGATCCAGGGCCTGGGGCGACGGTTCACCTCGGCTTCTGGCAAGCAGGGGTGAGCGCGGTTGAACCGTCGTAGGGCTTCGCGCGATGGGCGCGGGTATCCCACGTTCTCGAGCCTGGCGAGGGTGTGGGCCGCACGGCGGCACCGGTCCCTTCGTCGCAACGCTCCTCAAGAAGGCTTAGTTTACGACAGCGCGCAGGGCACGGGGTCCGTCACCGGCGCAGCGGCACCCCGGGGGCCAATCAGGCTGCAGCCGGCAGGCGCAGGGCACCGCAGCAGCGGGGCTTGTAAGGAGAGACCGCCTTAGCGATAGCCGCAATATGTTCGGGCGTGGTGCCGCAACAGCCGCCTGCCAAATTCAGGAAGCCGCTGCGTGCGAACTCCTCCAACAAGCCCGCGGTGACCTCGGGGGTCTCGTCGAATCCGGTTTCGCTCATCGGGTTGGGCAAGCCGGCGTTGGGGTAGCAGCTGATGTAGGTGTCTTCGGCCAGCTTGGACAGCTCTTCGATGTAGGGGCGCATAAGTGCGGCACCCAAGGCACAGTTCAAACCCACGGCCAGTGGGCGTGCATGGCGCACCGAGTGCCAAAACGCTCCGACGGTTTGGCCCGACAAGATGCGCCCCGACGCATCGGTGACGGTGCCCGACAGGATCACGGGCAGGCGCTCACCGCTGTCTTCCATCAACTCGTCTATAGCGAAGATGGCCGCCTTGGCATTGAGGGTGTCGAAAATGGTCTCTACAAGGAACAGGTCCACGCCGCCCTCAAGCAGGCCCTCGGCCTGCTCCCGGTAGGCCGCCCGCAATTCGTCAAAGTGCACATTGCGCGCACCGGGGTCGTTGACGTCGGGGGAGATGCTCGCCGTGCGGGGGGTAGGGCCTAAGACACCAGCGACCATGCGCGGCTTTTGAGGCGTGGTGTAGCTGCGCGCTGCACGCACAGCGAGGCGCGCGGCCTCGACATTCATTTCCCGAGCGACAGCGGCCAAGCCATAGTCGTCCTGCGCCACCGAAGTGGCGCCAAAGGTGTTGGTCTCAATGAGGTCGGCGCCGGCGGCCAAATAGGCGCGGTGGATTTCTTCGATGACATCGGGCCGGGTGAACTGCAGCAACTCATTGTTGCCTTTGAGGTCGCGCGGATGGTCGGCAAAGCGGGTGCCGCGGTAGTCAGCCTCGCTGAGCTTGTAGCGCTGAATCATCGTACCCATGGCACCGTCGATGACCATGATGCGTTGTTGCAGCAGGCGCGGCAGGGCCTGGCCACGGGTATAGGCAATGGGTTTCATGCCAACATTTTAGGCTTCGGCCCGATAGCCCCACCCGGTCCGGCGCAGGCCCTGTTTCAGGGCAGCGCGCCGCAGGCCTCGGGCTGCGCCAGGTCGCTCAGCTGCCATGCCGGCTGTCGGCCGCCCTGGGGCCCCATGTCCAAGCGAACCAGGCGCACATCGGGGCCAGACTTTACCCAGGCCTGAACCTGCACTTCGTAGCGTTGCTCTGGCCTGCGCGAAAACTGCCAACACTCCGTGGCCGGGTGCCATCGCACCTCAAACCACCAATGCGCGCCATCGCCCTGGGGGCCGGCCACCCACAGTGGCAGTTCTGCAGGCAAGCCCTGGCCATTGGGATGGGCCTGAACCAGCGCCAGCAGCTGAGCCATCCAGCTCAGGCGGTCTTGCGCACCGGCCAGCAGCGGGGCCTGGCCGGTAGGCCCGGAATACGACACGCGATTGGTGTCACGTTGGAAGTTGACCGCCCGCGCGCCACCGCGCGCCGGCTGGGTGAGAAAACGCTCCGGTGCCAAGCCATGCTCATCGAGCCCGCCTTGGCTGGACCAATTTAAGCTCGGTGCTGCGCTGGGGGGATGATCGCTCCACTGCACTTGAAGGCTGGTTCGGTAACGGCCCGCCTGCACCGACCATGCCCACCGCCCCTGGCCGACTTGAAGGCCGCGGCGCACCTGCAAGCGCTGGTCGAAGTCGTCGGGGATTCGGGTGGGCAGGGGCGTGTGGGGGAAACCGGCTGGTGAACCTGCCGCTGCGCTTGCGGCTGTTGTGGCCGCAGCGGCTGCGGCCAGGGGGACTGGTGTGCTCGCGGCCGCAACGGCTTGTTCTGGCTGCGCCTGTGGCGGCGGATGGGATACCGCGGGTACTTGATGTTCTGTGGGGCTAAGCCCCAGGGGCGCGTGTTCCACGCGGGCCAGCACAGCAGCGGCACTGGATAACCGGCTAGCCGGGGCATCGGCAGGGGAGCGCGCGCGAAAACGCGTATGGGCCAAAGAGCCCCAGGCTTGCTGCGTAAAGCGCTGGCCGATGGGCTGACGCAAGCGGTCGTTTGAAACCAGCCCGAGCAGCACGCCATGGCTTGCCAGCGATGCGGCCAGGACCACCGTACCTCGGCCGAAGCGACGGTGGAGTGCTGGGCCCCTCTTCTGCATGCCCCATCCTTTCGGTACCCTCCTGTCATTGTGTAAAGATGCCGCTAGCGCGTCATTCCCCCATTGGACGGAACCGAGGTGTGCCCATGCCAAACAATCGCCCCACCGCACCCCTGATGCCCGGATTCGATTTCCTCAAAACCCTAGCCGCGCAGGCCGGCGCGGGCCTGCTAGGAGCTGGCACGGGCCCGCAAGCTGATGCCGCGGGCTTGGGCGGGATGGGTCCTATGGGAGCCCTGGGTGGTTTTGGCCAATGGGTGGCACCCACCCTGGACCCCGATGAATTGGCAGAGCGCATCGACGAGTTGCGCACGGTTCAGTTTTGGCTGGAGCAAAACGCACGCCTGCTGGGCGCCACCATCCAGGCCTTGGAGGTGCAAAAGATGACCTTGAGCACCCTGCGCAACATGAATGTGCACATGCCCGATCTGCAGCAGATGATGGGCGCCATGATGCCCAAGACGGCGGCTGCACCAGCCCCACTGGCCGCACGAAGCCCTGCGCCAAGCCCGGCACCGAAAGCCGCACCGAAAGCCGCCGCGGGCAAGCAGCCGGCCAAGCCCGCTGCGGCCGATGCTGCGACCGGCCTCGTTGATCCGATGAAGTGGTGGGGGGCACTCACCGAACAATTTCAAACTTTGGCCAGCCAAGCCCTGGCCACGTCGCCAAGCGCGAAGGCCACTTCAGCCGACCGCATGCAGCCGTTCAAGCGCACCCAGCCGAGTGCACACCAGAAAGATCGCTCAGGGCAGGCCGCGGCCACCAAGGTCGGCAACAAGGCCTCGACACCGAAGCGTGCTGCTGCCAGGGCCCGCGGCCCAGCATGATGGGCACCACACGGGGCCTGTAGGGCGCTAGGCGCGTGACAGCCTGTGCGACCGCCCCGGGCCACCGTACCCCCGCAACCACCGAGCCTATCGATTCGGGCGCACACTTCAGACATGCAGCCCTTCCTCCACGCTCACGCCACCCACCCGGACTGGCGTATGGCCCTTGCCCTGGGGGAAACGCAATTGCAGGCGCAAAAGGCCCGCCTGTGGGGCGAGGCTGGACCCAGCGCGGCCACCTTAGGCTTCGCCTATCTGACCGATCACTACAGCCCCCATGCGGCCAAACTCTTGGAAACGCTGCAAGCCAACTGGCCCAATGTGAGCTGGGTGGGCACCGTGGGCGTGGGCGTGGCGGCCTCAGGTGTAGAGTATTTTGATGAGCCCGCTTTGGTGCTGATGTTGGGCGCTATCCCGCACGGCCGCTTCCGGGTGTTCTCAGGGGCGCGGCCCCTGACCGGCATCGAGGCCTGGACCGCGTTGGTGCATGCCGACCCGGCCACACCTGACCTGCCCGAATTGATCGCCGAAATGAGCGACCGAACCGGATCAGGTTATTTGTTCGGCGGCCTCACCGCCTCGCGTGGTGCGTGTTGGCAGCTGGCCGATGGGGCCCTCCAGGGTGGCCTGTCGGGCGTGGCCTTCGGACGTGATGTGCACCTCATCTCCCGCGTCACCCAAGGGTCGCAGCCGGTATCGCCCTCGCGACGCGTGACCGCCTGTGAACAGAACGTGGTCTTGGAGCTCGACGGCCTGCCAGCGCTGGAAGTCTTGGCCGATGACCTGAGCCTGGACCTGAGCGAACCGCGCCGGGCCCTGCCCACGCTGCGCCAGACCCTGGTGGGCCTGCGGGCCGTGGATACGGTCAGTGACTCTCCCACACGTGGGCGTCACTTCGGCCCCGATGTGCGAGTTCGGCACCTCATCGGCTTGGACCCCGCGCGCCAAGCCTTCGCCGTGGGCGACCAGGTGGAAGTGGGCATGCAATTGGCATTTTGCCGCCGCGATGTCGAAGCCGCGCGGCGTGACCTGGTGCGGGTGTGCAGCGAAATTCGCGAAGAGCTGGCCGAGACCCTGCCCGCCGTGACCACGGCCAGCAGCGACATCCCGATGGACCCGGTTCAAAAGGTTGCCGGCGCCTTGTATGTCAGTTGTTCAGGCCGGGGAGGCGCGCACTTTGGCGGGCCCTCGGCAGAACTGCAGATCATCCAGCACGCCTTGGGTGATGTACCGCTGGTGGGCTTTTTTGCCGCCGGCGAAATTGGCCACCACCACCTCTACGAATACACAGGCGTGCTGACCGTTTTCGTACGGGAGCCGTAGGATGACGGTTACGCCCTGGAGATTCGTGTCATGAATGCCCCTTTGCCCAGCAGCGCCCTGGGTGTCTTGCCCACACCGCCTGCTGAACCGTTCCCTGATGCGCCCACCGGTGGGCCTGCTGAACGCGCCACGCGCGCTGCCCGCCAGGCCGAGGTGGTACAGGCGCTGCGCGCTGTGCTGCCCGCGCATGCCCTGCTGTGGCATCGAGAAGATGTGGTGCCGTATGAATGTGATGGCCTGACGGCCTACCGCGCGCAGCCGCTGTGCGTGGTGCTGCCGGAAACCGAGGCTCAGGTAGTGGCCGTGCTCAGGACCTGCCACCGCCTGCAAGTGCCGGTGGTGGCCCGCGGTGCGGGCACCGGCTTGTCCGGTGGCGCCATGCCCCACGAGCAGGGCGTCACCTTGTCCCTGGCCAAGTTCAACCAAATCCTGCAGGTGGACCCCGTGTCTCGCACGGCCACCGTGCAGTGCGGTGTGCGCAACCTGGCCATCAGCGACGCCGCTGCACCCTATGGCCTGTACTACGCCCCTGACCCTTCCAGCCAGATTGCCTGCACCATTGGGGGCAACGTGGCCGAGAACTCCGGCGGCGTGCACTGCCTGAAGTACGGGTTGACAGTGCACAACGTGCTGCAGGTGCGCGGCTACACCATTGAGGGCGAGCCGGTGACCTTCGGCTCGCGCGCTTTGGATGCGGCGGGCCTGGACCTTTTGAGTGTGGTGGTGGGCAGCGAAGGCATGCTGGCCGTGACCACCGAGGTGGTGGTGAAGCTGGTGCCCAAACCGCAACTGGCACGCTGCATCATGGCCAGCTTCGACGATGTGCAGCGGGCCGGTGAAGCGGTTGCCGCGGTGATTGCTGCGGGCATCATTCCCGCCGGGCTGGAGATGATGGACAAGCCCATGACTGCAGCCGTGGAAGACTTCGTGCAAGCCGGGTATGACTTGGAGGCACAAGCCATCCTGTTGTGTGAAGCCGACGGCACGCCCGAAGAGGTGGCCGAGGAAATCGACCGCATGCTGGAAGTGCTCTCGGGCTGCGGCGCCTCGCGGCTGGAGGTCAGCAAGGACGAAGCCCAACGCCTGAAGTTTTGGAGTGGCCGCAAGAACGCCTTTCCAGCCAGCGGACGCATCAGTCCTGACTATATGTGCATGGACTCGACCATTCCGCGCAAGCGCCTGGCCGATATCCTGGTGGCCATCGCCGAGATGGAACAGCAGTACGGGCTGCGCTGCCTGAACGTGTTCCATGCCGGAGACGGCAATCTGCACCCCTTGATCCTGTTCGACGCCAACGACCCCGACCAACTGCACCGCTGCGAGCTGTTCGGCGCCGACATCCTGGAAACCAGCGTGCGCATGGGGGGCACCGTGACCGGTGAGCATGGCGTGGGCGTGGAAAAGCTCGGCAGTATGTGCGTGCAGTTTTCCCCCGAAGAGCGCGAGCAGATGTTCAGCGTCAAGCGCGCCTTTGACCCTGTGGGCCTGCTCAACCCAGGCAAGGTGATTCCCACCCTGCGGCGTTGCGCAGAGGGCGGCAAGATGCATGTGAAAAAGGGGCTGTTGCCCTTCCCCGAGCTGGAGCGCTTCTGATGGAGGGCGTGCTCGAGGGTGCGCCGCCGGGTGCGGGTGTGGGGCGGCTGGACGCTGCTCAAGCGGACTTGGTCGAGCGGGTGCGTGCGGCCGTGGCCCTGCGCCAGGCGGCTCCCCCGGAAGACACGCTCAGCGGCACCCTGTGTGTGCGCGGCTCAGGCAGCAAGGACTTTCTGGGTGGGCCGATGCAGGGGGAGGTACTCAGCACCGGCGCCTTGCGCGGCATCAGCAGCTATGAGCCCAGTGAGCTGGTGATCACCGCCCGCGCAGGCACGCCACTGGCCGAAATGGAGGCCGTGCTGTCCGAGCACGGGCAGTGCCTGGCCTTCGAGCCGCCGCGCTTGGGCTGTAGCAGCCCCGAAGGTGGGCTTGCAGAAGCTGCGAACGGCGCAATGGCCGCGGCGGGCACCATAGGCGGCGTCGTGGCGGCTGGCCTGGCCGGCCCCTCGCGGGCTGCCGCCGGCGGGGTGCGCGACTTCATGCTCGGTGCCACCGTGCTCAACGGCCGCGCCGAGGTGCTGTCCTTTGGTGGGCAGGTGATGAAGAACGTGGCGGGCTACGACTTGGCGCGTCTGATGGCGGGCTCAATGGGTGTGTTGGGCGTGGTGTTGGAAGCCTCCATCAAGGTCTTGCCCGTGGCGCCGGCCACGCTCACGCTGCGCTTCGACATGGACGAACGCAACGCCTTGGACCGCTTACAGGAGTGGGGGGGCCAACCGCTGCCGATCAACGCCAGCGCCTGGTGGGATGGGGTCTTGGTGCTGCGCCTGTCGGGCGCCCGCGCAGCGGTGCAGTCCGCGCGTGAGCGCTTGGGCGGCGAGCTCATCGGCACGGACCTGGCCAGTGCTTTTTGGACCGGCCTGCGCGACCAACAGGATGAGTTTTTCACCGAGGCCCAGCAGGTGGTGGCGCAGTCAGGGCAACTGTGGCGCGTGGCCGTGCCGCAGACCGCCGCGCCCCTGGGCGTCCAGGGCCTGGGCAGCACCCTGATCGAGTGGGGTGGGGCCCAGCGTTGGGTTCTGACCGCACCGGGCGATGAAGCCACAGGGCAGGCCTTGATGAAGGCCGCACGCGATGCCGGGGGCCATGCCCAGGTGTTCCGCGGGCCTGGCTCGGGCCGCACGATGGAGCTCGAACCGGCGCTGCTGCGCATCCACCGCCAACTCAAGGCGGCCTTTGACCCACATGGCCTGTTCAACCGCGGCCGCTTGCACCCTGACTTCTGAAGCGCCCGAGTTTCATGCAAACCCATCTCGCACCCGAATTCGTCGGCACCCGTGAAGGCCAGGCCGCCGAGGCCATACTGCGCAAATGCGTGCACTGCGGCTTCTGCACGGCCACCTGTCCGACTTACCAGCTGTTGGGCGATGAACTCGACGGGCCACGTGGCCGTATCTACCTGATCAAGCAGGTGCTCGAGGGTGCGGCGGTCACCGAAAAAACACAGCAACACCTGGACCGCTGCCTGACCTGCCGCAATTGCGAGACCACCTGCCCCTCGGGCGTCCAGTATGGCTCGTTGGTGGAGATCGGCCGCCAAATCGTGGACGAGAAGGTACCTCGCCAGGGCCGCGACAAGGCGGTGCGCTGGCTGCTCAAGGAAGGCCTGACCTCGCCCCTGTTCAAGCCCGCCATGGCCGTGGGCAAGCTGGTCAAGCCCCTGCTGCCCACAGCCCTGAAGAAAAAGATGCCTGGTGCCACGCCGCCCCGAGCAGGCCTGTGGCCCACACGGCAGCACCCACGCAAGGTGCTGATGCTGGCCGGCTGCGTGCAGCCGGCAATGATGCCCAACATCAACAGTGCCACCGCACGCATGCTGGACGCTTGCGGCATCCAAACACTGGTGGCCGAAGACGCCGGCTGCTGCGGGGCGATCCGTACCCACCTCAGTGACCACGAAGGTGGACTCGCCGACATGCGGCGCAACATCGATGCCTGGTGGTCGATGCTGCAGTCGGGTCAGGTGGAGGCCATCGTGATGAACGCCTCAGGCTGCGGCGTCACCGTCAAGGAGTACGCGCAGCACCTGGCACACGACCCGGAGTACGGCGAGCGGGCGCGCCTGGTCAGCCAAAAGACGCGCGACCTCAGCGAGCTCTTGCCCGAACTGATGCCGCGCTTGAAGAAGCTGCTAGGAGGTGCCTCCGGTACCGCCGTGGCGTCACGGCGCGGCACGGTGGCCTACCACCCACCCTGCACCCTGCAGCACGGCCAAAAACTGCGTGGTGGGGTGGAGGCCCATTTGAGAGACTTGGGCCTGCCTATCGAAGTAGCCGTTTGCGAAAGCCACTTGTGCTGCGGCTCGGCTGGAACCTATTCGGTGCTGCAGCCCGAACTGTCCACCCAGCTGCGCGACCGCAAGCTGGGCCACCTGGGTGCGCTTAAACCGAGCACCATTCTGTCGGCCAACATCGGCTGCATCCAGCACCTGCAAAGCGGCACTGACACCCCGGTGCAGCATTGGGTGGAGCTCATCGACGAGATGCTGGCGGCCTGAACGGCGCCTGCGGGGGCGCGCTCAGCTTTGGGGCTTGGGCGGCGCCTTGTCGCTCCACAGCGCCCCGGCGCTGGCCCAGTCGTGCTTGGCGATATCGAAGAACATGATGTCCACGCCGTCGGGCTTGGTGCCCAGCACACGGCAGGTGGTTTCGGTCAAGGCCTGCGCCAAAGCGCGCTTTTGTTCCGGGGTGCGGCCTTCGAAGAGTTCAACGCGAATCAGGGGCATGCTCGGCTCCGTTCAAGGGTAATTCCAACATTGTGCGGCTTCGCGCAACAGCGCCAGCCACTCGTCCGCGCCTTCAGGTGTGGACCCATCGCCAATCCATTGGGCCTGGATCCGGGCCGCTGCCTCGGGTGGCACCAGGGACAAGGTACCCCTGCGGCCTGCGCCTGAAGCTGACTGCGGGCAGCGCGCTCCAGCAAGTGCATGAGCACGAAGGCTTCGGCCACGGTACAGCCCACGGTGAGCACGCCATGGTGTTCCAGGATCAGGCCGTCATGGCGGCCCAAGGCCGCGACCAAGCGCGATGGCTCCGCCGGCGGTCACTCAATGAGGATGGCGCGAAAGTCATTGACGTTGGTGCGCGTGGGGCCGGTGACCACCGCCTCACCCAGGGCCTGGAAGAATCCGTGCCCATCGTTGGCGGCCAGGCTGTCGGCGGGCTTGATGCCCAGGCCCCAGGCCCGCTGCAAGGTGTCGGGTCCGAAAGTGGCACCAGCGGTTTCTTCCAACCCATCCACACCATCGGTGTCGGCAGCCAAGCCCCAAATCCGGGGGTGGCCCGCCGTGGCCAAGGCCACGGACAAAAGGCACTCTACGTTGCGCCCGCCACGTCCGTTACCGCGCACGGTGACCGTCGTCTCACCGCCCGACAGCAGCACGCAGGGCGTTTCAAACGGCTGGCCCCGGTTCACCACCTGCAAGGCTATACCGCCCAGCACCCGTCCCACATCACGGGCTTCGCCTTCGAGGGCATCGCTCAGGATGTGAGCGCGCAAACCAGCGGCCTGCGCCACGCGGGCTGCGGCCTCCAGCGCGTGCTGAGGTGCGGCCACCAAGCGGGCCTGGGCCCGCTGCAGCCGGGCATCGCCCGGCTTGATCGATTCGCCACGGCCGCTGCTCAAGAGCTCGCGCACCGTGCGCCCCAACGACTCGGGCAACTGCAACCTGTAACGCTCGATGAGGTCCAGTGCGTCCTGGCAGGTGGTGGGGTCGGCCACCGTGGGGCCCGAGGCGATGTCGATGGCGTGGTCGCCGGGTACATCGCTCATCACCAGGGTGACCACGCGAGCCGGGTGGCAGGCTGCGGCCAAGCGCCCGCCCTTGATGGCCGACAGATGACGGCGCACCGTGTTCATCTCGGTGATGGTGGCCCCCGACTGCAGCAAGGCGCGGTTGACGGCTTGCTTGTCGGCCAAGCTCAAGCCCGGCAAGGGCAGGGGCAGCAAGGCCGAGCCACCGCCAGAAATCAAGGCGATCACAAGGTCATGCGAGCCCAGACCCTGCACCAGCTGCAGCATGCGTTGCGCGGCCTTTAGGCCTGCCTCATCAGGCACGGGATGGGCTGCTTCAACAACCTCCACGCGTTGGCACGGCGCGCTGTAGCCATACCGAGTCACCACCAAACCTTCAAGCTGACCCGGCCAATCCGCGTAATGAGCCTCCAGGGCCTGTGCCATGGCGGCTGAGGCCTTGCCCGCGCCCATCACCACGACACGGCCGCGGCCCAGGCTGGGCAACTCTTCAAGCTTGGGCAGGTGGGCCGGCACACAGACCTCGGGCTGCGCGCTGGCCACGGCGGCCTCAAACAGGCGGCGTAGCAAGTCCCTCTGGGGGCAGGTCACAGGGCTGCTGGGAGAGGAAACTGGAGTGGTCATCACCGCGAAATCTTCTCACGGGCCGCAGCCGAGCGGTGGGCGCAGGCGGCACGCAAGCTCGATCAACAGGTCGATGCCCTGTTGGGCCAACCGCTGCGCCGCGCAGCGCAGGCTTACCACCAAGGCAGGGGCAGTTTGGGATAGCGTGGTGGTAGCGGGCGCCTTGAGAGGCTCAAATCCGCCGCGCGATCTTGACGGCCGTCTCCGAACCCCACCCCACCACCGCACACCACAAGCGCAGCAGCAGGCCAGGTTTTTGAGTAATCGAGCCGCCCGCTGCCAGCACCAGCGCTTGGGCTTCATCACGATGATGGCATTCATCGGCCTGGCAGGTCAGGAGCAGATCACGCAAGGTAATGTGTTCGGGCCGCCCATCCAAGGCGCGGATCTGGTCTTCGTAGTGTTTGTCCACGAAGGTCTCCACAGCGGCAATGGTGCCGTACACCGCGCGCAGGCCAAAAAGCGCGGGCAGTGCGCCTGTTATGAAGCCAGCGACGCGCCAGGGCCCCAGCAGCCAACTGCGCTGGCGCGGCGGCACCAGCTCACACATGAGGCGCAAGTGTTCCTGCTCGGTAGCCAAGTGGCGCTGCGCGAAATCCCGCAAGGCCGCATCCCGCGTGATGGCCAACACGCCTTGATAGATCCACACCGCGCCGGTTTCGCCGGCGTGGTCGGTGCGCAATTCGGTCATCAGGTCGGCAGGAACAGCTGGCGGGCTCGAGTACGCTCTTCCCGCCGAGACTGAAGCCGCCGCATCAGAAACCGCGTTCATCGAGCCTCCTGTGCACGGTTCCAAAACTGGGAAAACGAACGGCAACGCCGTCCGGGGTCGACCCAAATGCGCGGCACCGCATCGCCCTGGCTTGGCAACAGCCAGGCACGCAGGTGGGGATCGGCCGTGGTCATGGCGCCCGGTGGCGGCGCGCCCACGCACCACACGATGCGATCGGTATGCTCCCTCATCAGCGCCATCACCCAGTTCCAGCGGCGCGCGCTCCAAGCCCAACGTTGGTGGAAGCTGGCAACGAACACGCCGATCACGGGCCGGCCCGCCACCGCCTCTTGATCGGGTGCGCGCAAGTTCCAGGGGTGCATCAACCACGCCCGCTCCAAATCGCCCGCTTGGGCGGTCGGCAACTCAAATGGTGGCCGGTTCAGCAGCACCGGCTCTTCCACGCCTTGCGCCGCCCCCCGCCTAGGCGGCTCCAAGCGCTTACCACTGCGCGCCACCTGTTCAAGCGCTTCATAGGAGGCATCCACCACTGAGCCGCGCGAGTGCCAAGCGGCTGGCGCGAACCTCTCCACATTGCCGGCATTGAACAGATAGGGCTTGTGCGAGCCCGTGCCGGCTACCCACTGCCAGCTCAGGTGATTGCTGGCCAGGTCACCGTCCAGCAGATGCCCGTAAAGCCAGTCGGCGCCGGCGCGCCAGTGCACCTTGCGCAGGTGCACCGCATAGGAAGCCAGCCACATACGAGCATGGTTATGCAAGTAACCGGTGGCATACAACTCGCGCACTGCTTGATCGATCGCCGGCACACCGGTGGCGCCCTGGCGGATGTCTTCGGGCAGTACGCGCGCGTACGCGCTTTCCGGCATCGGCCCTTCGTGCAAAGAGGCGAATATGCCCTTGCCCTCGTGTTGCCACAAATGGTGGAAATACTCGCGCCAGGCCAGTTCATTGATGAACTTATGCTCGGGCGGCAAGCCACGACCCTTGGCATCGCGTGCGCGCTCGTCTTCCTGCACCTGCGCCAGCACCCGCGGCAAGGTCAGCACCCCGTGGCTGATGTAGGGCGACAGCCGGGTGACCGTGCCTTCAAGGTGGTTGCGGCTGCGCGCATAGTCGTGCGGACGCACGGCCCGCAGGCGGGTGTACGCGGCTTGCGTGCTGGGCGGCAGGTCGTCACAGGCTGGATCGGGCAGTGGCAAGGGATTCATCAACAAGAGTGTCGCCAAGGCCTGGAAAAGCCGCCCGCCTGCGGCGGCAAGGCCCTTGGGGCACATCGGAGAAGCGGCTCATTGGGGCTTGATGCACTCTTATGCGCCCGCCGGGCAGCCCGCGCGAGCGCAAAAGAAAAGGGCGCCCGATTACCCGGGCGCCCTGGGGAAAAAAGCGGCCGAACCGCTCAAGCCTTGTTCGTTACCGAACCACAGCTATGGCCTCGCGCTTTTCAGCCTTGTAGGTGTAAAGCGTCAGCGCGCCGTTCTTGATATCGCCCTTTTCGTCAAAGGCGATCACACCGGTCACACCCTTATAGCCCTCGGTCTTCGCCAGGGCCGGCAGGTACTTGGCCGGGTCGGTGGAATTGGCTCGCACCATGGCGTCGGCCATAACCATCACCGCATCGTACACATAGGGGGCGTAGATCTGCACATCGGCGTTGTATTTGGCCTTGAACTTGGTGGCGAAGTCGGCCATGGCCGTCTTGGCCTCGCCTTCCACGCCACCGGCCTCGGCGCACACCACCTGGCCATCGGCCATGGAACCGGCGGCCAGCTTCGGCAGCTCGCCGGTGCAAATGCCGTCGCCACCCATGAACTTAGCGTTGATGCCCAGTTGCTTCATTTGGCGCATCATCGGACCGGCCACCGCGTCCATGCCGCCAAAGAACACCACGTCGGGCTTCTTGGCTTTCAGGGCGGTCAAGATGGCGGTGAAATCGGTGGCCTTGTCGTTGGTGAACTGACGGTCCACCACCTTGCCGCCGGCGGCTTCCACCCCTTTGGCGAATTCATCGGCCACGCCCTGGCCATAGGCGGTGCGGTCGTCCACCACGGCGATGCTCTTGCCTTTGACCTCGGTCACCGCGTACTTGCCCAGTGTGCCGCCCAGGTGCACATCGTCAGCAACATTGCGGAAGGCGGTCTTGAAGCCTTGACGGGTGTACTTGGGGTTGGTGGCCGAGGGGCTGATTTGCGGAATGCCGGCGTCGCTGTAAATCTTGGAAGCCGGGATGGTGGTGCCCGAGTTGAGGTGGCCAATCACCCCCGCCACCTTGCTGTCCACCAGCTTCTGCGCAGCAGCTGTGCCCTGCTTGGGGTCGGCAGCGTCGTCTTCGGCCAGCAACTCGAACTTCACCTTCTTGCCATCAACAGTCAGACCCTTGGCATTGAGATCGTCAATGGCCATGCGCGCGCCGTTCTCGTTGTCCTTACCCAAGTGGGCTATGGCACCACTGGTTGGGGCCACATGGCCGATCTTCACCACAGCCTCGGCCGATGCGGCCGGGGCGGCGGCTTCTTTCTTGCCGCAGGCTGCCAGCGCGGCGACAGCCACGGTGGCCAGCACCAGGTTCCACTTCTTGTTCATACGACTAAAACTCCTTCAGAGGGTTGGGAAAGAAAAACTAACAATGTATATCAACACTCGCCCAGGTAGGCGGCCCGCACGCGCGGGTCGTGCAGCAATTCGCCAGCCGGGCCACTCATCGTCATCTCGCCAGAGTCCATCACATAGGCCCGATCGGCCACCGCGAGCGCACGGCTGGCATTTTGCTCCACCAGCAGCACCGTCGTGCCCTGTCGGTGAATGGTCTGCACCACCTCGAAGATTTTGTCGACCATGATTGGTGACAGGCCCATGGACGGTTCATCCAATAACAACAGCCGCGGGCGGGCCATCAGCGCACGGCCCATGGCCAGCATCTGTTGCTCGCCACCGGACAAGGTGCCGGCCAACTGCGCCTGCCGCTCCTTCAAGCGTGGGAACAGGGCGTACACCTGCTCCAGGTCCTCTTCAACCTGTGGCTCAGGGCGCAGGTAGGCGCCCATCTGCAGGTTCTCCAGAATGCTCATGCGGGTAAAGGTGCCGCGGCCCTCGGGCACCATTACCAAGCCCCGGGCCACGAGGCCCCATGAGCCCAGGCCCGCAATGGCCTGCCCAGCGTATTCGATGCGGCCGCCCTGGGGCTGCAGCATGGCAGTCAGAGCCTTGAGCGTGGTGGTTTTGCCCGCGCCGTTGGCGCCGATCAGGCTGACCAGCTCACCCTCGCGCACCTCTAGGCTGATCCCTTTAACAGCCTGGATGCCACCATAGGCCACCCAAAGGCCCTGCACCTGCAGCATCAGCGGACGGGCAACCTCAGGCATGGTGCGCGGCTCCCAAGTACGCCTCGATCACCAACGGGTCGCGTTGCACCGCGGCCGGCGTGCCCTGGGCGATCACCTTGCCGTAATCGAGCACCGTCACCACATCGCACAGGCCCATCACCAGCTTCACGTCGTGCTCAATCAGCAGCACCGTGCAGCCGTCAGCCCGAATGCGCCCAATCAGCTGGCGCAGCACTCCCTTCTCGGTGGCGTTCATGCCGGCAGCCGGCTCGTCCAGGGCCAGCAGCTGCGGATCGGTGGCCAGGGCGCGGGCGATCTCCAAGCGGCGCTGGTCGCCGTAGGACAAGGTGCGGGCCCGGTATTCGGCATAGCGTTCAATGCCCACATAAGCCAGCAATTCCTGTGCGCGGGCCCTGATCTGCGCTTCTTCGCACTTGAAGCCGGGTGTGCGCAACACCGCACCCCACAGACCTGATCCGGTTCGCACATGTCGGCCCACCATCACGTTTTCCAAAGCGGTCATGTCGGGGAACAGGCGTATGTTCTGGAAGGTGCGGGCAATGCCTGCCCTTGCCACCTCGTGCACCGCACTGGGCTTGTATGGCACGCCGGCCAACTCGAACTGCCCTGCATCGGGCAGATACAAGCCGGTGATCACATTGAAGAAGGTGGTTTTGCCCGCCCCGTTGGGGCCGATCAGGCCGGCCACTTGGCCGCGCTCTATGCACAGGTCCACCTCGCTCAAGGCCTGCAGGCCGCCAAAACGCTTGCTCGCGCCGCGAACCTGAAGCACCAACGGAGCGGCTGCGGCCCTCATGCGCGCTGCCCCGGGCCAGAATCAAGGTGCGCCTCTTGAGGATCGGCCGAACGCCCATGTTCCGGCGTGGGCCACAAACCGCGCGGCCGAATCAGCATGATCACGATCATCGCTACAGCGATCAGCAACTGTCGCAAGATGGCCGCATCGATCCGGCCATCCGTCAGGTTCTGAATATCGCCGGCCACATAGCGCAACACCTCGGGCAGCGCCGCGAGCAGCAAAGCGCCCAAGATCACCCCAGGCAGGTGGCCCAGGCCGCCCAGCACCACCATGGCCACGATCATCACCGACTCCATGAGGCTGAAGGATTCAGGCGACACAAAGCCTTGGAAAGACGCAAACATGGCGCCCGCCACGCCGCCGAAGGTGGCGCCCATGCCGAAGGCCAACAGTTTCATATCGCGGGTGTTGATGCCCATGGCACGCGCCGCAATCTCGTCTTCTCGGATGGCCATCCAGGCCCGCCCGATGCGCGAATCCTCGAGGCGGCGACAAAGCACCACGCTGACCAGCACCAAGGCCAGAAAGAGCCAGTAGTACAGGGTCACCGAGGCCACGCGCGCATCGCCCCAGGGCATGGGTACATCCAATGGTCGGCCCAGGCTGAAACCGAAGAAGGTGACGGGGTCGACGCGGTCCAGGCCGCGCGGGCCGTTGGTGATGTTGACCGGGTGCTCCAGGTTGTTCATGAACACGCGGATGATTTCGCCAAAGCCCAAGGTGACGATGGCCAGATAGTCCCCGCGCAACTTGAGCACCGGCATACCCAACAGCACACCGGCCAAAGCGGCCAGCAGGGCTGCAGCCGGAATCACCACCCACAACGGTGAATGAATACCCTGCGGGAAGTGCTGCGCAAACCACGCAAACTGTTCAGCCAGATGCGGCGACGTCAGCAGGGCCACCATGTAGGCCCCAACCGCATAGAAGGCCACGAAGCCCAGGTCCAATAGCCCGGCGTAGCCCACCACAATGTTCAGGCCCAAGGCCAGCAGCACATACAGCAGGGCTGTGGCCATGATGCGTACCCAGCCCGAGCCAATCTGCTGCACCAGCAGGGGCAGCAACAGCAGGGCCGCCGCGGCCAGCATGAAAGCCACCAGATGAGCGCGCTTGGAAGGCAGAACGGTCATGGCGTCAGCCTCAGGCCCGATCCGCCACCCGCTCGCCCAAGAGGCCCGACGGCCTTAGGGTGAGGACCAAGATGAGGGCTGCAAAGGCAAATATGTCCACATAGTGGCTGCCCAGTACGCCGCCGGTGAGATCGCCCAGATAGCCTGCGCCAATGGCCTCCAGCAGGCCCAGCAGCAGCCCGCCCACCACCGCGCCACCCAAGTTACCAATGCCGCCCAAAACAGCCGCTGTGAAGGCTTTCAGGCCGGGCAAGAAGCCCATCGTGTGCTGCACCGTGCCATAGTTGGCCGCCCACATGACGCCGGCCAGCGCCGCCAAGGCTGCACCGATGATGAAGGTGGTAGAGATCACCACATCGGGCTTGACACCCATCAGCGCGGCCACCCGCGGGTTCTCAGCCGTGGCCCTCATGGCACGGCCCAGCCGCGTGCGGTTGACCAGGAACATCAAGGCCGCCAGTGTGGCGGCGGTGGTGGCCAGGATCAGCACCTGCGTCACTGAAATGACCGCGCCTCCTATGTGCATCGGCTCAACTGGCAAAAGCTGCGGATAGGGTTTGGGGTTGGGCTTCCACACAATCATGGCCAGGGTCTGCAGCAGCAGGCTCATGCCCATGGCGGTAATCAACGGCGCCAAGCGAGGCGCATTGCGAAGCGGGCGGTAGGCCAGCTTCTCAATCCCGAAGTTCAAGGTACAGCACACCAGCACAGCCACCGGCAACGAAACGAGCATCAGCACCCAGCCCGGCAGGCCCGTTCCCCCCAGGGCCGTGACCACGCTCCAGCTGACCAAGGCGCCCACCATCAGCACTTCGCCATGGGCGAAGTTGATCAGGTTGATGATGCCGTAGACCATCGTGTAGCCCAGAGCCACCAGAGCGTACATGCTGCCCAACACGAGGCCGTTGATAATTTGTTGAACGAGGGTATCCATACGCAACGGGGTCGGATTAGACCGCACTCGATTGGGTTTAGCCCACCCCCACCGCCTGAACATGGGCCAGCGCCTGCGCTTGGATGGCGGCGCGCTTGCCCTCGTCCATCCGCTTGAGGTTCTTCACCTGCATCACCATGCGGGGATTCTTGGCCAGGGCCTGTTCATGCCGCAGCAGGAAGTCCCAGTACAGCGTGGTGTAGGGACAGGCACGGTCGCCAGTGGCTTGGGCCGGGTCGTAGCGACAGCCCTTGCAGTGGTTGCCCATGCGCTGCAGGTACTTGCCTGAAGCCACATAGGGTTTGCTGGCCATCACGCCGCCGTCAGCGTATTGGCTCATGCCCAATGAATTGGGAAGCTCCACCCATTCCACCGCATCGACGTACACGCTGAGGTACCAGCCGTGCACCTGCTGGGGGTCCACGCCCAGCAACAAGGTGTACAGGCCGGTGACCATCAGGCGCTGGATGTGATGCGCGTAGCCATGCTGCAGCGTGAGTTCCAGCGCGTCACGCAGGCAAGCCATGTCGGTTTGTGCATTCCAGAAGAAGTCGGGAAGGGCCCGCTTGGCACCCAAGGCATTGCGCTGCAGGTACTGCGGCATGTGCAGCCAGTACACGCCCCGTACATATTCGCGCCAGCCCAGAATCTGCCGAATGAAGCCTTCGGTGGACGCCAGGTCAGCCTTGCCCCTGCGGTGGGCAGCCTCTGCGGCGTGCACCACCTCGTGTGCCGTGAGCAGCTTCAGGTTCAGGGCAGCGGCCAGGTGGGAATGGAACAACCAAACCTCGCCGGTCCACATCGCGTCTTGCCACCGACCGAAGTGGGGCAGGCGCTCGCGGATGAAGCGTGCCAGCGATTGCAGGGCCTGCTCGCGGGTGACCGGCCAGGCAAACGAGTCCAGCGAGCCCGGGTGGGAGGCAAAGCGCTCGGCCACCAGTTGCAGCACGCCGCGCGTGGTCTCATCTGGCTGGAACCGAGCCGGTGCCGGTATGGGCGGAGGACCGTCCTTGCCGAAGGCCTCACGGTTATCGGCATCGAAGTTCCACTGGCCACCCAACGGTTGATCGCCATCCATCAGCACCTGGTGGCGCGCCCGCAGTTCGCGGTACCAGTACTCCAGGCGCAGCTGCTTGCGGCCCTTGGCATGCGCGGCAAACTCCTGCACGGTGCTGAAGAAGTGTCGGTCCTCGCGGATGTCCAGCGGCAGTTTGCATTCGGCGGCCACGGCCTTGATGGCTTCGAGCACGCGCCAGTCGCCCGGTGCCGTCATCACCAGGCCTTGGGGCTTCAAGCGCACAATGCCCGCACGCAGCTCAGCGCCCAAGCTGCCCAAATTGTCGGTGTCGTCCAGTCGCCGATAGTCCACGCGCCAGCCCGCACTGCGCAGGGCCTGCGCATGGTGTCGCATCGCCGCCAAGAACAGCGCAATGCGGGGCTTGGACGACCACACATGCGTCGACTCTTCGGCCACTTCGGCCATCCACACCGTGTCATGCTGCTTATCAGCGCCGTCGAAGCACGAGGCCTGAAGGTCGAGCTGGTCGCCCAGGACCACCAGCAAGTGGCGAAGCCGGCTCATCGCGCCGCAGCCCGCCGGTCGCGCGCGCCCTGAGCCCGGCAAGCGTCACTGCACACCTTCACCTCGTCCCAGTTTTTGGCCCAGGCCTTGCGCCACACCATGGGGCGGCCACACACAGTGCAGGGTTTGCTGGGCAGTTGCGCCTTGTTGCCCCGAAACCCGCTGGCGCGGTCGGTGGCCTTGTGGTCATGTCGGCTCATGCCTGGATGCTGACAGGTTCTGCCGCCAGGGCCGCGCCGCCCGCCGATGGACACACGGGCCGCTTGGTTAATCGAAGAGTTGGCCCTGGGGATCGAACCTTGGATCCGGCTTGGATCCGGGCTGCGCAGACACTTTGCGGCCCCGCTGCCGTCCGCCGCTGCTGGCGGCCGGTCCCTGCGCATTGGCGAGCCGGCCCAAGCCTGTCTGGGGCAGACCGCTCTTGCGCGAGCCGTGACGGTCTTGTATGCGGCTTGCCTCGCGCTGGGCCTCACCCCCTTTGCGCAGGCCAAACATCGCTTCTTTGGCCGCACGGGCTGCTGCGGCCTCGTTCACGATGGGCGGCGGGTAGTGGCGCCCGATCACACAGCCCGATGCGCGCTGCAAGCTTGCGTCCATGGTCCAAGGATGGTGCAGCCAGGGCAGGGGCACCTGGGCCACTTCCGGCACCCATCGCCGAATGAAGTCCCCGTGCGGGTCTTGGTCCAGGGCCTGTTTGGTGGGCGAATAGATGCGCAGGGTGTTGATGCCGGTGGTGCCGCTTTGCATCTGCATCTGGCTCCAGTGGATACCTGGCTCAAAGTCGGTGAACTGCCGGGCCAGATGCAGGCCGGTGGGGCGCCAATGCAGCCACAGGTGGTAGGACGCAAAACTCACCAACATGGCCCGCATGCGGAAGTTCAACCATCCGGTGGCGTTCAGGCTGCGCATGCAAGCGTCCACCATGGGGTAGCCGGTCTGGCCGTCTTGCCAGGCCTGCAGCCGGCTGGCCTGCATAAGGCCCCAAGCTGGTGCACCCGGCACGTCTTCACCCGGGCGCAAGCCGTCACAGGCGCGGGCGAAGTGGGCGAACTCGATCTCGGGCTCAGATTCCAACTTCTGCATGAAGTGGCAATGCCAACGCAGCCGCCCCGAAAACCCGCGCAGGCCCGAGGCCAGTGCCCGGTCTGCCTGCGCCTGGGCTTGTGCGATTGCCGCCTCGGTGCGTTGGTGCACCACGCGCAGGCTCAGCGCGCCGAAAGCGAGGTGGGCGCTGATACGGCTGCAGCCGGATTCAGCGGTCAAAGGGCTGGACAGCGAGCGCCGGTAGGCGCGCCCCCGGCCATGAAGAAATTCGTCCAGGATGCCCAGCCCAGCGGCCTGCCCCGGCGCGGCCATCGGCGCGGCCGTCTCCGAACCCATCCGCAAACCCATGGTTGAAACCATCGGCTCTTCAAGCTTGGGCAAGTCATCCAGGTCAAGCCCGCGCCAGCCCGACCATGCCACTGGCATCGACACCGGCGCCGCATCCATGCGGCCGGCCCAGCGGGAAGCCCATCCCGCGCGGCTGCGCAGCCGGCGCACCACCCCATGCTGAGGCCACTCCTGCCACTGCACACCACGCTCGCGGCACCACGCGCCCACAGCCCGGTCGCGCGCATACGTCCAGCCAGGGCCAGTTTCCTCATGGCTGAGCAAGTGCGCAAAACGGTGGCGTTCAAACAACCCCTGCAGCACGTTCAAGGCCGAGCCGTGGCGCACCAGCAAGGGCAAACCACGTTTGGCCAACTCCTCGCGCAATTCCGCCACGCAGCCCTGGGCAAACGCAAGGTGGCGCGGATGAAACTCCGGGCTGTTGAGCCACTCGGGCTCGACGATCCACAGCGCTGCCGCAACGCCCTCAGCGGCAGCAGCCAAGGGCGCATGGTCCAGGCAGCGCAGGTCGCGCTTGAGCCAAACCAGGCGCAAGGTCACACCACCTGCGCCAACGCCTGAGCCACGCGGCCTACATTGGCCTGCGTCAAGCCGGCCACACACAAACGCCCCGAGCGAATCAGGTACACCGCATGCTCTTCACGCAAGCGGTCCACCTGCTCGGCACTCAAGCCGGTGTAGCTGAACATGCCGCGCTGGCTGAGCAAGAAGCCCAGATCGCAATCGGGCCGAACGGCACTCAGGCGCGCATGCAAGGCCTGGCGCACCCCTAACATGCGCTGCCGCATCTGGGCCAATTCACCTTGCCACATCGCACGCAGATCGGCGTCGCCCAGCACATGCGCCACCAGACGCGCGGCGTGGATGCCCGGGCTGGAATAGATGCGGCGCACCGTGTAGCGCAACTGGCCCATCACCCGATCGGCCTCGGCGGGGCTGGCACAAATCGCCGACAGTGCCCCGCATCGTTCGCCGTAGACGCTCATGCTCTTGGAAAAAGAATTGGCTACGAAAAACGTCATGCCCGAGGCCGCCAGTGCCCTCACCGCATAGGCGTCTTCATCAATGCCCTCGCCAAAGCCCTGGTAGGCCAGGTCCAGATAGGGCAGCAGTTCGCGTTCGCGCAGCACCGGAATCAAGCGGTCCCACTGCGCGGGCGCCAGGTCTACACCCGTGGGGTTGTGGCAGCAGGCGTGCAGCAGCACGATGCTGCGCGGTGGCAGGCCCTTCAGGCAGGCCAGCATGTCCTCAAGGCGCAGGCCGCCGGTGGTGGCGTCGTAATACGGGTAACTGTGGACTGCAAAGCCACTGCCCTCGAACATCGAGCGGTGGTTGTCCCAGGTGGGGTCGCTCACCCAGACCGCACTGTCGGGCAGCCAAGTGCGCAGGAAGTCGGCGCCCACCTTCAAGCCGCCAGAGGAGCCCACCGTTTGGATCGTGGCCACACGGCCCTGGCCGATCGAAGGATGCTGCTCACCCAGCAACAGCTGCGCCACCTTCTCGCGGCAAGCCGCGTCGCCCTCCATGGGCAAATAAGGTTTGGCACCTCCCTCGGCCAAGATGCGCTGCTCGGCCTCCAGCACGCAGCGCAGCACCGGCAAACGGCCCTGCTCGTCGAAGTAGATGCCAATGGACAGATTCACCTTGTGGGGTCGGCTGTCGCGGTTGAAGGCATCCACCAAGGCGAAGATGGGATCGCCTGCATAGGCGGTGATGTGCTCGAACATGGCTCAGCCCAACGCGGCCTCGATGTCTGCGGCCAGCTTGGCCGGGGCCTCCTGCGGTGCATAGCGGCGGATCACCCGTCCGTCACGGCCCACCAAGAACTTTGTGAAGTTCCACTTGAGGCCTTCGGTGCCCAAGAGGCCCGGCGCCTCGTGCTTGAGCCACTGGAACAATGGGTGGGCGCGCGAGCCGTTGACCTCCACCTTGGCCATCATGGGGAAGGTCACCCCGTAGTTAACCTGGCAGAACGACGCAATGTCGGCGTTGTCCTTGGGATCTTGGCCGCCAAATTGGTTACAGGGGAAGCCCATGACCGTCAGGCCGCGCGCGCGATAGCGATCCCACAGGGATTGCAAGCCCGCAAACTGGGGTGTGAAGCCGCAGGAACTGGCGGTGTTGACCACCAGCACCACGCGACCTTGGAAATCGGCTAACCGCACCGGTTGGCCGGAAATGTCGGTGGCCTCAAAGTCGCTCAGTGCCGTGTTCATTCAGCCATCGTAATCGAGTGCAGTAACCCCGCACAGCGCGCGGGCCAGATGCCTAGCAGCACCATGCCCAGGCTGAATGCCAGCCGGCTTAGCGCTGGCGGCGGGCAGCGCCTCAGTCCCAGGCCGCCAGCCAAGCCGAAGCCAGGATGCAGCCTCCGCCCAACAAAAGCGCCAGCCCCAAACTGCCCACGCCCAGGGCCACGGCCGACACCGAGGCAAACAGCACCTCGGTCAACATGATCACCGCGGTGCGGTGCGCCGGCAGGCGGGAAGCACCGTACTGAAGGCTGAGGTTGGCCGCCAAGAAGGCAGCACTCAAGCCCAGAGCCCAGGGCCACCACTGGGCCGCCGCCTCCCACCGTGGGGCGGGTACCGAGCCGGCCTGCAGCAGGACCCAGCCCACCACTGCGGCAATCAAGGCGCCGCCGATGAACATCGCGGCTGCCCGCGCCGCCTCGCTGCGTTGCTGTTCGCGGCGCACCATGATGTTGTTCAACGCGAATGAAAACCCGCCCACGATGGCCAGGGCGTCGGCCAGGCTGAAAGCCGCCCCCAGCGCGCCCATACCGCCTTCAGGCCACAAGACGATAACTGCGCCGGCCAAACCCAGGGCCACCCGCCGCAGCGCGTGCGGCGTGATGGCTTCTTTCAGCAGCACACGAGCCAACAAGACTGCCCACAAGGGCATGAGGTAAAACAGCAGCACCACACGCACCACGTCGCCGATGCTCACCGCCCAGTTGAAGGCCGCATTGGTGGTGCCCGCTGCGGCGATCAGCACCCACAGCGCGCTGGGCCGCAGCAGCTCAAGAACGCTGCGCGGCCGTACCGCCAGCAACAGCAATGAAATCGCCGCGTACACCAAGGTAGTGGCCCACAGCGGATGCAAGCCCTGTTCGTCCAAGTGGCGAAAGGGCCACCAAGACAAACCCCAGACCAGGGCGTTGAGGACTAGGGCTGCGGCTGCGAGGCCTTGCGTCGGCGCCACCAGATCACCCCGCCCACAAGGGCACCGGTGCCCAGCAACACAAAGATACCCACCTGGAACTGGCGCAACACGCTGAACATCCAATCCCGGTTGAGCGCACCAAAGTATCCCAAATACACCCAGATCGGCACGCTGATCGCTGCAGCAAATCCGTCCATGAGCAACCAGGTGCTGAACGGAACCCGACGCGACATGCCCGCGCTGAAGAACACCGGCGTGCGCAGGCCGGGCAGGAAGCGGGCCACAAACATGACCCACTTGCCGTACTTTTGAAACAGCTGCGCCGCCTTTTCAAAGCGCTCGGGTGTGAGCACCTTGCGAAAGCCCGGTAGGGTTTGGATGCGCTGCCCATGAGCCCGACCCAAGGTGAAGATCAGGCCGTCGCCCACCAGCACCCCTGCCATGCCCACCGCAAACATCAGGTGAGGGTCGGCATAACCAAGCCCGGCAATCACGCCGCCGGTCACCAAGGTGACGTCCTCGGGCACGGGTACCCCAAAGCCGCAAATCAGCAGCATCACGAACACGGCGATGTAGCCGTATTCGGTGAAGATGGGCATGAGGAATTCAAAAACTTCCATGCTGGTGCGCAACGGGGACTGGTGAAAAACGCGGGTCGAGCTCTTTGGCCGCCCACGCCATGCGCGCCAGCCCGGGGCGGTTTATAGCACCCGCTCTGTGCCGCAGCCCCGAACGCAGGGGGCAAGACCCGACAGAGCGTAGGACTGTGGGCCAGCTCAATGTGGGCTCCCCGTTGTGACCACAGTGCCGGCCGCGGTGCTGGCCACAGTGCTGGCCACAGTCGGTAGGATCGCGCCATGCCCCGCCCGATTCAAGCCCTGGTCCACAGCGCCGCTTTGGCCCACAACCTGGCTTTGGCAGCCCAGCATGCCCCCGATTCGCGTGTGTGGGCAGTGGTCAAGGCCAATGCCTATGGGCACGGCTTGGAGCGCTGCTTTGCCGGGCTGCAGCGCGCCGACGGCTTTGCGCTTTTGGACTTGGAGGAAGCGCAACGCCTGCGGGCTCTGGATTGGCGCGGGCCCATCTTGCTGCTCGAGGGCTGCTTCGAGCCCCGTGACCTGGAGCTGTGCTCACGCCTGAACCTGTGGCATGTGGTGCACACCGCCGAGCAGATCGATTGGATGGCTGCACACAAGACGCAAATGCCCCACAGAGTGTTCCTAAAGATGAACAGCGGCATGAACCGGCTGGGCTTTTCTGAAGCCCGCCTGCGCAGCGCCTGGGCCCGTTTGAACGCCCTGCCTCAAGTCAAGGAAATCTCCCTGATGACGCACTTCTCGGATGCCGACGGCCCACGCGGCATTGCGCACCAGGTACAGGCCTTTGCCCGCGCCACCGAAGACCTGCCGGGCGAGCGCAGCTTGGCCAATAGCGCGGCCGTCCTGCGGCACACAGCCCTTGCCGGCATCGCAGCCGACTGGGTGCGGGCGGGCATCATGCTCTACGGCAGTGCACCCGACGCACCTGCCGGGTCGGTGCATACATGGGGACTGCAGCCCACCATGACCCTGTGCAGTCGGCTGATCAGCGTGCAGCAACTTCAACCCGGTGACACCGTGGGCTACGGCAGCACCTACACCGCAAGCCAAGCCCAGCGCATCGGCATCGTGGCCTGCGGTTATGCCGACGGCTACCCGCGCCATGCGCCCAGCGGAACGCCGGTATTGGTCGACGGTGTGCGCTGCGCGTTGGTCGGTCGGGTGAGCATGGACATGGTTGCAGTGGACCTTTCGCCGGTCCCACAAGCAGGGCCGGGCAGCGAAGCCACGCTGTGGGGCCACGGGCCCCATGGAACGGCGCTGCCTATAGACGATGTGGCCCAAGCTGCGGGCACCGTCGGCTATGAATTGATGTGCGCCCTTTCGACCCGGGTGCCGGTGGCGGTGGCCGACTGAGTCGCGTGTGTCGGCCGCTGACGGCCGCACAGTGCCCAAAATCGCCATTACGCCGCATTGAGACCACCCCGTTCCACCCAGCCCTCATGCCCTCGATCGCCTTCCACCTCAACCCGCAAGAACTGGAATTCAGTGCCATCCGTGCTCAAGGTGCCGGTGGTCAGAATGTCAATAAAGTGAGCAATGCGGTGATGCTGCGCTTTGACGTTCGAGCCTCATCCCTGCCCGACTTGTTGAAGGCCCGCGTGATGTCCCTGGGCGACCAGCGAATTTCGCGCGATGGCGTGGTCGTCATCAAGGCTCAGGAACACCGCAGCCTGCCGTTGAATCGCAACGCTGCCGTGCGGCGCCTGCTAGAACTGCTAGACCAGGCGGCCCACGTTCCGACCACCCGGCGCGCCACACGGCCCACGCGCGGTTCGGTCCAACGCCGCTTGCAGACCAAGGCCCGAGACGCACGGGTCAAGGCGCTGCGGCGCAACACCCCGCTGTAGACGCCCCTGCAGGTTCATCCCCTGAGCCTGGGGCATGCCATCATCGGCCGATGGCCAAAGATAAATCGCACTACACCTGCAGCGACTGCGGTGGCACCACTCCGAAGTGGCTGGGTCAATGCCCTCACTGCCAAGCCTGGAACACCCTCATCGAAACCGCCGCGCCCAGCGCCTCAGCGGGCAAAAACCGCTTCGAGGCCCTGGCCCGCAGCGCCCCAGTGGCGCGCCTGGCCGATATTGAGGCGCAGGACATTGAGCGCACCCCCACGGGCCTTGAAGAACTCGACCGGGTATTGGGTGGCGGCATCGTGCCCGGCGGGGTGGTGCTTATCGGCGGTGACCCTGGCATTGGCAAGAGCACCTTGCTGCTGCAGGCTGCCGAGTCGCTGAGCACCCAGCTCAATGTGCTGTATGTAACGGGTGAGGAAAGCGGGGCCCAAGTGGCCATGCGCGCGCGGCGGCTGGGGCTCAGTGGCGCACAGGTGCAGGTACTGGCGGAAATCCAGCTCGAGCGGATTTTGGCCGCCATCGCCCAGCACGAGCCGGCTTTCGTGATCATCGACTCCATCCAAACCCTGTACTCCGAGCAGCTCACCAGCGCCCCCGGCTCGGTGGCGCAGGTGCGCGAATGCGCCGCCCACCTCACCCGCACCGCCAAGGCCACCGGCTGCGCCATGGTGCTGGTGGGCCATGTCACCAAAGAAGGGGCACTGGCCGGGCCTCGGGTGCTGGAACACATCGTCGACACAGTGCTGTACTTTGAAGGCGACACGCACTCCAGCTTCCGCCTGGTGCGCGCCATCAAGAACCGCTTCGGCGCGGTCAACGAGATCGGCGTATTCGCCATGACGGAAAGGGGCCTCAAGGGGGTAACCAACCCCAGCGCCATCTTCCTGTCGACCCATGAAGCCCCGGTTCCGGGTTCTTGTGTGTTGGTCACCCTGGAGGGCACGCGCCCAATGCTGGTGGAGATACAAGCCCTGGTCGACAGCGCAGGCCCCTCGCCGCGGCGTTTGTCGGTAGGTTTGGAACGCGACCGCTTGGCGATGTTGCTGGCGGTGCTGCACCGCCATGCGGGCGTGGCCTGCATAGACCAGGACGTCTTCGTCAACGCCGTGGGGGGCGTGCGCATCAGCGAACCGGCGGCCGACCTTTCGGTACTGCTGGCCATCCAAAGCAGCCTGCGGGCCAAGGCACTGCCCCGAGGCTTCCTGGCCTTCGGCGAAGTGGGCCTTGCCGGCGAAGTACGCCCGGCGCCCCGCGGGCAAGAACGCCTCAAGGAAGCGGCCAAGCTGGGCTTTTCCACCGCCATCGTGCCCAAGGCCAACCTGCCCAAGAAGCCCATCGAGGGGCTGGCAGTCCACGGGGTGGAGCGCATTGAAGAGGCCATGGGCCTGCTCAGGGGCTTCTGAACGGGCCTAGTGCCGATGCCACAGGACCTGCGCCACGCCGTAGCGCAGGCGACACCATTCGGTGCGCAATCGGTAGGCGTAGGCGGGCAGACGCCGGTACCAGGCAAATTTGCGCGCCGGCCCGGGGTTGCCGATCGTCGACTCCACCTGGTCATCGTGCACGCACACCTCGGGGAACACCCGCCGGACCTTCAGGCCATACACCCAACCGCGGTCGTAGGCATGGTCGTAGGGCAGCTGCATGGGCAGCAACTGCTGCACATAGCGCTGCGCCGCCAGCCGATTGATGACATAGGCCGATGAGCCGGTGCAACGGCTGAACATCACGCCCAAGTGGTGCCCCTGCCCCACATCAAGCACGCCAAAGGGCGTGCCACTGTGGATGGCCGAAAGCTTGACCATGTCCCAACGAGCAGAGGCCGCCACCAAGCGCTGCAGCACTTCGGGCAGCGCAGCGGCGGGCTTCACATCGTCTTCCAAGATCAGGGCCTGGTCGTAGGGGCTGGCCAAAAACGTCTGCATGAGCCGCACATGGGAGAGGTAACAGCCGAGCTCACCCAGGGACGGGGTCATCCCATGCCCACGCTCAAAACCCGCGTGGTCCAGAAGCACGGCCTGTTCGGCTGGGGGCACCCCTTTGCCTTCAACCGCGGCAAAGCGGGTCCAGGCCAGGCCTAACGCATTCAGCTGCGCCCCGATGCGCGCCAGCCGCTGCGGCGCGCGGTCAAGGTTGATCACCCAGGTGTGCAGGCTGCCCATACCGGCATTGTGAAGCCCCAGCGCCGCCCGCTCGCTAACATCCGGGGTATGACCCAAGCGCGCTTCCTGCTCAGCAGCTCGGCCCTCATAGGCTGGGGACTGGCCGTGGCGGCCATCGCCATCGGCTACACCCAGTACGGCTGGGCTGGCGTGTTCCTGGCCTTCACCATGATCGTGTTCTGGCTCCTGCTGCAGTTCAGCCGTGCGCTGCGGGTGATGCGAGCCGCCGCCACCAACCCGGTGGCCTCGGTGGACAGCGCCCTGATGGCGCACACCCGCATCGAGCGGGGCATGAAGATGTTGGCGGTGTTGCGCCAAACCAAGAGCCTGGGCAAACGGCTGCCCCACCCCAGCCCCGGTGTGCAGGAAAGCTGGGAGTGGCACGACCAAGGCGGCGATGCGCTGGTGGTTGATTTTGTGCGCGGGCGTTGCGTGGGGGCTAGTTTGGTCAGGGCACCCACGTCCGGCGTGCAAGCGCCAGACGCCCCCCCATCCCCCGCGCTGCCACCAGCCTGAGGCCTGGCGCGCAGGCCGCGCGGCCCGCCTGGTCGGGGTCCCCCCCGGGTTTTAGAATTCAGTGTTCCCCTAAAAGCACACTAGGACCACCAAATGGGCATGGACGACCGCGACGGCAAGATCTGGATGGACGGCCGGTTGATCGACTGGCGAGACGCCAAGATCCACGTGCTGACCCACACCCTGCACTATGGCTGCGGCGCCTTTGAAGGAGTACGGGCCTACAACACTGTGGACGGCACCGCCATCTTTCGCCTGCACGAACACACCGAGCGCCTGTTCAACAGCGCCAAAATCCTGCGCATGAAGATCCCTTTCACCCTTGAGGAGGTGCAAGAGGCGCAAAAGCAGGTGGTGCGGGAAAACAAACTGCAGTCTTGCTACCTGCGGCCCCTGACCTGGATCGGCAGCGAGAGGCTCGGCGTCTCACCCAAGGGAAACAAGATCCACCTGATGGTAGCGGCTTGGGCCTGGGGTGCCTACTTGGGCGAAGAAGGCTTAAAGCGCGGCATCCGCGTCAAAACCAGCAGCTACACCCGCCACCATGTGAACATCACCATGACGCAGGCCAAGGCGGTGAGCAACTACACCAACTCCATTCTGGCCAATATGGAGGCCACGGACGAGGGCTACGACGAAGCCCTGCTGCTCGATTCAGCCGGCTTCGTCAGCGAAGGCGCGGGCGAGAACCTGTTTGTGATCAAGGGCGGCGTGATCCATACGCCCGACCTGTCCGCCGGCGCACTCAACGGCATCACCCGCAACACCATCTTTCACATCGCCAAGGACCTGGGCCTGGAGATCGTGCAAAAACGCATCACCCGCGACGAGGTCTACATCTGCGACGAGGCCTTCTTCACAGGCACCGCCGCTGAAGTGACGCCGATCCGCGAACTCGACCGCATCGAAATCGGTGCCGGCAGCCGAGGCCCGATCACTGAGAAGATTCAGTCGGCCTTCTTCGACATCGTCAACGGGCGCAACCCGAAGTACGCCCACTGGCTGAGCAAAGTATGAGCGATGTCTGAACTAAAGCCCGCCGTTGAAGTTACCGCTGCCGAACTGCAAGGCCCGGGGGTGGTGTTCTGCCCCAACCCGCGCATGCCGCTGTGGAGCGGCCACCCCAGGGTGTTCATCGACCTGAGCCATGAGGGGCACGGCAAGTGCCCCTATTGCGGTACCGAGTACCGGCTCAAGCCGGGCGAAAAGCTTGCCCACGGCCACTGAGCTTGCGGCTAGGCCCAGCCCGCCCCGCCGCCCCAGCCCCAAAAAAGCTGCCTGAACGCCCCGCATGGATTCAACGCGACCCCGTGAATTTGTCCTCACGCTCTCGTGCCACGACACCACCGGTATCGTGCATGGCGTCTCGGGCCTGCTCTACCAAGCCGGCTGCAACATCGTCGACTCCCAGCAGTTTGGCGATGTCCACGGCGAAGATGCCACCGGCCTGTTCTTCATGCGGGTGCACTTCGAAGCCCCAGCCGAACTCGCCGATGTGGCTGCGCTGCACCGGCTCTTTGACCCGGTCCGGCACCGCTTTCAGATGGAAGCCGCACTTCACGCAGTGAGTGAGCGCTCACGCTTACTTTTACTCGTGAGCAAGCACGGCCATTGCCTCAACGATTTGCTGTTTCGCTGGAAGAGCGGGCAGTTGGCCGTGGATATTTCCGCCATCGTGTCCAATCACCCCGATTTCGCCGACCTGGCCGCCAGCTACGGCATCCCCTTCCACCACCTGGGCCTGCCCAAGGGCAGCAGCGCGGCGGCCAAGCGGGAACAAGAGCAGCGCATCGAGGCCCTGATCGATCAAGAGCGTGTCGACCTGGTGGTGCTGGCGCGCTATATGCAAATCCTCTCGCCCGAGTTTTGCCAGGTCCTGCGCGGCCGCGCCATCAACATCCACCACAGCTTTCTGCCCAGCTTCAAGGGCGCCAAGCCTTACTATCAGGCACACGCTCGTGGGGTCAAGCTCATTGGCGCCACCGCACACTATGTGACCGCCGACCTGGACGAAGGCCCCATCATCGAACAAGACGTGGAGCGGGTGGACCACTCCTTGTCAGCCGAAGACCTCACCGCCGTGGGGCGCGACGTGGAGTGTGTGGTGCTGGCCCGCGCGGTGCGCTGGCATGTGCAGCGCCGCGTACTGATGAACGGACACAAGACCATCGTGTTCCGCTGAGCCCACCGGCCCCGCAAATGACCACCAACAAGCCCAAGACCGCAGCCCTGATGGCCACGCCACAGGATATCGAAGCGCAGTTCTACGAAGCGCTGCAGCGCGGCGACATTGAAGCCCTAATGGCGGTGTGGAGCGACGACGAAGACATCGTGTGCGTCCACCCGGGTGGGCCTCGCATCGTGGGTGCTGCGGCCATCCGGGCCACCTTCGATTCCATCTTCGCCAACGGGCCGATCAGCGTTCACGCTGAAAAGCTGCGCACCGTTAACACCGGTCACTGTGCGGTGCACAATCTGATGGAGCGGGTGGATATCTCCACCGACGAAGGGCCCAACACCGCTTGGGTGATCGCCACCAACGTCTACATCAAAACCGACCAGGGCTGGCGCCTGGTAGCCCACCATGCCAGCCCCGGCTCACCGCGCGAGTTGCAGGAAGTGACCGAGGCACCGTCCGTACTGCATTGATCTGCATGTGGGAGTACCGTGCACCGGCCTGGTTGCCCGGCGGCCATGCCCAGACCATCTGGCCGCCCCTGTTTTCGCGCACTGCCGCGGACGGCCAGGCGCAACCCGCCTACCGGCGCGAACGTTGGACCACGCCGGACGGGGACTTCGTGGATGTGGACTTCCTGCACATCCCTGAGGCACCGGCCCAGCGGCCACTATTGGTACTGTTTCATGGACTAGAAGGCTCCTCCAGCAGCAGCTATGCCCGCGCCTTTGCCGATGTGGCGCACCGTCGTGGCTGGGGCTATGCAGTGCCGCATTTCCGAGGGTGCTCCGGCGAGCTGAACTTGGCGCCACGCGCCTATCACTCGGGTGACTACGAAGAGATCGGGTGGATGCTGCAACGCCTGCGTGCCGGCGCGGGCGCACCGGTGCTGGCGGTGGGCATTTCCCTGGGCGGCAATGCCCTGATGCGGTGGGCGGCCGAGGCCGGTACCGCCGCTGCCCCCGTGGCCGCCGCGGTGGCCAGTGTGTGCTCGCCGCTGGACCTCATGGCCTCTGGCGACGCAATTGGCCAAGGCTTCAACCGACAGATCTACACCCGCTTATTCCTGCGCACCATGAAGCCGCGCGCCCTGGCCAAGTGGGCGCAACACCCAGGCCTGTTCGACCGCGACCGACTGTTGGCCGCGCGCGACCTGCGGAAGTTCGATGAGGTGTTCACCGGGCCACTGCACGGCTTCGCCGGCACCAACGACTACTGGACCCGAGCTTCGGCCAAGCCTCATCTGCACCGCATCCGCATCCCAGCCTTGGCGCTCAATGCACGCAACGACCCCTTCATCCCGACCTGGTCCCTGCCCGACCGCGCAGCCGTGGGTTCCTTCGTGGAACTGTGGCAACCCGCGCATGGCGGACACGTGGGCTTTCCCGCCGGCGCACCGCCGGGGCATGTGCAGGCGATGCCCCAGGCAGTGGCCGGATGGCTGGGGACGGCCGCAGGGGGCCAGCACCGCACAAAGCCGTAGCGCGCGGGCGGGCGTCATGCCCTTGGCGCGCCCACCGATACTTCGCCCATGGACGAAATCGTAAAAGCCGCCTTGAAGAAGTGGCCCAACGTGCCCGCCTGCTACGACTGGCTGGCCTTGGACGCGCGGGGGCAGTGGTTCATGCGCGACGAACGGGTACAGGCGGCAGGGCCTTTCCCGCAGGTCAAGGGCAGCCGCATCGAGCACGAGAAGTTGCGCGAATTCATTCACCGCAACTACGGCTGCGATGAGCACGGTGCCTGGTATTTCCAGAACGGCCCTCAGCGGGTGTATGTCACCTTGGAAGCTACGCCGTGGATTTGGCGGGTGATGGACACGCCCGGGAACGAGGTGTTCAGCCACACCGGGCTGCCTGCAAAGGTGCACCAAGTTTGGGTGGATGAGGCAGGCCGCGTGTACCTCAGCACCGACCTCGGGCCGGGGCTGGTACACAGCCTGGATGTGGCGGCAGCGGCCGATGCCCTGGAGTCCAGCGCCTGGGGCATTTACGAACCGCAGACGATGAAGGCGCTGGAGGCCGAGTCACGCTGGGGCTTCGTCGCCCATCCCAAGCCCCAGCGCTGAATGGTGCGGGGAATTTACTCCCCACTCGGATGGTTAATTGGCCGCTTCCGGTGCCTTGGGCTCGGGGAACTTGGCCCCGCTTTGGTTGCTCAGGTACACCACCGCGCGGCCGATCTCGAAATCGCTGTATTCGCCACCGCCCTGAGCGCCCATGACGCCCTTACCCTTGAGGGCCGAGGTCAGCAGGTGGTCGTAGCCTTCTTTGATGCGCTTGCTCCAGGCGCCGGCATCGCCCAGCTTGGGCGCGCCTGCGGCGCCAGCGGTGTGGCAGGCCGCGCACTGGGCCAGGTACACCTGCTCGCCGGTCTTCAGCATGGCGGGGTTGCCGGCGTCACGCACCTCCACCGTGCCCACCGGCGCAATGCGCGCTGCCACGGCCTTGGGGTCCAACACAGCGGTGCCGGCGCCTTCCTTGGGCTGGGTGGTCACATAGTTGACCAACAGGATGATGGCCACGATGGGGATGACAAAAGATGCCACCACCGCCGCCACCAACTGCTTGGGCGTCTTGACCGGGCCTTCGTGCGGCACATCGCGGCCGGCGGCGTGATCATGGTGGTCGTTGTTGCTCATCGCGGTCCTCTACTTCAGATGGCGGGGGCAGGTTGCTGGGCAATTGGCCTGCACTCAAGTACAAACCCACTGAGTATAAAAGCTAGGTGGCTTGCGCCGGCCTTGCGGGCTAGCAAGCGCGGGACTAGGGGGGTGCGGCTGCTAGAATCCAGCAAGGTCACGCAGCGGCTGTAGCTCAGTGGATAGAGTATTGGCCTCCGAAGCCAAGGGTCGTGGGTTCGATCCCCGCCAGCCGCGCCAAGAATCAATGAGTTGCGGCTCACGAGGCATCCGACTCGGTGGTCTTGACCACCCGTTGGCGGTCACAAGGTGGTCGAGCAGAACTTCTTGACCCCCACCGTACACCCACCCCCCGTGACTGAAATGGGTCCCCCCGACTCAGTTGGTCACTGATCTGCTCGCTCGGGAAGTGGTTTTGGAATTTGCGATGCTCGGCTCATCCACCCAACGGGTAGTCAAACCCCGTCCTGCTTAAGCCGACGAGATCCACCTGCGTGATGTTGGCTTGAGTGAGCGCGAGGTTCGCAAGGAAGGTGCCCTGCACCTCTGAGTCGAGGCTCTTCACCGCAGCGTCCAGTTCCGCAGCCGTCGGTGCCTTTCCGTTGACTCTGTTGAGGAGATAGGTGGCAATGTCGGTGCTGCTGTTTGTTGCGGTCAGGGTGCCGGCCCAGATCGGCAGCCGCATCAGCGCGCCTGCCAGTTGTTGGATGGTGTACCCCTGGTCGAACAGATCAATAACCGAGCCCATCAGGGGACGCTTTGACAGCATCAAGTCTTTCCCCAGGACGGCCCCAATCAATAGAACGGCGCTCCCAGCGCTATCGCTGGCTCCTAAATCTAGAGCAGTCCACGAGTCTGAAAACTTTAGTCTCTCAACGCCAGACACTTGATCCCGGCCATCTGTACCAGTCGTATTGGTGACAGTCCAGGTCTGGCCCGTTACCGAGAGGGTATACGCACTTCGCGCGAAGTTCAGTACTGCGGAGTCAAGACCGTTCCCGCCAACAAGTGAGTCATCCCCTTGGCCGCCGATTAAAGTGTC
>VGHB01000015.1 GCA_016868355.1 Betaproteobacteria bacterium | reverse complement strand
CCATCGGGCACTCCACCAGTTGCGCAAACACGCGACAAGTGGTCGAAAGTATCACAAGGCGAAATGCCTGCCAAGAGGCAACGTGCCCCGGAACACCCGGGGTTTCCCTGCAATTCGCGGTACCGCGCCGGGATGGACACCTCGTTGGAACGAACCGCGCGCCCGAAGGCGCGTCTTTGCTGGGTAACTGGCGCAGCGGACTTGAACCTGTTCAAGGCGGTGTGACAGCCCCGCTGTGGGTGCAGCAGCGCTCAGCTGGCGGCCATGGGTTTGGGCCGAAGCTTGGGCGCCACCAGGGGCGGCGCCAGCGGGTCATCACGGCAAGAAATGTGTTCGGTGACGATTCAACGCGGCAAAACGCGAGCGGCCAGCGCCAGCGCTGAGTTACCCCGGTTCATTAAGGACAAGTTTGACGACTTCTTCGAGCATGGTCTCTTGACACACGGCTTCCTGCGGCTGCGCTGCGGCGGCTGCGGCCACGATAAACTGTGGGGCTTCAGCGGCAAGGGCTGCTGCGTGCTGGTCGAGGATATGGGGCAGACCAAGCTGGCCGAACTCGATGCCAACGGCGGGCAATTGCGCACGCTGCAGCCACTACAGGCGGTTTGTGGCCCAGACCCTCGGTCAATCCGAGCATCAGCCCGATCACCTGTGTAGCCCTCGCTCTTGCTGGGGCTGCGTGACTTGGCATTCGGCAGGACAGTCAGAGCGTCTGCGGCCTGCCTGAGTGGAAGTTTACTTGTTCAAGGGAGAAGGCATGAACTTTGGCTTTCTGGTCTCAAAGGCGTCCGACAACGTGACACGCCCTTCGGTACGGGTTCTGTGGGTAGCGGCCTTGGTTTGCTCCACTGCAGCGCAGGCTTCAGACGGCTCATGCATCAGCGCGGGACGGCTTGACAGTGACGGGCGCTGGGCGCCGCAGTTCCAGGCGGTGCGCTTGCTTGACGAGGCGGGCCGCACACTTGCCACGCGCAGCAAGACCGATCTGTCGCGGGTTCGAGGTGTGGAGCTGAGCGAACCCGCGCTGCTTTCAATCTGCACCGGCGAGCGTGGGCTGACCCGCGAAGACCAAGCCGGCACCAAGTCGCCAGTACCAGCGGCCAAACCCGGTCGGCTGGTGGTCGACGGCGTGGGGTACGCCAAGCTGAAGACCGGTGGTGAATTGGTCGAACTCAAGGTACAGATCCTCGCCGAGCAAGTGGTGATGATCACGCGGTAGGTCTGCGATCCCTGCGCAGTCTGGCAGCCGTGTATTGGCGTCGAGCAAACCCCGGCACCACCCGGAGCACCACTTTCGTTGAACACCTCGTCGTTCGTGCGGATTCGAATGCACAGTCTGCTTTAGGCCCAATCGCTGGAACTGGGGGGTGAGGGTAAGCTGGGAGGATCAAGAAGGCAGAAGCTTGAAGCTGCACCCCCGGCAACATACCTGCGCACCCACCACCACTCCAGGCCGCCTACCCCGTGGCACCACACGCGGTCGTTGTTGCCTGCAGACGCGGCCGCGCGGGTGGCTTCAGGCCAGTGCTCGGCGGTGGGTAAATTGGTGGGTAGAAACGAAAAACGCGCCCGAAGGCGCGTTCTTGCTGGGTGTTTGGCGGAGCGGACGGGGCTCGAACCCGCGACCCCCGGCGTGACAGGCCGGTATTCTAACCAACTGAACTACCGCTCCGCAGCGGTGATGGCGTTCCAGGGTTCCCTGCAAGTGCCAACCAACTTGGCGTCCCCTAGGGGATTCGAACCCCTGTTACAACCGTGAAAGGGTCGTGTCCTAGGCCTCTAGACGAAGGGGACTTGATCTTTCCATGCCTTCCCGCTGCGCCACCGGCTGTCCATTTATGATGGTGGAGGTAAGCGGGATCGAACCGCTGACCTCTTGCATGCCATGCAAGCGCTCTCCCAGCTGAGCTATACCCCCGCTCGTTTACGCCGAGCATTGAAGGTGTTGCACCGTTCAAGCAAGACTACGAGTCTAGCATGTATTTCAGACGTCCCGCAGGCGGTCTAGGGCTTCTTCCCGGGTGAAAAGCGCGAGAACCGCGTCCACCGAAGGTGTCTGCAGCCGACCGCAAACCAGCAGCCGAAGCGGCATGGCCAAGGCCGGCATCTTCAGGCCATGGTCAGCCAAAGTTTGCTTGAGCGCAGCAGCCACGCCCTCCTTCGTCCACTCGCAACTGCCCAGCCGGTCGCGCAGCACACGCAGGGCCGGCAACACCGCATCGGTTACATGTTGCGCACGTTCGGCTGGATCGGGTGTAGGCGCGAGGTGGTACACCTCGACCCAATCGGCCAATTCCACGGTGGTGACGCATCGGTCCTTGAAGAGGCCACACTGAGCCACTAGGGCCGCGTCCAGGGCCACATGCCGGCCACGGGTTTGGAGTTGCTGGTGCACCAGCGACGCCAGCCGTTGATCATCCGCTTGCTTGATGTAGTGGGCGTTCACCCAAGCGAGCTTGGCCGGGTCCCACTGCGCTGGGCTTTTGGCAAGGTGAGACCCATCAAACCATTGCACCATCTGCTGCGCACTGAAGAGTTCAGCATCGCCGTGACTCCAGCCCAATCGAGCCAGGTAGTTCAACATGGCCTCGGGCAGATAACCCGCTTCTTGATAGGCGGTCACGCTGACCGCACCGCGACGCTTGCTCAGCTTCAGGCCATCGTCTCCCAAGATGATGGGGCAGTGGCCGAAGCGCGGAATGGTGGCGCCGAGCGCCCGGTGCATGTTCAATTGCCAGGGGGTGTTGTTGATGTGCTCATCCCCACGGAAAACATGGGTGATGCGCATGTCCCAATCGTCCACCACCACTGCAAAGTTGTAGGTGGGAATGCCCAGCGAGTCCGCCGGCGAGCCCTCGGGGGCCGGACGCAAGATGATCAGGTCGTCGATCTCCTCATTGGCGATGCTGATGGGGCCTTTGACCAGGTCGTCCCAGGTCACCACGCCTTGCAAGGGATTGGCAAATCTCACCACCGGCTTCACATCCGTTGGGGGCACAGGTAAAACCTTGCCGGGGGCAGGCCGCCAGCGGCCGTCGTAGCGGGCCTTTTCCCCCCGGGCCTTTTGCTTCTCGCGCATTGCATCCAACTCAGCAGGCGTGCACCAGCATTGGTAGGCAGTGCCGGCTGCAATCATCTGCTCGACCACTTCGTGGTAGCGCTGCAGGCGCTGCATTTGGAAGATCGGACCCTCGTCATGGTTCAAGCCCAACCAACGCATGGATTGAAGAATCTGGTCTACCGACTCCTGCGTGGACCGCGCAATATCGGTGTCTTCGATGCGCAGGATGAACTGGCCGCCGAAGTGCCGGGCGTATGCCCAGCAATACAAGGCGGTGCGGGCGGTACCCAGGTGCAGAAGGCCGGTGGGCGATGGTGCAATGCGGGTGCGGACCGGGCTGCCCATGTTCAGTTCAACCGCTCCAGGCCTCGGGCCAAGTCTGCCTTCAGGTCTTGCAGGTCTTCCAAGCCCACGGCCACGCGGATCATGCCCTGCGTGATGCCCGCAGCCTCTCGCTGAGCCTCGGTCAAGCGGCCATGTGAGGTGCTGGCCGGATGGGTAATGGCGGTCTTGGTGTCGCCCAGATTGGCGGTGATGGAACACACCCTCGTGGCGTCGATCGTGGCAAACGCATGGGCGCGGGCGGCTGCTGCGCCCTGCCCTTTAACGATGAAGCTCACGACGGCCCCACCACAGCCATTTTGCTGGCGCATCGCCAGTTCATGCTGGGGATGCGAGGCCAGCCCGGGGTGGTACACGCGGGCCACCTGAGGCTGCGTTTCCAACCACTGCGCCAGCGCCAGGGCTCGGGCGCTTTGAGCCTGCATGCGGATGCCCAGGGTTTCCATACCCTTGAGCACCACCCAGGCATTAAAGGGCGACAAACTCATGCCCGCAGAGCGCATTACCGGAACGAAGCGCTCTTCCACCAGCTCTGGCGCGCCGCAGACGGCACCGGCCACCACACGGCCCTGGCCGTCCAGGTACTTGGTGCCTGAGTGGATGACCAGGTCGGCGCCGTAATCTACCGGCCGCTGCAGGGCCGGGGTACAAAAGCAGTTGTCCACCGCTAACCAAGCGCCGGCTTGCCGAGCGATGTCGGCCAGGGCGGCCATATCGCACACCTCGGTTAAAGGGTTGCTTGGTGTTTCGGCAAACAGCAGCTTGGTATTGGGCTGCACCGCGCGCCTCCACTCATCCACATCGGTCTGCGACACAAAGCTGCTTTGCACGCCAAACTTGCCAAACTCGCCCTGCAAGAGCTTGATGGTGGAGCCGAACACACTGCGCGAGCACACCACATGGTCGCCAGCCTTGAGCAAGCCCATGATCATCAGCATCACCGCTGACATGCCACTGGAGGTGCCGATGCAAGCCCCCGTACCCTCAAGCGCAGCCAGGCGCCGCTCCATCATGCTGACGGTGGGATTGGAAAAGCGGGTGTAAACAAAGGCCTCTTCCTCGTTGGCAAAGCGCCGGGCGGCTACCGCGGCGCTGGGATGAACGAAGCTGCTGGTAAGAAACAGGGCCTCGGCGTTTTCACCCCACTGCGAGGGCGGCAGGCCCTCACGCACCGCCAGGGTATCCAGCCGCACATCCACAGGAAGACGGCTGTTACCCCAGGGGCTGTCCGGCGCTCCCGAATCTGGCAACTGGCCAGACGCTTGGCTTTGGCCCTTCCCAGGCTTGTATGACCCACTCATCAAGAACCCTCCCGTTCAGCCGTATTGGGTAGGGTCAAACGACCGCGGCCTGAACCCTCTTCCTCTTCACCCTGTGCCTTGCGCTGCACAGCCATGGCAGCAAAGTCGCCCACGCTCAAATCACCGGTGATGTAGTGGCCATCAAAGCAAGAGGCTTCAAAGCCAGTGATTTTTGGATTGAGTTGCCCCACCACCCGCTTCATGGCGTCTACATCCTGATAGATCAGCGCATCAGCCCCAATGAAAGCGCGGATGTCTTCGACCGAACGGTCATGGGCAATGAGTTCCTCACGTGTGGGCATGTCGATGCCATACACATTTGGAAAGCGCACCGGCGGAGCCGCGCTGGCCATGAAGACCCTGCGCGCACCAGCCTCGCGGGCCATCTGCACAATTTCTTTGCTGGTGGTGCCGCGCACGATGGAGTCGTCCACCAACAGCACATTGCGGCCCTTGAACTCGCTGGTAATCGCGTTGAGTTTTTGTCGCACACTTTTCCTGCGCATCGCCTGGCCCGGCATGATGAAGGTGCGGCCCACGTAGCGGTTCTTCACAAAGCCTTCCCGATAGGGGCGCCCCAGTTCCACCGCCAACTGCATGGCCGACGGTCGGCTGCTTTCAGGAATCGGAATGACCACATCGATATCAGACGGCGGCATCACCGAGATGACGCGTTGCGCCAGGCTTTGGCCCAAATTGACACGGGCCTGATAGACCGAAATACCGTCGATCACCGAGTCGGGCCGAGCCAAGTACACAAACTCAAAGACGCAGGGATTGAGCACCGTTGGGCTAGAACACGCTTGGCTGTACACCTGACCCTTCAAGTCGATGAACAGAGCTTCGCCCGGGGCCACGTCGCGCACCACCTTGAAGCCGCTTCCATCAAGCGCTACGCTTTCGCTGGCCACCATCACATCAGTGCCCTGATCGGTTTGGGCAACGCCGTACACCAAAGGCCGAATGCCAAAGCTGTCTCGGAAGGCCAACAAGCCATGCCCAGCAATCAACGCAACCACCGCATAGGAACCCTTGATGCGACGGTGCACACCACGCACAGCCTCGAACACCCGCTGCGGGGTGAGTTGCACGTCGCGCGCCACACTTTCGAGCTCGTGGGCCAGGATGTTGATCAGAACCTCGGTGTCGCTTTCGGTGTTGAGGTGTCGGCGGTCAATGTCGAAGAGCTCTCGCTTGAGCGCCGATGCATTGGTGAGATTGCCGTTGTGCACCAAAACAATGCCGTAGGGGGCATTGACGTAAAACGGCTGTGCTTCCTCTTCGCTGTAGGCATTGCCAGCGGTGGGATAGCGCACCTGGCCCAAACCCATGTTGCCGCCCAAGGCCCGCATGTTGCGGGTACGAAAGACATCACGCACCATGCCACGGGCCTTGTGCATGAAGTACTTGTCGCCCTGCATGGTCACAATACCAGCCGCGTCCTGCCCACGGTGTTGCAGCAGCAACAAGGCGTCATAGATCAGTTGGTTCACCGCCGACTGCGACATCACGCCCACGATCCCGCACATGCCCGGTTCTCCCTGTTACTTGCCGGTGAGCACGTCGCGTGCCTTTTCGGGAATCTGGTCGCGAGCCTGATCGGTCAGGCCATCAGGCCAATACGGCTGCAGCCCTTCGATGAGGCGTTCCAGCCAAATGCGGCCTTGAGAGGCCTGCCAGCCTTCCAGATGCTTCAGTGGTGTCCAAGCCACCACGGTGGCCACGACCAACAGAATCAAGATCCCTCGAACCAAACCAAACGCAGCACCCCCCAGCCGGTCGGGCACCTGCAGCGGGGTGGCGTGCACCACACGGCGTAGCAGCCGTGCGGCCACGGCCCACACCAGCAAGATCACCAAGAACAGCGCCGCAAAGGCACTGCCACGGCCCAGTTCAGGCGTGTAGCCCTGTAGCGACCACTGCGCCATGAGCCAGGGCGAAAACCGCTGAGCTCCGACATAGGCCGCCACCCAGCCCAGCAGGGAGGCGGCTTCGTAGATGAAACCTCGCCAAACACCGATCGCAGCCGAGACCAGCAGCACGATGACCATGGCCACATCAACCGCAGGCATGTCCAACCATTGCATGGTCTGCGGTGCGCCTCAGAGTTGCAGCAGTGACGCTGCTACACCCGTTGCCTTGAGCTTGGACTGTACCTCTTGGGCCTCCTGCCGGCTGGAAAATGGACCCGCGCGCACGCGTACCCGGGTCGCGCCTTCGATCACGGCAGCTTGGGTGTACGTCTTGATCCCCATACGTTCGAGCTTTTGGCGAACCTCGCGCACCGTATCCAGGTCGGTGTAGGAGCCAACCTGAACCACGAAGCGACCGCGTTCTTTCTCAGCAGCGTCCTTAGGGCTTTCCTTGGGGCCGTCTTTGTCCGCCTCGCGCGACCCGTCCTTTGAACCTTCGCGCGCGGGATCCTTACCACTGTCCTCGGCGGCTTCACCCCGGCTTGGGGGCAGCACTTCCACTTCCACCGGTACTGGGGGAACGGCGGCCACAGAGGGCCGGCTGGCCAAACTGGCTGTGCCCTGCCCGGCGTTGGACAAGGGGCTGACTGGGGCGGGATTCGCGCTGCCTGCGGCAGCGACCAACGCCGGCACCTGCTCACGGTTGGGAATCTCGATGGGAATGTCCACCGGCAGGGGCCGAGGCTGGGTTTGGAACACCAGCGGAAAACCGATGATGCCGATGCCCAGCAGCACCACCGCACCCATCAAGCGGCGCCGTGCCTGTTCCCGCGCAGCCTGCACCGCCTGGGCTGCAGCCGATGGAGCGCCGGGATTGGAGGGTTCGGATGCAGCTCCGGGGCGACGCAGAAATTTCAGCAAGGCCATGTTGAAGGTCGATCGGCCGCCGTCAGCAGGCCAGTCATGCGCAAACGAAGCGGTTCCCCACCGCGCCATCGGCCGGCCTGCATCCGCCAGGCGGTGACGCGCTAGCGGCCGTGCGCCGACCCCAAGCGGGGCAAGCCCTGGGCGGTGACGCCACCCACGGTCCAGAAGGAACCAAACACCAGGATTCTATCTGCCGGGTCTGCCTCGGACACGGCGGCCTGCAGGGCCTGGTGGGGGTTCGCATGACCCATCACATCCGCACCTTGCAGATGCTGTTGAAGCTCCTGGACCGTGGCCGCGCGGGGCGTGGGCAGCCCGCACACATGCCAACGGGTGACCAGTGGCAGCAGCGGACGCACCACCTGGGCCAGGTCTTTGTCTCGCATCGCGCCGAACACAGCAAATGTCCGGGGGTAAAAGCCCATTTGGTCCAGGTTCACCGCCAAAGTGGCCACTGCGTGCGGGTTATGGGCTACGTCCAACACCAGCACGGGCTGCCCCGGTACGATCTGAAAGCGCCCAGGCAGTTCGACCAAGGCCAAGCCTTCACGCACCGCCTGTGCATTGATGGGCAGCCGGTCGGCCAAAGCCTCAAACGCAGCCAACACACCCGCCGCATTGATCAGCTGGTTGGCACCCCGCAGGGCCGGATAGGCCAAGGCATGGTAGCGACGGCTGCGTCCCCTCCACTGCCACTGCTGGCGGTCGCCACCATGTGAAAAGTCTCGGCCGGCAAGCCAAAGGTCAGTACCCAGCGCCTGCGCGTGCTCTAGGACTGAGGCCGGCGGCATCGGGTCGCTGACCACGGCAGACCGGCCGCTGCGCATGATATGCGCCTTCTCGCGACCAATGCTTTCGCGGTCAGGGCCCAAATATTCTGTGTGGTCCAGGTCAATGCTGGTGATGATGGAGACATCGGCGTCAATGATGTTCACTGCATCCAGCCGACCGCCCAGGCCCACCTCGAGAATCACCAAATCCAGTGGCGCCAGAGACAACAGGCGCATGATGGCCAGGGTGGTGAACTCAAAGTAGGTCAGCGTGATCGCGCCGCGAGCGGCCTGCACCGCCTCAAAGTGCGGTAACAGGGCTTCGGGCTCGACCATCTGGCCCTGCAGGCGGCAGCGCTCCTCAAAGTGAACCAAATGCGGTTTGCTGTACAGGCCCACGCGGTAGCCGGCCCGCAGGGCGATGGCTTCCAGCATGGCGCAGGTCGACCCCTTTCCATTGGTGCCGGCCACCATCACCACTGGCACCTCAAATTGCAGGGCCAAGCGCTGTGCGACCTCACGGGTCCGCGCCAAAGTCATGTCGATGCCCACCGGATGCAAGCACTCAACGTAGGTCAGCCAATCAGGCAGCGCCCACTGGGACTGCGCAGCGCCGAAAACGCCCGCGGCGCCCACATAAGGCGCCGCGGCGGGGTTGGGCGAGCGGTTGTTCGGGTCGGCCGCGGTCATGCCACCGCGTCAGCGCTCTGGCGCTGGAGCATGGCCAACAGGCGCGCAACCTTCAGGCGCAGTTCACGCCGATCGACGATCATGTCCACCGCACCCTTGCTCAGCAAGAACTCGGCGCGCTGGAACCCCTCGGGGAGTTTTTCGCGCACCGTGTTCTCAATCACGCGCGGGCCCGCAAAACCGATCAACGCGTTCGGCTCGGCCACGACAACGTCACCCATGAAGGCAAAACCGGCCGACACGCCGCCCATGGTGGGGTCGGTCAGTACGCTGATGTAAGGAAGCTTGGCCTTGGCCAACAGGGTGAGTGCCGAGTTGCACTTGGCCATCTGCATCAAACTCAAAAGGCCCTCCTGCATTCGGGCCCCACCCGTGGCGGTGAAGCACACAAACGGAACCTTCTGCTCAAGGGCCGACTCCACACCCCGAACAAATCGCTCGCCAACAACCGACCCCATGGATCCGCCCATGAAGTCAAAATCGAAGCAAGCGGCCACCAGGGGAACGCTCATCACCGAGCCCCCCATGACCACCAAGGCATCGGTTTCGCCTGTGTTTTCCAGGGCTTCTTTAAGCCGTTCGGAGTATTTTCGGCTGTCCTTGAACTTCAGGGCGTCCACCGGCACGACCTCTTGGCCGATTTCATGTCGACCTTCAGCGTCCAGGAAGGCGTCGAGCCGCGCGCGTGCATTGATCCGATGATGGTGCCCACACTTGGGGCAGACGTTGACGTTTTCGCGCAGGTCCGTGCTGTACAGCACAGTTTCACACGAGGGACATTTGATCCACAAACCCTCGGGTACCGATCGGCGCTCGGACGGGTCGGTGGGTTGAATCTTGGGCGGAAGCAGCTTTTCAAACCAGCTCATGCAACGACTCCTGCTTGGGGCGCGGGCCGGGAAACACTCAGGGCGTCCAGGGCAGCGCGAACCTCGGCGATAAATGCACCGGCCGAATCCGCCACCTTATCACGGGGCTGGACCTCCAGGAGTTGCACCAAGCGCGAGCCAATCACCACCGCGTCTGCGTGCCGACCCACGGCCTGCGCCGTGGCCGCGTCGCGGATGCCAAAGCCAACACCCACCGGGATACTGACATGGCGTCGTATACGTGGAATGGCATGTGCCACCGCATCGGTGTCCAGGTGACCGGCGCCGGTGACGCCCTTGAGCGACACGTAATACACATAGCCGCTGGCCAACTGGCCCACAGACGCCATTCGCTCTTCGGTGGAGGTGGGGGCCAACAGAAAAATCAGGTCCATATCGGCGGCCTTCAAGGCAGCCGACAGATCCTCCACTTCTTCGGGCGGGTAGTCGACCACCAACACGCCATCGACCCCGGCTGTTTGGGCATCTCGCACAAAAGCGCCCTGGCCGCGTTTGATGTCGTAGCGCTCTAGAGGATTGGCGTAACCCATCAAGACCACCGGCGTCAGCGGGTCGTGAACGCGAAAACCCCGCACCATCTCCAGCACCTGAGTCAGATCGACGCCTTGTCTCAGGGCTCGTTCGCCTGCCTTCTGAATCACTGGCCCGTCGGCCATTGGGTCGGAAAACGGTACACCCAGTTCGATGATATCGGCACCGGCGCGGGCCATGGCCAGCATGATGTCCACTGTGGCATCGGGATAAGGATCGCCGGCGGTTACAAATGGAATCAGGGCCTTGCGGCCGCTGGCGGCCAGGGCCTTGAAGGCGGGCTGAATGCGGCTCATCGCTTGACCCCCTGCAGGCTCACCACTTGTGCGCTACCGGTTTTCACCGTCTGGCCGCGGCACGAGGGCCGGCAATAGAAATCGGCGCCGCTCAAGTCAGCCACGGTGCCGATATCCTTGTCACCACGGCCCGAAAGGTTTATCAACAGGGTTTGGTCAGGCCGCATGGTGGGGGCAAGCTTCATCGCATAGGCCAGCGCGTGGCTGCTTTCCAGCGCGGGAATGATGCCCTCGGTGCGACACAGACGATGGAAGGCGACCATGGCTTCATCGTCGGTGATGCCCACGTACTCGGCGCGGCCGATATCCTTCAGGTAGGCATGCTCAGGGCCCACCCCGGGGTAATCCAGTCCGGCGGAAATCGAGTGGGTTTCGGTTACCTGCCCAGCTTCGTCTTGGAGCAAATAGGTGCGGTTGCCGTGAAGCACACCGGGCTGGCCGCGTTGCAGCGAGGCCGAATGCTTACCGCTGTCCAATCCGTGGCCTGCCGCTTCCACACCGATCAGCCGCGTGCCTTCCTCCTTGATGTAGGGGTAGAAAATACCCATGGCGTTGCTGCCACCGCCCACACAGGCCAGCACCGCGTCGGGCTGGCGGCCGGTCATTTCGGGCATCTGCACCAGGCACTCTTGGCCGATCACGCTTTGGAAGTCACGCACGAGCATGGGATATGGGTGTGGTCCCGCCACAGTGCCGATGATGTAGAAGGTGTTTTCCACATTCGTGACCCAGTCGCGCAGGGCTTCGTTGAGGGCATCCTTGAGCGTCTTGCTGCCCGACTCCACCGGCACCAAAGTAGCACCCAGCAGCTTCATCCGGTAGACGTTGGGGCTTTGGCGCTTGACGTCTTCGCTGCCCATGTACACCACACATTCCAACCCGTAGCGCGCGCAGATGGTGGCCGTGGCCACGCCGTGCTGACCCGCACCGGTTTCAGCGATCACGCGCGGCTTGCCCATGCGCTTGGCCAGTAGGGCCTGGCCAATGGTGTTGTTCACCTTGTGCGCGCCGGTGTGGTTAAGGTCTTCACGCTTGAGGTAAATCTGAGCACCTCCGAGTTCGCGGCTGAGGCGGTCCGCGTGGTAAATCGGGCTGGGCCGCCCCACGAAGTGCTTCAGTTCACGCCGGAATTCAGCCAGGAACTCGGGATCGTGTTGATACCGGGCATAGGCGGCCTTTAGTTCATCCAAAGCATGGATCAGGGTCTCGGCCACAAAGGTGCCGCCATACGGGCCAAAGTGGCCGCGGGCGTCGGGTTGAGCGTAATTCAGCATGGTGGACTTCGGTCCGCTTGACGGACCGCCTGACAAAAATCGTGCATCAGCCCGGGGTCTTTATGGCCTTTGGCAGCCTCGACACCCGAACTCACATCAACGGCCCAGGGCCGTACCCGATGGATGCCATCGATCACATTGGCAGGATTCAACCCACCAGACAAAACGAGCCGAGCGGGAACGTCGGGGGGGATAAGTGACCAATCAAAGGACTTTCCGGCGCCGCCGTAGCCCTGGACATGGGCATCGAGCAAAAGGGCCTGCGCCTGATGGAATTCAAGTGAGAAGTTTAGCAAGTCCATGTCGGGGCCCATGCGTGCGGCGCGCCAGTAGGGGTTTGCCCGTTGGGCCAGGGCCTGCTGGCAATGCATGGGGCTTTCGTCCCCGTGAAACTGCACGATCGCCCGCGGCATGAGGGTCAGGCCCTGATGCACCGTGGCCGGCGTTGGGTTCACAAAGAGCAAGACTGGGGTGACCGAATCGGGCAGGGCCGATGCCAACGCCGCAGCGCTGGCCAGTTCAAGATGACGTGGGCTGGAGGGGTAGTGCACGAAGCCGATGTAGTCTGCCCCCGCCTGCACCGCGGCGTAGACATCCGCCTGCCGGGTCAGACCACAAATTTTGATGAGGGTGCGCGGCGTCATGCCCCGATTGTCTCCCGGCCTAGCAGGCTGCGTACCGGGCGTGGCCTGGCAAACGTGGCCTTGCAAGCACCTGTGATACCTTGATGTTCGAGCGCCACCGACACAGGAGACCGCCATGGACCAGCCCTTGCGAGCACAGGCCGACGCCCTGGAACATTTGCTCAAGGCCAAGAGCCTGCTGCACGACAACGACCTACAGGCCTTTCACCACCAAGTCACCGAGCAATGGCAGCCCCGAAACGGCGCACGCTTGTGCGCGCGGGCGTGGACCGACCGCAGCTTCAAAGCGCAGCTTCTGACCGATGGCCGAGCAGCGGCGGCCAGCATGGGTCTGGACATGCCGGAACACCATCGCAGCCTGGTCGTCTTGGAAAACACCGCTGAGGTGCACAACGTCATCTGCTGCACCCTGTGTTCTTGCACCGCCTTTTCCATCATCGGTATGGCCCCAGGTTGGTACAAGGACTTGGAATACCGCGCACGCGTCGTGCGCGAGGCCCGAACCGTGCTGGCCGAGATGGGCTTGCACCTGCCCCAGGCCATGCGCATACGGGTCTGGGACACCACCACCGACACCCGATACATGGTGCTGCCCTACCGGCCGGCTCACACTCAGGGCTGGACCGTACAGGCGCTGGAGGCCCTGATCACCAAGGAGTCGATGATTGGCGTGGCACGGCTGGAGCAGCCCCCCGCCAACGCCGCGGTAACAGCACCAACTGGAGCAGCGTGATGGACGGCGTACACGATCTCGGTGGGCGCCAGGGATTTGGCACCGTGCAGCCTCGCGGGCACGGGGAACCTTTTCATTCAGAAGCGGAAATTCGCATTGCAGCCATGTGGGTGCGCTTGGTCAGGCAAGGCCTGTACAACATGGACGAGTACCGCCATGCGGTCGAGCGCATGGAGCCCAGGCACTACATGGCCGCCAGCTATTACGAGCGAACCTTCACGGCGGTGGCCACCATGTGCGTGGAGCGGGGTGTATTCAGCGCCCAAGAACTGGATTCGGCCGCTGGTGCGCCAGTGCCGCTGTCGCGCCCGAGCAAGGCCGGGCGGGTGGGCAATCTGCAACTGCCGGATATCCGCATCGGAGACCGGGTTCGGGTCAAGAACGAATTCGTGCCGGGGCATATTCGCATGCCTGGCTACATTCGCGGCCAAACGGGTGTGGTGGTCGGGATTTCGCCGCCCTACCCCTTCCCAGACGCGCATGGCCATGGGCTGGACAGCCCGTGGCAGCGCACCTTCGATGTTCAATTCGATTCCCGCGACCTGTGGCCCGATGGGGCCGAAGAAGCGCTGGTGCAGGTGGGTGTGTTCCACGGCTACCTCATGCTGGAGCGCCCGCCCTGTTCAAGCGAGCCCCAACCGGCTGCCTGACCGACCGGCACTGGCCCTGGGTCTACCCGATGCCACTGGGCATCATGGCCGCCAGCGGCAGCCTCTTGCTCTGGCGCGTCAGACGGGCAGGCTGGTTGTAGCGCCCGCTGGCAAGCCCCAGTGGTCTTCGTAGCGCGGGCCGACAAAGTACAGGCCATCGGCTGCGAAGGTCGGCGCCGCCGCCTCACGCGAACGGGCTTTAAGCACGTCGGCCATCCACGCCGCCGACCGCCTGCCCTGCCCCACCAAGACCAGACAACCCATGATGTTGCGCACCATGTGATGCAAGAAGGCCGAAGCTTCGAAGTCAAATTCCCAAAGCGGGCCTTGCTGGCGGACGGTGATTTCGAGCAAGGTCTTTATCGGCGTAGCGGCTTGGCATTCGGCCGCGCGAAAGGAGCTGAAGTCGTGCTCGCCGATCAGGTGGGCGGCAGCTTCACGCATGCCCTGGCCGTCCAGATCCATGAAGGTCCAGCCCACCAAGCCCACCTCAAGGGAGGGCCGCACGGGCGACTGCAGCAGCCGGTATCGATAGCGCCGCCCTATTGCACTGCTGCGTGCATGAAAACTGGCCGGCACGGGGGCGCACCACTGCAGCGCGATGTCAGACGGCAAATAGCGGTTGGTGCCCCGCACCCAGGAAAAAGGCTCGCGCTGAACCGGTGCATCCAGGTGCACCACCTGGTTCAGGCCATGCACACCGGTGTCGGTACGGCCGGCACAGACGGTGCGAATCGGCTCAGACAGACCGGCGAACTGCGCCAGCGCCTGCTCCAGGCGGTCTTGCACGGTTTGTCCACCAGGCTGGCTTTGCCAGCCCCGGTAGGCCGTTCCCCGGTAGCGCACACCCAGGGCAATCCGGCCCGCAACGCCGGGCTGCTCGCTCACGCCTTCAGCAGAATGCGCAGCATGCGGCGCAGCGGCTCGGCTGCACCCCACAGCAGCTGGTCACCGATCACAAAGGCCGACAGGTATTGCGGGCCCATGTTGAGCTTGCGCACCCGGCCCACGCCCACTTGCAAGCCACCGGTAATCGAGGCCGGGGTGAGTTCCTGGATGGTGATGGCCCGTTCATTGGGCACCCACTTGACCCAGGGATTGCCGCCCTTGATCAGGCCTTCAATCTGCTGCAATGGCAGGTCTTGCTTTAGCTTGAGGGTCAGAGCCAGACTGTGGCAGCGCATGGCGCCAATGCGCACGCAAAGGCCGTCCACGGGAATGGTCTGTTCGCTGCCCAGGATCTTGTTGACCTCAGCTTGGCCCTTCCACTCTTCCTTCGATTGGCCGTTGTCGAGCTGCGCGTCGATCCAGGGGATCAGGCCACCGGCCAGGGGCGCACCGAAGAACTCCGTGGGCACGTCCTCGCGGATGGCTTGGGCCACCTGACGGTCGATGTCCAGGATGGCCGTAGCGGGGTTTTCCAGATCGGCCCCTGCGGCCGCGTGGCACACACCCATGCCTTTGAGCAGTTCGCGCATGTGGTTGGCACCGCCACCTGAAGCCGCCTGGTAGGTCATGGAACTGACCCACTCCACCAACCCCGCCTTGAACAGGCCCGACAAGCCCATCAACAGGATCGAGTTGGTGCAGTTACCGCCGATCCAGTTGCGGCCACCCGCGGCCAGCTTGCGCTGGATCAGGCTGTCGTTCACAGGGTCCAAGATGATGACCGCATCAGACTCCATGCGCAGCGCCGAAGCGGCATCAATCCAATGGCCGTCCCAGCCATTGGCCCGCAAGCGCGGGAACACGTCCTTGGTGTGGTCACCGCCCTGGCAGGTGATGATGATGTTGCACTGGGCCAGCTGCGCGGGGTCGTTGGCGTCCAGGAGCGTGGTGTGCTGCTTGGCCATGACCGGGGCGCGGCCGCCCGCGCTGGAGGTGGAGTAGAAAACCGGCTCGATCAGATCGAAATCCTGCTCGGCCTGCATGCGGTCCATCAGAACCGATCCCACCATGCCGCGCCAGCCAACGAGGCCTACCCGCTTGCTCATGTTGTCCGCCCTTTTTTGTTTGCAGTCAGAAACTGTTCTGGCCGTTTGCCCGGCTCGTCTGGCCGGGAGGGCGCACGACGAACCAGAGCCGATCAGCCCGTGGTGATCTCGGTCTTGGTCGTCGTCTTGCTCGGACGCGCGCACACCCATACGCCCGCGGCTCGGGCCAGGATGAGGGTTGGTGTTGGACGCGTGTGCCGCATCACCTTAGTGTAGCGGGAAAACCCTGATCCGTACCAAATCCGCCGCCGCCTGGGGTGTGGATCTCGAACAAATCGCCCGGCTCCATCGCCACCTCGCCGATGTGGCCGAGTTCCTGAGCCGCTCCATCGGCCCTCACCACCCGATTGCGGCCCGGCGCTCCCGCCTGCCCGCCCTGAGCACCTGCAGCCGGATGCACGCGGCCATTGGACAAGATGCCGGCGGTCACCGGTTCCAAAAACTGGATGCGCCGCACGCCCCCATCGCCACCCTTCCAGCGGCCCTGGCCACCTGAGTCCTTCCGGATTTCATAGGACAGCAAGCGCACCGGGAACCGGAACTCCAGAACCTCGGGATCGGTCAAGCGCGAATTGGTCATATGGGTTTGGACCACGCTGGTCCCGTGGAAGCCCCCCACCAGTTCACCGCGCTCGTTGTACAGGCCCCCGGCACCACTGCCGCCGGAGATGGTCTCGTAGTACTGCACCCGGTCGTTGCCGAAGGTGAAGTTGTTCATCGTGGGCTGTGAGGCGGCCATCACGCCCAGGGCCGCAAACAGCGCGTTGGTGATGCAGCTGGAGGTTTCCACATTACCGGCCACCACTGAAGCGGGCGGTCTGGGGTTGAGCATGGAGCCTTCCGGGATGATGACCTTCAAGGGCTTGAGGCAGCCCGCATTGAGGGGAATGTCGTCGTCCACCAAACTGCGAAACACGTAGAGCACCGCGGCCATACACACCGCGCGTGGTGCGTTGAAGTTGTTGCTGAGCTGCGCGCTGGTGCCGGTGAAGTCGATCTCGGCGCTGCGCTGGTCGGCGTGGACCCGAACCGTCACTTGAATCCGTGCGCCATTGTCCAAAGGCCAAGTGGCTGACCCATCGCGCAGCCGGGTGATGACGCGGCGCACCGATTCTTCGGCGTTGTCCTGCACATGGCGCATATAGGCTTGAACCACATCCAGGCCAAACTGCTCGACGATGCGCCGCAGTTCCTGCACCCCTCTTTCGTTGGCCGCGATCTGGGCCTTAAGGTCGGCCAGGTTCTGTTCAGGATTGCGGCTCGGATACGGCCCGCTGCGCAGCAGCGCGAGCAGCTCAGCTTCCCGAAGGCGCCCCGCAGCGGCGTTGCGGGTGTCCTCCTCCAGCGGCCCCTGACCCTGTACCAAGAGGAAGTTACGGATCTGCACCCCCTCCTGTTCGATGGTGGTGGAAAACGGCGGCATGGATCCTGGTGTGAGGCCCCCGATGTCGGCATGGTGCCCGCGAGAGCCCACATAGAAGGCCGGCCGCAAGCGATCACCGCCGGGCACACCCAAGAACACCGGTGTGATCACCGTGACATCGGGCAAATGCGTCCCACCTTGATAAGGGTCGTTGAGCACGAAGACATCGCCCGGCTTCATCCGCCCGGCGTTTTCGCGCATCACGGTTTGGATGCTCTCGCCCATCGAGCCCAGGTGCACCGGCATGTGGGGTGCATTGGCAATCAGATGGCCTTGTGCATCGAACAGGGCGCAAGAGAAGTCCAGGCGCTCCTTGATGTTGACCGAGTAGGCCGTGTTCTGCAGCTGCAGCCCCATCTGCTCGGCGATGTTCATGAACAGGTTGTTGAACACCTCCAGCAACACCGGGTCGGCCTGGGTTCCCGCGGCGTAGCGCTGCTCACGGGCGAATCGGCGGCTGAGCACCAAATGGTCGCGCTCGGTGAGGTTGGCTTGCCAATCGGGCTCCACCACCGTGGTCGCGTTTTGCTCAGCGATGATGGCCGGCCCCAGCAGCTGATCGCCAGGCCGCAGGTCTTGACGAACCACCAGCGCTGCTTCGTGCCAACGGCCTTGGGAGTACAGCCTCACCGTCTCGCGTCGCGGCACCTGTCGAGGCGGGTGCAAAGCTTGAAGGGGTTCTGCGGGTACATCACCGGCCACCACTGCTTCCACCGACACCGCCTCGACGATCAAGCGCTTGCCCTGCATAAGAAAGGCGTAGCGGCGGCGGTAGGCCGCCTCGAAGGCCTGGGCGATCGCATCCACCCAGGCGTCGCTGCACCCTGGGCCTGACGCTGAAGCGGCAACGTCACCGGCCTGGGGGCTTACGGCCACGGCCAGGGCTGAATCGGTTCCTTCGTAGCGAATATGCACCCGGTGGGCCACGATGATGCGGCCGCTGGCAACGGGCAAACCCTCCCACGCTTGGCTGGCAGTCCGCGCCAGCGCCTCCAAATCGGCCTGCAGCTGTGGCACCAAGGCCGCGCTCAGGGGCAACTCCACTGCCTGCTCGCGAATCCGCGTTTGGTCTGCCAGGCCCATGCCATAGGCACTGAGCACCCCGGCCAGGGGATGCACCAGCACACGGCCCATGCCCAGCGCGTCGGCAACTTGGCAGGCGTGCTGCCCACCGGCGCCGCCGAAACACTGCAGGGTGTACCGCGTCACATCGTAGCCACGGGCCACCGAAATCTTCTTGATGGCATTGGCCATCTGCTGCACCGCGATGCGCACAAAGCCCTCGGCCACAGCCTCGATGCTGCTGCCCGTTTGCTGGGCAATCACCTCAAACCCCTGCGCTGCCGGTTCGCGGCGCAAGGGCTGATCACCTTGCGGCCCAAACACCCTTGGAAACCATTGCGGCTGCAGTTTGCCCAACAGCACATTGGCATCGGTCACGGTCAAAGGGCCACCGCGGCGGTAGCAGGCCGGGCCGGGATTGGCGCCGGCGCTCTGAGGCCCCACCCGAAACCGGGCGCCATCGAAGTGCAGGATCGAGCCCCCGCCAGCAGCCACCGTGTGGATGCTCATCATCGGCGCTCGCATGCGCACCCCAGCCACCTGGGTTTCGAATTCATGCTCGAATTCCCCGGCGTAGTGCGAGACATCGGTGGAGGTGCCACCCATATCAAAGCCAATGACCTTCAAGGAGCCGGCCTGTGCCTCTGCTGGAAATGCCATTTCAGCGGTGCGCGCCATGCCCACAATGCCGCCGGCAGGGCCCGACAGGATGGCGTCCTTGCCCTGGAAGGCCCGTGCATCGATCAAGCCCCCGGAAGACTGCATGAAGTACAGCGGTACGCCTGGCATTTCAGCAGCCACCTGGTCCACATACCGGCGCAGGATAGGTGAGAGGTAGGCGTCGACCACGGTGGTGTCACCGCGGCTGACGAATTTCATCAGCGGACTTGTCTCGTGCGATGTGCTGACCTGTTGAAAGCCGACCTCGCGCGCCATCCGCGCGGCTGCCTGCTCGTGCGCGGTGTAGCGATAGCCGTGCAGGAAGACCACGGCCACGCTGCGCAGGCCTGCATCATGGGCCGCCCACAAGCGTTCACGCAGGTGGTCTTCGTCCAGCGACTGCACCACCTCGCCGTGAGCGCCCATACGTTCCTGCGCCTCGATCACCCGCTGGTAGAGCAACTCCGGCAGCACGATCTGCCGGTCGAACAGACGCGGCCGGTTTTGGTAAGCAATCCGCAACGCGTCTCGAAAGCCGCGGGTGGTCACCAAGAGCGTGGGCTCACCTTTGCGCTCCAGCAAGGCGTTGGTGGCCACCGTGGTGCCCATCTTCACGCAAGCCACCTGTTCGGGACTGATGGCTTGGTTAGGGCGCAGCCCCAAGAGGTGGCGCATCCCCGCCACCGCGGCATCTCGATAACGCTCAGGGTTTTCAGACAGCAATTTGTGGGTGAGCAGCACACCATCGGGGCGGCGACCTACGATATCGGTGAAGGTGCCGCCGCGGTCAATCCAAAACTCCCAGCTCATCGCCGAAGTGTAGGGTCGTGTGGCGGGCGGCAGAACCCTCCCGCAGATTCAGTCAACACCGCCCCCGGGAAACCCTCGGTGTCCAAGCCCTGGCCTGCTTCCTACATTACGGCTTTCAGATCACCCTCCAGGAGCCCACTATGCTTCGTCGCGTTTTCACAGCCGTCCTGGCCATCGTTGCCGTGGCCTTCAGCCTGCCCGCATCGGCCCAAGCCAAGTGGGACCTTCCCGCCGCGTATCCCGCCACCAACTTTCATTCGGTGAACCTGGCAGCCTTTGCAGCCGATGTGGACCGACTCAGCGGGGGCAAGCTCAAGATCACGGTGCACCCCAATGCATCCCTGTTCAAGGCACCTGAAATCAAGCGTGCGGTCCAAGGCGGTCAGGCACAGGTGGGCGAGATCCTGCTTGTGAACTTCCAGAACGAATGGCAACCCTTTGGTGCCGATGGCCTGCCCTTTTTGGCTGACAGCTATGAAGAGGGCATGAAGCTCTACCGGGCGCAAAAGCCACTCCTGGACAGGAAGCTGGCGGAGCAGGGCATGATGCTGTTGTACTCAGTGGCCTGGCCGCCACAAGGCATCTACAGCAAGAAGCCGCTCAACAGCACGGCCGATCTCAAGGGCGTCAAGTGGCGCGCCTACAGCCCATCGACTTCGCGCATAGCTGAGCTGGTGGGCGCACAGCCCGTGACGGTTCAGGCGGCTGAGCTTTCGCAAGCCTTGGCCACTGGCGTGGTGGAGTCGACCATGACCTCCGGGGCTACGGGGGTCGACAGCAAACTCTTCGAACACCTAAAGTTCTACTACGATGTGCAGGCCTGGCTGCCGAAGAACGCTGTGATTGCCAACCGCAAGGCCTTCGACGCTCTGGATAAGGCCACGCAGGATGCGGTCATGAAGGCCGCAGCAGATGCTGAAGCTCGCGGATGGGCCGAGTCACGCAAGGTCAACACCAGCACGCTGGAAGTTCTGCGGCAAAACGGCATGACGGTCACGCCGCCGACAGCCCAACTCAAGGCAGACCTCAAGAGGGTTGGCGACACCCTACTCAAGGAGTGGATGGACAAAGCCGGCGCTGAAGGCAAGGCCTTGGTGGACGCATACAACAAGCCCTGACCTGGCCCTGCGGCCCCGGTCTTGCCTCGGGCTCCAGCGGTCGCCCGCGCTGGGCCAAGCGAATGCATGGCTCACCGATAGCCGGAACCTCTGATGCGCCGATTTCTCGATACCCTGTTCGACGCCACCGCCTGGATGGCGGCGGCCTGCATGGTGAGCCTGCTGTGCATGGTGCTGCTGTCCATCGTCAGCCGCGAGATCGGCTTTCATGTGCGCGGCACCGATGCCTATGCGGGCTACCTGATGGCAGGCTCGGCGTTCCTGGCCTTGGCCCACACGCTCAAGCGTGGGGAACATATACGGGTGACCCTCCTGTTGCAGGCCTTGCCTGCAGCCTCACGGCGCGTCTTGGAAATCTGGAGCCTGAGCGCCGGTGTGCTTCTGTCGGGTTTATTGGCCTTTTACAGCGTGCGCCTGGCATGGCAGTCGCATTTGTTTCACGACATGTCCACCGGAAACGATGCGACACCCTTGTGGATTCCCCAGCTGGCCATGGCCTTTGGGTCACTGGTGTTTGCCCTTGCCATGCTGGACGAATGGGTGATGGAGCTGCGCGGCCGGCGAAGAGCTTCAGCACCCATTGAAGCCCTGCGAAACGAGTGAGGCCGCAGACATGAACGACCTCACCGTCACCGCGCTGTTGATTGGCAGCCTGTTCCTCATCTTGGGGTCGGGCGTGTGGATCGGTCTGACCTTGTCGGGCGTGGCCTGGATCGGGATGCAGCTGATGTCCTCAAGGCCCGCGGGTGACGCGATGGCGGTCACCATCTGGGGGTCCTCTACCAGCTGGACCCTCACCGCGCTGCCGCTGTTTGTATGGATGGGTGAGATCCTGTTTCGCACGCGCTTGAGCCAAGACATGTTCCGTGGTCTGGCACCCTGGATGCAAGCCCTGCCAGGCCGTCTGCTGCACACCAACGTGGTGGGCTGCACCATCTTTGCGGCAGTCTCTGGTTCCAGCGCAGCCACCTGCGCCACCATTGGCAAGATGACCTTGCCCGAGCTTCAAAAGCGGGGGTATCCATCCGATATGGTGATCGGAACCTTGGCGGGCTCGGGCACACTTGGCCTGCTGATCCCGCCTTCGATCATCATGATCGTCTATGGCGTGGCTGCAGATGTGTCCATCGCCAAACTGTTCATCGCCGGAATCGTTCCTGGCATCCTGCTGGCAGTGCTGTTTTCGGGCTACATCACCCTATGGGCGCTGCGGCATCCCGACCGAATTCCGCCACGTGACCCGCCAATGAGCTTGCTGGCCAAACTGCAGGAATCCAGCAGCCTGATACCGGTGGTGCTGCTGATCGTGGCCGTGCTGGGCTCCATTTACGCTGGAATTGCCACCGCCACCGAAGCTGCAGCGGTGGGGGTTCTGGGCGCACTGGCGCTGTCAGCCCTGCAGGGGTCGATGAGCTGGGCCGTCTTTCGAGACTCGCTGATGGGGGCCACGCGGCTGTACTGCATGATTGCCTTGATCCTGGCTGGGGCTTCCTTCCTTACCCTGTCCATGGGCTACATCGGCCTGCCGCGGCACCTGGCCGAGTGGATCGCATCCCTGGGGCTCAGCCCTTTCCTGTTGATGCTGGCCCTGATGGTGTTCTTCATCATCCTGGGCTGCTTCTTGGACGGAATCTCAATGGTCTTGCTCACCATGGGCGTCCTGATGCCCACGGTGCTCAAGGCCGGGATAGACCCTATCTGGTTTGGCATCTTTGTGGTGCTGGTCGTGGAAATGGCCCAGATCACACCACCGGTGGGCTTCAATCTCTTTGTGTTGCAGGGCATGACAGGGCGGGAACTGCCCTATCTGGCCCGGGTGTCCCTGCCGATGTTTTGCTTGATGATCGCTGCGGTGCTGTTGATCTGGTTCGTGCCAGGCCTGGTGACCTGGCTACCCGCGCAAATGCGCCTGTAGCGCCGTCTTCATCAAGGCGTTTGTGCCAAAACACCCACTTTGGCTTTGTCCCGGGCTGCGGCCTCACGATCGGCCAAGCGGCGGAACCACGCGGTGACCCAACTGCTGTTGACCACGATGAACAGCGAATACAGCACTGGGATGAGGAGAACCTCTTGTTGCTGTGGCCCAGTGATGCTGAGTGTGACGATCAGCACGGCCAGCGGCCCGTTCTGAATGCCGGTTTCAAGCCCAATGGTTCTGCTGCGGTTGCTGTCTTGCCGCAGCAAGCGGGCCAGACTGTAGCCCAACACCATGCCCACCAAGCCCAGCCCGATGGCACCGGCATAAACCGCCGGTGAGGTGTCCAGCAACAGCTGGTAGTTACGCGGGATCCAGGTGACGATCAAAAACAAGATCACAAATACCCCCAAGAGCCCTCCCAAGAGCTCCAGCGTGGCACCCACATTGGGATTGACTTTGCGCAACACCATGCCGATGAGGGTGGGCACCAAAAGCACCACCAGCACCTGCGCCACATTGGAGGCCGGGACGGTGTAGTCACCGCTGTAGCCACCTAGGCTGGAGTAGAAGGCCAGCGTGGCTGGCACCATACCCAGCGCGACCAGGGTGGAGACACTGGTCATCATGATGGAAAGCGCCAAGGCCCCCTTGCTGAAATAGGTGAAGATATTGGACGTGGTGCCGCCGGGCATGCAACCCATCAAGATCAGGCCCATGGCGATGGCCGGCGGCAAGCCCAAGGTCTGTGCAAGTGCAAAACCCAGCGCAGGCATGATCCCGTACTGACACACCAAGCCCACGATGACGCCCTTGGGCTTGCGAAAGGCGATCATGAAGTCGCGCCAGGTCAGAGAGGCACCCATACCCAGCATGATGACCATCATCATCAGTCCCAACAACTTGGTTTCGAACTCGGTGACCATCTGGCTGCTTCCGGGTCCTCAGCGGGGGGACTGGGCCTGCTGCAAGGCCTGGGTACGCAATTCACGCCGCAAGACCTTGCCGATCGGCGTCTTGGGCAACTCAGAGCGCAGCAGCACCCGTCGAGGCACCTTGTAGGCGGTCAACTGCCGTCGGCAGTGGGCGATCACGGCCTGCTCATCCAGGGCCGATTCATGACCTGGATTGGGCACCACATAGGCCTGTACAGCCTCACCAACGGCCTCATCAGGCACGCCAATGACAGCCACCTCCAGCACGGCTGGCATCTGTGCGATCACGTCTTCGACTTCGTTGGGGTACACATTGAAGCCACTGACGATCACCATGTCCTTCTTGCGGTCCACAATCCGCATGAACCCCTCGGTGTCCATCACGGCCACGTCACCGGTGCGCAACCAAGGGCCATCGAAGCTGCTGGCTGTCTCTGCTGGCTGATTCCAGTAGCCCTGCATCACCTGCGGGCCTCGAACCTGAATTTCTCCGGGTTGGCCAAACAGCACGGGTTGCCCCGCTTCATCGACCAAGCGGACGTCAGTGCCCGGCGTGGGGATGCCGATACCCTTGTTGCGCACCGGGCCTGTCAGGGGGTTGAAGCTGACCACCGGTGAGGTTTCAGTCAGGCCATAGCCTTCAGCAATGGGGGCACCCGTCACTTCACGCCAACGATCGGCCACGGCCGCATGCAGGGCGGTGCCGCCGGCAATGGCCGCCTTGAGGTGCGCCGGTGGGTAGGCCAAGAACCATTCCTCATTCAGCAGAGCGTTGTAGAGGGTGTTGACGCCGGTCATCCAGGTGATCGGGTTGTTCTCGATGGCCCTTTGCAGGTTTTGCACGGGCCGCGGGCTGGGTACCAGCACATTGCGGGCCCCAATGCTCAAGAAGCCCAACAGGTTGGCCGTGAAAGCAAACACGTGATACAGAGGCAATGCGGTCAGCACACACTCCCGGCCCTCTTCCATGTGCGTTCCCCCCATGGCCAGCATCTGCTGAACGTTGTGCAGCAGATTGGCGTGGGTGAGCATGGCCCCTTTGCTCACACCAGTGGTCCCACCGGTGTACTGCAAGACAGCCAGGTCCTGAAGGCTGGGGCCGGACAGGTCCAAGGTCTGGGCGTTGGCTCGCAAGGCATCGCGCCCCAGCGCCAAGGCCTGGGCCAGGCGAATATGTGGCACCGTCACCGGCGGCAGGGTACGGCTCCACACCTTTTGCACGGCCCGCACCAGGGCTTTGGGCACAGCGGGGAAGAAGGCGGTGACATCGGCCACCACGACGTGCTGAACACCTGTTTGCTGCAGCACTGCAGGCAGCCGCTGGGCGAACATGTCCACCACCACCAGCGCCTTGACCTGCGCATCGTTGAACTGATGCACCATTTCCCGCTCGGTGTACAGCGGGTTGGTGTTAACCAGCACGCATCCAGCCTTGAAAACCCCAAATGCAGCCACTGGGTAGCCCAGGCTATTGGGCAACTGCACCGCCACCCGGTCACCCTTTTGAAGCCCCAGTCCCTGAAGAAGGTAGGCGGCAAAGGCGTCGGATGCCTCATCAACCTGCGCAAAACTCAGGCTGCCATTCATCCCGTTGGGCATCACGCAGTGAAACGCTGAACGGCCCGGGTCGCGTTGGGCAAAGGTGCGGCACCGTTCCCGAACCAACTGCCCAAGGTTCTGGTGGCCCAAGGGGGGCAGCGCCGCCTTGATGCCTGCCGCTTCATAGGCCGCAGCCCACGGGCTGTGGGCCGCGCGCAGCGGTTCCTGCCCGGCAGGGCGTTCGGAGTGGGCCAGACCGGTGCTCAGGCCAGTATTCATGCGATTACCGGCCTGCAACGGCCAGCCATATCTCGTTTTTGCGCATGAACCAGGGTACCCAGGGGCCGTTGTAGCGCGCGTACACCGGCTCGCCCTCGGTTCTGAGCCCAGCGGTCTGGGCTGCGCTGCGCAGTTTGGCCAGGTGGTCGTCGAAGTTGGCCTGCGACCACGCTCCCGAGTAGGTGATCGCCACCACGCGCTGCTCGGCCACGGGCTTGAGCTTTACCCTGGGATCCAATGGCTCAGGCAAGGTCTCCATCGTGAACGATGAAGGCATCATGAACTGCACCGCAAAGCCTTGGCCACCTTCAGCTGGCATTTGCGCCACCGGGGCGGTCATGGCGATCTTCATGGGCTGGGGCGTTTGCACCACAGGTGCGGTCATGGCGATTTTGCGCTCGCCTTTGTTGCGCCCAAAGATGTAGCCGCCCAAAAATGAAAAGCCTTGGTTGCCTGCCTGCTCTGCGGGCCCGGGAACCACCACCTCGGCCACGATGTAGGGCTCGTAGCGGCGCACTTCGATGCTGTCAACAGCCAACACCTGTTCGACCCTGTAGCGAGGCTGTTCAATGGCCTGAACGGGCACGCTGACCAACGACAAAGCGGCCCCTAAGGCCCAACCGACTGCCGTACGTGAAAACGTTGAGGGGATCATGGCGATGACGCTCAAAAGTCTCGAATCGTAGCACTGTGGGTTCATCAGCGATTGGTTGCGCGGCGGGCCTCTGATTCCCCTGCAACCACGCTGGGCTTTGGCTGCGCTGGTGCGCGTTTCAAATTGCGCTGTAATCCGGTTAATGAGACTTTGGACCTACCGCTTCAAACCGGTAATCGACGGCCATGTCATTCCGGTTTCTCTGGAAACCTCCTGGACATGGTCGCGCTTGGTGGTGCAACCGACCGACTCGGGCCAAGCGGCGCTGACCGACCGACAGGATTACCTTAAGGACCGATATCGGTTGCACGAGATCACGCTCAACAGGCCTTACGGAACTGCGGGAACTCAGGGGACTGCTGGGTCTGGAGAGCCGGTGTGCTTCTTGGCCGGGCCTCGAACCGCATGGTCCTACGGCCTAAAGGTCATGCGCGGCGACCAGACACTTTGGCAGTCCCACGACGATCCACATGCCTACCTGCCCAAAATGCAGGATATTTTGACCAGTCGCCAGGACGGCGGGCCCGTGTTCGAGAGTGACCGCTTTAAGCGCAACGCACCGGCCATTGCCACCGATATAGCGCTGGGCCTGTTGTTCTTCGTGGTGGGCAAGACCATCGACCTGCGCACCGCGGCGCTGGTCACGGCAGCAGTAGGCCTGTCCTTGGTGCCCATCCAGTGGCTAATCAACCAATTTGCGCCGCGCAAGTTTGACCTGCTGGGTGGCTTGGCGCTGTTTGGTGTGGTGATGATGCTCTTGTCTGCAGGCTTTTCCTGGTACTTCGAGTCGGAGTTTGCGGTCCAACTCAAGGCCACCATCATGGGCAGCATCGCCGCCACCTGTTTCGCCGTGGATGCCCTGGCCGGAGGACGCGTCATGGCGCGCAGGCTGTCCACTTACATGGCCTACCGCGATTTAAACCTGCAGCGGCTGTCCATAGGTATGGCCTTGTGTGGCTACACGATGGCGGGCATCAACCTAGCGGTGGCCGTGAGCCTTTCAAAAGACGCCTGGCTCTACTACACGACCTGGGGTGACTTCTTGGTGGTCATTGTGCTGACGCAATGGGCACTGAACTGGTCGCGCACCGCCCGATGAGATTCACGATCCGAACGGTTCTGGCCGCTGGGGTCGGCTTGGTGCTGGCAGGCCTGGCCGCTGCATCGTGTTGGTTCTGGTTTACGCCGGTCGGCCTGAACAACTACATCAACAAGATCACCCTGCAATCCCTGTTGCGTTCGCCGGAATCCCTGACCTCGCTGGGGCTGCTGGACGATACCCTACTGGACTTCCACGGCCACAAGCTCACCGCCTTCACACGACAGCAGGAGTTGGACTCTCTGGCGTTCCTCCGCCGGTCGCGTGAAGGCCTGAACCGCTACGGTCCACAGGGCCTTGAGGGTCAAGATCGGCTCACATGGGCCATCGCAGCGTGGATGATGGACGATCAGATTGCTCAAGCGAGCTTTGAGCGCGGCGGCTATCGGCTGACCCAACTTGACGGCGTGACAGTGCAGTTGCCGCAGTTCCTCACCGATGTGCATCCCATCCGCAGCCATCGGGGCGCCCAGCGCTATCTGAAGCGACTAGAGGCCTTTGGAGACATCCTGCAACAGGCCCATCAGCGGGTGGCCGAAGACCGAGACCACGGCGTGGTGCCGCCCGACTTCATCGTACGCAGAGTGCTGGAGCAGCTCAGAGCCTTCGCGGCAGCAGCACCGGCTGACCATTTGCTGGTAAGCAGCCTGCATGAACGGCTTCGGATGGTCGAATCGGTCAGCGCGGCCCAGGCGGTCGAACTGGGACAACAGGCCCAAGACATTCTGCGGCGGCGCATCCTGCCCGGGTACCAGCAACTCATCGAACTGCATGAAGCCCTGCTCAAACATACCGACTCAAGGGCAGGCATTGAGCGCATACCGCAAGGACGCGAGATTTACGCAGCCGCGCTGGCATCGCACACCACCACCCGCATGACCGCACAAGAGATCCACAGCTTGGGCCTGAGCGAGGTGGCCCGGCTCATGACCGAGATGCTGGCCATCTTGGATACGCAGGGTATTGGTCGCGCCGGCCTGTCCTTGGCGCAACGTGTAGCGGAACTAAACCACCGACCCGGGGAAATCTTCCCCAACACCGATGAAGGCCGCGCGGCCATGATCGCGCACCTACAGGCCATCCACGAGAGGGTCATGCAGGTGGCCCCCCGCCACTTCAAGACGGTACCACCGCACCCTTTGGAGATTGTTCGGGTACCGCAATACCAACAAGACAGCAGCCCGGGGGGTTACTACAGCGGCCCGGCCCTGGACGGGTCTCGCCCGGGGCGTTTCTACATCAACCTCAAGGACACCGCAGACAACCCTCGCTGGACTTTGGCCAGCTTCATGATCCACGAGGGAGCCCCGGGGCACCACTTTCAGGCCGCCGCAGCGCTGTCGATCGCCGGCGTGCCGCTGATGCGCCAAATGGCCAACTTCACCGCGTATGCCGAAGGTTGGGCACTTTACGCTGAGCGCATTGCCAAAACCGATATGGGCCTGTATGACGATGACCCCTTGGGTGACCTGGGTCGGCTTCAAGCGGAACTGTTTCGGGCGGCGCGTTTGGTGGTCGACACCGGCCTACACGCCAAGGGGTGGAGCCGCGAGCGAGCCATCACCTACATGATCGAACACACCGGGATGCCTGCTTCTGAAATTGAACGAGAAGTCGAGCGCTACGTGGTCGCGCCAGGCCAAGCCACCGCCTACAAAGTGGGACAACTGGCCATCCTGGATATGCGGCGGGAAGCCGAGGCCGCCCTCGGCCCGCGGTTTGACGTCCGCGAGTTTCATGAGGTGGTGTTGATGAACGGCGGTATGCCACTGGAGCTCTTGCGCGACAACGTCCGGCGTTGGGTGAAGCAGCATCCATGACGGCCAGGCCCACCAGCCCTGCCCAGCGCATTGAGGCGCTCGATGTGATGCGCGGCGTTGCCTTGCTGGGCATCTTCATCATGAACATGCCCGGTATGAGCAGCAGCCTCTTCATGCCGGACGCGGTGGCCAGTGCCGAAACCGATGGCCATGGTGCGCTGGACTCGGCGGCCCACCTGTTCAGCGGCATGCTGCTGGAAGGCAAGTTCAATGGGCTGTTCACCTTGCTGTTTGGCATGGGGATGGCCCTGCAAATGGAGCGGCTCTTTGCTGCCGGCGAGGCCGTCGTGTTGTGGCGCCGCTTGGCGGTGCTCATGGGCTTTGGACTCCTGCACATCGCCCTGTTGTGGGGCGGGGATGTGCTGCATATTTATGCAGTCTTGGGCCTGATCTTGTGGTCCGTTCGCGCTTGGTCGGCTCCCAGCCTCTTGGTGCTGGCCCTGGCGCTGCTGCTGGCGCAGTTTGCCCACGGCGTTTGGGTATCGCAGCTTTGGACCCCGCAGGGCCATGAGGCCGAGCAACGCCTCTTCCACGACCTCATGACCCTGGACAACGCCGTCTTTGGAGCTGGGCCTTGGTGGCCCGGTGTGGCGCTGCGCTTGCAAGAGTCTTGGTGGCTGTACTCCCATAAGCATCTTTGGCAGTCGTCGAGCTGGTTTTGGCTGTCGCTGCTGTGCACGGCCGTTTTGGGCCTGTGGATGCAGCGCTGCGGGTGGGAGCAGCGTGATGGTCCACTCGCCCAGTGGCTGCTGACCTTTGCAGGCTTGAAGGCGTTGCTGTTGCTGCTCGGTCTGGGCTTGGCGTGTTGGATGGCCAGTTCGTCGCTCACCGCCGACCACGATCGCCAAACCGCCCCAACGACTCAGGTGATGCTGGGCTGGATGCTGGGCGATACGCACCGGGTGCTGATGGTGCTGGCGTATGCCGGATGGGTGCTGCGCTGGTGTCTGGGCGGCCGCGGGACCTGGCTGCGCGGACTCCTGGCGCGGGTGGGTCGCATGCCCCTGACGATGTACCTGATGCAGTCGCTGCTGGGCGCCCTGATATTTCAAGGCTGGGGCTTGGGCTACTGGAACCAATTCGGGCCAGCGGCGCTGTCGGGGCTGGCCCTGCTGCTGTACCTGCTGGTGCAGGTGCCCTTGGCGGCCTGGTGGCTGGCACGCCATGATTTGGGCCCCGCGGAGGCCCTGTGGCGCCGCCTGAGCTACGGTTCCCCCCCGAGCAAACCTTGAGGCAAGCTGCCCAACAATAGGGCCAAGCTGCGACGAGTTTTATCGTTCTGGAGCTTCATCATGGTTCACGCTTCTCATCGAATGGGCTTAGGCATCCGTGCACTCGGTGCCCTGGTGTTGCTCAGCGCGGTGGCCATTGGGCTGTGGCCCCAGATGGCGCAGGCGCAGGCTTATCCGTCCAAGCCCATCCGCTTGGTGGTGACCTTCCCCAGCGGAGGCGCGCCGGACATCCTGGCCCGCCTGTTTTCCGAAAAGGCCTCGCTGGGCCAAACCATCGTGGTCGACAACCGGCCAGGTGCTGGCGGCAATATCGGTGCTGACTTTGTGGCCAAGTCGCCCCCTGACGGGCATACGCTGGTGATGGCCACGGTGGGCACACACGCTATCAACGGCTCGCTCTATTCCAAGATGTCTTACGACATGGTCAAAGACTTCACCCCAGTGGCCCATGTGGCCTCGGCTCCGAACCTGCTGGTGGTCACCAATGCGCTGCCGGTGCGAAACGTCGCCGAGTTCATCGCCTACCTCAAGGCTAACCCCGACAAAGTGAGCTTCGGCTCTCCGGGCATCGGCACGTCGGTCCATGTCAGCGGTGAGCTCTTCAAATCGATGACCGGCACCAAGATGCAACACGTGCCGTACAAGGGCCGGCAGTTCGCCATCCCCGACCTGGTAGGGGGCCAGATCCAGGCCATGTTCGACAACATGCCATCGGCCCTGCCCATGGCGCGCGAGGGCAAGATTCGCGCCCTGGCGCAAACCACCGCCAAGCGTTCTCTGGCGGCACCCGATGTTCCCACCGTGGCCGAAACAGTGCCGGGCTTTGAGGCCACGACTTGGTTTGCCGTGTTCGCGCCGGCTGGCACATCCAGAGAAGTGGTGGCGCGCTTGAACGCTGAACTGCAGCGGGTGTTCAAGCTGCCTGAAGTGGAGGAGCGGATGAAGTCCCTGGGCCTGGTAACCTGGATTTCCAGCCCGGAGGAATTGGCGCGGCACCAGGCTGCTGAAATCGCCAAGTGGAACAAGGTGGTGCAGGAGTCGGGCGCTCGGGCCGACTGATCGGCAGCATAGAGCTGCCTGTGGTGCAATCTTGGACATGAGCCAAGACCAGTCTCCCGACCTGCCTCCCAACCAACCCGCCGACTACACCCCCCCTGCCGTTTGGCAGTGGAGGCAAGGCAATGGCGGGCGCTTTGCCAACATCAACCGTCCGATGGCAGGGGCCACACACGAGCGGGATCTTCCCGTGGGTCGCCACCCGTTGCAGCTGTATTCATTGGGCACCCCCAATGGCCAAAAGGTCACCATCTTGTTGGAGGAATTGCTTGAGCTGGGCCACACCGGTGCCGATTACGACGCCTGGTTGATCAACATTGGCGAAGGCCAGCAGTTTGGCAGCGGCTTTGTGGCGGTGAACCCCAACTCGAAGATTCCCGCCCTGTTGGACCGCAGCGAAGCCACGCCGGTACGCTTGTTTGAAAGCGGCGCCATCATGGTGTATTTGGCCGAAAAGTTTGCCGCCTTTTTACCTACCGAACGAGCTGCCCGAGCGGAATGCCTGAGCTGGCTGTTTTGGCAGATGGGCAGCGCGCCCTTTGTCGGCGGTGGCTTCGGCCACTTTTATGCCTACGCGCCCTTCAAGATTGAATACGCTATCGACCGCTACGCAATGGAGACCAAGCGGCAGATGGATGTGCTCAACCGCCTGTTGGCTGAGCAGCGCTACATCTGCGGAGACCACTACACCGTGGCCGACATGGCGATCTGGCCCTGGTATGGCGGCATGGCCAAAGGTCTGCTGTACAACGCTGGGGAGTTCCTGCAGGTGCACGAGTACACCCACTTGGTGCGATGGGCTGATGAACTTGCCGCGAGGCCCGCAGTACAGCGCGGGCGCCGGGTCAACAAAGTCAGCGGCGATCCAGCCCTGCAATTGCGCGAGCGGCACGATTCCCGCGACTTCGACGCAGCACCTGACCTCAGCACCTAATCGGGACCACCTTTTTCGACTTTGCATCAAGCGTCGGCTTTTTCGGGCTGCAATCCCCACAGCGCCCGTAAAGTGTCAGGTCGTGTGACTCCACGCTGAAGCCCGGCGGCGCCAAGCGGCCGAGGTCGCCCGGGCAGGCGTGTACGTCAAACACACGCTGGCAACCCAGGCACTGGAAGTGATGGTGGTGTTGGTGACCCGCAACCTCGTAGCGCGTCACCTCTGACGGCAGCGAAACCGTGGCAAGCAGCCCATCCTCCACGAGCGCCTTCAGGCCCCGATAGACGGTGGCCAGGCTCAGCCCGGGCACTTCGCGTTTAGCCGCCTCCAACACTTCAGCCGGCAATAAAGGCCGTCCGGCCGTCTCGATGGCCTGCCGGATGGCGGTGCGCTGGCGCGTATTGCGTTCCATCAGTCCCCGTCTTAATAAGATTGCATTCGCATTACAATTACCCGCAACATCATAAATTCAAACTCCCCCGTCATGCGCACCCCGATTGCAAACTCTACAAACGGCCGCTCGCCGGCCCTTGCCTGCCGCCAGATTCTGCCGGCGGTTCTGACAGCGTGCCTGCTGTGGAGCGCCGGCTCAGCCGCCGCGCAAACCGTCGCACCCCAACCCCGCCCCATGCCCACCAGCGGCTGGCAATTCGGCGCCGTGATCGACACGGCCTACATGGGTAAGGGGGTGCCCCTGGGCCTGCGCGATGAAGGCCTGGGCCTGGGTCACTCCGACCTGCTCGCCCGTGGCACCCTGGGCCGGCATCTGGCGGGCGAGGCCATCCTCGTTGGCGCCACCCACGAGGGTAAGCTGGAACGCCAGGTCGAGAAGTTTCTCGTGGAGACCCGTACCCTGCCTGCCGGCCTGCAGGCGCGCGCCGGGCGCTTCGCTTCCCAGGTGGGCTACCTAAACGAGCAGCACCCCCATGCCGACGACTTCGTTGAGCGCCCGGCGATGTACCGGGCCTTCCTGGGACATCATTACTTCGATGACGGCGTACGCCTGAACTGGACGGCCCCAACGCCGTTCTACCTGCAATTGGGTATCGAAGCCTTCAGCGGTCGCAAGCTGAGCCCCGATGGCATGCGCCGCTCGCGCAACGGAGTCACCACCTTCACCAGCAAGTTCGGCTCGGATTTGGGGGCGAACCAGGCCTGGCAGGCCGGTGCTGCGCTGCTGATCAACCGGCGGGCTTCGGCGGCGGAGCATGACGACCATGATGAAGAACATGGCCACGGCGATGACCATGAAGGCCACGGCCACGGGGCAGCCTTTGCCGGGCGGCGCTTGGCGATGTTGGATCTGGCCTGGAAGTGGGCCCCCAACGGCAACCCCCGCCAGCAACAGGTGCGCGTCGTGCTGGAGCACGCCCGCCTGAGTGGTCTGCCAGATGCCGCGCTGATGGGGCGCCGCCACGAAGGATCATCCCTGTCGGTGGTGTGGCGCTTCCGCCCGGACTTCGAGGCCGGCGTGCGGGCCGATCGGCTGCGGGCAGGCTTTGCCCACGACGATGATGTGGATCCGGCGCGCCTGAACGAACAGGCCATGATGCTGGTCTACAAACCCTCCCACCGACAGTCCCTGCGCCTGCAGTGGACCACCAACCGCGACGCTCAGGGATTCAAGTATGCGGCGCGGCGCCTGGTGTCGCTGCAATACGTGGTGGCCTTCGGCGCGCACGGCGCCCACAACTTCTGATGCGCGGCGTGCTGCATATTGCCGCAGTGGGCCTGTGCAGCTTGGTGCTGTGGCCTGCGGTCGCCGCGGCCCAGACGGCCACACCTGTGCGCGTCTTCGCTTGCGAGCCCGAGTGGGCGGCTCTGGCCCACGAGTTGCTGCCGGACGCGCAGGTGTTCAGCGCCACCACAGTACTGCAGGACCCGCACCATATCGAAGCCCGGCCTGCGCTGATCGCCCAGTTGCGCCAGGCCGACCTGGCCGTGTGCACCGGTGGAGGCCTGGAAGCCGGCTGGCTGCCGGCGCTGCAACAGCGCGCAGGCAACGCGCGGGTGCAAGACGGGGCTAAAGGCATGTTCTATGCCGCCTCGCATGTGAGCTTGATCAACCCGCAAGCGGCCACGCTTAACCCCTTCGCCGGTGATGTGCACCCGGATGGTAACCCGCACTTGCACGCGGACCCCGAGCGGCTGGCCATGGTGGCTCGGGCCTTGAGCGCCCACGTGCAACGGCACTGGCCAGCGTCCGCTGCGGCGGTATCGGCTCGACAGGCCGCTTTCGAAGTGCGATGGTCCAGTCACATTGCCCAGTTGCGACAACGCGCCCACGGCCTGAAGGGACAGGCGGTAGCGGCCCAGCACAGCAGCTTTGCCTATTTGTGGGACTGGCTGGGCATGCAGCAGGTCATGGATCTGGAGCCCAGGCCCGGGCTGCCACCCACCCCCTCGCATCTCAACGGGCTGCTGCAACGCTGGCCCGCCAGCCCTCCGCTGGCGGTGGTCGTGGCCTCGCATCAGGACCCCCGATCAGGGCGGTGGCTGACCGATCGGGCCCAGCCGGCCCGGCCCTTGGTGGTGCTGCCGGCCACGGTGACCCAACCCTCTGCACCCCGCGCCTTGGAGCAGTGGTTCGATCATCTGGTAGACAACCTCATCCGCCAACTGCCGCGCCCCACGCCTTGAGGCGGTGACGGTGCAGTAGGCTCGAACGTTGGATACTTGGTTTGCTTGGCCTGCGCTGGCCCTACTCGCCGGGGCGCTCGCGCTGGTGCCCCTGGGCCGCCAGGTACTTGCCCGCGGTGTGGTTTTCATCGATCTAGCCGTGGCACAGGCCGCTGCAGCCGGGTCGCTGTGGTCGATGGTGCTGCTCCATCGAGGTCATGCCCAAGCGGCCGACTTGCCGGGATTGGCCGGGGCCTTGGTGTGCGCAGCGGCCGTGGCCTGGATCAGCGTGCGATGGCCGGCGCGACGCGAGGCGCTCATCGGTTTGCTCTACGTGTTGTTTGCCTGTCTGGCGCTGTTGGGCGCCAGACTGGATGTCCACGGCCGTGACCGTATGCTCGAACTTTTGGCCGCCGACCTGCTGTGGGCCCAGGGCCCGCCGGTACTGGTGCTGTGCGCGGCCGCCGCGGCGCTGTGGGCGTTGTTGATCTGGCGCCCCCATCTGCTGCAACGCGACGCCCCTTTCTACGCCAGTTTTGCCGCGGTGGTGAGCCTCGCCGTCCCGGTGCTGGGTCTCTTCGTGGTCTTCGCACTCTTGATCGCTCCCGCCCTGTGGTTGCAGGAGCAATCCGATGCAAGCGAGACCTTCCATCCTGGCCGCATCTTGCCGGCTGCAAGCCTGGGGCTGCTCGCAGGCTTGGTTGGTCTGGCGGGCTCCTGGTGGTGGGACGCTCCCAGCGGTGCCTGTGTGGCCCTGGCCTGTGCGCTGCTGGGCCTGGGTGCGCTGCTGCGCCGAATCTAAGCGCGCAGCGCGGCCAGCACCGCGTCGCCCATCTGCGCCGTACCCACTCGAGCGGTGCCCTCGCTGTATATGTCGGCCGTGCGCAAGCCCTGCCACAGCACCTTCTGCACCGCTGCTTCAATGCGTTGAGCAGCAGCCTCCTGGTTCAGCGTGAAGCGCAGCATCATCGCTGCACTCAAAATGGTGGCCAGCGGGTTGGCCACGCCTTTGCCGGCGATATCCGGTGCACTACCGTGGCTAGGCTCGTACAGGCCCTTGTTTTGCTTGTCCAAAGACGCCGATGGCAGCATGCCGATGGAGCCGGTGAGCATGGAGGCCTCGTCGGACAAGATGTCGCCGAACATATTGCCCGTGACGATCACATCAAATGACTTGGGCGTCTTCACGAGCTGCATGGCAGCGTTGTCTACGTACATGTGGTCCAGCTTCACATCCGGGTAGTGCTGGTGCACATCGGTCACGATGTCTTTCCAGAACTGGAAGGTCTCCAGCACATTGGCTTTATCCACGCTGGTGAGCTTACCGCCGCGCTTGCGCGCGGCCTGGAAAGCCACATGCGCAATGCGCTCGACCTCCGGGCGGCTGTAGCGCATCGTGTCGAAGGCTTCCTCGCTGCCGGGAAAGTGACCATCCGTGGCGGTTCGCCTGCCGCGGGGCTGCCCAAAGTAAATATCGCCGGTGAGCTCGCGGATGATCAGGATATCCAGGCCTGCGACCAACTCGGGCTTGAGGCTGGAAGCGTGGGTCAGCTGCTCGTAGCAGACGGCCGGGCGGAAATTGGCGAACAGGCCCAGGTGCTTGCGCAAACCCAGAATGGCCTGCTCGGGGCGCAAGGGGCGGTCGAGCTTGTCGTACTTCCAATCGCCCACAGCGCCGAACAAAATGGCGTCGGCAGCCTTGGCCAGGTTCAACGTTCCCTCAGGCAGCGGGTGGCCACTGGTCTCATAAGCCGTACCACCCACATCGGCCCATTCCAGCTCCAAGGGAAGTTCGAGGGCCTGCAGCACCTTCACCGCTTCGGCGACGATCTCCGGGCCAATTCCATCGCCGGGCAGCACGGCAATCTTCATGCACACACTTTCTGGTTGGGGGGCCGGCACTCGGTGCGCGGCGGGTTCAGCAGGGGCCCCTGTCTATCCGGTATTGGATGGTCTACTGGGTGCATTGGGCTTCAATGCATCTGGTGCGCCAGCCAGGGCATCTTGACCAAGCGCTCAGCCTCAAAGGATCGGATCTTGTCGGCATGCCGCAGCGTCAAGCCAATGTCATCCCAGCCGTTGACCAGGCACTGCTTGCGAAATGCCTGCACCTCAAAAGGTATCTCGGCGCCATCAGGCTTGACCACCACCTGGCGGGGCAAATCAATGGTCAGCTTATAGCCGGGGAAGCCGTTGATCTCGTCAAAGATTTGTGCCACGGCCGCGTCGGGCAACACGATGGGCAACAAGCCGTTCTTGAAGCAGTTGTTGAAGAAGATGTCGGCGAAGCTCGGGGCAATCAGCGCCCGAAAACCGAACTGCTCCAGCGCCCAGGGTGCATGCTCGCGCGAGGAACCACAACCAAAATTACGCCCGGCCACCAAGACGGAAGCACCTGCATAGCGCACCTGGTTTAGCACAAAGTCGGGGTTGAGCCTGCGGCCACTGCAGTCCTGGCCCGGCTCACCGCGGTCCAAGTAGCGCCACTCGTCAAACAGATTGGGCCCGAATCCCGAACGCTTGATGGACTTCAAGAACTGCTTGGGAATGATGGCGTCGGTGTCAACGTTTTCGCGGTTTAGGGGTGCGGCGACACCTGTATGCGCGGTAAAGGGTTTCATAGGGGTGTCCTTAGGCGATGCGGCGAATGTCCACAAAGTGGCCAGCCAGCGCCGCTGCAGCTGCCATGGCCGGACTCACCAGATGTGTGCGGCCACCGGCACCTTGCCGCCCTTCAAAATTGCGGTTACTGGTCGAAGCGCAGCGCTCGCCAGGCTCCAGGCGGTCGGCATTCATGGCCAGGCACATCGAGCAGCCGGGCTGGCGCCACTCAAAACCGGCAGCCTTGAACACCTCGTGCAGACCCTCGGCCTCAGCCTGAACCTTCACAAGGCCCGAGCCGGGCACCACCAAGGCCAACTTCACATTGGAGGCCACCCGCCCACCCATGCGCTTGACCATGGCTGCAGCCTCGCGCATGTCTTCAATCCGGCTGTTGGTGCAGGAACCAATGAACACCTTGTCCACGCAGATGTCGTTGATCGCTTTATTGGGTTCAAGCCCCATGTACTTCAGCGCGTTCTCGATGGCAGCACGCTTGCTCGCGTCCTTTTCCTTGTCGGGGTCGGGCACGCGGTCTTCAATCGACAGCACCATCTCGGGCGAGGTGCCCCAGGTCACTTGCGGACGAATCTGCGCCGCATCCAACCCCACCACAGCGTCCCATTTCGCGTCGGGGTCGGAATGCAGGGTGCGCCAGTAGCCCACGGCCTGGTCCCACTCCACGCCCCTGGGCGCCATGGGACGGCCCTTCACGTACGCAATGGTTTTGTCGTCCACGGCCACAAGGCCGGCTCGGGCACCGGCCTCAATGGCCATGTTGCACACCGTCATACGGCCTTCCATGGACAGGCTGCGCAAGGCGCTGCCACCGAACTCAATGGTGTAGCCGGTGCCGCCAGCGGTCCCAATCTTGCCGATGATGGCCAGCACCACGTCTTTGGCGGTGATGCCAGGCGCCAGATCGCCCTCGACCTTCACCAACATGTTCTTGGCCTTCTTGGCCAACAGGGTTTGGGTGGCCAGCACATGCTCCACTTCAGACGTGCCGATGCCGTGCGCCAAGGCGCCAAATGCACCGTGGGTGGAGGTGTGGCTGTCGCCGCACACCACCGTCATGCCGGGCAGTGTGGCGCCCTGCTCGGGGCTGATCACGTGAACGATGCCCTGACGCTCGTCGAGGAAGGGAAAGTAGGCGGCAGCCCCAACGCTGCGGATGTTCTCGTCAAGGGTGACGACCTGTTGGCGCGAAGTGGGGTCGGTGATGCCATCGAGCCCCAACTCCCATCCGGTAGTGGGCGTGTTGTGGTCGGCTGTGGCCACGATGGACGTGATGCGCCAGGGTTTGCGGCCCGCCAAGCGCAAGCCCTCGAAGGCCTGGGGGCTCGTGACCTCGTGCACCAGGTGGCGGTCGATGTAGAGGACGGAGGTGCCATCTTCCTCGGTGTGGACGACATGTTCGTCCCAGAGCTTGTCGTAAAGGGTGCGGCCGGTCATGGGAAGGCTCACGGTAAAACCTCGTATTTTGGCTTGATTTGGGGGCGTTGGTCTTGCCTGAGTGGGTATGGGCGTTAGAGGTTTGGCCCTGTGTTGGGGTGAGGTGGGGTGGGGTGGGGTGGGGCCGGCGGTCGTGGACGACTGCTGTGCCAGCCTCGCCAGCACCTTTGGCCCCCAACTGCAACGAGCGGGTGAGCGTTTGCAGATGCACCACTTCAATGTCGGGCATTTGCCCGGCCATCGGCACCAAGTAGTTCACCATCGATCCGTTGAGCAAATGGCCGTTCTCGTCGCACCGACACTCCTCGAACAAGGCACCGCCAATGCCCTGCACAATCGCGCCGCAAATCTGCTCGTTCACCAGCTTGGGATTGATCACGCGCCCGCAGTGCCAGGCACCGGGCTACGTCCTGCTTAGAGCCGAGCGTGGAGCATCATGCGCCAGCGGCGGTACCCCCACCTGCATGCTGTATGCCGCGTGCCAAAGCTTGGAGTTGCCCCTCCTGGAGCCCTCAGGGACTGAAACCCCGGCCACAACCGGTGGTGGCCGACCTCCAGCGCTGCGGCGTTGGCAACCCTTGAGGGCTGGGCCGCCGGGTCTTGGGTCAACCCAAGGCTCGGACCACCTCTTCGGGCGCCTGCACCAACTCGATCAGCACACCCTCCCCGCCCAAGGGAAATTCGTCGCTGGCCCTGGGATGGATGAAGGTGATGTCGTGGCCCGCGGCGCCCTTGCGGATGCCCCCGGGCGCAAAACGAACGCCCTGGCGGCTGAGCCACTCGACCGCCTCGGGCAGGTCATCTACCCACAGGCCTATGTGGTTGAGCGGCGTGGTGTGCACGGCGGGCTTCTTTTCGGGGTCCAAGGGCTGCATGAGATCCACCTCCACAGCGAAGGGCCCTGAGCCCAAGGCACAAATGTCCTCATCCACATTTTCGCGCTCACTCACGAAGCTGCTCTTGACCTGCAGACCCAGCAGGTCCACCCACAGACTGCGCAGCCGAGCCTTGCTCGGGCCGCCGATGGCCACCTGCTGGATGCCCAAGACACGAAAGGGTTTGGTCTGGCTCATGGCTGAAGTCTCCGCGGACGGTTCACTCAAACTCGATGATCGTCTGGTCCACCGCTAGGCTCTCGCCCACGCTGACCTTGACCGACTTGACCACACAGTCCTGTGAGGCGGTGAGCATGTTTTCCATCTTCATCGCCTCGATCACGGCCAACCGCTCCCCGGCCAAGACCTTCTGGCCGGGCTGCACCGCCACATTGACCAGCAGCCCTGGCATAGGGGACAACAGCATCTTGGACAGATCAGGCGGTGCCTTGTAAGGCATCAGCTTGAACATCGCCGCAGCACGCGGTGAGAGCACCAGAGCGGCGATGGCCGTGCCGTTGTGGGCGATTCGCAGGGCCAAGGGTTGGCGTGCTGTCCCGCGCTCCACCTGGGCACTGAACGGTTGGCCATTGACGGTGCCCACCATCAGGATGTCGCCCAGCTTGGTCCGGCTTTGGATGGCGAGGGTCCGCCCATCGACCTTGACCTCGGCCTTGCCCGAGACCGGTTCAAACTCACCCACCTGCACCTGGTGGTACTCGTGGCGTCCCTCCGCCCCCAGGACGACCACCACGAAATCGCTCACATGGCCCACTTCATGACCCACGACTTGACCACTGATGCCAGCGGCACGATGGCGCGCTTTGCAGCGCACGAAGCCTGCAATGGCAATCAGGAAAGATGGATCATCGTGGGGCACATCTTCAGCGCGGAACCCCTTGCCGTAATGTTCTGCAATGAAACCGGTGTTGAACTGACCGCTTATAAACTTGGGATGCGCCAGCAGGGCAGCCTGGAAGGGGATATTGCTGCTGACACCGCGGATCATGAAGGCGTTGAGAGCCTCGCGCATCTTGGTGATAGCCTCGTTGCGGTCACGACCGTGAACGATGAGCTTGGCGATCATGGAGTCGTAGTACACGGGGATCTCACCCCCTTCGTACACACCGGTGTCCACGCGTACGCCACCATATTGCCCGTTTTCATAAGCGGAGCCTTGCAGCGTGTTGCGTCCATGCTCCAGGTTTTGTGCCGGCGGCTGATAGCGCACCAGCCTGCCTGTTGATGGCAGAAAGTTTCGGAAGGGGTCTTCTGCATTGATGCGGCACTCGATGGCCCAGCCATCGCGGGAAAGCTGTTCTTGGGTAAAAGACAACTCCTCCCCTGCGGCCACCCGAATCATTTGTTCCACGAGGTCCAGCCCGGTGATGCACTCCGTCACCGGATGCTCCACCTGCAGCCGGGTGTTCATCTCCAGGAAGTAGAAGTCTTGGTCTTTACCGACCACGAACTCCACCGTGCCTGCACTCTGATACTTCACCGCCTTGGCCAGCGCTATTGCTTGTTCACCCATAGCCTGGCGGGTGGCTTCGCTGATGAAGGGAGAAGGCGCCTCCTCAATGACTTTTTGGTGACGGCGTTGTATCGAGCACTCGCGCTCCCACAGATAGACCATGTTGCCGTGTGCGTCGCCCAGCACCTGAATCTCGATATGCCTCGGCTCCAGCACATACTTCTCGATGAAGACACGGTCGTCGCCAAAACTGTTGCTGGCTTCGTTACGGCAACTGGCAAACCCCTCGTGGGCCTCCCTGTCGTTGAAGGCCACCCGCAGGCCCTTACCGCCACCACCGGCACTGGCCTTGATCATCACCGGATAGCCGATACTCTTGGCGATCTCCACCGCCTGCTCGGGGCTGTCGATGGCATCGTTGTAGCCTGGGATGGTGTTGACCCGTGCTTCAATAGCCAGCTTTTTGGATGCGATCTTGTCGCCCATGGCCGCAATCGAGTAGTACTTGGGACCGATAAAGACGATACCCTCTTCCTCGCAGCGCTTGGCAAAGGCTTCGTTCTCCGACAGAAACCCGTATCCGGGGTGCACTGCTTGAGCACCCGTTAGCTTACAGGCCGCGATGATCTTATCGGCGACCAGGTAGGACTCGCGAGAAGGCGCTGGCCCGAGCAGCACGGCCTCATCGGCCAGTTCCACATGGCGTGCGTCCTTGTCGGCTTCGGAATACACCGCCACAGTGGCAATGCCCATCTTGCATGCCGTCTTGATGATCCGACAGGCGATCTCGCCGCGGTTGGCAATCAGTATTTTTTGAAACATATCGTTTGATTCCCGCCTTTCAAAGCGGAATGTTGCCGTGCTTGCGCCACGGGTTTTGCAACTTCTTGTCTTTGAGCATCTTCAGCGATCGGCAAATGCGCTTACGCGTCTCATGTGGCTGAATCACGTCATCGATGAAGCCGCGTGCACCTGCCACGAAGGGATTGGCAAAGCGCGCCTTGTACTCCGTTTCCCGTGCAGCCAGCTTGGTAGGGTCGCCCTTGTCTTCACGAAAGATGATCTCCACAGCGCCCTTGGCGCCCATCACCGCGATCTCGGCATTGGGCCAGGCGAAGTTCACATCGCCGCGCAGGTGCTTGGAAGCCATGACGTCGTAGGCGCCGCCGTAAGCCTTGCGGGTGATGACGGTGATCTTCGGTACGGTGCACTCAGCGTAGGCGTACAGGAGCTTGGCGCCATGCTTGATGATGCCGCCGTACTCTTGTGAGGTACCGGGCATGAAGCCCGGCACATCCACAAAGGTCACCACCGGAATGCTGAAAGCATCGCAGAAACGCACAAAGCGCGCCGCCTTAATCGAGCTCTTGATGTCTAGGCATCCGGCCAACACCAAAGGGTTATTGGCTACTACGCCCACGGTCTGCCCTTCCATACGCCCAAAGCCAATCACGATGTTGGCGGCATAGCCGGGCTGCAACTCAAAGAATTCGCCGTCGTCTACCACCTTGACGATCAACTCCTTGATGTCGTAGGGCTTATTGGGGTTGTCGGGCACCAGGGTGTCCAGCGAATGATCGAGCCGGTTTCCCGGGTCGCCGCTGGGCCGTACCGGCGGCTTTTCGCGGTTATTTAACGGCAGGTAGTTGAAGAAGCGCCGCAGCATCAGCAGCGCCTCCACATCGTTTTCAAAGGCCAGATCCGCTACACCGCTCTTGGTGGTGTGGGTGAGTGCGCCTCCGAGCTCCTCAGCGGTGACCTCCTCGTGGGTGACGGTTTTCACCACTTCAGGGCCGGTCACGAACATATAAGACGAGTCCTTGACCATGAAGATGAAGTCGGTCATCGAGGGGCTGTAGACCGCTCCACCGGCGCAGGGGCCCATGATGAGGCTGATCTGGGGAATCACACCACTGGCCAGCACATTCTTCTGGAATACATCGGCATAACCGCCCAGAGACGCCACGCCCTCTTGAATACGGGCGCCACCTGAATCATTGAGCCCCACCACCGGCGCGCCTACCTTCATGGCCTGGTCCATGATCTTGCAGATCTTCTCGGCATGGGTTTCCGACAGAGATCCGCCAAACACCGTGAAGTCTTGGCTGTACGCAAAGGCCAATCGGCCGTTGATCATGCCGTAGCCGATCACCACACCGTCACCCGGAATCTTGTTATCTGACATCCCGAAGTCCACACAACGGTGCTCGACGAACATATCCCACTCTTCGAACGTACCCTCATCGAATAGCAACTCCAGCCGCTCGCGCGCGGTGAGCTTGCCTTTGGCGTGCTGCGCATCAATGCGCTTTTGACCGCCACCCAAGCGCGCCAAAGCGCGCTTTTCCTCGAGCATCTGTTGAATATCCTGCATCAGGGTGCTCCTTTTGTGATCCGCTCGGGGATGGGGTGGTTTAAGGTAGAGGGGTGGGTGTGCGCGGCTGCAGACTTCAGTGAAACAGATCCAGCAACCGCCTGGCGGCTACCGATGCCGCCACCCGCCCCTGAACCACCTCTTCTTGCAAGCTCGAAAGGGCCGATTCGACGGCAGGGTGGACACGAAAACGTTGGCGCAAGCCGGCCTCAATGCGCTCCCACATCCAGGCCTGGGCTTGTTGAACACGGCGCTGGTCCATCTGCCCATGGGCTGTTTGCAGGTCACGAAAGCGTTCGACTTGTTGCCAGAACCGGTCTATCCCCTGCTCTTTGAGGGCGCTGAGTTGAATCACGCCGGGATGCCACACCGCTTCGTTATGGTGGGCATGGTCGGGGTTGCCGTGCAAGCCAAACAAGCGCAGTGAAGACTGGATCTGCGCCTGCGCACGCGTGGCCGCACCGACATCTAAATCAGCCTTGTTGATGACCACCAGATCAGCCAGCTCCATCACACCCTTCTTGATGGCCTGCAGCTCGTCTCCCGCATTGGGCAGTTGCATCAGTACGAATATGTCGGTCATGCGGGAAACCGCTGTTTCGCTTTGGCCGACACCCACCGTTTCCACGATGACAACATCATGACCGGCCGCCTCGCACACCAACATGGCTTCACGGGTCTTCTCAGCCACGCCACCAAGGGTGCCGCTGCTGGGACTGGGGCGAATGAAGGCACGCTCGTCCATGCTCAGCCGCTCCATGCGTGTTTTGTCGCCCAGAATCGATCCGCCGCTGACAGTAGATGACGGGTCTACCGCCAACACCGCCACGCGGTGGCCCTTGGCGATCAGCATCAGGCCCAGCGCTTCAATGAAGGTGCTCTTGCCTACACCGGGTACACCGCTGATCCCCAACCTAAAAGAACGCCCGGTGTGCGGCAACAGGGCATTGAGGAGTTCATCGGCCTGAACACGGTGGTCGGCGCGCGTGCTCTCCAGCAGCGTGATCGCCTTAGCCATGGCTCGGCGCTGGTAAGCGCCGCTGGGGCCGGTGATCTCGTCCAACAGCTGAAGAAGGGGGGGCAGCATGTGGGGGGGGGTTGGTTTAGCTGTTTGCCCGGTGGAGCAAACCCAGGTGGGTTGGTGTCGCCCAAGGCTCGCCACTGATTGGTGCGAAGGCTTCTTGCGTTGGGGCTTCAAGGCCCGCGGCACGCGGCCAGTCGATCATCTGATCCATTCCGAGCAGCACCGCCGCGCAGCCTGCCGCCCTCACCCTGCCCCCTGCACCGCACGAATCTGCTCCAAGACATCCTTGGCCGAAGCCGGTATCGGTGTCCCAGGCCCATAAATCCCCTTGACCCCCGCCTCAAACAGGAAGTCATAGTCCTGCTGCGGAATCACCCCGCCAACGAAGACGACGATGTCATCAGCCGCTTGCCGCTTGAGCTCGGCGATGATGGCCGGCACCAGGGTCTTGTGGCCGGCGGCCAGCGTGGAAACACCCACTGCGTGCACGTCATTTTCAATGGCCTGGCGCGCACACTCCTCGGGCGTTTGAAAGAGCGGGCCCATGTCCACGTCAAATCCAAGATCAGCGAACGCAGTGGCCACCACCTTGGCCCCGCGGTCATGGCCGTCCTGGCCCAACTTGGCGATCATCACCCGCGGACGGCGGCCATGGTCTTGCGCGAAGGCGGCGATCTCGCCCTTGAGCTTTTCCCAACCCTCTGCGGAATCGTAGGCGGCTGCGTACACACCGGTCACCTTTTGAATATCGGCACGGTGGCGGCCGAACACCGCCTCCAGCGCGTCGCTCACCTCGCCCACCGTGGCGCGCAGGCGCACAGCCTTTATAGACAAGTCCAAGAGATTGCCCTGACCGCTGCGCGCGGCTTCAGTCAGTGCCTGCAGTGCGGTCCGAACCTGAGCTGCCTCACGGTTGGCCTTGATCTGCTGAAGCCGAGCAATCTGGCCCTCACGAACCTTCACATTGTCGACCTCGAGTATGTCGACCTTGTCTTGCTGCGACAACTTGTACTTATTGACGCCCACAATGACATCCTTACCGCTGTCGATGCGAGCCTGCTTTTCGGCGGCCGACGCTTCGATCTTGAGCTTGGCCCAGCCACTGTCTACCGCGCGGGTCATGCCACCCATGGCATCGACCTCTTCGATGAGGGCCCAAGCCGCGTCGGCCATATCCTGGGTGAGCTTTTCCATCATGTAGGACCCAGCCCACGGGTCAATCACATTGCTGATATGAGTCTCCTCCTGGAGGATGAGCTGCGTGTTGCGTGCAATGCGTGCGCTGAATTCAGTGGGCAGTGCGATGGCCTCGTCAAAGGAATTGGTGTGCAGCGACTGCGTACCGCCAAACACTGCAGCCATGGCCTCAATGGTGGTACGCACCACGTTGTTGTAAGGGTCCTGCTCGGTCAGGGACCAACCCGAGGTTTGGCAGTGGGTCCGCAGCATCAGGCTCTTGGAACTCTTCGCGCCAAATCCTTTCATGATGCGGCACCACAAGAGCCGCGCAGCGCGCATCTTGGCGATCTCGAGATAGAAGTTCATCCCGATGGCCCAAAAGAAGCTCAGGCGCCCAGCAAAACCGTCCACATCCAGGCCCTTGGCCATTGCTGTCTTCACATACTCCTTGCCGTCTGCCAGGGTAAAGGCCAACTCCAGCGCTTGGTTCGCCCCGGCCTCCTGCATGTGGTAGCCGCTGATGGAAATCGAGTTGAACTTCGGCATGTGGTGGGCCGTGTACTCGATGATGTCGCCGATGATGCGCATACTCGGCTCAGGCGGGTAGATATAGGTGTTGCGAACCATGAACTCCTTAAGGATGTCGTTCTGGATCGTTCCACTCAACTGGGCGGGCGACACGCCCTGCTCTTCCGCGGCCACCACATAGCCGGCCAGCACCGGCAGCACGGCGCCGTTCATGGTCATGGAGACACTCACCCGGTCCAGGGGAATGCCGTCGAAGAGGATCTTCATGTCCTCCACCGAATCGATGGCCACGCCAGCCTTGCCCACATCACCCACCACCCGCGGGTGGTCGCTGTCGTAGCCTCGGTGGGTGGCCAGGTCGAACGCCACGCTCACCCCCTGCCCGCCTGCGTCCAGGGCCTTGCGATAAAAGCGGTTGCTGTCCTCGGCAGTCGAAAAGCCGGCGTATTGCCGAATCGTCCAAGGCCGCACCGCGTACATCGTGGCCTGGGGTCCGCGGATGAAAGGCTCAAAGCCCGGCAGGGTGTTGGCATGCGGCAAGGCGTCGGTGTCGGCTGCGGTGTACAGCGGCTTGACCGTAATGCCTTCGGGGGTCACCCAATTCAGCTGGGACACGTCACCGCCCGGAGCGGATTTGGCGGCAGCCTGGGCCCACTGCTCGATCGTGGTGGGCTTGAATGGGTCGGCAGACATGAAGGCTCCTTGGATCGGCGCATGATGCCCCGGGGGCGGACGAATCACCAGGGGGGTTGGTCTATAGCAAGCCGAGGGCTTGTGATGCATAATTATAAATGCAGAATCACTTGCACCAGGCTTTAATCCGCACCCCGCCATGGCATCGGCCGCCCACAGCCTTGCTCCACGCGCCTTGTACGAAGAGGTGGCCGAACGCCTGCGCCAACAGATCTTCAACCGGGAGCTTGAGCCCGGCAGCTGGGTTGACGAACTGAAGCTGGCCGCCACCTGGGGCATCAGCCGAACGCCCTTGCGAGAAGCCCTCAAGGTTCTGGCGACAGAAGGCCTGGTGACGATGAAGGTGCGCCGCGGCGCGTATGTGACCGAGCCCTCCAGCGACGATGTGCAGCAGGTCTACCGGCTGTTGGCTCTGCTCGAAAGCGATGCCGCCGGCGAAGTGGCTGCCAGCGCACACACTGGGGCGGTTGAAGCCTTGCAAGCCTTGCACGACCAATTGGAAAAACAAGTCCGCCAGCGCGAAGCATTCTTCTCGACCAACGAAGCCTTTCACTTCAAGCTGCTGGAATTGGCCGGCAACCGCTGGCGCACGCAGATCGTGGCCGACCTGCGCAAGGTGATGAAGCTCAACCGCCACCACTCCCTGTTCAAGAAGGGCCGCCTCTCGCAGTCATTGGCCGAGCACCGAGCCATCATGGCGGCCATTCACGCGGGCGACGCGGGCGCCGCATCCCAGGCCATGCAACGCCATTTCGCCAACAGCCTGAAGGCCACATCGGGCCAAGCCACGCCGTGAGGGCGCAGTCACAGCGCGCACCGGGCCGATAAAGCCCTGGGACAGCGCACCGGCCTGGACAGCCGCTAAAGCAGCGTTCAGCTCGATTAACCGCGCTGGGCCAACGGCTTAACGTGGCGGGGCTCAGATCCCACGAACAGCTGGCGCGGACGGCCGATCTTGTACTCCGGATCGCCAATCATCTCATCAAGCTGCGCAATCCAACCCACGGTGCGGGCCAGCGCAAAGATGGCGGTGAACAGCGGCACCGGGATACCAATGGCCCGCTGCACGATACCCGAGTAGAAGTCCACGTTCGGGTAGAGCTTGCGCGCCACGAAGTATTCATCTTCCAAGGCGATCTTTTCCAGCGCCATGGCCAGCTTGAACAAGGGGTCGTTCCCCAGGCCCACTGCGCCCAGCACCTCGTGACACGTCTCGCGCATCAGCTTGGCGCGAGGGTCGTAGTTCTTGTACACGCGGTGGCCAAAGCCCATCAGCTTGACGCTGGAGTTCTTGTCCTTGACCTGCTTGATGAACTCGCCAATCTTCTCCACTCCCCCTTGCTTTTGAATGTCGCCCAGCATATTCAGGCAGGCTTCGTTCGCACCACCGTGTGCCGGGCCCCACAAGCAGGCCACGCCAGCGGCGATGGCCGCGAACGGGTTTGTGCCTGAAGAACCGCACATGCGGACCGTCGAGGTCGACGCGTTCTGCTCATGGTCGGCGTGCAAGATGAAGATGCGGTCCATCGCACGCACCAGCACCTCGTTGGGCTCGTAGTCTTCACAGGGCGTAGCGAACATCATGCGCATGAAGTTCGCCGAATAGCTCAGGGAATTCTTCGGGTAGATGTAGGGCTGACCAATGCCGTACTTGTAGGACATGGCCACCAAGGTAGGCATCTTAGCGATCAGGCGGATCGCGGCGATGGCCCGGTGCTCGGGGTTATGCACATCGGTACTGTCGTGATAAAACGCCGACAGGGCCCCTACCAAGCCCGTCATCACCGCCATGGGGTGAGCGTCGCGGCGGAAGCCACGCAAGAAGAACTGCATCTGCTCGTTGACCATGGTATGCACGCTCACCAAGCGGTCAAAGTCTTTCTTCTCCTGCGGATTGGGCAGCTCACCCTTGAGCAGCAGGTAGCACACCTCCATGAAGTCGCAGTTCTGTGCCAGCTGCTCAATCGGGTAGCCACGGTAGAGCAGCTCGCCCTTGTCACCGTCGATGTAGGTGATGGTTGAGTTGCAAGACGCGGTGCTCAGGAAGCCCGGGTCGTAGGTGAACTTACCTGTCTGCCCGTAGAGCTTGCGAATGTCGATGACATTGGGGCCCACCGATCCCTTGTATATGGGCAGATCCATGCTGGGGCTGCCGTCGGAGAAAGACAGGGTGGCTTTCACATCAGAGGGGATCATCGCAGCTTCCTTTCGGTGTAGTCCTTAGGCTGGCGTTCGCATCAGCGTCAGCACCTGCAGTACGCCTTCGCTTGCCAGCTCACCTTGCGGGTCCTGCCTGCGCAGCAGCAGGTCCAGCAGGTCGTTGTCGGGCAGGTCCATCAACTTCATCAGCCCAGCGGCATGTCCCTTGGTCAGTTCGCGCTCGTATCGGGTGAAAAAGCGCTCAATGAACAGATCGTTCTCCAACAGCCCCCGCCGGCACCGCCACTTGAGCTGGTTGAGAGCCGATGCCCCCAAGAGATCCTGGTTACCAGGCTGTGCACCCAAGTCTGCAGTCTCAGCGACCATGCTTGCTCGAGCCTAAATGATCTGAGCGCTGTGCGACCGCTTGGTGAAGAGAACAGCGCCTTAAACCGCGCGCCGCACCATTAACTCTTTGATCTTGCCGATGGCCTTGGTGGGGTTGAGCCCCTTGGGGCACACATCCACGCAGTTCATGATGGTGTGGCAGCGGAACAAGCGGTACGGATCTTCCAGGTTGTCCAAGCGGTCACCCGTGGCCTGATCGCGACTGTCGGCAATGAAGCGGTAGGCCTGCAGCAAGCCTGCCGGACCCACGAACTTATCCGGGTTCCACCAGAAGCTGGGGCAGCTGGTTGAGCAGGACGCGCACAAGATGCACTCGTACAGGCCATTGAGTTCTTCGCGCTCCTCGGGCGACTGCAGACGCTCCTTTTCGGGAGGAATAGTATCGTTGACCAGATAGGGCTTGATGGAGTGGTACTGCTTGAAGAATTGCGTCATGTCCACGATCAAGTCGCGGATGACCGGCAGCCCAGGCAGCGGCTTGAGCACCACGGTACCCGGCAGGCTGCGCATATTGGTCAGGCAGGCCAGCCCGTTCTTGCCGTTGATGTTCATCGCGTCTGAACCGCACACGCCCTCACGGCAAGAGCGGCGAAAACTCAGCGTGGGGTCCACAGCCTTGAGTTTCATCAAGGCGTCGAGCAGCATGCGCTCAGAACCATCGAGTTCCACTTCGAGGGTCTGCATGTACGGCTTGGCGTCCTGGTCAGGGTCGTAGCGGTAGATTTGGAAGGTGCGCTTGGTCATGGGGGCCTTTTACTGCTTGGGTGGGAGGGGTTCTTTAGTCAGCTGGGGACAGAGCCCGCTTTGTTCGGTCTGTCCAACAGCGCCTCAGAAGGTCCTCACCTTAGGTGGAATGCTTTCGACGGTCAGGGGCTTGAGGTTGACGGGCTTGTAGGCCAAGCGGTTGCCTTCGCTGAACCACAGGGTGTGCTTCATCCACTCCTGGTCGTTGCGGCCGTTGGGGTGTTCGGGGGTGTCGCCGTAATCGCTGACCGTGTGGGCACCTCGGCTTTCCTTGCGAGCGGCAGCGGAGACCATCGTAGCGTTGGCAGACTCGACCAGGTTTTCCACTTCCAGCGCCTCGATGCGCGCAGTGTTGAAGACCTTGGACTTGTCTTTCAGGGCGATCGACTTGGCGCGCTCGGTGATGGCGCCCATCTTGGCCACACCTTCACCCATACTGGCCTGGGTGCGGAACACGCCGGCGTGTTGCTGCATCGTTTTGCGGATGTCGTTGGCCACGTCCTGCGCATATTCGCCATCAGTGGCTGAATCCAAACGTGCCAAGCGCGCCAACGAACGGTCGGCGGCATTGGCCGGAAGGTCCTTGTGGGTGCGCGACTGCTTTGCAAAGTCGACGATGTGGTTACCAGCGGCACGGCCGAAGACCAAAAGGTCGAGCAGCGAGTTGGTGCCCAAGCGGTTGGCCCCGTGCACGCTCACGCAGGCGCACTCACCCACCGCGTACAAGCCGTTGACGATGCGCTGCGACCCGTCCGGTGCGGGCGCTACTACCTGACCGTGAATGTTGGTGGGGATGCCGCCCATTTGGTAGTGGATGGTGGGCACCACCGGGATCGGCTCCTTGGTGATGTCCACATTGGCGAAATTATGACCAATCTCGTAAACCGAGGGCAGGCGCTTCATGATGGTTTCGGCGCCCAGGTGGGTCATGTCCAAGACCACATAGTCCTTGTTGGGGCCACAGCCGCGCCCTTCCTTGATCTCCTGGTCCATGCAACGCGAAACGAAGTCGCGTGGCGCCAAGTCCTTCAGGGTGGGCGCATAGCGCTCCATGAACCGCTCGCCGTTGGAGTTGCGCAAAATGGCACCCTCGCCGCGGCAACCCTCAGTCAGCAGCACCCCGGCACCAGCCACACCGGTGGGGTGAAACTGCCAGAACTCCATGTCTTCCAATGGAATACCGGCGCGCGCGGCCATGCCCAGGCCGTCACCGGTGTTGATGAAGGCGTTGGTGGACGCGGCAAAGATGCGGCCTGCGCCACCCGTGGCCAGCAGCACCGTCTTGCCTTCCAGGATGTGCACATCGCCGGTTTCCATCTCCAACGCGGTCACGCCCACCACGTCGCCGTCGGCGTCGCGGATGAGGTCAAGCGCCATCCACTCCACGAAGAACTGGGTGCGGGCCTTCACGTTCTGCTGGTACAGCGTATGCAGCATCGCATGGCCAGTGCGGTCGGCCGCAGCACAGGCGCGCTGCACCGGCTTCTCGCCATAGTTGGCGGTATGGCCGCCGAAGGGGCGCTGGTAGATGGTGCCGTCTGGGTTGCGGTCAAAGGGCATGCCGAAGTGCTCGAGCTCGTAGACCACTTTCGGAGCTTCACGGCACATGAACTCGATGGCGTCTTGGTCACCCAGCCAATCCGACCCCTTGACGGTGTCGAAGAAGTGGTAGTGCCAAGTGTCTTCGCTCATATTGCCCAGCGAAGCACCGATACCGCCCTGCGCGGCAACAGTGTGCGACCGGGTGGGAAACACCTTGGACAACACTGCCACGTTCAGGCCAGTACGGGCCAATTGCAGCGAGGCCCGCATGCCCGAGCCGCCAGCGCCAATGATCACCACATCGAACTTACGCTTAGGCAAGGAACTTCCTACTGCCATGATCAAAGCCTCCAGAGAACCTGAACCGACCAGCCCGTGCAGCCCACCAGCCACACGATGGTAAAGACCTGCAGCAGCAGCCGTACGGCCACCGGTTTGACGTAATCCATCCAGATGTCGCGTACGCCCACCCAAGCATGCCAGCCCAGCGCCACGATGACCACAAAGGTCAGGACCTTCATCCACTGCGCGGAAAAAACGGCCGCCCAGCGGTCATAGCCCAGAGGGCCACCGAACAGCACCTGCACCAACAAGACGATGGTAAACAGGGCCATAAGGCCCGCGGTAACACGCTGGCTGAGCCAGTCGCGCATGCCGTAGTGCGCGCCCACGACGATGCGCTTGGAACCGTAGTTCTGTTGCATGGTGTTCTCGGTACTGCGTGAGTCAGAAAGAGGAAGGTGCGGCTCAAATGAGCCCGAACAGCTTGGCGCCCAGCACGACGGTGAGCGCGAGGCTTGAGGCCAAGGTGACGATGGCCGAGGAGTGGCCCTGTTCCTTGGTGACGCTGTGTGTCATGTCCATCCAAAGATGGCGAACCCCGGAGATGAAGTGATGCAAATAGGCCCAAATTAGGCCCAGCACCAAGAGTTTGACCATCCAGCCAGGCACGAAGCCGATGCCCACGCCGAAAGCGGCGGTGAACTGCTCATAGCTGATCTCCGAGCTCAAGCTGACATCCAGCAGCCACACAATGAACGGCAGCAACAAGAACATCACCGCACCACTGACACGGTGAAGGATCGACACAATACCCGCAGGCGGCAAGCGGTACTGCAGGATCTGCGTGATATGGATGTTGCGGTAAGTGGGGCGCGGTTTAAGAGCCTCGGCCATCGTGGTGTTCCTCAACTTCAGGCGACTGCGCTCCTCGGGGCGAGGTCGAATCGGGCCAATTCGGCATTATATTGCGGCGCAGCATAATCCGGAATGATGGCAGCGGCCAGGTGCAGGTGCTCATCAGTTCAGCTCGTTGCGGTAATGGTGAGCCGCGGTGTGGTACAGGCCACGGCGCAACTCAACCGGCTTGTCCCCATAGGAATAGGACAAGCGCTCTACGCTCAAAAGAGGCGAACCCTCGGGCAGTTCTAAGCACTTTGCAGCCAAGGCATCAGCAGCCACAGCCCGTAACTTTTCACTGGCGCGAATCATGTGGACGCCAAACTCGGTTTCAAACAAGGCGTACATGGGCCCGCGGTACTGCGACAGCCGCTCCGCGCTCAGGCCTTTGAAGAGATTGCCCGGCAACCAAATTTCGTCTAATACCGTTGGGCGCCCATGGGATAACAGCGTCCGCCGGATCTGCACCGCCGATTCACCCGGCTTCATCTCCAGCGCTCGTGCCACATCGGCGGGCGCCCGCACGCGGCGGCATTCCAAAACGCGGCGGCTCACGCGGGCCACCTCGCCACCACTGTCCGGGGCGTCGGGAACCAGGCGCAGGAAACGGTATTGGGTGAGTTGCTCGGAGTGGGTCGACACGAAGGTGCCCTTGCCCTGCCGGCGCACCAACCGGTTTTCTGTGGCCAGTTCATCAATGGCCTTGCGCACCGTGCCCTGGCTGACCTTGAAGCGTACGGCCAGGTCCAATTCGCTGGGAATGACCTCCCCGGGTCGCCACTCGCCGGACTGCAGGCTGCGGGTGATCAGTGCCTTGATCTGTTGGTACAGCGGGCTGAAGGAGGGTGCGGCTTCAGGCGCCTCTTCGCGCGGTGGGGTGGCGGTGGCCATGCGGAGAATTGCATCACAGCGGCCGCAGAGCGTCCACTGCTTTGTCTTATATAAGACATAAGATACGGGGTTACCCTCGCTGACCGGGGGGTTTCTGACCTACACTCAAGAGCACCCTTGGGCATCCGATTGGGCTGCAAGCCTGTGGCGCACCGCAACGATCAGCTGCCGCGTCTGTCCGCGCGGCGGCGCAGCGCTAGCCCAGTGCCAACAGGGCCCTTTTTCAGTCGCCTATCGAGGAGTTCCCATGAGCAAAAAGCCCGTCCGCGTGGCCATTACCGGCGCCGCCGGTCAAATCGGTTACGCCCTGCTGTTCCGAATCGCCTCGGGCGAAATGCTGGGCAAAGACCAACCGGTCATCCTGCAGCTGCTGGAGATTCCGGATGAAAGGGCCCAAAAGGCGCTCAAGGGCGTGATGATGGAGCTCGACGACTGCGCCTTTCCGCTGTTGGCCGGCATGGAAGCCCATAGTGACGCCAACACCGCCTTCAAAGACAGCGACTACGCCTTGCTCGTAGGTGCCCGCCCACGCGGCCCTGGCATGGAGCGCGCCGACCTTTTGGCCGCCAATGCTCAGATCTTCACCGCCCAGGGCAAGGCCCTGGACGCGGTTGCCAGCCGCAACATCAAGGTGCTGGTGGTGGGCAACCCCGCCAACACCAACGCCTACATCGCCATGAAAAGCGCACCGAACCTGCCGGCGAAGAACTTCACCGCGATGCTGCGCCTGGACCACAACCGGGCGCTGAGCCAATTGGCCGCCAAGACTGGCAAGCCGGTGGCCTCGGTCCACAAACTGGCCGTGTGGGGCAACCACTCGCCGACGATGTACGCCGACTACCGCTTCGCGACCATTGATGGCGCCAGCGTAAAGGACATGATCAACGACCACGCTTGGAACAAGGATGTGTTCCTGCCAACGGTGGGCAAACGCGGTGCGGCCATCATTGAAGCGCGTGGGCTGTCTTCCGCTGCTTCGGCCGCCAACGCCGCCATCGACCACATGCGCGACTGGGCCCTGGGCACCAACGGCCAGTGGGTGACCATGGGCGTGCCCTCGCGCGGCGAGTACGGCATCCCCAAAGACATCATGTTCGGCTACCCGGTAACCTGCGCCGGCGGCGAATACAAGATTGTCGAAGGCTTGACCATAGATGCCTTCAGCCAGGAGTGCATCAACAAGACCCTGGCCGAGCTGCAGGGCGAACAAGACGGCGTAAAGCACCTGCTGTAAGCCCAACACAAGGGCGTACAGTCGGGCTAAATCCCAGGGGCGCGCAGCCCATCCGTTGCGGGCCCTTTTTCTCTCGTATGTGAGTGCAGTGCCCCCCATTCGCGAACACCTTAAGCCCAGCGGCAAGGCCGCGCACCCCGCTTCGGTCTTGTTCGAAGAAGGTGATGGAGCGGCGATGCTGCCCGTGTGCGACCACTATTGCGGCGTAGAAGCACGCATGCGCAAGAGCCTTGCATTGCAGGCCGAATGGGGCCCGGTTTTCGATGTCACGCTGGACAACGAAGACGGCGCACCCGTGGGTGCCGAAGTGGAGCATGCACACCTGATCGCGGAGTTGCTGGGCGGTTCAGACAACCGGTGGGGCCGGGTGGGGGTGCGCCTGCTCGATGCCCGCCACGACCGCTTTACTGATGTGGTGCAGGTGGTGCTCAAGGCGCGCCAGGCGCCAGCCTATCTGATGATTCCAAAGTCCCAAGGGCTTGCTGATGTTGAGCAGGCCGCCCAACTGATCGACCGCCTGGGGGGCTCAGCCATCCCTCTGCACGCCCTGGTGGAGACCCATGGTGCGCTGCGCGAGGTGCATGCCCTGGCGGCTCACCCGCGCATCGAATCCCTGTCCTTGGGACTGATGGATTTCGTTAGCGCGCACCGCGGCGCCATTCCGCAATCAGCCATGGGTGTGGTGGGCCAGTTCAGCCACCCCTTGGTGCTGCGCGCCAAGCTAGAGATTGCTGCTGCATGCCACGCCCACGCAAAAGTGCCGTCGCACAGCGTGGTCACCGAATTCAAAGACATGGCTTCTTTGTCGCAGGCTGCACGCCGTGCGGCACAAGAACTCGGCTACACCCGCATGTGGAGCATCCACCCAGACCAAATACACCCCATCGTTGCAGCCTTCACGCCCAGCGTTGATGAGGTAGAACAGGCGCTGGAGATTCTCTTGGCAGCCGAGGCCGCCCACTGGGCGCCGGTGCGCCACCTTGACACCCTGCATGACCGCGCCAGCTACCGCTACTTCTGGCAGCGGCTTCAGCGCGCCGTGGCCGCTACCGGGCTCAGCGGCGCGGCGGTGGTTCCGCCAGCCGTGCGCCAACGTTGGTTCGGCGCACCGAACCGCTGAGGAATGCACCCCAAAAAGAGGCGCCGATGCGGGATTTCTACTCTTGGCTTGGCAAGCCCATGGGTTCGATGCTGGGCACCGCACAGGCCAGGCATCGATCCTTGGCCTTGGCAGTTGCCTTAGCCTGGCTGGCGCCGGCGCCTGCGCCAGCCTTTGCGGCCGCAAGCGCGGGCAGCACCAAGAAAGCGGCCACCGCCGCGGAAAAGCCACGAGCCGCCGCACGCAAGGCCACCACGGCAGCCGGCGCGGCTGCAGCAGCGGCGGCCAGCGCCACCCCCTTGGCCCTGGCCAACGATGAACAGCACCATGCCTACAGCCTAACCCACCTGGGCGAGTACCAGTGTGAGTTCAAACGTGTGGTGCAGGTACTGGCCAACCCCCGCCATGAAGGCTATGTCGACCTGCACTTTGACAAAAAGGTGGTGACCGCGCGCCCAGTGCTCTCCAGCACCGGCGCCGTGCGGCTTGAAGACGTCAGGGGACGCTTTTTGATGGTGCAAATCGCCTTCAAGAGCATGTTGATGGACACCAAGATTGGCCAACGGGTGGCCGACGACTGCCAGAAGCCCGGCGAGCGGCAGCCAACGCCCCCCCCCAAGCCGGCCTGGGCATCATCCACCCCTTGGCCTCGCCAGAAGCAGCGGCGGCGGCACCGGGTGCGGGGCCCGCGCCCGCGCCGGCCCAGCCCGCGCCGGCCCAGCCCGAGCCTTCCCAGGGCGAGCCATTGCGATGACATTTGGCGCAGCGAAGCTTGGAACTCCGGGGGGGGCTGGGCCAAGTCTTATATAAGACATAAAATAATAGAGGAATTCCCAACGGAGCGTCCCCACAATGCTGCAAGCCTATCGAGCCCATGTCGCCGAACGCGCCGCCCTGGGCATTCCCCCCCTGCCCTTGGACGCCAAGCAGGTGGCCGCGCTGCTCGAGCTGATCAAGAACCCGCCGGTGGGCGAAGAAGCCTTCCTCATGGACCTGCTCACCCACCGGGTGCCACCTGGCGTGGACGATGCCGCCAAGGTCAAGGCTTCATTCCTGGCCGCTGTGGCTCATGGCGATGAGAAGGTCGCTCTGATCACCCGCGCCAAGGCCACCGAGCTCCTGGGCACCATGGTGGGCGGATACAACGTGCACCCGCTCATCGAGCTGCTCGATGACGCCGAAGTGGGCGGTGTGGCCGCTGATGGCTTAAAGAAGACGCTGCTGATGTTCGACTTCTTCAACGACGTGGCCGACAAGGCCCGCGCCGGCCACGCACAAGCCAAGGCGGTGATGCAAAGCTGGGCAGACGCCGAGTGGTTCACCCGCCGCCCTGAAGTGCCCAAGAGCATCACCGTGACCGTGTTCAAGGTGCCTGGTGAGACCAACACCGATGACCTGTCGCCCGCACCCGATGCCTGGAGCCGACCGGACATCCCGCTGCATTCGCTGGCCATGCTGAAGAACACGCGGCCCGACACCGCCTTCAAGCCTGAGGAAGACGGCAAGCGCGGCCCGATGAAGTTCATCGAAGAACTCAAGGGCAAGGGCCATCTGGTGGCCTATGTGGGCGATGTGGTGGGCACCGGTTCTTCACGTAAGAGCGCAACCAACAGCGTCATCTGGGTCACCGGCAAAGACATTCCCTTCGTGCCCAACAAACGATTTGGCGGGGTCACCCTAGGTGGCAAGATCGCCCCCATCTTCTTCAACACGCAAGAAGACTCCGGCGCCCTGCCCATCGAGGTTGAAGTGAGCAAACTCAATATGGGCGATGTGATTGAAGTGCATCCCTATGAAGGCAAGATCACCCGCAACGGCGAGGTGGTGGAGCAGTTCCGGCTCAAGAACGATGTGCTGCTTGATGAAGTGCGCGCCGGCGGCCGCATCAACCTGATCATCGGACGCTCGCTCACCGCCAAGGCGCGTGAGTTCCTGGGCCTGTCCGCCTCCACCGCCTTCCGCCTGCCCCAGCCCCCGAAAGACAGCGCAAAGGGCTACACCCTGGCGCAGAAGATGGTGGGCCGCGCCTGCGGCTTGCCGGTTGTCAAGGGCCAGCAACAGGGCACTCGCCCCGGCACCTACTGCGAGCCTCGCATGACCACCGTGGGTTCACAAGACACCACCGGCCCCATGACGCGCGACGAGCTCAAGGACCTGGCCTGCCTGGGCTTCTCGGCCGACATGGTGATGCAAAGCTTCTGCCACACCGCCGCCTATCCCAAGGCGGTAGATGTGAAGACGCACCGCGAACTGCCCCAATTCATCAGCACCCGCGGTGGCGTGTCGCTGCGCCCGGGCGATGGCGTGATCCACTCATGGCTCAACCGCCTGCTGCTGCCCGACACCGTGGGCACGGGCGGCGATTCCCACACGCGTTTCCCCATCGGCATTTCTTTCCCGGCCGGCTCAGGCCTGGTGGCCTTTGGTGCTGCCACCGGTGTGATGCCGCTGGACATGCCCGAGAGCGTGCTGGTGCGCTTCAAGGGGACGATGCAACCTGGCGTGACCCTGCGCGACCTGGTGCACGCCATTCCCCTGTATGCCATCAAGACTGGCCTCTTGACCGTGGCTAAGCAAGGCAAAAAGAACATCTTCAGCGGCCGTGTGCTGGAGATTGAAGGCCTGCCGCAACTGAAGGTGGAGCAAGCCTTTGAACTCAGTGATGCCAGCGCCGAACGCAGTGCTGCAGGCTGCACCGTCAAGCTTGACCAAGCGCCCATCATCGAGTACCTCAAGTCCAATGTGGTGCTGATGAAGAACATGATCGCCAACGGCTACGCTGACAAGCGCGCCCTAGAGCGCCGCATCAAGGCGGTGGAGGCCTGGCTGGCTAAGCCCGATCTGCTCGAGGCCGACGCCGATGCCGAATACGCCGCCGTCATCGAAATCAACCTTGACGACATCAAAGAGCCCATCGTCTGCTGCCCGAACGATCCGGACGACGCCAAGTTCCTCAGCGAGGTCTCAGGTACCAAGATCGACGAGGCCTTCATCGGCTCTTGCATGACCAACATCGGCCACTTCCGCGCCGCGGCCAAGGTGCTGGGTAACGCGCGTGACATCCCAGTCAAGCTGTGGGTGGCCCCACCCACCAAGATGGACGAAAGCGAGCTGATCAAGGAAGGCCACTACGCCACGTTCGGCTCTGCGGGTGCCCGCACCGAAATGCCCGGTTGCAGCCTGTGCATGGGTAACCAGGCTCAGGTTCGCGAAGGGGCCACCGTGATGTCCACTTCCACCCGCAACTTTCCCAACCGCTTGGGCAAGAACACCAATGTGTTCTTGGGCTCAGCCGAGCTAGCGGCGGTGTGCTCCAAACTGGGCCGCATTCCTACCTTGGGGGAATACCAGGAGGCCGTTGGCATCATCAGCCAAGACTCCGCCAGCATCTACCGCTACATGAACTTCAACCAGATCGAAGAGTATGCAGAGGTGGCCAAGGACGTGGCGATCTGAGGCGGTACGGACGGGCGCCCTCGGCGCCAACCGCTCCTCAAAGCTGGGCACCGCCCGGTCTTTTTCATTGCAGCCTCAGAAAGGCCTGCAGGCGTTGCACCTCGTCGGCCAGCGCTGACTTGAAGGCTGCCTTGCGCGGTGCGCGGCCTGCAACGCAGCCAAACTCGCCAGGGTGACGGGCCGACTGCGGGTTCTCGCCGGTGGGCCGCATCCCACTTCAACTTGGGACAGGTGCGGTAGCCGCTGCGCGGTATGAACAAAGACCGCCCCAAGGCATAGCGGCGCAGGTCGTCGAGCGAAACCGGGCGTACCAGCGATCAGGGCACCAGGGCCTCGACCCAATCCACCAGGGCTTCCAACACCACCTGGCCGCGTTCATCGCCGGCCGCCAGCCGTTCCTCGGCCAGCTCGTCGATGCGGGCCAACACTTGCCCCACGGTGCGGTGCCCCCCCTTGCCTTGCAGCAGCCGCGCACGGCAATGGTTCAACCACTGTTCGCGCTCTTCTTCATCGAGAGTCTCGGGCCAATTGCGCGCGCGGTAGCGCAGCAGCAGCTCATCGAGCCGAGGGTCTTCCAAGGCGGTGCGGATGCGCGCCAGCGCCTGGGCGGGCTGCTGGCGCAGCCTCTCCAAGGCACGCCGGTCGTTGTTAGACAGAAAGGCGCCGGCATACAGGGTTTGCTCGGCATCCAGATGGGCATCCTCTGCGCGCGGTTCACGGCTGAAGACGCCTGCCCAGGGCACCGCGTCGAAAGCCTCGGCCTGCGCCAGAGCCGCCTGGGCATGCCTGAGCGCCTGCCCGACATCGATCCCCCAGTGCGTGGCTCGGGTCTGGCGAAGGGTGGCCAGGTTCTTGATGACCACCGGGCTTTGATTGATGTGGATCGATTTGATCGGCAGACGGCTCACACCCTCGGGAAGGTCTTCGCGGCGGGCAAACAGGCGGCTGCGGATGTCATCGGCTGACAGGCCCAACAGCTGTTGAGGGTCTTGTGCCAAATCCCACACCAGCACCTCGTTGGCGTTGCTGGGGTGCATGGCCAGAGGCCACACCACTGCGGTGTAGCCCTGCTGTGGGCCCAGCCGCCCTGAGACATGCAAGAAGGGTTGGCGCTGCGCACCAAAACCACCGACGACCGCCTTGACCGCCTGCTTGTCGCGCAGGCCCAGGCAGTAGTCGAACAGCTTGGGCTGCTGCTGCCGCACCAGGCGGGCCAAGGCGATAGTGGCGCGCACATCGCTCAGTGCATCGTGCGCTGCTTCGTGCTGCAGGCCATTGGCCGCCGCCAGGTGTTCCAGTTTCAGTGAAGGCCGCCCGTCCTCTTTAGAAGGCCACTGAATGCCTTCGGGTCGCAGCGCGAAGGCACAGCGCACCACGTTGAACAGGTCCCAGCGGCTGCAATGGTTCTGCCACTCGCGCCCGTAGGGGTCGATGAGGTTGCGCCAGAACAGGTGTCGGGTGACCTCGTCATCAAAACCCAGCGAGTTGTAGCCCGAGCCAATGGTACCGCTGCGGCCCAGTTCGTCGAGCACCGCCTGCGCAAACGCCGCCTCACCCAAGCCGCGTGCCTCGCACAGTTGCGGAGTAAGGCCAGTAATCAAGCATGAATCGGGGTCGGGCAAAGCATCGCGCGGCGGCTTGCAATACAGCATCACCGGCTCGCCCAGCTCGTTCAGCTCAGCGTCGGTACGGATGCCAGCGAACTGCGCAGGTGCGTCGCGCCGGGTGTCGATGCCAAAGGTTTCGTAGTCGTGCCAGAAAAAGGTCAGGCTCATTGCATGAGCCCTCAGGCCTTGCGGTCGATCACAGCTTCCTCAGCCAGCGTCTGAAGGTCCACGCCCTGGCTGCGGGCCCAGGCCTGCAGCACCGGCATCAAGGGCCCCAGGCGCTCGTCTACCGCTTGCCGCACCGTATCCACCATCACCTGTGTGGCGCGCTCGATTTCGATGTGCACCGCATCGCCCTCGGCCTTGTCGGCAAAGGTGGTCATGCGCAGGGTTTCGGGGATCAGCCACACCTCAAACCAACCGGCACCATCGGCCTGGCGGCTGGCTTCGGCCACGGTGAGGCTGGCACCGTTGACGGCGATGTAGCCCTTGGCGAACACGTAGCGCATCCAAGGTGCAGTCACTGCAAAACGCAAGACACAATTGTTGTCAGGCCGGCGTATCTGTTGGACCGTTGCACAGCAGTCGACGTGGCCCGACAGCACATGCCCGCCTACCTCGGCCCCCTCGCGCGCGGCGCGCTCCACGTTCAAGCGCTCGCCCTGGCGCACCCGTCCTAGTGTGCTCAGCGACAAGGTCTGCTGCATCACATCGAATTCGGCCCAGGTGGCGCTTACTGCGGTCGATCTGGCCGCCGGCTGGGTTACCGTGCTGTCCGCTGCCGCAGGCGCTGCACCGAAGGCGGTGACCGTCAGGCACACACCGTCGACCGCCACACTAGCCCCCACCTCGACGCCCGCGAGGAATCCCGCTGGAAAGGCCAGCCGAAAGGTGCGCAGACCAGGACGGTCGGCCAGGGCCACCACGGTGGCCACGCCTTGAACAATACCGGTAAACATCGCGCGAGCTTATCAGCCGCGCCCGTGCCAGCGCCTACCAGGTGGTCTCACGCTTAGGCGTGGCGCCAATGCGGTGGATGGACAGGTCAGTCCCGTTGAACGCTTCCTCAGCGCTGAGCTTTGGTGCAAAGCCCAGGTGTGTACAGCGGCATCAAGCCCCTCACCCAAGCGCTGGCTCTTAGACATTCGCACCGTGTGCCAACTTCCAACCCAGCACGCCAGCGTCTTGAACCGCCGCGCGCAGCCGCAAGGTGCGGGCGCCCAACCGGGCTGGCTGCAGGTTCTGTTGGCGCCAGGCCTTTGAGGGCTTTGCCCACAACGAGGAGGCCACCAAGCGTTTAGACTGCGCGGGAATGCCAATGCCACGCGCCGCCATGAGCAGTGTCCGCACAGTCCTCGTTTCCTGCCGCTGCTTGGCAGCCTTGCTGGTGTGTGCCGCCCTGGGCCTGGGCGCCTGTGGTGGCGGCTCTTCGTCATCGCCCGCCAACCCGGACCCGGTGGGCGGATCTGCGGGCGCTTCTGGTGGTGGATCCGGTGGTGGATCTGGTGGCGCCAGCAACCCACCCACAGTCATCCTGCCCCCAGTTGACGTGTCGGCCGTGGCCGTGGGCAGCAGCGCCCTGCCCTTGCCGGACGGTTGGCAGAACGGGGCCTTCATGCAGGTCTTTGTTCGCAGCTACCAAGACAGCGATGGCGACGGCATCGGCGACCTCAGGGGGCTAATCTCGCGCTTGGACTACTTGCAAGACCTCGGTATTCGGGGCCTGTGGCTGATGCCGGTGCACCCCAGCCAAGACCGCGACCACGGCTATGCGGTGAAGCAATACCGCAACGTCGAATCGCAATACGGCAGCCTGTCCGATCTGGATGCGCTGGTCACGGCGGCCGCCGCACGAGGCATCGGGGTGATCTTGGATTACGTGGTCAACCACAGTGCAGCCGACCACCCGGCGTTCATCAATGCCCGCGCGGCCAAGGACAACCCTTACCGCAACTGGTACCTGTGGCAAGACGCCGCACCCACCAACTGGAACGTGTTCGGCAGCTACCCTTGGCACCAAGACCCCACCGGGTGGTACTACGCTGCCGTCCGCAGCCAGATGCCCGACTGGAACCTGCGCCTGCCCGCGGTTGAAGCCTTCCACCACGATAACCTGCGCTTTTGGCTTAACCGCGGCGTGGCCGGGTTTCGATTTGATGCCGTGGGCCTGTTGATCGAGAACGGCCCCAACGCTTTTAACAACCAGCAGGAAAGCCGCAGCTTCATGCAACGCGCTCAAGGCGTGCTGCAGGCCTACCAACGGCGCTACATGGTGTGCGAAGCACCTGACGATTCCCAAGGCTACGCGCTGGCTTGCGGCAGCGCCTTCGCATTTGACCTCAACGCCCGCATCCTGGGTGCGGTACGCGGCCAAGCCGCGGACATTGCAGCGGTCAGCCGCTACTTCAGCACCGCCGCGCCCAGCACGGCCACCTTCTTGGCCAACCACAACCTGTTCGCCGGCGACCGGGTGTGGAACCAACTGGGCGGCGACACCATGCTCATGAAGTTAGCCGCGGGCACCTATCTGCTGCTGCCGGGCACGCCCTTCGTGTACTACGGCGAAGAGATTGGCATGGCTGCAGCCTCAAATATCGGCGACGATGCCCGCCTGCGCACGCCGATGAGTTGGACCAACAACAGCTTGCACGCCGGTTTTTCAAGCACTTCACCCTATCGCAGTGTGTCCAGCAATGTGGCCACAAACAATGTGCAGGCGCAGCAGGGCCAGGCCGATTCCCTCCTGGCCTTCTACAAGGCCATGCTCAAGCTGCGCAACACCCGCTTGTCGATTGCCCGCGGCGGCTACGACAAGCCTTTCGTGCAGGGCGCGGTGATGGGCTATTTCCGCACGCTGGGCCAGGAGCGCAGTCTGGTCTTGGTGAACTACGGTGCACAGGCTGCGCGCGTCACCCTCACCGACTTGCCTGCAGCCGCTGTGCTGAGCACTTTGTGGCCGCAGGGCCTGGCGACCACCAGTGCCAACGCCGGTCAGGTCGAATTGGAGATCCCGGCCAAGAGCCTGCGTGTGCTCGATGTGCGCTGAGGCTATCTGCCCTGCGCCATGGGCCAGCCCGTTCGCGCTGCAGCCCCTGACGTGGCGCGCCACAAGGCGCTAGCGCAGCGCGCGGTTGCCCCGATCCACCCTGCAGCACAACTCTTGTGGGTTTCCGAACCAGCCATGGCCGGTCAACTACAGCCCGCGTTAGCGTCTGTCAGCTTTGAGCCCAAGGGCCCGCGTTTTGCACCGCAATCGGTGCAGGTGTGGGACCTCTCGGGAGGGTGCTAGCCGCTCATGCCAACAGCGCGAACGGCCCTCGCCCACTGGCTGCGGTGATCAGGCCCAACACCCGGCGCGGCTCCTCGCCCATCATCGACCAGTCAAACCGCCAAGTCCAGTTGTGCGGCCCCATGGTCCCGGGCAGGTTCATCCGGTGCTCACTACCCAGGCCCAACACATCCTGAAGCGGGAATACCGCCATACAGGCAACCGATTGTGCAGCTGCACGGATCATCCCCCAATGGATGTCGCGGTCCCAAGCATCCAGGTAGGACGCTGCAAACTGTCTTTCAGCGGGTGTAGCCTGCGCCCACCAGCCGTGTACCGTGTGGTTGTCATGCGTGCCGGTGTACACCAGCGTATTGGGCACGTACTGGTGGGGTAGAAACTCGTGGCTGGCATCGCCGCCGAAGGCCTGCGAGAGGATGCGCATGCCCGGAAAACCACAGCCGTCGCGCAAGGCCAGCACATCAGGGGTGATCAGGCCCAGGTCTTCAGCCACGATGGGCAAGCGGCCCAATGTGCGTTCGATGGCCTCAAAGAAGGCCCGACCCGGCCCCGGTACCCACTGCCCTTCACGTGCAGTCGGACATGTGGCAGGAATCTCGTAGTAGCCAGCAAAACCGCGAAAGTGATCGATGCGAAACACATCGGCCTGGGCGAGGGTGCGCTTGACGCGCGCGGTCCACCAGGCATAGCCTTCAGCGGCCATGCGGTCCCAGCGGTACAGCGGGTTGCCCCAACGCTGACCGTCTTCGCTGAAATCGTCAGGGGGGCAGCCGGCCACCACCGTGGGCTGAAAGTCCTCATCCAGTTCGTAGAGGTCGGGCCTGGCCCAGCAATCGGCGCTGTGGTGGGCAATGAAGATGGGCAGGTCACCCATCAGGCGCACACCGCGGGCTTGGCCGTATGCACGCAGCGCAGTCAGTTGGGTGTCAAAGCGCCACTGCACAAAAGCCCAGAAATCTATTTCGCCAGCATGCTCGCGCGCTGCCTGCTGCAGCGCGGCGGCTTCGCGCAGACGCAGCGCAGGCGCCCAATCCCACCAGCGCTGGCCCCCGTGAGCCCACTCCAAGGCCATGAACAGCAAGTAGTCATCGAGCCACCAGGCCTGCTGCACACGCCAAGCCTGCAGGGCTGCCCGCTGATCGGCCGTACCGCGGGCCAAAAAGCCGGCATGCGCACGGCGCAGCCGCTCCAGCCGCCAAGGCACGATGGCCTCGAAGTCCACCCGCCGTCCGCCCTCGGCCACGGGCGCATCTTGGAGCTCGCCGTGGTCGATCCAGCCCGCCTGCACCAGCGGCTCGAAGGCCACCATCAGTGGGCTGCCCGCAAAAGCCGACACGCTCTGGTAAGGCGAGTTACCGGGGCCGATCGGCGTGGTGGGAAGCCATTGCCAAATCGTCTGCCCAGCCGACTGCAGCCAATCCACGAAGCGGTAGGCATCAGGGCCAAAGTCGCCAATGCCGTGGGGGCCTGGCAAAGAGGTGATGTGCAGCAAGATGCAGCTCGAGCGTTGGGTCAAGTCCATGGTTCTTTTGATCCAGCCTGGGTTCACAGTGCCTGCAGCACCCAAACGCTGCGAGCAGGCAAGGTAACGGTGCCGCTCAGCACGGAGGAAACCTGGGATTGCGGCGAGCTCTCGGCGGTGGCGAGCGACCCGGTCATCACCCCGACTCCGGCATCGGCTTCAGTGGAATCGAGCACACAGCGCCACGCCCCTTCTAGCTTGAGATGGGCTTCGTAGGCATGGGGATGGAACACCGTCATCAGCGCCGGCGACTGCGGTGTGGTGTACAGCACCACCAGCGATCTGTGATGCTCATCGTGCCAATCGTGGGCCCTCAGGGGCTGCCCGTCCAGGCCCAGCCAACGCACACGGGGCAACTGATCCTCTTGGGCATGGTCGGCAAACCATTGGTCATGGCGCAGGCATTCATGCGCCGCGCGCAGAGCCAGGGCGCGCTGCACCAGCGCCAACAGGGCGGCATCCACCTGCGACCAATCCAGCCAACTCACGGGCGCGTCCTGGCAGTATGCGTTGTTATTGCCACGTTGCGATTTGCCGATCTCGTCACCGGCCGTCAGCATGGGTGTGCCCTGTGACAACAGCAGCGTGGCCATCATGGCGCGCTGCACCAGGACCCGTTGGCGGTTTACCTGAGGGTCGTTGGTAGGGCCTTCCACACCAAAGTTCGCACTCAGCTCGTTGTCGCGCCCGTCGCGATTGTCTTCGCCATTGGCCAGGTTATGTTTTCGGTGGTAACTCACCACATCGCGCAGTGCGAAGCCGTCGTGCGCCGTGATGAAGTTCACACTGGCTGTAGGACGGCGCTGCGAGTGGTGGAATAAATCATTGGAGGCTGCCAAGCGGCGGGCGAACTCCCCGCGGGTGACGACCCGCGGATCGGCACGATGGTTGCGGCCCGGGGCCTTTTGCAGCCAGTAGCCGCGCACCGCATCACGGAAGCGGTCGTTCCAGTCCATGAAGGCGCCGGGAAAGCGCCCAACCTGGTAGCCGTCCGGCCCGGCGTCCCAGGGCTCGGCAATCAGATGCACATCGGCCAGCACCGGGTCTTGTCGCAGCGCGGTGAGGAAGGCTGAGTCAGGCTGAAAAGCCTGGTTGCGGCTTCGGCCCAGCGTGGCCGCCAAGTCGAAGCGAAAGCCATCCACGCCCATTTCCTGCACCCAGTAGCGCAGCGAATCCAACACAAATTGGGTGACGCGCGGCTGCCAAACGGCCAAGGTGTTGCCGCAGCCGCTGAGGTTCTCGCAGCGGCTCTTGTCCTCGGGCATAAGCCGGTACCAACTCGCATTGTCCAAGCCACGGAAGGACAGCGTGGGGCCGTCTTCTGCGCCCTCGGCTGTGTGGTTGTAGACCACATCAATCACCACCTCCAGGCCCGCTGCGTGCAGATCGCGCACCATCTGGCGAAACTCTTCGGTGGCGGCCGCCGGGTCGCTCGGGGTGCGCGACCAGCGCGGGTCCACACAGAAGTAACCCAGGGTGTTGTAGCCCCAATAGTTGGTCTTGCCCAGGCGCGCCAGGTGCGGTTCGTCCAAGGTGTAGTGCACCGGCAGCAAAGACAAGGTGGTGATGCCCAGGCGCTGAAAGTGCGCCACGCTGGCCGGATTCGCCAAGCCGGCATAGGTACCGCGCAAGGGCTCGGGCACGCCCGGATGGCTTTGGCTGAAGCCCTTGACATGCACCTCGTACAGCACCACGCGTTCTTTTGGCCAGCGGGGCCGCCCAAGGCTCAAGGTATGAGCCTGCGCAGCGTCTAGGCCCCTGACCACCCGCGCCTTGAGCGCAATGGCGCCGTTGTCGCGGGTATCGGGCATGCGGTTGCCGTCTGGGTGGCCGCTCACGTAGCCCAGGTGCTCGTCCCGGCGGTCGAAGCGCCCCACGATCTCGCGAGCGCAAGGGTCCAACAGCAACTTGGCTGCATTGAAGCGGTGCCCTTGTTGAGGCGCGTAGGGGCCATGCGCACGCAAGCCGTACACCTGCCCGGCCTCCAGGCCCGGCAAAAAGCCGTGGAACACCCCGTCGTGCGGGCCGTGCAAGCGCCAGCGTGCCGTCTCAGTCTGCTCCGAAGCGTCGTACAGACAGAGGTCGATCGCCTGTGCATGCTGAGAAAACACCGCGAAATTCACGCCACCGTCGCGCAGATCTGAGCCCATGGGATAGGGGCGGCCCTCGTGTGGTGCCAGGCGGTGTTTCACCCCTTGCGGCATACTCGAGTTCACCACCGTACCCATACCCGTGCCGATCCCCGAGCCGATGTCCGTGCCGGTATCCACACTTGTGCTGCTGCCGATCTCCATGTTCGCGCTCAAGCCCGCACCAGAAACAAGGCCGCCAAAGGCGGCAGCGTCAGGGCCAAGCTGATGGCCTGCCCATGGGCCGCCACCGGCTCAGCTTGCAAAGGCGCACCGATGTTGCCCACACCCGAGCCCCCGTAGGCGAGCGCATCCGAGTTCAGCGCCTCATTCCACACCCCGTCCAAGTGTGGTGGCAAACCGATGCGGTAATCGCTGCGCACCACGGGGGTGAAATTGCACACCACCAGCACCGACTGCCCCCGCCCGTCATGTCGGGCCCAGGCAAACACGCTGTTCTGCGCATCATCCACGACCAGCCACTCAAAGCCCTCGGGCATGCAGTCCAGATGGTGCAGCGCTGCTTCGCTGCAGTACAGCGCATTAAGGTCGCGCACCCACTGCTGCACCCCCGCATGGCGCACATCGCCCAGAAGGACCCAGGGCAGCTCATACGCTTCTTGCCACTCCCACGGCTGTGCCCACTCTTGGCCCATGAACATCAGCTTCTTGCCCGGGTGTCCCCACATGAAGCCGTAGTAGGCGCGCACATTGGCCAGCCGCTGCCAGTCGTCACCCGGCATGCGGCCCAAGATCGAACCCTTGCCATGCACCACTTCATCATGCGACAAAGGCAGCACGAAGTTTTCGCTGAAGGCGTAGACCAGGCCAAAGCGCATCTTGTCGTGGTGCCACCGGCGGTGCACCGGGTCTTCCTGCATGTAGCGCAGGGTGTCGTTCATCCACCCCATGTTCCACTTGTAATGAAAGCCCAGCCCCCCTGCGCTCACGGGAGCCGATACACCCGGGAATGCGGTGCTCTCTTCGGCCACCGTGATGGCCCCCGGGCACTCCACGCCGAGGATGCTGTTCAGCGCGCGAAACAGATCAATAGCCTCAAGATTTTCGCGCCCGCCGTGCACATTGGGCAGCCACTGCCCTGCATTGCGTGAGTAGTCGCGGTACAGCATCGACGCCACGGCATCCACCCTCAAACCGTCAACCCCGCCACATTCCATCCAATAGCGCGCGCTGCCGATCAGGAAGTTGCGCACCTCCCAGCGGCCAAAGTTGTAGATGTAGGTATTCCAGTCTTGGTGAACGCCTTCCCGGGGATCTAGATACTCGTAAAGGGCCGTGCCATCAAAGCGCGCAAGACCAAAAGCGTCGGTGGGAAAGTGCGCGGGCACCCAGTCGAGCAATACCCCAATCCCGCGTGCGTGGCAGGCCCGGATAAATCGCTGAAAACCTTCCATCGGACCGAAGCGAGCCGTGGGCGCGTAGGCGCCCAGTGACTGGTAGCCCCAACTGCCATCAAAAGGGTGCTCGGTGACGGGCATCAGCTCCACATGGGTGAAACCCATCGAGGCCACATAGTCGGGCAGTTGTTCGGCCAGTTGATCCCAGGACAAAAAGCCTCCATCGGCCCGTTTGCGCCAGGACCCCAGGTGCACCTCGTAGATGGATACGGGCGCCTGGCGAGCATTGGCTGCGGCCCGCTCGGGTGGCAGGGGATTGCGCCGTGGCGCCTGAGCCACCACACTGGCGTTGTCGGGGCGAAGCTGGGCCTGCCGGGCCATGGGGTCGGCCTTCAGCGGCAGCAGATGGCCTTTCGCATCGTGCAGCTCAAACTTGTAGAGCGTGCCAGGCCCCACACCTCCAACAAAGGTTTCCCAAACGCCAGTGTGGCCACGCGGCCGCATGGGGTTCACACGGCCATCCCAGTGGTTGAAGTCTCCCACCACGCTGACCGATCGTGCGTTGGGCGCCCACACGGCAAAACGGGTGCCGGCTGTGGGGGTGCCATCCGATCCTCTGCCCGTGCTGACACTTGGAGTCCCCACCACATGCGCCCCCAGCACCTCATAGGGCGCAGGGTGTGCCCCCTGCAACAGCAGTTGCAGGTCGCCCTCGTCGATGCTGGCGCCGGCCGAGGTGCTCAAGGTAGGCTCACCCGCTGACCCGCGTGTTCATAGGGTGGCCGTGCTCCACACGCGCTCGACGTACTCAGCAACGGTGCGATCTGAAGAAAACATGCCCATGCCCGCCACATTCAGGATCGCCCGCCGCTGCCAAGCCCTAGAGTCAGCATACAGGTCATCTACCCGCGCTTGAGCCGCGCAGTAGCTGCTGAAGTCGGCCAGCAGCAAATAGGGGTCGTGGTTGAGCAACTCCTGCACCAAGCCTGCGTATCGACCCCGTTCACCAAGCGAAAAGTCTCCGGCTGCGACCGCCTGCAGCACCTGGGCCAAGGCAGGGTCCTGATCGGCGTAGCGGCGCGGCGCATAGCCGGCCTGTTTGAGGGATTCGACCTGCTCAGAGCGCAGTCCGAAGACAAACATTTCATCTACGCCCATGGCCTGCGCCATTTCAATGTTGGCGCCATCCCAGGTGCCAATGGTCAGTGCGCCATTGAGCGAGAACTTCATATTCCCAGTGCCGGAAGCCTCAGTGCCAGCGGTGGAGATCTGCTCGCTCAACTCAGCCGCGGGAATGATGACTTCAGCCAGGCTCACGCTGTAGTTGGGTAAAAACGCAAACTTTAGAAGCCCCCGCATGCGCGGGTCCGCATTGATGGTGCGTGCCACGTCGTGGGCCAACTGGATGATCAGCTTGGCCGTTCGATAAGCCGAAGCAGCCTTGCCGGCCATAACCACAACACGCGGCACCCAGGGCCTGCCCTGCAGGCCTTGCGGATGGGCCAAGATGGCGCGGTAACGCGCCACCACCTGCAAGATGTTGAGCAGCTGCCGCTTGTATTCGTGGATGCGCTTGACCTGTACATCAAACAGCGAGTGCGGGTCCACCTGAAGGCCCAAATCTCGCCAGATGCGTTCAGCCAAGCGTTGCTTATTGGCCAGCTTGGCCTGCGCAAAGCGGGCCTGCAAGGTAGCGTCATCGGCCTGGGCGCGCAAGCCGCGCAAGGTCATCAGATCCTGCCTCCAACCGTTACCCAGCGCCGCATCGAAGACTGCCGAAAGGGCTGGATTGGCCTGCTGCACCCATCGACGCGGGGTCACGCCATTGGTCACATTGTGAAACTTCTGCGGCCACAGCCGCGCGAAGTCCTTGAAGATGGTTTGCACCATCAGGTCCGAATGCAGTGCAGAAACACCGTTGACGCGGTGTGACGCGATGATCGACAAATGGGCCATACGCAGCCGGCGCTCGCCATGCTCAGCGACGATGCTCAGGGACTGGGCCAGACCATAATTGTCCGGGAACTGTTGGCGTACACCCTCCAGGAAACTGTGGTTGATCTCGTAGATGATCTCCAGGTGGCGCGGCAGCAGTTCCTCGAACATCCACACCGGCCAGGTTTCCAACGCTTCGGGCATCAGGGTGTGGTTGGTGTAGGAGATGGCTTGCGAAGTGGTGGCCCAAGCCTCAGCCCATGACAAACCCTGCTCATCGAGCAACAGGCGCATCAGTTCGGCCGGGGCCAGTGCCGGATGGGTGTCGTTGAGGTGGATGGCATTGCGCAGCGAGAGGCCCTGAAGGCTGCCCACTTCGCGCAGGTGCCGAGCCACAACGTCTTGAAGCGATGCACTCACCAAGAAGGCCTCTTGCTTCAGGCGCAAGCGGCGGCCCTGCTGCGTGCTGTCGTCGGGGTACAGCACCCAATTGAGCAGGTCGGCTTCGTGCTGGGCGCGCCCGGCGGCCTCGTACTCGCCGCGGCAGAAACGCTCAAAGTTAATCGCTTGTTCCGAGGCGGCCTGCCACTGGCGCAAGGTTGAGGTCCGCTCGCTGTGGTGGGCCGGCACGATGAAATCGTAGGCCTGCGCCAAGACAGTCTCAGACGGCACCCAGCGACGCTTGACGCCCTCTTGGATAACCCGGCCGCCAAAGTGCACCGGGTATCGCACCTCCGGGCGCAGGATCTCCCAGGGGTTGCCGTCGCGCATCCAGTCATCGGCAATTTCTCTTTGGCGCCCGTCGACGATGCGCTGAGCGAACATGCCATAGCGGTAGCGCATGCCATAGCCAAATGAGGGCAGGCCCAGTTCAGCAAAGGAATCCAAAAAGCAAGCCGCCAAGCGCCCCAGGCCTCCGTTGCCCAGCGCAGCGTCGCCTTCGGCTTCCAGCACATCGGCCAAGCTGGCGCCCTGGGCCTGCAGCGCAGCCTCAAGCCCTTGTTGCATGCCCAAGGCCGACAAGGCGTTTTGCAGGGCGCGGCCCATCAGGAATTCCATCGACAAGTAGTGCACCCGGCGGGCAGCAGCCACGCCTGCCTCTTGATGGCCGGCACCCTGAAGGCTCCTCAGGCGCTGAACATCCTCGGCCTGCGTCTGGGCCCAACGCGCTTCCAACGGCCCTCGGCAGGCCTGCGCCACAGCGCGCAGCAGCGCCGAGGGTGACAGCACCACACCTTCGGCTTGGGCCCGGATTTGGGCCTCCTCAGCAACAGTGGGCAGCAATTCGGAGGCCAGCATAACGGGGGACCTTATCGGGAAACGTGGAGGCAATTGTAGTTTTCATCTGCAGCAGCGGCCGCACGCCCGAACTGTTGTTAGCGGCCAATGCTGCGCAAGCACGGGGTGCGGTGGTGGTGGCGATTACCGTGGGGCAATTGCCCTTGGGGCGGCGCGCCGATGTGGTGCTCTTGGCCGGCCAAAGTGAAGACTAGGAAACCCATGCGCCCAAGGTCAGCCGCATCTTGATGCTGATGTTCGTGGACATCCGGGCTGTGGGCGTGGTGCCACGCCGCGGCCACGGTCGCTAAGACGAAGCGGTGGCCCAGCTTCAAGTGCTGAACCTGCTCAACGGCGACCGCGCCTTGGGCGTGCAGGCCGCCACGCTGCTGGCGCACCTGACCCCGCACGCAAAAGGTGATGCCCTAAAGCTTGGGCCCGAAGGTGCTGCAATGGCCCAAGAATGGGCTGACGTATGATCAAGCTGTTGGTGCTCGGGCCGGCCTGCCGGCTGGCCCAGTTAAACGGGAATCAGGACGGTCGCAGGCCCCGCGCCGGCACCCAACCTGAGCTGCCCCCGCAACGGTAAGCGGACGACGGCGTGGCCCACCTGGGCTGAGCCTTCCGCTCGTGTCTCGCATCCACTGGGGTTAGCACCCTGGGAAGGTGACACGGGTTGTTTCCGCCAGCCCGGATACCGGCCGACAGGGTGGCGCCGCGCCCGCAAAGCGTGGAGCCGTAAGGTGTGCGCCTGCGGGGAAGCTGGTGCGCACGTCCATCGTGAGCTCTTCTTTATGTTTTCCCCCCTGCCCCTCATCAGGGCCGTCTTTGCCTGCCGCGCTGCCATTGCCACGCGGGCCTTCCAGGTCAACCGGCCGGTCTTCTGTCGCCCAACTTGGGCCGTCGCACTGGTCTTCACCACGCTGGTTGGCCACAGCGCTGCCCAAACCGCCGCCGACCAATCGGTCGTCACCGTGACGTCTCGCTTACCGCAAGCCCCTGATCGCCTCACCGCCGATGCACTGGTCATCAGCCGCGAACAACTGGCTGCGCTGCCGGCGGACAACCTGGCCGATGCGCTGCAAGCCCTGGCT
>VGHB01000014.1 GCA_016868355.1 Betaproteobacteria bacterium | reverse complement strand
AGACTTGGGTGCAGCGCTGGTCTTGCCGCTGGCCTTACCGCTGGCCTTACCGCTGGCCTTACCGCTGGCCTTACCGCTGGCCTTACCGCTGGTCTTACCGCTGAGTTTGGGGCTGCGTTTGGGACTGGACTTGGCCGGTGGTTTGGAACTGGGTTTCGATGCAGCCTTGGCGGGCGGCTTGCGCGCCGGTTTGGGTGCGGACTTGCTTGCACCTTTGGCAGCCGGTTTGCCCACGGGCCTACCACTGCCCTTGACCGGGGGCTTGGCAGCAGCCTTTGTCTTGGGCTTGGTCGTCGCCAAAGGCTTGGGTTTAGTCCTCTCTTTGGTTGTCGCTTTGGTCCTCACTTTGGTTGTCGCTTTGGCCGCAGGCTTGGCAGGGGCCTTCGCTTTGGGCTTGGCCGGCGGCGCGGGCTTTTTCGGTGCCGCGGTCTGGCTGGGCGACTTGGCCGTCTTGACTGTTTTGGAGGTGGCCGGCTTGGCCTTGCTCTTACTCAACTTCGTCTCCTCGTCCGACGGGCCTCAACACGAGGCTTGTCATGGGGCATGGAGTCTGTTCCTCTGCCTTGAATCGGCGTATCCGGTCCTACCCCTAGCGCGGGACCAAGCCTCACCCCAGGTGGTCCCTTCCTCATCACGCCCCGCTAAAGTCCTGAGGCCCTAAAGCCCTAAAGCCCTAAAGCCCTGGGGCCCTGGGGCCCCGGATGCCGCTTCGACAAGCGTGTCCCCCAGGGGCATGGGTTACACCGGGGCGGCTGTCTCAAATCAGGCAGCGCTCAAGGCCCTGCAGCAGGATGTCGCGAGGCATATTGATTCCGATGAAGACCATCTTGCTTTGCTTCTTCTCGCCTGGAGTCCACTCGGGGCCCAGGTCACTGCCCATGAGCTGGTGCACGCCTTGAAAAATCACCTTTCGGTCATACCCTTTCATGTACAGAACACCCTTGTAGCGAAGCATCTTGGGCCCGTATACCTGGACGATGGAGCCCAGGAAGTCCTCCAGGCGTTCGGCATGAAGGGGCCTATCCGCTCGAAAGACGAAGGACTTCACGTCGTCGTCATGGTGGTGGTGATGGGGGTGGTCGCAGTGCTCGCCGTGTTCGTGATCATGGCTGTGGCCATGATGGTGGTGGTCGTGGTCATGAGACTGGCCGTGTGAATGACCATGGGCGTGGCCATGCCGATGGTCGTCGGCCTTGAGGAACTCGGGGTCAATGTCGAGCTTGGCGTTGAGGTTGAAGCCCTTGAGGTCGAAGATCTTGTCGATCGGCACCTCACCGAAGTGAGCGCTTTCGATCGGGGCTCGCGGGTTCATGTGGCGCACGCGGTGGGTCAGCGCGTCGATGTCTTGTGGGCTCACCAGGTCAGCCTTGCTGATGAAGATGCGGTCGGCGAAGCCGGCCTGGCGACGCGCTTCCTGGCGGGTGTCGAGCTGCTGTTGTGCGTGTTTGGCGTCCACCAAGGTGATGATGGAGTCGAGCTGAAAGCTCGCGGCTACTTCATCGTCCATGAAGAAGGTCTGCGCCACGGGGCCGGGGTCGGCCACGCCGGTGGTTTCGATCACCACCCGCTCGAAATCCAACTCGCCCTTGCGGCGCTTTTCGGCAAGGTCTGCAAGGGTGGCGCGCAGGTCTTCACGAATGGTGCAACAGATGCAGCCATTGCTCATCTGGATGATCTGCTCATTCGTGTCGGCCACCAGAATGTCGTTGTCGATGTTCTCTTCGCCGAACTCGTTTTCGATCACGGCGATCTTTTGGCCATGGGCTTCACTGAGCACCCGCTTGAGTAGCGTGGTCTTGCCCGAGCCCAAGAAGCCTGTGAGGATGGTGGCGGGGATCAGGGTTGGGGTCATGATGCGCAGTTTTCAGTCTATCCCCCAAATTGGAGGCGTCGGACTGTCTTTCAAGACGCGCGATCTGTCAAGCTGCGGTATCCTGCGTCCTCTTCCACTGCCGACACCCGCTGTGTCAGAACCCCACCCTACTGGGCGCACTCCTGCGCCCCCTGTCGATCGCCGTACCCTGCTGGACCGCCTGGTCGATTTCATCTCCCCAGGCCCAGATTCACGCGAAGAGCTGCTCAAATCACTGGCCGATGCTGAGCACCGAAGCCTTATCGAACCTGATGCCCGCCGCATGGTGGAAGGCGTGTTGCGCCTATCGGACAAGTCTGCTGGCGATGTGATGGTGGCCGCTCCCCGTATGGATGTGCTGGATTTGACCCAGCCCTATGAGGACTTGCTTGAAACCGTCATCCGCACCGCCCATTCCCGCTTCCCGATGGTGGAGGCTTCGCGAGACAACATCATCGGCATCCTCATGGCCAAGGACCTGATCAAGCTGCAGCGGGCACCCGAACTGCACCTGCGCACCCTGTTGCGCCCAGCGGTGTTCGTGCCCGAAAGCAAGGCCTTGACCGAACTGCTGCGCGACTTCCGGTCCAACCGCAACCACATGGCCATTGTTATTGATGAGTTTGGCCAAACTGCCGGGCTGGTCACCATTGAGGATGTGCTGGAAGAAATCGTCGGCGAGATTGAAGACGAGTTCGATGTAGCCGACGGGGAGTCTGCGGTCTACACCTTGGCCGACGGGTCCTACCGGGTCGCGGGCGACGGGCCGATCGCCGAGGTCAACCGAATTTTCGGCCTGGACTTTCCCGCAGAAGACTTCGACACCATCGGCGGCCTGGTGGCCCACGAGTTGGGCCGCGTGCCGCGCCGGGGTGAGTCCGTCGATGTCAAGGGCCTGCGCTTTGTGGTGTTGCTGGCCCGCGGTGGTGCCGTGCGTTGGTTCCGTGTAACCCGTGTGCCCAGCTCCGACCTGGGCGATTCAGCATCCAAGGCGGCTGCTGGGCAGCCGCCCAACGCCTAAGCGCTTAGGCTCCTTTGCGCGTGAACCCCACATGACGCTTCTGTGGATGTTGGCCTCGGCCGCAGCCGGCGCCATGTCCACGGTGCCCCATGTGCATACCGAGTCATGGTGGTGGGGGCCTTTGTGCGCCGCCGTGCTGGCACACGCCGTGTGGCGGCACCCGCCACGGGGGGCCGCAGCCTGCGCCTGGGCCTTTGGCACGGCCTGGATGGTAGCGGGCACCTGGTGGTTGTTCATCAGCCTCAACCGCTACGGGGGCATGCCCGCGCCGATGGCCGCCGCATCGGTACTGGCCTTGGGGGCCGCCTTGGCGCTCTATTGGGCCTTGGCCATGGGGTTGGTGGCGCATTGGCGCACCGGCTATGCGCGCTGGGATGTGCCGGCATTTGCAGCGGCTTGGCTCTCCGTGGAACTGGCGCGCGGCCAGTGGTTCACCGGCTTTCCTTGGGTGGCCTCGGGTTACGCGCAGGTGGATTCACCTCTGGCAGCCTGGGCCCCTTGGCTTGGGGTTTATGGAATGGGTGCGTGGGTGGCCCTGATCGGTGCTGCCTGGGCTTGGGCCTGGGGTGCCGGCGGCCCGTCAGCAGATCGTGCACGGTTCTCGGCGGCCCTGGGCGCGGGGGTCTCGGCTGCCGGCATGCGCCGCCGAACGGGCTTGTGGCGCCTGTGGCCTGCGGTGTGGGTGCTGGTGGCCGCAGCCGCAGTGGCTGCGCTGCCGAAGGCCTTCACCCAGTCTAGCGGCCGCCTGACCGTGTCCTTGGTGCAAACCGGGGTCGCCCAAAATGAAAAGTTTGACCCTGCGCGGCTGGATCGTCTGTTGCAAGACTTGCAGTCAGCCTTGGCGCAGGCCCAGGGTGAGCTGGTGCTTGCGCCTGAAACCGCGCTGCCCTTGCTGCCGCAAGACCTGCCTGCCACGCTGTGGGCCGAGCTGTCTGCGCCCTTTGCCGAATCGGCCGGCGCCCGCGCTGCCCTGCTGGGTTTGCCCCTGACCACCACCTCCGGGGGCTACAGCAATTCCGTGGTGGCTTGGGATTCCCAGGCCAGTGGCCGACCCGATCTGGCCTATCGATACGACAAGCACCACCTGGTGCCGTTTGGGGAGTTCATTCCCTGGGGCTTTCGCTGGTTTATTGACCTGATGCACATCCCGCTGGGCGACTTTGACCGCGGCGCGTCGGTGCAAGCCTCGTATCCATTCGCAGGCCAGGCGCTGGCACCCAACATTTGCTACGAAGACCTGTTTGGGGAAGAGCTGGCGCGGCGCTTTCACGACCCGCAGGGCGCGCCCACCGTGTTGGCGAACCTGAGCAACATCGCCTGGTTTGGCCCCACGGTAGCCATCGATCAACACCTGCATATTTCCCGGCTGCGCAGCCTGGAGTTGCAGCGGCCGATGCTGCGGGCCACCAACACCGGTGCCACCGCGGTAATTGACCACCAGGGCGCGGTGCGCGCATGGCTGGAACCCCAAGTGCGGGGCGTGCTGGAGGCCCAGGTGGAGGGCCGCCAGGGCCTGACTCCTTATGCGCAATGGGCCGGTCGCTTCGGCTTGTTGCCCCTGTGGGGCGTGGCGGTTTTCGCGTGGCTGGCCGCCGGCTTGGCCGCGCGCCGCAGCCGTTATGCGGCCAGCGCCAGCGGCTGGTCGACCTAAAATCGCGGGTTTGCGCTCCAAGATTCGCGGGCGCTCCCACACCCCACCCCACATGAGCTCCCTCACTTTCCAACAGATCATCCTGCGCCTGCAGGACTATTGGGACCGCCAGGGCTGCGCCCTGTTGCAGCCCTACGACATGGAGGTGGGGGCAGGTACGAGCCACACCGCCACCTTCTTGCGTGCCCTGGGCCCGGAGCCTTGGAAGGCGGCCTATGTGCAACCCAGCCGCCGCCCCAAAGATGGCCGCTACGGACAAAACCCCAATCGCCTGCAGCACTACTACCAGTACCAAGTGGTGCTTAAGCCCGCGCCGTCGAACATCCTGGAGCTGTATCTGGGTTCGCTAGAGGCCTTGGGATTCGACCTGAAGCAAAACGATGTGCGCTTTGTCGAGGACGATTGGGAGAACCCCACCCTGGGCGCCTGGGGTCTGGGCTGGGAGGTTTGGCTCAACGGCATGGAGGTCACCCAGTTCACATACTTCCAGCAAGTCGGTGGCATTGACTGCCGGCCCATCACCGGCGAGATCACTTACGGGTTGGAGCGCCTGGCCATGTACCTGCAGGGGGTTGAGAACGTGTACGACCTGGTGTATTCGACCGGGAACGAACCGGGGTCCCAGGGCACCATCACCTATGGCGATGTGTTCCACCAGAACGAGGTGGAACAAAGCACCTACAACTTCGAGCATTCCAACGTCGATTTCCTGTTACAGGCCTTTGCCGCGTACGAGGGCAATGCACAGCATCTGATGTCGTCGCAGTTGGCGCTGCCGGCGTATGAGCAGGTGCTCAAGGCGGCGCACACCTTCAACCTGTTGGATGCCCGTGGTGCAATTTCGGTGACTGAGCGCGCCGCCTACATCGGCCGCGTTCGCAACCTGGCGCGCAGCGTGGCCGCCAGCTACCTCGACAGCCGCGCGCGCCTGGGCTTTCCGCTGGCGCCCAAGGCCTGGGCCGATGAGACCTTGGCCAAGCTGGCCGATCAGCGCGAGCAGCAACAGAAGAAGGCGGCCTGAACACCATGTCCGAACCGAACGCGCCGGTGGCCAACCTGCTGGTCGAACTCTTTGTTGAAGAGCTGCCCCCGAAGTCCCTCAAGAAGCTGGGGGCGGCGTTTGCCGACGGATTGGTGTCCGGCCTGCGCGGGGCCGGATTGGCCGGTGCCCACAGCGTGGCCACGCCCTTTGCCACGCCTCGCCGGCTGGCCCTGTATCTGACCCAGGTGGCCGCCAAGGCCGCCGACCGGCCACAACAGACCAAGCTGATGCCGGTGTCGGTGGGTTTGGATGTGTCAGGGGCGCCCACCCCGGCCCTGCTCAAGAAGCTGGCGGCGATGGGCCTGAATGCACAAGCGGTGTCGGGTTTGCAGCGTCAAGGCCACGGCAAGGCCGAAACCCTGTTCCTGGACACGGTAGTGCCTGGCGCCACTGTGGCTGAGGGCCTGCAAAAAGCGTTGGATGAAACCCTGGCGGCCCTGCCCATTTCCAAGGCGATGGCCTACCAGTTGGAGCAGGGCGGCCCGGATGTGCAGCCCGGTTGGACCAGCGTCAACTTCGTGCGGCCCGCACACGGGTTGGTGGCCCTGCACGGCCAGGCCGTGTTGGCGGTGTCGGTCTTGGGCTTGAACGCAGGCCGCCGCACCCAAGGCCACCGTTTCGAAGCCCGATTGCCCACGATCGACGTGCACCACGCCGACCGCTACGAGCAGCTGTTGAAAGAAGACGGCGCGGTGATCCCTCGCTTTGATGAGCGACGCGCGGTCATCGTGGCGCAACTGGCCACTGCGGCCGCTGCCCTGGGCTTGAAGCCCATCGAAGACGAAGCGCTGCTGGACGAGGTGACTGCACTGGTCGAACGCCCCAATGTGCTGACCTGTGAGTTCGAACGCGAGTTCCTGGCCGTGCCGCAGGAGTGCCTTATCTTGACGATGAAGGCCAATCAAAAGTATTTCCCCCTGCTCGACGGGGCAGGCAAGCTCACCAACCGTTTCCTGATCGTGAGCAATATTTCGCCGGCCGACCCCTCGGCGGTGGTGCAGGGCAATGAGCGTGTGGTGCGTCCGCGTTTGGCAGACGCCAAATTCTTCTTCGATCAGGACCGCAAGCGCAGCTTGGCCGACCGGGTGCCGGGCCTAGACAAGGTGGTCTACCACGGCAAGCTGGGCACGCAGGGTCAGCGCACCGAGCGGGTGCGGGCCTTGGCCCACACCGTCGTCAATCAGCTGCGCATGGCCACGGTGCCTTACACCGTGGACGCCAGAGACGAGTTCGAGGTGCTTGACGGCAAGGTGCAGCAGGCGGCTGTCTTGGCCAAGGCTGATTTGTTGACCGATATGGTGGGCGAGTTCCCCGAGCTGCAGGGCATCATGGGCGCTTACTACGCCCGCCATGAAGGCCTGCGCGACGGCGTGGCCATCGCCATCGAAGACCACTACAAGCCGCGCTTTGCGGGCGACGCCTTGCCGCGCAACCACACCGGCACGGTGGTGGCCCTGGCCGACAAGCTCGAAACCTTGGTGGGTTTGTTTGGCACGGGCCAGTTGCCCACGGGCGACAAAGACCCCTTTGCGCTGCGCCGCCATGCCCTGGGTGTCATCCGCATCCTGTGCGAGAAGAACCTGCCGCTGCAACTGCCTGAACTGATTGCCGCGGCCCGGCCGATCTTCGGAGATCTGATTGCCGACCCGACGGCCGCCTTGCTGGACTTTTTCTACGACCGCCTGGCCGTGACGCTGCGCGAGCAGGGCTACACCGCAAACGAAGTGGATGCGGTGCTGAGCCAGCGGCCCGCGCGTCTGGGTGAGGTGGCTAAGCGCTTGGAAGCCGTTCGGGCGTTTGCCGCCCTGCCCGAGGCCGCTTCGCTGGCCGCGGCCAACAAGCGGGTGTCCAATATCCTGAAGAAGGTTGAGGGCGCGGTGCCCCAAGGCGTGCAGGCCGAGTTGCTGCGCGAGGCTCCCGAGCAGGCCTTGTTTGCCGCCTTGCAGGAAGCCGTGCCGGTGGCCCAGCGTCAATTTGATGCACACGACTACACCCGGTCATTGCAGGCCCTGGCCGTGCTCAAGGCCCCTGTGGATGCCTTCTTTGACGGCGTGATGGTCAATGCCGACGACGAGGCCTTGCGCCGAAACCGGCTTGCCCTGCTCAATCGGCTGCATGGGGCAATGAACCAGGTGGCCGATCTGTCTCGCCTGGCGGCCTGAACATGCCCCACGTCGCACACCATGCGGTCAAGCTCATCATCCTCGGGCGCGATGGTGTGCTCAACCGCTACCGCGAAGACCATGTGAAGGAACCGCAGGAGTGGGAGCCCCTGGAGGGTGCGCCTGAGGCGGTGGCTCGCTTGAACCATGCCGGCTGGCATGCGGTGGTGGCCACCAACCAAGCCGGCATCGGCCGCGGCCTGATCGACATGTCATCGCTCAACGCGGTGCACCAAACGATGTATCGCCGCTTGGCCGATGCGGGTGGTCGCCTGGATGCGGTGTTCTTCTGTCCCCATACCCCCGAGGAACAGTGCGAGTGCCGTAAACCGTTGCCGGGCATGATGCTGCAGATTGCACAGCGCTACGGTTTGGACTTGGCCCAGGTACCCATGGTCTGCGACAACCTGCGCGACCTCAAGGCGGCGGTGGCTGCAGGCTGCCAGCCGCATTTGGTGCGCACCGGCCGGGCGGCGGCCATGGACGATGAACAGGTGCAGGCCTTGGTTCAGCAGGCGCCAGGTGCCTGCGTGCACCGCGACCTCGGGGCCTTGGCCGAATCCCTGTTGCGCCCGACATGATCAGCCTGCTGCGCTCGGCTGCCTTCTATCTGTGGATGGCGCTGACCGTCATCCCCTGGGCCCTCGCCGCCCTGGTGATGTCGGTGTTTGTTCGGGGCGACCGCCTGTATTGGTTCTGCATGGGCTGGTTGCGGGTGGCCATTTTGGGCGCTAGGGTGATCTGCGGCGTTCATCACCGCCTACAGGGTGTGGTGCATCTGCCCGCCCCCGACGCGCTGACGCCAGTCATCTTGTGTCCCAAGCATCAGTCCACCTGGGAAACCTTTGCCTTTCCTACCCTCATGAGCCACCCATTGGCGTATGTGTTCAAGAAGGAACTGCTGATGGTTCCCTTCTTTGGCTGGGCCATGGGGCGTCTGGACATGATCCACATTGACCGCAGCAAGCGTGCTGAGGCCTGGAACAAGGTAGCCGAGCAGGGGCGCAGGCTGATGGACCGAGGCGTGTGGGTGATCATGTTTCCCGAGGGAACGCGCACCGAGCGCGGCTCTCAAGGCACCTATAAATCAGGCGCTGCGCGGCTGGCTGTGGTTACCGGTGCCTGTCTGGTGCCTATTGCGGTGACCTCGGCACGTTGCTGGCCGCGCAAGTCCTTCCTGCTGCGGCCTGGAGTGGTGGATATCTCCATTGGGCCGCCCATCGCGCCGGCTGGGCGTGACCCGGAAAGCCTGATGGCCGAGGTGGAGGGTTGGGTCGAGGCCGAGATGCGGCGCTTGGACCCCCAGGCCTACCCCAGCGGTGCTGTCACTTTGAAAGCTTGAGGCCATGCGGCCACCAGCGCCAGACTAAAGGGCCTAAACTCATTTGCCATGGCGGCGTTCGAGCAACTGGCGTTCGGCTTTGAGGAAGGGCCCAGCGCAGCCGTCCCCGGCAGTAACAACGCTGTGGGTCTTGCATCACCCCCCGTACCGATGCCCGCCCCTGTGTCGCACCCTCAGGCCAGCCAAGAGGTGGTGCTGGCGGGCCAGCGGGTGCGTTACGCCTTCCGTCGCGGCAAGCGCCGCACCATCGGATTTGTGGTGGGCCCCGAGGGCCTGAGCGTGAGTGCGCCGCGCTGGGTAGGCTTGGGCGAGGTGCAAGCTGCGCTGCAAGAAAAGGCGTCTTGGATCTTGCGCAAACTCCAGGAACAAGGCGAGCTCAGCCGCCGTATTCAGGCGGCGCGCATCGTGTGGGCCGACGGAGCCCGGGTGCCCTATCTGGGACGACAGGTGCGGCTGGTCTTGGACGCCGCGGGCGTGAGTGCGCCGGGATCGGCAAGGCTCGAAGAGGACCCCGGCGGCACCGCGGCTCCTGCGTTGCGGCTGGGCCTGCCCGCTGAGGCCCAGGCCGAACGCATCCGCGATGTGGTGCACAGCTGGTGGCAGCGCCAGGCCAAGCAACTGTTTGAGCAGCGCTGCCAGTGGTACGCCCAACGCTTGGGCGTGCGCGTTAAGCGCCTGTCCTTGAGTGCAGCCCAGGCCCGTTGGGGCAGTGCCACGGCCGATGGATCGGTGCGGCTGAACTGGCGGCTCATTCAATTTCCCTTGAGCACGGTGGACTATGTGGTGGTGCATGAGTTGGCCCACTTGCGGGAGATGAACCACAGCGTTGCCTTTTGGGATGTGGTGCGCTCGGTCTTGCCGGCATACGAGCAGGCGCAGGAGCCCTTGAAGCAGGCCGTGCCCTTAGGCGATTGAGCACAGGAGGCCCCGACGTGATGAGCCAGGAGACCTGGATCGGGCCCAGGTCAATGACCAAACAGGCGCCCGCTGCCTGTTCTCGCCAGCCATGTTCACGCCCGGCCCACCCGGGCGGCGCAGGCCAAGCAAGATGACAACCTGGGCAGCGCCGCGGCGCGCACCAACCCGCTATGCTTACATGACCCCTGGGGAGTCGGCTGCCACGGCCGCCAAAGCCCAGCCAGCGCGTTCAATCCAGCCAGCCACCTTCGGCCGGCGAGAACCGCCACACGCCGTCAGCACCTTGCTGTCGCACCAGTTCACCCCGGTGCCACAAGGCGTGCAGGTGGGCCACGGCCTCTCCCATGGCGAACGTGGTTTGATGCAGATCCAGGTTGGGCCGGAACAGAACCGTGAGCAGGTCGGCGGCGCAGGCCGGGGACTGGGCGCAGCGCCTCAGCGTGTCAGTCAAGCGGGCCTGATGATGTTCGCGTAACTGGGCAATGCGCCGCTGCAGGCCCTTGAAGGGCCTGCCGTGCGAAGGCAGCACCAGGGTGTCAGGGCTCAGGTCTTGATACCGACTCAGGGAGTGCAGGTACAGGGCCAAGGGGTTGGCCTCGGGCTCCAGGTCAATCACGCTGACATTGGTGCTGATGCGCGGCAGCACCATATCGCCCGAGATCAGCAGCCCTAGGCTGTCGCTGTGTAAGGCGATGTGCTCAGGCGCATGCCCATAGCCACTGATACAGCGCCAGCCATGGTCACCGATGCGCAGCACATCACCATCCATCAGGCGCCTGTACTGGTCGGGCACGGCCGGCACCATGGAGCCATAGTAGTTGCTGCGTTGCCCCACCTTGTCCAGAGCCTCAGGGTCTACCAGGCCGTGGCTGCCAAAGAAGTCGGCCGCCGCTTGGCCGCCATGGCCGATGGTGGAACGGCTGGCGATGCGTGCGGCGTTCCAATCCGTGCCGCTGATCCACAGGCGGCAAGGCAGCTCGGGCGTGCTCCACTGATTGATCAGCCAGTGGGCCAGCCCAATGTGATCGGGGTGCATGTGGGTGACGATCACCCGCAGCACTGGCAGGCCTGCAAGGTGATCACTGAAGACCTGCTCCCAGGCGCTGCGGGTGGTGTCGTTGGTGATGCCGCAATCCACGATCGCCCAGCCCTCGCGCAGCTTTCCGTGGGCATCTTCGAGGCGGTCGCGCAGCAGCCACAGGTTGATGTGGTCCAGGGCAAAGGGCAGGCCCATGCGCACCCACTTCACCCCAGGGGCTACGTCTAGGGCGGATCCTGGCGCCGGCAGCTGGTCGCCCAGGGGGTACTGCAGTTCGTGTTCCTTGTTGTTGGCCATCGGGGTACGTTCGCTTTACATTTACATTTACGTTTACGTTAACGTCAGTCTAACCAAGCCACCCATGAGTGCAAGACGCAAGGCCGCGCCGGCCGCGACCACCCTCACCATCACCGAACTCGCACAAGAGTTCGACATTACGCCGCGGGCCATCCGCTTCTATGAGGACGTGGGCCTGTTGACGCCTGGGCGCCAAGGGCGTAACCGGGTGTACACCCATCGTGACCGTACGCGCCTGAAGCTCACGCTGCGGGGCAAGCGCCTGGGCCTGACGTTGCAGGAGATCAAACAGCTGGTGGACATGTACGAGTCGCCGGATGACACCGCGCCGCAACTCAAGGCGTTCCTGGGGGTGCTGCAGTCCCATCGCCTGCAGTTGGAACAGCAGCGCAAGGACCTGGAGGTGACCCTGGCCGAAATCGCTCAGCACGAGGCACGCTGCCGCGACCTGCTGGGTGCAGCAGTGCGCCGCGCGGCACCGCGCCGATCACGCAGCAAAGCCGCTTTAGCGGCTTAAGACCCCTTATTGCGCCTGGATAGAATTGACGTTTACGTAAACGTAAACTCGGCAGGCTAAGATTGACGTTTACGTAAACGTGAATCACCGTGCGCTCGACATTTTCGGAGTTTCCATGAACCTGCCCGGCCTGAACTTTCAACTCGGTGCTGATATCGATGCCTTGCGAGATACGGTGCGCGACTTTGCCGATGCGGAGATCGCCCCGCGCGCGGCCGAGATCGACCGCAGCGACCAGTTTCCCATGGACCTGTGGCGCAAGATGGGCGACTTGGGCGTGCTGGGCATCACTGTGGGCGAGGAATACGGCGGCGCCGACATGGGCTACCTGGCCCATATGGTAGCCATGGAGGAAATCAGCCGGGCCAGCGCCAGTGTGGGCTTGAGCTATGGGGCGCACTCCAATCTGTGTGTCAACCAGATCAAGCGCAGCGGCAGCGAAGAGCAGCGCCGCAAATACCTGCCCAAGCTGATCAGCGGTGAGCATGTGGGCGCCTTGGCCATGAGCGAGCCCGGGGCCGGCTCAGACGTGATCAGCATGAAGCTGAGGGCTGAAGACAAGGGCGGCTACTACTTACTCAATGGTTCGAAGATGTGGATCACCAATGGGCCGGATGCCGACACCCTGGTGGTCTACGCCAAGACCGAGCCCGAGTTGGGTGCGCGCGGTGTGACCGCCTTTCTGATCGAAAAGGGCACGAAGGGTTTTTCGATCGCTCAAAAGCTCGATAAGTTGGGCATGCGGGGTTCGCATACCGGCGAGCTCGTCTTCCAGGACGTCGAGGTGCCGACCGACCACATCCTGGGTGGCCTAAACAACGGCGCCAAGGTGCTGATGAGTGGCCTGGACTATGAGCGTGCGGTGCTGGCCGCAGGGCCCATCGGCATCATGCAAGCAGTGATGGACAATGTGGTGCCCTACATCCACGACCGCAAGCAGTTCGGCCAGAGCATTGGCGAGTTTCAGCTCATTCAGGGCAAGGTGGCCGACATGTACACCGTGCTGCAGGCCGCGCGCAGCTTTTGCTACACCGTTGGTAAGAATTTAGATCTGCTGGGCGCGCAGCATGTGCGCCAGGTGCGCAAAGATTGCGCCAGCGTCATCCTGTGGTGTGCGGAGAAGGCCACCTGGATGGCCGGTGAGGGCCTGCAGATTTTCGGCGGCAACGGCTATATCAATGAGTACCCCTTGGGCCGCTTGTGGCGCGACGCCAAGCTCTACGAGATTGGCGCCGGGACCAGTGAAATTAGGCGCATGCTCATTGGGCGCGAGCTGTTTGCCGAGACGATGTAGCCAGGTCGAGCCACCAAGCGCATGCACACCGAGACGCCAGGGAACCCAAACCCATGAGCCCGCGCCTTGAGGATCTGCTCGTCAACAAACAGCAGAACTCCAAATACATGTGGGTCGGCTGCTCCGACGGCCGCGTTCCGGCCAATGAAATCGCCGGCCCGGACCCGGGTGAGGTGTTCGTTCAACGCAATATGGCCAATGTGGCCAATGTGGCCAAGGTGGAGATGCACTCGGACCTCAACGCCTTGTCTACCATTCAATTTGCAGTTGAACACCTGAGGGTGGAACAAGTCATGGTGGTGGGCCACCACGGCTGCGCTGGCGTGCGGGCAGCCGTGCGGGGTATCTGCGGCGGTATGGCTGATAACTGGCTGTGCCATGAGTACGACGTGCGCCTGCACGCACTGGTGGCTTACCCTTTACTTCCTAGGAGCGTTTTGTGAGCGATCCTGTTGTCATCGCCTCCGCAGCCCGTACGCCAATTGGCGGCCTGTTGGGATGCTTCGCAAGCCTAAGTGCGGCCGAATTGGGCGCGGTGGCCATCCGAGCAGCAGTGCAGCGCGCTGGTGTAGCCGGTGATGCTGTCAACGAGGTGTTGATGGGCAATTGCCTGATGGCTGGGCAAGGCCAAGCGCCTGCGCGCCAGGCCATGCGCCAAGCGGGCTTGCCCGATTCGGCCGGCGCGGTCACCTTGTCCAAGATGTGCGGCAGCGGCATGCGCGCCATGATGTTTGCGCACGACATGCTGGTCGCCGGCAGCGCCGAGGTGATGGTGGCCGGAGGCATGGAAAGCATGACCAACGCCCCACACCTGATGTTCGCACGCAAGGGTGTGAAGTACGGCGCGGCCCAACTGTTCGACCACATGGCCATGGACGGCTTAGAAGACGCTTATGAACGCGGCAAGGCCATGGGCGTATTCGCCGAAGCCTGCGCAGCTCAATATCAATTCAGTCGCCAGCAGCAAGACGAATACGCCGTGGCTTCAACCACGCGGGCCCTTGAGGCCAACAAGAGCGGTGCATTCGATTGGGAAATGGCGCCGGTGACGCTGCCCGGCAAGGTGGGCGACACCGTGATCCACCATGACGAACAGCCCTTCAAGGCCAAGCTCGACAAGATCTCCCTGCTCAAGCCGGCTTTCAAAAAAGACGGAACCATCACCGCGGCCAATGCATCCAGCATCTCCGATGGCGCTGCTGCTTTGTTAATGATGCGTGAATCCAGGGCTCAGACACTGGGCCTGAAGCCCGTCGCGCGCATCGTCAGCCATGCGGTGCATGCCCAGGCCCCAGAGTGGTTCAGCACCGCGCCGGCTGGGGCCATTCAGAAGGCCTTGAAGAAGGCGGGCTGGTTGGCGTCTTCGGTGGACCTGTGGGAAGTCAACGAGGCCTTTGCGGCGGTAACGATGGCGGCGATGGCGGAGTTCAAGCTGCCGCATGACATTGTGAATGTGCACGGCGGTGCTTGCGCCCTGGGTCACCCGATTGGAGCCTCAGGCGCGCGTATTGTGGTGACCTTGCTGGGCGCCCTGCGCCTGCGCGGCCTCAAGCGCGGCCTGGCTTGTTTGTGCATCGGTGGCGGCGAGGCCACGGCCGTGGCCCTTGAACTCTATTGAGGACTCGACGATGAATGTCTTGATCATCGGTGCTTCACGCGGCATCGGCTATGAGTTGGCGCGGCAGTCGCTGGAAGGCGGTGACACGGTGTATGCGGCCGCACGGGGACAAACCGGTATCGCACGCCTTAAGGACTTGGGCGTGAACACCCTGGTGGTGAATACCGCTGATGCCTTGGGCTGCTCGGGCCTGTCCTGGGGCATCGACGGCGTGCGCTTTGACCGCATTTGGCATGTGGCCGGCATCTTCGGCCCGCGCACCGCCGGCGTGGACCCACCGGTGCAGCAAGATTTCGATGTCGTCATGCACACAAATGTCTTGGGCTTCATGCGCTTGGTACCGCAGTATTTCGACGCTTTAGCCGATGGTGGTCGCATTGGCGTCTTGTCTTCCAAGATGGGCTCGATCGGCTTGCGCAACAGCCCCTCGGGCTGGACCTACCGGGCATCGAAGGCGGCTTTGAACTCCACGGTGAAGGATGCGGCCCTGGTTCTGGGCAAGCGCGGTTTGGTGGTGGCCTTTCATCCGGGCTGGGTGCAAACCGATATGGGTGGAAACGGTGCCGACATTCCGGTGGACCGCAGCGTGGCCGACCTGCGCCGCACGCTCGACGCCCTCAAGCCCAGCGACAGCGGTAGCTTCTTCAACCACGACGGTCAGGCCCTGTCCTGGTGAATCGAGCATGTTGAACAATGCCCTGCGGGTACACCTGGGCCTGTGCGGCATGACCCTGTTGTGGGGCCTGTCATGGCCGGCGGGCCGGGCGATTGCGCAGAGCCTTCCCCTCTTGTCCTCTTCGGCCTGGCGCTTCAGCCTGGCTGCTGCAGTGCTGTTGGCATGGTCGTGCTTTGCGCGGGGCTCTTGGCCAGCCTTGTCGCTGCGGCAGTGGGCGGGCCTGGCAGCTGCAGGCGCAGTGGGCGTGTTTGGCTACACCCTGTTTTTCATGTACGGCCTGCACCAGGTTGAAGCCAGCCGAGCAGCGGTGGTGGTGACCACCAACCCGGTCTTCGTTACCCTGGCAGCGGCTTGGCTGTTCGGCGAACCGCTCAACCGCGGAATTGGCCTGGGCTTGGCCCTGGCGGTGGTGGGTGCGGCCACGGTGATGACGCATGGCCAGCCCTGGATGCTGCTGACCGGCGGTGTTGGGGTTGGCGAGTGGTTGCTGGTGGGCTGTATCGTGTGTTGGTCGGGCTATTCCCTGATGGCCAAACGGCTGATGGTGGGCGTGGACTCCCTGACTGCCACAGCGGTGAGCGCCGCAGTGGGTTGTGCCTTTCTGTGGTGCGCTGCTTTGGGGGTCGAGGGCCCCTCGACCGCTTTGGAGGGTCTTGCCCTGCTGACACCCCACCAGGCTGGCCTCTTGGTCTTCATGGCATTGGGGCCCACGGTGCTGGCGTATGCGTGGTTCTTCCGCGGCATTTCGGCACTGGGCGCGGGCGTGGCGTCCAGCTACATCTGCTTGGTACCGGTGGCGGGGGTGAGCAGCGCGGTGCTGCTCTTGGGCGAGCCCCTGAGCTGGTCGTTGGCCGTTGGCGCAGCCATGGCCTTGAGCGGTGTGGTAACGGCCAACCGCGCCAGGCGTTGAACAAGGAGTTTGAACATGTTGCTGAGTGAAGACCATCGCGCGGTGCAAGACGCCGTGCGTGCCTATGTGCAAGACTTCATCGCGCCGCAGGCTGCGCGATGGGACCGAGAGCACCACTTCCCTGCGGCTGAGTTGCGTGGCCTTGCGGACTTGGGGTGCTATGGAGTGGCCGTACCGCCTGAGTACGGCGGTGCCGGGCTGGACTACCTGGCCTTGGCGGTCATTCTGGAAGAAATCGCCGCAGGTGACGGCGGCATGTCCACCGTGGTCAGCGTAAACAATTGTCCAGTGTGCAGCATTCTGGTGGCTTGGGCCAACGAAGACCAGAAGCAGCAGTGGCTCAAGCCCCTGGCTGCAGGGCAGATGCTCGGCGCGTTTTGCTTGACAGAGCCGCATGTGGGCTCACAGGCCGATGGCCTGAAGACCACGGCTGTACGCGAGGGTGACCACTATGTGCTCAACGGCGTCAAGCAGTTCATCACCAGTGGCCAGAATGCCGATGCGGCCATTGTGATGGCGGTGACCGATAAAACCGCAGGCAAAAAGGGCATCAGCGCCTTTGTCATACCCACCGACACCCCTGGCTACCAGGTGGCGCGCCTGGAAGAGAAGATGGGGCAACATAGCAGCGACACCGCCCAGATTCGCTTCGAAAACTGCCGCTTGCCGCTGGCATGTCGCCTGGGTGAAGAGGGCCAGGGCTTGAAGATTGCGCTGTCGGGTTTGGAAGGCGGGCGCATCGGCATCGCCGCCCAAAGCCTGGGTATGGCGCGGGCAGCCTTCGAAGCAGCGCTGCGCTATTCGAAAGATCGCACGGCCTTCGATAAGCCCATCTTCGAACACCAGAGCGTGCAGTTCAAGTTGGCAGATATGGCCACGCAAATCGAAGCGGCGCGCCAGCTGATTCACCACGCTGCCGCGCTCAAGGATGCGGGCCAGCCCTGCCTGAAGGAAGCGGCCATGGCCAAGCTCTTCACCAGCGAAATGGCCGAGCGCGTGTGCAGCGACGCCATCCAGGTTCATGGCGGCTATGGCTATGTCAGCGACTTTCCGGTGGAGCGTATCTACCGCGATGTTCGGGTGTGCCAAATCTACGAAGGCACGAGCGATATTCAGAAAATTCTGATCGGCCGCGCGTTGGCCTAGTGCTCATCCGCGCGGTGTCTTCACCCCCCCCGCGGGGTGTCCGTCTCGACCCTGATTACCGCCCCTAGGCGGGATGGCGCCGGCGCCGGTGCGCCGATGAAATGCCCCACGCAGCCCATGCGTGCCGGGCCAGTGGCTGCTGTGCAGGCCGCTGAACGCTCTGGGCCGCATCTGTGTGTGCCCGGCTGGTCACTTCCAGGGAGGGCTCATGATCCAGCCACACCTCACCACCTTTGCATTCAGCGCAGACGTGTCTATCGCGCACGCTGCAACTCTGTCGCCAGACCCCACTGCCGCGGCATGGATGCGCATTGCATGCGCCGCCGCCACGGGCGCCACTTCTGCGCCCGAGCCGCTGGCCATCGCCGAATCGGGGCAGACGCCCCAGGGCCTGGAGGTGTGGATGCCCATGGCCCGCAGCCAAGACTCCCTGCACCTGCTGGGTGAGTCTGGGGTGCTGATGGTGGGGGTGAACGACCTGGGATGGGTGGTTTACGACTGGACGCCAGGCCCCTGAGCGGGCCTGCTGCTGGGGGGCTCTTCTGGTGGATTGAGCGAGGCCGCATCGCGGCTTGAAATGGTCCTCGTCGCGGCGTGACTCCAGGTGCGCCGTGTCCACTGGGCGGGCTTGCAGCGGGGGCGGCAGGCCAGCCCGGTCACCCCCGGCCCATGCCTGGTGGCTCAAGGACAACAACAGGGAGGAACCCATGAGCAACACCACCAAGGACTTCTGCACCTTCGTGCCGGACTCACCCTTTGGCTTCTCATTCGGCGCGGCCTGCGCCCTGCACGACAACAACTATGGACCGGGCTCAGGCGTTTCGCGCGCAGCGGCCGACCAGATCTTTTACGATGCCATGCAACAGACTTGCCACACGCAGTACGGCGGCTCAGCACTGTGCCACGCGATGGCCGATGTGTATTTCATCGGCGTGAGGTTGTTCGGCGGCTTCTTTTACGAGGGCCCTGGGGGCCAATGAGCACACATCTTCCACGGCATGTGCCGTGATCTTCAAGGGGGCCCTGTCTCGCGGCAAGGCCGCAGCGGGGGCCTCCCCCAACCCATTTCAGGAAAAGAATCCATGATGCAAAAACCTGCACGACATCCCGCTCGGGCTGCCACATTGCGGACCCGGGTGAGCCAGCTGCTGCTGCTGCTGGCTACGAGCCTTCTGGGGGGTGCGAGCCCTGCGCTTGCCCAAGCGCCCGCAGAGGCTGTACCAAGCTATAAACCCGACAGCCGGTTCCTCAGAGAAGAGCCCTTTCGCAAGACCAAGCAGGTGGTGCAGCTCAACGGTGTGCAATCAGACGCTGAGCTGGCCACGGTACGAAGCGCTATCAACGACGTGGTGAGCTTCGTGCGCCTGTTTGGCATCACCGGCAGCAACCTGGGCAGTGCCACCGTCTCCGGATCCGCGCCCGAACAGATGGCCGAGATCAAGGCGGCGCGCATCACTTGGAAGGCCTTTGAGGATCAATCCACGCCCAAAGGGCGCCAGTCCATGCCGTTGGAGCCCGCCAGCGGCCACATCGCCACGGCGCTGGACACATGGTTGGTTGAAACAGGAAGCGCGCTATCGGTGCGCGTCGACTTTCGCCAAACCTTCTATGAATTGAAGATGGTCCAAGACCCGCCCGCCCGCATCCTTCGGCTGCGTTTTGTGAAGCAGGGTGGGCAGTGGCTGTTCGATGGGGTCACTGCGCCGGGGGGGTGAAGGGGCCATCAACGCGGCGTACGGGCGCTCCCTCGCCCGCGCAACAGGCGGTGAAAAACACCCGTGGTGAAAAGCGCAGGGGGCCCTAGAATTGACGTTTACGTAAACGTCAACGCAGCGAAAATGCCGGCCCTCTCCTCCCAGATCAACCCTCGCAGTGCCGAATTCAAGGCCTACGCCCAGGCGATGCAGGCCTTGGTGGACGACCTGCGCGTGCAGCAGGCCAAGGCAGCCCTGGGCGGCGGGCCGCTGGCACGCGATCGCCACACCGCCCGGGGCAAGCTCTTGCCGCGTGAGCGCGTGGAGCGCCTGCTCGACCCCGGAACCCCCTTCTTGGAGATCGGGGTGCTGGCTGCGCTGGGCCTTTACCAAGACAAATCCGGGCAAGACGCGGCCCCCTGTGCGGGCGTGATCGCGGGCATCGGCCGCATCAGTGGCGTGGAGTGCATGGTGGTGTGCAACGACGCCACCGTCAAGGGTGGCACCTATTACCCGATGACAGTTAAGAAACATCTGCGTGCGCAAGAGATCGCCATGCAAAACCGCCTGCCTTGCATCTACTTGGTGGACAGTGGCGGTGCCAACCTGCCCAACCAAGACGAGGTCTTCCCCGACCGCGACCACTTCGGCCGCATCTTCTACAACCAGGCCAATATGAGTGCCCAGGGCATTCCGCAGGTGGCCGTGGTCATGGGCTCATGCACCGCCGGTGGCGCCTATGTGCCGGCCATGAGCGACGAGACCATCATTGTCAAGAACCAAGGCACTATCTTCCTAGCGGGCCCGCCCCTGGTGAAAGCGGCCATCGGCGAGGTGGTGAGCGCCGAAGACTTGGGCGGTGGGGATGTGCACACCCGCTTGAGCGGCGTGGCCGACCACCTGGCCGAAAACGACCTGCACGCCCTGTCGATCGCACGCCAGATCGTGGCCAACCTCAACTGGCAAAAGCCCCAGCCCCTGCGCCTAGCTGCCGCGCGCCCGCCGCTGTTCGACGCGCGTGAGCTTTATGGCGTCATTCCAGCCGACCCACGCAAGCCCTTTGATGTGCGCGAAATCATCGCCCGCTTGGTTGACGGTTCCGAGTTCGATGAGTTCAAGGCACGCTTTGGCTCCACCTTGGTGTGCGGCTTTGCCCACATTGAGGGATTACCTGTGGGCATCATCGCCAACAACGGCGTGCTGTTCAGCGAAAGCGCGGTCAAGGGCGCGCACTTCATCGAGCTGTGCTGCCAGCGCAAGGTACCCTTGGTGTTTTTGCAAAACATCACCGGCTTCATGGTGGGGCGCAAGTACGAGAGCGAAGGCATTGCGCGCCATGGCGCCAAGATGGTGACGGCCGTGGCCACGGCCACCGTGCCCAAGTTCACTGTGATCATTGGCGGCAGTTATGGTGCGGGCAACTACGGCATGTGTGGGCGGGCCTATTCGCCGCGCCAACTGTGGATGTGGCCCAACGCGCGCATCTGCGTGATGGGCGGGGAACAGGCGGCCGGTGTCTTGGCCACGGTGCGCAAAGATGCCCTTGCGGCAAAGGGCAAGGCCTTGAGCGCCGAGGAGGAGGCAGCGATCAAGCAACCGATCCTCGACCAGTTTACCCAGCAGTCGCATCCCTACTACTCGAGCGCCCGCCTGTGGGACGATGGCGTGATCGACCCGGCTGACACCCGACGGGTGTTGGCTCTGGGCATCAGCGCGGCCCTGAATCAAACCATTCCGGACCGGCCGCAATTCGGCGTGTTTCGCATGTAGGGCTTGGCCATGGATAGCATCTACATCAATCACGACCACCGGCTGCTGCGCGACCAGATGGCGCGCTTCATCGCCACCGAGGTGGAGCCGCATGCCCAAGCCTGGGAGCGTGAAGGCCGGGTGCCGCGTGAAGTCTTGCGCAAGATGGGCGCAGCCGGCCTGTTGGGCTTGCCCTACGAGCCCGAGTACGGAGGCGCGGGCGCAGACGCCCTGACCAATCTTGTCTTCGCTGAGGCGCTGAGCCAAAGCACCTATGCCGGCTTCATCATCACCGTGCTGGTGCACACCGACATGGCCAGCCCGCATTTGCACCACGCCGGCACAGCCGAGCAAAAGGCGCGCTGGATGCCAGGGGTAACGCGGGGGGAGCTGGTGACCGCCGTGGCTATCAGCGAGCCCTCGGCGGGCTCAGACGTGGCGGGCATCAAGACCGCAGCCCGCTTGGAATCCGGCCCGCGCGGACCCGAGTGGGTGATCAATGGCAGCAAGCTGTTCATCACCAACGGTGTGCACGCCGACCTGTACTTTGTGGCCGCGCGCACCGGCCCGGGCAAGCGTGACATGTCCATCATCGCGGTGGAAAAGGGTACACCGGGCTTCACCGTCGGCCGGCAACTCGACAAGACCGGCTGGCTGTGCAGCGACACCGCCGAGCTGTCCTTCGACCAGGCTCGTGTGCCTGCAGACCACCTGCTCGGTGAGCCCGGCAAGGGCTTCTATGCGGTGATGAAGAACTTTCAGACCGAGCGCATCGCACTGGGTGCCATGGCCGTGGGCCACTGCACCCGAGCCTTGGAAATCACCCGTGAGTACCTCGCCCAGCGCCAGGCCTTCGGCCAAACCCTGTGGCAACAGCCGGCCATACGCCAGCGCATCGCTATGCTCGATGCCAAAACCCGCGCAGCGCGAGCGTTCATGTACGACTGCGCCTGGCGCGTCACGCAGGGCCACGACATCGTGCAAGAGGTGTCCATGCTCAAGGCCCTTACCGGCGAGCTTGTCAATGAAGTGGTGCAAAACTGCCAGCAGTTCCACGGTGGCATGGGTTACATGCGTGGCACCCCCATCGAGCGGCTGTGGCGCGATGCGCGCATCCTGGCCATTGGCGGCGGCGCTACCGAGGTGATGTTGGAAGAAGTCGCCAAACGATACTGATATGCCCACCCTCGAAATCCTGCGCCCCACGCCCCACACCGCTCAGGTGTGGCTCAACCGCCCCGAGGTGCGTAATGCCTTCAACGACGCGGTCATCGCCGAGCTCACGCAGGCCTTTGGCGAACTGGGCGCCGACCCCAATCTGCGCTGCATCACCCTGGGCGGCCGCGGCAAGGCGTTTTGCGCGGGGGCCGATCTCAACTGGATGAAGGCCATGGCCGGCTACGACTGGGAAAGTAACCGCGCCGATGCGCAGGCCCTGGCCGACATGCTCTATGCTGTCTACAGCTGCCCTGTGCCAGTAGTGGGCCGCATTCATGGCGACTGCTACGCCGGTGGGGTGGGGCTGGCTGCTGTGTGTGATGTGCTGGTGGCAGCCCAGGACGTTCAGTTCTGCCTGAGCGAAGCCCGCCTGGGGCTGCTGCCGGCCACGATCGGCCCCTATGTGGTCAAGGCCTTGGGTGAGCAGGCCTCGCGCCGGTACTTCATCACCGCTGAACGTTTCAGTGCTCAAGAGGCCCACCGCCTGGGCTTTGTGCATGAATGTATAGCGCCACAAGCACTGGATGAACAGGTGCAGGCCCTGGTGCAGACCCTGGTAAACAATGGGCCTGCGGCGGTCAAGGCCTGCAAGCAACTGGTGCAGGATGTGGCCGAACGGCCCATCAGCACCGATCTGCGTGCGCAAACCGCGCGCCGAATCGCCGATATTCGGAGCAGCGCAGAAGGCCAAGCCGGCATCCGCAGCTTCCTGGACAAATCCCCGCCGCCCTGGCTGAACTGAATCCCCACCATGTCAAGCACCACCTTTCATGACTGGCGCACACAGCGTCCGACCGAGCAGATCCGCACCAAAACGCCCATCACCGACGAGCAGCGCCACAACGCCAGCGCGTGGACGGTTGATGCGGTGGCCGCCTTGTTCGAGTTGCCCTTCAACGACCTGCTGTACCGCGCTCAACAGGTGCACCGCCAGCACTTTGACGCCAATGCGGTGCAACTGTCCACGCTCTTGTCCATCAAAACCGGGGGCTGCGAAGAAGACTGCAAGTACTGCCCGCAGTCGGCCCAATTCGACACCGGCGTAAAGGCGGAGAAGTTGTTGCCCTTGGACGAGGTGTTGGCAGCCGCCCGTGCCGCCAAGCAAAGCGGTGCCACCCGCTTTTGCATGGGCGCAGCCTGGCGCTCTCCCAAGGAACGCCACCTGGAGCAGATCGGCGAGATGATCAGCGGAGTCAAAGCCCTGGGCCTGGAAACATGCCTGACTGCCGGCATGCTGAGCGACAGCCAAGCCGAACAACTGCGCCAAGCAGGCCTGGACTACTACAACCACAACCTGGACACCGCCCCCGAGTTCTACGGCCAGATCATCACCACCCGAACCTACCAGGATCGCCTGGACACTCTGGACCGGGTGCGCCAAGTGGGCCTGAAGGTGTGCAGCGGCGGTATTGTGGGCATGGGCGAAACCCGCCTGCAGCGCGCCGGCCTGGTGGTGCAGCTGGCCAACCTTGACCCCTACCCCGAATCGGTGCCCATCAACAACCTGGTGCAGGTGGAAGGCACCCCGCTGGCTGGCACCGCCGCCCTCGACCCCTTTGAGTTCGTGCGCACGATTGCGGTGGCCCGCATCACCATGCCGCGTGCCATGGTGCGCCTGTCGGCCGGGCGCGAAGACATGCCCGAGTCGCTGCAGGCCTTGTGTTTCCTGGCGGGTGCGAATTCCATGTTCTACGGCGACCGCCTGCTGACCACCGGCAACCCGCAGGCCGACAGAGACCGCGCGTTGCTCGACCGCTTGCGCATGCGCTGCAGCACCGAAGACGACCTGGCACCTACCGAGCCGAACTGAGTACCGGCGATGTTCTCCAAGATCCTGATTGCCAACCGTGGTGAGATTGCCTGCCGGGTGGCGGCTACGGCACGGCGCATGGGCATCAAGACGGTGGCGGTGTATTCGCAAGCCGATGACCGCGCCTGCCATGTGCAGGCCTGTGACGAAGCCGTGGCCCTGGGCGGCCACGCCCCTGCCGAGAGCTACCTCCAGTGGTCTCGCATCCTCGAGGCGGCCCAGTCCACCGGCGCGCAGGCCATCCACCCTGGGTATGGGTTTTTGTCTGAGAACGAAGACTTTGCCCAGGTCTGTCACGGCGCGGGGCTGGTCTTCATCGGTCCGCCCGCATCGGCCATTGCCGCCATGGGCAGCAAGGCTGCGGCCAAGGCCTTGATGGACAAGGCCGGGGTGCCCCTGGTGCCCGGCTACCACGGTCAGAATAACGATGCGGCGTATCTGCAGGGCCAAGCCGATGCCATGGGCTATCCGGTGCTGATCAAGGCCAGTGCCGGCGGTGGTGGTAAAGGCATGCGCCGGGTGGAGCGCAGCGAAGACTTTGCCGCGGCTCTGGCCTCTTGCCAACGCGAGGCCAAAGCCAGCTTTGGCGACGACCATGTGCTGGTGGAGCGTTACGTTACCCGGCCGCGCCACATTGAGATCCAGGTCTTTGCCGATGCCTACGGCAACGCGGTGTACCTCTTCGAGCGCGACTGCTCGGTGCAGCGTCGCCACCAAAAGGTGCTGGAAGAGGCGCCCGCGCCGGGGCTGTCCGACGTGCGCCGTGCCGAGATGGGAGCCGCAGCCGTGGCCGCGGCCCGTGCGGTGGGCTACGTGGGCGCGGGCACGGTGGAATTCATTGCCGAACCCACCGCCGACGGTGACCTGCGCTTTTTCTTCATGGAGATGAACACCCGGCTGCAGGTGGAGCACCCGGTAACCGAAGCCATCACCGGACTGGATCTGGTGGAGTGGCAGCTGCGCGTGGCTGCTGGCCAGCCGCTGCCGCTGCAGCAAGAACAGCTGCGGCGCCGCGGTCATGCGATTGAAGCCCGGCTGTGCGCGGAAAACCCCGAGGCGGGCTTCCTGCCAGCCACGGGCACTTTGCAGGTCTTGCGCTGGCCCGAACATGTGGCCTTTGAGCGCCACGATGAGCTGCCGCGCGTGGACGCCGGTGTGTGCGAGGGTGACGCCATCAGCCCCTATTACGACTCGATGATCGCCAAGCTCATCGTTTGGGGCGAAGACCGGCCTCAGGCCTTGGCGCGCTTAGACGCCGCCCTGGCCCAAACCCACATCGTCGGGCTGCACACCAATGTGGCCTTCTTGCGCCGCACGGTGCAGTGCAGCGCTTTTGCGCAGGCCGACTTGGACACCGCACTCATCGAGCGTGAGCGCCCGGCGCTGTTCGCGCCCTCGGGCCTGTCGCTGCCCTTGGCGCTGGCCGCTGTGGTCCTGGCCGAACTGCAGGCCGAAGCGGTTGCGCTGGCCGGCCCCGACCCTTGGAGCCGCTGCGACGGCTGGCGCCTGCACGGCCCGGCCACCCGCAGCCTGTCCTACGCCGAAGGCGAGCAGGTGGTGGAAGCCCAGCTGCTCCAGTCGCCGCGGGGGCTTGTGTTGGCGCTCGACGGTCAGACCTGGCCGCTGTCGGGGCAGCAGCGCCCGCACCAGCCGCCGGGCTTGTTCGACCTGATCTTGGGCCCTTGGCGCTGCAGCGCGCAGGTGTATGCCCATGGTCAGCACCGCGCCGTTTTCGCTTCTGGTGGCACCCGCGTGCTGCAGCGCCTGGACCGCATGGCCCAAGCTGGCCAAGTCGAAGCACAGGCCGGTGGGCTCAAGGCCCCCATGCCGGGAAAGGTGAGCGCCTACCTGGCCGCTGCCGGGCAGGCGGTGGTCAAAGGGCAGGCGGTGGCGGTGATGGAAGCCATGAAGATGGAGCACACCCTGGTGGCCCCGCGCGACGGCGTGGTCGAGGCGCTTTTGTATGCCCAGGGCGACCAGGTGGCCGAAGGCGCCGAGCTGCTCAAACTTGCAGCCGTCTGACATGCACATTGGCTTTTGCTGTCCCGGTGTATCGCCCGAACCTTGGCAGGCGGAGATCGAACAGCTGATGCCGCAGGCACGCTTGAGCGTGTGGCAGCCCGGCGCGCCGGCCGACCTTGACTATGCGCTCGTGTGGATGCCGCCGCAGGCCTTCTTCGATGAGCAGCCGCAGCTGCGCGGCGTCTTCAACGCTGCCGCTGGCGTAGATGCCCTGCTCAAGCTGCGCTTGCCGCCGCAGCTGAAGATTGTTCGCCTGGAGGACGCCGGCATGGGCTTACAAATGGCCGAGTATGTGTGTCACGCGGTCATGCGGCACTTCCGCCGTTTTGATTTGATGGCGCAGCAGCAGCGCCAGGGCTTGTGGAAGCAGCCGCCTGAACCTGATCGTGCCTCGTATGCTGTGGGGGTGATGGGCATGGGGGTGTTGGGCAGCCGCGTGGTGCAAGCCCTTCGGGCCTTTGACTACACGGTGCACGTGTGGACGCGAACTCCACCTGCACAACTGCTGCCGGGCGTGCTCAGCCATGTGGGGGCTGCAGGCTTGCCCGCCTTCTTGGCCCACAGCCACAGCCTTGTGTGTCTTCTGCCGCTGACACCGCAGACCCAGGGCCTGTTGAACCGCGCCACCCTGTCGCAGCTGCCACGCGGCGCGCAGCTCATCAATGTTGCGCGCGGCGCGCACCTGGTCGACCAAGACTTGCTGGCCCTGATCGACGAAGGCCATCTCGAAAGTGCCACCCTGGATGTCTTCCATCAAGAGCCCTTGCCGGCAGACCATCCCTTTTGGTCCCATCCGCGGGTTCGAGTCACGCCCCACGCCTCGGCCCGCACCCTGCGCACCGATGCGGCGCGGCAAATCGTGCAAAAAATGGCCCAGGCTTCTGCCAAGGTGCCTTGGGCGCAGATCAGTGGTCTGGTGGACCGCGGGCGTGGTTATTGAGCCGGCCGCCCATCCGACGCCCACGGTTCCGGCACAAAGCCCAGCGCTGCACGACAATCCACCTGCAAGCCCAGGAGTCGCCCCCATGAGTTCCCTGCCCAGCCGTGTCACGCTGGTGGATGTTGGCCCACGAGATGGCCTTCAAAACGAAAAGCAGCCGGTGGCAGCGGCGCACAAGATCGAGCTGGTGCACCGCCTGCAGGCCGCAGGCTTGCGTGCAATCGAAGTCACCAGCTTTGTGAGCCCCAAGTGGGTGCCCCAGATGGCCGACAACGCCGAGGTGATGGCCGGCATCCACCGCCTACCCGGCGTGCGATACGGCGTGCTGGTGCCCAACACCAAGGGTTTGGAAGCGGCGCTGCCCTCGCGGCCTGACGAGGTGGTGGTCTTCGCCGCCGCCACCGAGGCCTTCAGCCAGCGTAACCTGAACTGCAGTATCGAACAGAGCATCGAGCGCTTCGCGCCAGTGGTGGCCGGGGCCAAGGCTGCCGGCATCAAGGTGCGCGGCGCCATTTCCTGTGCACTGGGCTGCCCGTATCAGGGCGAGGTGAGCCCCAACGAAGTCGACCGCGTAGCCGGCTTGCTCCGGCAGATCGGCGTGGGCCACTGCTACCTGGGCGACACCATCGGCGTGGGCACACCCCGCAAGACGCAGCGGGCCTTCGAGCGGGTGCTGCGTCACTTCCCGCTAAACGAGGTTAGCGGTCACTTCCATGACACCTACGGCCAGGCCTTGGCCAACATCTACGCCAGCGCAGAGCTGGGCGTATCCACCTTCGACGGCAGCGTGGGCGGCCTGGGCGGTTGTCCCTATGCCAAGGGCGCTACCGGCAATGTGGCCACCGAGGATGTGGTGTTCATGTTCAACGGCTTGGGCATCGAAACCGGCATTGATTTGGAAGCCCTGGTGGATGCGGCCGCCGGCATCTCAGCTGCGCTGGGTCGGCCGGTCACCTCGCGCACCGGGCGGGCCTTGCTCGCGCGGCGCGAGAAGGCCGCGGCGGCGCTCTGAGCCTACCCTTGAGCTGAACCGATTCGATTGCATGAAACCTGTGAACTCCACTGCTCGATTGAACCAGCAGGCTACCTCCAGCCCTGTGCCCAGCCCTTGCAGCAGCATCTGCCGCATGGACCAGGCCACCGGCTGGTGCCAGGGCTGCGCCCGCACCCTGCCTGAAATTGCAGCTTGGGCTGGCCTGGACGAAGCCGACAAGCGCCGCGTGTGGGCCTTGCTACCCGAGCGCCGGCGTCAAATGGGCGCGAGGTTTCTGGGGCCGATGCCTGAGGCCATGTGATGGTCCATGATGCTCCCGCTTTACACCGCCTGAGCTTTTGGTTCGACCCCATCTCGCCCTACGCGCATCTGGCCTTTGAGCACCTGCCGCAGGCGCTGGAGGGCTTGTCGGTGGTGGTGGACTATAAGCCGGTGCTTTTCGGCGCCTTGCTCAAGCATCACGACCATAAAGGCCCCGCTGAGATCGAACCCAAGCGCGCCTGGACCTTTCGCCAGGTGGCCTGGCAGGCCCGCAGCCTGGGCGTGCAGCTGGACTTGCCGGCCCAGCACCCCTTCAACCCCTTGCCTGTGCTGCGCCTGCTGTTGGCAGCAGCCGGCCCATCGGGCTTGCCCAACCGCCACCAGGTGGCCTGTGCGTTTGACCATGTCTGGCATGGTGGAGCCGATCCGCTGGACCCGGCTCGCCTGGCTGTGTTGGCGCAGGCCCTGGGGGTGGCACCTGCGACGGCCGAGGGCGAGCCGGTCAAGGCCCAGCTCAAGGCCCTGACCGAGGAAGCTCTGGGCAAAGAAGTGTTCGGGGTGCCCACCTGGGAGTGGGAAGGGCGCCTTTTTTGGGGTCTGGACGCCTTGCCGATGCTGTGTGCGGCCTTGCGTGGTGACCCTTGGTTTGGCGAAGAGTGGGACAGGGCTGCGCGCCGGGTGCCAGGCTTGCAACGCCGATAATTTGCATTAAAGTGCATATTTTGCTCTACAATCAGAATTAATGCATAAAAATGCACATCGTGAAGCCGGTTCTCATCCCCATCCTGCCCGTGGCGCCCGCGTCTGGGCCCGCAGCTTGCACAGCAAATCGGGCGCGGGCCACCCTCAAGGGTCGCGTCCCGACCGAAGCGGCGCGGGCCCGGGTGGGCACGCTTTGTGATGGACTGCCGCTGCGGCGAGACCTGCTGATCGAGCACCTTCACCGGTTGCAAGACGCCGATCAAGGTTTGCGCCCGGCCCACCTAGCCGCCTTGGCCGAGCGACTGCGCCTAAGCCAAACCGAGGTCTTCGAGGTCGCGAGCTTCTATCACCACTTCCGCCTTCTCGACGATGAGGCAGTCGCGCCGCGCGTGACGGTGCGGGTGTGCACCAGCCTGCCGTGCTCAATGGCCGGTGCCGCTGGCTTGAAAGCCGAACTGCACAGGGCCAGCCTGGGCCAGGATGTCGAGGTGCAGGAAGCCCCCTGCATCGGCCGCTGCCACCAGGCGCCAGCGGTGTGCCTAGGCCAGCACGAGATGGGCCACGCCAGCGTGCCGCAGGTTCAGGCGGCCCTGGCCGCTGGCCACACCCAGCCCCAGGCCTTGCCCGGCCTGGTGGGCTACGCAGAATACCGCCAACAGGGCGGCTATCGCCTGGTGCAGGACCTGCATGCGGGCCGCCGGCCCGCGCAGAGGGTGCTTGATGAATTGCAGGCCTCCCAGCTCAAGGGCTTGGGCGGCGCGGGCTTCCCCACCTTTCGAAAGTGGAGCCTGGTGCGCGCTGAAGCCGGGCCTCGCCACCTGGTGGTCAACCTGGACGAGGGCGAAGTCGGCACCTTCAAAGACGGTCATCTCTTGGCCACCGATCCGCACCGCATGCTCGAAGGCCTGCTGGTGGCCTGCCAGGTGGTGGGCATCGAGCGCGTTTGGATATATCTGCGCGACGAATACCACGCCGCACGCCACGCCCTGCAGCGCGAACTGCAGGCCCTGATCGACCATCCGCCCATCCCGGCAGCCGCCATGCCGCAGATCGAACTGCGCCGCGGCGCGGGCGCCTATATCTGTGGCGAGGAGTCGGCGCTGATTGAATCGGTCGAAGGCAAGCGGGGCTTGCCGCGCTTGCGTCCCCCCTTTGTGGCCCAGGTGGGCGTTTTCGGCCGCCCCACCCTGGCCCATAACCACGAGACTCTGAGCTGGGTGCGCGACATTGTGGAGCGCGGCGGCGCTTGGTTTGCGTCCCACGGTCGGCGTGGCCGCACCGGCCTGCGCCGCTTCTCGGTTTCCGGCCGGGTGCAAAAGCCCGGCGTGCACCTGGCCCCTGCGGGCATCAGCGTGCGCGAACTCATTGATGAATACGCTGGCGGCATGCTCAGTGGCCACGAGCTGTATGCCTACCTGCCCGGTGGCGCCAGCGGCGGCATCCTGCCTGCATCATTGGCCCACCTGCCCCTGGACTTTGATGGCGGCACGCCCTCGGGTCAGGAAACCCTGGCCGCGTACGGCTGCTTTGTGGGCTCGATGGCCGTGGTGGCGCTCAGCCAGCACGACCGTGCGCGCGACGCCGCCCTAAACCTGATGCGTTTCTTTGAACATGAGAGTTGCGGCCAGTGCACCCCATGCCGCGAAGGTACTGGCCAGGCGGTGCAGCTGATGCAGCAGCCGCACTGGAATGCCGAGCTGATGCACGACCTCTCCTTCGTGATGCGCGAGGCCTCGATCTGCGGGCTTGGCCAGGCCGCACCCAATCCCATGGACAGCGTTCGCCGTTACTTCCCCCATGAAGTGCAGGAGGTGGTGACATGAACGCCCCGCGCGAGCTCAAGACGCTGCAGCTGGAGATCGACGGGAAAACGGTCACCGTGCTGGATGGCCAAACGGTTTGGCAGGCCGCGCGTGGCCAAGGCACCATCATTCCCCACCTGTGCCATGCCCCCGACCATGGCGAACATGGCCTGCGTGCCCAGGGCAATTGCCGCGCCTGTGTGGTGGAGGTGCAGGGCGAACGGACTTTGAGTGCTTCATGCTGCCGCACGGTGCAGCCGGGCATGGTGGTGCGCACTGCCACCCCACGGGTGCAACGCGCCCAGCGCTTGGTGCTGGAGTTGCTGCGCGCCGATGTACCGGCCAAGCTTGAGGGCCAAGCGCCGCTGCGCCACGACAGTGAACTCGACCGCTGGTGCAGCGACCTGGGGGTGGACCACAGCCGCTTCGCGCCGCGCCCGGCCGTGCCGGCCGACACCAGCCACCCCGCCATGACGGTGAACCTGTCGGCCTGCATCCAGTGCACCCGCTGCGTTCGCGCGTGCCGTGACGAGCAGGGCAACGACGTCATCGGCTTGGCGTTCCGAGGCGGCCACGCCCAAATCGTTTTCGACCAGTGTGACCCGATGGGCGAGTCGACCTGTGTGGCGTGTGGCGAGTGCGTGCAGGCCTGTCCCACCGGGGCTTTATCGCCGGCCAATGGCAGCGCCGCAGTGGCCCCCACCCGGCGCGTGGACTCAGTGTGCCCGTTCTGCGGCGTGGGCTGCCAGCTCACCTATCTGGTGGCCGATGCGCCACTGTCTTCCCAGGTCAGTAACACGGCTATCAATCCAGCCACGCCCCGGGCTCAGCCCACACCCCAGCCGGCCGCGCATATCGTGGGCGTAGAGGGCCGCAGCGGGCCGGCGAATGCGGCCCGCTTGTGTGTCAAAGGCCGATTCGGATTTGACTATGTGGATCACGCCGACCGGCTGCGCACCCCGCTCATCCGCCGCGCGGACGTACCCAAAGACCCGCTCAAGCTCAAGCCCGCTCACTGGTCCGAGCTGTTCCGCCCGGTCAGCTGGGCTGAAGCCTTGGATGCGGCGGCACAGGGGCTGCGCCGCTTGCGCGACCAGCGCGGCCCGCAGGCCTTGGCCGGCTTTGGTTCGGCCAAGGGCAGCAACGAAGAAGCCTACCTCTTCCAGAAGTTGGTGCGCACCGGCTTTGGCTCCCACAACGTGGACCACTGCACCCGCTTATGCCACGCCTCCAGCGTGGCGGCCCTGCTTGAAGGCATCGGCTCGGGCGCGGTGAGCAACCCGGTGCGCGACGTGGCGCTGGCCGAGGTGGTGCTGCTGATCGGCGCCAACCCTGCGGTCAACCACCCCGTGGCCGCCAGCTTCATCAAGAACGCGGTGGCCAAGGGCACCAAGCTGATCCTGGCCGATCCGCGGCGCACCGAGCTGCAGCGCCAGGCCTGGCGCACCTTGGCCTTCAAGGCTGACACTGATGTGGCCTTGCTCAACGCCCTGTTGCACACCATCGTCGAAGAGGGCTTGGTGGATGAGGCCTTCGTGCGCGAGCGTACCGAAGACTTCGAGGATCTGAAGCGGCACCTGCAGGACTTCAGCCCCGAGGCCATGGCCTCGGTATGCGGCATCGATGCGCCCACCTTGCGCGAAGTGGCCCGCACCTTTGCCGCCAGCCGCGCCAGCATGATCCTGTGGGGCATGGGGGTGAGCCAGCATGTGCACGGCACCGACAACGCCCGAGCGCTGATTGCCTTGGCCCTGATCACCGGTCAGATTGGACGGCCCGGCACGGGCCTGCACCCCTTGCGCGGCCAAAACAATGTGCAAGGGGCCAGCGATGCGGGCCTGATCCCCATGATGCTGCCCGACTACCAACGCGTCACCGATCCGGCCGTGCGGGCCCACTTCGAACAGGCCTGGGGCTTGGCCCCTGGTACGCTCCCGCCCGAGTCCGGCCTGACGGTGGTGGAGGTGATGAAGGCCATCCACGCCGGCACGGTGCGCGGCATGTTCATCGAAGGTGAGAACCCGGCGATGAGCGACCCCGATGCGGGGCACGCGTGCCAGGCCTTGGCTGCGCTGGAACACCTGGTGGTGCAGGACATCTTCCTTACCGAAACCGCTGCTCTGGCTGATGTGGTGCTGCCCGCCAGCGCCTGGCCTGAAAAAACCGGCACGGTGACCAACACCGACCGCCTCATGCAGTTGGGCCGCCCGGCATTGTTGCCCCCGGGCAATGAAGATGGCGACCCGCACACCGGCGCGCGGGCCGATGCTTGGATCCTTGAACAGATGGCGCAACGCCTGGGCCTGCCCTGGGCCTACGGCATCGACCCGCTGGGCGCTGAGGCCGGCGTGGGGGCGGTGCACGATGAAATGCGCTCGGTGATGCCCTCCATCGCCGGCATCAGCTGGGCCCGGCTGCAGCGCGAAGGGGCGGTGACCTACCCCTGCGCAGCCGACGACGATCCGGGGCAGCCGGTGGTGTTCACCGACCATTTCCCCACGGCCAGCGGTCGCGCGCGCCTCGTACCCTCGGCCCTGAGCTTTGCGGCCGAGCGGCCTGACGCGCAGTTCCCCTTCGTTTTGATCACAGGCCGGCAGTTGGAGCACTGGCACACTGGATCGATGACCCGGCGAGCCACCGTGCTCGACGCCCTGGAGCCCGAGCCCACCGTCAGCCTGCACCCGCTAACACTCGCCCGCCTGGGTGTGCAGCCCGGGCAACGCCTGCGGGTCTCGTCGCGCCGGGGGCGCATCGAGCTGATGGCCCGCTCGGACGAAGCAACTCCCGCTGATACTGTTTTCATCCCCTTCGCCTACGCCGAAGCAGCAGCCAATCTTTTGACCAACCCCGCTCTGGACCCGGTGGCCAAGATTGCCGAGGTCAAGTACTGCGCTGTGGCCGTGGAGCCTGCACCGGTCTAAGATGACCGGATGAGTGCACCCCACAACCGAGTTGCCCTGATCACAGGGGCTGCCCGTGGCATCGGTGCAGCCAGCGCCGCTGCCTTGCTGGCCGACGGCTGGCGCGTGGTGTACAGCGGTCGCGACCCGGTGGCCTTGCAAGCGGCCATCGACCATGCAGCGCCCCAAGCGCAGGCTTTTGGGCCGTTGAGCACCCGCGCCTTGGCGGTGAAGGCCGATGTCACCGATGCCGGCTCGGTGGCCGCGCTCTTCGACACCACCGTACAGCACTTCGGCCGCTTGGACCTGCTGTTCAACAACGCAGGCCTGTTCGCGCCCAAGGGGCTCTTGGAAGACATCGACTTCGCGGCCTGGAAGCAGGTGGTGGACACCAACCTCAATGGGGTGTTCCTGTGTACCCAGCATGCGTTTCGGGTAATGAAGTCCCAGGAACCTCGAGGAGGCCGCATCATCAACAACGGCTCTGTTTCGGCCCACGCGCCACGCCCGAATTCCTCGGCCTACACTGCTACCAAACACGCGGTGACGGGCTTGACCAAAAGTGCTTCGCTCGATGGCCGTCGGTACGACATAGCGGTGGGCCAGATCGACATCGGCAATGCGGCCACCGACATGACCACGGCTTTTACCCAAGGTGTGGCACAGGCCGATGGCAGTACCAAAGTGGAGCCGGTCATGGACGTGTCCTGCGTGGCGCAGGCCGTGGTCTACATGGCCAACTTGCCCTCGTCGGCCAATGTGCTCAACATGATGGTGATGGCCACGCAGATGCCCTTTGTGGGACGCGGCTGACTCGGCGGGCTCAGTGCTGGCGCCTGCGCCGCCTCAAGGGCCTGACTGTGTTTCGGCGTGGCAGTCGTCCTGTGGTGGTGCAGGCCAGGCCTACAGAAAGCGGTCGAGCAGCTTGCGCGTGCCGCGGTCCATTGCCTTGAGGTCTAACACCCGAAACACCAGGCCGTGGCTGTCGGTGATCAACAGTCCGCCGTCACGCAAGCGGCGGATGTCTTCTTCACCCTTGAGGATGAAGTTGGTGCGGCCGCGGTCGGTGTCCACCGTCCAAGTGCTGGGCGTGGAGAAGGTGGACACGGCCACCAAGCGCTCGATGGTGGGCATAAATTCGCGCTGGGCCAGTTCCTGTTCCAGCAGAGCGCGGATGGGTCCCTGCAGCCCGACCCAGTGGTCGACCCACTCCAATTCCTGGCCGTCAGCGCCGACCAGTGACAGGCCCTCCAGAGGCGCTTCAATCGGAAAGGCGCGAATCGCCTGCACCCCGGTGTGTGCTTGTCCCTGTGCATCGGTGTAAACCAAGCGGCCGTGTGGGTCGCGGCTGAGGGTGCCCTTCAGGGCCGTGTTGGGTGGTGAAGCGCTCATGCCCGCCGCACCAGGGGGTTGGCCGCGGGGGCTGGTGGCTCTGCTTCGGCGTCTACATGGCGAGCCTGCGCCTGGTACAGGCGCCAGTAGGCCCCTTCGCGGGCCATCAGTTCATCGTGTGGTCCGACTTCCACCACTTCGCCCCGGTCCATCACCACGAGGCGGTCGGCCTTGCGCAGGGTGCTCAGGCGGTGGGCGATGGCAATCGTGGTGCGGCCCTGCACCAGGTTGTCCAGGGCCTTCTGGATTTCCTTTTCGGTTTCGGTGTCCACCGCCGACGTAGCCTCGTCAAGGATCAGCAGGCGCGGGTTGATCAACAAGGCGCGCGCGATCGAAATGCGCTGCCGCTCCCCACCCGAGAGGCCTTGCCCGCGCTCGCCCACGAGCGAGTCGTAGCCCTGCGGCAGGCGCAGGATGAACTCATGCGCATGGGCTGCGCGCGCGGCGGCCACAATTTCTTCGCGGGTGGCGCCCAGCTTTCCGTAGGCGATATTTTCGGCAACCGTACCGAAGAATAGGAAGGGCTCTTGTAACACCAGCCCAATGTGTTGCCGGAAGTCGCTCACCGTATAGCGCCGGATGTCCACGCCATCCACAAGAACGGCGCCGTCGGACACGTCGTAGAAACGGCAGATCAGGTTCACCAGGGTGCTCTTGCCCGATCCGCTGTGGCCCACCAAGCCGATCATCTCGCCGGGTCGAATGTCCAGCGACATGTTGTTGATTACCCGGCGGCTGCCGTATCGAAAGCCCACTTCCCGCAGGCTGATTGCGCCTTGCACCTTCTTCAGCGGTACCGGGTTCACCGGCTCGGGCACGTTGCTGACATGGTCCAAGATATCGAAGATGCGCTTGGCGCCGGCTGCGGCCTTTTGCGTGAAGCTCACGATGCGGCTCATGGAATCCAGCCGGCCGTAAAAGCGTCCGATATAGGCAATGAAGGCGGTAAGTACGCCCACGGTGATGTCACCCTGGCTGACCTGCCAGATGCCGAAGGCCCACACCACCAGCAAGCCGATTTCGGTGAGCAGGGTCACCGTGGGGGTGAACAGGCTCCAGGTGCGGTTGATGCGGTCGTTGACTTCCAGGTTGTGTTGGTTGGCCGCTTGGAAGCGGCCCGATTCGCGCCGTTCCTGGGCAAAGGCCTTGACCACGCGGACACCGGGAATCGTGTCGGCCAGCACATTGGTCACCTCGCCCCATACCCGGTCGATCTTCTCGAAGCCGGTGCGCAGGCGGTCGCGCACCTGGTGGATCATCCAGGTAATGAAGGGCAGGGGCAGCAAGGTGACCAGCGCCAACCAGGGGTTGATCGAGGCCAGAATCACTGCCGTCATCACCAGCATCAGCACATCGTTGAGGAAATCCAGCGCGTGCAGCGACAGAAACACGCAGATACGGTCCGACTCGCTGCCGATGCGCGCAATCAGATCGCCGGTGCGCTTGCCGCCAAAGTATTCAAGGCTAAGCGTCATGAGGTGGGAGAAGGTGCTGGTGCGCAAATCCGCGCCAATGCGCTCGGATACCAGCGCCAGCAGGTAGGTTCGCCACCAGCCCAATCCCCAGGCCACCAGTGCTGAGCCGAGCAGCCCGCCCAGGTACAAGGTCACCAGCTGCGGGTCGATGGCCTGGCCGTTCTGAAAAGGGATCAGGATGTCGTCCATGAGCGGCATGGTGAGGTAGGGCGGCACCAAGTGGGCGGCAGTCGACAGCAGGGTGAGCAGCAGACCCAGGGCCAGCTGACCCTGGTAGGGCTTGGCAAAGCGCCACAGGCGCAGCAGCACCCAGGTCGACGGCGGTTGCAGCAGCTCTCGGTTGCAGACCTCGCAGTCTTCACTGTCTTCAGGCAAGGGTGCGTTGCAGCTTGGGCAGCGCGCCGCTTCGTCCTTGCCATCGTGGGCAGAGGCCTGGCCTTGCAGGGCCAGCACCGCGCGCTCAAACTGCTGCACCAGGCGCACCGCAGCTGCGTCTTGCTGCAGCGTGAAGCGCCACTGCGCCAGCCGCTGGTGCTCGTCGTGCAGCGACAGCAGACCCACGCCGCCACGGTCGGTGTGCTGCAAGCGCAAGCCTGCGCGCAGGGGCCAGTGCGGCCCATCGGTTGAGCCGCTGCCGCGCCAGGTCAGCCCCTGGGCGTACAGCAGCAATTCGCTGCGCTCAAAGCGCCCCTGCAGATCGAGGTCCAAATCCAGGCTGGCCAGGGCTGTGGTTTGCAGGCTCTGGTGCTTGCCCTTGTCATCGGACGGGCCCGGGCCTGCGTTTAGCGAACAGGCGGCCGGGTTGGCCGATGAGGTCGGCTTGATCAGTTCGGATGGAATGACAGACATGGGTGCAGAAGCTCGTAGCCGTGCCGCCAAAGCGGTTCAATGGCCCCGGCCGGGATTGTCCGACATCACCGCTGCCAGCGGGCCCATGGCCTATGAACGCCAGCCGGCCGCTTCGGGTGGACAATCAGCCAGCATGAATGATCAACGCCCTAATCAGGGCCCAAACGCCGCAGCTGCCAGGCTTGATGCTGCGGCTGCCAACGCAAGCGCCTTGGACCTGCGCATCCTGCGTGTGAATTTCCTGCGCGGACCGAACATGTGGACCTACCGCTCGGTGTTGGAGGTCTGGCTTGACTTGGGAGAACTTGAACAATTCCCTACCCATAAGCTGCCAGGCTTCACCGATCGCTTGTTGGCCACCCTGCCCGGCGTGGCCGACCACCACTGTGGCGTGGGTGAGAAGGGCGGCTTCTTGCAGCGGCTGCAAGGTGGCACCTGGATGGGCCATGTGCTGGAGCATGTGGTGATTGAAGTGTTGGACCAAGCCGGCATGCCCACGGCCTTTGGTCAGACCCGCGAAACCTCCACCTCGGGGGTCTACCGCATGGTGTTTCGAGCCCGCGATGAAAAGGTGGCGCGCCAGGCGCTGGCTGTGGGGCATGACATCATCCGCGCGACGCTGCAGGGCCGCGGCTTTGAGCTCAAGCCGGCACTGGACGCGCTGCGCGACAAGATTGACCAGGTCTACCTTGGGCCCAGCACGGCCCACATCGTGGCCTGCGCCACCGACCGCGAGATTCCCCACATTCGGCTGAACCAGGGCAACTTGGTGCAACTGGGCTATGGCGCGCGCCAAAAGCGTATTTGGACAGCGGAAACCGACCGTACCAGCGCTATTGCCGAGGGCATCGCCGGCGACAAGGACATGACCAAGGAGATGCTGGCCGGCTGTGGAGTAGCGGTACCCGAAGGTCGCCTGGTTGACGACCCCGAAGATGCCTGGAGCGTCGCGCAGCACATGGGCTGCGCGGTGGTGGTCAAGCCCACCGATGCCAATCACGGCCGCGGCGTCACCTTAGACCTCAGCGGCGAAGCCGAGGTCAAGGCTGCTTTTGCGGTGGCCGATGCCGAGGGCAGTGGTGTCATAGTGGAGCGCTATATACCGGGCGAAGAGCACCGAGTGCTGATCGTGGCGGGGCAGGTGGCGGCGGCGGCCCGGGGCGAAACCGCGTGGATCACCGGTGACGGCACCCACACGGTCGAAGAGCTGATTGCCCTGCAGATCAACAGCGACCCGCGCCGTGGCGACACCGAAGATCACCCCTTGAACCCCATCCTGGTGCGCCAGGAGGGCGAGGTGCAGATCACCATCCAAAAGCAGGGACTGGAGATCACGGCGGTGCCTGAAGCTGGCCGTCGCGTGCTGGTAAGCCGCAAGGGCAATATGGCCAACGACTGCACCGACGAGGTACACCCCGAAGTAGCCCATGCCTGTGCCCTTGCTGCACGCGTTGTTGGCCTGGATATCGCCGGTATCGACCTGGTGTGTGAAGACATCAGCCGCCCGCTGCAAGCGCAAGGCGGCGCCATCGTAGAGGTCAACGCGGGGCCAGGTCTGCTGATGCACCTCAAGCCGGCCAGTGGCTACGCGAGGGAAGTGGGCCGGGCCATCGTGGAGCACCTCTTCCCCGAAGGCCAGTCGGGTCGCATCCCGGTGGTGGGTGTGACCGGCACTCAGGACACCTCTGTCATTGCACGCGTGGTTGCCTGGATGTTACAGATTTCGGGTCCCGTAGTGGGTGTGGCTTGCCGAGATGGCCTGTTCGTGGGCAACCGGCGGGTTGAGCGGGCAGACGCCTTGGGCTGGCAGGTGTCGCAGCGACTTTTGGTCAACCGAAACGTGGAAGCTGCGGTGTTTGAGAGCAACCCCGCGACCATTCTGGAGGAGGGCTTGGTCTACGACCGTTGCAACGTGGGTATCGTGACCGATTGCGAACCTTTCACCGGCGCGGTCCGCCACGACATCACCAGCCCAGAGCAGCGCTTCAAGGTCTCGCGCACACAGGTCGACGTGGTGCGAGCCGATGGTGCTGCCGTGCTGCATGCGGCACACGAGCAAGTCTTGGCCATGGCCGACTTGTGCGACGGCGAGGTCATCCTGTATGCCGAAGACGGGACACTGCCGGCCATGCGTCACCATGCAGATGCAGGTGGCCGGGTGGTGTACCTCGACGGCCACACCGTGACCTTGGCACGCGGTGACCAGATCATTCCGGTGCTCAATATCGACCAAGACCTGCGGGTGACCCTGCGCGAGGTACCGCCTGCGGCCACGCTGGCGGCAGTGGCCGCGGCTTGGGCGCTAGACCTCTCGCCCGAACTCATCGTTGCCGGCCTGGAGACCTTTGAGCTGCGCCGACCTGAGCTGCGCCCTGACCAATCCGTGATCGCCTGAGGGGGCATCCTCCCACGGCCTGTTTCGCGCGATTTCCAACCCCTGAAACTCCGAACCGCTTCCATGGACATGATCCGCACCCGGGCCCTGCGCGGCCCGAATCTTTGGAGCCGCCACACCGCCCTTGAGTTGGAACTGCGCTGCGCACCCGACGAGCGTTCGGTAGACCAGCGCGCGGGATTTGAAGACCGCCTGCGGGCCTTGTGTCCGGGGCTGGGGTCATTGCGCACCCCCACCCGGCGCGGCGCCCTGACAATGGCGCATGCACTGGAGTCCACGCTGCTGGCTCTGCAGGCGGCCGCTGGATGCCCGGTCACCTTCAGCCACACCGAGGCCACCGCCGAGGACGGCGTGTACCTGGCGGTGGTGGAGTACACCGAAGAAGAAGTGGCGCGGCGTGCCCTCGAAATGGTGCAAGCCATCTTGCAGGCGGCTTGGTCAGCCGACGCAGCGCCCCCCGCGGATGTCGATTTGGATGGGGTGGCTTTGGCCACTGAACTGCGCGAGCTCGACGAAGACCTCCGACTGGGCCCGAGCACCGGCGCGATCGTCTCGGCCGCGGTGTCTCGAGGCATCCCCTTTCGGCGCCTGACCACCGGCAGCCTGGTGCAGTTTGGCTGGGGTCACAAGCAGCGGCGCATTCAGGCCGCTGAAGTGGACAACACCAGCGCCGTGGCCGAAGCCATTGCGCAGGACAAAGACCTCACCAAGCATTTGCTGCAGTCCGCTGCAGTACCGGTGCCCATTGGCGCACCGGCGGCCTCTGCTGAGGAAGCGTGGGCCGTCGCCGAGCGGATTGGCCTGCCTGTCGTGGTCAAGCCCCAAGATGGCAGCCAAGGCCGTGGTGTCACTGTCAACATCAGCACCCGTGAGCAACTGGACACCGCCTTTGCCGCGGCTGCGGCCATTGGTGGCGTGCTGGTCGAAAAGTTCTTGCCCGGCAGTGACTTCCGCTTGCTGGTCGTAGGCGACCGCCTGGTGGCAGCCGCCCGTCGCGACCCGCCCCATGTGATTGGCGATGGCAAGCACACGGTGCGCCAACTGGTCGAGATCGTGAACGCCGACCCGCGTCGTGGCACGGGCCACGCCACCTCGCTCACCAAGATCCGCTTTGACGACATTGCCAAGGCACGCCTGGTGCAGCAGGACTTGACACCCGAATCGGTTCCAGAAAAGGGCCGCCGTGTGGTGCTGCGCAACAACGCCAACCTGTCCACCGGCGGCAGCGCCACCGACGTCACCGATGATGTGCACCCCGAGGTAGCTGCGCGCGCGGTCGACGCTGCACGCATGGTGGGTCTGCATGTGTGCGGTGTGGATGTGGTGTGCGAGACCTTGCAGCGGCCACTGGAAGACCAGTCGGGCGGCATTGTGGAAGTGAACGCAGCACCAGGCCTGCGCATGCACCTCAATCCCTCGTATGGCAAGGGCCGCGACATTGGCAACCCCATCGTCTCCGAGCTCTATTCGACCGGCGAAGACGCCCGCATCCCGCTGGTGGCGGTGACCGGTGTGAACGGCAAGACGACGACCACCCGGATGATTGCCCATGTCCTGGCCGCCCAAGGCCTGTGTGTGGGCATGACCAATACCGACGGGGCGTTTGTGGGCCAGCGGCGAATCGACAGCGGCGACTGCAGCGGCCCCAAGAGTGCGCGCAATGTGTTGTCGCATCCCCATGTGCAGGCGGCGGTGCTCGAGTGCGCGCGCGGCGGCATTCTGCGCGAGGGCCTGGGGTTTGACCGCTGCTCGGTGGCGGTGGTGACCAATGTGGGCACGGGTGATCACCTGGGTTTGAACCACATCCACACCGTCGAGGGCGTTGCACGCGTCAAGAAGGTCATTGTTCAGAACGTGGCGCCCAGCGGCTATGCGGTGCTCAATGCGGCCGACCCCTTGGTGGCGGCCATGGGCGATGAGTGCCCTGGGCAGGCCATTTACTTCGCCCGCGATTCGCACCACCCGCGAATTGCTTCACACCGCGGCCGCGGCCGCCGCGTGGTATTTGTGGAAAAGGGCGAACTGGTTGCGGTGGAGGGGAAGGTACAGCACCGCGTGCCACTGTCGGCCGTGCCCATCACCCATGGCGGCGCTATCGGCTTCCAGGTCGAAAATACGCTGGCCACGGTTGCGGCCTGCTGGGGCTTGAATATGCCCTGGGACGATATCGTCAAGGGCGTATGCAGCTTTGTCAACGACGCCGACAACGCGCCGGGCCGCTTCAACATGATGAATTACCGGGGTGCGACGTTGGTGGCCGACTATGGTCACAACCCCGATGCCATTCATGCGCTGGTGCAGGCCTTCAAGGCCCTACCCCTGGCCGATGGCGGCAAGCGCACCGTGGTGATCAGCGGCGCAGGCGACCGGCGTGACGAAGATCTTTGCGAGCAGACCCGCATCTTGGGCACCTCATTCGACCATGTGATCCTGTACGAAGACCAATGCCAGCGAGGCCGGTCTGATTGGGAGGTAGTGAAGATCATGCGCCAAGGCCTGGAGGGCGCCACGCGCACGACCCATATTGAAGAGATTCGCGGCGAGTTCGTGGCCATTGAGGCGGCGCTTGCGCTGCTCAAGGGTGGCGACCAGTGCTTGATCCTGGTGGATCAGGTGGAGCAGGCGGTGGCCTACCTCGAGGAAAAGTGCAAGGGCTGATGGTGCAGGAGGGCCGCAGCCCTCAGGCAAACAAGCCCTTGTGTGTGTCGCGCAGCAGATTCTTCTGAACCTTGCCCATGGTGTTGCGCGGCAGTTCGCTCTGCACGAAGACCCGCTTGGGCACCTTGAAATTAGCGATCCGCGCCTTCAGTGTGGAGATGATGGATTCAGGGTTGAGGCTCACCCCTGCCGTCGGAATGACCACCGCCACCACCGCTTCACCGAAATCGGGGTGGGGAACGCCAACGACGGCGCTTTCAGCCACGCCGCTCATCTCGTTGATCACGCCCTCGATTTCGGCCGGGTAGACGTTGTAGCCACCGCTGATGATCAGGTCTTTGCTGCGACCCACGATGGTCACGCGCCCTGAGGAGTCCATCACCCCCACATCGCCGGTCTTGAACCAGCCGTCGGCGGTGAACTCTTCCCGGGTTTTTTCCGGCATGCCCCAGTAGCCGGCAAATACATTGGGGCCGCGCACTTCGATGCTGCCAATCTCGCCGCGCGGGCATTCACAGCCTTTGTCATCGCGCACCCGCACACCTACGCCTGGCAACGCAAAGCCAACGGTGCCGCCCACGCGGTCGCCGTCTTGGGCCGCGTAGGGGTTGGAGGTCAGCATGACGGTTTCGCTCATGCCGTAGCGCTCCAAGATGGTGTGCCCGGTGCGGGCCTTCCAGGCCCGGAAGGTTTCGGTCAACAACGGCGCCGAGCCGCTGATGAACAGGCGCATCTTCGAGCAGCCCGACGGGGTCAGCGCCGCCTCACCCAGCATGCGCACATACAGGGTAGGTACGCCCATGAAGACAGTGGCCTCCTGAAGCCGTGCGATGGTGCCCTTAGGGTCAAAGCGCGAGAACCAGATCATCTTCGAGCCATTGAGCAGCGCACCGTGGCAGGCCACGAACAGCCCGTGCACATGGAAGACGGGCAGGGCATGCACCAACACATCGGTGGAATTCCAGCCCCAGTAGCGCTGCAGCACCTGTGCATTGCTCAGCAGGTTGCCGTGCGTGAGCATTGCCCCTTTGCTGCGTCCCGTGGTGCCACTGGTGTACAGGATGGCTGCCAGATCATCGGCTAAACGTGGCACCACCGTGTGTTCATCTGAGTGGGGCGCCGCACGCTCCAGCAGCGTGCCGCTGCGGTCGTCGCCCAGGGTGAACACATGCCGGGTGCCCTTGAGGAAGGCCACCTTGCTCACCCAACCGAAGTTCTTCGGCGAGCACACCACCACGGCTGGTTCGGCGTTGCCGATGAAGTACTCGATCTCCGCAACTTGGTAGGCGTTATTCAGGGGCAGGTACACGTGGCCGGCGCGCAGCACGGCCAGGTACAGGATCAGGTTTTCGACGCTCTTGTCCACTTGTACCGCGATGCGCGACTGCGTGGGCAGTGCCAGAAAACCCAGCAGGTTGGCGATGCGGGCGCTGGCGCGGTCCAGGTCGCCCCAGGTGTAGTGCAGCGGCGCATGGTCCTGACCCAAGGGCGCATCTGCGGTTTCCACTGCCACCGAATTGAGGTCGGCGGGAAAACCCGCGCGCAGTGCGGCGTAGAGGTTGTGCTGGTTCATGGGATCAAGAGGCGCCGTGTTCAAGCGCGCCGGGGTCTCAGTCGAGCTTGGCGCCCGAGGCCTTGACCACTTCTGCCCAGCGTTTGATTTCATCAGAGACGAAGCGCCCGAAGGCTTCGCCATATAGGTTTGGCGTTTCAGTGCCCAAGCCTGTCCAAGTGCTGCGCAGCTCCGCCGACTCCAGCGCCTTGCGCATTTCTGCCTGCATTGCGCCAATCACGTCGGCTGGCGTTCCCTTTGGTGCCCAAATGCCGTACCAGGTGGCCACTTGGTACTTGGGCAAGCCGCCGTCCTTGGCTGCGGGCACATTGGGGAAGCCCGGAGCGGCCTTGTCGGAGGCCACCGCCAGGGCCTTGATGCGGCCGCCCCTGATGTGTGCAGCGCTGGAGCCCAGGCCGTCGAACATCACGTCCACCTGTCCGGCGATCAGGTCTTGCAGCGCCGGGCCGGCGCCGCGATACGGGATGTGGGTGATGAAGGTTTTGCTCTGCAGCTTGAAGAGCTCGCCGGCCAGGTGGTGCGAGGTGCCGTTGCCCGCAGAGCCGTAGTTCAGCTTGCCGGGGTTGGCCCGGGCGAAGGCCAGGAACTCGGGCAGGGTGTTGGCTTGCACCTTGGCCGGGTTCACCACCACCACCTGCGGCACGCTGGAAACCAGGCCCACCGGAATGAAGTCGGCCTCGATGTTGTAGTCGAGCTTGGGGTACATCGACGGCGCAATTGCATGGTGCACCGCCCCCATGAAGAAGGTGTAGCCGTCAGGCGCAGCCCGTGAGGCGATGCCGGCGCCCAAGGTGCCACCTGCGCCACCCTTGTTGTCGATGAGGAACTGCTTGCCCGAGTTCTTGGCCATGACCGCAAACAGGGGGCGCGCAAATGCGTCGGTCCCGCCGCCCGGCGGGAAGGGCACCACGATGGTCACTGGCTTGTTGGGCCAGGCCTGGGCCCAGGCGCAGGTGTAGGGGATTGCAAGTGCTGATGCGGCCAGGGCCGTCAACACGGACCGTCGAAGGGTTGAACGCAAGGTGCTCTCCTGTTGTCTTTACAAACAGCGGGATTGTGGAGGATGCTCAACGCCCCCAGCCCCGGGGTGTTCCACAAGGGCCTGTCCAGGGGTCTGCGTTCGAGCGGCGGGCTGTCGCGCAAGCGGTCTTGCATCACCGGGCGCACCACCGCCAGCGCCGGGTGCTCGGTGCGATCGGCCAAAGTCACCAGGCCGAAGCGGGCGGTGGCCTGCTGGGCTGGGCGAAGCCGCAGCTTAAGCGACTGCGGCGCGGCCTGCCAGATGGCCACCAAGACCGCGTCGCTGTGCTCGGCCACCCCGCAAGACCGCGCCTTCTGGTGTGAGTGAGCGCGTATTTACAAGCTGGGCTCCGTGGTCAGCGCGGGCCGCTGCGACACTTAAAGGCTGCCACAAGGGCATGCGGCTTGAAGCACACTGGAGGATTCGGCTTGCAACCCGTACTCTCCTGTGGGTAGGTTGAGGCCTTCTCACTGGTGACCCCAACGCCCCATGACCTCTGGCCTCATCCACATCCGCGGCGCCCGCCAACACAACCTCAAAAACCTCGACCTCGACATCCGCACCGGCGAGATGACGGTGGTCACCGGCCCCAGCGGCAGCGGCAAGAGCAGCCTGGTCTTTGACACCCTCTACGCCGAGGGCCAACGGCGCTACGTGGAAACCTTCAGCGCCTACGCGCGCCAGTTCCTCGACCGCATGGACCGCCCCGCGGTGGACCGGGTGGACGGCGTGCCACCGGCCATCGCCATTGACCAGACAAATCCGGTGCGCACCAGCCGTTCCACGGTGGGTACCATGACCGAGATCAACGACCATCTGAAGCTGCTCTTCGCGCGGGCGGCGCAGCTGGTCGACCGAGCCACCGGCCTACTGGTTCGGCACGACACACCTGAAACCATCGCGCAGGATTTGCTGCAGCGCGCCGCACACGCGGGGGACCCGCGCCTGGTGTTCACCTTCCCGGCGGTGTTGCCGGCCAACACCTCGGCCCAGCAGCAAGACGAGTGGCTGGCGGCCAGCGGCTTTACCCGTGTACAAGCCGAACGCATCGAAGAAGACCGCAAGGTGCTGGAGGTGGTGGCCGACCGCTTCCGGGCCTCTTCCGCCGAGCGCGTGCGATTGATGGAGGCCATTGAGCTGTGCCTCAAACGCGGGTCAGGCCGGCTGAATGTGCATGTGCTTACCGAGCCCAGCAGCCAGGCACCACAAGCGCAGGACCCCGCGCCTGCCTTGCCCATGGTCTGGCGCTACTCCACCGGCCTGCACTGCCCCGAAAGCGACATCCGATACGCCGATCCGCAGCCCGCCCTGTTCAGCTTCAACTCTGCATTCGGCGCTTGCGAAACCTGCCGCGGCTTTGGGCGGGTGATCGGCGTGGACTGGGGGCTGGTGATCCCTGATGGGCGCAAAACCCTGCGCAACGGCGCCATCAAGCCCATTCAGACGCCGGCCTGGGCCGAATGCCAGGACGACCTGATGCGCCACGCCGGTACCCACGGCATCCCGCGCGATACCGCCTGGTTGCAGCTGTCTGAGGCGCACCGTCATTGGGTGATCGAAGGAGACCCTGACTGGAAGGGCCAGTGGAACAAGCAGTGGTACGGCGTGCGCCGCTTTTTCGAGTACCTGGAGAGCAAGGCCTACAAGATGCACATCCGGGTGCTGCTGTCCAAGTACCGCAGCTACACCCCCTGCACCGTGTGTAACGGAGCGCGCCTGAAGACCGAAGCGCTGCTGTGGCGCATTGGCAGCAAAGCCGATGCCGACGCCGTCTTGGGCGACGGACAGCCCTACCGCCGTTTCATGCCTGCGGGTGTGCAGTGGACGCAAGAGCAATTGGAATCTTTCGACGGCCTGAGCTTGCACGACCTGATGGGTCTTCCTCTGGCACGGCTGCGCCGCTTCTTCGACGGCCTCACTTTGCCGACCAGCATGCTCGACGATGCGCTCAAGCTGCTGCTCGATGAAGTCCGCAACCGCCTGAGGTACCTTTGCGAGGTGGGCCTGGGCTACCTGACGCTGGACCGGCAAAGCCGCACCCTGAGCGGCGGCGAGGTGCAGCGCATCAACCTCACCACCGCGCTGGGAACCTCGCTGGTGAACACGCTGTTCGTGCTGGATGAACCCAGCATCGGGCTGCACCCGCGTGACATGAACCGCATCGTGCGGGCCATGCACCGCCTGCGAGACGCGGGCAACACCTTGGTGGTGGTGGAACACGACCCGGCTGTGATGTTGGCCGCCGACCGCCTCATTGATATGGGACCGGGCCCTGGGCAGCGCGGCGGGCAGATCGTGTTTGATGGCAAACCCGAAACGGCCAAGGCGGCCGACACCCTCACCGGCGCCTACTTGGGGGCTCGGCAACGCGTCGGCAGCGGTTTCACCCGCTTGGTCGATGAATCCACGCCGCGCCTGATTCTCGAAGGCGCGCGCGAGCACAACCTGCGCAACCTCAGCATTGAATTCCCGCTACAGCGCTTGGTCACCGTCACCGGCGTGTCCGGCAGTGGTAAGAGCACCCTGGTGCAGGACGTGCTGCACCCCGCCCTGGCGCGCCACTTTGGCAAGGCCACCGAGACCCCGGGCCGGCACGACCGGCTCCTGGGGGCCGATTGGCTGGCCGATTCGGTGTTTGTCGACCAAAGCCCGATCGGCAAGACCGCGCGGTCCAACCCGGCCAGCTATGTCGGCGCCTTTGATGAGATCCGCAAGCTCTTTGCCGACGCGCCGGCCGCGCGCGAGCGCAGTTACACCGCCGGCATGTTCAGCTTCAACGCCGGCGATGGCCGCTGCCCCAGTTGCGGCGGCTCGGGCTTTGAGCATGTGGAGATGCAGTTCCTCAGCGATGTGTACCTGCGCTGCCAAGACTGCGACGGCCGGCGTTTTCGCAATGAAATCCTCGAGGTGAAGATCCTGCGCGGCCCGCGCGAGCTGAGCGTGGCCGATGTGCTGGACCTCACCGTGGCCGAAGCCGTGGAGCTGTTCCGGCAAGACCGCGAGGTGGTGGCCAAGCTGCAGCCTATCGTGGATGTGGGGCTGGACTACATGCGCCTGGGCCAGCCTGTGCCCACGCTCTCGGGGGGTGAAGCCCAGCGCTTGAAGCTGGCGGGCTTTTTGGCCGAAGCGGCGTCCTTGCCCAGCCAGCGCTTGGCAAAGAAGGGCGTGCTGTTCCTTTTCGACGAACCCACCACGGGCCTGCACTTCGACGACATCGCCAAGCTGATGCGCGCGCTGCGTAAACTTTTGGATGCGGGCCACTCCATCGTCCTCATCGAGCACAACCTGGATGTGATCCGGGCCAGTGACTGGCTGATCGACATGGGCCCCGAGGGCGGCGAGGAAGGGGGCGAGCTTGTTTGTCAGGGCAGCCCCGCGGACGTGGCCCTGCACCCCAGCTCCCACACCGCCGCCGCCCTGCGCGACTATGCCCAGGCCCTGGGCGCCGTGGTGTCCGTACGCGAAAAGTTGGGGTCGGATCCGAGTGTTTCGTCAGAAAAATTTGGCTCTCACCCCAATTTTTCGTCCGGTAACGATGAAGAATTCGAAGGCAAGTATCTTGCCCAAGCCATTCGCATCGTCAACGCCCGAGAACACAACCTCAAGGGCCTGTCGGTCGACATCCCCCGCGGGCAGTTCAACGTCATCACCGGTGTCAGTGGTTCGGGCAAGTCCACCTTGGCTTTCGACATCCTCTTCAACGAAGGCCAGCGGCGCTACCTCGAAAGCCTCAACGCCTACGCGCGCAGCATCGTGCAGCCCGCGGGCCGCCCCGAGGTCGATGCCGTCTACGGTATTCCGCCCACGGTGGCGATTGAACAGCGCTTGTCCCGCGGAGGGCGCAAGAGCACGGTGGCCACCACCACCGAGGTTTGGCACTTCCTGCGCCTGCTGTGGGTCAAGCTCGGCCTGCAGCATTGCGTGCACGATGGTGCTCCCGTCAAGCCCCAGAGCGCAGAAAGTATCGCCGCGCAGCTGCTGCGCGATTACCGTGGTCAGCACGTGGGCCTGCTGGCGCCCTTGGTGGTCAACCGCAAAGGCGTGTACACCGACCTGGCCAAATGGGCTAAGGCCCGCGGTCACAGCCACCTGCGTGTCGACGGCGACTTCCTGCCGGTAGACCCCTGGCCCCGCTTGGACCGCTTCAAGGAACACACCCTCGAACTGCCTGTGGGGGACCTGGTGATCGATCCCGCCTACGAAACGCAGTTGCGGGCCCTGTTGAGCAAGACCTTGGAGGTCGGCAAGGGTGTGATGCACCTGCTGCACCCGCTGAAAGGCTTGCAAGAGGCCATGGCCGACGGGCAAAGCACGGCGGCCATCGGTGGCACCACTGTGTTCAGCACCAAGCGGGCCTGCCCCAGTTGCGGCACCAGCTATGCTGAGCTTGACCCGCGCCTGTTCAGCTACAACAGCAAGCACGGCTGGTGCGGCACCTGCGTGGGCACGGGGCTGAAGCTCACCCGTGAACAACGCAAGGCGCTGGACGACTCGGTTCGAGACAACGACAACCGAGGCCGAGAACAAAACTTCCCCTCAGAAGAGGCCGAGGTGGAAGGCTTGGTGGACGAGGCCTGCCCCGACTGCCAGGGCACACGTCTTAGCGCCACGGCCCGCGCGGTCACCTTCAAAAGCGAACCCATCACTGAGGTGGCGCGTTGGTCCGTGAGCCAGGCCCGCCGTTGGGTGGAGCAGCTTGAACTGCAAGGCCGCGAGGCCGACATCGCCCGCGACGTGATCACCGAGATCCACAGCCGCCTAACCTTCCTCGAGGAAGTTGGCCTGGGCTACCTTACCCTGGACCGCGCCGCGCCTACGCTCAGCGGTGGCGAGGCGCAGCGCATTCGCTTGGCCGCGCAACTGGGCAGCAACCTTCAGGGCGTTTGCTATGTGCTGGATGAGCCCACGATCGGCCTGCACCCGCGCGATAACCAGATCCTGCTCAAGGCCTTGGCAAGCCTTGGTGACAAGGGCAACACCCTGGTGGTGGTTGAGCATGATGAAGACACCATCCGCCGCGCCGATCACTTGATCGATATCGGGCCCAGTGCCGGCAAGCGTGGGGGCCGCGTGATCGCCCAGGGCACGGCAGCCGATCTGGCCGCTGCACCCGATTCGGTGACGGGCCGCTTGTTGGCCCATCCCCTGAAGCACCCGCTGCACGCGCGGCGTGCGGTGGCTGCAAGCCAAGCAGCCATCGAGGTACAGGGCGCGCGCCTGCACAACCTGCAGAACCTCTCGGTGCGGATACCCCTGCAACGCCTGGTAGCCGTCACCGGTGTGAGCGGCAGCGGCAAGAGCACCCTGGCCCGAGATGTGCTTCTGGCCAATGTGCAGGCGGCCGTGGCGCACAAGGGGCAGGGCGATCCGCTGTGGAAGGGCTGCAGCGGCCTTCAGGGTTGGGGTGCGGTGGACCGCGTGCTCGAGGTGGACCAAACCCCGATCGGCAAAACACCGCGCTCCTGCCCGGCCACCTACATCGGCTTCTGGGACGCCATTCGCAAGCTCTACACCGAAACCCTCGAAGCCAAGGCGCGCGGCTATGCCGCCAACCGCTTCAGCTTCAACACCGGCCAAGGGCGCTGCCCGGCTTGTGAAGGCCAAGGCATGCGCACCATTGAGATGAGCTTTCTGCCCGATGTGAAGGTGCCCTGCGACCAGTGCCACGGCCAGCGTTTCAACCCGGAAACCCTGGCGGTGACCTGGCGCGGTAAGAGCATTGGCGATGTGCTGAACATGGAGGTCGACGAGGCGGTGGACTTCTTCGCCTCAATGCCTTCGATTGCCCATCCCTTGCAGTTGCTCAAGGATGTGGGCCTGGGCTACCTCACGCTGGGGCAGCCATCACCCACCTTGTCTGGCGGCGAAGCGCAGCGGATCAAGTTGGTTACCGAGTTGAGCAAGGTGCGAGATGAAGTCGGGAGGCGTGGCGAACCGTTGGCCCCCAAGCCCCCCGAGGGGGGGCGCCCGCTTGGGGCGGCCCGGCGCGGGCTGGCCCCCCACACTTTGTACGTGCTGGATGAACCCACCGTTGGTTTACACATGGCCGATGTGGAAAAGCTCATCCACGTGCTGCATCGTTTGGTCAACGGCGGCCACAGCGTGGTGGTGATTGAACACGACCTCGATGTGATTGCCGAGGCCGATTGGGTGATCGACCTGGGCCCCGAGGGCGGCAGCGCGGGTGGGCAGGTGGTGGTGGCTGGGCCACCGGAGGTGGTGGTGCGCAGCGGGTCACCTACTGGTCAGGCGCTGCGGGGGGTGCTGGCCCGGGACTGAGCCCCTGGCCTCAGCCCTCAGCCCTGCTGACCCACCGGCCCCACAGCCGGCGCAGCCGCCAGGCCAGCAGGGCCGCCAGCACCGCCCCGTACACCGCCACATCACCAAAGTTCTGCTTGCCCGCACGCATCCAAAAGAAGTGCAAGATGGCCAGCAGCGCTACCGCGTAAATGAGGCGGTGTAAAGCCTTCCAGCGCGCGGCACCCATGCGCTTGATGGCGGCATTCAAAGAGGTCATGGCCAAAGGCAGCATCAGCAACAAGGCCAAGCTTCCCACCAAGATAAACGGCCGCTTCACCACATCGACCAGTATGTCGCCGAGGTACAGGCCCATGTCCAACCAGGAATAGGCCAACAGATGCAAGCAGGCCCAGGTGAAGGTAAGCAGCCCCAGCAGGCGCCGAAAACGCGCCACGGCAGCCACCCCCGTCCATTCGCGCAGCGGCGTCACAGCCAGGGTCAGCAGCAGGCAGCGCAGCGTCATCTCCCCGCTGTTGCGGATCAGCGTCTCGGCGGGGTTGGCGCCAAGGGTGTCTTGCACCGCCCCCCACAGCAGGGCAGCCAGCGGCATCAAGAGCACACCGGCCAGCACTGGTTTGGCCGCCGGGTGCAGGCAGGCGGCCGCCCATCGCTGCTGCAAGGCCATCACCACCACCCCCGCGACCGATGCGGGTTCAATAAAACTTCTTCAGGTCCATGCCGGCGTACAACTGGCCGACCTGGGCCTCATAGCCGTTGAACATCAGGGTGGGACGCTTGCGCTGAAAAACACCGTCTTCACCAATGCGCCGCTCGGTGGCCTGGCTCCAGCGCGGATGGTCCACCTTGGGATTCACATTCGAATAGAAGCCGTACTCCGAGGCGGCCGCTTCTTCCCAGGACGAACGCGGCTGTCGCTCCCACAGCCGAATCTTCACGATCGACTTGGCGCTTTTGAAACCGTACTTCCAGGGCACCACCAATCGCAGCGGGGCGCCGTTCTGATGGGGCAGCACTTCGCCATAAAGGCCAAACGCCATCAAGGTCAGCGGGTGCATAGCCTCATCCATCCGCAGGCCCTCCTTGTAGGGCCAGTCCAGTACGCTGGACCGCAAGCCGGGCATTTGCGAACGGTCGGCAAGGGTGATGAACTCCACGAACTTGGCCTTGCTGGTGGGTTCCACCGCGCGCAGGATGTGCGACACCGAATACCCCACCCACGGCACCACCATCGACCAGCCTTCCACACAGCGCAGGCGGTAGATGCGCTCTTCCATAGGTGCCAGCTTGAGCAGGTCCTCAATGCCGAAGGTGCGCGGCTTGGCGCACTCGCCTTCTACCGTCACCGTCCAGGGGCGAGTGCGCAGCGTGTGTGCATATCGCGCAGGGTCGGTTTTTTCCAGGCCGAACTCGTAGAAGTTGTTGTAGCCGGCCACATGTTCGTAGGCGGTGAGCTTGTCCATCACCACAGCCCCTTCCGCTGTGGATCGCTGCGTCGCTAGTTTCGGCAGCTTGCCCGGGCCGGCGGTGACGCCGGCCGTTTGCGCGCGTGCATCTCGCGCAGCCCAAAGGGCCAGGGAAGGCCCAGCAGCGCCGGCCGCCAGGGTCTTCAAGAGTTCCCGCCGCCGCTCGAACACCGCTCGCGGTGTGAGGTCGCTGCAGGTGGGGTGCTCAAACCCCCGGTTGGTCTTGATCAGCATGCTGCGGCTCCGGCTTGAGCACCCAAGCGTATCTTCCGGATGCCATCCGTGGGTTGCAGGGGGCTTCAGAGCTCCCCGTAGGAGTGCAGGCCCGACAGGAACATATTGACCCCGAGGAAGGCAAAGGTGGTGACCGCCAGGCCCACCAAGGCCCACCAGGCCGATACCGCGCCGCGCAGGCCCTTCATCAGGCGCATGTGCAGCCAGGCCGCGTAGTTCAGCCACACGATCAAGGCCCAGGTTTCCTTCGGGTCCCAGCTCCAGTAACCGCCCCAGGCTTCTGCGGCCCAGAAAGCGCCCAGGATGGTGGCGATGGTGAAGAAGGCAAACCCTACCGCGATGGACTTGTACATCACATCGTCGAGCACCTCAAAGGCCGGCAAGCGTGGCCCGATGCGCCCCCGAAGCGACAGAATGCCCGCCACGATCAGCGCGCTAACACCGAAGTAGACCACCCAGTAAGAGCTTGACTGCTCGGCCCCCTTGCGAAACACCAGGGGCTCAAAGCACAGCACCACGCCCAAGAGCCACAGCGGCGCCAACTTCCACCAACGGGTTTCAGCCGCCTGCTGCTTGATCAGGTAGGAAAACGCCACCATGGCCGCCAAAGCAAAGGTACCGTAGCCCACAAAGTTAGCCGGCACGTGCAGCTTCATCCACCAGCTCTGCAGCGCTGGCACCAACGGTTGGATCTGGTGAGCCCCCTTGACCACGGTGTACCAGAGCAAAAAGCCCACGGCCGCACTCACCACCAGCATCACAAAGGGGCCCATGGCCGCGGTGCGGTACTGCTGCTCGTAGTAGAGGTAGAACAGCGCCGTCATCCAGCAAAACAGCACGAACACCTCATAGAGGTTGCTCACTGGGATATGACCGATGTCCGGCGCAATCTGGTGGCTTTCAAACCAGCGCACCAGGGTGCCCACCAGGGCCATGAACACCGCGGCCCAGGCTAGGCGCGAGCCCAGGCGAAAGCCGGTGTTCATTCCCGCTACAGGGCCGTCTGGGCTGCCCGCAGCCGGGGCGCCGCCCACCGCAGAACCCGCCAAGAGTCCGATCCAGTAGAAGACCGTGCTCATGAAGAACAGCATGCTCATCCACAGGATGGCGCTTTGGCTGGACAAGAAGTACTTCAGCAGGAACACCCTATCGGCCGCCGCCAGGTCAGCCCCGAAGGCATCGGTGTTTTGGCCATACAGGTGGATGGCCAGCAGCGTGGCCGCGCCCACCCCCAGGCTCAGGCCGCGCAGGGTCGGCCACAGCCACACCACGCCAATGAGCGAGGGCACCGCGCCGATCAAGATCCAGGTTTCGTACAAATCCATCGAGGCACCGTAACGGTGCAGCGCATAGGCCGCGCCGGCGATCAGGATCACCGAGGTGAAGGCGTCGGCCAGGCCCACTCGCGGCCTCCAACTGCTCTTGCCGATGTCCAGGGTGGTGGTGTTCATACGATTTTCTCCAGCGCTTGGGCGTCTGCCTTGCAGATGGCCTGCGCTCAGTTCGAAGCGGCCGCGGCCGCTGTCTTCGAATTGGTAGGCGCGCCGGCTCCTTGCAGCAGCGCCGCCTTCAATTGTTCGAATTCGTGGTCCGCGTCCAAGGTCTTGCGGGTGGTGGACAGGGCTGCGCTCAGCTTCGTGCCCCCGGCACCGTCTTCTTGGATCCAGATCCACAAGCGGCGTTCCCGAACATAAAGCATCGCAAAAACGCCGATGATCAGCAAGACCGAGCCCAAGTAAACCAGCGTCTTGCCCGGCGCGCGGGCCACCTGGAACACGCTGGCCTGCTTCTGCTCAAACGATGCGAGCTGCGCCATCACCGGAGCCGGGTAGAAGAAACTGTCGGAAAGGGACAGCACCGCCTGTGTCATAAAGATCTGTGCCTTCTCGCCGGGGGCCATGGGTTCAAGCCCAGCCTGCTGGCGCGAAAGGTTGAGCAGTTCAAACAAGCATCCGTTGAGGATGCGCAACAACACCTCGGAAATGCGGGCCCGCTCGCCTTCGGGCACGCTGCGCTCCAGAAACACGGTCAAGGCGGTCAGCCCCCCCGGCGCGTCTTTTTCGGAGACGCCTTCGGCTGGCCGCTCGTCCCCCGAAAACAGTGCCAAGGCGCGCCGGGCCGTGGCCTGGATCTGTGGCTGAAGCTCAGGCTGTCCTGGCGGCGTGGCCTGCTGCGCATAGCGCCGTGCGGCCAACTCCCGTGCTTGTGGATTCAACAGGGCGTGGCGCAGGCCCAGCCAGGAGTCGATGGCGTTTTGCTCGTCCACCGGCAGGCGCAGGTAGCGGAAAGGCTCATTTGTGTTGTCTCGTACCCCCGCTAGCAGCACCATCTGCCCGTCAATCTCAAAGGGCACCATGTAGTTGTGGAACTCACGAGCCTGGCCGCTTTCGTCGCGAAGCCGATAGGTGACCGATGGGCCGACATTGCGCATCAGCTTCTCGGTCGGAGCCTTGGCCCCGGTGCCCAAGTGGTCGGTGATCGAACTCTTCAAGTCCACCTTGCGCACATCGGCGCCGCTGCCAGTGGTGTCGTTGAAGTTTTCGACATTGATGACTTTTAGCCCGGCAAATTCCAGCTGGATCTTTTCCTTTTCGCTGACCAGCGCGGTGTCTTCGCCGACGCGACCTTCTACCTCAAAGGCTTTGCCGCCCCCCAGGGGCAGCACCCGCAGCTTGAGCCGGCTGCCGCCATCGTCGAAGCTGCTTTGGTAGATGGCAACACCGCGATGGAAGGCGGGCTCGTTGACCTTGACGGTGGCGGGAACGGCCTGACCGCTGGCGCGGTCGTGAATCACGATCTCGCTGGCGAACAGCTTGGGCATGCCGGTTTCATAGTAGTCGACGATGAACTTCTTGAGTTCGATATCGAAGGGCAGGTCTTGCAGCACCACGCCGCCGGGCATGTTCAACAAGGCCACGCCCTGTCGGCCCCCTTCGGGCACTAAAACGTTGCCGCGGTAGGTGAGACTGCCTTCTGGCAGGCGGTGCTGTTCGGGCACTTCGGTGATCAGCCCGCCCCCTGAAAATACGCTCTTGCCCTGCAGGGCCATTTGCAGGCGCACCATTAGGTCGCCATCGCTCAAGCCACCCACACAGATCAGCACGATGGACGAGTGCGCGGCCAGGTAGCCCAGCTTGTTAGCCATGCCTTTGCGCGCGGCAATCATCGTGCCGGCCGTTGCTTGGCTGCCGGCGTGCGGCTTGCGGATTTGCGCCTTGGCGCGCCAGCCTCGCGCCACCAGAAGGGCAGCTACGCGGTCGTATGCCGCCTGGGGCGTTTCTTGCACCTGGCCCTGCGCCTTGTGGTGAAAGGCGTGCAGCGACTGCTCTCGGATGTGTTCCTTGAAAGTGCGCAGTTCCGCCATGATCTTGGGTGCGTTGCGCACAATACACAGCGTGGTGGAGGTCACCAAGAAGGCCAGGATCAGCAGAAACCACCAGGCGCTGTATACGGTGTACAGGTAAAGCCGGCCAAACAGATCGGCCCAGAAGGGTCCGAACTGATTCACATAGTTGTTCAGGGGCTCACCCTGTTTGATCACCGTACCGATCACCGAGGCGATACAAATCACCGTCAGCAGGGAAATCGAAAAACGCATCGATGACAGCAGCTCTACCGTCTCCTGGAGGACGGCCGAGCGGCTGCGGATTTGAAGTCCGCCAGTGTGTGGGATGCTGCTCACGATTCCGGTGATTATCCCGGAGGCATCGGTGCGTCAAGGAATCAGGCCGGTCAATGACCGGCCTGTTGATCAGGGCTTAGTCTGAGGGGCTCAGCGCAGACCGTTGATGTAGTCCGAAACTGCTTTGATCTCGCGGTCGTTCATCTTGGCCGCAATCTGCATCATTTGGATGCTGTTGCCGCGAGCGCCGCTGCGGAAGGCCAGCAACTGGGCCTCGGTGTAGTCGGCATGTTGGCCGCCCACGCGTGGATACTGCGAGGGAATGCCGGCGCCGGTGGGGCTGTGGCAGCCCGCGCAGGCCGGGATATTGCGGTCGGCGATGCCACCGCGGTAAATCTTCTCGCCAACGGCCGCCAGCTCTTTGTCGGTTGCGGTGCCCGGCTTGGCCTGTTTGCTGGCATAGAAGGCCGCTACGTTGCGCATGTCGTCCTCGCTCAACGTGGCTGCAAAACCAGCCATGATGGCGTTCTTGCGCTTGCCGGCCTTGTATTCCTGCAACTGCTTGACCAGGTACTCGGGGTGTTGGCCCGCCAGGATGGGGTTGGCCGGGCTGCCGCGCGAGCCGTCGGCCATGTGGCAGGCGGAGCACACCGCAGCGGTGACCTGACCCTTGGCCAAGTCGGGTGCAGGCGCGGCAGCGGGGCTGGCTGCCAGTGCGGTGCCTGCGACCAGCAGGGCCGCAGCGCTCATTAGGGCAGCAGCCATAGTGCCGGCGCTCAGGCGCGGGATCAGGAGTGCGTAAGGGACCTTCATCTCGACGCGCATTTAACCAAATACAACCAAACCCTACTTTTTATAATGTTCTATGGCATCTGAACCTGCTAGGCCCGAACCGCGGTTGTCGGCATCGGCAGCAGCATCCGATCCAACACCCGCGCCGGCCGCCGTGAAGGGCGGCTCGGATGCGGGCGTGGGCCCTGATGTCGGTGCGGCGGGCACACTGCCCACGCTGGACCAGGCCTTGGCTTGGGCCCACACCGCGCGCTTTCTGACCACCTCCAGCCGGCTTGACCAGCTGCCGCCCACCGAGTTGTGTGAAATCGCCTTTGTGGGCCGCTCCAATGCGGGCAAATCCACCGCCATCAACACCCTGGCCCAGCAAAAGCGCCTGGCGTTCGCGTCCAAGACGCCGGGGCGCACCCAGCACATCAACCTGTTTGCGGTGGGCCCCAAAGACGAGCCCAACGCCCTGTGGGCCGACCTGCCCGGCTACGGCTATGCCGCTGTGGAGCGCAATGCCAAGCTGCGCTGGCAAAAGGTCATGGCCGAGTATCTGCAATTGCGCCGCAGCCTGACCGGCGTGGTGCTGATGGTCGACTCCCGCCTGGGTTTCACCGCCCTGGATCAGCGCCTGCTGAACTTCATCGCCCCCCGCGTGTGTTGCGGCCAGGTCAAGCTGCTGGTCGTGCTGACCAAGGCCGACAAGCTCAACCGCACCGAAGCCCAGGCCGCCCTGGCCAAAGCCACCGAGGTCCTAGGCGCCTATGCCACCGAAGAATCCGACGTCGGCGTCTTGCTCTTCTCCGCCCTCAAAAAGTCCGGCGTTTCCGACTTCGCCCACACCTTGCGCCAGTGGCTCTGAAGATGGGGTCGGAGCCGATTCTTTTGCGAACAACGCGGTCGTTACAGCTGCCACCAGTGCACTTCGGTGCTGCTGACCTTCCTGCGGGCATACGGCTCACCCTGCGGCACAACCATCCCAACCCGGGCCTGCCCCGGGCCCTTCTGCTGCATGGATTCCCAGAGGCCGCCTTCGCCTGGGACGAAATTCTGCAACGATTAGACGGTATCGTGCATGCAACAGCGCCTAACTTACGCGGTTTTGCGGATTCCAGCTCACCAGAAGATCCCAAGGCCTATCGGCCTCGCCACACCGTTGGCGATCTGGCCGCCTTGATTGAACTGGGTGGCGCACCGCTGGATATTTTGGTGGCCCATGACTGGGGTGGGGCCCTGGCCTGGAACCTGGCGGCTCAGCGCCCAGACCTAATCAAGCATCTATTGATCATTAATGCACCGCATCCAGCCACCTTCTTGCGTGAACTCCTGACGAATCCCCAGCAGCAGGAGGCCAGCGCTTACATGAACTTCCTGTGCAGACCGGATGCAGAACAGCGCTTGGCCGAAGATGACTTTCGTCGCTTGTGGCCGTTCTTCACCGGCATGGGTGCGGCCGATCCTATGGGGCCCGGCCGCGGCTGGCTGACAAAAGCGCTGCGCGAGCGCTACCGCGAGGTCTGGCGTGCCGGGCTGACCGGCGGGCTCAACTACTACCGGGCTTCGCCCCTAAAGCCGCCGATCGATGCTGGGTCGCCCATCCACCGGGTGAACTTCAAGCCCGAAGCGGTGACGGTTTGGGTGCCCACCACTGTGCTGTGGGGCCTGGCCGATACCGCTTTGATGCCCGGCCTGCTGGACGGACTGGATCAGTGGGTGCCCCAGCTGGACGTGATCCGCCTGCCCGAAGCCACCCACTGGATCGTGCACGAGCAGCCCGAACGCGTGGCCGCCTTGGTTGCTGAGCGGGCCACCGCCCTGAAATAAAAAAGCCCCGCGATCGCTCGCGGGGCTGGTGCACTGCAGGGCGGGGGGCTGTGCGTGGCAGGCTCCCGGTAACAGCGCAGCTGGACTTACATGTCCATGCCGCCCATACCGCCCATGCCGCCCATGCCGCCCGGCATGCCGCCGGCCGGGGCGTCGTCCTTCGGGGCCTCGGCCACCATGCACTCGGTGGTCAGCATCAGCGCCGCCACGGAAGCGGCGTTTTGAAGTGCGGTGCGGGTCACCTTGGTCGGGTCCAGAATGCCCATCTCGATCATGTCGCCGTAGGTGTCGTTGGCAGCGTTGAAGCCGTAGTTGCCCTTGCCGGCCAACACCGCGTTCACCACCACCGAGGCTTCGCCACCTGCGTTGTAGACGATTTCGCGCAGGGGGGCTTCGATGGCCTTGAGCACCAGTTTGATGCCGGCGTCTTGGTCAGCGTTGTCGCCCTTGATGGTGCCTGCAGCCTGTTTGGCACGTAGCAGAGCCACGCCACCACCGGCGACGATGCCTTCCTCAACGGCTGCGCGCGTGGCGTGCAGTGCGTCTTCAACGCGGGCTTTCTTTTCCTTCATTTCCACTTCCGTGGCAGCGCCCACCTTGATCACGGCCACACCACCGGCCAGCTTAGCCACGCGCTCTTGCAGCTTTTCACGGTCGTAGTCGCTGGTGGCTTCTTCGATCTGGATGCGGATCTGCTTGACGCGGGCTTCGATGTCGCCAGGGGCGCCAGCGCCGTCGATGATGGTGGTGTTTTCCTTGCCCACTTCCACGCGCTTGGCTTGACCCAGGTCGGCCAGCGTCACCTTCTCAAGCGTTAGGCCCACTTCTTCAGCGATGACCTTGCCGCCCGTCAGGATGGCGATGTCTTCCAGCATGGCCTTGCGACGGTCACCAAAGCCAGGGGCCTTCACCGCCACGACTTTCAAGATGCCACGGATGGTGTTGACAACCAAAGTGGCCAGCGCTTCGCCTTCAACCTCTTCAGCGATGACCAGCAGCGGCCGGCCGGCTTTGGCCACCTGCTCCAGCGTGGGCAGCAGGTCGCGGATGTTGGACACTTTCTTGTCGTAAAGCAGCACGAAGGGGTTGTCCAACAGGGCGGCCTGCTTTTCCGGGTTGTTGATGAAGTAGGGCGACAAATAGCCGCGGTCGAACTGCATGCCTTCCACGACATCGAGTTCGTTGTCCAGGCTCTTGCCGTCTTCCACGGTGATCACACCTTCCTTGCCGACCTTATCCATCGCGTTGGCGATGATGTCGCCGATGGAGGTGTCGGAGTTGGCGGAAATGGCGCCCACTTGGGCGATTTCCTTGGAGGTCGTGGTGGCCTTAGAGGCCTTCTTCAGCTGCTCAACCAGGGCGTGCACCGCCTTGTCGATGCCGCGCTTCAAATCCATCGGGTTCATGCCGGCAGCCACGTACTTCATGCCCTCGCGCACGATGGCCTGGGCCAGCACGGTGGCGGTGGTGGTGCCGTCACCGGCGTTGTCGCTGGTCTTGGAAGCGACTTCCTTGACCATCTGCGCGCCCATGTTCTGCAGCTTGTCCTTGAGCTCGATTTCCTTGGCCACGGACACGCCATCCTTGGTCACGGTGGGGGCGCCGAATGAGCGCTCGAGCACCACGTTACGGCCCTTGGGGCCCAGGGTCACCTTCACGGCGTTGGTCAGGATGTTCACACCCTCGACCATGCGGGCGCGGGCATCACCGCCGAAAATCACTTCTTTTGCAGCCATTTTTCGTTCTCCGAATCTTAAAAATCAACAAATTCGCGCTTCAGCGTCGAATCAGCGCTCGACCACCGCAAACAGGTCTTCTTCGCGCATGACCAGCAATTCGTCGCCATCGACCTTCACCGTCTGGCCGCTGTACTTGCCGAACAGCACGCGGTCGCCCACCTTGATGTTCAGGACAACGAATTCGCCTTTGTCATTGCGCTTGCCCGGGCCCACGGCCAGGACTTCGCCCTGGTCAGGCTTCTCGGCGGCGTTGTCGGGGATCACGATGCCCGAGGCAGTCTTGGTTTCGTTTTCCAGGCGCTTGACGATCACACGATCGTGCAGAGGACGCAGCTTCATACCATCTCCTTGAGAAAAAACAGGTTTCAGCCGTTCGCAAGCCAACAGGCCAAACGGTCTGAGGTCAAGAGGAGCAGCCCGCCAAACCGGCTGGAACTGCTGTTAGCACTCAAAGGTTTTGAGTGCTACCAACCTATTATAGGGACGGCTCTAAGCCCTTCAAGGGCAGACTGGTCAAGATTACGGGTTTTCCCGCATCCGCTCAGCTGCACACCCGCTCAGCTGCACAAGGCGAACTCAAAGTGCACATCCTCGCCAGAGGGCCTCAGGCGCCCTGCGGTGTCGGCTCGCAGGAAACGAACCGACACCATCAAACGATGGCCGGTGATTTCCGGTACCAGTTCCAAGCGGTCGTCGAGCTTTAACCTCAACAGCTGGTAGGGCTTGCCTTGCGGCAGGCTCTGTTGGAACTGACCGCCAGGGGCTGCCGCACGCACCGCTTGACCTGACTCTCGCACCAAACCCATGATCAGGCGAACGCCCTGGGCCACCGCCTGCAGCCCCGCTGTCCAGCGCTGAAGGTCGGCGCGGCGCCCTTCAGCGTTGCGGTGCAGCCACGCGTGGTAGCCCGGTGCGTCGAACTCAAAGGTGCCACCCGGCACCGCCGAGCGCCCGCGCAAAGCCATCAGCCATTCGTTGGAAGTGATCTCCGAGCCCAGCTTGCCGCTGAGCCGGTTCAGGGCTTCAAAAGCCTGGCTGAATTGTGCAATCAGCTGTTCCAGCGGCTCGCTGGCCACGGCTGGGTTGACGCGGTAGCTTTGGAGCACCAGTCGCTGCCGGTCGAGTTCGCGCATCATGTCGCCCTTCAGGTCGGACCGGCCCAGCAGCTCCATCACCTCGAACACCGTCATCAGGGCGTGGTGGTGGTCAACTTCGCCATCACGCGAGACCAACAGCTGCAGCCGGGCAAACAAGCGTTCCAAACGCAGCAGGGTCCGGGAACCTTCGTTGAGGGGGTATTCGTAGAGGATCAAGGGCGGCCCGTGCTGAGCGATTCGCCGCAACAACTGCGCAGCGATCCAAAATTCACGCGCTCATTGTTTCACAGGCCTGCCGCACCAGTGCATCCACAAGCCCTGAACCGCTTGCTCCAACGCGGTCAAGCTCAGGTCTTCGTTGAAGATCACTGCGTCGGCCACTGCGCGTCGCTGCGTGCGGGTGGCCTGGCTGTCCATAATGCGGTGCACGTCGTCAGCGTTTAGGCCCGAGCGGGCCATCACCCGGCTGACTTGGGTGGACTCCAGGCAGTCGACCACCACAATGCGGTCTACCCGCGTGCGCCAAGCCGGGGATTCGGCCAGCAGTGGCACGTCGAACACCACGTCGTGGCCTGCAGCAGCCTGAACAAAGGACTCGCGCCGCTGGGCAATCATGGGATGCAAGATGGCCTGCAGGCGCTGCCGCTGCGCCACGTTATCGAACACCAAAGCGCGCATAGCGGAGCGGTCGAGCGAGCCATCAGGGCCAACAACGGCGGGCCCAAAGGCCCGCGCAATGGCAGGCATGGCCCCACCGTGCGCCGATGTGAGTTCGCGCGATACCGCATCGGCATCAAACCGCCACGCTCCACAGGCCTCGAAAAAAGCACCCACCGTGCTTTTGCCTGAGCCAATGCCACCGGTCAGCCCGAGCTTCATCACCCACCCACCCCCAGGACCCAGGGGCCCGCTTCCCAACATGCCACCACCGCACCGCCCAGGGCCAAAAAGGGCCCGAAGGGTACAAAGCGCCCTTCCCGCAGCACGCCCTGGGATTTCATCACCAAGCCCACCACCGCACCGAGGCACGAAGCGATGAACACCAACGGCAACAGGGCCGCAGGCCCCAGCCAAGCACCCAAGGCGGCCAACAGCTTCAGGTCGCCGCCGCCCATGGCCTCTTGACCGACGATGCGTTCGAACACAGCCACCACCACCCACAAGCCAAGATAGCCCCACACCGAGCCCCAAATGGCATCGGACAACGGCAGTGTCCAGCCCAAGGCTGCCACCACCAGGCCTGACCACAACAAGGGCAGTGTCAGCGCGTCGGGCAGCCAGGTGGTGTCCCAATCGATCAGGGCCATGGTCGCCAGCGCAGCACCCCAGGCCCCCCACAGCAGCGCGATGGGCTCGAAGCCAAAGCGCAAGCCCATTGCCCAAAACAGCAGCCCGGTAAACAGTTCCACCAGCGGCATCCGCCAGCCGATTGCCATACCGCAGGCACTGCATCGCCCCCGCAGGCGCAGCCAACCCAGCAGTGGAAGGTTTTCATGCCAAGCCAGCACATGGCCACAGCCCGGGCAGTGCGACCGCGGGTGCACCAAGCTCAGGTCAGGCAAGCCGTTCAGGCGGGCGTGCAGTTCTTGAGCCACCGCCAGCCGCCGCGCCAGCGCCGCTTCATCCTCGGCCACGGGCCCCGTCCATTCCGCCGAACCCGGGGTGCTTTGCAGCTGCGCTGCGGTGTCTCGCCACCCGTGCCGCCCCATCATCAGGGGCAGGCGGCGCACCACCACGTTGATAAAGCTGCCCACGCACAGTCCCAGCAGCAGCAGGCCCACGGGGCTCCACAGGGGCCAGAGTGCCGATTGGATGTCGCCGCTTGCCATGGTGCTTTAAACGATGGAGCCGAGCTGGAACATCGGCAGATACAAAGCCACAACAATGCCCCCAATCAGCGTGCCGAGGATGACGATGATCAGGGGCTCCAACAGGCTTGACAAGCCCTTTACTTCGTCGTCAACCTCGGCCTCGAACAACTCGGCCGTTTTGCCCATCATCCGTTCGAGTGCGCCGGCTTCTTCGCCCACGCTGGCCATCTGCACCACCAAGGGTGGAAACACGGCAGCACCCTCCAACGCCTGTGACAGCCGCTGCCCATTACAAACGCTGCGCTGCACCTGGCGCGTGGCCTGTTCGAACGCAGGGTTGCCCGCGGCCTGGGCCACGCTGCCCAGGGCGTCGACCAAGGGAATGCCCGCTTCCAACAAGGTGGCCAAGGTTCGTGCCCAGCGTGCCAGCAGCGCGCGCCGGATCAACAGCCCAAGCAAGGGCAGGTGCAATGGCGCCGCGTTGGCCAAGCGCTTGAGCGCTGGCCAGCGCGTCATCACCCACCGGTACACCCCAGCCGCAACCACGAGGCCTGCCAGCATGGGCCACCACGCGGCCATCAAGGCCTGAGAAGCGGCCACCACCAGCTGCGTGGGCAGCGGCAATTCCGCCCCGAAGGAGGCAAACACCGATTCGAATGTGGGCACCACCACCGCCAAGATGAGGGCCACCACTGCACCGGCGACCCCCACGACCACAGCAGGGTACAGCAGGGCAGCGCGCATCTGCCGGCGCAACGCCCAGGCCTTTTCCTCATGCAGCGCCAGGCGCTCCAGCGTGTGGTCCATCACCCCCGCGGCCTCACCCACGGCCACCAGCTGGCGGTACAGCGCGGGAAAGCTTTTGGGGTGTCGTGCCATGGCACTTGAAAGTTGCTGGCCTGTGGCCACATCGAGCCGCAGTTGCTGCGCGATCCGGCGCAGGCCTGGCTTGCCTGGGCCGCGTGCCATCAGGTCCAGGCTTTGCAGCAGCGGCAAACTTGACCGTGCCATGCTGGCCAGCTGACGGGTGAACGCCACGCGTTCGGGCCTGCTCAAGGCGGCGCAGCCCGCCCAACGGGCTTGGTGCACATGGGTCATGAAGATGCCTTGTCGGCGCAACTGGGCCTGCACCGTCAACACGTTTGCCGCCTTCATTTCACCCCGCATGGATTGGCCATGACGATCTCGGCCTTCCCAAAGGAAGCGGTGCTGGCGGGCGGTTTCGGTCGCACGGTTGAACATGGGCTGATCGGCGTAGCAGGTTTTGGACCTTTATGACGCTGATCAGAATAGCGGACGGCGCTGCAGGCGATGGGGCTGTACCCCTGCTTGGGTGAGGCACAGCAGGCCTTGCTGTCCCAACACGCTGTATTCCACCGCACGGGCTGCGGCGATGGCATCGGGTGGTGTGCACGGGTGGTCGGCCCTGCCGGGCGCAGCGGCAGGGTGCATCATCAACACGTCGCCGTCTTGAGCCTGTTGTAGCCAATCGCGCAGCCGGCGGGCGTAGCCTGTCGTATCGGCGTCAAAGCTGTATACCCCCAACAATGCCCCGTTGAGGTTGAAGCCGGCGCGTCGCGCAATACGCTCGAAAGCGCGAGCTCCTAGGGCCTGGATCAACCGCTGCTTGAAGGTCACCCCATGTGGGCCAGCCCTAGCGCAGGTCAAGCGCAGCCAGGGCCGCTGCGCTGGTGCGCCATAGCGGCGGCTGAGTTCAGCCAATAGCTGTTCACGCACCTGCGGCAGTTGGTGCACATGCTGGTGGCCGTCGACATAGTCGGGCGCTTGGCCAAAGGCCTCTTCAAACGCATCGAGCTGGCTGCATACCGCGCGTTGCAGCCACGATCGGTTCAAACTGTGCAGCACCGCCCGTCCAATCACCATGCCCAAGGGCAGCGCCTCGTGGGGGGCGGCAGCAAAGTCTTCGGTGAGATTCAGGTGCAGCCCAACGTCCAGGTGCTCGCGGCGCGGCCCCTTGAGCAGCGCAGCACCCTCGCGCCAGGCGGGGCCCCAGCTCATGCAACTGGTGGCGCTGACCACGCCGGCGTCGACCAATTCCACCACCGCCCGGTTGACACCCGGGTGCAAACCGAAGTCATCGACGCACATGACTACCCGCTTCATGGCTGTTCCTTTCTGTGGCTGGGCAGCAGGGCCCACCACAGTTGGCGTTCATGATGCGTGCCCAGATCGTCGACCAGCTGCGCCCCAGTACGCGCGGCCTCCAGGGAGGCTGGGTCGTCCAGCTTCACAGCCAAACAGGTGCCAGCGCTGGGCCAATGAGCCAATGCCTGTTGAAGCTCGTCCACTCGCACGGTCTGGCCCTGTGTGTAGAAGTGCGCCGAAAACGAACGTCGGCCCAACAGCACCAAGCGTGCTGCTGGGAGTACTGGGCTGCTGTCGTTTGCTGTGCGGGGCGGGGCGGCCCCGTTTGCAGCGCCTGTAGCGCCCATGGCCTGCCCCTGAGCCTTCCCCAGCAGGCCGTCTGGCGCGTGCCGAGCCCAGGCCGCCTCGCAAGCTGCCACCAGGCCCTTGGCCGACGAGCGCTCCAGGCGGCCGTTGTGGTGGCTTGCCCAGGCCAAGCCGCCCCAGGCCAGCACCGCCACCACCACCCCGGCGGTGGCCCAACGCAAGCCCCCCTCGCCGTCGCGGCCCAAGTGCCTTGCAGCCCACCAGGCCAAGCCCGGCATGGCCGGCAGCACATAGGTCCAAATGATGTTGCTCGATGCGGTGAAGAACAAGAGCGGCACCACTGCCCACAGGCCCACGAATCGCGCGGTTTCGCGATCGCTCAGTGACCAAGGCCCCTGTGGTGGCATCTTTGCCCCATCGGGCTGGCTAGGCTTGCGGCGCCAGCGCCACAGAGCCCAAGCGGGCAGCAGCAGCGTCCAGGGCATGCAAGCGCCTGCGGCAAACACCCAAATCATGCCCAAGGGCTCGTGGTGTGCCTTGCCATACAAGTCGCCCGCCCAACCCGGTGTGGCAAAGCGGTGAAAGTGTTCGCCCACGAAGAAGTATTCGAAGAAGCCAGGCGTCTTCATTTCTGCGGCCAGGTACCAAGGGCCGCTCACGGCTAACATCAACAGCAGTCCCCGGACCCATGGCAGCGCCTGCCACAAGGCGCGCCAGCGCCCGCACCAGGCAGCCCACAACAGCAGTGGTGTGCCCACCAGCACCAAGGCCAAAGGGCCTTTGGCCAGAATACCCAGGGCCGCGCCGATAAAGGCCCACCAGGCTTGGCGCTGACGTTGTACCGGGTCTTCACTGCTCAGGGCAAACCAGGCGCCGGTGGTGGCCACGGTGGTGCCCAACACCAGGGCGGCATCGGTCATCACCGCGCCGCTGCTCAAGAAGAACAACAAGGCCGTGCCCAACACCCCAACCGCGATGGCCCCTTCATGCGCCGTGCGCACCCGTGCCACATTCCACACACACCAGGCTGTGGCCACGCCAGCCAGAAAGTGGGGCCAGCGCGCAGCGAACTCGTGGACGCCCAAGCCCTTGAGGCTGAGCGCGGTCATCCAAAACGACAAGGGCGGCTTGCCCCAAAAGGGCACACCGTACTGATGCCATGGAGTGACCCAGTCACCCAGCTCCGCCATCTTGCGGCCGATTTCGCCGTAGCGGCCCTCTGCGGGGTCGGTCAGGGGCATCCACGCCAGCAAGAACAGGCGCAGCAGCACCGCCGCGCCGATGGCCAGCCACAGGGTGCGGCCCCAAGGGCTCATGGGCCTTCCTGGGCGGATGCTTCGAATTGCCGCGCAGGCCAGTGGTCTTGCACGATGTACAGCGGCCGCTGCTTGGATTCCAGCCACAAGCGCCCCAGGTACTCACCCAGCAGGCCGATGGCCATCAGCTGCATGCCTCCCAACATCAGGATCACCACGATCAGCGTGGGAAAGCCCGGAACCGGGTCACCCAACAGCAAGGCACGCACCAGGTAGAACAGGCCCAAGCCTACCGCGAGCAGGGCCGTCAACAGGCCTAGCTTGGTGGCGAACTTTAGGGGCTGGATCGAAAAGGCGGTGATACCTTCCACTGCCAAGCGGGTGAGCTGGTGCGGGCTCCACTTGGTGGCGCCGCCGGCGCGTTCGGCTACATCGTATTCCAGGGTCACCTGCGGAAAGCCGATCCAGGCGAACAGCCCCTTCATGAAGCGGTTGCGCTCGGGCATGCGGTTCAAGGCCTGCACCGCGCGGCGGCTGAGCAGCCGAAAGTCCCCGATGTCCGCCGGAATCGGCGTGTCGCTCAGCCGGTTGATGAGCCGGTAGAAGGCGCCTGCGGCACGGCGCTTGGTCCAAGATTCGTCGCGCCGGCTGCGTCGCTTCATGTTGACAATGTCCGCGCCCGCACGCCATGCCGTCACCATCTCAGGGATGTGCTCCGGCGGGTGTTGCAGGTCGGCGTCCAGGATCACCACCGCTTCACCCCGCGCGGCCTGCAGGCCCGCACTCATGGCCTGTTCCTTGCCGAAGTTGCGCGAAAAGCGGATCACCCCAACCTGGGGATCTTGGGCCGCCAGGCCCTGCAGCACTGCAGCCGAATGGTCGGTGCTGCCATCGTCCACGAACAGCAACTCCACTGGCGCTTGCAGGCCAGCCGTGGCGGCCTTCAGCCGTGCGTGCAGCTCGGGCAAGACCTCCTGCTCATTGAGCAGGGGTATCACCACCGTCAGCAGGCAGGCCGGCTTTGTGCCCAGGGGGTCGGTCATTTGCAGATGGTACGCGAGCGGCTTTCGCACGTGCCCGCATGCGTGGTCGTTACGGTGGGGGCGGGCCGAAGGTCCAAATCCGGTTGAGGTGGTAGGTGGCCAACACGACCAAGGCGGTGGCAATCACCTGCGCCAGCAGGTAGTGCAGGCCCAGTGCCACCCCTCCGCCCACCACCGCAGCGTTGGCCACGGCACCTAGGCCGGCAATGGCCGCAAAGCGCAGCGCCGATTGCCCATGGGGCATTTCGGTGTTGGAAAAGGTATAGCTGCGGTTACCCAAGTAGGCCACCCCAGCACCCACAAAGGCGCCCAGGAGTGCGGCAGGCCCGGGCGGCGCAGCCGCCCACTCCACCAACAACACCAGCAGCGCGTAGTGGGCTGCCGTGGCCACCAGGCCCACCAGGGCGTATCGGCTCAGGCCCCTCATCGCGGCCTCCTTCATCGACAAGCCGCGGCAGCGCAAGCTGCTCGTGGCCGGCGGTGGACGGTGGTCGGGGTGAGAGGATTCGAACCTCCGGCCTCTACGTCCCGAACGTAGCGCTCTACCAGGCTAAGCTACACCCCGCTGAACCTATTACTGTAGCAGGGCATTCCACACGCTCACGGCGAGAGGTCGCCCCAACCATCACGGCCGTCCATCAAGCCAATCGCTGAGCCTCCATGGGGGCCCAGAGCTCTCGGGGACCTACACATCAGCAAAGTAGCGCTTCACACCAGCCAGTAGCATCTCGATCGCGATGGCGGTCAGTATCAGACCCATCAACTTTTCCATGGCTGAGACCACCGCATCGCCCAATAAGCGACGTATGCGGTCAGCCAGCAGCAAAACCAAGGTACTGGCCAACATGGCCACGGTGAGTGCTGCGGCCCATTGGCTCAGCTTGTCGGGATGACGCGAAGCCAAGAGAAGAACAGTGGCCATGGCTGAAGGCCCCGCCAACATGGGAATTGCTAGCGGGAAAATCATCGGCTCACGGTGGACCGATGACTCGCTGTCGTACAAATCCGATGTGCTGCCGAACACCATCCGCATGGCGATCACCAGCAGAATCACGCCGCCGGCCACCTCCAGGGACCTCTCCGACAGGCCCATGACTTGCAGGAACCCCTGGCCGCCGAGCATGAAACCCAGAAGGACCAGAAACGCAATCGACCCCTCTCGCAAGGCCACACGAGTGCGTCGATCGGGCGGAATTCCGCGCATGACGGAAATGAATACGGGCAGGTTTCCCAGAGGGTCGAGCACCAGGAGCATCAGCACGAGCGCGGAAGAGAAGGTGTGGTCCATGTTCGATCGAGTGAAACGCAGTCATCATGGAGTATCCCTCCCGCTAAGACAGCTACTCAGATCAGCTCCAGCGTGGCAGCAAGGTCCCAATCAGACGCGACCTCAATGGCGAACTTGCCTTTGGCCAGTTCCAGTGCCCGACTGCCGTAGCGAACATGCAGCGCCAGCTTGCCGTTCTCTGCGGTGAACCACCAGGGCTTGACCCGCTTGGGCATTTCCACCTGACGCCGCAAGCCCGTGTCGTGTTCCACGAAAGTGCGGAATCGAGTGGGTGCGAACTGCGTACCTGCCTGTTGCGCCTTGACCAGCTCTGCCTGTTCCCAGATGCGATGCGCCAGCTTGTTGCAATTCATGACCAGTGCGGGTTCCGCTGATGCTCCGAGACCGCTAGCCCGAGGCTGCACCTGAGGCTGCGCGCTCATCGCGCAGCCGACCCCACGCCACATAGCCCATGCCAGCATGAACGCTTTGCACCGTCCATGACGCGCAATGCTGCTGTAGATGGTCCCACGGCCGCCACAACTCGCCAGCCCTGGTGTTGTAGGGCCAGTTCTTCAACCAGGGCAAAAGGTTCAGCGGCCCGGCCCACCACGGAAAGAACTTTATCCCGGCCACCGCCACGCGGGCGCCGGGCCTGGCCTGCACCAGCAGATGTGCAAGTGCCTGCCGGGAGCGCAGGATGTCGTGGACGTAGTTAAACAGTATGGCGTCGGGTGCGCAGGGCAATAGCACCTCGTGCGCCGATGCGCACACATGCCACAGTGATGCGTCGGCGCCCTCGGTGCGCCAGCCGTGAGCGACCGCCCGCGCGTGCGCCTGCGCGAACATTTCGGGGCTTTGCTCGAAAGCCAGCACGCGACCTGTCCCCGAACCTACAACCGGTCGTACCGCCTGCAGTAGCCACTCGTAGCTCAGTCCGGTGCCAGCACCCACATCCAGCACCACCTCACCAGGGCATAGTTGCAGCAGGTCGATCACGCGCCGGCGCAAGGCCATGGTGTGCTGCGCCGAACGGTTGTAGCCGGCAGCGCGCCGGCGGTATTTGTCGATCGATGTGGCGCGCTCTTCAGGGGTCATGATCAGCGAAAGCGAAGCCGGTTTAAGGCCTTAGGTCGCCCAAGACACGCAACAGCCTGTGATGATAATCAGTTAGCGCAGGCCTTTCATCGCGGCCTCCTGCATCGACAAGCCGCGGCAACGCGCGGTGCCCGCAGCCGGCGGTGGATGGGAGTTGGGGTAAGGGGATTCAAACCTCCGGCCTTGACATTGCAAACGCAGTGCTCTACCCGGGTAAGTTACGCCGCAAAACGCCTGAGGGGTAGCCAATCGTTTGCAGGCCTACCCGCGTCTCGGATGATGGCATCATTGAATCGTCTACGGGAGCTCTTCATGATCGATCGCCGCACCACTTTGGGCTTATCCCTAAGTCTCTTATCGTGGCCCGCGCAAGCGCAGCCAGACTACCCCAATCGGCCTATTCGATTGGTGATCCCCTTTCCGGCAGGCGGAAGCTCAGACGGCATTGGCCGCCAGGTGGCCGACAAGCTCTCGCTGCTGCTCAAACAGACCGTGGTGGTCGACAACAGGGCGGGTGCGGGCGGCGTGATCGGCACTGACTTTGTGGCAAAGGCTGCCGCCGACGGCTATTCATTGGTGTTGGTGGATGTTTTTCACACCAGTACGCCGATCTACACGCGCAAGATGCCTTACGACGCTGTACGCGATTTCACACCGATCTCGCTCATCGGGCGCTCGCCGGCCTTTCTCGTGGCCGGCCCCGGGCTTGAGCAGCGGACTGCGCGCGAGGCGATCGCTTACGCCCGCGCCCAGCCCGGAAAGCTGACTGTGGCCATTGCCGGTACAGGCAGCGTGGTGGTGGATTTGTTCAAGGCACGCTCTGGCGTGAACTTCATCAGCGTGCCTTATCGAGGATCTTCACCCGCAATGATCGATCTGATGAGCGGGCAGGTTCAGGTCATGATCACGACCATGGCCAGCGCAGGCAGCCATATCCGCGCAGGCAAGCTCAGGGCTCTGGCGGTGACCGGTGCCAAGCGCAACCCTGAGTTTCCAGAAGTTCCGACCTTCGCCGAGTTGGGCATCCAGGGTATGGACTACGAACAATGGTTTGGCCTCGTGGGCCCAGCCTTCATACCCAAAGGAGTTGTCGATAGGCTCAGCGCGGCCATGGAGGAGGTGCTGCGAATGCCCGATGTTCGCGAACGACTGGCCGCAATGGCACTAGAGGTGGCAGTGCCTGGCCCTGTTGCCATGAAGGCCAAGCTTGAGGATGATGCAGCCCGCTGGGTTCGGCTAGCCCAGGAGTTGGACATCAAACCACTGGACTGATACCCCAGCCCTGCCTCATCACCCAGTCACTGTTTACAGCGAACCAGTCACCAAGGGGAAGCCCGTTCATCATCAATACGATGATTGTTTTCCTTAGATGGGCTGCCTCTTTCGCTGCTGCCCTACGTTCTTCTTGTATTCAGCGTCGTAGGCGCTATCAATGACCGCACCCGCAATGATCAACATGTGAGTCTCTTTGCCGCGCAGCTGATCAATGGCTTTCACGGACTCCAAGTTGCTGTAGTGCCGTCGATCATCAATATGCTGATGCCTAGGCGCGGCGGTGCACCCCACAGGAGACGCCCGAGATTCAGGCGCAATTCCACCTATCTGTTCGCCAGCTTCTTCTTTGCGGCATCCAGCTCGTCTTCAAGCGCCACGATGCGCGCCTGCATGGAGGCCAGGCGCCCGTTGAGCGCGCCGATATTGAAAACCGTGGCGTTATTTGCTGGCGCATCCAGCTTGTTGCCATAGCCCAGCCAGGATGCGTCATAGACCTTGACGTTCCTAAACCCGAGTTGCTCCAGCACGCCGGCCGTCTCGGCGGCGCGCGCACCCGACTGGCAATAGACCACCGTTTCCTTGTCCGGATCGAGCGCGGCATAAAGCGCCTTGAGATCGGTTGTCGCCTTCAGCGCCATGCCACGCGTGTCGTTGACCTGCCTGCGCGCGAGTTTGTTCAAGGTGTCGGGGTCTACCCAGTTCTGCTCATAGGGGATGTTGACCGCGCCTGGGATGTGGCCACCGCGCAGGGCGCGGATATCCTCACCGGCAAACTCCTTGGGGGTACGCGCATCGACGATCTGCACCTCCGGTCTGTTCAGCCGGTTGAGCACGTCCTGCGTGCTCACCGCCAGCGTGGGGTTGACCGTAAGCGTGAGCTTGACCGGCCTGGGCTGAGCGGCGCCGCTGGCCAGCGGCAGGCCAGCGGCCTGCCAGCCCTCGATGCCATCGTGCAGCACCGTCACCTGGGTACCACCGAAGTAGCGCAGGGCGTAGCGGCCGAAATAGGCATTCCAGGTGCCGCGCGCGCCATAGACCACGGTTTCACGGCTCGGGTCAATACCACCGCCGCCCAAGATCTGCGCCACCCGCTCAGTGGCCAGGAAATCTTCGGCATTGGGATCGCGCAGCACGGCAGCCGCATCGCCAATGTTCAACGCCCCCGGCAAGTGCCCCTTGATGAAATCACGCTCGCCACGCACATCCCAGATCTGGGCGCCGCGCTGGATTGCCGCCTGCACAAAGGCATTGTCCACAACCGGCTGGGCATGCGCCGGAACCAGGGCCACGCACCACGCCAGCGCGACGCCGATCATCGAATACTTACACATGAGCCATTCCCTCCAGAACAGTGGAAGGCATACGATACGGGTGAGCCGCGAGCAAAGCAACCCGGCGTTTACATGGCGGGATGAAGTCAGCTGGTCATTCCGCCGCAAGCTCCCCACCCTGGGATCCAATTGAAATTGGAGACTTATGCTCTTATGCGTTTCTGCGCTTGCAGCCCAACTGAGCGCGTACGACTTGATCTATGACCACCGAGCCAAGCCGTGGAAGATGGTCCCGTGAACCCAAGCGCTAAGTCACTTTGCATGGCGGTCTGCTGGCTGTGGGGCGCTCACTCGAGCGCACAAGGCAGCTCTCCTGCTGTCCCGCAAGTTGAAACCTCCAACATCATCGTCAAGGCTTCGTCTTATGCGAAGTCTGACGTTCAAATACCGGTGTATACGTTTAAACCTGCGCCGGCTCACAACACCGGCGCCAGCGGTCCCTGGCCCGTGGTGATCTTCTCCCACGGCCGATCGGGTAGCGCTGCCGGCCGTGCGGCGACAGTCCCGATTCCCGCTAATGGAGACGCCATTCGATATTGGAACAGCCGGGGGTATGCAGTCGTAGCCGCAATACGGCCCGGCTACGGTGAAAACGTCTCGCATGATCCCGAAGACCATGGTGCACGTTGGAGCGGTGGCAGTTGCTCGGGGCCGGCCGAGTTTGGAAAGACCACGGGCGCAGCTGCCCATGCCATGCGCAGCGTCCATGCTTGGGTCGTCGAACAAGACTGGGCACGCAAAGACAGAATTCTTCTGGTCGGACAGTCTGTGGGGGGCCTCACCACGATCGCTGCCTGTGGCCAAAGTTGGCCAGGGGTGATGGGTTGTATCAACTTCGCCGGCGGCGCAGGTGGTAACCCAACGGTCTCGCCGGGTGCGTCGTGTCGCGCGGACCGATTGGAAGAGCACATCGCCAGTTCAGCAAGTTCAACTGACGTGCCCAGCCTATGGCTCTATTCCGCCAACGACAGGTTCTGGGGTGAACAAGCGCCTAAGCGCTGGCACAAGGCCTATCTGCAGGCGGCCGTTGCTGCGGGGCAGAAGGCCGAAAGTGAGTTTTTTGCAGCTCCGCCTGTGGGGCAGGATGGGCACTCCCTGCACAGTGCGGGCAGCCACTTCTGGATCCCTGCCGTCACCGCTTGGCTTGAAAAGCATGGGTTCTAGCTGGCCGTTTTACCCGACCCTGAGGCCTTTAGGGTGCACAGTTAACGGATTGAACCTCTGCAGCGGTGTGGCCGAACCCTGTCCCGCGCCGCCCTCGGAGTGACCCCTCCTGGGGTATGCAGGCTCGGCGACCTGAGCGACGACTTTCCAGGGGCCGTTTGAAATTCCTATGCACAGACGACAACGTTTAAGATTCGAAAAGCGATTAGCTGCCGCCAGCGGTAGCGGCTCTTGTCGGTCGCCCCAGCCTCGCGGCAGGCAATGAGTACATCCTTGCCATGACCTATCGTGACCTCAATCTCGCGCAGCATGACCACGATCTAATCAGGCTTTAATCGAACTCCCTTGGGCGTCACTGACTTCTTTGGAAGAATAAAAAAGCAATATTATTCTTGCTCAATCTGGATCAGTTTTTAAAGGTAGGTCACACTGATGCTGAATAGACCAGGGCATCTGCTGAGATTAGCACCGAAGTCATAATCACTTCTTACCACAAGCAATTTTCAGTCTAATTTCATCAGTTGACCCTGGAGCAATTGGTTCCCATTCCCATTCTCTTTCTTGTCTGGTAATAGAGTAAATATTTTCTCCTTCGCCCATATTACTTGAATAGAGAGAAAGTGAAATTATTGCGGATGTCTCATCTTTACAATTATATGCCTGAAGAACCTTTACTGACGACCATCTGGCACTGTTGTCAGCTTGATATATGGAGTAATCTATCAGATGCAACATTCGTGAAATTGCACCATTTTTTCTTATCGTTGATTTGTCGTAATAATACCGCTCAATAGCTCCATCACCACAACCTGCTTTGCAAATCTTTTCCCACCCTGCCCACGACACCGAGCAGACCGTTATCAGCACAACAAATAGTAGTCGTTTCATTTTCCTATCGTCCAACCAGTACCCGTCCAGTATCACCCACTACCTGCGTATTCTGCTTACGATTCAGTATCATGGCTTGGCGTGACACCTTGTCCGGCAGATAGTCATGTAGTTCACCTACCGTGAGCTTACCGTCTTTGTTTGCATCCGGCGAGGAATCGCGCACGCTGCGCCCGCTGCAGGCCGCAGCGGCCGTCGAGTGCGAGGTCGAGAGCCTTCAGGCGCGGCCGAACCGCATCAGCTGGGCGCGGCTTCTCAAGCGGGTTTTCGACATCGACATGCAGCACTGCCCGAACTGCGGCGCTGGGG
>VGHB01000013.1 GCA_016868355.1 Betaproteobacteria bacterium | reverse complement strand
GGCACCCCACACCCACACCACACCCTACTCGCACAACACACACCGCAGTCCCAGAGACACAAAACCATGGTGGACATTCGCCCGCCCGCCCCCGCTGAACTCGACCCGATTGAGCGCGCCAGCCGCGACGAGATTGCCGCGCTGCAGCTCAAGCGCCTGCAGTGGTCGCTGCAGCACGCCTACGACAACGTAGCGCATTACAAGCGGGCCTTCGACGCCAAAGGTGTGCATCCCTCAGACTGCAAGTCGCTGGCCGATCTGGCCAAGTTTCCGCTGACCGCCAAGCAAGACCTGCGCGAGCACTACCCCTTCGGCCTGTTTGCGGTGCCGCGGGAGCAGGTGGTGCGCATCCACGCCTCTTCGGGCACCACCGGAAAACCCACCGTGGTGGGCTACACCCAGCAAGACATCTCCAACTGGGCCGACTTGGTGGCGCGTTCAATCCGCGCGGCCGGTACCCGCCCGGGCGACATCGTGCATGTGGCCTACGGGTATGGCTTGTTCACCGGCGGCTTGGGTGCGCACTACGGGGTAGAGCGTTTGGGCTGCACTGTCGTTCCTATGGGTGGTGGCCAAACCGAAAAACAAATCCAGTTGATCACCGACTTCAAGCCGCGGGTGATCATGGTCACCCCCAGCTACATGCAGGTGCTTATCGAGCACTTCCAGAAGATGGGCCTGGACCCCCGCGAATCGTCCTTGGAGATCGGTATCTTTGGCGCTGAGCCCTGGACGGAAGCCATGCGGGCTGACATCCAGCGCAATGCCGACATCAAGGCGGTGGACATCTACGGCCTGAGCGAGGTGATGGGCCCGGGTGTGGCCAGCGAGTGTGTGGAAACGCAGGATGGTCCTGTGGTGTGGGAAGACCACTTCTACCCCGAGATCATCGATCCGCAAACCGGCGAGGCGCTGCCCGATGGATCTGAGGGTGAACTCGTCTTCACCTCCTTGACCAAGGAGGCTTTGCCCATGATTCGCTACCGCACGCGTGACCTCACCCGGCTGCTGCCGCCCACCGCTCGTTCATTCCGCCGAATGGGCAAGATCGTGGGCCGCAGCGACGACATGCTCATCATCCGTGGGGTGAATGTCTTTCCCACGCAGATCGAGGAAATCGTCCTGGCCAACAAGCACCTGTCGGGCCAGTATGAGATCCATGTCAGCCGCGACGGCATCCTCGACGAGGTGGAGGTTCATACCGAACTGCAGCCCCACCACGGCGGCCTGTCAGGGCAGGCATTGGACGAGGTCTCCCGATGGGTGAACCACCGCATCAAGACCCTGGTGGGCATTTCCACCCGGGTGCTGGTCTTGGCCCCCGGCAGCCTCAAGCGCATCGAAGTGGGCAAGGCCAAGCGGGTGTTCGACCGCCGGCCAAAGTAACGAAGGAGAGCATATGTACACCCAATCCATGGACACGCAGGCCCCCGAGGCCCGCAAGGCCTTGCGCACCGCCGAAGAGGCGGTGTTGCAGGAACGCTTCGACGAGCGCATCGATGCCGGCGAATTCATCGAGGCTAAAGACTGGATGCCCGAGGACTATCGCAAGACCCTGATCCGCCAGATCAGCCAGCATGCGCACTCCGAGATCGTGGGCATGCTGCCTGAAGGCAACTGGGCCACGCGTGCGCCCACCTTGAAGCGCAAGGCCATCCTGCTGGCCAAGATTCAAGACGAAGCCGGGCACGGGCTGTACCTGTATTCGGCTGCTGAGACCCTGGGCATCAGCCGTGACCAAATGCTGGCCGCACTGCACAGCGGCAAGGCCAAGTACAGCTCAATCTTCAACTACCCCACGCTGAGCTGGGCTGATGTGGGTGTTATCGGCTGGCTGGTGGATGGGGCAGCCATCATGAACCAGGTGCCGATTTGCCGCTGCAGCTATGCGCCCTATGCGCGGGCCATGATCCGTATTTGCCGCGAGGAAAGTTTCCACCAGCGCCAGGGCTTTGACGCCCTGCTCACCATGATGCGTGAAGGCACCGATGGGCAAAGGGCCATGGTGCAGGACGCGGTGAACCGCTGGTGGTGGCCCAGCATCATGATGTTCGGCCCGCCCGATGCCCACAGCCCCAACAGTGCGCAGGGCATGCGCTGGGGCATCAAGCGGGTGTCCAACGATGAACTGCGCCAAAAGTTTGTGGACGCCACGGTTGACCAGGCCAAGGTCTTGGGCGTGACATTACCCGACCTTGAGCTCAAGTGGAACGAGGCCCGTGGTCATTGGGACTTTGGCGCCATCGACTGGAGCGAGTTCTGGAGCGTGGTGGGCGGGCACGGCCCGTGCAACAAGGAACGCTTGGCCACACGCGTGACCGCATGGGAAGAGGGTGCTTGGGTTCGCGAAGCTGCCATGGCCCACGCACGCAAACACACCAAACAGCAGGAGGCCGCATGAGCGCCCACAACCCTCAAAACGCCAAGCCCAACGCTGGCGGCGCCTCAGCGAGCGAATGGCCGCTATGGGAGGTCTTTGTGCGCAGCCGCGCGGGGCTGGATCATAAGCATTGCGGCAGCTTGCATGCCCCCGATGCGCCGATGGCCATCCAGATGGCCCGCGAGGTATACACGCGTCGCCAGGAAGGCTCCAGCGTCTGGGTGGTGCGCGCCAGCGACATCACCGCCAGCGACCCGCGCGACAAGGACATGTACTTCGACCCGATGGAAGACAAGGTTTACCGCCACCCCACCTTCTATCAGCTGCCCGAATCGGTTGATCACATGTGAGGCCGTGGCCATGACATCCATTACCCTGAAGCCATCACCGCAGGTGCAGTACGTGCTGCGCTTGGCCGACACCGCCCTGATCCTGGCCCAGCGGCTGTCGGAGTGGTGTGGCCATGCCCCCGTGCTGGAAGAAGACATCGCCCTGACCAATATGTCACTGGACCTGGTGGGCCAGTCGCGCGCTTTGCTCACGCACGCCGGGCAGCTGCACGCCCAGGCCGGGGGTAAGGCCTTCGACGAAGACCAGCTGGCTTTTTGGCGTCAAGAGCGTGACTTTCTCAACCCAACGCTGGTGGAGCTGCCCAACACCGCCGAAGAAGCCACCCACCGCCGCAACCGGCCGGGTGACTTTGCCTTCACCGTGCTGCGCAACCTGATGGTGGCCGCCTGGCTCAAGCAGGCCTGGTCACACCTGGCGCGTTCCAACGACCCTGAGCTGGCCGCCATTGCGGGCAAGGCCGTGAAGGAAGCGCGCTACCACCAGCAGCACAACGGCGACTGGGTGGTTCGCTTGGGCGACGGCACCGACGAATCCAAGGCCCGCATGCAGCGAGCCCTGGACCGCCTGTGGCCGTATGTGCCCGAGCTGTTTGAAGATGATGACGTTGATGAAGCAGCCGCCCAAGCGGGGCTGGGCCCGCGCTCCAGCGCGCTGCAAGAAGGCTGGGAGGCCGAGGTGAGGGCGGTGTTGGCCCAGGCCACTCTGCAGCCGCCCGAGCCCACGCCGTTTCGCAGCACAGGGCGCCGCGGCATTCATTCTGAGCACATGGGCTACCTGTTGGCTGAAATGCAAAGCCTGCAACGCGCCCACCCCGGAGCCGCCTGGTGAAGCCACTGCCGGCGGCACCCGTGATCCCGCTGAACATCGGCGGCGCGGCCTACCCCGTGGGGCCTATTCAAACCGAGGGCCTGCCCGATGTCACAGCGCCCGAGGCGCGCGCCTGGAGCGTTTTGCAGCAGGTCTTGGACCCCGAGGTGCCGGCACTCTCGGTGTGCGATTTGGGAATTGTTCGAGAGCTGCGCTATGAGCGACAAAGCCCGAGCCCGGATGCGGTGGACGCCAGCCCAGTGCCGGGTGCGCACAGCACCTTGTCGGGGCTGCTCACTGTGTGGCTGACACCCACCTATTCGGGCTGCCCGGCCACCGAAGCCATCGAAGCTGCGGTGCGCGATGCCCTGGGGGTGGCGGGCTTCTTGGCGGTGCGTACCGAGCTTCGCCGCGCCCCCGCCTGGACCACCGACTGGATCTCCGCCGAGGGCCGCGCCAAGCTTAAGGCCTACGGAATTGCGCCGCCCGGGCACCTGCAGACCGCGCCCGACGGCGCCGTGCCCATACGCGTCGTACGCCGCCAAACCGTGGCTTGCCCCCGCTGTGAGAGCGCCGACACCGAACGGCTGTCGGCATTTGGCTCCACCGCCTGCAAGGCCCTGTACCGTTGCCGCGCCTGCCGCGAACCCTTCGAACACTTCAAGCCGATATGAGCGTTTCTTCCGCTTTGTTTCATGAGCTGACGGTGCGCCGGATCGAGCCCGACACGCCCGAGGCGGTGGTGGTCACCTTTGCAGTCCCCAAGGCCCTGCAGGAGACCTTTGGTTTTACCCAGGGGCAGTACCTCACCTTGCGCAAGACGATCGACGGCCAAGACCTGCGCCGCTCATATTCGATTTGTGCGGGTGTGGACGATGGCGAGCTGCGCGTGGGGGTGCGAAAGGTCAAGGGTGGGGCGTTCTCCAATTGGATTCATGGCCACCTGCAGCCGGGCGACCAGATCAGTGTGATGGCCCCCCAGGGTCGATTCTTCGTGCCGTTGGACGCCAAGGCCCAGCGCCACCACCTGGGCATTGCTGGCGGCAGTGGCATCACCCCCATCCTGTCGATACTCAAGACGGTGATGGCGCGTGAACCGCTGTCCCGTTTCACCCTGATCTATGGCAACCGGGCCCTGCGCAGCACGATGTTCAAGGAGGAACTCGAGGACCTGAAGAACCGATGGATGCAACGCGTGGTGCTGCACCATGTGTTTTCAGACGAGCCCACCGACTCACCGCTCAATATGGGCATGATGAACCGAGACAAGCTGGGCGCGTTTTTACACAGCGTGGTACCGGCCGGCTCCATCGATCACGCCTACATCTGCGGGCCTTTTCAGATGAACGATGAGGCGCAGGCGGCTTTGCAGGCCGCGGGCGTGCCCGAAGAGCGCATACACATCGAACGCTTTGGGGTAGCCCGGGCCGCGGGTGCGCCGGCGGGCAAAGGGGCTGGTGCGGTGATGCACCAGGCCCAGCCGGGCGACGCACAAAGTTCGTGTGTGGTCATCGTTCGCGATGGCCTGCAGCGTGAAATCAACTTCAGCAAAGACCAGCCCAGCATCCTGGACGCCGCCTCGGCCGCTGGTTTGGAGGTTCCGTTTTCCTGCACATCCGGTGTGTGCGGCACCTGCCGCTGCAAGGTGGTCGAAGGCCAGGTTCGCATGGAACGAAACTTCGCATTGGACAAAAAGGAAGTGCAGGCAGGCTTCGTGTTGGCATGCCAGGCCCATCCGCTGACCGAGCGGGTGGTGCTGAGCTTCGATGAACGCTGACACCCAACGCTGAACTCCGAGCAACCACCCCATGGCCCGACCCCGTGCTGCCACCTACGACGATCAGCGTGAGCGCATCCTGCATCAGGCGGCCGAGCTGTTTGCCGTGCAGGGGTATGGCGGCACCAGCATGAACGAGGTGGCACAAGCCTGTGGGGTGAGCAAGGCGGCCCTGTACCACTACGTGCGCGATAAGTCAGAACTGTTGACCTTGATTGCCCTGACCCATGTGCAACGGCTTGAAGTGCTGACCCAAGACGTGTTGCACCTGGAACTGCCAGCCCAACAGCGCCTGGAACGCCTGATCGTGCGCTTCGTAGAAGAATACGCTGGTTCGCGCCACGAGCATCGGGTGCTTACCGAAGATGTGAAGTTCTTGGGTGCCCAAAAACAAGGGCAGGTGGTTGCGGCGCAGCGCCGCGTGGTGCGGGGTTTTTCAGATTTGGTGCAACAAGTCCGCCCCGAGCTTGCTGAGGCGGGCCTGCACAAGGCGGTGACGATGTTGCTGTTCGGCATGATCAACTGGATGTTCACCTGGCTGCGCCCGGGCGGCACCATCACGCACGAGCAGATGGGCACCATGGTGTCTGACTTGTTTTTTGGTGGGCTTGATGCGGTGGTGGCACAGGCCAGCCCGGGCCAACCACCCGTGCCCAAAGCGCCCAAACCCTCGTCCGCTGTTGTCACGAAGCGACCAGCGGCCAAGAAAGCCCGTAACCCCGGGGCATGCTAAGTTTTTTAAGCCAAGACCAGTCCAACCGACCGGCATGATTCCCATCCACCAATGAAACAAGGAGAGATCCGATGAAGTTCTTGAGGTCCCTGCTGGCCGCCGCGATGGCCACCGCCGCACTGGCTGCGCACGCTGCTGATATCACTGTTGGTGTGACCGTTTCGGCCACTGGCCCAGCCGCTTCGTTGGGCATTCCCGAGAAGAACACCATTGACTTGATGCCCAAGCAAATTGGCAATATCAAGATCAACTATGTGGTGCTCGATGATGCTTCGGACACCACCGCGGCCGTTACCAATGCGCGCAAGCTGATCACCGAGCACAAGGTTGACGTCATTATTGGCTCTACCACCACGCCCAACTCGCTGGCAATGATTGACGTGGTCAGCGAGAGCCAGACGCCCATGATTTCAATGGCAGCATCGGCGCGTATCGTTGAGCCGGTGGATGCCAAGAAGCGCTGGGTCTTCAAGACCCCGCAGAATGACATCATGATGGCCATTGCCATCGCGCAGCACATGGCCAACGCCGGCATCAAGACCGTGGGCTTCATCGGATTTGCAGACGCGTATGGCGAAGGCTGGCTGCAGGAATTCCAAAAGGCTGCTGGCATCAAGAGTCTCAATGTGTTGGCCGTCGAGCGCTACAACCGCGCCGACACGTCGGTGACCGGCCAGGTGCTCAAGCTCACCACGGCCAAGCCCGACGCCATCCTCATCGCCGGCTCTGGCACGCCCGCAGCGTTACCGCAGAAGACCCTGCGCGAGCGGGGCTACACCGGCAAGATCTATCAAACCCACGGAGTGGCCAACAACGACTTCCTGCGCGTGGGCGGTAAAGACGTGGAAGGCACCGTTTTGCCGGCCGGCCCGATGCTGGTGGCCGCGCAGCTGCCGGCTGACCATCCGGTGCGCAAGAGCGCCTTGGTGTATGTGGGCGCGTACGAAGCCAAGTACGGCAAGGGCAGCGTGTCCACCTTCGGCGGCCACGGTTGGGATGCAGGCCTTTTGGTCGAGCGTGCTGCCACCGAGGCTCTGAAGAAGGCCAAGCCCGGCACGCCCGCCTTCCGCGCTGCCATGCGCGACGCGCTTGAGGCGGTCAGGGAACTGCCTGGCGCCCACGGTATCTTCAACATGTCCACGGGTGACCATAACGGTTTGGACCAGCGCGGCCGCGTGATGGTGACCATCAGCAACGGCACCTGGAAATACCTCGGCGACTGAGCAGCGCCCAGCCCCCGTTTCGCGCGGCCCCGGTGCTCACCTGCCGGGGCCGCGCCGCTTCACACTGTTTGAATCAGCTCTAAACCCAGTCATGAGTGCGCCGTCCGTTCTTCAAAGTTTCATTGCTGGCCAGTGGGTTGGCCAACAAGCCGCTGCACCCCTGTGCAGCGCCATCAACGCACAGGTGGTGGCCCACACCCATGCCGAAAGCCTGGACTTCCAGTCGGCTGTCGACCATGCCCGCGCCTTGGGCTTGCGTGAACTGCTCAAGACCGACTTTCAACAGCGTGCGGCCATCCTCAAGGCACTGGCCAAGTACCTCGTGGGGCGCAAGGAAGAGCTCTATGCCATTTCGGCACATACCGGGGCCACGCGTAACGACAGTTGGATCGACATCGAGGGCGGAACGGCAACGTTGTTTGCCTACGCCAGCATGGGCAGCAGCGAACTGCCCTCAGGCAATGTGGTCCACGAAGGGCCGGTGCATACCCTGGGCAAGGGCGGGCAGTTCCTGGGTACACACATTCTGGTGCCGCGCCGCGGCCTGGCAGTTCACATCAATGCCTTCAACTTCCCCGTTTGGGGTTTGTTGGAAAAGTTTGCGCCGGGCTTTCTGGCCGGGCAGCCCTGTATTGGCAAGCCCGCCACGGCCACCAGCTACCTCACATATGCCCTGGTACGCATGATGCTGGATTCCAATTTGCTGCCACCGGGTGCCGTTCAACTGGTGATCGGTGGGACCGGTGACCTGTTGGACCGCCTCAACGGCCAGGACATGGTGACCTTCACCGGCAGCGCCGACACCGCAGCCCTGTTGCGTGCGCGGCCGCATCTGTTGCACAACGGTATTCCATTCAATGCTGAGGCTGATTCATTGAACTGCGCGATCTTGGCCGATGACGTGACACCCGACGATCCCGAGTTCGATCTGTTCGTCAAGGAAGTGGCGCGCGAGATGACTGTCAAAGCAGGGCAGAAGTGCACCGCCATTCGCCGAGCCATCGTGCCGCGCCGGCATCTGGATGCAGTGGCCGAGCGCCTGCGCGATCGGCTGTCCAAGGTGGTGGTGGGCGACCCTGCGGCACAGGGGGTGAAGATGGGGGCCTTGGCTTGCAAAGCTCAACAGCTTGATGTGGCGGATAGGGTGCGGCAGCTCTTGGCCGCGCCGCACATGAGCGTGGTCTACGCCCAGCCCGACGGATTTGTGCCGCACGGACAAGGCGCGGCCGAAGGCGCCTTCTTCAGCCCGACCCTGCTGGCATGCGCCAAGCCCCTGGAGGTCGCTGTGGTGCATGAGCTGGAAGCCTTTGGCCCAGTCAGCACCCTTATGCCTTATGACGACATGGATGAGGCGGTGGCTTTGGCAGCCCGCGGCCAGGGAAGTCTGGTGGGCTCGCTCGTCACCAAGACACCGGCGGTGGCCGCTCATGTGGTGCCCAGGGCCGCGGCCTTGCACGGCCGGCTGCACATCCTGGACGCACGTTCTTCGGCCGAGTCGACGGGGCATGGTTCTCCCTTGCCCTATCTCAAGCACGGCGGGCCTGGCCGGGCCGGCGGCGGTGAAGAACTCGGCGGCATACGGGCGGTCAAGCACAACCTGCAGCGCAGTGCGATTCAGGGCTCACCCGACATGGTGATGGCCGTCACTGGTGAATATGTGCGCGGGGCCACGTTGATTGAAACCGATGTGCACCCCATGCGTCAGGCCTTTGAGGATTTACAGATTGGGCACAGTCTGTTGACCCCCCCGCGGGTGATCAGCGCCGAGGACGTGCAAGCCTTCGGAGATCTCACGGGCGACACCTTCTACATGCACTTCGACGAGCAGGCGGCCAAGGCCTCGACCTTCGGTCAGCGCATCGCTCACGGCTATCTCGTGCTGTCGGCCGCCGCGGGGCTGTTCGTGTGGACCGCTCCGGGCCCGCTGTTGGCCAACTATGGCCTGGACACCCTGCGCTTTACCAAGCCGGTGGCATTGGGCGACACCATTCGAGCGCGGCTGACGGCCAAGCGCAAGATCGACCGCATGAAGCTTGGTGCCGATGGGAAGGGGCAGGGCGTGGTGGCATGGGACGTGGAAGTCACCAATCAGCATGGTGAGGTGGTTGCCAGCTACGACATCCTGACTCTGGTGGCCAAGCGCTGATACCTTGAAGGCCGCGCGTGGTCGTGCCCGAGTGCAACCGGGCCTCCAAGCGCATCGATGGGGTAAAGTTAAGGGTAAACCCTTATCTTTATAACCTCAACTGGGGCTGATCAGCCCTTAAGCGTCGCTTCCAATTCCTTGCAAGTGGGCGCACACACTGCCTGGGGTTTGCCCAGCAGACGCCTGGTCTTGAGCTGGCTGCGCTGGCGATGTTTGCCGCACAGGAAACAGGACATGGTGGTGGACGAGAAGGGAGAGGAGGTTTCGAAGGGTGAGCCTGGGGCTTTGCTCTTGTAGCGAAGCCCGTTATCGGCCAGCTTGGTTACAGGGGGGTTGTTCGCAGCCATCCCTCTATTGTCTTAGAAATCGCAAGTGCTTGTCTTTTCAAGGAAACACCGATGCCCCAGGGGTGTTGGGTGCGGTCCACAATCAATTTGATGAGCTACCTCTTCCCTCCTGAAGCCCCCGTCGGGGTGCCCGTGGTCGGGCACAACGACCTGTTCCCGGTTCGCCGGGTGTACTGCGTCGGCCGTAACTATGCAGCCCACGCCCGGGAGATGGGTTTTGACCCAGACCGCGAGCCACCCTTTTTCTTCTGCAAGCCGGCCAACGCCGTGGTGGTGTGTCCACCAGGGCAGGAAACGGCGGTGCCCTACCCAAGCCAAACTGAAAACTTCCACCATGAGATTGAGTTGGTGGTGGCTATTGGCAAGGCTGGCCGTGATGTGCCCGAAGACCAGGCCTTGAGCCTGGTGGCCGGCTATGCAGTGGGACTGGACATGACGCGGCGCGACCTGCAGTTCGCGATGCGAGACAAGGGCCGGCCCTGGGACATTTCCAAGGCGTTTGACCACTCGGCGCCCGTGGCGCCCATCGTGCCGGTGTCGCAATGTGGGCATGTGTCGCAGGCCGGTATTTGGTTGAAGGTGGACGGACAGAACCGCCAGAACAGCGACATCACCCATCTGATTTGGAGCGTGCCCGAGATCGTGTCCACGCTGTCCCGCTTTTTCGAATTGGCGCCAGGCGATTTGATCTACACCGGCACGCCTGATGGGGTGGGCGCGGTCACCCGTGGTCAACTGATGCACGGTGGCATCGACGCCCTGGGTGAGTTGAAGGTTCGGGTGGTGTAAGCGCCGCAGCCCTCGCGGCCCGGCTTTGGAGTCACGCGCCGTGGGCGACTCAATCGGGGTCCGATATCAAGGCTGTGACTTCGATTTCCACCTGCGCAGGCTCTTCCATCAGGCCTGAGACTTCCACCGCCGTCATCGCTGCGTTGTAGCTGCCGATGATGTCGCGAAACAGGCGCCCGATCTGCGGCCAGGCCTGCATATAGGCCTTCTTGTCCAGCACGTACCAGGTCATGCGCACAATGTGTTCAGGCCGAGCGCCACCTTCGTGCAGCACTGCCACGATGTTGCGCAGCGCCTGCTCAACCTGCGGCACCAATTCACGGCTGTGAAAGTGCCCTTGGGCGTCCCAGCCCACCATACCCGCCACGAAAACCATGCGGCCACGTGCGGTGACGCCATTGGCATAGCCCTTGGGGCGCGGCCATCCAGGAGGAAGTAAGGTCTGCAGGCTCATGGGCTGGGTTCCCGAAGTGAAGGGTCGTCGGTGTGGGCCGTGCAGGCCCGCTAGGGTGTCCCGCGAAGCCGAAAGCGCTGCAGCTTGCCGGTCTCGGTGCGGGGCAAAGCGGGCACAAAGGAAACCGCCCTGGGATATTTGTAGGGGGCAATCGTCGCCTTGACATGGTCTTGCAAGGTCTTGATGGTGTCGTCTGACGGCAGGTGGCCTTCGCGCAAGACCACATAGGCCTTGACGATCTGACCGCGCTCTTCGTCGGCCACACCAATGACGCCGCACTCAGCCACGGCCGGGTGTGACATCAGGGCGTCTTCCACCTCGGGCGCGCCGATGTTGTAGCCCGAGGAAACGATCATGTCATCGGTACGCGAGACGTAGTGGAAGTGGCCAGCTTCGTCGCGCCGATAGGCGTCGCCCGTGAGGTTCCAACCTGCTTGCACGTACTGCAGTTGCCGCTCATCGGCCAGGTATCGACAGCCCGTTGGGCCGCGTACCGCCAGCCGCCCGACCGTGCCATCAGGCAACTCCTGCCCCTGCTCGTCGACCACCCGCGCGCGGTAGCCCGGCACCTCGCGCCCGGTGGCCCCCGGCAGGGCTTCCTCGGCGCGGGCTGATATGAAGATGTGCAGCAGTTCGGTGGACCCAATGCCATCAATCAAGCCCAATCCGGTGGCTTTGGACCACTGCTCGCGAGTGGCTGCCGGCAGCGCTTCACCAGCCGACACACAGTGCCGCAGGCTGCTGGACCGCAGTTCCTGCCCGCGCGCGGCCATGGCGCGGTAAGAGGTGGGTGAGGTGAAGATCACCGTGGCGCCATGCCGCCGTACGCCTTCAATCAGCAGCGGTGGTGAGGCCTGGGGCAGCAATACGGTGCTGGCCCCGATGTGCAGCGGGAACAGCAGCAGGCCGCCCAGCCCAAATGTAAAGGCCAGGGGCGGACTGCCGATGAAGACATCATCAGCCTGCGCGCGCAGCGTGTGGCGCGGCCAGCACAAGCATGCGGCGATGACGTCGCGGTGGAAGTGCATCGTGGCTTTGGGCACGCCCGTGGTGCCTGAGGTGAAGGCCAAGAAGGCGGTATCGGTAGCGGCCGTGGCCACGGCAGCGAAGTGCGGGCCGTGCTGCTCCATGGCCGATTCAAGGCTGGCCTGGCCAGGCTGCCCGGCTGCAGCAGACCCGGCGATCCACCGTACCTCGCGCAGCGGGCTGCCCGCTTGCGCTGCGTGCAACTCGTCGGCAAGTGCGGCATCGCACAAGGCATGGCTGATCTGCGCCTTTTCCAAAATCACCCGCAACTCGCGCGCGCGCAACAAGGGCATGGTGGGAACCGCCACGCCACCGGCCTTGACCACGCCCAGCCAACAGGCGGCCATCATGGGTGTGTTCGGGCTGCGCAGCAGCACGCGGTTGCCGGGTACCAGCCCCATGTCGTGAACCAGCACCTGGGCCACGCGGTTGCTGCGTTGCGCCAGCTCAGCGTAGGTCCAGTGCTCGGTGTCGCTGACGACACAGCTGCGTTCACCCCAGCCCTTTTGCAGCGCGGTATCCAGCAGCTCCGATGCGCAGTTCAACACGCCGCGCTCGGCCAGCGCTTGTAACTCAGGCCCCTCAAAGATCAATTCAGGCCACTGCTGCGGTGGGGGCAGGTGATCAGCGGTGAAGGTGTCCAGATGCGCAGTGGACATGAAGAACTCCTCGATTCATGAAGCCGCGCGCAACAACTCGCGTCCGATGATGAGTTGTTGCACTTCACTGGCCCCCTCGTAGATTCGAAGGGCACGAATTTCGCGGTACAGGCGCTCAACGGTTTGCCCGCTGACCACACCCAGGCCACCCCACAGCTGTACGGCGGAGTCGATCACGCGTTGGGCGTTTTCAGTGGCTGTGAGCTTGGCCATGGCCGCTTCCATGGTGACCGACTGGCCTTGGTCACGCATCCACGCCGCCCGGTAGGTCAGCAAAGCCGCGGCATCGACCTGCATCGCCATGTCGGCGAGCTTGGCTTGGGCCAGTGGTTGCTGGGCCAGCGTGGCACCAAACATGGCCCGGCTGCGGGCACGTTGCAGGCCTTCGGCCAGCGCGCGCCGCGCAAAGCCCAGCCCAGCCGCAGCCACCGAGGTACGAAACACATCCAGCGTTTGCATCGCAATCTTGAAACCTTGGCCCCCTTGCCCCAGCCTGTTTTCAATGGGCAGCCGGCAGTCTTCGAGCTGCAGTCGCGCCAAGGGGTGCGGGGCCATCACCTGAATACGCTCGGCAATGCGCAGCCCCGGCGTATTGGCCGGCACCAAGTAGGCCGAGATGCCCGAAGAAGCCTTGGCTGACGCTGCGGCGTTCATAGGCCTGGAGCGGGCAAAGACGACGTAGAGGTCCGCGATCCCACCATTGGAGATCCAGGTCTTCTCGCCGTTGAGCACCACCTCGTTCGGTGTTTCTTCAGCACGACACTGCATGGCCGCCACATCTGATCCTGCCTGCGATTCGCTCAGTGCAAAGGCTGTGATGCACTGGCCCAGGGCCACGTCGGGCAGCCACTGCTGGCGCTGCTCTGGCGTGCCGTACAGGGAAATCGCCCCCGAACCCAGCCCTTGCATCGCCAGGGCAAAGTCAGCCAATCCATCGTGTTGCGCCAAGGTTTCGCGCAACAGGCAGATGGTGCGCGTGTCCAGACGCGTGTGTGCCGTGCTGCTGCTTGCGCCGCCAGGCTCCAAGGCCACCACATGGCGCAGCCAACCGGCTTGGCCCAAGCGGCGCACCCAGGTGCGGCACTGTTCATCGGTGCCCAAATGGTCTTCGTGGGCCGGTTGCTGTGCAGTCCACTGGGCCAATTGCTGCGCCAGTTCGCGGTGCGCAGGGTCGAAGAAGGGCCACGCCAAGTGGGCCAGCCCGATCGGCGCAGCGCCGTTTAAAGCCTGTGTGCGGTTCACGCTCAGTTCCCCTTGAACACCGGCTTTTGCCGCTGCACGAAGGCCTCATAGGCCCGGGTGTAGTCCTGGGTGAGCATGCACAGGGCCTGCGCCTGTGCTTCGGCTTCCAGGGCCTGTTCAATCGTCATCGACCACTCTTGGTGCAGCATGGTCTTGGTGATGCCGTTGGCAAAGGTGGGCCCGGCGCGAAGCTCCTGAGCCAAGCCCAAGGCTTGGGCATGCAAGTCTTCGGGGCTGCACAGGCGGTTGAAAAACCCCCAGCGCTCGGCCTCTTGTCCATCCATCACCCGGCCGGTGTACAGCAGTTCGCTGGCGCGTCCGTGGCCGATCAGGCGCGGCAAGATGGCGCATGCGGCCATGTCGCAGCCCGCCAGTCCCACCCGATTAAACAGGAAGGCGGTCTTGCTTCGGGCGGTCCCTAGGCGCAGGTCCGACGCCATCGCCAAGATGGCGCCAGCGCCCGCACACACCCCATCAATGGCCGCAACGATGGGCTGAGGGCAGGTGCGCATAGCCTTGACCACATCGCCGGTCATGCGGGTGAACATCAACAGTTCCGGCGCCGGCAGCCGCACCAGCGGGCCGATGATTTCGTGCACATCGCCACCAGAGCAGAAGTTGCCGCCCGAGCCTTGCAACACCACCACCTGCACGTCGTGCGCCAAGCGCAGAGCCTGGAACGTATCGCGCAGTTCGGCATAGCTGTCAAAGGTCAACGGGTTCTTGCGCTCAGGGCGGTTCAGGGTGATGGTGGCCACGCCTGCGTGGCATGCCCACAGGAAGTGCTGGGCTTCATAGCCTGCCAACGGCCGGCGATTGCCCCGCGTGAGCGCGGGGTCTAGGGGGTGAGGTGTGCTCACGTGCGGCCTCCGGGGTTTGGGTCGCGCTTGAAGGGCCAAGCGGCTGTGGACGCAAGCGCAGGCTTGGCCGGTGAATCGGGTGGCGCTTGCAAGTGCTCGCGCAGTTGGCCCAGCAGCTCAAACAACGCCTTCTTCTCGCTGCTTTGCATGGGCTTGAACAGTTGCCGAAGCCAACCCTCGTGTTCGGTGGCCATTTGCTCGAAGCGGCGCCGGCCCTCGGCCGTCAGTCGCACGCGCCACACGCGGCGGTCGCGGATGTCTTCGGTGCGCTGCACCCAGCCCTCGAGCACGAGTTGGTCGGTTAGCCCGGTGACGTTACCTCCGGTGACCATCAGGCAGGCCGACAGCTCGCTCATACGCAAGCCCTTAGGGTGGCGCTGCAATTGCGCCAGGTAGTCAAAGCGGGAAAGCGTGGTGCCGAACTGCAACCGTAAACGCTGGCGTATGGCTTGCTCGATGTCGGCGCTGCAAGCCAACAGCCGCAACCACATGCGCGTGTCCAGGTGGTCTTCCCGTTGGGCCCGGGCTTCCAGCCCCAACTCCAAGCGGGCCAGGCGGCTCATACGTCCATCTCCGGCGTGGGCTTGACGACTGGTGCCTGTGCGCGCTCGCGTTCGAACAGGCGCTCCATTTGCTGCTTGCCTGCGATATAGGGCTGTGGCCAAGGCGCCGCCATGTAGCCCCAGCGGGCTGCTTCCTGAAGCGTCCAGGCCGGGTGCGCCAAATGGGGCCTGGCCACCGCACACAGGTCGGCGCGACCGGCAGCGATGATGCCGTTGACCTGGTCAGCGTCGGTGATGGCACCCACCGCTATGGTGGGAATGCCCGCTTCGTTGCGGATGCGGTCGGCAAAGGGGGTTTGGTACAGGCGGCCGTACACCGGCTTTTGCTCGGCACTCACCTGGCCCGATGAGCAATCGATCATGTCCGATCCCGCAGCCTTGAAGGCTCGGCCGATTTCAACCGCATCGTCAGGGGTGATGCCGCCCTCTACCCAGTCGTGCGCCGATATGCGAACCGAGATGGGCCGCTGCTCGGGCCATGCCCGGCGCACCGCGGCGAACACCTCAAGTGGATAGGCCAGTCGCTGGTGCAGCGAACCGCCGTATGCGTCGCTGCGGTGATTGGTCAAGGGGGAAATGAAGGAAGACAGCAAGTAGCCATGCGCACAGTGCAGCTCCAGCCAATCGAAACCCGCAGCCGCTGCGCGTTCGGTGGCAGCAACAAACGCTTGCAGAACCTGGTCCATGTCCGCACGCGACATGGCGCGAGGCGTGGCATTGACACCAGCCACATAAGCCTGCGCACTGGCGGCCAGCAAGGGCCAGTTGCGCTGCGGGTGGTCGGGCGCCAAGGGTGTGTCCATGCCCTGGCCTTCCCAGGGCACATTGGTAGAACCCTTGGGGCCGGCGTGGCCGAGCTGCACCCCCACCTTGGCCGAGCTGTGTTGGTGCACAAACTCGACGATGCGCGCCCAGGCCTGAGCCTGCTCGTTGTTCCACAAGCCCGGGCAGCCGGGCGTGATGCGGGCATCGGGACTGACGCAGGTCATCTCTGCCATCACCAGGCCCGCGCCGCCTACAGCGCGTGCGCCCAGGTGCATCAAGTGCCAGTCGCCCACCATCCCGTCACGGGCCATGTACTGGGCCATGGGTGACACCACGATCCGGTTGGCCAGCGTGCAATCGCGCACCCGAAAGGGCGTGAACATGGGAGGCGTGGGGCGCTGCGCGGGCGTTTGGCCGCCGGGCTGCGGTGGCAGGGGCTCAGCCAACAGGCTCTGGGCACGCTGTTCCCACCAGCGCTCATAACCCTCAAGATAGCCGCTGTCGCGCTGGCGCAGGTTTTCGTGGCTGATGCGCTGGCTGCGGGTGAGCAGCGTGTAGGCGAACTGCTCGGGGGGCAGGTGCGCATAGCGTTGCACGTTCTCGAACCATTCGGTGCTGTTGCGTGCCGCATTTTGAATGCGCAGTACCTCTACCGAGCGGGTTTGTTCGTACACCTGCAGCGCCTGCTGGAGATCGCCGGGGTGTTCGTCGATGCGCTGCGCCAGCTCAATGGCGTCCTCCAGAGCCAGCTTGGTGCCCGAGCCGATGGAGAAATGAGCGGTGTGCGCCGAATCGCCCATGAGCACCACGGGCGCGTGGCCGTTGTGGTGCACCCAGCGTTGGCACACCACACGGGGGAATCGGATCCACTGGGACGAACCGCGCAGATGCGCGGCGTTGCTCATCAGGGGGTGGCCTTGCAGCACGTCGGCGAACAGGCGCTCGCACCAGGCAATGGACTCTTCCTTTTCCATGTCGGCCATGCCCGAAGCCTGCCATACGGCTTCGGGGGCCTCGATGATGAAGGTGGAGGTGTGATTGTCGAAGCGGTAGGCATGCGCCTGAAACCAGCCGTGGGCGGTTTCTTGGAAGTCAAAGGTAAAGGCTTCAAAGCGGCGTGTGGTGCCCAACCAGACGAAGCGGCACTGCCGCAGGTCGATGTCGGGCTGGAAGGTGGCTGCGTACTTTTGACGGATGCGGCTGTTCAGCCCGTCGCTGGCGATGATCAGGTCGGCGTCGGGATAGTCTTCGTCGCGGGCCTCGCTTTCAAAGCGCAGTTCCACCCCCAATGCTTCGCAACGCGCTTGCAGGATGTTGAGCAGGCGCTTGCGCCCAATGCCGCAGAAGCCATGACCGCCAGAGCGCACCCGCGCACCCCGGATGTTGACCTCGATGTCGTCCCAGTGGTTGAAGGCCTGTAGGATTTCGCTGGCGGTGGAGGGGTCGGCCTGGTGCAGCCGGCCCAGGGTTTGGTCAGAGAACACCACACCCCAGCCAAAGGTGTCGTAGGGACGATTGCGCTCAACCACCATGACCTGATGGCCTGGGTTGCGCTTCTTCATGAGTAATGCGAAGTACAGGCCCGAAGGCCCCCCACCAAGGCAAACGATATTCATACATCTACTGTTGACCTAAATAGTTTAGAAGTCAAGCAGTTGAAACCAGGGGGCTAGCGCCCACCAAACTTGGTGGGCGGCCGGTAAGCGCGACAATCACGCCATGAGTCAGCCCCTGAACCCTTTTAAGTCTCTCAGCTACACCGGCTATGCACCGGGTGTGAAGCTCTTGGTCACGGCAGCCGTTCACGGCAATGAGGTCTGTGGTACGCACGCCTTGCGCCGCCTGATCGAAGAACTCGATCGTGATGAGGTGGTGATTTCAAGGGGCCAATTGACCTTGGTGCCGGTGAGCAATTGCCTGGCGTTCAAACAGGGCACACGAAACGGAGACCGCAACCTCAACCGCGCTTTGGGCCCAGCTGCGGTGCCCCGCGAATTTGAGGACCATGTGGCCAACTGGCTGTGCCCGCTGATGGGACAGCACGAGGTCTTGTTGGACTTGCATTCCTTCAATGCACAGGGCAAGCCGTTTGCCATGCTGGGCCCGCGCAACAACCGTGGCGGCACCGAGCCCTACCGCCACGCCGCTGACGAAGAGGCCTGGGTACAGGTCTTGGGCGTGGACCGGGTGGTGGATGGCTGGCTGGGCACCTATGTGCGCGGTGTGGCGCGCCGGCGCGAGGAAGCGGCCGAGCGGGCCGCAGGGCTGGACCTCAACCCCAACTACGGTGTGGGGACCACCGAGTACATGCGCTCTATCGGTGGGCGCGCGTTGACGCTGGAGTGTGGTCAGCATCGCGACCCTCATGCGCCCGAGGTGGCCTACCGGGCCGTGCGGCGCACCCTGGCGCACTTTGGGCTGACCGATGAAGAGCCGCCAGCGCCGGCGGCTGAGATTGAAACCCTCACCCTTCATGAGGTGGTGGACAAGCACCATGCCGAGGACCGCTTTACCCGCGATTGGCAGAGCTTTGATGCCTTCGAGGCCGGTGAGCTGATCGGCGTGCGCCGCGACGGTCAGGAGGTGCGGGCCCCGAGTCAGGGCCGCATCATGTTCCCCAACGCCGCTGCTGCGGCGCGCCAGGAATGGTTCTATCTGGCTCAGCCCAATCGGCGCTTGGCCGGGGGCTGAGCCGCGCGGCCGCTATTCGGTACTGATCTTGCGGTCGCGGATGACGCGGCCCCACCGTGCCGATTCGGCAGCAATGAAGCGAGCCAGTTCTTCACCGCTGCCTGGCCCGTTGATGGCCCGTCGCGATGCGCGTGGCCGTGAAGTTGCTCACGCCAATCAGCTCGATCTGGATCATCGCGCGTGCCTGCGGCAGGAACGCTTGGCCGACCGCACTGCGCTCCACCTGGCGCGCCCGCAGCCGCCCAGGTCAGCCATGGTCACAAAACCCTGTATGCCATCGAAGTCGACATTCAAGTGCGCCTTGCGGTGTTGAGGTAGTGGACTTCAGGATCGGTGCTGCACGTCGGTCCATGGCCATGTACCACGGTTATACCCCGCGTGCTGATCGTGATTCGGTACCCTGGGCCTTCTTGGTACCCTGAGCCGATGATGCAAGGACAAGCCATGGTCCTGGGCGCTGGCGTGGTGGGCATCACCACGGCCTGGGCCTTGGCCGAATCGGGCTGGCGGGTTAGCCTGCTGGATGCCCGCGGCGTGGGTCAAGGCACCAGCCTTCGAAACGGGGGGCAGCTGAGCTACCGCTACGTGGCACCCTTGGCCGATGCGGGCGTGCCTGCAAAAGCCTTGCGCTGGCTCTTGGACCCGGATGGCCCGCTGCGCTGGCGGCCCCAAGCTGACCCGGTGCAGTGGTCTTGGCTGGGGCGTTTTTTGGCGCTCTGTAACGGCGCGGACAACCGGGCCACGGCTTCGCGCCTGGCCCGCTTGGGTCAATTCAGCCGGCAGTGTCTGCATGAACTCATGGACCGCCACGCGGTGAGCCACTTCGCATGGGAGCAGGCGGGCAAGCTGGTGCTGTACCGCAGCAGCGCATCCCAGCGCCGCGCGGCCGCATCCATAGACGGCAGCCAGCAGGAGTGGAGCCGCGAACAGTGCATGGCGCAAGAGCCGGCACTGGCCCAACTGGGGCCTAGGATTGCAGGCGGCATCTACAGCGAAGACGAGGCAGTGGCCGACTGTCACGCCTTCTGTGTGAGCCTGATGGATCGGCTGCAGGGCCACCCGAACTTTCAGGGCCTGGTGTTGGACACGGTGCTGGCGCTTCGATCTGATGGCCCGCGCGTGTCGGTGCAGGGCCGCGCGCAGGCCTACGGCGCCGACGCGGTGGTGCTGGCCGCGGGCATTGCCAGCCGTGCACTGGCCTTGCCCCTCGGGGTGAAGCTGCCGCTATACCCCCTCAAGGGTTACAGCTTGGATGCACCCATTGAAGCGCAGCACACCGCGCCGCGCGCCAGCATAACGGACTTCGAACGCAAGGTGCTGTACGCGCGTATTGGGTCTCGCCTGCGCGTGGCTGCGATGGTGGACTTGGTGGGCCAAAACGAGGCCATTGACCAAGGACGTTTGCAGAGTCTGCTGCGCGTGGCGCAAACCGATATGCCCCAAGCGGGCGACTACGCGCATGCGCAACCCTGGGCGGGTTTGCGGCCCGCCACGCCCAGCGGCGCGCCCATCATTGGCCCCAGCGGCGTGCCGGGCCTGTGGTTGAACCTGGGCCAAGGCGCCCTGGGCTTCACCCTTGCCACCGGCAGCGCGCAACTCTTGGCCGCGCAGATGAACGGCCAGGACACGCCGGCGATGTTGCAAGGCCTGTCGTTCAGCCTCGAGGCGGTTTGACGGATTGCTCAGGCCGACAACGCGGCCTGGAGGTTTGCACAGACTGCTGATGGTCCGCCGGGTTTCAGCCTTCGCCCAAGGCCGCGCGCAGATGGCCCGCGCAGGCCGCCAAGCGATCTTGGGCTGCGCTGGCATCCAGGCCCAGACGCAGCATCACCACAGCCACCTTCACCGAGAACCCACAATCGCGCAGTGCAGCTTCGGCCTGCATCTGCCCGACACCGCTGGCCTGCATGGTCAGCCGAACCGCGCGGTGTACCAGCTTGATGTTGGTGGCCCTGAGGTCGACCATCAGGTTGCCGTAGACCTTGTGCAGCCGCACCATCACGGCGCTGGAAAAACTGTTCAAGGCCACCTTCTGCGACGTGCCGGCCTTCAAGCGGGTGCTGCCGGAAATCACCTCGGGCCCGGTGTCCAGCACGATGCCGATTTCAGCGGCGGCCACCAGCGGCGCATCCGGGTTGTTGGCCATGCCGATGGTCAGACAACCCAAGGAGCGGGCCGCCGATAACACCCCCAGGGCAAAAGGTGTGGTGCCCGATGCCGCGATGGCAAACACCACATCGTCGGCCATGGGCCCCAGCCGGTGCAGGTCTTGGGCGCCTTGCGCACCGTCGTCTTCGGCCCCTTCCACCGCCAGGAACATCGCGCCTTCGCCGCCGGCCAAGAGGGCTGGTGCCCGGTGGCGCGGCCACGAGAAAGTGGGGTTGAGTTCCACCGCGTCGAGCACGCCCAAACGGCCGCTGGTGCCTGCGCCGGCGTAAATGAGGCGTCCGCCGCGGGCCAGCCGCTCGGCGGTGGCTTCCACAGCCCTGACCAGCTCCGGTGCGGCGGCCTTCACCGCCCGCACCGCAAGCGCATGGTCTTCGATCAGGGTTTCCAGCAGCTGTGGCGTGTCGTAGCGGTCGAGCTCGGCATGCTCGGCGTTGGGGGTTTCGGTGCGGCTGGTGCTCGCGTTCATGGTCCTCAGGTGTTGACAACAAAGGCTTGGCGCGGTCCCTCGCGGCCGGCTGCATCCAGGGCCTGCACCACGATCACCTCGCTGCCTGCTGTGACCGGCAGGGTTTGGTGGGCCGGCACCAGGTCAAGGCGCCAGCTGCCAATCGACCCCGTCAGTGGGCGGCGCCACACCGCAAAGCGCCGGGCGGCCGTTCCCGGGCTGGCCGTCAGAGTGATGTATCCGTCTTGCAGGCGGTGGGCTTGGGGCGCTGCTGGCGCGGGGCCCTGGGCCAACCAGGGCATGGCCGGCGTCAGGGCCCGTTGGGTGTAGCGGCTGCGCGGCAAAGCTTGGGCCAAGCCGCCGCGGTCTTGCAGCAAGGCCTTCAGGCTGAAGTGCGCATGACCGGTGCTTGCGCTGCGCTCACGCTGGCGGTCGATCTGCCAGAGGATCTCATCAGGCGACCAGGCCGTGGGCGTTCCGTTGGCCACGGAGCTGGTGTACAGCCCGGCCCACACATGGCGCCCGTGCGGGTTGGTGGCCAGCCAGTAGTCCAAGAGCTTCTCAAACGATTGGGCCGGACGGCTGCGAGGCCAATACAGCTGCGGCACCAGTGCATCTAGCCATCCGCGCTCACACCAATGTTCCACATCAGCGTGCAGCTGATCGTATTGACTGAACCCTGCGATGCCCTCAGGACGCCGGTCGGGGCGACCGATACCAAAGGGGCTGATACTGACCTGCACCCAGGGTTTGATGGCGTGCACACGGCGGTACATCTGCTCAACAAAGTGGTCAACATTGCGCCGCCGCCACTGGTCACGCTCGGCCTGGCTGTTGCCCATGCCCGCGGGCCGGTGCTGCTTGAAGCTGTCTTCATCGGGGAAGGGCAGATGGCGTCCATCAGCGCCTTTGACGGGATAGGGGTAGAAATAGTCGTCAACGTGCACACCGTCCAGGTCATAGCGTTGCACCACGTCGGCGATCACTTTCAGGCTGTGCTCTTGCACCCCAGGTTGGCCGGGATCGAGCCACAGCATGTCGCCATAACGGTGCACCCAGGCCGGGTGGCGACGGGCCACGTGTTGCTCATGCAGCGGCCCACGAGCCGATGGATGGCGTGCCCGATAGGGGTTGAACCACGCGTGCAGTTCCAGCCCTTGGGCGTGGCAGGCTTGTACCCACAAGGCCAATGCATCGAAGTCAGCACCTGGTTGATCCTGTGCATGCAGATAGTCGCTGGGCGGCTCCAGGCTGGACCGGTACAGGGCGTCAGCGGCAGGGCGTACCTGCACGATCAAAGCGTTAAGCCCCATGGCCTGCGATCGCTGAACGATATCCAGAATCTGCGCGCGCAGGGTGGCTGCGCTCAAGCCCGCTTGCTTGGGCCAGTCGATGTGGGCCACGCTGGCCACCCAGGCCGCGCGCCACTCGCGCGGGGCGGTTGGGGGCAGTTCGGCCTGGCTGAGGTGGGCCTGGGCCAGCGCACGGGCACCCGCGGGCACGGCCTGGGCTGGCAGCCCGGCGGCACTGGGCAACGCGGGCGCCACCGCGGGTGCCGTGCTGCTGCAGCCTGCTGTGGCCAGCCCGGCCACACCCGCGGCTGCGGTGTACAGCAGCGCCGCCGATTGCTCAAGCCACTGGCGGCGCTGCGGGCTCACGGTGCCTTGGCCTGGTGGCGCAGACCGGTCAGCGCGGTCAACAGGGCGGCCGTTTCAGCATCGGGCTGGCCGTCGTATCTCGCGGGTCGGTACTTCATCTGGAATGCAGCCACCACTCGCCGCGTGGGTTCATCGAGTTCGCCATGTTGGGCCACCAGAAAGCCGTGTTTAGCCAGGGCCTGTTGGAACCATTGCACTGGTGGGACTGCCGTGGCGTACAGGGCTTGCGCCTGGCGAACGTCGTCAGGCTTGGGCCACGTCACCAGCCCTTCATCGGCCAGCCGTTTCCAGGGAAACAGGGGCCCCGGATCGATCTTGCGCTGCGGCGCAATGTCGCTGTGCCCGAGTACGCGGTCGGGCCGGATCTGGTGACGCTTGACGATGTCACGCACCAACTCCACCACCAACTCGACCTGCTCGGGCGAATAGGGCTGGAAATCGGTGGGCCGACCGTCGGTCCCAGACCGGTAGCCCAGATTCACGATCTCAATGCCAATAGAGTTGCCGTTGAGCATGGCGTGCCCGTCCCAGGCGCTGATCCCGGCGTGCCAAGCCCGTCGGTCCTCATCAACCAAGCGGTAGATGCGGGGGGGCTGCTCGTCGGTGACCAGGTAGTGCGAAGACACGCGTTGCTGCGTCAGGATGCGGATCGACGTGGCCAAGTCGACGGCTGTGTAGTGCAGGATCAGGAACTGGGCCCGGCTGTCATGGCTGACCGCACGGTGGGTGTGGGCGTCTATGCGTGGGCCTGCGCAGCCGGCCACCAGGGCCGCCGCCAACAGCACGCCGCACCAATGGGCCAGCAATTTCAGCGGCCCGCATCGCTTTGAGTCAGGTTGCATGCACCAATTGTGCGCCTGGCCATCAAGGTCGAACACCCGTTGCAGCCCTGATGCCGGCGCTGCAGTTCAAAAGTTGAAATGCGCCCCATTACCGCCCCATTACCGCCCCATCACCGCCCCATTACCCAAAGGCATGGGCGTCGCCGGCCGGCCTGCGCACTTGTGCACCGTCGCTCCGCCGTGGAATGATGGCGCGGTGAACACAACCGTTTTGTGTGCCCTTGCTGCGATGCACCCGCGCCGTCGGCGCTGGTGGGCCCCACCTCTCTTGGCTTTCAGCGTGGCCTGGGTTTTGGGCGGCTGCGCCCACGCGCCTGAGCCAGCTCAGGCCCTACCGGGTCCAGTTCGGGCAGCCCTGGAGCGCGCCGGTTTGGATGCCTCGACCCTGGCGGTGGCGGTATTGCCGGTGGATAGGCCTGCGCGCGCGGGCTCCGCGGTTGGCCTGCTGCACCAGGCCGACCGTCCCATGCAGCCGGCTTCGGCGATGAAGGTGGTTACCAGTGCCGTGGCCCTGGACCGCGTGGGTCCCAATTTGCGGGGCTACACCGAACTGCGCACCGCCGCACCGGTCGAAGCAGGCCATCTGCGCGGTGACCTGGTGTTGCGCGGTGGTGCCGATCTGGAACTGGGCTTGGCCCAGTTGTGGGCCTTGATGCTGGAGTTGCGAGAAGCGGGCATTCGTCACATCGATGGCGACATCGTACTGGACCGGCATCTGTTCAACCCCGCGCGCCTGGACATCGGCATCCCCCCGTTTGATGAGTCGCCCGAGTTCCCTTACAACGTGATTCCCGATGCCCTGCAGTTGGGGGGCAATTTGCAGGTCTTGGAATTGGTGTCCGACCGCAGCGAGGTTCGGGCCCGCCTCAGGCCGGAACTGCCGGGCGTGCGTGTGGACAACCGCTTGAGCTTGCACCAACCGGGTACGGTGGCCTGTCGCGATTGGAGCAGGGCGGGCTGGGCCACCCCAAGCACCCAGGAGCAGACCGATGGGACGGTGGTGGTTCAACTGCAGGGCCGCTTTCCGGCCGATTGCACCCAACGCCAGCCGCTGCAGTTGATGGAGCGTAACCGCCAAGCACAGGCGCAGCTGCGCTGGGTGTGGACCGAGTTGGGTGGGCAGTGGAGCGGCCGTGTGCGAGAGGCCCAGCGAGGCGAATTTGCCTATGAGGCCGCGGGCGAGGCCGCAGGCGCGGGTACCCTCAGCCGGCAGGCCTCAGCGCCCGTGGCCGCCTCAGCTTCGGCAGCCGCGCCTCAGCCCACGCGATTGTTGGCGCGGCGCGAAGCCCGCCCCTGGGGCGAATGGCTGCGGCCCTTGAACAAGACGTCGGACAACGTGGCCACGCGGGTCCTGTACCTTTTGACGGGCTTGGAAGAAGAGCGCCGCGCGGGCCAGGCCGGTGCCGCGCTGCCGCCACGCAGCACCCGCGAATGGGCTGAACTTTCGGTTCGGCGGTGGTTTGAACAACAGGGCATTGCCACCGAGGGCTTGGTGCTGGACAACGGTTCAGGCCTTTCGCGCAGTGAGCGCATCACGCCGCGCCAGTTGGCGATGGTGCTGCGAGCGGCGAGTACCCAGCTGCATGCCAGCGAATTGCTGATGAGCCTGCCGATTGCCGGGGTCGATGGATCCTTGCGCAACCGGATGACGGACACCGCGGCCCGTGCCCGCGCGCGGCTCAAGCCCGGAACCTTGCGAAACGCGGTGGCCCTGGCGGGTTATGTCGAGGATGCGCAGGGAAGGCTGTGGGTGATGGCTGCCATCATCAACCACGACGAAGCGCCGCGGCGTGGCCGCCCGGTCTTGGATGCCGTGGCCGATTGGGTGGCCGCCGGTCAACGGTAGTTCAGGGCTGAGCCTTGGGCCCTGAGCCCCAAGCCCGATGTAGTTGAGTTGAAGGCCCGGCGCGGCTTGGCCCGTGCGGCGTTCAGGCCACCGCCGACTCGAGCAGGCGCACCGTGCCGGCACCTGCATCAATTTCGGCGGGCACGCCCAGCGGCAGGGTGAATTTGCGCTTGATGTGGCCAAACGATGCACCGCGGTACACCGGAACCCCCAGGCTGCCGAAGTAGTCCTCAAATACTTCGTCCAGTGTCAGGGTCCAGAAGCCATCACCGGGCGTGCAGTTGGTGAAGGCCCCCAGCATCACACCCGACAGCCGGTCCAACACCCCGGCCAGCTTCAGCGTCGACAGCATGCGGTCTACCCGGTAGATGAACTCGTTGACTTCTTCCAGGAACAGGATGGCACCGTCAAAGGACCGCAGATAGCCGGAACCGCATAAGGACGACAGCACCGCCAGGTTACCGCCCAACAGCGGCCCACGGCCCACGCCTGGGCGGATGGTCAGCGTTCGGTCCTCGCGCGGGGCCGGCAGTGAACCCTTGTCGGCTTCGTTGCGCATGAGCACCGGCGTGCCTTCCATGGCCACGCCCCTGAAGTGCCGCCAGCTGAATTCGTTCCACTCTGAGACCGCTGCCGGGCAGTGGTAGGTGACCAAGCCGGTTTGGCTGTGCACCGCATTCAACAGCGCGGTGATGTCGGAAAACCCACCCACGAACTTCGGCGTGCGGCGCAACTGTGCGTAGTCCAGCAGGGGCAGGATGCGATTGGCGCCAGAGCCGCCGGTGATGGCCAGCACGCCGTGTACATCGGGGTCCTTGAACATGGCGTTCAGCGCTGCAGCGCGCAGCGCATCGGTGCCGGCGAAGTGGCCGCGCCGCGCCCGCAGATGTGGCGACTCCTTCACCTTGAAGCCCAGGGCGGTCAAGGTGTCGATGGCAATCTCCACCGGCAGCCGTTCATGCATGGCACCCGATGGCGCCACCAGGCCGATGGTTTGACCGCTTTGCAGCCTCGGTGGCTTGATCAAGGGCAGTGCCGAAGCCGCAGCTGCTTTGGGGTTGGCCGCTGCGGCCAGGGGCACGGCCACACTGCCAGCGAGACCGGCCATCCACACCGCTGCCGCCTTTTGAAGCACCGCACGGCGCTTGATGGATCCGGTCTCACCACACACGTTGCATCTCCCGTCGTACTTGTTCGCGATCGCCATGATCGAAGTGCCACCACTCGGTGGAAATGCCCACAAAACCACCCTGGGCCATGGCCGCATACAGCCAGCCCCGGTCCACCAAGTGCTGGGCCTCCAAGTGCCCGAGGGCCAGGTGCTGCGCTTCCAGGTTGGGGTGAGAGAGTCGGTTCATTTCGTCGTACCGGCTGCCCATATCGCACTCCAGGCCTTGCGGATTCAACAGCGTCACGTCGACCGCCATGCCGAATGAGTGGATCGAGCCGCGCACAGGCTCGGCAAAGTAGGCGGCCATCGGCGTGCCGCGCACCTCTTGCCAAATGGCTTCCTGCACACGCTGCGGGCGCAGGGCATCCAGCACCCGCAGCGCGTAGCCCGGGCGCTGCGCAGCCAACCACTGCGCCGCGCGGGCCAGACCCTGCGCGGCCGGCCGGCGCAGCCAAGCGCAGTCCAGTCCCTTGTACAGACTGCGCCCGGCAAAGTTGGACTCGCTGGCGTAGCGGATGTCCACAGCAATGCCGGGGACGGTGGACAGGTGCACAAAGTCGGCGTGCCGCCCTATGGTTTCGCAGGTCAGCGTGGGTGCCACCGGCTCAGGCTCGCGGGCGGGTCCAGAAGCGCTCGGGTGTGGGGTCATGGCTGCAGGCGGTGATCAACGCGTCCGTGCACGCCGCTCGGCTGCCGAGCCGGGCTCGGCAACTTCGGCAATGCCGGCCTCATGCAGACAGACACTGGCCGACTGGCGCAGCTCCTGCACCAAGCGCCGCGCGGGCTGCGACAGCGGGGCGGCCACTGGGGTCAACAGGACCAGGGGAACGGTGATCAAGGGCTCAACGGGCCGAACCGCCACCCGACCACGATCGGCCTGTGCTGCGGTGAACGGGTCCACGATGGCGGTACCCACGCCGGCCTCCGCCAACTGCCGCGCCAGCTGATAGGTCTGCACCGAAACCTGCGGCTGCAGCGACAGGCCCAGTGCCTCACATTCGGCCGTGAGCCTCAGGCCCAGTGGGTCTTGCGGTGACAGGCCAATCAAGTGACGGGGCAGGGACTCCAGGCGCACCGCGGTGCGGGCGCGCAGAGCGGCCCCACGCGCCGGCAGCAGGGCCATCATCGGCGCTCGGGTGAGCACCTCTGCATGCACTCCAGGGTGCTGCGGGTCTTGCAGCGTCAGGCCCAGATCCAGCTCTGACAGGATCAAGGCTTGGACCAGTTCGCGCGTGTGGTGGGTGGCCAGTTCGCAGTGGCCAGAAGCAAAGCTGCGGGACCAACGCGCTACGGCCAAAGGCACGACGGTGGCACCCAAGGCCGGCGTCACCGACAGCCGCACCCGCTGCTGCGGCCCGCTCTTGAGGTTGACGGCCAGGCGCCGTATCGACATCAACTCAGCGTGCAGCTTGTCCACCTCGGCGAACAAGCGGCGCGCTTCAGGCGTGGGGTGAAACTTCCCCGCCACCCGTTCGAACAAGGTCAGGCCCAGTTGGGCTTCCGCATGCTGCAGCACCTTGCTGACCGCCGGCTGCGAGATGTGCAGCAGACGCGCGGCACCACTGACGGTGCCAGCGCGCATCACAGCATGAAAGACCTCAAGGTGGCGTAGCCTCACCTTGGCGGCTCAACCGATCTCAGCGGAACCTGTAATCGAAGCTGACCACGAAGGCACGGCCGCGCGGGTCTGTAACACGGGGCTCCCACGAGCTGCCCGAGCCGAAGTTGCTGTCATAGGTGATGGCAAACGGCGGGTCACGGTCGAACACATTCTTGATCAGGCCGGTCACCCGCAGGTTCTTGATGCCGGTGTAGGTCAGCGCCATGTTGTAGGTGGTGTAGCTGTCCACACGGCTCTTCCAATCGGGCGGCGTGACGGCGCCAGCGGCCACGCCGGGCAGCACCTGGTCGTTGTAGCCGCTGCGGAAGACCTGCGAAATGGTGCTGACCCATGAGCCCTTGCTGCGGGTGAGGAAGGCGCTGTGCTTCCAACGCAGCCCCAAGTCACCGGCAAAGCTGAATTGGCCGACTTCGCTGGCGCTCCAGGCCGCAGAGGGCACCACGCGCGAACGCTTCTTGAGCAAATAGGTGCCGTCCAACCCGGCGGTCCAGCGTGCGTCCATCGCCATGAAGCCACTGCGCAGGGTCACCTCAACACCCGAGGTTTCGGTCTCGCCGGCGTTGATCCAGCGTTGGTCGACCGCGATGATCTTGCCGGCCCCATCCCGAATGAAGCGCTCGGGGAAAAGCTTGTAGTTGTCGATCAGCTGGGTCAGTGACAGGATTTGGATCGTGCCCTCGCGGCGGATGGACCACCAGTCCAGTCCGATGCTCAGATTGGCGCTGGGCTCGACGATGAAGCCCACGGAACCCATCTTGGCCTCTTCGGGGCCGAGGTCAGGCTTGCCACCGTTGATGATGTTGGCGGCACGGTCAATGAACGCGCAGCCAGGATCGGTGGTGTTCGGGCGACCGCCGGGGCAGGTCTTGGGGTCCACCAGCGTGGTGCCGGTGAACAGTGACTCGGCCGAGCCGTTGTAGAGTTGGTTGAAGGTGGGCACCCGGAACCCGGTGCTGTAGGAGCCACGGCCCAGGAACTGTTGAAAAGGCTTCCAGCGGGCCGACACCTTGGGATTGGTGGTGACACCAAAACCGGTGTAGTCGTCGCGCCGAGCCGACAACGTGGTTTCCAGTTGCTTGGTGATGGGCACCAGCAATTCGCCGTAGAGGGCCTTGACCTCACGTTTGGCGCCCAAAAGCACGTTGGTCTGGTCAAAGGGCGCGGCAACGATGATGCGCTGGGCAGGCAGGTCGCGTTCGTCGCCATTGAAACGGTACTCTTCCCGCCGCACATCGGCCCCCAGTGCGGCCATGACCTCGCCGGCGGGTAACTTGGCCACCGGGCCCGAAGCCGTGAAGTCGGCTTGTTGCATGGTGAACTTGCCGCCGTACAGCACCACGCCAGCCGCCGAGGCTTCTTGCAGGGCCGCAAGGCCGTCGGCGCTTTGGGTCTGACCGGGGAACAGGAAGATGTTGATGCGCCCGCTGTTCAGCGCCGGGATGATGCCCGGGCCGCCATCGGATGCGCCGGTGGCTGTGGTGCCGCGGTAGTAGTAGCCCGAGCCGAGCTTGGACTTGGCTTGGCTGGTGGCTTGGATCAGGCCTGCACGGTAGTCCCACCCTTTGCCCAGTGGGCCGTCCATGGTGACAGCCCAACGTTGTGTGGTGGTGTCGGTTTCCAGTTCACGCGGGCCGCACTCCATGCAACGCCAGCGGTAGGCAAGCGACTGGCCGCGCTGCGCCTCGGTGATCTGGCTCGGGAAGGCCGACCGCAAGCGATTGAAGACCGCGTCATAGGCTGCCTGCGAGGCAGCGTTGCGGGGGAAGCGAAGCTGTTGAGTTGTGGTGTTGGGCGTCAACTGTACGTTCGAAAAACGCTTGGCCGACTCGGTTTGGCTGCCGGTGAACTCGGCGGCCAACTGGTGCTCACCCAACTTGAAGGTGGCGCGTGCCACCAGGTTGGTGCCGCTGATGGGTTGTTGCAGCACCGCCGCGCGGCCAGTGTCCCAGGCGCAAGCCAGGGCGGCCGTGGGCACGTTCCACAACAGGGCGTCGTAGGGTGCTTGGCCGGTGATCGAGCCGCATCCTTCGGCACCCGGCAGGTCCAGCACATTCAGTCCACCCGAGGCCCGCACCGTGGTGCTGCCGGGTACGAAGGGGAAAGATGTGGCGGCGGGGAATAGGGTGCCGGCCAAGGGGAAGATGGTGGCAAACGGTGTGCCGCGGGTGTCCACGCTCAAGCCTCGGTTGGGCTGAAAGGTGTTGACAAAGTCGCGTTGGTCGCCACGCAGGGCCTGGTGCTCGCGCCGCGCCAAAACCGCCATCAGGTTGTAGCCATCTCGGCTGAGGTCACCGGTGCCGGCGACCACCGAAGCACGGTAGATGTTGCCACCACCGGCCTGCGTGACGTCGCTGGTGCCCTGAATCGAGGCCCCGCGGTAGTCGGTGCGCAGGATGAAGTTGATCACGCCGCCGATGGCGTCGGTACCGTAGATCGAACTGGCGCCGTCCTTGAGCACTTCAATGCGCTGGATGGCGGCTATTGGAACCTGGTTCAGGTCGACCACGCCGCCGTTCAGACCGTGCGCGGCCACACGCCGGCCGTTCAACAAAATCAAGGTGGCGTTGCTGCCTTGGCCGCGCAGGTTGGCGCTGGTGGCACCGTTGTTGCCCCGTTGGGCACCGCCCACCACGTCGGCGTTGGAGGCCAGGTTATCTAAACCGTTGCCGTTGGTGGACAACCACAGGATCACCTGCTCGGTGCTGGTCAGGCCCTGCTGTTCGATCTCGGCACGGGTGATGACCTGTACGGGCAGGGCGCCTTCGCTGGCCAGGCGTTTGATGCTCGAGCCGGTGATCTCCACCCGTTGTTCGGCTGCCTGTTGCGCCAGAACGGGCGAGATGAGGCTGAGGGCAGCCAGTGTTTGTGCGATCGGCTTGAGTTTCATGGGGTATCTCCTGAACGGGGCACGCCGCGAACGGCCATGGTTGTAGAGTTGTCGGAGACTGTAGCGTACCGGCGCGCCGGCGTACCGGCCAGTGGCCAGCGGTCAGTGGTCAGGGCAAGCTGACGAATCCGACCTACACCATAACCTTTGGTTATGAAGGCTGACAGGTGGGGCATTGATCCTCGCGCAATCTGCTGTTCGCGGCACCCTGCACTCGGGAAAACACGAGGCCTGGGTGTTGCCAGAAAGGCACAGAGGGTCAACCCAAGCAGCCTGGCGGCGCGCGCCTAACCAAGCCGATCGGCAAGCCAGGCATCGATGCGTGCGCCCAGGGCTGGAATGCACCAATCGGTGGCCAAACCGGGCTGGGGTGCATGGCGCGATCCCAGCGTCGACAGCATCGCCACCAGGTACTGCCGCCCACCGGGGCGCAGGCTGCGCACCCAACCTGCGTCTGAGGCATAGTTCTCGGTCGTGCCCGTCTTGTGGGCGAACTTCACCTGGGCTTGTGCATGCACGGCGCGGGTGTCTCCCGGCCACTGTCGGTCGGCCGCGGCCACGCGCCCGTTGGGCATCACCCAACGCTCGGGTACCGCGGCCGGGATGCCGGGCCTCCACCCGGGCATGCCTACGCTGACCGAGGACGACAACACCTCATGCAGCGCCTGGTCGTCCAGCAGTTGCCACAGGACACGGGCGGTGTGTGGCTGCAGCAGGGCGGGCGTTTGGGCCGGCAGCCAGGCAGGCGCAGGGCACGCGGGCATCACCGCCGGCAGCATCAACCACAGCAGCCGTGCGGTATCCCAGGCGGTCATCTGCAGGTGGCCCACGCCTGAACCGTCTTGGTTGAGCCAGCCCCCATCAGCGCGCGTGCGGTCCAGACGCAAAGTGGGCAAGCCGTACGCCCGAAACACATCGTGCAGCCGGTTCACCCCAGCAGGGGCAACTTGGCGGCCGGCCTGGGCGTGATCACCTGAATGCGGAGTTTTGATCAGGCCCCGCACATGTAGCAAGGCCACCAAGGCGCTGGTGTCCTCGTTGCGGCTTTCGGTGACCATGCCGTCGGTCCACTGAAGCACGGTTCGTGTGCGGCCACCCCAAGCCCAGGCTTCGCTCCATTGAGCCCGGTTGCGATCCACCAACAGGCCTACGCCAACGGCCACCATCAACTTGATCAGCGAAGCCGGGTAGGGGGCAATCGACTCCACGGGGCCGCTGCCGTACAGGCTTTGCAGGCCATCGAGCTTCCGCCAGTCGGACCCGGGCAGCCATGCGATGGAGCGCCGCTGATCGTCGGTCGGGTCGGCCCAATAGCGTATGCCCCGAACACTGGAGGCATCCGGGCCGATGTCTGCCACCACGGGGGCCGCATGGCCTCGAGTGCACAGCGCATTGGCCCACACCGCGGGCGCACCCGGCGCAAAGGCCACCACCGCCAAATCAATGGTCGGCGACGGGTCAAAGGCCGGAGCTTGGCCAAGGCTGGCTTGAAGACCGTCGCAAAGGGCGTGGGCCAGTTCAGCGTGTGTGAACGTTCGCATGCCGGTGGTCCTGCCCTTCAACCCAGCTGGCTGCGCCGTTCAGCCGTAAAACGCATATCCGACAATGATGGCGCCGATCAAACCCACGGCGTCGGCGGTCAGCGCGCAGCCCAGGGCATGGCGCGTCTTCTTGATTCCCACGCTGCCAAAGTACACCGCCAACACATAGAAGGTGGTTTCGGTAGACCCCTGAATGATGCTGGCCAGTCGCCCCTCAAAAGAGTCCACGCCATAGGTCTTGAGCACATCGACCATCAGGCCGCGTGCGCCGCTGCCCGACATGGTCTTCATCAAGCCCACGGGCAGTGCGGGCACGAACTGGTCGTCCAGCCCCAGGGCCCGCACACCCGCACCAATGCCCTGCACCAGATAGTCCATGCAGCCGCTGCTGCGAAACACAGAGATGGCCGCCAGCATGGCCACCAGGTAGGGAATGATCTGCACCGCCACCCCAAAGCCTTCCTTGGCACCGTCCACAAAGGCTTCATAAACATTCACGCGCCTTAGCGCACCGACCGCAACGAAGGTGACGATGATGGCCAAAATGATGCCGCTGCCCAGGACCGAAATCGACTGTGCCATTTGAGCTGCCGGCATACCGGACAGCCACAGGTACAGCACGCCCATCAGGGCCGCAAAGCCGCCAAAGAAGGCCAGCACCGGTGCGCACAGCAGCTTGATGCGCTGCACCCAGGCCACGGCCAGCAGGCCTGCGGTGAACGAGATGAAGGTACCGATCAGGGTGGGCAAAAAGATGTCGGCGCCGTTGAAGTTGCTCAGCCCTTGTTCGGCTGCCAAGCTTTGGCGGATGGCGATCACAGAAGCGGGAATCAAGGTGATGCCAGCCGTGTTGAGCACCAGAAACATGATCATGGGGTCGGAGGCTACCGACTTGTCGGTGTTGATCTCCTGAAGCTCGCGCATGGCCTTCAGACCCAATGGGGTGGCTGCGTTGTCCAACCCCAGCATGTTGGCCGATGCATTCATCGCAATGCTGCCGCTGGCCGGGTGGCCCGGTGGAATGCCGGGAAAGATGCGGCGGAAGAACGGCGCCACGCCGCGCGCAAATAATTGGATGACGCCGGCCTGCTCGCCGATCTTCATGATGCCCAGCCACAGCGTCATCACTCCCACCAGGCCCAGTGAGATGTCAAAGCCCGTCTTGGCCATGTCAAACAGCCCGCTGAGCATTTGGCCAAACAGGGCTGTTTGCCCCATGGCCACCTTGACCGCCGCTACGGCAAAGCCAATGAGGATGAAGCCGATCCAAATGAAATTCAGCGCCATGTGTGGTCTCGGGTCTGTGCGGTGCGCAGTATAGAAAGGGCCTGGGGGCATCAGAGCCCGCAGGCATCAGGGCCTGCGGCGCTGGCCGGGCACCGGTGCCATCGCTCGCGCCGTGTGCGGTTGCGTCTGGCGGCGGTGAACAAGGGCATGGCCTGACTTTTGAGCGATGATCGCGGAATGCACGCACCACGCCGAAATGTCAAGGGCGGGGCCTCCATGGGCCAAGCTGCTCAGAGTCGTTCAGCCTTCCTGAGCGGTCAGGTCTTGGCCCCTGGTGGCTGGGTGCAGGGGCAGGTGCACTGGTCGCAGGGCCGCGTGGTTGGCGTGCAGGGCACGCTTGTCGAGCACGAGCTTCGGGCGGAGCAAGCGCCGCCTTTGATCCTGCCGGGCTTTATCGATCTGCATATCCACGGCGGCGGCGGCCGCGACACCATGGAAGGCCAGGATGCGGTGCAGTGCTTGGCGCGCACCCATGCGCGACATGGCACCACCTCTTTGTTGGCCACCACCATGACCGCGCCACTACCGGAGATTGAGGCCGCCCTGAGGGCCTTGTCTGCGCAGTGCTTGCAGCGCGCCGATCAGGCCGCGCGTGTCTTGGGTGTGCACCTGGAGGGGCCTTACATCAGTCCTGATCAGCTTGGGGCGCAACCACCACACGCCCAAGCGGCCTCCTTGCAGGACATCCTGCGCCTGAATGCGTTGGCGCCGATTCGCGTGCTGACGCTGGCCCCTGAGATGCCTGGCAATCTGGCCCTGATTCCTGAATTGGTGGCCGCCGGTATCCGGGTTCAGGTGGGCCATACCCGGGCCACCTATGAAGAGGCCTTACAGGCGTTGCGGCACGGCGCTTCTGGCTTCACCCATTTGTTCAACGCCATGGGCCCGATGCACCACCGGGCGCCCGGTGCGGTCGGGGCTGCCTTGGCCCACGCAGAGCATGCGGAAATCATTCCCGACCTGTTGCATGTACACCCTGGCGCCATCCATGCAGCCGTGCGTGCAGTGCCCGGCCTGTTTGCCGTGACCGATGCAACGGCTGCAGCGGGCATGCCCGATGGCGCCTATCCCTTGGGGCAATACACGGTGCACAAGTGCTTGGGTGGCGTGCGCCTGGCCGATGGCACCCTGGCCGGCAGCGCCTTGACCATGGACCAGGCCTTGCGAAACCTGGTGCAGATTGGGCTGTCGGTGGCCCAGGCCAGCGCGCGTGTGAGCACGCACGCCGCGCAGTACCTGGGCTTGAGCGACCGCGGGGTGATTGCGCAGGGTGCCTGGGCAGACCTGGTGGTGTTGGACCCCCACTCGCTGCAGCTGCAGCAGGTGGTGGTGGAAGGGCAGGCCATTGACCTCGACGCTTCGAACTGAAGGGCCCGGCCCTGGCCCCTGGGCCTGGGTGCCTAGCCTCTACTTGCTGCAGGGCCTGCCCTATGTGGTGGTGATGTCACTGAGCGTGGTGATGTACAAGAACTTGGGGATGTCCAACACCGACATCGCGCTGTACACAAGCTGGCTGTACCTGCCGTGGGTGATCAAGCCGCTTTGGAGCCCCTTGATTGAACTCTTGGGCACGCGGCGGCGCTGGATTTGGCTGCTGCAGTTTGCGGTGGGTGCGATGGTGGCGATGGTGGCGCTGAGCCTGCCCACCGAGCAGTGGGTGCGCTGGAGCCTGGCCCTGTTGTGGCTCATGGCCTTTGCCAGTGCCAGCCACGATATTGCAGCCGATGGCTACTACATGATGGCCCTGCCCACGCACCAGCAGGCGGCCTTCGTGGGCATCCGTTCCACCTTTTACCGCGTGGCCAATATCGCCGGGCAGGGGGGGCTGGTGTACCTGGCCGGCGAGGTGGCCGAACGCAGCGGCTCGGCGGTGGTGGCGTGGCAGGTGGTGATGGCTTTATTGGCGGTGTGCTTCGGCGTGGTGGGCCTGTACCACGCTTGGCGCTTGCCCTATCCGGCTGAAGACCGGCCGGGTACGGTCCACTCCAGCTTGTTCATCGAGTTCTTCTCGGTGTTGGGTACGTTCTTCCGCAAGCCTGCCATCGCGGTGGGCATCGCCTACCTCTTGCTCTACCGTTTTCCGGAAGCGCAGTTGCTGAAGATGGCGACGCCCTTTCTGCTAGACCCCGCTGAAGCAGGCGGCTTGGGCCTTTCCACCCGCGAGGTGGGGGTGGCCTATGGCACGGTGGGCCTGATCGCCTTGACGGTCGGGGGTATCGTGGGCGGGCTGCTGATTTCGCGGTTTGGCTTGAAGGCCTGCTTGTGGCCTTTGGTGTGGGGCATGCACCTGCCCAACCTGGTGTTCTTGGCCATGGCGTTGTCGCCGCCGCAGCAGCTGTGGGTGGTCAGCACAGCCTTGGCCATTGAACAGTTCGGCTATGGCGTCGGTTTTGCGGCCTACCTGATGGTGATGATCTTGATCGCCGAGGGGCCGCACAAGACGGCGCACTACGCCATCTGCACCGGCTTCATGGCCATGGGCATGATGATCCCGGGCTTTTGGAGCGGCTGGCTTCAGGAGGCCTTGGGCTATGCTGGCTTTTTCGTGTGGGTGATGGTGGCGGCCATTCCGTCCTTTGTGATGACAGCCCTGATCCGGGTGCCGGAAAACTTCGGCCGACGGGAGCCGGTTGCGTGAACGGGCGGCTGTACAGCCTTGATGCCTTTCGTGGCATGACGATCGCGGCGATGCTGCTGGTCAACAACCCGGGCGACTGGAAGCATGTGTACGGTCCTTTGCTGCACGCACCGTGGGACGGGTGGACCTTCACCGACTGGATCTTTCCCTTCTTCATCTTCATCAGCGGCGTGGCCATGCCCATGAGCTTGGCCCGTCGGCAGCACGAAGGCGCTGGGCCCTTGACCCTGTGCCGGGGCCTGATGCGCCGCGGGCTGGTGATCATGTTGATCGGCTTGATGCTCAATGCGGTGCCCGCCTTTGACTGGAACACGCTGCGCTGGCCGGGTGTGTTGCAACGCATTGGTTTGTGCATCGTGCTGTGTGCGCCGGCGGTGGTGTGGTTAAAGGTTCGTGGCCAAGCTTGGACAGCTGCGGGCCTGCTGGTGCTGTACAGCGTGCTGATGCTGGCGGTACCGGTGCCGGGTGATGACGGTGTGGTGCGCGTGGGTTCGCTGCTGGCCGGACAAGACACCGGCAGCTATGTTGACCGCTTGCTGATGGGCGGCCACTTGTGGGCCCAGTCTCGCACCTGGGACCCCGAGGGCTTGTTAAGCACCTTGCCGGCGGTGTCCACACTGTTGGCCGGTGTGTTGACCGGGCATTGGATGGCGCAGGCCCAAGAGCCGGGGCGGCGCTGCATGGGTCTGGTGCTGGCCGGCTTGTTGGCCTTGTGGGCCGGTGAGCTGTTGGCGGCCTCGAACATGCCCATCAACAAATCCTTGTGGACCCCTGCCTATGTGGCCAGCACTGCCGGCTGGGCGCTGCTCATCTTGGCGGCTTTCCATTGGGTCTTGGATGCCCAGGCCGATGCCGCCAGCCGTGCGCGCTGGCGCCCTTGGGCCCAGCCGCTGGTGGACTTTGGCATGAATGCCCTGTTCCTGTTCGTACTGGCAGGCTTGGTGGCCAAAGGACTGGCCTTCATCAAGTTCGATGGCGTGAGCCTGAAGATGCACCTGGTGGCGGGCTTGCGCCCCACCGGGCTGCCCGAGGTCCAGGTCTCGCTGCTGTTTGCGTTGGGATTTGTGCTGGTCTTTTATGCCGTGGCGGCCTGGATGGCCCGACGCCAATGGTTCATCAAGGTGTGATCTACCTGGGCCTGGATGCGGGCGGTACGGCGTGCCGCTGGACCGCCGTGGACGCGCAGGGCCAGTTGCTGGCACAGGCGCAGGTGGGCGGCTTCAGTGGCATGAGCCTGACTTCGGAGGCCGGCCGCGCGCAGCTTGGCCAAGCGCTGCATGAGCTGGCCGCTACACTGGCACATCGGCTGCCCGCGCACCGCGTGGCGGGCACGTACGCCGGCATCACGGGTGTTAGCGATCCGCAGGGCGGGTTGGCCCTGGAGCTGGCGGGCCTGGTGGCGGCGCGGCTGAGCACTGCACCGCACCAGGTGCAGTGCCACAGCGACATGGACATCGCCTTTCGCGCGGCCCATGAACCTGGTGGTGGCTATCTCGTGTACGCAGGCACCGGCTCGATTGCATCGTTCATCGACGGGGACGGTGTGTGGCACCGGGCCGGTGGGCGGGGCTTCGTCCTGGGTGATGAAGGCGGCGGGTATTGGATTGCCAAGGAGGCGTTGTCCACCATTTGGCGCCGCGAAGACGAATGGCCTGGTCAGTGGGTGGAGAGCCCCATGGCCCGTTGCTTGTTTGCGCGCATGGGGGGTTCGGATTGGGCCAGCACCCGGCAGTTCATTTACGGGCAAGACCGCGGTGAGGTGGGGCGATTAGCCCTGGCTGTGGCCGAAGCGGCGGAACTGGGTGACGCAGAGGCGGCCTTGCTGCTGCGGCGTGCCGGTATCGAGATCGGCCGCTTGGGCGCAGTGCTGTTCCGTCGATTTGGGCCCAAGCCCGTGGTGGCCGCGGGCCGTGTGCTGCTGCTGCACCCCTTGGTGGGCCAGGGTGTGCGCGCTGGCCTGCCTGCCGAGTGCCCCTTGGAACTGCGTCAGATTGACCCTTCCACGGCGGCTGCGCAGCGGGCCCGCAGGCTGTGGGCGGGCGTTGTATGAAGCAGGGCTTGACGCCTTGTTCCGCGCCTCGCGTGGATCGAGCCCTCGGAGCGAATACACATCGCCGCGCCTGCCTGATCGGCGGTTGTGCCGCCTTGGCGTCTTTGGCGGCTTGCAGCGCGGGGCGGGGTGCTGGGCCTGCTGCGCCAGCGCTGAGCCCAGCGCTGCAACCATCGCCTCAGGGGTCCTCAGCACTTCACCGGGAACTGCAGGCCCTGGTTGGTGAGCACCCGGGCGCTTGGGGTCAACTCTGCACCCTGGCCCTGCGCGATGGGCAGGTGGTGCACCGCAGCCACCACGGACGGCGCTTTATCCATCCCACAGACCGTGCGCAAGATCTTCCCGTCACGCCAAGCAGCCTGTTTCGGGTGGCCTCAATTTCGAAATTGGTGGTGTCGGTGGCGGTGATGCGCTTGGTGGACCAGGGCCGCTTGGATGTGGATGCCGATGTGGGCGATGTGTTGGGCTGGCGCCTGCGGCACCCGGACTTTGCGCAACAGCCGATCACCTTGCGCCTGTTGATGTCGCATCGCTCGGGCTTGAGTGATGCGGGCTTCTATGTTTGGGGCCCGGACGTGGCTTTGCGCGACGTGTTGCACCCCGCGGGGGCCTTGTACCGTGGGGGGCTGAGCTGGCGGCGCCAGCGCGCACCGGGCAGCTGGTTCAACTATGTGAACCTGAACTGGGGTGTGGTGGGCACCGTGATGGAGCGCGCCACCGGTGAGCGATTCGATCAGCTGATGCAGCGCCTGGTCTTGCAACCGCTGGGGCTTCGTGGTGGCTTTTTGCCCTCGGCGCTTTCCCGCGATGAGCTCCAGGACCTGGCCACCCTGTACCGCCGGCGCCGCTTGGAGGGCGAGCGTGAAATTTGGGAACCTGAGGGCCCTTGGTGGCCGCAGGTCGACGACCACCGCGCAAGCCGGCCGGCCGCACCGCTGGGCCTGGACCGCTATGTGCCGGGCAGCAATGCGACGGTTTTCAGCCCACAAGGCGGCTTGCGGATTTCCAGCGATGACTTGGGGGTGTTGATGCAGATGCTGCTCAATGGTGGACGCCACCGCGGCCAAAGCTTGTTGAGCGATAACGCGATGCGCTTGCTCAGCACCGAACAGTGGCGCTATGAACCGCAAGCGCCCAACGGCGACACCTTGGACGAGGCCATGGTCTCCTGGGCGCTTGGGCCGCAACGCTTCACCGACCGCAACAGGGGCCCCGGCTTAGGCGACCGTCTGGTTGAAGGCGGTGGTTTCAGCGGCTGGGGCCATCTGGGAGATGCCTACGGCCTGCTGGGGACCTTTGCACTGGATCCGGTGCGGCGCAACGGCTTGATCGTGCTCTTGGGTAGCCCGAGCCGATCTCCTTATGGACCGAAGCTGGGATGGACCTCACTCGCGCCTGACGAGGGCCGCGTGCTGACCGCCTTGTGGACAAGCGTCGTTGGGCGCTGAAGCGCCCTGCCCCTTGAACATCAAAAGCGGTAGCCCAGGTTCAGACCCACCGTGCGTGGCACGTTGTAGATCAAGCGCGGCCCGACCACTTGGTCAAGCGCATTTTGAATGGAGACCAAGGCCCGCGTGTCACCCAAGTTTTGAACCCACAGCGTTGCGTTCCATGGCCCCTTGGCCAGACCAGCGCTGGCATTGACCAGGGCATAGGAGGGGTAGAACAGGGGCGGGTTGGTATCTGGCGCGTCGGTCCGGTCATTACCGATCTTTCCCACCCAACGCCGGCTTAGGCTTGAAGTGAACTCGTGACCGCTGCTCAGCAGATGGTTGTACTGAACCCCCATCGTGTACTTCAAGCTGGGCGCGCCGTAGAGCTTGCCGCCAGCAGTCCAGGTGCGACAGTCTGCGGGTCTGTTGTTTGCGATGTAGGTGCAGCGCTTGAGCGTGGAGGTCCACTCAGCCCCCGTGGTGGCTGCGCTGAAGTGAGTCTGCCAATTTTGGTTGAGCGCCAGCCTGGCCGAAAGCTCACCTCCTGCTGACCTTGCGTTGGGGCCATTGGTAGTGCCGTTGATGGGGAAGTCAATCCCCAAACCAAAGGGGTCCGGCAGCCCCTGCGAGTAGTAGGTTTGAACGTTCTTCCAGTCGATCCGATAAATCGCCGTCTGCAGCAACAGGCGACGATCCAGCAAGAAGCCCTTGAGTCCCAACTCCAGGTTATTCGTGGTGTCAGGCCCGTAGCCATTGGTGTCCGGTGCGACGATTTGATTCTTGCTCGGAAAGCTCTTGAAACCGTTGTTGCCGCCGCGACGGAAACCCTGTGAATAGGTCAGATAGCTCAGCAGGTCGCGGTTGAGGTTGTAGACAAAATTAAGCTTATGAATAGCTTTGTTGCTGCCGCTGCTGCTTGCACGGGAATTGTTATCAGATAAACCGCCGGCATAGTCGAAAACAAAGGCCGTTCCTACATCTTCGTAGTTGAATATCCGTGTGCCATAGGTCACCTTCAGTGCCGGGGTCAGAGCGTAGCTCACCTCACCAAAGACGGCCTTCTCGCGGTACTCACTGCCCAGGTTTTCGGCATAGCCCGAGTCGGTAACGCCTCCCAGGGCCTTGCGGCCACCCTGAGCAGCAATCGAGATGAAGTCACCCTGTGATGGCAGGGTGTCCAAGCCCGGGAACATCTCGTCAAACTTGAAGTTGCGCTTTTGCTGCATCAGAAACACACCCGCAACCCAACTCATGGGACCTGTACCCGTCGATACCAGTCGTGTTTCATGCGTGGTACCCGTGTAGGTGTTGTCAAACGTCATGTACAGAGAATTGTTCGACTTCTGGATGTTGCCGGCGGTGAACCAGTTGTAGAAAAGATTACCTTGGCGGGCATAGTCGGCTTGTCCTACTCGGGCGTCGCGAAAACGTGAGGTGTTGGAGTTCAGCTTGGCAAAGCCGAGGTTGAGGTCCAGCGCAAGGCTGTCCAAGCGGAAGCTGCGGTCAGCAAACTCGGGGTATCGCGAGACGATCGTGTGATCGTTGACCACATACGGCGCATCGGTGGCCACTTTATAGGTGCAGGCGATCCCTTGGGCTGTGCAGTTACGACCGAGCCTCCAAGCGGCATCCACCTGGGCTGCGTTGGTGGCGTTGGCGATATTCACCGGTGTGACGCTGGCGCCATTGCTGCCGTTGGCCAACTGGCTTTGCTGCGCATGTGTGAAGGTCAACTCAGCGGTGGGTGTGAGCCGCCAGCGTAGGGCAACACGCCCCGTGTTGACCTTTTGCCAGTTATCGTCCTCATAGAGGTTGCGGTTGGCGTCTGGCTTGCTTGACCATGCCCAAATGCCGGTGCGCCACGGTGGGTTGGACAGTCGGTCGATGTAACCCTTCTCGTCCAGCCGGGCCACCGATGCGCGAAGGGCTATGTCCTGAGCCAGCGGCAGGTTGATGACGCCATCGATATCGCTGGAAATCCCGCCATGCTTGGTTTGGTAGAAGGAGGTGCCGATGCGGCCTTCGGTCTTGCCTAGCTTCGGCTGATTGGAAATAAATCGGATCGTTCCACCAAGGCTGCCAGCACCGTACAAGGTGCCTTGCGGGCCCAAAAGTGTCTCCACCCGCGCGATGTCTTTAATTCGGTAGCCCAGATGGGGCAGCATGGTGTCATCTAGGTAGTACGCCAGGGTGGAGCGGATGAACTGCTCCAAGTTGTTGGCCGCTACCGGGGACACATTAAGGCCGCGCACGGTCACCGAGTCAGCAAAGCGCGCGCTGTTGCCAGGCGCGTTGATGGCTTCGCTGGCGGCAATCAACTTCTTTGCATCGGTGATGTTTTGGTCTCGAAGTTCATCTTCGGACAGTGCGCTGATGTTGAAGGGCACGCGATGCGCGGCCTCCTCGCGCCGAGTAGCCGTTACGGTGATTTGCTGGAGGTCGGCTTTGGCCGGTTGGGCAGCCGATGCCGAGCCCGCTGCCCCCGCGGCGCTTTGCGCCTGCGCAGCATTCGGATACAAGGCAATCACTGCCAAGCTGACGGAGCAAAAGGCCTGTGTGGCACCGGCAATCGGCGTACGCGGGAATTTCATGGGGGGTCTCCTGGACTCATTGCTCGGTTTACGACCGCAGACATAGACCAGAGTCCGTGTCGCGCTAGAGTCGTGAACCCGTTATGGATGCAAACCCACGCTCTATTCCATTGGCCCAAGGTGCATACCCTGGTTGAATAAAGTATGCACATCCCACTGAAACACCGCAAGCAGGGGTCCTACGGAGGTCAGGTCGGCTGGTGCCTCGCTACAGTCACGAGGTCCTTGGCAAGCAGCTCCTCAGGCTGAAGGCGTGCCCATGATGTTTCCTTATTCCAGCAACTCCAGCTTCCTGCGCTGCCGCACCGCGGCCCAACCCTCTGACGCAGGCTGGGCCTTGCCGCTGCCTTTTGGCGTAGCCGGCCTGCCGTGGGACGGTTCGGTGACCAACCGCAGCGGAGCACGACAGGGGCCGGCGGCCATCCGGCAGGCCAGTCACATGCTGTGTGACGGCATTCACCCGCTGTTCGATGTGTCACCGCTGGCGTTTCTGGAAGACCACGGCGACCTGACCATGCCCAATACGTCCTTGGCAGCAATGCGCCAGGCGCTGCTGCCGCAGGCGCGCGCCTTGATTGCGCGGCAGCACATGGTGTGGCTGGGCGGCGACCACTCCGTCACCCTGCCGCTGTTGCAGCTGTACCGCCAGCATCATGGCCAGCCCGTGGCGCTGGTGCATTTCGATGCGCACTGCGACACCTGGCCCGACCACTTTGGTGAACCCAGCGGCCACGGCACTTGGTTGCATGAGGCCTACGAACAGGGCCTGGTGAGGCCCGAGTGCGTGGCACAACTGGGTATCCGCAGTTCGGCTCAACGTGAAACCCGCGAACGCGTGCGCATCGAGGGCGGGCTGATCTATGAGGCGCGGGCCCTGCGGGGCTTGGAGAGCACAGGGCAACTGGCGGAGGTGATGCAGGCGGTGCGCACACGCATGGCCGCAGCGGGGCACCCTCCGCTGTACCTCACCTTGGACATCGATTGCCTGGACCCTGCGCACGCACCGGGTACGGGTACGCCGGAGCCAGCGGGCCTGAGCACGGCCCAGGTGATGACGCTGCTGGAAGGCTGGGCTGATTTGAACTTTGTGGGCATGGACTGCGTGGAGGTGAGCCCGCCCTACGACCATGCGGAGTTGACCAGTCAAGCAGCCGCCCATTTCGTGTGGACCTACCTCAGCGCTCGGGTGGCACAGCGGCCGCAGGCGGCGCCTGAACCCTCAGCGGGATGAAGCGCGGGCCCTGGCTGCCAGGCTTGGTGGGGCTTTGCCGCTCTTGCAGCGCGCTGCTGGCTGGACTGACGGCTTTGGCCTTGGACCCGGCTCTACCCAGAGCCTGGGCGCAAGTCGACATGGGCCCGGGGGCCTATGCGATGTCCACCCCCTTGGTCTTGAACATCATCGGTGCCGAGCAGTGGGGGTCGGAGCCGCCACCGCAGGCTGCATACCGTTCGCGTGAGCATGGGGTAATCACGGGACTGACGGTGCATCACCAGGGCGAGACCTGGCAGGCCGGCGCTGATGTGGCAGCCTATCTTCGCCGCCTGCAGCAGTGGTCTCGTCGTGAGCGGGCCTGGGTCGACGTGCCCTACCACTACATCGTTTCGCCTGAGGGCCAGGTCTACGCCGGACGGGGTTTGCAGTGGGCCGGCGACAGCAACACCGACTACGACACCGCCGGGCAGGTGCAGGTGATGCTGCTGGGAAACTTTGAGCACCAGCAGCCCAGCGCAGCGCAACTTCAGGCCACGGCGCAGCTCTTGGGTCAGCTGATGGCGGTTTACGGCCTGGCACCGCAGCACATCGTGGGCCACCGCCACCACAGCAACCAGACGGTGTGTCCCGGCGCCCATCTGATGTCGGTTTTTGAAGACCTGCGGGCCCAAGCCACGGCCATGCGCGCGACCCTCGTGCCACGGTGAAGCGGAGTTTGTCTTGAGCCCTTGGTTGTTATTCACCTGCGTACTGGTCTACTTTGCCTTGCTGTTTGCGGTGGCCTGGCGGACTTCTCGGGGTGCTGACAACCAGTCTTTCTTTGTTGGCAACCGCAACAGTGCCTGGCCTTTGGTGGCCTTCGGCATGATCGGCACCTCCTTGTCGGGTGTGACTTTCATCAGCGTGCCCGGTGCGGTGGGGGCCAGCGGCTTTCACTACTGGCAAATCATGATGGGCCATCTGCTGGGTTATGCGGTGGTGGCCTGGGTGTTGTTGCCTCTTTACTACCGGCTGGGCTTGGTGTCCATCTACGGCTGGATCGAAGACCGCTTAGGCCCGGCGGCTTTGCGTATGGCCGCTGGTTTTTTCATCCTGTCTCGAACCTTGGGCGCCACCGCTCGGTTGTATCTGGTCGTGCGCATCCTGCAGGACGTGATCTTGGAGCAGCTGGGGCTTTCCTTCGGCGTGACGGCAGCGGTGATGGTGCTGATGATCTTGCTCTACACCTGGCGCGGAGGTGTCAAGACCATCGTGTGGACCGACACCTTACAGACCGCAGGCATGTTGTTTGGCCTGGGGGCCTGCATTGTCTTCATTCTTCATGCGCTGGACCTCAGCGGCTGGCAGGCCTTGTTGCAGATGCAGGAGCAGGGCTTGTCGCGGGTGTGGGGTACCGAGCCGGCGGCCAAGGAGTACTGGCTCAAGCAGTTGTTGGCTGGTGCGGCTATAGCCATTGCCATGACCGGTATGGACCAGGAGATGATGCAGAAGAACATATCGGTGCGCACCCTGCGAGGCTCGCAGCTGAACATGCTGTGCATGGCTTTGGCCATGTCGGTGGTGGTCTTGGCCTTTCTCTTCCTGGGCGGCTTGCTGATGCTGTTTGCGCAACAGGCCGGTATGACTGAGCGCGGGGATCGACTCTTCCCCGCCGTGGTGATGGGACACCTTCCGGCGCTGATCCAACTGATTTTTATCCTGGCCCTGATCTCTGCACTTTTTCCCAGCGCCGATGGTGCGCTGACCGCGCTGACCTCTTCGACCTGCAACGACATGTTGGCCTTTGGACGGCGCAGCGATTGGACCCCGGCGCAGCAGGAGTCCATTCGCAAGCAGGTGCATTTGGCCTATGCGGTGGTGTTTATGCTTTTGGTGATGGGCTTTCGCTGGCTGGACGACCCCAGCATGATCGGCCTCATCCTGAAGGTGGCCAGCTACACCTACGGGCCTTTGCTCGGCCTGTTCGCCTTCGGTTGGTGGACACGGCGGCCGGTGCGCGACCCGTGGGTACCCCTGGTCACCGTATTGGCCCCGCTGGCTTGTGGCGTGTTGGATGCGACGCAGCCGATGATCTTCGAGACCTGGCGTATCGGCTTGGAATTGCTGCTGCTCAACGGAGCTCTGGTGTTCCTGGGGCTGTGGTGTATTTCGCACCCACCGGATCAGGTGGTCAGCGTCACCTTCGACAAGTAGCTGGGCTTATCGGGGTCGCGGCCGCGAGCGCGCGCCAAGGCTTCGACCATCAGATAAAACGACTGCACCAGGCACACCGGGTCCAAATCGGGGTGCGCTGCGGTGGTGCAGGGCAGGTTGCCAGGGGAACCGGGCCCTGTGACAGCCAACAGCACCCGCGCGCCACGGGCTTGCATTTCTTGAGCCAGTTGCCGCATCTCTTCTTGAGCAGGGCCGCGTGGTGCCAAGATCAACAGGGGATAGCCCTGGTCGATCAGGGCCATGGGCCCGTGGCGCAGCTCGGCGCTGCTGAAGGTTTCGGCTTGGATGCAGCAGGTTTCCTTGAATTTCAGTGCGGCCTCCAAGGCCACCGCCATACCGGTGCCTCGGCTGACCACCATCAACCGCTCGGCCTTCAGCAACGCGTGCTGCGCTGCACCCCAGTCGTGCCCCGAGGCGTGCTCTAAGGCGGCCGGAAGCGCCTGTAAACCCGCTTGCAGGCGTTCGTCGCCCTGCCAAGTGGCCAGGAGCCGGGCACCGGCCACCAGTTGCGCAACAAAGCTCTTGGTAGCGGCCACACTGGATTCCTTGCCGGCATGCAGCGGCAACACCGTTCGCGCCGCATGGGCCAAGGGCGACTGGGCGTCGTTGACCAGGGCTACGCTTCGGGTGCTGCGCCCGCTGAAGTAGCCGGCGGCGCGCACCAGATCGGGGCTCTGGCCGCTTTGCGAAAAGGCCAATGCCAAGGTGCCGATACGCTGCAAGGGAGCCCCATGCAAGCTCAGCAGCGAAGGCGGCAGCGACGTGACATAACGCCCCAGGCGCAGCATGCACAGGTAAGCAAAGTAGGCCGCGGCATGGTCGCTGCTGCCGCGAGCGATGGTAACGATGTGCTTGGGCGGGCGGCGCAGCAGGTCGGACACCAACGCTGACAAGGTATCCTGATCCCGCGAAAGCTGATCGGCAACTGCGTTGGCTGATTCCAGCGCTTCGGCTCGCATCTTCGACGGTGTTGAGGGTGTGCTCATGTTTGCGGCCTCACGGTTTCGAAGTGGCGGACTGCAGCCGCTGCCCCTGCGCGTCAAACAGGTGGATCTGCTCGATCTGTGGCTGCAGATGCAGGATTTGGCCACGCTCTGCGGGCAGCAAGGCGTCGGTCTGTACACATAACGGCTGCTGGCCTGGTCCTACTGTGCCATGCAGGCAGTTCTGGCCGCCCAGACGTTCGATGTGCAAGACCTGCATTGGTATCGAGTCTGGAAGGCTTGAGTCAACTACGCGCCAATGCTCGGGCCGTAGACCCCAGTGTGTGGCACTGACGGCACTTGCTTGGGCGCCGACTGCGCCTGCAGCTGTTGCGTTACGAGACTGATGACCTGGCAGCGGCACCTCGTTACACGCCAAAAGATTCATGGGTGGAGAGCCCAAAAACTGAGCCACAAAGCGGTTTCGGGGTTGCTGGTAAATCTGCTGCGGGGTACCCACCTGTTCGACCCTTCCATCGCGCAGCACCACGATCCGGTCGGCCATGGTCATCGCCTCGACCTGATCGTGTGTGACGCAGACCATAGTGGCTCGCAGTTCGCGGTGCAAACGAATCAGCTCCAGCCGCAAGTGCAGTCGAAGCTCTGCATCAAGATTGCTCAGCGGTTCATCCAGAAGAAAGGCGCCTGGCTCCTGAACGATGGCGCGCCCGATAGCCACCCGCTGGCATTGACCACCAGAAAGTTCGCCTGGGCGGCGGTGCAACAGATCTTTCAGTTGAAGGACTTCAACCGCCCGATTCAGCCGGGCCTGGAGGTCCGATGGGGCCGTGCCGCGCATGCGCATGCCAAAGCTGAGGTTCTGTTGCACCGTCATGTGCGGATACAGGGCATATGACTGGAACACCATGGCCAGCCCCCGATCGCTGGGCAGGGCATCGGTCATATCCCGTCCATTGATCAGAACTTGACCCGCGCTTGCGGGCTCCAGCCCAGCCAGCACCCGCAGCAAGCTTGTCTTGCCGCATCCCGAGGGTCCTACAAGCACCACCAATTCGCCCTCCTCGACGCGCAGGTTGATGTCCTGCAGCACCGCTTGCGCGCCGAATTGCTTGCTCAGAGATTTGAATTCGATGGTCGACATGGGGGGATTGGTGGGTGGGCTTGGCTGGGCCGGGTTTCTCAGACCGGGTGTCAGGGTGTTGATGCCCCCTGGTGGCGGCGACTCGACAACTCATCGGGCCAAACGCGTGGTACGCCGTATGCATTCAGCCGCGTGTACAGGGTTCGCGCAGGGCTGCCGTCACGCAGGAGGTCTTGTGCTGCGCACCGATGGTCCAAGAGCACGCTGGCCATGGTGCCAGCCACTTCCCCGATGGCCCATTCGATGGGATGCACTCGGGTACAGGCATTGACCAAGTGGGTCACTCCCAAGTTCTTGGAGCCAGGTAACACGTTGTCGACCTCCGTGGGAACCATGCAGCCCAGCGGAATAACGAAGGGCTCAACCGTTGTATTCACGCTGTGGCCAGAACGGCAGGTCGGGTGGATGTCCATGGGATACCAGCCGATGGACACCCCATCAATTAGCTTGGCGCTGCGTTTCATAAGGTCGACCTGTGTGAGCGTGGTGCAGGCCTTGATGCGGCGGGACTCCCGAACGTAGGGCCGCAGGGCCAGGCCATCCGCAGTGCCCAGGACGTCCGGTGCCGGCTGCCAATGGGGGTAGCCCTGTCCGCCATCGGGCCGGGGTGCTTCGGTCTGCAGCCAGTGCAGGAGGCAGGTCGTGAGCTGTCGGGCTTCGGCCTCTATATGGTGACGGCTGATGGGCCCATCGATCAATGGGGCCATCGCGTAGTCGTTTTGTGCCCAGTTCAGCAGGCTCACATCGTGCGCTGATCCCCGACCCGGCTGCCATTGACGGGCACTGACGATGCGGCGGTAGCGCCACCAATCCAGTGTGGGGCTGTCTTCTTCGGCACTGAAGGGCAGGGTGTGGGATTGGCCAGGCGGCCGACCAGGCAGGTGCGGGCTGAACAAGCGGTGTTGATGGCCCGGGACCCCTTGGGCACGCCAGCGTGCATAGCCCTCGGGCTGCACTCCAACCGGGCCGGGTCGATCCCATCGGCGCAGGGCCATGACGTGGGTGATGGGTTGTTGATCCCAGGGGTCGGCCTGCTCTGGTGCATCGGGCTCGGCAAACTCGGACCGGCCTTCCTTACCCACTCGATAGGGCACTTCAGCCAAACACAACAACTCTCCGGTGTCCGTGGCGTCGATGAAGACAGAGGCAAAGACGGTGTCGCAGCCGCTGTGCGCTGCGCGCCTGACGGTGATGCTGTCGATCTGCGAGCCGCGCCGTGCAGCAGCCACAGGGCGGCACAGTCGCAAGACGCGTAAGCTGCCCTGCGCCTGAGCGGGTTGCAGCAGGCGCTCCATCCAGCGCGCGGCCAGTACTGGCTCAAAGCAAAGCCGGCTGACCCAGCCGTCCCCGGGATTGGTACCTTCGGTCAGGCGTGCGTCGTCCAGGAAGCCAGCTTGCGCTCGGTAGTGAGCACGGATGTCGCGCCGAAAACCAAGATAGCTGGCCGACGCGCCGCCCGACTCGATCCATGCATGTTCGTCGGGGGGTACGGCCTGGGCTGACATTTGCCCGCCGATCCAAGGCTCCTCGCACACCAACAGCACGCTATGGCCCATTTGGCTGGCGCGCCAAGCAGCCAGCACTCCGCCAAGGCTGGCACCAATGACGGCGATGTCGCACTGCCAGGGTCGGCTCATGCAAAGGCCTCCAGTTGCAAATCGACCTCAAAGCTGCGGTCCCATGGCAGGCTTAGATCTGACACGCAATGGCTCAAGCCGTAAGCCTGTGCGAAAGACCGGGAGGCCGGCACCATCAACGCTCGGGCGGTTTGCAGCAGAGCCAGAGGCGTGCACACTGACTCGTCTACCGTCTCGCGCACGGCTTGCCGCACCTGGGCTTGGTAGAGCATGTCTTCAAGCAGGCGCAGGCTGAGGGCGCGTCGCGAGGGCGCCTCCTGCAGATGTCCGACGCCCAATGCGCACTGGGATAGGACGCTGCCCAGGGTGTTGCTGGCGGTATTCCAACCCGCGTAGGCGTCCGGCACGGGAACACCGTGCAGCAGCCACTCGGGGTCTCCACCGTTGGCGTAGGCCAAGTCGGCCAACGCCCAGGGTTTATTGCGCTTGTGCAGGTGTTGCAGTGTTTGGATCCAGTGCTCAGAGATGATCGTAGGCTCTGGCAGCTTGATGCCCATAGCCCAATCGCCCTGTTCCTTGCCTCGGGTGTGCAGGGCCAGCACCACATCGGCCTGTGCCGCGTGGCTCACTGCAACAGCGCCCACCGCAGCAATCTGGGCCGCTATGGAGTCCAACACGGGCCGGTCTTCATACCGTGCTTTCAGGCCAGACAGACCCACCGGATCGCTGGGCAACAGCGAAATACGCAAGGCCGGGCGAGCCTCTAACTCAGTGATCATCCTTGCGCACAGTGTGTGCATGACCTCATCAGCGCCTGCGTAGATCGGGACCCGATCTTGCAGCGCAAGAGTCTGGACCTGGGCCTGAAGAACGCGACGCTCAGCCACGTTCAGTCCGAACTCAGCAGTGTCGTCCTGCGGCAGGACCAAGCGGTCGACGATTCCTTCGCGTACGGCCTGCAGCGCCTGCAGGGTCACCTGAAGGTTGCGCTGTCGGGTGTGCCGGTAGTCCTGGCGTATGCCTGCCGGTATAGCCGTTTCCAGATGCAAGAATTCGGCGTGGCTGCGCGCTGCTTCTTGCCGGTCGGCAATCTGTTGCGCGCGGTCTTGGTGGTATGACCACGCCCACAGCAGTGGCCCATATTCAGCCCAGTAGTCTTTTTCCTCTTCAGCCACCGCACTGTTGGAAATACGCATCGTGGCAGCAAAGGCGAAGACAGGCCTCTTTGGTACGAGCCGGCGCAGCATGCGCAGCAGTTCCAGCCGAGACAGCAGGTCCTGGCTGTCATCCTCTACGACGCGAGAGGGTACCAAGCCACCATAGACCAACATATCCAGCGATATAACGAAACCATCGACTTCAGGGGCTTGGTCCAGGAGCCAACTTTGCAAAGCATCCCGATCACCGGGGTTTCGGAGGTGACCCAGGATTGACCTGGGCGGCATTCGAAGCTCCCATCCGCAGCACCTCACCATGTCTTGAACTTGGCTGCGCACCACGGGTCTTGCATCCACCGGGATGGCTGCCAGGGAGCGCTTCACTCCAAGCTCCAGGTGGCCATGCTGTGAAGCGTGATCAACTGATGCGGCTGTACAGCACGCTGATCACCGTTCCATACTTGCCCATCGGCCCGCACCCGCGTCCAGATGCCTAGCGGCACATCCAAGGTGATCAGTGCATCGCTTGGGTTCCACAGGCGCAACTCAAGACGACCGTCTTCCAACGGTCGACATGCGCTGAGTTGCAGAGCGGTGCGGGGTAGGTTCAGCGAAGCAGCCCAGCGCTGCGCATGGCCGCGAAGCCGTCGTACCGGCCAGCGGAAGTCTTGGGCGCGCTGCAGCAGGACATGAGTCGGCGCATCGCGCTCGGGTGAAACCAGTACCAGCTCAAACCGGTCCTCCCCCAGGCACTGCGCTTGTGGCGTCGGCAGATCAGGTCCGGCCCCCACGCCGCGGGTTCGAAGGTCGCGCCGCGACATCCAGCCTACGCTTCGCACCAAGGTGAGGGCCAAGGCCAGCCCTGGGTCGTGGTCACCGCGGCTGACGGCCCAGGGGTCGACGATGATTTCGTGCTCATGCAGCGCACGGTGGGCCACCCACCACGGGCCTGCTGCCAAGGCACTCAGGCTGGGCTGTACACATACCGTTGCCTCACCGCGCCCTATGTCGTGCGGCACTGAAGACAGCACCACGGGGTGCGCGGTCCAGGCGAAAGCTGTGTCTCTCCAAGTGGTACCGGTATCGCTGGCAACCCCGCCAAGGACCAAGCGTGTGCGTTGGTCTCGAGCTTGGTTGTCCCAGCTCAGATACAGATGCAGCAGTGGTTCGTCGCCAAGCAGTCGAAGCCGCAACTCGCCATTGCAAATCACCGTTGTCAGCGTAGGCGCCAGACGTTGCTCGTCTAGGCCTTGCGGTACCTGAAGCGCTATTCCCAGCCGGAGCTCTTGCAACGGGCCGTCGTGACGCTGCTCCAGCAGACGCCACCCCGGGCTGAGCAAGGCCTGCGCGCCCAAGACCGGACTGTGGTTGTAGGTGTCACCTGCATCGGGCTCCAACATCAAACCCAGAGGACGAGCGACGGTCGGGGTTTGGCGGCGATCAGTCAGCAGCAGTTGACCCTGCGCGCTGAGCTCCACCCGCCAAGCGCCGTTGTCCAACTGCGCAGCCGGTGCGGGCAGGCGCGCGGGAGCAGAGCCTGGCGATGCTGCGATCTGCATGATCTGCAGTGGCGCGTTTGCCAGGCCGCCAAGGGACAGTTTCAGCGCCAAGGTGTAGCGGTGGCCGTCCAAGCGCTCTGGAAACTCGTCCAGAGGTGAGACCAGTTCAAAGGCCGGTTCAATATTCAACACCACCGTCGGGATCGTCTCGCCCTCGGGGCCTGTAACACCCAAACTGGTCCGGGACGGCCCCCTCAAGAACAGACTCACCTCAAACCATGCGTGGCGTTGCCACGGCAAAGGATTGAAAACGGTGAACCGTGTGTCATCGGCGAATACGCCCCCATTTGGAACCTGATGCTCTACCGGTTCATCAACGGTCGCTCTTACTGATGCGTCGCGGTCTGCGGTATGCCGGTCCCATTCCACCAGGCCTGCCCGGTACAGCAAGCGCTGCTCCAGCGCGTCTAGGCAGCGATGCAACTGTGCAAATCGCTGCACCATATCTTGATGCACCTCGTCGCGGCTGCAGCCGCAAATCGAGTCATGCGCCTGTTGCTGAAGCAGCAGGCGCCAAGCGCTCTGCAGCCAGGCATGCTCAGTGGCCCGCGCTCCGGTTTGGGCCATGAGCGGCTCGATATGCCCCACCAATCGGTCTTCTGCTGTCTGGTGCAGCCGCTTGAGGTAGCGCCGTGTTGACAGTACATCAGGCAGTACGAAGGCAGAGCGGTTTTGGCGCAGTTCACCGCTGAGTGTGGGTCGCTTGGCCTTACGCGCCTCCAAGGTTTGGACGTGTTTGAGCAACGTACCTTGTTGGAGATCGAACTGGTCTTGCTTACGATTGAAGTCCTGAATGCGCGCCGCAAGTTCGGGATGCGGCGCAAGGTGATCACCTCCGTGCGTCAGCAGCAGGGGGCCCGCCAGGGCGGGGTCGCGCCGCGCCTGAAGCTTGCTCAATAACAACTGTGTTTCATGCAGCCAGCTTGGCCCATGCAGTGGATGCAGGTAGTAGCCTTCTGTGAGGTACACCGTGGTCACGATGGAACCGTCAGGCGCATGCCAATCTAAGAGGTCATAAGGGGACTCGACGCCGCGCCACACCACCGCGTGAGCGATACCGAACTGCCGCAAGATCTGCGGCATTTGAGCTGCATGTCCAAAGGTGTCGGGAAGATAGCCCACGGCCTGGGCCCCACCCCAGGCGCGCGCCTGCGCCATGCCCAGCGCAAGGTTGCGCAGCAAGGACTCTCCACTGACCAAGAACTCATCGCTGGCTACGTACCACGGACCCAACACCAGTCGCCCAGCCTGCGCGTGCTGCCTCAGGCGCTGGATAAGGCCGCTAGGCGCGCGGCTGGCCAGGTCTTCGAGCGCCACCGTCTGGCCGTCGAAGAGGAACTGTTGCAGCCGGTCCGCATCCAGATCAGCTACCACGCGCTGCATGACCTCTTCTAAGCGTGCCAAGGTGGTTTCCCGATCCATGTACCACTCTCGGTCCCAATGGGTGTGCACCACCACATCGACGGCGATACGCTGGTTCGTCGGCTGGGGCACAGGGGGCAGTACGCTCATGCCTTGATGGCCCCCTTCAACGCTCCCTCGATGAAGAAGCGCTGGCTGAAAACGAAGACCATAAGAATGGGGATGAGCGACAGCACCGCCCCGGCGGCGACCCACCGCCAGTCCAGCGAAAATGCGTTAACAAGGCGATTGACACCCAGCGGCAGGGTGTAGTGCTGCGGGTCGTCCAAGAGAATCAGGGGCCACAAAAAGTCGCCCCATACGGCCACAAAGCTAAATACGGCCAGCGTGGCTAGTGAGGGTCGCACCAGCGGCAACATGACATGCCACCACAGTTGCAGCCGCCCCACGCCTTCCATCAGCGCAACGTCCTCCAGCGCCTGGGGTACAGCCAGGAAAGCTTGGCGGAGATAAAAGATGCCAAAAGCTGTGCAGGCATGCGGCAGGACAAGCCCCAAGGTACTGTTGTGTAGCCCAAGCGACATCGCCAAGTCGTACAAGGGAATCATCAGCAACTGAAACGGCATCATCATCGTGGCCAATAGACCGATGAATATCCAGCTGCGGCCGGCGAACTTCATCCGCGCCAGCGGGTAGGCAGCCAAGCTGCACAGCAACAGGTTGCATCCCACGGCCAGTAGGGATACGGTCATGCTGTTCATTAGATAGCGCAGCATCGGCTGTGAAGCCCAAACCTGCCGATAGTTCTCCAGGGTTGGGCTTTGCGGCCACAGGCTCATGCCGCTGCCTTGCAGCACCTCACCCGGTCCTTTCAAAGAGGTACTCAACAGCCACAGGAACGGACCCACCGTGATGGCCGTGGCCATCACCAGTGCGGCATATCGAAGGGCTGCATCCTGGCGGCGTCTCCAGGCGATTGATCGGGGCAAGTGCGGCTGTCTCATGACTTTCCCAACAGCCGCAGATTGATCAGCGAAAGCCCCAGAGTCAGGATAAACAGCAACACACCCGCCGCTGCCGCGTAGCCCAGCTCGAAGTCGACGAAGGCTGACTCGTACAGGTAGAACACCAGGGTCTTGGTGCTCTCCAATGGGCCGCCCTGGGTCATCACATAAACCTCTTCAAATACCTTCATGGATGCCATGCCCGACATGACAGCGACAACCGCCATCTGAGGCCTTAGCAGTGGCAGGACGATGTATTGAATCTGCTGACGCCTGCTCACGCCCTCAAGTTCGGCCACTTCCAACAGTGCCGCTGGGATTGATTGAAGGCCAGCCAGATAGATAACCATGTAGTACCCCAGGCCGCTCCACACGGTGACCGCCATGACGCTCAGAAGAGCGTTTTCTGGCTCAGTCAAGAAGCGAATCGGGTCATCGACCAGGCCGCTGGCCCGCAGCGCCGTGTTGAGCAGGCCTTGTTCGGCGTACAGCCACTTCCACACCAGCGCACTGATGACCAGAGACGTCACCACGGGCAGATACAAGGCTGCGCGAAAGAAAGCCAGACCCGGCAGCGCACGGTTGACCAAAATGGCAAGCAAGGCCGGTATCAGCACCAAAACAGGTACCACAACAATCAAATACAGGGCGCTGTTGGCCAGGGCCGACCAGAACAGCGGATCAGCCCACAGCCGCTGGTAGTTGGCCCAACCCACTGACTGTGGCGGGTTGATCATGTTGTAGTCTGTGAAGCTCAGCATCACCACCCGCAGGGCCGGATACAGCACCACCGCGCCAATCACTGCGCATGCGGGCAGCAGAAAAAGCAAAGGGATGGGCAGTGACCAGCCTGGGCTCTTCACGGCGCCCCCTGCTGCAGTTCAAGACCGGCGGTGGCTTTCATTTGCGGCACCCTAGCAAGGGTACCCACACCCGGCTGATCTCGACAATAGCGGCTTCAGAGCCGATCCGCCCTGTCATTGCCAGCTGCAACTGCCGCACAAAGCTCGCACGCAACTTGGCGTAGTGGCGCAAGGGCGGCACTTGAACCGCACCTTCGAACACCTGTTGTTGCGACACCCGCCGGGCTTCATCCAGTAAGTCGTCACCAGTGGACCGTTCGAAAAAGGGGTCCTCATAGCTGCGGCGAGTGCTGGGCAGCAAGGGTACCCGCTTCACCAGGTCGAGTTGGTTGTCACTGTTGGCTATGAACTGCGCCAGCCTCATCGCCAGCTCCGGGTTACGGGCTGTTCGCGGTACGGCCAGGTTCATCACAGCGATGTTGGGCGGGGTGCCCGGTCGTAGCCATTGGGGTGTGATCCGCAGGTGCTGATGCAGTTGGGGGTTGGTCCGCTTCATCTGGGAGATGAACTGCATGCCAGTGGGCATCATTGCCACATCGCCAGCCAAAAACTGTTGCACCGCGCCGCGGTGGCCTTCGGTAAGCACGGTCGGCGGTACCCAGCCTTGACGATACAGGCGGTGTAAAAACTCAAAGGCTAGGCGGCCTGTCTCTCCTTCGAATGCCGGGCGGCAACCGTCGGGGCTTAGCAAGGCTCCTGTCATGGACACCAGTGTTTCCAGCGCCAGCGATCCATCCATGGGGGCGAACCAGGCGTAGCACTGTGCATGTCGACGCAGGGCTTGCGCTACCGCGGGCAATTCATCAAAGCTGCGCGGCGCTTGCACGCCCGATTGCTCCAGGAGGTCTTGGCGAACCACGTGGATCGTGGTGCTCAAGTACCAGGGCAATGCGAAGGGCACTCCAGCCAACTGATTGGCGTGCCAAGCTGCTGGCACAAAGGCACCGATCTCTTGATCAGAGAGGTGGCGTCTTGGATTTTCCAAAGCGCCCAGTTCCGCCAACCGTGCTGAGAACTGAGGGTTGAGGTTGACCACATCGGGCGCCGTACCCGCGGCCAGGCTGGCCAGGACCTTGCGCTCCATTTCTGCCCAAGCCACGTCGACCCACTTCACCCGTACACCCGGATGCCGGGCCTCGAAGTTGTCAAGCAGCCCCTTCACATAGTCGTTGTGAAAGGGGGCCAACTGCATGGTCCACAGGGTCAGGCTCTTCGATGGAACTGCCACCGCAGGCGCCGCCACCGCGCCGGCTGCAGCGCACCACGCCCACGCCGTGCTGGCGCCCAAGGTGGTGTAGAACGATCTTCTGTTCACAGACTGCTGCCAGTTGAGCTGAGGAACTATACCTTGTTGGCCTCAAAATTAGACCAAATGGTCCATTTGTTCTATGATTGACCTGTTCCTGCAACACGGCGGCTTGGCCGCAGGGAAGCGAATCGACATGTACCGGGCGCAGCGGCGCGAAGAACTCAAGCGGGGCCTGAAGGCTATCTTGCAGCAAGCGGGTGAGGGGATGCGTTTACCGCCCGAACGGGAGTTGGCCGCGCGCATGGGCGTGGCGCGAGAGACGCTGCGCCGTGCCCTGCGCGATCTTCAGCAAGACGGGGTGCTGGAGCGGCGACAGGGTGCGGGCACTTTTGTCTCGGGACAAAGCTGGCTCAAGCCCCTGTTGCTGCGATCCTTTTCAGAGGACATGGCCGCGCGTGGTTTGGTGCCCTCCAGCGAAATCCTATCGTCGCGCGCCACGCGAGCAGACGCGCGGGTAGCCCGCAACCTGAAATTGGTCCCGGGTAGCCGGGTGCTAGAGTTGCGCCGCCTGCGACTGGCCAGCGGCGAGCCGATGGCCCTGGAGGAGACCTACCTGTGCCTTCAGATGCTGCCGGGCTTTGACGTGGAGTGTTTTGCAGTGGAGTCGCTTTACGAAGTGCTGCGTCGGGATTACGGCGTGGTACCCCGTAATGCCGCACAGGAGATCCAGGCCACGGTCTTGTCAGAGGATGAGGCGCTCTTGCTGGACGTGGCACCATTCAGCCCAGCGCTGATGGTGGAGCGTCAGGTGTTTTCGACTCTCGGCCAAGCCTTTGAGTATGGCAAGACCATCTACCGGGCCGATCGTTACCGCTTCGAGGTGAATGTGGGTCGCCCCCCGGCTGAATTGGAGGCCCTGTCCTGATGGCAGCACAGCCCCAATCGACGCGTTGGAACATGCCGCTGTTGCACGACCGCTTGCGGGGCGGATTGGTGGTTTCTTGTCAGCCGGTGGACGGCGGCCCTCTGGATCATGACGATGTGGTCGTGCGCATGGCTCAGGCGGCCGTGGTTGGCGGCGCGCGCGCGTTGCGGGTGGAAGGAGTTCGGCGTCTGGCACGGGTGCGTGCCTCAACGCAGGTGCCCATCATTGGCATCGTCAAGCGCGACCTTCCCGACTGGCCAGTGCGCATTACACCGCTGCGCCAAGATGTGCTGTCCTTGGCCGCATCCGGTGCCGACGTAATCGCCGTGGACGCTACCCAGCGCAGCCGTCCCTGCCAATTGGTCGAACTGCTGCAGGCCGTTCATGAGCAGGGTTGTCTGGCCATGGCCGACGCCTCTTGTTTGGAGGACGGCCTGCAGGCTTGGCAAATGGGCTTTGACATCATCGGCACCACGTTGTCGGGCTACATCACTGGCCCCATGCCGGCAGAGCCCGACCTGGCTCTGGTCGCCGATTTGGCGCGCGCGGGCTGCCGGGTCATGGCAGAGGGCCGGTATGACACCCCTGATCGGGCTGCCTGCGCCCTGCAGGCAGGGGCCTGGTCGGTAACCGTGGGTACTGCGCTGACCCGGTTGGAAGTCATGACCTCCTGGTTTGCCGCGGGTTTGGAGGACACCCGCGCAGGCCGGGTCACAGGCTAGGGAAAACGATCAATTGGTCCAGTAGATCGATCGAATGGCCCTCTCTATACTGGGCCATAGGTCTAGTGACTGGAGACACTCTGATGAAATTCCGCCAAGAGCCCATCGCCGTTGCGGTATCAACGCTGCTGTTCAGCCTGGCTGCCGGTGCGCAAGCCCAGCAGGCCGCACCCAAGGACGCGCCCCAACGGGTTGAAGTCTCCGGGATCCGGGCCTCCATCGAACAGTCGCTGGTCACCAAACGAGCCGCTGATACCAATGTGGATGTCATCACGGCCGAAGACATCGGCAAGATGCCTGACAAGAACATTGCCGATGCGCTGTCGCGCCTTCCCGGGGTTAACGTGCAGTACGGTGGTGCATTGGCCATGGATGAAGCTGAGCGAGTGGCCATTCGTGGCACCAGTCCCAACCTCAACCTCGTGACGGTCAACGGGCATGCGCTGAGTTCGGGTGACTGGCACGTCGGCGATCAGGCCGGTAGCGGCCGCAGCGTGGGCTTCGGTCTCATGCCTTCCCAGATCATCGGTCAGACCATCGTCTACAAGAGCAGCCGTGCAGACATTACCGAAGGCGGTATTTCCGGCAGCGTGGATATCATCATGCGCAAGCCACTGAGCTTCCGGCAAGCGCTCAGTGGAGAAGTCTCTTTGGGCATGGTGCATGCCGCCTTAGCCAACAAGACCGACCCGCAGGTCAGTGGCCTGATCAACTGGAAGAACGGCGACAACACCATGGGCTTGCTGGTGCAGGTCTTCAAGGAAAATCGTCACCTGCGGCGCGATGGCCAAGAGATTTTTGGCTACAACGTGATTACTGTGGCGCAGGCCACAGCTTCCGGTAACCCCGACTTGGCCGGCAAGCGCATGACCGGCAGCTTGAACTCGGCTATGTTCGAAGGCGTGCGTCAGCGCAGCGGTGGCTACTTGGGCTTGCAGTTCAAACCCAGCAAAGCCCTCGAGGTCAACGCCTCTTTGTTCCGCGCTGAACTCAACGCTGACAACTACAACAGCTCAGCCTATGCCTTGCCATACGGCTTGGTCAACAATGCGAGCTACCTGATTCGGGACCCTGTCATCACCGGTGATGTGGTGACCTCGGCCACCATCACCCGCCCCACCGGTGCCACTTCCAATGTGGTGGGTCTGCAGTTCGACCACTTCAACCGTCAGGGGGCCCAGTCCACGAGCTCATTCTGGGACTTGGACGCCAAGTACAACCTGACTTCGGCCTTCAGCATTCGGGGCCGCGCCGGCTACACAGAAGGCAGTGGGACCACAGCGTCGCAGCCCAGCTTGGTCTATGGCCTGGTCAGTCCATCCACCGTCAAGTTCAGTCAGACGCCTGATGCTCCGGCGCAGTACACCATCAATGGCGCCGATGGCAAACCCATAAACCTGCGAAACGTCGCCAACTTTTCACTGCTGAGCAACCAGGGCGCAGCAGTGAAGGCCCTGGACAAAGAGTCCTACTTCCACTTGGATGGCGACTACAAGATGGCCACTGGCTTCCTCACCAACATCAAGTTCGGTGCGCGCCGCTCGACGCACGACCGCAGCTACGCGGTAGTCAACCCGCGCTGGAATGCTCAGGACAATGCAGCAGGCCCGATTCCCTCGTCATCGCCTGACTTTCCCTTCACCCTGATCACCGGTGGCTCGGTGGTCAAGTCCACCGTGGTGCCCGCATCGGCCGTGCCGGTGCCCGCTACGTCCTACCCGGCCAATTGGTTTAACGGGGCTAGCGGAAACTTCCCGCGCGACATCTTCCGCTATGACATGGCACAGATGAAGGCCTTTACCGACAAGTACATCAACTGGACCCCGGGCCTGAACGACGTACTGACTAGTGGCTACAAGATCAAGGAACAGAACACGGCCACCTACGCAATGGGCGAGTTTGAGCTTGACGCCAGCAAGAGCGGCAATTTTGGGGTTCGCTTGGCCAAGACAGAAGTTGATTCTTTGTCGTACCAAGCCTTGGGGCAGTGCGCCGTCTTGAAACCCTGTGCGGTGCCCGGTGCCATCGTGGGTTCGCGCATTGCCACGTACCTGCCTCGCCTGAACACCACTGAAAACAACGCCGTGCTCCCCAGTTTCAACCTGCGGTGGAAGCTTGATCGGCAGAATGATATTCGGGTGGGCATCTCGCGCAGTCTGGGCCGCCCCAATTACAACGAGCTCGCCGGTGCGGTCAGCCTGAACGACACTCTGTTGACCGGGTCCAGCGGCAACCCCAACCTCAAGCCCATCCTGTCCAATAACGTCGACCTGTCTTGGGCCCGTTACTTTGCCCCGCGTGCCTATGTGTCTGCCGGGGTGTTCACGCAAAGCCTGGAGAATTATGTCAAGACGGGTACCTCGTCAATCGATTACTTCAATATTGCGCAGAACAAAGTAACGACCTATCTGGTGAGCTCTCGCATCGGGGTTTCCGGCAAGCTCAAGGGGGCTGAAGCCGCCATGGAACTGCCTTTTGGTGGCGGCTTCGGCTTGGGGGTGAACGGCACCTATGTGGACTCGAAAGACGCCGATGGTGCACCGCTGCTGGGTACCTCAACCCGCACCTACAACATGCGGGGCTTCTACGAAGACAGCAAGCTCACAGCCAGTCTGGCTTGGAACTATCGCTCCGACTACGCCATCGGCTTTGTCGGAAATGGCACGCTCACGCCCCTGGTCAATGCCGCTGGCGTGATCACGCAGTACAACGGCCAGCACCGCTATGCGGGTGCCGGCAGCCTGTCGATGTCGCTGGGTTATCGCATCACCAAGGACATCAGCCTGCACTTTGATGGCAACAACCTCAACGATCCGATTCGTCACACCTACTATCTGAATGTGAACGCGCCCGGTTATTGGCATCAAAACGGAAGACAGTATTTCCTAGCTTTGCGCGCCAAACTGTAACGGGTTCGTTCTGCAGCACTTGCACCTCGGCTTGGGCCTGGATGTCGGCGGTACGCAGTGCCGCTGGGCATTGGCCGATGCCCGGGGGCAGGTCATGCAAGAGGGCATAGCGCCCAGTTTCAGTGGGCAGCAGGTTCACACCGAAGCCGGGCGGGACCACATTGCCCAAGCCTTGTCGGCGCTGCGCGAAGTGGTCAAGGCCTCGCATGCGCCGGCGGCAGTGGCTGGGGGGGCTGCAACGGTTTTGGCTTGGGCTGGCGTCACCGGCTTTGATGGGCATGCCGGCGAGCCATTGCAGGCCCACATGGAGCATTGCCTGGCCCTGGCCCCGGGTGCTCTGCGGCTCTACAACGATGTGGAGTTGGCCCACCGGGTAAGCCTTGCAAAGGGCAGCGGCTATTTGGTGTACGCCGGTACCGGGTGCATCGCCACCTACTTGGATGAACAAGACCGGCTGTATCGGGTTGGGGGCCGCGGTGAGACCTTGGGCGATGATGGCAGTGGCTACTGGATTGCCTGTCAGGCCCTCAAGGCGATTTGGCGCGCAGAGGATGAAGACCCGGGCTTTTGCCAGGGGTCCCTTTTGGCCCAGGCCTTGTTCCAGGCTGTTGGCGGCTCACGCTGGGAAGATACCCGGCGCTTTATGCATCTGGCCTCGCGGGGTGACGTGGGACGCTTGGCGCTGGCCGTGGCGGCCGTAGCCGATCAAGACACGTTGGCCTGGGGAATCCTTCAGAGTGCTGGCTTAGAGCTGGGGCGCTTGGCCACTCTGTTGTTTCGGCAGTTCGGTCCCCGTCCCGTGTGGCTGGCCGGCGGCGCCTTCGAACTCCACCCCCTGCTGCAGTCGTCCTTGGCGGCAAGCCTGCCTGCTGGTATTGCCGTCTCGCGTTTGAACCTGGCCGCCCATCGGTGCGCGGCTATTCGAGCCGCAGACTTTGCGGAAATCCCGCGCTAAGCTTGCACTACCCGGGCTGGCGCAGCTCTCTTTCAAATCATCCTCTATGAGCCCGTTTTACAGCCCCCTGAACCGCCGAGAACTGTTGAGCATGGGTATAGCCTGGGCCGGTGTGGGGGCCTCAGATGCCTGGGCTGCCACGCCCAAGGACACGCTGGTGCTGGCCCAGGCGCTGGATGACATGATCACCTTGGATCCGGCGGAGAGTTTCGAGATCTCTACTGGCGAAATCATGGGCAACACATACGACCGACTGTTGCGTGTGGACCCGTCCAATCCGGCGAATCTGGTGGGTGACCTTGCGCGCAGTTGGTCTGTTTCAACTGAAGGGCGCATCTTTCGATTCGATTTGAAGCCCCAGCTGCGTTTTGCTTCGGGCAATCCACTGGACGCTGAAGACGTTGTGTTCTCGCTGCACCGGGCTGTGCTGTTGGATAAGTCCCCTGCTTTCATCCTGGCTCAACTGGGCTTGAAGAAAGACAGTGTGCGACAGCGAGTCTTGCAAACGGGCCCCCTGAGCCTGAGCATCGAGATTGACCGCGACTTGGCGCCCAGCCTGGTCTACAACTGCCTAACGGCCAATGTGGCTTCTGTGGTTGACCGCCGTTTGTTGCTGAGCAAGGAGTCCAATGCTGACCTGGGGCACGGATGGCTGCGTACACACTATGCGGGGTCGGGACCGTTGAAAATCTTGCAGTGGCGTGCCAACGAATTGGTGGCTCTTGAGCGTAACGACAACCATCACAGCAGCAAGGCTCCGTTGGCGCGTGTGATCGTGCGCCATGTAAAGGAGTCCACCACCCAGCGCCTCCTGCTGCAAAAAGGTGACATCGACGTCGCGCGTAACCTCAGCCCCCAGGATCTCGATGCGGTCAGAACCAACCCTGAGCTCAAGCTGGCTTCAGCGCGGCGGGGTGAGTTGATGTATTTGGCGATGAACCAAAGGAACCCGAACCTGGCCAAAGCTGAGGTGCGTGAGGCTCTGAAGTGGTTGATTGATTACGACGTGATTGGGCAAACACTGGTGCGAAATATTGCTGAGGTGCACCAGACCTTTTTGCCCGCTGGTGTGCTGGGATCTTCTGCGCAAAGGCCGTATCGTTTAGACGTGGCCAAGGCGCGCGCCTTGTTGGCTCAAGCAGGCCTTTCACAGGGATTTAAGCTCACCATCGACATGCGTACGGTGCAACCCTATCAGGCCATCACCGAAGCGCTGCAGCAAAGCCTGCGACAGGTCGGCATTGCACTTGAGGTCATGCCTAGCGATGGAAAACAGGCCCTCATCCGTTACCGTGCGCGGCAGCATGACCTATACCTTGGGTCATGGGGAATGGACTACTGGGATCCTCACACCAACGCCGATGCCTTTGCCCGTAACCTCGACAACTCGGATGCGGCCGCCACAAAGTCACTGGCTTGGCGCAACGGGTGGCAAGTCCCCGAATTCAGTCGCCGGGTGGAAGCGGCTGTCATGGAGCGCGATGCGTCCCGTCGCACTCGCCTGTACCAAGATCTGCAGGGGGACTTTCTGAGGGTTAGCCCGTTTGCGATCCTCTTTCAATTGGTGGAAGTCGCTGCAATGAGGGCTCATGTGGAGGGCCTTTTGATCGGGCCCACCAGCGAGTCCACACACCTGTTTAATGTCCGCAAGCGCTGAGAGCCCTTCGGAACCAGTAGCGGTCACCGGCTGGTGGTCAACTTTGCGTTCAGCGACGGGGCTGCTCCTGGCGCTGTGCTTGACCTATCTGGGACTGCTGGGCGCCACCTTCTTTATCGGTCGGGTCATTCCCATTGATCCTGCCTTGGCCGTGGCCGGAGACCGCGCCCCAGAGCATGTGCTGCAGCGGGTTCGCCAGGAGTTGGGACTGGATCAACCCCTTTGGACCCAATTCAGTCAATACGTGGCGCAGGTGCTCAGGGGGGACCTGGGCTCGTCCATCCTGACTTCCAACCCGGTCCTTCAAGACCTCCTGGCAACCTTTCCTGCGACCGTTGAGTTGGCCACCGCAGGCATCATCGTGGGCGTGGGGTTGGGCGTTCCATTGGGCGTGTGGGCTGCGATTCACCACGGCCGCTGGCCGGACCATCTGGCGCGGCTGCTGGGCCTGGTGGGTCACTCGATCCCCATTTTTTGGCTCGGTCTGATGGGTTTGCTGCTGTTTTATGCGCAGCTGGGATGGGTATCCGGGCCCGGACGTCTGGACGTTTCGCACGAGTTCAGCGTGCCGCGCATGAGCGGGATGTTGCTCTTGGATACCGCTTGGGCTGGGCAATGGGAGGCATTCCGAAATGCCTTTAGCCACCTGGTCTTGCCGGCAGGTCTGTTGGGTTTTTACTCCATGGCCTATATCAGCCGCATGACACGCTCATTCATGCTCAACGAACTGAGCAAAGAGTACATCCTGACCGCTCGCGCCAAAGGGCTCGCTGAATCTCGCGTGGTTTGGTGGCATGCACTGCGAAATGCAGCTGTACCCTTGCTGACGGTGGTGGCCATGTCCTACGCTGCTTTGTTGGAGGGGTCCGTTTTGACCGAGACAGTCTTTTCATGGCCAGGGCTGGGGCTGTACATCACGAATTCACTCCAGAATGGCGACATGAATGCAGTGTTGGGTGGCACCTTGCTCGTGGGCAGTGTCTTCATTGCATTAAATCTGCTCAGTGATGTGCTGTACCGGCTGTTGGATCCCCGTACCCGAGCCCCATGATCATCCGTACTGCTGTGCATCGCTTGGTGCGCAATCCCATGTCGGCATTGGGCTTGGTCATTTTGATGGTGTTTCTGGTGGTGGCCCTGGGCGCCGATGTCTTGGCACCCCACTCAGCCTACGATGGCGACCTTCAAAACCGGCGCCTTCTGCCGCCGGGGCCAGACCACTGGTTGGGTACTGACGACCTGGGACGTGACATCGTGTCACGCCTCATTCATGGTAGCCGCATCACGCTGTTGGTGGTGGTCTTGGTGGCCGTATTGGCTGCGCCGGTCGGCTTGCTGGTGGGCACTGTGGCTGGCTACTGTGCCCATGGCCGCGCCAAAGTGCTGGATACCATCCTCATGCGCATGACGGATATCTTTCTGGCCTTCCCGCGGCTGATCCTGGCCTTGGCCTTTGTAGCAGCCCTGGGCCCCGGCATTGAAAACGCTATCTTGGCCATTGCCGTGACGTCCTGGCCGCCATACGCCCGCATCGCACGGGCGGAGACGCTGACACTGCGGCAAGCTGGGTTTGTGCAGGCCGCGCAAGCCATGGGTGCCAGTTCCAGTCGAATCGTGTGGCGGCACATCGTGCCTCTGTGTTTGCCGTCGGTGGTGGTGCGGGTGAGCCTGGACATGTCAGGCATCATTCTGACGGCTGCCGGCTTGGGCTTTTTGGGTCTGGGAGCCCAACCGCCCATTCCTGAGTGGGGTGCCATGATCAGCAATGGGCGGCAGTTCCTGCTTGATCAATGGTGGGTGGCTGCAGCCCCCGGCGCAACGATTCTGCTGGTAAGTCTGGCCTTCAATCTGTTGGGCGATGGCTTGCGCGATGCTTTAGACCCCAAGCAGGAAAGCAAGGGCTGAAGCTTAATGATGAACCCTTCAAACCGTCGCGCGAGCCTTCGCGGACCAAAGACCGGACGTCGGCTTTGCATCCAAATGGCCGCTTTGAAGCTGCTGTGCGTGTTGGCGTGCGGGTGGGGCTTTGCGCAGAGCCAAGAGCAAGCGCCAGGTACGCTGGAACAGCAGGCTGCAAGGCCCGAAGCACCCAGCCGCCCACAAGTGCGTGGCACCTGGCTCACCACCACCGCCAACGACGCCCTGGCCAGCCCCGAGCACACGGCGCGCACCATGCAGCGGCTGCGCGAGATTGGCTTGAACACCGTCTACATCGAGGCCTGGAAGAACGGCTACACCCAGTTCCCTTCGGAGGTGCTGCGCCGGGCCATCGGCGTTTCGCAGCGGCCTGCAGGCCGCGAGCAAGACCCGGCCGATTCCCCGCACACCCGCGCACAAGCACCTCGAGACCTGTTGCATGAAGCGGTAACCGAGGCCCACCGCCAGGGCTTGCTGGCCATAGCCTGGTTTGAGTACGGCTTCATGGCCGCGCATCAGTCCACGATGAACCACTTGCGCCAGAGCAAACCCGAGTGGCTTAGCCGTGACCTGCAGGGCCGCGAGGTGGCCCCCAACGGGTTCGTCTGGCTCAACCCCTTGCATCCGCAGTCGCGAGCGCTGTTGCTGGACCTGGTGCTGGAAGCCATCGACCGCTATGACCTCGACGGCATTCAGTTGGACGACCGCATCGTGTGGCCCCACGTGACGATGGGCTATGACGATTACACACGCCGCGTTTATGCGGCTGAGCACCTCGGCGCACAGCCGCCAGCAGACCATCGAGACCCGGCTTGGATGCGCTGGCGAGCCTCCAAGGTTGACGAATACGCCCGCTGGTTTGTTCAAGAGGTCAGAGCCCGCCGGCCTGGTCTGGTGGTGTCGCTCAGCCCTGCGGTTTATCCCTGGAGCTGGGAGAACTACTTGTTGGATTGGCCACGATGGACGGCATGGTCCGATGCCGACCGCTTGAGCGGCTTGCCGGTGCGCCAGGAAGCCGCCCAGCGTGTGGTGCCGCATTGGGATGAGGTCATCCCCCAGGCCTACCGCATGAGCTACGCGGCGTTCGAAAAAACCTGGCGCGAGCAAACCACCGCGGTGCAGGCGCGGGGCGCCTATCGGCCCGATGAGCTGGTGGCCGGCATCCGCATCGTCGGCGATGGTCCTGACTCTTCGTGGGATCAACTCAGGCGGTCGATGGAGTTGGTCGACAGCCTTGGGCAGGCGGGCCATGTACTGTGGTTCAGCCGTGGCGTGTTGGACCTCTATGCGCAGGAACTGCAGGCCTGGTATCGGCAACGTGGGCCTGCCCATTCGCCGCGCTTTGCCGTGGGTTGGCGCCCGGGGTCTTGGCCCCTGGTGCGCCGTGCTGCGCCAACGCCCAAGCCCCACGGGTCTACAGCACCAGCGCTGTGGTCTGCTGACCATCTGCCAGCTGGGCAGTATCGAGTGGTGGGCCGCCGCTTGCCCAACGCCGGCTGGCAGGACATCCAAGGGCTGCATCACCTTCAGGGCGGGCCGGTGGCCCTGACGGTGGATGGGGACTGGGCCGAGGTGGAGCTGTTGGTTGATCGACGCGAGTCGATGCGCGCCACCTTGCGCCCCGGTGCCCTGGGTGCTGAAGCTGGGCCGGTCCTGTCCCCCAGTTGGAAGCCCCGCTTTGCGGGTGTGGCCGTGGCCGAACTGCAGGTGTTGGAGCCGCGCCAAGCTGTTTTACACCTGGCCCGAATTGACCTGCAGACGCCTTGCCTGCAGTGGTTGGCCACACCGCCGGCCACATGGGGCGATGCCCCGATGGCGCCGCCCGGCCGTCACACGCCCGAAACCATCGGGCTCAAGACCAGCACCTTCCTGCGCGAACACCAGCTGCACCTGGCCATCAATGCCGCACCGTTTGGGCCTGTGGTCGATCAAGAGGGACTGTTGATGGAAGTGGCCGGCTTTCAGGTGAGCCAGGGACGACCGGTGTCGGGCCCGAGCAAGCAGTACCCGGCCCTGTTGATGATGAACGACGGAGCGGTGCGCATCCAAGCCCCGCCCTTCCCATCCACGGGTGTGCGCAATGCCGTCGGGGGATTCGACATCGTCTTGCGCGGGGGGCACGATGTGGCGCCCAGGGTGCTGGTGCCCTCGGTGCATCCGCGCACCGCGGTGGGTGTTTCGGCTGACGGCCGCTGGATGTGGCTTCTGGTGGTGGACGGTCGGCAGTTCGAATACAGCTTGGGCGCCACGCTGCATGACCTGGCCGCCTGGCTCAAGGCATTGGGCGCCACGGAGGGCATCAACCTCGATGGCGGAGGCACGAGTGCCCTGGTGCTGCGCGGCAAGCAGGGCCAAGCCGAGCTGCTCAACCGGCCCATCCACCGAAATATTCCGGGCAACGAGCGGGTGTCGGCCAGCCACCTGGGCTTGAAGGTGGGTGAACAACAGGGGGATGGAACATGCCGCTGACGGCGGTGTTGGACCACCTGGTGGTGGCGGCTTCGAGTTTGGATGAGGGCGTGCGGTGGTGTGAGTCTGTGCTTGGGGTGACACCTGGCCCCGGTGGGGCACACCCGCTGATGGGGACCCACAACCGATTGTTGCGGGTGGATGGCCCGGGCTTCGAGAGGGCATACCTGGAAATCATTGCGGTTGACCCGGGTGCCACGCCCACACGTGCACCCGGCTTGCAGCGATGGTTTGACTTGGATGACCCCGCGCTGATCAAGCGCCTGGCAAACGAAGGCCCGCAGCTGTGCCATTGGGTGGCCCGCAGCTCGGATGTGCAAGCTGCGCGCGCCGCTTTGTACCCACTGGGTATCGAGCGCGGGCCTGTGTTGAGTGCTTCGCGCATGACCGCAGCAGGCTTGCTGGAGTGGCAGATCACCGTTCGCGACGATGGTCATCGCCTGTTTGGAGGCGCGCTGCCCACCTTGATTCAGTGGGGTGCGGTGCACCCGGTGGCTCAGATGCCGCCCTCGGGTCTGCGCTTGCAGGCCCTGCGCTTGCAGCACCCGCAGGCCACACCGTTGTCGCAGGCCTTGGCTTGTATGGGGATGGTCAAGGGCCAGGCCATTTCGGTGGGTGAGGGTCCGGTTCAGATCGAGGCTTGGCTGGAGGCGCCGGCGGGTTTGGTTTGCTTGGGGCGTATGCTGATCGGGTAGGGCAGGCCGCTGCCTTCACACTAGCGTCATACGCCCTCGGCATTCTTCGGTGAATTGCATGTCAACCAACCGGAGCCTCTATGAGCCAAGTGTCTGAACCCAACCACTATGACGACAACGAAGTCGTCAATTCTTCAAACAACCTTCATTTTGAGGACATCCTCAACGCCCGCCTCTCGCGTCGACAGACCGTGTTTGGCGGCATCAGCGCCACAACTGCAGCCGTGTTCGGCACCTTGAGCCTGAGCGCCTGTGCCGGTGGCCAGGATAGTGGCCTTGAGTCCAAGCCATTGGCGCTGGGCTTCAGTGCCGTGGCCAAGAACCGCTTGGATGTGGTGACCGTTCCAGATGGATACCAAGTCAGCATCCTGCATGCCTTGGGCGATCCCCTGCACTTCGGTGACGAGAGCTGGAAAAATGATGGCAGCGAATCAGCCGACTCCTATCAGCGCCGCATCGGAGATGGCCACGATGGGATGTGGTACTTCGGGTTGGGCGAAGACGGCAAGTTTGCCGCTGACCGATCAGACCGCGGTGTCTTGTGCGTTAACCATGAATATGTCGTACAGCCCTTCGGACTGCACCCCAATGGTCTGACCCCCGGATCCCAGCGCGTGGGTTCCGAGGTCGATAAAGAGATCCACGCCCATGGCGTTTCGATTTGCGAGGTCAAGCGCAGCGGCACCAACCCCGACATGGCCATGGTTCGGGGCTCGCGCCTGAACCGGCGCATCACCTCGGCCACTCCGATGGCCTTCAGCGGCCCTGTGCGCGGCAGCGACTTGGTCAAGACCAAGTATTCGCCCGATGGCACCATGACCCGCGGCACAAACAACAACTGCGGCAACGGCTACACGCCTTGGGGAACCTACCTCACCTGCGAAGAGAACTACCTCAATGTGATTGCACGTTCAGCGGGGGACGATGCCAGGCGAAGTGCCGCTGAAGTTCGTGCCCTGGGCCGATACGGCCTCCCACAAGGCCGTGTAAGCCCCTATCGCTGGGATTCTGCAGGCACGGACGACCTGTTTGCGCGCTGGAATTCGGCTGTGACCGCCGAAACCGCGGCAGGGGACTACCGCAACGTCATCAACACCTTCGGCTGGAACGTTGAGATCGACCCCTTCGATCCCACCTCCGTGCCGGTCAAGCGCAGTGCCTTGGGCCGCTTCAACCACGAAGGGGCTTGGCCCGCTCCGGCCGTGGCCGGTCAGCCGGTCATCATGTACTCCGGCGACGACGCCCGTAACGAGTACGTCTACAAGTTCGTCTCCAAGGCCCTGTGGGACCCCAAGGACATCGGTGGTGGTTTGGCCGCTGGCGCCAAGTACCTGGACGAGGGCACGTTGTATGTGGCCAAGTTCAATGCCGACGGCACGGGTGTTTGGCTTGAACTCACCCACGGCAAGAATGGGCTGGATGCCAGCAACAGCCTCTACCCCTTCTCAAGCCAAGCCGATGTGGTGACGTTTGTACGCTTGGCCGCCGATTCGCTGGGCGCCACCAAGATGGACCGGCCGGAGTGGGGCGGTGTGAACCCGCTGAACAACGAGGCCTACATGACGATGACCAACAACAGCAACCGTGTGGCCTTGAGCGCGACCCCCTCCGGCAACCAGCTCAAGCCGGATGCGGCCAACCCGCGCTACTACGAAGACACCTTCACGTCGGACTCCGGATCGACGCGAACCAACCGTGGCAACGTCAACGGCCACATCGTCCGTTGGAAAGAGGGAAGCTCCGCCACCGCCTTTACCTGGGACATCTACCTTTTTGGCGCTGAGGCTGCTGCGGCGGCAGACGTGAACCTGTCAGGCCTGACGGCTGTGAACGATTTCTCCAGCCCTGACGGTCTGGCTTTCGATCCACGAGGGCTTTTGTGGATACAGACTGATGATGGTGCGTTTACCGATGTCACCAATTGCATGATGTTGGCCGCTGTTCCTGGAAAGGTGGGTGATGGCACCACGGTGACGGCCGCAGGCGGCACGCAGACGCGACGGGGTGCATTGGCCACCGCCGATAACTTGCGCCGCTTCCTTGTCGGCCCAAAGGATTGCGAGGTCACGGGCATTGCCTTCACGCCTGACTACCAAACAATGTTCGTAAACGTCCAGCATCCGGGTGAGGACGGCACCTTGGCCAACCCCACCAGCACCTGGCCGGCAAGCCAGGCGGGTGCCGCTGCCGGGCGCCGCCCACGGTCGGCTACGGTGGTGGTGACCCGCAAGGGCGGTGGCCCTGTGGGTACGGTTTAAGTCCGCGACGGACTGCAAGCGCTGGTGGGCAGAAACGCCCACTGGCCTTGTGGTTCAGCTTCAAAGGGCCCGCCATTGGCGGGCCCTGTTCCTTCCACGGCGTCCACCACGCGGGCGTCATCGGTCAGCATGGGGCGAGCGGCATGGGCGTGCATGGCCCAAGCCACAGACACGACTCCCATCACCACAGGCCGCCACGTTCGAGCAGAAAAGGCCGACAAAGCGCGAGTGAGCATTCAGTCATGGTGGGGCGTTCGTGTGGCGGGGGAGTGACACCGCCGGTTGCGTGAAGGTCGACGATGACAGGGCCGCAGGGGCCGTCATGAAACCGTCATGGTGGCCGATCAGGATGCCGACTTGGCTTTCCAAGGCGCAACGGCGCGTCTGTCGACCACGTGCGGGCCGGTTCCTGCGCACCTCATCGTCCTGGGCCACCCAGATATGAACCATTACGGATCCGACGCGCAAGGCCTCATCTGCAGCTTTGAGTTCAAGCCTGGCGTGCCGGCTCGCGCGGTTTCCTGGGAGGACTGTCAGACCTGGCTGTCTGGCCCGCCTGTTGGCGCTTCGGGGCCGGTGCAGGGGTTCTTGTGGTTGCACTTCAACCTCAGCGACGCCGGTGTGCGCCACCTGTTGGTCGAACATCTTAAGGTTACGTGCGAATTCATCGAGGCCCTGGATCAGGGATCCCGGTCGACGCGAATCGAACAGACGCAGTCGGCTTTGGTGGCTGTGGTCAACGATGTGGCCTATGAGTTTGCGTTTGACCCCTCTGAGATCGCCACCCTGTGGATGCAAGTTCGGCCCGATCTGCTGATCACGGCTCGAACCCACCCCCTGCGGTCGGTTGACAGGCTGCGGCAATCGGTCCGTCAGGGGCACGCCTTTGGCTCCACGATGGCCCTGTTGACCGAGCTGATGCAGGATCAGGGTCGCGTGTTGGAGCACCTGGTTCGGCAGGCCTCTGACCAGGTGGATTCGATTGAAGATCAATTGCTCAGCGGACGCTTGGCGGCCCGGCGCGCCGATTTGAGTCGCCTCAGGCGCGTGCTGGTGCGCTTGGAGCGGCTGCTGGCTCCCGAGCCCGGAGCGCTGTTTCGCTTCATGCGGCACCCCCCGGCCTGGGTGTCGGCGCCCGACCTGGAAGAGCTGCGTCAAACCTCCGACGAGATGGCGCTGGTGCTCGATGACCTCGGTGGTTTGAAGGAGCGCATCAAGCTCTTGCAAGAGGAGATCGCGGCCCAGGCCAGTGAACAGTCCAATCGAAGCTTGTTCGCGCTGACGGCGACAACCGTCCTGGCGCTGCCCATCAACCTGGTGGCAGGCCTGTTCGGCATGAATGTGGGTGGTATTCCCTGGGCTGAAGATCCCCAGGGCTTCATCTTGGTGGCCAGCGGAATACTCAGTGCTTCGGGATTGGCCGCCTTCTGGTTCTTTTCGCGTCGGGATTGAACCGGCTTGGTCAGCCGTTTCGCTGGGCTTGCAGGCGCTCGGTTTTCAGCCGGCCAACCCCATCCAGCGTTCGACAGCCTGCCACAGTTGATGACCCAGTGCCGCCAGCCCCCAGGTCAGGGCCAGTGTGTACAGCAAGGTCAAACCAGACAGCGCCCATCCCACGGCCACGGCCAGCCCATCTTCCATGCTGTGCCCCAGGCCCAGGACCACGAGGGCCACCGCACCGAAGACGTTGCCCAAGGGTATGGGCAGAAAGATCACCACGCCCATGGCTGCAACGGGCCATGCCGCCCAAGGCCAGGCGCGGGTACCGACCCAGCTGTGCGCCCTGGGCTTGAGATACCGTGCAGCACACTCGTGCAGCCACGCCAAGATCCGCAGCAAGCGGCTTGCGCTGCCCGGTGACAGGCGCCAGGCCTGGACTTTCGCCGGGAGTTCCAGCGGGTGGCGGCCCCGCCATATCGAAACCGCCAGGGCCACCAAGGCGCTGCCTGTGATGTTGCCAACACCCGGAATCGGCAGCAGGCTGGGCACTGCAGCCAGCACGATGAGCAGGCCAGGCAGCACTGATCCGCCCTGGGCCGTGAGCCAACCCAGAGTCACCTCATCACGCAAGCGGCTGGCCTGCAGGCGCAGAAATTCAGCGATTCCCATGCTGAAAGCTTGGGGCCCTTGCATGACAACTTGATGTGGGTTGGTGGCAGCCCACTGCCGTCTGCTGTGCGCAAGAGCTGGGACTTGTCACAGCGCGGTCATGGGCAGGCCGCAGTATGCGGCGTGTTGAACCAGATGCAAGACCCATGCGCAACCCTGACCCCCTGAGCAGCGAGGAACGCGACCGCCTGATGGCCCGCTTGGAGCAAGACCTTCTGGATGGTTACGACGAAGAGTTTGAGCTCGAACGGGAAGATGAGGACCACTTCAGAAGCGCTGAAGATCGTCGCATCGAGGGAATGCTGCCCCGCGGGGTGTACTTCAAGGAGCTCTTTGCGCTGCAGCGCGAGCTGGTGAAGTTGCAAGACTGGGTGGTGCAAGAACGCCGCAAGGTGGTGATTGTTTTTGAGGGGCGGGATTCGGCGGGCAAGGGCGGCGTGATCAAGCGGATCACGCAGCGCCTGAACCCCCGGGTGTGCCGGGTGGTGGCTTTGCCTGCACCCAACGACCGAGAGCGGACCCAGTGGTACTTTCAGCGCTATGTGTCGCACCTGCCCGCTGCCGGTGAAGTGGTGCTGTTCGACCGCAGTTGGTACAACCGGGCCGGTGTGGAAAGCGTGATGGGATTCTGCTCGGACGAAGAGGTTGAAGAGTTCTTTCGATCGGTACCCGAGTTTGAGCGCATGTTGGTGCGCTCCGGCATCCAGCTCATCAAGTACTGGTTCTCGATCACCGATGAGGAACAGCACCTGCGCTTCCTGTCTCGCATACACGACCCACTCAAGCAATGGAAGCTGTCGCCCATGGACCTGGAAAGCCGGCGCCGGTGGGAAGACTACACCCGTGCCAAAGAGGTGATGTTGGAGCGCACGCACATTGCCGAGGCGCCCTGGTGGGTGGTGCCGGCTGTTGACAAGAAGCGGGCCCGACTGAACTGCATCGCGCACTTGCTCGAGCACTTCCCCTACCAAGAGGTTCCCCGGCAGGAAGTGGTGCTACCCGAGCGGGTTCGCCACCAGGATTACCTGCGCCACCCCGTGCCCGAGACCATGCTGGTGCCCAACCGTTACCCGTAAGGAGGGCCGTCCGGCCCAACAGCCCCGTTTTCATGATGGTCCGGCTGTTTCGTCACAAAACCATCACAAACGGCGAATACGCTGCTTGAACTGTTCAACCAACCAACCCCCACAAGGAGGTCCTTGATGAAGTTTTCCCATGTAGCCGCCCTGCTGACCGCAGCAGCCTTCTCGGCAGCCCCTGCCGCCGCCCAGGACGTGACCGGTGCCGGTGCCTCTTTTCCCGCGCCGGTGTATGCCAAGTGGGCTGACGCCTACAACAAGGCTGTTGGTGCCCGGGTGAACTACCAGTCGGTCGGCTCAGGCGCAGGTATGCGTCAGATCAAGGGCAAGACCGTGGACTTCGGTGCCTCGGACGCCCCTTTGAAGGACGATGAGTTGGCCAAAGATGGCCTCATGCAGTTTCCCACGGTGATCGGTGGTGTGGTGCCGGTGGTCAACATCGCCGGCATCAAGCCTGGCGAAATCCGGATGACAGGCCAACTCCTCGGCGACATCTATTTGGGCAAGATCACCAAGTGGAACGACGCCGCTTTGGCGTCACTGAACCCGGGCGTCAAGCTGCCCGATGCGGCCATTTCCGTCGTGCGTCGGGCCGACGGGTCGGGTACAACGTTCCTGTTCACCAACTACCTGAGCAAGGTCAACACCGAGTGGAAAGACAAGGTTGGTGAAGGCACGGCCGTCAACTGGCCTACGGGTGCCGGCGGCAAGGGCAATGAAGGCGTATCTGCCTTCGTGCAACGCCTGCCCAACAGCATTGGCTACGTCGAATACGCTTATGCCAAGCAAAACAAGATGTCGCATGTGCTGATGCGCAACAAGGATGGCGTTTTCATTGGGCCCGATGACCTCAACTTCAAGGCTGCGGCTGCCGGTGCTGAGTGGAGCAAAAGTTTCTATCAGATCCTGACCGATCAGCCTGGTAAGGACGCTTGGCCGATCACGGGCGCCACCTTCATCATGATGCACACCGCGCAAGACAAGCCAGCTCAGGCCACGGCGGTGTTGAAGTTCTTTGACTGGGCGTTCCGCAACGGCGACAACATGGCCGCTGACCTGGAGTACGTGGTCCTGCCCGATGCGGTGAAGAACCTGGTCCGCAACTCATGGGCCAACATCAAGGATGCCTCCGGCAAGCCGGTGCCAACCCGGTAAGCGATCAGGGTATTCAGACTGAAAACCCCGGGGGCTCTTCGATCGAAGAGGGCCCCCGTCCGCATTGAAGAGACCATGAACGCCGATGCCCTCACCACTGGGAAGTCCTCGCCGACGCCTACCCAAACCCACTCTGGCGACCCCTCGCCCAGGGCGCCGCGCTTAATGAACACGCTCTGGACGGATACGGCTTTCTCGGCCGCGGCCACGGGTGCGGCGTGGCTGACCTTGGCGCTGATGGTGGGCATCATCGTCTCGCTGGTGTTCGGCGCCGGCCCGGCCATCCAGGAGTTCGGCTTGGGCTTTCTGACCTCGGCCGTGTGGGACCCGGTCAACAACCGGTACGGCGGCTTGGTGATGATCTACGGC
>VGHB01000012.1 GCA_016868355.1 Betaproteobacteria bacterium | reverse complement strand
GGCAACGTTAAAGCCGTCAGCAAGGACGCGGTCGAGGGCTTTTTGCTGTTCACGGGGAAGGGACGCTGCGCCGTCTGCCACACGCCACCGCACTACGGCAACAGCACCTTCGGCAACATTGGCCTCGAGGCCGGTAAAGCCAAGCCCGATGTGGGGCGGTTCAATGTCACGAAAGACGAAAACGATATGAGCGCGTTCAAGACGCCCAGTTTGCGATCGGTTGCGCTTAAGGCGCCTTATTTTCATGACGGCAGCTCGGCCACACTCGAAGCTGCCGTGCGCTACATGTCCAATGGCGGTGGTAACGATCCGAAGAAATCACCCGTTCTCCAGCCGACGGGCATGACCGATGAGGAAATCAAGAAAGTCGTCAAGTTCTTGGAGTCGCTCACCAGCACGGAGGTCTGGGTGGCGGCGGCAGTGCCGAAGTAGTCCAAGGCATGTTTACTCCCAAGTGAAGGGCGCATCGCGCCTTCAGGGACGAGTGCCCCCCACAAGGGTACGCCGCTATCTGACGCAGATTTCGACGGTTCCACGATCATTTGAGTGTGAACAGATTGCACAGCTGGGCTCGGTGGAGCTGGTGATATTCGACAGCTTTCGTCGCTGGGACGGGTGCAGGCTGAGATGGCCACGCAAAGCGGTTAAGGCAAAGCCACCGTGAGGCGTTCTGACAAGACCCTTGAGCTGGCGCGCCAGCGTTAGAACTCACCCATGGGCAATCGATGGTTACTGATCCGACTGGGGCTCTTCGGGTGAACATAAGAAATTCAAACGCTCTCTACGCGCCCGCTTCAGTCCAACAAGCCTCGGGGTAAACCAGACGTCGCCGCTTGATCTGAGGTCTCGTAAGTCTCGCGCATCCATCCACGGGACGACGACGATGGAATCGAGGGATACTCCCCTTCATCGGTGATACCAGACGTGGAGTTCAGGTGTGCCAACGCGGACGACAACATCAAGCAGTCGCGATCCGGTGCGGGTGGCGTCTCGCGCCGTGACCGATCGGCATCCCAATGTGCTTCGCGTCCTTGAGGCCGGTGCCGCCCGCGGGCTCATCATCGAGCCGCGCTCGTTCCCCGAGAGCACCAAGACGGCAGTCGATGCAGCCACCGCCATCGGGGTGGATGTGGGCCAGATCGTGAAGAGTCTTATCTTCGCCGTCGACGGCGAAGTAGTGCTTGCGTATGTGAGCGGCTCGAACCAACTCGACGAGAAGAAACTGGCCGCGGCCGCCGGTGGCGCCAAGTGCTCCCGGGTGGATGCCGACACCGTGCGCGAGGTGACCGGCTTCCCGATCGGTGGTGTGCCGCCGTTTGGCCACAAAACGCACCTGCGCGTGTTCATCGATCCGGATCTCTTGCAGTGGCCCGAGGTGTGGGCGGCGGCCGGAACGTGGAATGACGTGTTCGGCATCGAGCCGCACAAGTTGGTGGAGGCCAGCGGCGGTGAGGTCACCAGGCTGAAGCGCGGCTGAGCGCTGCCGAAGAGGCCGCTGGAGCGCAGGAAGCGTCATAGGAAAGGTCCGCGCGCCGACCAACTGGTGGTCGTTGGTGAGCAACGAAGCGCCGACTTTTCATTCTGATCCCAGGGGGGGGGAGCTTACGCCGAGTCGCTCGGAAGCGTTTCAAGCTGCGTGGGCGTAAGAGTGGCTTCAACGGGCTCTGTGCAGCTTTGCATCTGTCCGACTCTGCTGCGCCGGTTGTTCCACTTCGCCGAGAATCGTACTTTCCGTGATGCCCTGCGACCGGCCTTGAGTGGCTGGAGGCCTTCAGGTGGGCGTGTCGTCACGCCGACGGTAACTGGCTCAGTCAGCCTTGGCGCCGCTGGCCTTCACCACCGGCTCATACTTCGCCAATTCGGCCTTCACGAAGGCGGCGAATTGCTCGGGTGTGGTGGGGGAGGGCTCGGCCATCAGCGTGGCCATGCGGGCCTTCAGCTCGGGCGAGTTCAGCGCTTCCACGAAGCCCTTGTTCAGACGGGCGGTGACGTCGGCCGGCAGGCGGGCCGGACCGAACAGACCGAACCAGGTGCTGATATCGAAGTCCTTCAGGCCGAGCCGCGCTCCAGCCTCGGCCACCGTGGGCAACTCCGGCATGGCACTGGACTTGCGCGCGGTGGTCACGGCCAGGGCCTTGAGCTTGCCCGATCGGATGTTGGCCGAGGCCGCGGCCAAGTTGTCGAAATTGAAGTCCACCTGCCCGCTGACCAGGGCCAGCTGCGCCGGCGGCCCGCCCGCATAGGGAATGTGCACAACGAATAGCCCAGCCTGGGCCTTGAAGATTTCGCCGGCCAGGTGCCCTGCGCTGCCGTTGCCGCCAGAGCCGTAGTTCAGGCGCCCCGGATTCTTCTTAGAGTAGTCCACCAGGTCGGCCATCGAGCGGATGTTCAGCTGCGCGGCGGTCTCGGCGTTCATCACCAGCACGTTGGGCACCTGCGCCACCAGGGTGATGGGGGTGAAGTCGCGCAGCGGGTCGTAGGGGATGCGGCTGTACAGCCAGGGGTTGATGGCGTGCGTGGCCACAGCCCCCATGACGATGGTGGCCCCGTCGGGTGCCGACTTGGCCACCAGGTCGGCGCCCACATTGCCACCGGCACCCGGACGGTTTTCCACCACCACTGTGCCCAGGCTGTCTTTCACGCGCTCAGCCAGCGCGCGCGCGACGATGTCCAGCGGCCCCCCAGGCGGGTAGGGCACCACCAGGCGGATGGGCTTGCCCTGGGCCCAGGCGTTGGCCGGCGCGGCGAGGGTGGCGACGATGGCCACGGTGGCCAGCGTGGAGGAAGCCAACAGGCCCAAGGTGCGGCGGCGTGAGCTCATGGGGTGAGATCCTGCGTGAATGTGGAGGGGTGGTCGGGCGGAGGCGCGATGGCCGCAGTTTCAGAACAGACGGACGATGAGGCTGTCATCGTCCATGCCGATGGAGGCGGTGGCCGGCAGGCCGGGCATGGTCATGATGTCACCGCACACCAGCCCGACGAACGCTGCGCCGGCTGACAGGCGCACTTCGCGCTCGTCGATGGTGTTTCCGAGCATAGGAAATTCAAACGCCCTTTTCAATCCCTCTTCAATCCGACAGGCCCCGGGGTAAACCAGACATCGTCGCTTGACCCGCGGGCGCCTCGGCGGCCTCCTTCACTCCGGTGGGGCCATCAAACATGTCGTACTGGGTCGATTGTCCGATCCACTCCGGCAGGCTGCTCTCGGCTAGATAGTCCTGAAACGCCTTTGAGTATGCATAGTGCCGCGCCGGCCACCAAACGGCTTGGATGCCGGGGCTGTGGTAAATCCGCAGGAGCGACACTTCCCAGCCCGCCCACTGGTCTTCATCAAGTGCGCCGGCCTTGTACTGGACCCAGGCTTGTTCGCAGAGCTTGAAGAATGTGAAGCAGAAAAAGTGCGCGACGATACGCTCGTCTCGGGTCGCCGCCGCCCAGTCGCGCTGTATTGCCGCAACGGCGCGACCAAGCGCGGGAGATTCCATCGCGGGCACGTTGATTGCCGCGATCGCGGCGGTGATCGACTGGACCGACGCCATCCGTTGCGCCTTTGTGTTCTGGCGCAACGAGACCACTAAGGCGACGAGGGTCGCGACCACTGCGACGGATGAAATGATCTGGAAAATGAGATTTACATCGTTGAGAGTCACTCTCCTGGCTCCGTGACGAATTGATCAATTGTGCGTTTGCCAGCGCGCACGCTGCCGATGCCTCGAGCGAATATTGACCTCGAGCGAGTACCAAGCTTAGCGGATGCAGCATGACCAACGGCTGCGATCGAGTGCCCGAGCCGGTCGGGAAATGTCACTGACCGGCAGGCGATAGCCCAGTTCAGTCATTGGCTTCTGCTGAATTTGTGATGTTAGAGCGCTGCTTCTTAACTGCACTTGGCCCCTATCGACATAGGGCATTTGGCTCAAAGCCCACGCGATCAGACCGCCGACAGTACCTGCAGCGATTGACCTGCCCCCCAACAAGAAATATCAACGAAAACAATGACCGCGGACGCCTGCGGGCGCCTTTTTAATTTGGCGGCATAGAAAAGTATAAAAAGGCAGCCTCTGGGTAGACCTTTGGGTACAAGGGCAGGATCGAGTCAGTCCGACCTGTCCTGCCCGACCAGCTGCTCGCGCTGCAGGCGGCTTAAGGCCAGTACGCCGGCTGACTCCAGGATCGGATAAGCCACACTGCACAGGTGCGTGTTAATACGTTTAAGCTCGCTGATGAGATCCAGGTGTAGCGAGCTCGTCTCGACGCTCTGCGCTGTATTGTCTTGCAGCCTCGCGATGTGACTGGCGGCGTACTCGCGCTCCAGCGAGCTAAATCGGGCTTTGTCCTCCAGCAGTTTGCGCGCGTCATTCACATGGCCGTTGAGGAAGACGCTCATCGCCAAGCGCAGATTGGACAGCAGTTGCTCGTGCAGATGGCAAATCTCAGCCATACCGGCGTCGGAGAAGCTTCGGTTTTTGCGGATCTTCTTGTCTTCGACGTCCTGTAGCACACGCTCGATAATATCTGCTACCTGCTCCATGTTGATGGTAAAGCTGATGATATCGGTCCAGCGTCGGCCCTCACGCTCGGACAGTGCCTCGCTAGAGATCTGGGTCAGATAAAACTTAATTGCCGAGTACAGGGTGTCGACTAGATCGTCTTTGCGGCGTAAGCGCTCTGACATTTCGAGATCGTTGTTGCGAATCACCACCAGCATCCCTCGCATCATGCTCTCGACCACGTCAGCCTGATACAGCGCTTCGCGTGCAGCACCGGCGATGGCCAGCGATGGCGTACCGAGCAGACTGGGGTCGAGGTGACTCTGACGCTCGTCCACGCCTCGCTGCGGATCGGGTAACAATCGCTCAGTGATTTGAACCACTAGACCGGTGAGGCCTAAACACATCACTGCCAGCACCAAGTTGAATAAAAGGTGAAAGCCCACCACCAACTGGTGTACAGCATTTAAATGCTGCTGCAGCAGCACAAGTGCCCCGGGTAACAATGGTAGCGCGACAGCCGCGCCCAGCAACTTGAACAGCAGGTTACCCAAAGGAATACGACGCGCCGCGGCGGGTTGTCCGCCAGTGGCCAGGATAGCCAGTACCGCACTGCCGATATTGGCGCCAATCACAAGCCCAAGCGCAACTTGCACTGGCAGCAGTCCGGTGGCGGCCAGCGTCGCAGTCAGCAATACCACGGCCAGACTCGAGTATGCGAGTACCGTGATCGCGATGCCCATCAAGATGTTAAGCAACACCTCGTTGGGCAGCGCTACTAGCAGCGCTCGCACTGCTGTGGCTTCAGTGAGCGGTTTGGTGGCCCCTGTGATCAGTTGCAGAGCGAGCGTGATCACGCCAAGACCGATGAGCACCCGACCTACCCGTCCGCTATCGCTGTTCGGGCGCGAGATGAACATCACCACACCGACGAAGATCAGCAGCGGTGACAACCACGAAAGATCGAACGCGTACACCACCGCCATGAAAGCGGTGCCGACATCCGCTCCTAGCATCACCGCCAACGCTGGACTTGCAGCCACTAGGCCCTTGCCGACAAAACTGCCCATCATCATGCAGGTAGCCGTACTTGACTGCACAAGGCTCGTCACGCTGAAGCCAGCTAAGACACCGGCGATACGGTTACCCGCCGAGCGCGAGAGTACCAGGCGCAGGTTCTCACCCAGCAGCCGGGTCATGCCGGTACGCACGATATAGGTACCCCACACGAGTAGGGCGATCGCAGCGAGCAGGTTAAGTAGGTGGATCATGGAGTAGTCGAAGCGGAGACTACCCTCACCAGGGCAGCGAGTAGGTCTTGACGTTGGTGAAGGCCTTGCAGCACTCCTGCACACCTTCCTTGACGCCGAGTCCCGAGTCCTTGATGCCGCCGAACGGCGTGACCTCGAGCCGGTAGCCCGGCACTTCCCAGACGTTGACCGAGCCCACGTTCGCTTCGCGCACGAAGCGCATGATGTCGTCCAGGCGATTGGTGCAGATGCCCGAGCTCAGGCCAAAGGCGGTGGAGTTGACCTGCGCGATGGCGTCGTCCAGGTTGCGGAAGGTGAGCACCGGCGACACCGGGCCGAAGGTCTCCTGCTTGGCTACCTCCATCTCGCCACGCACGCGGTCGATCAGGGTCGGGCTGTAGCTGGCGCCATCACGCTGGTTGCCGTGCAGCAGGCGCGCGCCTTGTGCCACCGCGTCGTTGACGCGACGCTCGAACTCGCGCGCCGCCGGCTCGTCGATGACGGTGCCCATGTCAACCTTCGTATCCAGCGGGTCGCCGTAGGTCCAGGCCCGTGTCTTGGCCAGCAGCGCCTCGGTGAACTCGGGCGCGACCTTCTCGTGCACGAAGATGCGCTTGACGGCCGTGCAACGCTGGCCCGAGTTCTTGTAGGAACCGTTGGCCGCCAGGTCGGCCGCCTTCACCACGTCGGCGTCGTCCATCACGACGATGGGGTCGTTGCCGCCCAGCTCCAGCACCTGGCGCTTGTAGACCGCCTTGGCGGCGATGTACTTGCCGATCGGCACACCTCCGGTGAAGGTGATGACGTCGGCGTGCGGGTTGGTCAGCATCTCGTCGGCGATCTCCTTCGGGTCGCCGGTGATGACGGACAGCATTTCCGGCGGCAGGCCAGCCTCGTACAGCACGTCGGCCAGCACCAGTGCGGCCAGCGGTGTTTTCTCGGTCGGCTTCAACACCATGCGGTTGTTGGTGGCCACCGAAGGCGCCACCTTGTGGATCACCTGGTTCAGCGGGTGATTGAACGGCGTGATCGCCGAGATCACACCCATCATCGGCTCGCGCATGGTGTGCACACGCCGGCTCTTGCCGTGGTGGGTGAGGTCGCAGGCGAAGGACTGACCGTCGTCGAGAAGCGCCTGCTGCGCTGAGAACAAGAGCACGTCGGACGCGCGGCCAACCTCGTAGAGCGTGTCCTTGATGCACAGGCCCGACTCGAGCGTGATCAGGCGCGCGATCGCATCGCGCCGGGAGGCGATGATGTCGCCGGCCTTCATCAGGATCTTGTAGCGCTCGTGGCGGGTGAGCTTGGGTTTGTATTGGAAGGCGATCGAGAACGCGCGCCGCACGTCCTCGACGCTGGCCTTGGGCACGGTGGCAACCACTTCGCCGGACCACGGGTAGCGGATCTCGATGACACGCTCGCTGTGGACCTTCTCGCCGGCGATGCGCATCGCTTCGCGCTGCGGGGTGTCAACGACGGTGCTTCGGTTGGTCATGGGGTCTTCTCCTCGGTTAAACAGACATCCAGAATGTCCAGCGCCTGATCCATCTGGGCTTGGGTGGTGATCAAGGGCGGCGTCAGGGTCAGGACGCTGCCCATCGTGGTCTTGAACGATAGGCCACGCGACAGCGCGCGATACAACACACGCTCGGCCGCGGCGGCGGCGGGAACTTTGGAATCCCGGTCGCTGACCAGTTCGATGCCGATCAGCAGGCCGCGACCACGCACGTTGCCGATCAGCGGGTGTTTGCGCTGCATCTCGTGCAGGCGCTCCAGCGCGCGCTCACCCACGCGCGCCGCCTGTTCGACCAGCCCGTCGCGTTCGATGACATGCAGCGTGGCCAGCGCGGCCGCGGCGGTGACCGGGTTCTTCTCGTGGGTGTAGTGGCCCAGCGCAAATTCACCGACGCGGTTGAGTTCGTCGCGCGCGATGCAGGCTGCGATGGGCAGCACACCGCCGCCCAAGGCCTTGCCCAGGACCACGATATCCGGCACGGCTCCATCGTGCTCGGCGGCGAAGAAGCGGCCGGTCTTGCCCAGACCGGTCGGGATCTCGTCGAAGATCAGCAGCGTGCCGTGGGCGTTGCAGGCTTCGCGCACGGCCGCCCAGTAACCTGGCGGCGGCAGGTAGGGCACGGCGCGCGCGGGCTCGGCGATGACGGCCGCCACATCGCCCTCGCGCTCCAGCACGTACCGCACCATCGCGGCACAGGCCAGCCGGCACCGGTCCAGGTTGGGCTGGCCAAGCGCGTCGACCGGGTGACCGTAGGCGCAGCGGTAGCAGCCGAAGGGCGCCACATGTTCGCTGCCCGGCAGGAGCGGCCCCAGCCGACCCGAGCGGAACAAGGACTCGCCGCCCACGCTGGAGGAGCCGAAACCGGCGCCATGAAAGGCATCCCAGAAGCTCAGCGTCTTGAAGCGACCGGTGGCAGCGCGAGCGAGCTTGAGCGCCACTTCCACCGCATCACTGCCGCCGGTGGTGAAGAGCACACGGCCGGTCTGGCCTGTCAGCGCACGGAACCTGGCGTTCAGGGCCTCGGCCAGTTCCACCGCCCGCTCAGGCACAAAGCGGCGCGGCGCAAAGCTCAAGGCATCGAGCTGGGCCTTGATCGCGGCGATCACCTCCGGGTGGCCGTGCCCCAGGTGGTGCACGTTGTTGCCGTGGAAGTCCATGTAGCGGCGGCCGGAGAGGTCCTCGATCCAGAGCCCCTCGGCCTTGGCGATGGTGGAAAGACACGGTGTCGAGACACTCTGGTACAGAAAGGCGTCGGCATCGCGCGCCAGCAGCGCGCGCCCGGCGTCGTCGACATGTGTGGCCTGCCACCGCGCACGCTCGCGCGTGCCGTTGATGTCGCCTTCGCTCTGGCTGGGTGTGCCCTGCGTCTTCGCGGGCGAGAGTCGGTCAGTGTTCATCGCGCCAGATCGGGTTGCTCCAGGCCCGCTGCCCATGGGCGTTCACCACGGTCACACGCATGAAACCGTGTTTGCCCATCTTGTGCGCCGGCAAGCGGGCCAGCGTGATGTCACGGCCCAGCAGCTGCGCGGCGCGCGAGCCCTTGCCTTGCAGATAGACACCGCTGGCCGGCGAGCACGCCACCACCAGCTCGTCGCCCTCGAACCGCATGTCGTGGATCTCGGCGCCGGTGGAGCTGTAGTAGTGGCCGGCCTTCAAGGCCGCCACGAGTGCGTCAGGGTCGCGGGAAAGGGCCTTGACCATGACCCAGGCACCAAACGCGTCGTCGGCCTCGAAGTGGGCGTCGTCGCAGGCGAGTGCGTTCAGCCGGTGGCCGCGCGAGAGCAGCTGGTCCAGCAGCACGGTGCCGTCGCCGCGGTCGGTCTTGACGGCGGAGGTGTGGTTGTAGACCTCGATGGCATGTGCTGCGGTGATGCTGGAAGCATCGGCCAACGACAGCGAATTCCACGCCGGGTGCACCATGCTGACGAAGGCGCCAGCCGCCGCGCAGCGCGCGGCAATCTCAGGCGCCGTCTCGCCGGGGCGTGTGGGTTCGAAGTCCAGGGGTAAGCCATTCGCCAGCAAATGCCACTTCTCGCCCAGGTCGGTGTCCGGCACGTGCACCTCGGCGCCGAGGATGGTGGTGAAACCTTCGGTGCGAAACGGCCGCGTGTCCGTGATCGGAAACTTGTAGGCCGGCAGGAAATGGTCGGACAGGCAGATGAAGTCGTAGCCACGCTCGCGGTAGCGCCGGCAGACCTCCTCGGCACCGAGGACACCGTCCGACGTGGTGCTGTGGGTGTGCAGGTTGCCCTTGTAGAAGCGGCCAGCTTGGTGGAAGGGATTGATGGGCATGGCGGGGGTCCTGGACGATTGGCGGGCGGTTGATGGCAGCGCTGTCTGGCTTTCAGTCGGCAATGGCCTGGTAGACAAGCTGCCGGATCAGGCGGCGGTACTGCGAGCGGCTGGCGCCCGGGCGCTGCGTCAGGTAGACGACAGCCAGCTGCTCACTGGGATCGATCCAGAAATAGGTACCGCCGGTGCCCGCCCAGGTGATCTCGCCGACCGAGCCGGGCAGTCCGGCGCCAGCGGCCGTGCGTACGCCCACACCCAGCGCGTGCGAGTACCCGGCTGTGCCCAGCGCGGACAGGCTGGCCGCCATCGGGTTGCCGATGCGTGCGTCGATGTGGTCGGCAGCCATCAGCTGCACCGAGTGGCGGCTCAATACGCGCACGCCGTCAAGCGTGCCGCCGTTGAGCAGCATCTGTGTGAAGCGCAGATAGTCGTCGAGTGTGGAGACACTGCCGGCGCCGCCGGAATCGAAGGCCGGCTCACTGGCCAGCGTGTCCAGACCGTGCAGATCGGGCTTGCTGCCGTCCGAAGGGTCCACCGCGAACGGCTGCGCCAGGCGCGCGCGGCGCGCGGCGTCGACCCAGAAGGCGGTGTCCTTCATCTTCAACGGCGCCCACAGGCGCTCACGCATCGCCACCGACAGGCGCTGCCCGGTCACTGCCTCGACCACGGCGCCCAGCAGGTCGGTGGACAGGCCGTACTCGAAGGTGGTGCCCGGCTGGGCCATCAGGGGTGACCTGGACAGGCCTTCGACGAACTGCGAACGTGTGAGTTTGAACGGCACCAGCTCCAGACCATGGGTCTTGTAGGCCTCGTGCACCGGCCGGTTGGGCGAACGCTCGCCATACGTGATCCCCGAGGTGTGGCGCATCAGATCCAGCACCGTCATTTCACGCTCGGCGCTCACGAGGCGGAAGCTGGTGGTGCCGGTGGCCGCATCACGCTGCGCCACGCTCACCTGCAGGCCCTTGAGTGCGGGCAGGAAACGCGATACGGGATCGGTGAGTTGCAAGCGCCCCTCTTCCATCAAGGTCAGCGCCGTGGCTACCACCATCGCCTTGGTCATCGAGTACATGCGAAAGATCGAATCGCGCGCCATCGGCACGCCGCTGGCCGGGTCCTGCACGCCGCCGACGAAGGTGTGCACCAGGCGGCTGTTGCGCACGATGCCGATCACCGCACCGGGCAGGCGCCTTACGCTGATCTCGCGGGCGATCGCGGCATCCAACCGTGCCAGCCGTGCGGGCGACAGACCCTGGTCCTGCGGGCGCGCCGGGCTGAGCGACGCGGTATCGGCGTGCAGCGCACCCCAGCCCCTGGCGGGTCCGGCCGGGTTGGCCAGCGGCGCTTGCGCACAGCCGGCCGCCAGAGCAGCCAGGCCGATCAGTGCAACGGCCAGCGGACGGAGGGTGGGTCTGGTAATGCGCATGGCTTTGTCTCCGGGTCGGTGTTGTCGTTCAAGCCGCTTCAGCGGCGCCTGGGGCTCAGGCTCAGCCGCGCACCCTGGCGCTCCTGGCCGGCCACATCGTGAAAGCTGATGACGAGTTCGCCGCTGGCCGCATCGATGCGCAGGGCGCCGTAGGTGTGCTCGGCCTGCCCCTCGTCGGTGTAGAGGCGGCGCGGGTTCAGGCTGGTGTCGAGCCGACCGTCACCGAGGCCGGCGCGCAGCGGGCCGATGTTGGCCTCGTGGAAGTCGATCTCGCCGTCACCGTCGGGGTCGTAGGCGATCAGGTTGCTGAAGTGCTGGTCGCCGGTGAGGAAGACGACGTTGGTGATGCGTTCGCGCTTCAGGTGCGCGACGATCTCGCACAACTCGCGGCCATAGCCGTATGGGTTGTCGGTGTCCACCGGCAGCCAGGCATCGCGGTAGATGCGCCGTTCGCCGTCGCGCTCGTTGCCGCCTTCGATGCCGATCGGCACCGAGCTGACAATCACTTTCCACAACGCGTCGCTGCGCGCGAGTTCCTGCTTCAGCCAGGCCTTCTGCGCCGCGCCGAGCATGGTCTTGGGCGCGGCGTCGCTGTCGACGCGGTAGCGTGGGTCGCGCCAGCTGCGGGTGTCCAGCACGAAGAGCTCCAGCTGCGCGCCCCAGCGCAGGCTGCGGTGCAGGCGCCGGCCTTCGGGGGCGAGGGCGGGGTCGCTGCCGACGGCCAGCGGCAGCATCGGCAACGGGTTCCACTCGAACATCGCCTGCCGCCCGGCGCGGTAGAGCGCAGGGTTGTGGAACACCGACAGGCGCCGGTTGTCGGCACCACGCGGGCGTGAAGGGTCGCTGTTCTTCAGCCGCGGGTCGCGCGCCAGCTCGTCGGCGCGCGGGCCGTGCACCAACTCGGGTCCGCCGCTGTCGTTGACAAGTTCATGGTCGTCCCAGCTGGCCACCAGCGGCGTGCCGCGCAGGAAGCGGTCGAAGTGTGCCTCGCCGCGGTGGTACAGCCAGTCGCGCCGAAAGTCCTCCAGCGTGCTGACGTAGCCCGGGCCGGGTTTGGGGAGTTGAAACGTATTGCCCTTGGCGAAAGACTTGTCGGGTGCCTCGGCGGTGACCGGCCGGTCGCTGTAGAGCATGTCGCCCAGCGCGATAAAGAAGTCGGCGCTCTCGGCGCGCATCGCTTCGAAGATCGGCCAGCCGGTCTTGCCACTCGGGTTGCCCGGCGCCAGGCGTCCGTGGCCCTGCCCGCCAAGGTCGGCGCCGAACAGCAGCTTCACGCCGCGCGACTCCTGCGGCGGCGGCGCGGTGACGAAGCTGGCGCGCGCCGGCAGCGCTGAGCCTTCGGCGCCGACGATGCGGAAGTGGTAGCGCGTCTCGGGTTTGAGCCCACGCACCTCGACCTGCGCGGTGAGCCCGCTCGCCGCATCGGCACGCGCCGGCAGTCGCACCACCGGCGACTCGAAGTGCGCCTCGTCCGAGACTTCGAACACCAGGTTCAATGTGGCCTCGGTGCGTGCCCACAGCACGGTGCCATCGGGGCGGGGGTCGCCGCTGGCCAGCAATTGCGCCTGTGCGGCGCCGGTGCCGAGCAGCGCGGCGACAACGAGAGGGATCAGCTTCATGGTTGGATTCAGGTAAGGTCACGGCGCCTTCAGGCATCCCAGGCGCGCAGTCCGCTTGCGCTGATCGCCCAACCGGTGGTCGTGCGGTCGGCCTGCGACAGCCGCCAGTCGAGCATACGGCGCGCCATATGCAGCGCGGCGCCCTGGTGCGCCGGGTCGTCGGCGAGGTTGTGCAGCCAGTGCGGGTCCTGTTGCAGGTCGAACAGCAGCGGCGGCAGCGCGGCGAAGTGCACATAGGCCCAACGCTCGCTGCGCAGCACGGCCAGGCTGCAGTCGTCGCGTGCAATGCCCAGCCGCTCGTGCGCCCGGCCGCCGGCGAGGTCGCGGAAGTCGTATTCCCAGTGCGCTTCGCGGCGCCAGTCGGGCGGCGCTTCGCCGCGCACGAAGGGCAGCAGCGAGCGCCCGTTGCACTGGCGCGGAATGGGCGCACCCAGCCAGTCCATCAGCGTCGGCAGCAGGTCGACGTTTTCGGTGAAGGCCCGGCACTGTGTGCCGCGCGTCGCGTCGGCCGTCGCGCGTGGATCGACCACGATGCAGGGCACGTGGTAGCTCTGCGGAAAGTAGCCGCGCTTGGCCACCAGGTGATGGTCGCCGAGCTGCTCGCCATGGTCGCTGGTCAGCACGATCAGCGTGCGCTCGAGCTGGCCGCTTTGCGCCAGCAGATCGATGACGCGGCCGACATGGTGGTCCACCTCGGCCAGCAGCCCGTGGTAGGCGGCGCGCATGCGCGCCACGTCCGCGAGCGAGAGGTCGCGCGCCAGACCCGGCATCCAGTGCATCGCACTTTTCACTTGCATGGTGTCGAGGATCAGCCGCGTCAGCGGATGCACGGCGGCCTCGGCCTCGGCGTTTGGCGCGCGTGCCGGTGGCAGCGTGTCGGCCGGATGCACGACACGGTTGTACGGTGCCGAAGGCATCAGTGGCGGATGGGGCCTGAAGAAGCCCAGGTGCAGGAACCAGGGCTTGCGGCTGCGGATGCGCAGGTAGTCCAGCGCGCCCTCGGCGCACCAGGCGGTGTCGGTGTGCGCGGCGGCGATCGGACTGGGCGCAAACCAGGTTGGATCGTGCTCGCCTGGACCGGGACGGAACAGCTCCTCGTACTTGCCCGGGATCGGGTAGCCCTGCCCCGACAGCCAGGCCAGGTAGTGGTCGCGTGGCTCTTCGAAGTTGCGCACGATGTTCCAGCCGCCGGCGATCGAGTTGGTGGTGAAGCGCGGGTCGGCGGCGTGCGTGTGCCGCGGATCGGGCACAGTCGTGGTGTAGCCCACCAGCGCCGGCTCGTAGCCGAGTTCGCGCGCGAACATCGGCAGCGTCTTCAGATGCTCGGCAGTCGGTGCGTCGTTGGTCACCACGCGGTGGTTCATCACGTACATGCCGGTGGCCAGCGAGGCGCGGCTCGGCCCGCAAGGCGAGCCCTGCGCATGGTGCTGGCGAAAGGTGACGCCGCGCGAGGCCAGGTGGTCGATGTTCGGCGTCACCCGGTGCGGGCTGTCGGTACAACCGAGCGCGTCGGCGCGCAGCTGATCGATGATGAGCAACAGGACGTTGGGCAACTCACTCATGGTGGCCTCATGTGTGTCGGATCTCCTGCAGCCGGATGCAGGCGGCGCGGTGGTCGCGGCCGGCCTCGGCCAGCGCCGGCAGTTCTTGTGCACAAGCCGGCATCGCGTGTGGGCAGCGGGTGCGGAAGACACAGCCGGCCGGCCGCTCGATGCCCGAGGGCAGTTCACCCTGCAAGCCCGCCAGTTCGGGCCGCAGCGTCGGGTCCGGCACCGGCACGCTGGCCAGCAGGGCACGTGTGTACGGGTGCGCCGGCCGCGCGAACAATTCGGCGGTGGGGCCGACCTCGACGACACGGCCGAGGTACATCACCACGACGCGGTCGGCGATCATGCGCACGACACCGAGGTTGTGGGTGATGAAGAGCATGGTCAGCGCGAGCCGCTGGCGCAGTTCGGCCAGCACGCGCAGGACCTGCGCCTGTACCGAGACGTCCAGCGACGAGACCGCCTCGTCGGCGACGATGAAGCTCGGCTCGAGCGTGAGCGCGCGGGCGATGCCGATGCGCTGCCGCTGCCCGCCCGAGAGCGCGTGCGGATAACGCCGCGCCAGCGTGCCATCCAGCCCGACCAGCGCCAGCACCTCGGCCACACGCGCGGCACGCTCGGCGGCGTTACCGATGCCGTGCACCACCAGGCCCTCGGCGACGATTTCGCCGACGCTCATGCGCGGGTCGATCGAGGCGAACGGATCCTGAAAGACGATCTGCATGCGCCGGCGCAGCGTTCGCAGCGCCGGCCCCTTCATCGCCAGCAGGTCCTGGCCCTCGAAGCGGATCGTGCCGGCCGTCGGTTCGATCAGACGCAGCAAGGTGCGCCCGAGCGTGGTCTTGCCCGAGCCCGACTCGCCGACCAGCGCCAGTGTCTCGCCCGCCCGCACGTCCAGATCCACCGCATCGACCGCCTTCAGCAGCTGCTGCCGCTGCCAGCGCCGGCCGACCGGAAACCAGGTGCTCAGGCCCCGCGCTTCGAGCAAAGCACTCATCGCAGCGCTCCAAGTTCGGCTGCGCGCGCGCAGCGCAGCCAGCGGCCGGCCAGCTGGCGCATCTCGGGCATCTCGACGCTGCAACGCGCGGCATCGGCAAACGCGCAGCGCGGATGGAAGGCGCAGCCGGCGGGCAGCCGCGTCAGCGGCGGCATGCTGCCCGGGATCGGTTCGACAAGCCGGCCGGCGTCGACGCCGGCCACACCCGGCATCGAGCGCAGCAAGGCCGCGGTGTAGGGATGGCGCGGCGCGGCGAACAGCGCACGCACCTCGGCGCGCTCGACGATGCGGCCGGCGTACATCACCGCCACCTCGTCGGCCATCTGCGCCACCACACCGAGGTCGTGGGTGACGAACAGCAGCGCCATGCCGATCTCGCGCTGCAGCCGGCGCATTAGCGCGAGCACCTGCGCCTGCACCGTGACGTCCAGCGCGGTGGTCGGCTCGTCGGCGATCACCAGCCGCGGCCGGCAGGCCAGGGCCATGGCGATCATCACGCGCTGGCGCATGCCGCCGGAGAGCTCGTGCGGGTAGGCGCGCCGTCGCGCTGCCGCGTCCGGAATGCCCACCAGCTGCAGCAGCTCGAGCGCGCGTGCATCGGCAGCGGCCTGGCTCAGGCCTTCGTGCCGCACCAGGCTCTCGGCGATCTGCCAGCCGACACGGAACACCGGGTTCAGCGAGGTCATCGGCTCCTGGAAGATCATCGCCAGCGCCTTGCCGCGCAGCGCCGGCAGCTGTGCCGGCGCGAGCGCCAGCAGGTCGACCCGGCCGCTGCCGGTGTCCAGCCAGGCCTGGCCCTGAAGGGTTGCGCCACGGCCGGCGGCACCCTTGCCGACCAGCCGCATCAGCGCCAGCGAGGTCAGCGACTTGCCGGCCCCAGATTCGCCCACCAGCGCCAGCGTGCGACCGGCGTGCAACTCGAAGTCCACACCGTTCACGGCGGCCAGCATGCCGCCCTCGCTGTGCAGCAGCACGCGCAGGCCCTGCACCTGCAGCACCGGCGACTTGGAGGGGGTGGTCTCAGTCATCGACCTTGACGTCCAGCACGTCGCGCAGCCAGTCGCCCACCATCTGCACGATGCAGGTGATGGCGACGATCACCAGCGCCGGTGCCACCGCCACCCACCAGGCAAAGATCAGGTGGTCGCGACCGTCGCCGACCATGCGGCCCAGCGAAGCGGTCGGCGGTTGCACACCGATGCCGAGGAAGGACAGCGACGACTCGAGCAGCAGGATGCTCGGGAAATTCAGCGTCAGCAGCACGATCAAGGGGCTGGCGATATTGGGCAGCACATGGCGCAGCGCGATGAAACGTGTCGACGCGCCGAGCGCACGCGCGGCCTCGATGTAGGGCATCTCGCGCACCTGCAGCACCTGGCCACGCACGATGCGCGCGTAACTCTCCCAGCGAGCCAGGCCGATGAGCAGCACCAGCACCGGGATGTCGCTGCCGAACACCGCGATGCCCACCAGCACCAGCAGTAGGAAGGGGACCGTGATGAAGACGTCGACCAGCATCATCACCGCGCGGTCGACCCAGCCCCCGAGCAGCCCGGCAACGAGCCCGGCCGACGTACCGACGACGGCGCTGACCACCAGCCCGAGCAGCGCGATGCCGACGCTGACGCGGATGCCGTGGATGCAGCGGCTGAGCAGGTCGCGGCCGAGCTGGTCGGTGCCCAGCCAGTAGCCGGCCTCGTAGCCCTCCAGGCCGATCGGTGCTTTCAGCTTGAGCAGGATCTGCGTGGCCACCGGGTCGTGCGGCGCGACCCAGGGCGCCAGCAGCGCGGCCAGCAGCAGCACGGCGGCGGCGATCACGCAGCCCTTGATGCGCGAGGGCATGCGACGCCAGCCCAGGCGGCTGCGCAGCGTCGGCGCGCGCTCGTCGTCGCCAACGGCAGCCGTGGCCGACATGGCAGGCAACGGGGCGACGGCGCTCATCTCAGCCCTCCACCCGCACCCGAGGGTCGGCCACGGCGTAGGCCAGATCCACCAGCAGGTTGACGCCGACCACCACGACCGCGTAGGCGATGACGCCGAACTGCAGGATCGGGAAGTCGCGCCGCGAGACCGAGCCGGTCAGCACCTTGCCGACACCCGGCCAGGAGAACACCGTCTCGACGATCAACGAGCCGTTGATCAGTCCGGCCACCTCGAGCCCGAGCACGGTGATCAGCGGCAGCACCGCGTTGCGCAGCGCATGCAGACCAACGACACGCGGCTCGAGCAGCCCCTTGGCGCGTGCGGTGCGCACGTAGTCCTGGTTCAGCACGTCCAGCATCGAGCTGCGCATGTAGCGCGCGTTCACCGCCATCAGCGGCAGCGCCAGCGTGAGGGTGGGCAGCACATAGTGCGCGGGGCTGGCCGCACCGGTGCTCGGCAGCCAGTTCAGGTGGTAGCCGAAGACGAGGATCAGCAGGATGGCGACGATGAAGGAGGGCACCGCATAGCCGGCAAAGGTCAGCGCCATGGCCGCATGTGCGGCGGCGCGGCCGCGCCACAGCGCGGCGGCCAGTCCCAGCGGCAGCCCGACCAGCGTGCCCAGCAGGAGTGCCAGCCCGGCCAGTTGCAGCGTCGGCGCCATGCGCTCGGCGTAGACCTGCAGCACCGGCCGGCGCTCGACGATGCTGATGCCGAATTCGCCGCGTGCGAGCTGGCGCAGGTAGGTGACGAACTGCACCGGCAGCGGCTGGTCGAGCCCCCACTCGCGCTCCAGCTCGGCGATCTGCTCGGTGGTGGCACTCTCGCCGTACAGCACGTCCACCGGCGAGCCGGCCATGCGGATCGCGACGAAGCAGGCGGCCAGCACCAGCAGCACGGTCAGTGCGGCGCGGCCGATGCGCCAGGCGAGGAATTTCAGCATCGTGGTGCTGCAGCGTGAAGTGACTCGGGGCTTGGACGGGCGCGGCCCGGACGGGATCCACGCCCTTCATCGTCCGTTCACCGCCCCTTCATCGTCCGTTCACTGCCCCCTCACCGCCGCTTCACTGCCACTTGCCCGGCGCGGAACGTCAGCTCGTAAGGCCGTTGCGCGATCGGGATCCGCCACTCGATGTCCTCGCGCATCGCATAACCCTCGTAGGGCTGGTACAGCACGATCCAGCCGCTCTCGGCGTCGGCGAGTTCCTGCAGCTTGCGGTAAGCGGCAACACGTTCGCGCGTGTCGGTGGCGAAACGCGCCCGCTCGTATGTCGCCTTCCACTCCGGGTGGGAGGGCTTCCACAGCCCACGCTGCGTGACCCAGCTCTTCTCTGACCAGTGGGTGTCGAAAGCACCCATCGGGTCGGGGTAGTACATCGGATTGGACCAGGGCCGCATGTGCACGTTGGTGTGGTCGCCGCTGCCGAAGAAAGCCTCGCTCTGGCGCAACTTGACGTTGATGCCGGCCTTCTTCCACATGTCGGCCACCGCCTGTGCGCCGAGGTCGCCGTACAGGTAGTACTCGGGGAAGAACACGATCTCGATCGGCTCGCCCTTGTAGTTGGCCTTCTTCAGCAAGGCCTTGGCACCTTCGAGGTCGTAGCGGTAGAAGTTCAGGTCGGGCATGAACAAGGGCTCGCCGTACTCGGCGAACTGGTGCGCCTTGGGTGCCTTGCCACGCCCGCCCCACAGCGCCTTGACCAGCAGCTCGCGGTCGATGGCCAGGTTCAGCGCCCGGCGCAGGTCGGCGTTGGCCATCAGCGGATGGCTCATGTTGATGACCCAGACGTGGAAGATCGGCAGTGCCGCGCCGACGATGCGATAACCCTTCACGCGGCGCACCGCAGCCTCCTGGTCCGGCGGCACGTTGGTGATGAAGTCCACCTCCTTGTTCACGAGCGCCGTGATGCGCGCGGCGACCTCGGGGATGCGCTGGTAGCTGAGCTTGTCGAACGGCGGCCGTTCGCCCCAGAACTTGTCGTGCCGCACCAGCACGGCCTGCTCGTTAGGCTTGAGCAGCTCCACCTTGTACGGCCCCGTGCCCACGGGCTTGAGCCCTGCGGCGTCGAGCCCGACCCGCTCCACGTACTCCTTGGAGGTGATGCCGGCATTGCGCGCCGACAGCAGGGTCTCCATCAGCGGATCGGGCCGATGGGTGTGGATGCGCACGGTGAGCGGGCCCACCACGTCGACCGACTTGAAGTTGTAGAAGAAGCGCCCGTGGCTGGCGCGAAAGCGCGGGTCCTTGGGCTGGAATACACGCTCGAGCGAGAACTTCACGTCCTCGGCGTCCATCGTCGTGCCGTCGTGCATCACCACGCCGTCGCGCAGCTCGAGCTCCATCGTCGTCGGCGAGACCATCTTCCAGCTCTTGGCCAGACCGGGCACGAACTTCAGCGGCGAGCCGTAGTTGTCGCGTTCGATCAGCGTGTCGAACAGGTTGTGCAGGAATTGCGCCTCGTTGTTGCCGGTGGCCTCGTTGACGTCGAGGCTGCGCACATGCGAAGCAACGCCGATGCGCAGCTCACGCGGCTGCCCCCACGCCGCCTGCGCCAACGCCAGCAGCGCGCAGGCGATCCCAACTCCGTGCTTCAGTATCGATCGCATGGTTGTCCCCCTTTGAATGCCCGCCTCAAGCCGCCGCCCGCGCGATGCGAGCGCGCACCCAGGCCGAGAACAGCTCGGCCACGATGACGATCCCGACGATCGTGAAGATGATCGCCGCCACCTGCTTTGTTTCCAGCCGCTGCACGCTTTCGCGCAAGTAGTGGCCCATGCCGCCAGCGCCGAAGAAGCCGACGATGGTGGAGGCGCGGAACACCACGTCCCAGGTGTAGATTGCGATGCCGGCCCAGGCCACGCGCACCTGCGGCATCACGGCAAAGACGAAGGTCTGAAGATGCCCAGCACCGGTGGCGCGGATGGCTTCCACCGGGCCCGTGCGAATAGCTTCGATGGCCTCGGCCATCAGCTTGCCGCCGAAGCCGATGCAGAATAGCGTCATCGCCAGCGTGCCGGGCAGCATACCGAAACCGACGATAGCCACCAGCATGATGGTCCAGATCATTTCGTGCACCGAGCGGCAGCTCATCACGATCAGGCGGCACACCGGGTACAGGAAACGCCGGCTGGGTGTCATGTTGAACGAGGCGAACCAGGCCAGCGGGATGGCGACCAGCAGGCCGACGACGGTGGCCACGTAGCTCATCTGAAAGGTGTCGACGATGGCGTCGAGGAACTCGGGCTTGACGATGAAGCTCCACTCCGGCGGCCAGTAGCGGCGTGAGAGTACATCAACGATGCGCTGGAACAGGCCCGGCAGACGGTCGACGTCGATTCGCAGCACCTCAAGCGACCACGCCACGAAGGCGAGCGTCGCGGCGAGTACGCCCCACTTGTAGAGGCTCTGCGGGAAGCGGAAGCGCCGCCACTCCGGGAGCGTCTTGGGCTGAGGGTTGGTGGTGGTGTTGATGATCAGATCACCTTCTTGCGCGCCCACGCCGAGAAGACTTCACCGAAAATGATCAGCAGCAGAATCGTGAAGATCACTGTCGCAATGCCGCCGTAGTTATAGCTGGCCATCTGGCGGTGCAGCGCAAGGCCTAGACCGCCGGCGCCCACAAGGCCCATGATGGTCGAGCGGCGGATGTTGACGTCCCACTCGAAGATGACGTTGCCGATGATGGTGGGCAGCACCTGGGGCACGATGCCGAACATCAGCACCTGGAAACGGTTGGCTCCAACCGCGCGCATCGCTTCCACCGGGCCCTTGTTGACGTCCTCGATCGCCTCGGCAACGGTCTTGCTGATGAAGCCGATTGAGCGCACCGCCATTGCCAACACACCGGCGAGCGCGCCCAGGCCAACCGCGGCGACGAACACCAGGCCCCACACCACTTCGTGCACGGAACGGCTGATCGTCATCAGCATGCGCCCGAAGCTATAGGTCGCGCGGCCAAGCGGCGAGATGTTGGAGGCGCCCAGCCAGGCCACCGGAATGGCCAAGAAGGCACCGAGGATCGTGGCCAAGGTGGCCATTAGCAGCGTTTCGAGCGTGGGTTCCCACAGCGTCTTGAGCACGCCAGCATCGAAATCGATAAAGCGCGCGGCAGCGGTGACTACGCCACTCCAGGTGATACGCGTCCAGTCGGTGTCGCCGACGACGATGGCCTCGACGCTCCAGCCCACCAGCAGGGCGCTGAGGCCGTAGCGTAAGTATCGCCCATTACGCGCGCGGCGGCGCGAGGCGTCGAGCGCGGCGATACGGTCGGCATGCCGGGCCTCGCCGCTCAGCGCCGCGGTCATGGTCACAGAACTTCCATCGCGTAGATGTCGGCAAGCGCCGCCTTGTCCACGCTCGAGGGGGGTCCGTCGAACTTCTTGATGCCGTCCTGCAGGCCGATGACACGGTCGCAGAACTCAAGCGCGAGGTCCACGTCGTGGATATTACACAGCACCGGCACATTGAACTCGCGCGCGATGCCGCGGATCATTCCCATCACCTCGCGCGAAATCTTAGGGTCCAGCGCTGAAGTGGGCTCGTCTACCAGCAAAAGCCTGGGCGCCTGGATCAGTGCACGGGCGATGCCCACACGCTGGCGCTGGCCACCGGAGAGCGCGTCGGCGCGCTTGTCCATGTGGTCGATCAGGCCCACGCGGTCGAGCAGGGCGACAGCCTTGCCGATGTCGTCGCGGGTGTAGAGGCGAAACAGGCTGCGCCAGTTGCTCATGTAGCCCAGACGCCCAGTGAGCACGTTGTCGATCACCGACAAACGGTCGATCAGGTTGAACTCCTGGAAGATCATCCCGATGTTGCGGCGCTGCAGGCGCATCGCCGACTCGTTGAGCTTCAGCAGGTCGACCCCACCGAACACCACCTCACCACCGGTGGTGTCAACGAGCCGGTTTACGCAGCGGATCAGCGTCGACTTGCCGGCCCCGCTGGGGCCAATGATGGCGACGAAGTCGGTGGCGCCAACCTCGAAGGAGATGCCCTTGAGCACCTCTTTACCCGAGGTGTAGGCCACCCGAAGGTCACGCACCTGCAGCAAAGGCAAGGTCACGGTACGAAAGCTCCTACCTCCTCTGAACGTCGCGCACCACGTTGTAGTCGGAGTCGCTCATGCGTACCACCTTCTCGGATTTGACGTTGGCCAGGTACTTGCGTCCGTCCTCGGTCTTATCCACCGCCATGAAGGTGTCGATGATCTTCTTCTTCACGTCTTCACATAGAGTGTTACGCAGCACGAAGGGATCCTGCGGGATGAGGGGCGAGAACCATAGGTAGTTGAAGTCCTCCTGTTTCACCTTGCCGGCGTTGACCGTTTCCATGAAGCGGTGCGAGGCCACGAACGCGGCGTCGGCCTTCCCTTCCATCACTGCGATGGCACCCAGATCATGACCACCGGAGAACACCACGCGCGAGAAATAGTCCTTGAGCGCAGGCGTATTGGTGGCCTTGGGGAACACGTGCTCCGGCACCAGCGCGCCCGAGGTGCTGGCCGGGTCGACCAGCGCCAGCACGGCACCCTTCAGTGAGGCCACGTCGGTGAAGCGGCTGCCCTTCTTTGTGATCAGCACCGACTTGTAGCCCGGCCCCGCTTCCTGGATACCGTTCTTCAGCCGTGAATAGGTTCCGAAGACCTCAATCGTAGGCTCCTGCTTACGTGCGATGACGTAGCTCTCGGGGCCCAGAACGGCCACATCGACCCACTTACCCAGCAAGGCCTCGACCACCGAGCTGTACGAGGTGGGCATGTAGAACTCGATGCGCTTGCCAGTATTCTTCTGCAGTTGGTCGAGGATGGGCTTGTAGTAAGTCAGCTCGCGGACCGTGTCCTGCGTGGGCACGAGCGAGAATTTCAGTACCCGAGGGTCCTCGCACTTTCCCTGGGACAAGGCCGAACCCGCCCACAAGGCGAGGGCAGCGATGAACATTCGACGCATCCAGCTCATTACGGTGTCTCCTATTGGTGTGAGAGTGGGTCTGACGATGAAAGTCTGATATTTCAGGGAACGATGGCCGCTCGAAGCACCTTGCGGTCCTCGGCGTCCTGCATGGCCTGGCCGACCTGGTCCAGGCCGTACTTGCCGTCCACCAGATCCTTGAACGGGAAGCGGCGGCGGTTGACGGTGACGAAGTCAAGCGCCTCGATCAAATGGCGCGGGTGGTAGTTGTGCACTCCGCGCAGCGTAAGAAGTTTGCGCAGGATCTGGTTGACGTCGATGCTGACGAAGCTGTCCGGGTTAACCACGCCACCCATCACGTAGCGGCCGCCAACGCGCGCCATCTGAATGCCGGCCGGGATCACGCTCGGGTAGCCGCAGACCTCGATTACAGCGTCCGCGCCCTCGGGCTTGCACAAGGCGCGGATCGTCTTAACCAGGGCCGCATCGTCCTGGCCCGCGGGGTCGAAGACATAGTCGCAACCGAAGCGCAGACCCAGTTCGCGCCGGGCCGGCACGCCGTCGATGCCGATCACCAGCCGCGCGCCGCGCGCCTTGGCGATCGCCGCCCCGTACAGTCCGAGCAGACCCAGGCCTTGCACGACGACCGTGTCGCCCATGCGGATTTCGGCCTTCTCGGTGACACAAATCATGGTTGCCACGCCGCAGTTGATCGGCGCAGCCTCCTCGTCGGAGAGTTCAGCGGGCACACGCAGGATCCAGGACTTGGGCATGATGTAGCAGAACTGACCGAACCCGCCGTGATGGTACGGTTCGGTCGTGACGGCCATGTGACCGTACTTGTCGACGCCCGGGCTCTTCTGCGGCAGGTCCAGTACCTCGGTGTAGTAGTTATCGCCGGGGATGAAGTACTCGCTCCAGGTGATGCGGTCGCCCTCGCGCAACGGATCGCCCCGCATGTCCTTGGTGACGCCGTCACCGAGCGAAACGATGGTGCCGACGATCTCGTGCCCCAGCACACCCGGCGCAGGGTTCGGCCGGTGGCCCAGATAGCTGTGGATGTCGCTGCGGCAGATGGTGCACATGCGCACCTTGACGAGCACCTCACCGGGTCGCGGATCGCGGATCGGGAACATCCGCAGTTCGAACGGCGCGTTCGGTTCGTCGTAGACCGAGACCAGGCCTTCGGTGGGTTTCATGCTTTCCTCACACCGTACCGTTGATGGCGAAGTCGAAGATCTGGTAGCTCTTCAGCGGCATGCCGGCGGCCTTTGCCTTGTAGGCCTCGTTCAGCGGCCGGTTGACGATGAAGGGCACCTTGGCCTCCGACACGCCGCCATGGGTGCGTAGGCGGTGGCCCTTCAGTCCGGTGAGGTCGTGATTGGCGGCCGAGGCGCCGAGGCACACGTCTTCGCGTGAGATCACGACCACGTCGCCTTCGCGGTCGGGTGGCATGTCGAAGATGCGGCAGGCGGTCTCGCGATCCAGCGCCAACTCGATGCCGTCGATACCTGCGATGTGGTCGATGATCTGGCGCGCGCTGACCTTGCCGCGCGACCACACGCGCACGAAACCGCCGAGCGAGCCGTGGTGGGCGACGAAGGCGTCGGTGATCGGGCAAATGACAATGGTTTCGTCCTTGCCGAACCGGGCATCCAGGATGTCCTGCAGCCAGACCACGTTGGGTTCGCCGTCGGCATTGCTCTTGTCGCTCATGCCGTGATCGGCAGTGAGAGCCACGGTGGCATCCAGCGCTGCCAGGCGGCCAATACAGTCGTCGAGCTTCTTGTAGAAGGTGCTTGCACCCGCCTCTTCGGGTGCCCACTTGTGTTGCACCCAGTCGGTGAGCGAAAGGAACAGCAGGTCGGGCCGGCGCTCCTGCAGGAGTTTGATGCCGGCTTCAAGCACAAACAGCGACAATTCCATCGAGTACATGGCGGGTTTTTCCATGCCCAGCCACTGCAGCGCGTTCTCGATGCCGTTCTCGTCCAGGGTGCACTTCTCGACAAACTCGGTCGAGAAGCTGACGTGCCCCTTGGAGCAATCTAGGCCCTTGGTCAGCTGCTTGCGCAACTTGTCCTTAGCAGTGATCGATACCACCCTGGCGCCGGCCTCGGCGAACTTGGTGACGATGGAGTCGCCGCGCAGCAGCTCGGGGCCGGTCATCACCACCGGCTGCCAGGTGGTGGTGTCGAGGTAGAAGTTGCCCGAAATGCCATGCTTGGAGGTCGGCGTGCCGGTGATCATCGACATGTTGTTCGGGCAGGTGAACGAGGGCATGGAGCCGTCGGCCACCACCGCAAAACCGTCGCGCACGAAGCGCGCGATATTCGGGATCGAACCGTCGGCGAGGAAACGCTGCAGGTAGCGCGGATCACCCCCGTCGATGCAGATGACGACGGTCGGACGCAGGGGCCAGCGGTAGGAAATGCCGTTAACAGGAACGCTGAGCTCTTTCATTGCGGGGTAAGGTTGGGTGGCTTTGGAGGGTAAGGGGGAAGTGAAATGGTCAGTTCGTGCCGCCGCCCAGCGCTGCGTGCAAGCGTTCGCGGCTGATGAGTACGTGGTGGATCAGCAGCGCCTGAGCGCGCTGCTCGTCGCGCGCCGCCACGGCATCGACGATGGCCCCGTGTTCGGCGGTCGATAGCGGTACGTTCTCCACTGTGCGGCAGATCGTGGCGCGGCGATACAGATCCAACTGGTTGACCACCCCGCGGTAGTTGGCGAGTAGTGCGTTGTTCCGCGCTGCACGGGCTAGGACATCGTGGAACTCAACGTTGAGAGCGAAGTACTCGTCTGTCCGGCGCGAATGCTGCACCATGTGCATGCGCTCGACCACCTCGCGAAGCTGTTCAACCTCTTCGGGCACGATGCGCTGCGCCGCCAACTTACCGATCAAGCCCTCCAGGGCGGCTCGTACTTCGTAGAACTCGTTGGCCTCCTCAAGCGAAACCTGTCGCACGAAGACGCCCCGATGCTTCTCTACTCGCACCAAGCCGGCCCGGACCAGGCCGCTGAAGGCTTCTCGTACCGGCCCGCGGGAGACGCCGAGCATGGTGGCAACATCAGCCTCGTTAAGTTTCGCCCCGGCAGCGATCTCTCCGCTGACGATGCGGCGTTCAAGCTCTTTCTGGGTGAGCGCCGCGAGCGAGTTCTCTCGCAGCAGCTGGAAAGTGTCTGCAGGGCCTGTGTCGGTAAGGTCGCGGGGCATCGCCATGGTCTAGAATCTTGCATATTGTCTACAACATGCAATCAGAATTCACACGGAATTACCCTTAGCTCAAAGGGTATGCGAAAGGGTGTCGCCGACATCGGCAAGATGCTCGATGTGGTGCGCGCCAAACTGCCAAGGTCAACGACCATCCGGTGCAGGCATGGCTCAAATTAGCGCCGCTGATCTCCGACAGTGGCCGCCCCAACTGCCTATCTGAAGCGACGATGCTGCAGCTCTTGGCCACCGTGGTACGCAGCCAGCGCCGTATCGTGGAGGCGGGTTATGCCATCCAACCAAGGGCTCAGCATTCGGCGCGATCACGGCCTCCGTTGTGTTGATGAATCAACAGCCACTGCCAGGCCCGCGCAACTGGCGCCAAAGCAACGGGACAGCACGCCTCCAGCCGGCTTGCTTGGCTGCTGACCAAACATCCCGGCCCGCTACCAGTATCCCGGCCCAAAACAGCACTTCCGCGGCAATCAGCAGGCCACCAGTCCACGCGGCCTTCATGGTCACGGAGGGCGCCAGCCAAACCGCTACGGGAATGGCGATCCATGGCAGCGCGGACGCCAGGATAAGGAGGATTCCAAGTTTGAGCGACATGCCGCTTGACGCTTTCCGTTCATTTGACGACTGACCTACAGCGGAAATTATCTGCCGCTTCATCGACCTCTTACGATAGGGTTGTGAGCTCTTGATTGGCCGCCTCAACCTTCACACGGCAGGGGCTGCGAGTTCGTGCCCTGCACCCGCCCAGAAAGACAATGACCCCGCAAACGCATGCTTTATGACCTCGGTCGATTACTCGTTACCTTATGAGAGCAAGGCTCCTACGGGGCTACGCACACGCAGCGTGAGCAAGGAGCAAGGCCCGCAAAGGCCTGCCGATCGTGCTCGGTGCAGATCAGCAGCATTTTGAGTAGACCCGGTCGGCCTCGAGCAACCCCGTTTGTCCATACGTTAGAGCCTTCTGTGCTTCGAGCGGCTCTTTTGATGCCATCGGCGGGGATCTCCTTACCCCGCTCACAACCCCGCAATCCTTGCAACAAAACCTGGTGCAGCAATCCTAAACTGCGATGTCGCTTCAAACGAGCCCGTAAGTCAGATGAACCCCATGATGTTTAGGCCTTGCGTATCCGTCTGTTTGGCCTTATCTGTCACCGCGCATGCAGGTCCGAGGGAGGCCTGCGACTACAGCACAAAAATGGATGGGGTCTCCTGTCTGGTGATGGTGGGAGGCAAGGTCATTCATGAGAGTTATGCAGGCGGTGGAACACCAGAAAAAATCTGGGGTTTGGCGTCGGGAACCAAATCCTTCACTGGTGTGGCAGCTGCTGCGGCTGTTCAGGATGGTCTGTTTCAATTGGACGACCGGGTATCAGACATCCTGACGGAATGGAAAACCGATGAACGCAAGGACATCACTATTCGCCAACTGCTCTCCCTGTCCAGCGGGCTCAAAACGGCAAGGCCGGGGCTCGGTTCACTGAGGATCGACTACGCCCAGGCGATTGCGCTGCCAATTGAATTTCCGCCGGGCACCCACTTCGCCTATGGGCAGGCGCCATTTCAGGTATTCGCCGCGATGATGGAGCGCCGGCTCAACGGGGAGAAGTACGAAGCATACCTACAGCGCCGGTTTCTGAACGCCCTGGAGATAAGGCTCGAAGTCCGCGGACGAGCCTTGGCTGGCGCAGATCCGAACTGGGGCGGCGGGGCCATGCTGAGTGCACGCGACTGGGCGAAATTCGGCGAGTTCGTTCGGCAGGGCGGTAAGTGGAATGGTGATCAATTGGTTGATGCCGGCGCATTGGCGCAGAACTTTGTAGGGTCTTCTGCGCATGGAGGGTATGGGCTGACTTGGTGGCTCAAGCCCGATAGGAGCGCAACATTACCGCTGAGCGGTACTACAGAAAACGCTACAGACTTCTACCGAGGCGGCGCTGACGGACTGCCGGTCTCTGTCGTCTGGATGGCTGCGGGGGCGGGCAAGCAACGTATGGTCGTTTTACCGGAGCGACAGATGGTTGCAGTGCGCCAAACCAGCAGGATGCTTCTGGGCGAGCGATCGGGCTTTAGTGACGTGGAATTCTTGAGATTGTTGACTACCCCCTAAGGACGGTGCCCCCAAGGTTGGCGCAACGTCCGGAACTGAAGTCGCCGCAAGACCAACAACCGCTACGGATTCAGTTCCCCGACTTATCGCGCTGGATCGTGTCATGCGCCTTGACAAGGCAGGGGTTGCAAGTTCGAACCCCGCACCGCTCACCAAACATCAATATATACAGGCTTTTACAATCGACTTTAGATGTGTTTGTTTATGTTTTGTAGTATGCTGAACTCGCTCACCGAAACGTCCTGTCTCAGCATAAGGCGTCGTAACTTGCTTGAAAGTTCTTTCGTCAATCACTCTTGTTCACCCGGGCTGAAAAACTGGGCATGATAGATCGGCAATGCGGCTCAGATCTCAACGTGAACGCGTCTTTAAATGGCTCCGCTTTGGAGATGTATCAACACGCAATCGAACCTGCCCTCCGTGCTAACCTCCTTGGGCATCCGAGGTATCCATGAATCTTCCGAAAGTTCTGGTCGCGCCGGGCCGTGCCCTTCTTATCAGTGTCTCGCTTGTCTGCCCGCTTAAGGCTGTCGCAAGTGATCCCTTGTTGATTCCACATGTTAGCCCTGAAGGCCGCGAGACAGCAGTAAGAGTAGGCACAATCGCTTCAAGCGAACAGATTTGTGAAGTGCTCAATCATCCTATCTTTAATCGGTCTAAGGATGATTACCGTGTACTTGACTCAATCAACTCTGATCTCCGATGGGATGGAATTGAGGCGGCCCCGCTTTGGGTACAAAAAAAGTTCAGAGATTCCGGCGTGCGGCCGTATCGCTTGGAAATTGAGGAAAGTGCTAATCGCATTGCGAACCAGAACCTCGCACGTTGCCTCGAGCGTTCGGACAAAAGCCGCAAAGACTTTTACAGTAACCTTCGAACACATTTCTTACACTACCTTCCCGACGCATGTTACGAGCAAGAATTCGATATCGAAAAAACTGTCGATGACCGCGGAAATTTAATTCAAAGACGGACTCTTCGGCAAAATAAACGCTGCATCGACTTTAGTTACAACAGCGGTAGATACGACGCTTGGAATCCAACCACATTTTCCTTGATGCTTATATGGGTTGAAGCGCATCCTGTTTTACTGCGTATTTTTGATCAGGGCCATCAAACTTTGCTGGCTCAGGTCCAGCAGCGAGATCAAAAAATAATAGAAGAACGAACCGCGCAGAATCAGCGGCAGCAGGCGTTTCGGCAACAAGCGAACGAGTCTGACCAACAGTGGCAGCAGTACGCGTCAAGGACTAGATCTTTGATGGAGCAGGTGTTTAACTTTGCTACAACTGGAACGGTGGCTGGTACGAAATATGAACGATGGACGGAAGTCCAAAAGTGTGTCATGAGCAATGGGCGCTTGCAAATCGACAGTCGGACGATCAACATGACCGCATTTAGAGTGTCAAAGCAAAAGTTCGGCAACCTCGCCTATTTGGTCTCTTCAGACGGAAGCGTCAGGCTGTCAACCCCTGACACCATTCCAGCTGATCGGCTTCAAAACGCATGGCGGGAGGCGTTTAAAGAATGTCCGGGGCAAACATCGAGATTCTGAAGATTGATAAGTGGGCTCGTGCCAACACAGCAGCATCCGGGTTGCCCACCAGGTTGGGCCATCTGCCGGTGAAGTCTTAAGGAGCCACTGCGTAACAAACGCCAAAGCCCGGTAGGGCACAGGTTTCTCAAGAGAACAACAGCCTGACGGGACACCGGTCAAACTATGGGCGCTACACTTTTGGGCGTCGGCCACCGCAGTCTCGCCCCGAGTCCCATTACCATGACCAAGAGTATCGTAGCCCGTTTAACCGTTGCAGCGGTTGTGTGCGCGATTCAAGGTTGCGCGACGACTGAAATAAGCGCAGTTGCGGATCAACCGGATCTGCGGTTCAACGGGGTTGTCTCAGCAGGTCAAGTCAGAGGCGAACGGTCTGCGCAAGTAAGTGGCGTTGTCGAATCTGAACTTCTACGAATATTTCCAAAAGCACAGTGGCTAGCAGGTGGGGCAGCGGTCGCTGATGTGGTACTCGACATATCGGTGTACTCGGCTCGGCTGACAGAGTCACGCTCAACACAAGAGCAGCGTATCTGCCGTCGATGGTCAGAACCGGACAAGGACGCAAAGGGGACATTGCAGAAAGTCTTTTCACGCAAGTGTCTCGATTGGCAAACCCAGCAGATACCCTGCCTAACCCGTAACTACGAACTGGACGTCCAATTACGGGCACGTCAGCGAGCTAGCGAACGCATTCTCGTCAGCGATCGAAAAGTCACTACTGGCTCTGACCGAGCCTGTGGTAGCGACAGTCCTACCTTGGCTTCACTGCAGGCAGATGCGGAATCCAAGGCGGCAAGATGGGCTGTGAACCTCTTGCGTGATCCATTGGCCGCGCTGGCAAGCATCCCGGTGCAGAACGCCCCCATGGCACCGGCCAACTTGCGCACAAACGAACAAGTCCGAGCAGGGGTTTCTGAAGGAAGAGCCCAGCTGCCCGAGCCTCAAGCCACCGCGCCTACGGGAGCACTTCGGGCACATGCGTTGGTCATTGGAAACGGCGCATATCCCGGTTCGGCGCGACTAGACAACCCTGTAAACGACGCAAGGGCAATGAGTGAAAAGCTTCGCTCGATGGGGTTCTCGGTTACGACGGTGACTGATGCTAGGAGAGGGCAGATGCTAGAGGCGTTGGGCCAGTTCCAGAGGTCTGCCTCAGGAGCAGATGTATCTCTGCTGTATTTTGCTGGGCACGGCGTGCAGATCGATGGCGCAAATTTCATCCTTCCAACAGACATCGACCACAGCGACGTGAGCAAGGCGATATTTGACGGCGTACGCCTGAGCGACGCTATTGACAACTTCCTCCCTGGAAAGACCAAATTGGTTCTCCTTGATGCCTGTCGGGATAACCCCCTGCAGAGAGCGGGTAGCAGGAGCCTCACGCGTGGGCTTGCGCCGATGAATGTTTCTCAAGGTACTCTGATCGCGTACGCCACACGAGATGGGCAAGTTGCTCTAGACGGGGTAGGACAGAAGCATTCACCGTTCACACAGGCCCTTTTGGAGCACTTAGGTGATCCCACTGACATCGGCGTGGTCCTCAGGCGGGTACGAGAAAAGGTCATGCAAGCCACCGGTGGGAAGCAGCAACCGTGGGACTACGGCAGTCTCACAGGCGGTGAACTGGTTCTTTCTTCAGTGAAAGGTGGAAAGTAGGGCGGCGGCAAAAATGGCGGAAGAACTTAAAGCCAGCGTTAAATACCTGAGCACGCTCAGACGATTCGCTGTCGGTTTCGTGCCGGCCCTGACTCTCTTGCTTTCACCGCCCGTCCTGGCGTCTACCCAATCGCACGCACTGATCATCGGTGTAGGCCAGTACACCCAGGCCTCGGAATCCACGCCTCTGTTGGGCGTTCCGAAGGATATGGAAATCGCGCGTCGTATGGCCATGGCGATGGGCATTCCATCAAATCAGATCGTGGAGCTGAGAGACTCACGGGCGACCAAGTCGACCATCGTGGCCGCTCTTCAGCAGCTTCGGCAGAAGACGGGCGTGGGTGACCGGGTGTTTATTTACCTCTCCGGTCACGGAACCAGCTATTCAGGCCCCAAGGGATGCGAGCAAGGCTTCGTGCCCTACACGGAAGGAAGACACACTTTCGACGATGTGCTGACAGAGGCCGAACTGGCCAGCTACACCTCAAAGATTGCTGAAAAGGCTGACAAGGCCATCGTGATGGTGGATGCCTGCTTTTCAGGGGGGTTGGGTGCGGCACGAACCAGATCCATCTCCCAAGCCGCCGGAATGCGTGCAAAGGTCATCGCTCGTTCGGCGGACCAATGCAGTGTGGCGGTGAATCAGCTCAGCACCACGCGCAGCTTTGTCCCAGCCATGCAGCGTTTGGGAATCCCCGAGCAAAACTTCGTTCAGATCTCGGCGGCCAACCAGAACGAGGTGAGTTGGGACAACGAGGAACTGGGAGGATTGGCAACCCACGCGATGGGTCAGTGCCTTTTGGGTGAGGCCAAGGATCTGAACCGAAGCGGCGCCATCACGCTTGAAGAGGTCAGGCAATGTGCACAGGCCAAGCTCAACGCTTTGATGGAGCCTCACCGTTCAGCGGGGATGCTGCCGTCGAACATCCAGGTTCGCGGCACAAGAAATTTGATCGTGATGGCCGATCCACCCAAGCTGCCGGCGTCCACAATGGTTTCTACTCTGCCCACACCGCCGAAGCCCACGGCACCCACTGCGCCCGCGCTTCCTCAATCGCTCCCTGATAAACCGGTAGCAGGTACACCGACGCTGCCCTCACTGCCCGTACCCACAGCGCCCAGTGTTCCTGTGCCGCCTCTGCCCGTCGTTGCCGAAGTTCTGGTTGAAACCATCGAAGACCAGCTGGCAGCATCACGAGCGACCCTAGACGACGTCCTGTCGCAGCGAAACGGGCGGTTCAAGCTTGATGTGCAAGCACCCAAGCAGCTCAAGATCAATCAAGATCCGTTCAAGTTCACCGTGAAGTCCTCCACGGAGGGCTACCTGTACGCGGTGATGCTGGGTTCGGATGGAAAGAGCTTCTACTTGCTCTACCCCAATAAGCTGGATAAAGACAACAAGATCAAGGCCAACACAACGTACACCTTCCCACGGCCCGGGTGGTCAATCAAAGCTGGTGGGCCCGTGGGTACCAATCAAGTCCTGTTCGTGGTCACCCCCTCTGTGCGGGACACCAAGATCTTTGTGCCCGATGAAGACAGCGGCGGCGGAGCGTTTACCTTCTCGGTGGCTGATCTGGCTTCAAGAAAACGCCTGGTGGACTTCTTTGTGGGCAGGGGTGTGCAGGGCAGAAGTGGGCAGATGGCCGCAACCCTCGTCAAGGTTGAGGAAGTGCAATGATCCAAAACCTATTTACATTCCTGCTGCTGCTCACGCTTGGGGTAAGCCATGCTCAGACACCAGCGGCCCCGAGCGTTGATGAGATGGTGAAGGCGCTCACGCCGGCTCCCAAGACCAGAAGCCTGGGGTCAGGTACCCGAAACCTGGTGCCGACACTTGATCTGACCGTCAACTTTGACTTCGACTCCGCCCGGCTTCGCCCCGACGGAAGGGACTTGCTCAAGAGCCTTGCTTCTGCGCTCAGTGATCCGAGATTGCAGAACTTCAAGTTCCGGGTGGAGGGCCATACCGACGGGCAGGGTACCGAGGCCTATAACGACCAACTCTCCCAGCGCAGGGCCGATGCGGTGGTGGCATTTCTTGCCTCAACGGGTGTCTCTACAGATCGGCTCGAACCGGTGGGCAAAGGTTTCCGAGAACTGTTGGATCAGGCTGATCCGAAGTCTCCCTCCAACCGCAGGGTACGGGTGATTACATTGCCATGAAGAACCACCTCCTTGGCCTGTTGGTCGCTGCTTCGTGCTGGGTGCCTGGTGAGGCAGCAGCGCAACGCGTCGCCTTGGTGACACCTGAAGAGGCCTCTGCTTCCCAGGCTGCGGGTGGAATGGTGGTGCCGCGCAGCACGCCACAGCCGGGTGCGCCTCAGATCGCTCTCGTCACCCCGGATGTCTCAAAACCGGTCGGAGCACCGACCTCTGTTGAGGTTCGGTTTGTTGGCACTGCTCCCGCAGAAGTGAAGCCGGAGACGTTCCGCGTGCTGTACGGCTCGTTCAGGATCGACATCACACAGCGGCTATTAGGGGTGGCAAAGGTGACCAAGGAGGGAATCAACGTCAGCGAGGCCGTGTTGCCCGCAGGCAGGCATCAGCTGTTGCTATCGATCAAAGACTCCCTTGACCGTGAGACGATTCAAGTGGTCTCCTTCGTGGTTCGGTAATCGCAGGCGTTCACACCCATGAACCGCCCACCAAACCCATCCCGGCCCCGTTGGGCTGCGCTGCCGCAGCGGAACTACGCGCCACCGCCAAGCCCGTGCCGCCGACGCAGGTCATTGGGCTGGCGCGCACGCTAGGAGCCACATGACCCGAACGCTGATTGCCGCAGGGCTTGTCCTGCTGACCCTGATCGCCCTGCCGCCTGCCCGCGCCCAGGCTTTACCCCAGCCGTCCAGCTATGACCTGGACCGCAGCCACACCTTCGTCACCTTCGAAGTGCTGCACTTCGACACCGCCACCATCCGAGGCCGTTTTGGCCCCCTGGATGGGCAAGCTGAACTGGACCTTGCCGCGCGGCGTGGGCGGGTGCAGGTTGCGGTGGACACTGCACAGGTGAGCACGGGACTGCCGGTGCTAGACGCTCTGCTAAAGCGCGCTGACCTGCTCGACAATCAAGCGCACCCTAAGGCCTATTTCGTTGCCGAGTCATTCGAGTTTGATTCACAGGGCCGCGTGACAACTGTGGCGGGCGAATTCACCTTGCGCGGCGTCAGCCGAGGCCTTGCGCTCAAAGCCGAGCGTTGGCGCTGCTATCGCAACCCGCTGTACCGACGTGAGGTTTGTGGGGGAGATTTTGTTGGGGAATTCAAGCGCAGCGACTTCGGCATCACCCACAGCCTGCCCTTTGTGGCCGATACGGTTCGGCTGCTGGTTCAGGTTGAGGGCATACGCCAATCCAGCCCCTAAGACACTCGGTTACGCAAGGCTCGGCCAGCGCACAAGCACTCGCGACTTTCAGACAAATTTCGGCCCCTGGACTTTCATGTGGTGGGCACCGTGGGCGCCCAGGCTCCGATGTGCTCCGCAGGCCGGCACTAGAAGAGGGTGGTCAGGCGCAACCAACTCTCGGGCAGGACGCGCAGCACCGCGGCCTCCCACACCTTGTCGTAGCCGGTCAAAATGGCCGTGCCCATCAAGGCCAGCAGGGCTGCGAAGCCCATCTTGAGCTTGCCGATATGGGCCATCAACCAGCCTCGAGCCCTCATAAAACCGGCTCGCGAAGCGTAGGCCGCACCCATCAGGGGCACCGCAGCACCCAGGCCGAATCCACCCAAGATCAAAACCCCGCGAACACCGCCGCCTTCGCTGGCCACCAGGGTAAGCGCGGAAACAAGCAAGGGCCCTGAGCAAGGGGTCCACACCAAGCCCAACACCGCGCCCAAGGCCAGGGCACTGGCCCAGTTTGCGCCCGACAATCGCGCCGACCAGCTTTGCGCCCCGCTGGCCAGTGGTGTCATCCACAAGCTCATTCGATGCTGCAGACCGGGCAGCAACATGACCGCAGCCATCAGCAATAGCAAGACTCCGCCCACGCTGCGCATCGCATCAGACTCCACACCCCAAGCCGCGCCAAGCGTGCCGATGAACAGGCCCAGCGCCGCGAAGGAAGAAGCCATCCCCAGGCCCAGCAGCATCGGCGCCCAGCGGTTTTCCTGCAACGCGCCGCCCAGGACCAAGGGCAGCAGGGGAAACACGCAGGGATTGAGTGTGCTCAAAGCACCGGCCACCACGCCCAGGCCCATCTCGGCGAGGGTGGCCGACATTTCATGGGGCCTTGGTGGCGGCTAACAAGGCGGTGCGCAGCTTGTCGGCAGCGGTCTCGCCGCCCACACGGGCCACTTCGGTGGGCCCTTTGAAGACCACAAGGGTGGACTGTGCGGCCACCTTGGTTTGACGGCGCAAGTCCTTTTCCTTGTCGTAATCGGCCACCAGCAGCGTCACCTGAGCAAGACCGCTGTCGGCCTTCAAGCCTTGCAGCGCCTTTTGCTGTGTTTTGCAGGTGCCGCACCATTCGGCGTGAAAGTGCACCGCCACTGCCCTGCCGCTGGACTGAAGCTGCGCCAATCGATCGGCTGAGTAGGACTGTATGTCCAGGGCCAGGGCCATCGGCGAAAACAGGCTCAGCAGTGCCACTACACCGGCCCAAGGCCAGTGGACGCTTGACCAAAGCAGCGCAATGTATTTCATGACAGGCTCCTGGAGTGAAGTGATCCGTAGGGTGTTGTGCTTGGGTGCGCAGGGGATGTATTCATCGCCGGGGTGTGGTTGATCGTCGGCCCAGGGGCCGCGCGGGCGGGGTGCCAGGGCTCAGCCGGTGGGGTCCAGCCCAAGAGTCGGCTGGCCACTTCGCAGCGCCGCCCCAGGTCGCTCTCATCATCGCCTCCTATATTGAGGATTCCGTGGCGCGAGCTGCCCAGCCATTGGTGGTCGCGCTCGACCATGGCGGCCGTGCGCGGATACGTCACCAACAGAGCATCAGGATAGGCCGTGCCCAAGACAGCGCGCTGGCTTGGCGTCGGCGCTGTCAGGGGACGTCGACCTGGGAAACTCCGGTACACAAAGCTTGAGGCTCGAGCAGCCGTGGGTGCTTGGCGGGGCAGCTGTTCAGGGTCCTGTCCATGCGCCAATGCGAAACCGACTTCATGCAGACCACGGCCGTCCACCCTCGCGTACAGGTCCGAGAACTGAGAGGCCAGGCGCGGGTTGAACTCTATGACGGTGAGCCGTTCGCGCTGCTCATCGTAGAAGAACTCCATGTTGAACAGTCCATGGGTAAAACCCACCGCGTTCAGGAATCGCCGCGCAACCTCGGCAGCGCGAGCCATCACAGTGGGGCTCAGGCGGCTGGGGTAATCAAATCGCATGAAGGCCTGGGTACCCGGATACATCCGCGCATCCACCACTCCCAAGGGCCGAAGCTCGCCGCCAAACACATAGCCGTCGAGGTTGAATTGCGGAGCGTGAATGGGTTGCTCGAGCATCATGCCCACAGCGCTTCCGGCCTCGGGCAGCCTTGAGCGCACCACGCGCTCAAAGGGATGCGATAAGCATTTGAGCAGCACCGAATCCCACCAGCCAAAGCCCAGCAAGCGCTGCAGGTCCTGTTCGTTGTTCAGCTCGCGTGCCAAGGTTGAAAAGGCTGCCTTGATGGGCTTTGCGAACACCGGGTAGGGCAGGCTTTGCGCCTGGTGGTGCCCATGCCAACCATGCGCCTCCACATTGGCCTCGGGACACACGCGCTGCAGCACCTGCCGCGCATATAACTTGTGCTGACAGGCAAGCACCGCGCGCACCGGCGTGCCAGGCCACCCCAAACGCTCAGCTACCAGGGCGGAGGCCAGCGCACCGAACTGTTCGTGGTGCGACAGCACAGCGTTGCATCGCTGGATCCGTGCACGCACAGCTTGCAGGGCCGCGAACCTCTCGATGTCAAACCATGCCAAGCGCAACTGGCTGGGAAAGGCGAAAAGATCGAAGCCCGCGCTCAGGTGTGGCCACCGTGCGTACAGGCCGCGATGTGCGATCTGATCAAAGTCGTGGTTGAACAGCACCAAAGTGCGTTCATCAGCAGAATGCGCCATGCAATCGTGTTACCCAATGAAGTCCTGTGCCGCGCACCAGAACCCTTCTATCCGAGACAATAGGCCATTGTGGCCCCAGACCCTTTTCCCCGATGGACCTGTCCGACAAATACGACCGCCGCACCCGGTTGATGCGCATAGGCCAAGGTCTGGCGGCCTTGCTGCTGCTCAATGCCTGCTTGAGTTTTAGCACCTGGTGGCCCACGCCCTTTGTCGTGCTCGACGCCCGAGTGGCCCCTGAATTCATCGGGCTGTGGGCGCTGATCTTGTGCCTGGTGGCCTGGCGTGGCTCGATTGGGCCGGCGGGCCTGCGATGGATCACAGGGGGCTATGCGCTGCTTGTGTTGGGCCGGTACGCCGATGTCACCGTTCCCGCCCTGTTTGGCCGTCCCATCAACGCCTATTGGGACCTGCCTCAAATTCCCCGGTTTCTCTGGGTGTCGGCACAGGAGTGGCCCTGGTGGCTGACCACCCTGGTCGTATTGGGCGCTGCTGGACTGGTGGTTTTTCTGTACGGATTGCTGCACTGGGGGGTGGGGGTGCTGGCTGCGCGTGTGGCACCTGCAGCCAAGGACCGGCCTTGGGCCTGGGGCATCAGCTTGGCTGCCGTGGCCTTGGCTGCTGCCAACTATGCAGGGGTCCAGTCGACGTGGCCCTACGTGTCCAAGCCCGTGGTGCCGGTGGCGGTTCGGCAAGCCCAGGTCTTGTGGGGCGCATGGTCGCCCACCCGGCAGGCCGGGATTTTGCCGCCCAGCAGCCCCGTCGACGACGCGATGGCCGCGCCGCCCGGTATGGCCTTGGCCGCCTTGGCTGGCGCTGATGTGGTGCTGATGCCTTTGGAGTCCTTGGGTGCTATCACCTATGACGATTCGCAGATCAGCGCAATGCTGCAACCCGCTCGCCAACGCTTTGAGCAAGATCTGCGAGCTGGCGGCTTCTTGGTGGTGTCGGGCTTTCTGAAGTCGCCCACGTTTGCCGGGGGGTCTGATCTGACGCATCTGAGCTTGTTGTCAGGAATCGACCTCAGCGACCCGATGCGCCACGACGTGCTGTTGACCACACAAAGGCACACCTTGGTGACGCTTTTCAAGTCGCAGGGCTACCAGACCTTCGGCGTGTACCCCGGTGTCTTCTGGCCTTGGCCCGAACGTGCCTTTTACCGATTCGACCAGTATGTGGATGGACCGGCCCTGAACTATCAGGGACCCGCCATGGGCTTTTGGAAAATCCCCGACCAGTTCAGCGTGGCACAACTGGAGGTGCTGTTTCCGCGCAACACAAAAGCCAAGCCCCGCTTCACCTTCTTTCCCACCATAACCTCCCATTTACCTTTCAGTCCGGTACCGCCCTTTCAACCCGATTGGCAGCGTCTGCTGGGGCCCAATCCCTATGAAGACGCCGATCTGCAGCGCGTCCTGGCTGAGCGCCCAAATTGGACCCAAATGCGACCGGACTACGTTCGGATGATGGCCTACACCTACCAATGGCTGGGGGCCTTTCTTCGAGACCACTCGGGCCGGGAGACGTTCTACATTTTGGTAGGAGACCATCAGCCCGCAGCCAGCGTGACCGGCGAGGGGGCTTCCTGGGATGTGCCGGTTTACTTCGTATCGCGGCAAGACCGCGTGTTGCAGCGCCTGACAATGCTCGGATACCAGCCGGGCATGCACCCTCAGCGCAAGAGCCTGGGCGGAGTGCACGACCTCACCGACCATGTGTTGCAGGCGTTTTCCGCTCAGGGCCCAGGTGTGCGCAATACACGGGTGGCGGCGGCACTGCCATGAGCGCCAGCATATGGGCGCAGCACCTCATGCGCTGGCTGCTCGCGCAGCGGTGGCCAGCACGGGCATTGTCGCCATCTCTGGCTGCGCAGCACTTCCTAATGCAAGCCCCTGAGCAGCCACAAACCGATAGCCATGGCGCCCATAAGTTCGGCGGGCAGCATGGGGTAGGCGTCAAGAAGCCTGGGGGTGATTTACCCAGGGCTTGCGTTGAGGCCTGAACTGGTGATCACGCACCCACAACCCCGGCCGTGGCCGTGGCTGCGTGCAGCCCTGCTGTGTGTGTGTGTGGCCTTGCTTAACTTGGGGGTGTGGCGATGGGCCAATCCCGCACTGCCGGGAGCCGAGGCTCCGTTACCTGTCAAGGGTTTGGCGTACAACGCCTTTCAACGCTGGCAGAGCCCCTTGCAAGGTCAATGGCCAGAGCAACGCGAGGTGGCGGCCGACCTTAAGGCGCTGGCGCTCATGACCTCAGCCTTGCGCACCTACAGTGCCTCAGAGCTGCCAGACCTGCCTGCCTTGGCCCGATCTCTGGGTCTGCGCATCACCGCAGGCGTTTGGTTGGACACACAGGACCTTCGCAATGAGCGCGAGCTTCAGGCAATCGAGGCCGCTGTGCATGCCGAGCGCGGTATTCCGGCGCAGGCACGCAGCATCGACCGGGTAATCGCCGGCAACGAGACGCAACTGCACCAACTGCTCAGCCCAGAAGCATTGGCGGCGGTCTTGAGGCGGCTGCGCGCCTCGCTGGGCCTGCCCGTTTCGACCGCCGAGCCTTGGCATGTTTGGTTGGCACACCCCGAGCTCGCTGCTGAGGTTGACTTCATCGCCGTGCACCTCTTGCCCTATTGGGAGGGCGTGCCAGCTGAGGTAGCGGTGCATGAAGTGTGGCGGCGCTATGACGAGCTGCGGCTGCGCTATCCCGACAAGCCCTTGGTGGTTGCCGAGGTGGGCTGGCCCAGCGCTGGCGCACCAGTGGAAAAGTGGGTGCAGGGAGCCTTCAATCGTTCGGGCGCTTCGCCGCTGGAGCAGGCCCTGTTTCTGCGCGAATTCGTGGCGTCGGCCCGCATCCGCGATCCCCATTTGGACTACTTTCTGATCGAAGCCATTGACCAACCCTGGAAGGCGGATACTGAAGGCAGTGTGGGCGCGCATTGGGGCATGCTGGATGCTCGTCGAATGCCCAAGTTTGCTTGGACGGGTCCCGTGGAGCGCGACCCCTATTGGCGCGGCAAGGCCCTCGCGGCAGCCTTGCTGGGCGTCCTGGTGTTGTGGCCCTTTTTGATGAGGGCGCCACACCTGCGTCTGACGGGTCGCTTGGCCCTTGGCATTGCCGCGCAAGCCGTTTCATCACTGGTGGTGGTTCTGGCCACGCTGCCGCTGATGCACTACTTGCAAGCGCTTGATGCAGTGTTGATGGCCCTGCTGGCGCCGGCCTTGCTGCTCATCGCGGCCATTATTTTGAGCCAAGCCTTTGAATTCGCCGAGCTGTTCTGGGAAGGAAGCCTGCGGCTACAGGCACAAGCGCGCCCCGTCTTGCCGGGTAACGAGACGCCCATGGTCAGCGTGCATTTGGCCTGTTGTAACGAGCCCGCGGAGATGGTGCTGGCCGGTATCAAGAGCCTTCAGGCGCTCGACTGGCCCCGTCTGGAAATCTTGGTGGTTGACAACAACAGCACAAACACGGCCTGCTGGCAGCCGGTGCAGGCCTTTGTGCAGCAGCAACGCTCAGCGGGTGACCACCGTTTGCGCTTCATTCACTTGCCGCATTGGCCGGGCTACAAAGCGGGCGCGCTCAACGAGGCCTTGAGGCAAACCCATCCGCAGGCCCGTTGGGTGGCGGTGGTGGATGCGGACTATGTTGTTTCGCCAGACTGGCTGCAGCGCTTGGGGGGATGGTTCTCAGAGGCAGACGTGGCGGTGGTTCAGTCGCCGCAGGCCCACCGCGCATGGCTAAACAGCCGCTTGGCTCGCATGATGAACTGGGAGTACGAGGGCTTCTTTCGCTTGGGTATGCACCACCGACACGAGCGCAACGCCATCGTGCAACACGGCACCATGACCATCATTCGGCGCCAAGCTTTACAGGACGTTGGGGGTTGGGACACCCGCTGCCTATGTGAGGATACCGAACTGGGTCTGCGACTTCTGCAGGCCGGTTGGCGCAAGGTCTATGTGGACGAGGTCTTGGGCACGGGGCTGGTGCCCCAGACATTTGCAGCCTATCAGCGTCAGCGCGAGCGGTGGGCGCGCGGTGCGATTCAAATCTTGCGCCGTCACGCTGCTGCGCTGTTCAGCCGATCGCCGCTGAGCCTCGGGCAGCGCTATCACTTTGTAGCCGGTTGGCTGCCTTGGGTTGGCGATACGCTGCACCTGGTGTTCACCTTGACCGCGCTGGTGTGGAGCGCGGGCGTGCTATGGGTACCTTCGTCCTTTAGCCTGCCTGCGCCTTTGATGGCACTTCCACTGTTGTTGTTCTTTACCGCGCGCTTGGTCCTGGTTCCCCTGCTGTACCGCCGGCGTGTGAACTGCAGCACCGCAGACGTATGGGGTGCGGCATGGGCCGGCATGGCGTTGTCACACCGCATCGCGCGTGGTGTGCTGGCGGGGGTTTGGGGCGGTGCTGCAGCTTTTCACGTGACCGACAAGGCCAACGGCGGCAGGGGCTTGTCACCGAGGCGCGCGTCGTCGTTCTCCGCTTGGCAATCGGTGTGGCAAGAAGCGCTCTTGGGCGCAGCGCTCGTGTGTGCGCTGTTGGGGCTATGGGTGGCTGGTCCTGCGGTGACGGCGGCTTGGTGGGCCTGGTGCAGCATCCTCTTGCTGCAGGCCCTTCCGTACGTTGCGGCCGTGAGTTGTGCGTGGTGGGGGAGGGGTTTGACTACTGTATAGGTATACAGTATTCTTATGCTTACTTGGCATATGAGCACTACCTGCCCGCAATCTGTCATGAGCCCTTCAATCGCCAATGCTTCGCACCTATCTTGCGCACCGGTCCGGCCCCAGGAGTCCTTGGCATCTGCCCCGATCGCTCGACGAAAGGTCCACAGCGTGCGCTGCGTGCACGCTGAAACCCAGCGCTTTGGTGTTGCAAGAGCGCCATGTTCGCCTCAAATCGGCGCCCGACACCCACTGGTGCAGGCGGCCTGCCAAGTCGGCGCTCAGTTTAATCAGCGTCACCGCCGCTTGGGCAGCTTTGAGGGCGACCCCGACCGGCTCGTGATCTTGAGTTGTCTGGCAAGCTTTCTGGTCCTGCCTTTCCTGCTCTGAATCCAGCCTCCCGGGGCCCGTACCGGCATCCGGTGCAGGCTCAGGTTCTGAGCCCGTGCGGTGGCATCATCGAGCTGATCGCCCCTTGATTCAGCAGCCCTTCGTGTCCTCCTTTTCTGCTACCCCTGGCGCCACGCCAGCCAGCGAACGGCCCGGTTTCAAGCCTGGCTTGTTGTGGCTGCAGGCGCCTGAGCTCGAAGACCTGGCCCACACCGTGTGGGCTTGGTGGCGTCGCTACCCGCCGGCGCTGCTCGAAGAAGAAGCAGTCTTGGTCCCCAGCAACGGCATGGCCGAGTGGTTCAAGGCCGAGTCCGCCCGTGCATTGGGCATCCTTTCGGCCTGCCGGGTGGAGCTTCCAGCGCGCTTTGCGTGGCGCCTGTATCGTTTGGTTTTGGGCGCCCAGGCCAACGAGGCCAGGTACACCGACAAGGACGTCCTGCCCTGGTACCTGGCCTCGCGTGCCTCGCAGTGGTCTGCGCTGCCGGAGCTTCAAGCGACTTGGCAATCCATCCTGCAACGCCACGCCCAAGCGTCAGCCAGCGCCGGTCCGGTCCATCCGGGCTCGCTCGAGCTGTATCGTTGGTGCGTGCACGCGGCCGACCTGTTCGACCAGTACCAGTGGTATCGCCCCGATTGGCTGCGGGACTGGGGGCAGGGGCATGCACAGCTGCGCCTACAGGCACACGACGCGCGCCGCGCTGCAGCGCTGCCTCAAGATCAAGCGTGGCAAGCCGCGTTGTGGCGCTGGCTGGTCCACCACGAACGCCAGCGAGATGGCTTGTCAGTGCTGCCTTCCCGCGTGGCAGTCCATCAAGCCTGCATTCAGCGGCTGCGCCAGGCCTCGGCAGGTAGCCTGCCTCAGTTGCCGGCCCGGGTCGTCTTATTTGGCAGCACCGCCTTGCCTCCGGTGGTGCTGGAGCTGTTGGAAGCCCTCTCACGCCACGCCCTGGTGGTGATGGCCGTGCCCAGTCCGTGCCAAGTGCATTGGACCGACCTGGGTGATGCGCCCCACGAAGGCCATCCACTCTTGGCGGCCTGGGGCAAGCAATCACGAGACTTCATCAAGCAGGTGGAAGCCCTGGAGGGGCGTTGGGCCCAAGGGGATGAGCGCAGCATCACCCGGGTAGACCCAGCCCCCGCAGGCCTGTCGCATTCAGCCCTTGCGCGTGTGCAAGCCTCTATCCAAAGCAACGAGCCCCTGACCGAAGTGACCGATTCGGTGCGCAAACAGGGGCAGCAGCTGGACGACGGTTCGATCCGATTTGTGCGTGCCCATACCGCGCTTCGAGAGGTTGAGATTCTTCACGATCACCTGCTGCATGTGCTCACAGCCAGCCCAGGAACCGACCGCCCGCAAGCACGCGACGTGGTGGTGATGGTGCCCGATCTGCGCACACACGCTGCGGCCATACGGGCGGTCTTTGGTGCCTACAAAGAACACGACCCGCGGCACATCCCCTGGAGCCTGGCCGATCTGCACGTGCAGGCCGATCAGGGCCTACCGGCGTTGGCCGACTGGTTGTTGAGCTTGCCCACTCGGCGCTGCACCGCCGCAGAATTGACGAGCTTGCTGGATTCACCAGCCGTCTGTCGGCGCTGGGGATGGGACGAAGACGATCGACAGGCTCTGGGCAACTGGGTCGCGGCCAGCGGCATCCGCTGGGGCTTGAACCACGTCCACCGGCGCTCCCTGGGGCTGGGTGCCGCCGGCCCGGCCATGACATGGCAATTTGGCGTTGACCGCATGCTGGCTGGGTATGCCGCCGGGGCTGAAAACCCTGTAGCTGGGGCACCCCTGCCCGGTGTGTGCGGCCTGGCTGCCCGGGCGGCAGGTCAGCTGGCAGGTCTCCTTCGGCGCTTGGAAGTTTGGCGGCTGTGGTCCTCTGAACCCCATGTTCCCAGCGACTGGGTCGAGGCTTTCCGAGCCCTTTGGGCTGATCTGCTCGAGCCTGTGGACGCCGAACAAAAGCGCAACAGCCAGAGCATCGACCTGGCCTTGTCGGAATGGCTAGGGCACACCCAGCAAGCGGGGTACCAGCTCCCGCTAAGTTTGGACCTGGTTCATCTGGCGGTCATGGAGCAGTTGGCTCAGCCAGGGGCACAGGGGCGATTTAGGTCCAGTGGTGTCACTTTCTGCACCCTGATGCCGCTGCGCGCGGTGCCTTTCCGCTTGGTCTGCCTGCTGGGCATGGATGAGGGCGAATACCCCCGACCCATCCGCGCTCGGCAGGGGGACCTCCTGGCCCAGCCCCACCTTGCAAGGCCGGGCGACCGGTCGCGCCGCATGGAAGATCGGCAACTCATGCTCGATGCGCTGCTGTCTGCCCGGCAACAGTTGGTGGTGAGCTGGGTGGGGCAGCAGCCTACCGACCAGCAGCATCGTCCGCCATCGGTGCTGGTGGGGCAGCTGCGTGACGCCCTGACCACCATCTGGGGTCAACCGGCCGTGCAGGCCATCACCGCTGACCATCCACAGCAGCCCTTCAATCCCGCGTACTTCACGCAGGGGCGACTGCCAGCCACTCACACCCACGAATGGCAACCACACCTTACGCCACGGCAGGCCCAGGAGGACAGTGCTGACCATTCCCCAACAGCCTCGACGGCCACCATTGGCGAAAAGTCCGGCGATCCCCAACAGGTGCTTCGGTGGTTGAAGTGTCCGGTCACCGCGTTTTGGCAAGAGCGGCTGAGCACCCGCTGGCTCCCCAATCCCAGCCGCATCAACGAAGACGAGCCGATGGCCTTGAGTGGCTTGCAGGCTTGGTCGGCCTGGCAGGCCGCCCTTGGTGACCTTGATCTGGGCAATGCTGCCTGCGCCGACCCATCCTGGGCGCAGCGCTGCTGGGCGCGGCTTCAGAACAAGGGTCTGGTTCCACTGGCCGCACCCGGGGGCCTGGCGCAGTTGCAGCTGATGGGGCGCATCCAAACGCTGTCTGAACGGCTGCCCGTATTGGCGGCCGACGGAAAGCGGCACCGACTGTTGTGGTCGGGCAGCACGTTTGCATCTGGTAACCCGTTCAAACAGGACCCCACAGCGTGGCGTGTGGACTTGTTGATTCAAGCATGGTGGGTGCAAACCGTTCAGGCGGCCCAAGGCTCACCGTTTGAACTGCATCTGTTGGCACCAGATGCATGGGTATGTGCACCACCCCCTGATGCCCAACAGGCCGTCCAAGACCTAGAACAGGTGCTGGAAACCATCAGGCAATGGGCCCCACAACAAGGTCCCCAGCCGGCCACGTCCCGCTTGGTAGCGGCGCTGCACTGGGGCGCTAGTGATCAAGAGCAAGCCTGGTCGCGCGAATCTGCGCGCAATCCAGCGTGGTGTCGCAGTTTCGGCCGCGCTGTGCAAGGCGCGGAACCGCGTATGCGGCAAGCCATCCTGGAACAGTGGGCCCAGGCCACTCAGGTCCTGTACGGACCCTTCTGGCGATGGTGCAGCAGCAAGTTGACGGTCTCGGCTGTTGCGCCCACGCCTCTGCATTGGCCAGTGCAGAACGCGACACAGGGCGCCGACACCCCATGAGTGCGCCCACGCAAGCCCTGAGCCTGCCGCTGCAGGGGCACCACCTGATCGAGGCAAGCGCAGGCACCGGCAAGACCTGGACGATTGCATCGCTGTTTGTGCGGCTTGTGCTGGGACTCGGAACCCCGCAGCAGCGAGCGCTGCATCCGCGAAATATTCTGGTTCTGACCTTCACGCGCGCGGCCACAAGGGAGCTGGTAGATCGCATTCGCTTGCGTTTGGTGCAGGCCCGCGATGTGTTTGCCGGGCAAGTGCCCTCGGCTGAAATCGACTGCTTTTTGCAGTTGCTGCTGCAGCAGGTACCGCAGGGGCCGGCCCGGTTGCAGGCCACCTGGCGACTGGAGCAGGCGGCCGCTGGCATGGATGACGCTGCAGTCCTGACCATCGATGCCTGGGTACAGCGGCTCTTGTCTGAACACCTCCTTGAGCCTGGTCATCAAGTCCCCTCACAAGTGTGGGACAGTGATGAGGGCTGGCTCGTCGCGGTGGTGCGCGACTATTGGCGGCAGCAGGTCTATCCCCTCGACGAGGCAGCCATGCAAGCTGTTGCCGATGTGGCGCCACACCCCGATGCGTTGGCTAGGCTTCTGATTCCCGCTCTGCGCTCGGTGCGGGACACCGCACCGCCCATAAACAGCCTGCTCGATACGGTCCAAGCCCTAGCCGTTGCGCGTGCGCAAAGCCTGCAGGCGCTGAAGGCGCCGTGGCTCGCCTGGGCAGACGACATCGAGGCGTGGTTTGCAACCCGTTTGGAGTCCAACCCACGCTATTTCAACGGCAACCGCCTGCGCGGCGGTATGGACGCCGTTCGGCATTGGTGCCATCGCATTCGCTGTTGGGCCGTTGGGCCCTCTGCTTGGCTTGAAGGTGTCAACATCGGCAAGCCAGATGATCGATATCTGCGCACGCGCCTGACACCTGTGGGCTTGATGCGGCTGCACAGCCGTGCCACTGCGCCGGCAGATGAGCGGGACTTGCCGGCTTGGAGTGTGGCCTTTGAGCAGCTTGTGCATGCTCTGGATGCGTTGCCGCAGGCGCATGCCGTGGTGTTGAACCATGCTCTGGGGTGGGTCGCCCAGGCTTTGCAGCGGCGCAAGCAGCAACAGTCGGTCTGTACATTCGATGACCTTCTGAGCCAAGTGACACGGTCTCTAGCTCAGCAGCCAGCGGTGGCCATACAGATCGCTCAGCAATTTCCGGTGGCCTTGATCGACGAGTTCCAAGACACCTCACCCGCCCAGTTGGCCTTGTTTGAGCAGGTCTATCCGCAGCCCCACAGCACAGACCACGCGTTGCTGTTCATTGGGGATCCCAAGCAGTCGATCTACGGATTTCGAGGCGCAGACATCCACAGCTACCTGCGTGTGCGCCGCCGCCTGGCTCAGCGCTTGCACACCTTGGACTGCAACCGCCGCTCGGTTCGCCCATTGGTTACTGCATTGAACACCTGGCTTTCGCACGCTGATCAACATAGACCCGATTTAGGCGAGTCCTTCAACCAAGGGTCAGCGGTACTGAGGGCCTTTTTGCATGGCGACGAAGTGCCGGTCCTGCCGGTGCAGTCTGAGGGGCCACACGAGCGCCTGGTGTGCGAGGGCCATGCAATGCCGGTGCTGTGTGCATGGACACAAGCCAAGGCTGTAGGGTCCACTGACGGCCGCAGCCGCGACGCTGCGAGAGCAGCGCACCAGATCGCCTGGATGCTGTCGCACCCAAGAGTTGGGTTCCAAGCCCAGGATGGCTCGCTGCGCCGACTGCGCCCACAGGACTGCTGCGTCCTGGTTCGCAGCCGCACTGAAGCACAGGTGATGGCACAAGCGCTGCGCGACCAAGGATGTGCCAGCGTCTTCTTGTCTGAACGTGAATCGGTGTTGGAGTCGACGGAAGCGCTGGACATCCTGCACCTTCTGCAGGCCCTCTTGGAACCGCGCAGCCTTGAGCGCGCACGCCGTGTTTGGGCCTCCGAGACGGTGGGGCTACCCCTGCGGCAATTGCTGGCTGAGCACGACGACGAGCGCCTATGGGATGCGCGTATCCAAGGACTTCAGGCCTGCGCCCAGCAATGGGCCCAGCAGGGCGTGATGGCAGCCTTGCGTCACTTCATTCGCGAAGAAGGTTTGGTGGCCCGAGCCCCGCTGTCTCCTCAGGGAGAGCGCCGCCTGACAAACCTTTTTCACCTGGCCGAGTGGCTGGAATCATTGAGTGCACAGCACCCAAGCCCCCCGGAATTGGTCAGGGCCTACGCCCATGTGTTGGCAGACCCCGATGCAGCCCTGAAGACTACTCCTGGCTTGCGCGATGCCACGCTGCTTCGCCTTGAGAGCCAGGCGGATGTGGTGCAGATCGTCACCATTCACAAGTCTAAGGGCCTGCAGTACCCGGTGGTCTGGTTGCCGTTCGGCGTCAGCAGCAGCCCCAATGCCTCAGACAAGAACGACACCAGCCTGATCTACCAAGATGGCCAGTGGCATTGGGCGGCACCGACCCCAAGTGCAGCGACAGGGCCTGCCGACGGTGAGGACAGCAACGCAGCAGAAGACACACTCAACAACGACGGTCATTGTGAAACGCTGCGCGAAGACGTTCGCCTGCTCTATGTGGCGCTTACCCGTGCGGTGCATCAGGTGTGGCTGGGAGCCGTGCCGCGCAAGCCCCATCCAAAGCAGGCGCAGAACTGGCACCGCACGGCACTTGGACATTGGGTTTCCGGTGCGGGCGTGCGCCGAACCGACGACGAGGTGGTTCAGGACTTGAGCTCCCTGTGGAGCACCTTACAGGCCCAGTGTGTTCAGCGTGATCCCTCACCCGGCCCTAGGGGTTGGGTACACCTTGAAGTGGTTTTGCCTGAGGCCCAAGCGATTTGGCCGGCATGCATGACGATACCTGACCGGGCAGCCGACTTGGACACGCCCCCCAGACTCGAGCCACGTCCAGCGCGCGCCGTCTTACACCCCGTGCAGCGCCATTGGCGCGTCGCCAGCTATTCGGCCATTGCGCAGGGCGCCGGTGAGCACCTGTGCCCCTGGCGAGAACTGCGTTGGGATGAAAACGAGGAGTCGTCTACCGTGCTGGCGCCAGGCGCCCCCTTACGACTCCAGGCAGGAGGGCCTTGGCACGCTTGGCCCTCGAGTGCTGACTTTGGCCAACTCTTGCACGAGTGTCTGGAATTGGGCGCTGAGTCGGGTTTCGATACGCGAGCCCGGGGCAGTTGGTCACAGTCCCTGCAGGCCCGTCTGGGGCGCAGCGTTTGGTCTGCGTACACCCCGCAAGTCGAAGCCTGGCTGCATCAGGTGGTACGTCAGCCGTTGTTACCAGGTGGACAGAGCCTGTGCGATCTGCCGCTGATGCGGGCTGAACTGGAGTTCTGGATGCCCATTCAGGCGCTGGACACCCGGGCGCTGGATGGGCTCTTGCAGGAGCACCTGTGGCCGGGCGAGGCGCGGCCGGCCCTCAAGCCTCAAGCGCTGGAGGGCTTGCTCATGGGATTCGCAGACCTGGTGGTGCAGTGCCAGGGACGCTTAGAGGTGTTCGACTACAAGTCCAACCGTCTGGGCGATGGGCCGGCGGGCTATACCCCTGCGGCGCTCAAGGCTGCGGTGCTGCAGCACCGCTACGACCTCCAGGCTGCGCTGTATCTCTTGGCCTTGCACCGTTTGCTGCGTTCACGCTTGGGCCAGGCCTACTGCCCAGCCACCCACCTGGGCAGCGCACATTTTCTGTTCTTGCGCGGCATCGACCAGCCCGGCGGGCACTTGCTCAGCGTGAAGGCACAGGCACATTGGCTCGACCCCCTGGACCAGATGATGGGCCAGATGGACACTCTACAGGACCAGCCATGGTGATGCCTTTGACACCCTCACTGGCCCACGGATTGGCACACCTGGACGTGGAGTTGGCCGACTTGATGCGTCGCCATTTATCCGAACGTGGCCACCATCAAGCTTCCTCTTCAGTGCAGTGGTGGTGTGCGGCCATCGCCCTGGTGAGCCGTGCGCACGCGCGGGGGCATGTGGCATTGGATTGGTCCGCGCTTCAAGGGCCGCAGGGCCTTGATCTCTTGGAGCCGGTGGATTCCAAGCTGCAAGGGGAATTGAAGTCCTTCGTGCAGCAGTGGGTGCTCAAAGCGCCCGCCGAGGTCCACGGCCTGCATGCCAACGCCGAGCAATCCGCCGTGGCGCAGGCCGTGATGGACACCGGGCTGCTGCGGTGGGACCTTGGACACCTGTACATGCCCCGCCTGTTGGCCGCCGAGGTTCGGGTGGCCCAGTCCCTGGTGCAGCGGGCGCAGGCCCGCACTCCCCTCAGCGCTGCCGAGGAACACAGCGCCGATCAGCTCTTGCAGACCTGGTTTGATGATCTGCAACCGCATTCGAGCGCCGACCAACAAGAGGCCTGTCGCCGGGCAGCCCATACGCCCTTGGCGGTTGTGACCGGCGGGCCTGGCACGGGCAAGACCTACACCGCAGCTCGGCTGATTGCGCTGCTGCAAGCGCTGCGGGCGCCGGGCAGCCCGCCGATCCGCGTGGCCTTGGCTGCACCCACAGGCAAGGCAGCTGCTCGGTTGCGTCAAGCCCTGGAGTACGCCTGGGGCCAGTTGCGTGGCCGCAGCTTGCCGGAGGCCTTTTGGGATGAGGCCTGGGCGTCCATTGAGCCGCCCAAGACGGTTCATGCGCTCTTGGCGGATTGGGGGCGGGCCGAACGCGCGTTGCCGATGAGAGCCCTGGGCGGCCCATGCGGGTTTGAAGAATCCGGTGATCCCCTTGGCAAGTCAGCCCAGGTGGGGTTGCTGATGATCGATGAGGCGTCCATGCTTGATCTGGAGCTGATGGACGAGCTGTTGCAGCACCTGCAGCCCCAGGCACGCCTGGTGCTGATCGGCGATTCCTCACAGCTGTCTTCGGTGGAAGCCGGCTCCATCTTGTCTGATCTGTGCGCGGCCCTTCGACAACACCCCGCGCATTCGGCACTGCAGCACAGCCGCCGCTTCGACGGCACCATTGGTTCATGGGCACGCGGCCTTCTGGCCCAGGACCCTCATGTGCTGCGCGAGATTGAATCCGTCGCCTATCGTGACCGCAAGGCCTTGCTAGAGGCCGCGCTGGGCCCAAGCGGGTGGGGCGCTTATTTTGAAGCCCTAGGTCGAAAAAACGCTGCGAGCAGTGGGGATACCCAGGTCGCCGGTTTTGATCCGGCGGTGCGCCAGTTGTTGCTGAATTTGGACCAATTTCGCGTTTTGGCCGCGGTGCGGCAAGGGCCTTGGGGTGTCGAGGAGCTGAACCGTGATCTCGAGCAGGCGATGGCGGCGCGGGGGCTCTTGAACCTTCGGGAACCTTGGCCCCACGGCCGGGTGCTGATGGTCACCCGCAACGACGACGCCACCGGTCTGCGCAACGGCGACGTAGGCGTGGTCCTGTGCGGCCCGGGTTCTGGGGCTCGGTTTGCATGGATGGCCGGCCATGAGTTGCGCTTCGTGGGGGTGTCGCGTCTGCCGCCGCACGAGCCGGCCTTTGCCATGACCATCCACAAAAGCCAGGGTTCGGAATTCAATCGTGTTTTGCTGGTCCTGCCCGATTCAGACCATCCGGTGCTGTGCAGAGAACTGCTGTATACCGGGCTGACACGGGCGAAGAACGCCTTGTCGTGGTGGTTGCCCAATCCATCGGTCCTGGCGATGGCCGCCGGGCGAAGCACCCGGCGCATGAGTGGACTGAAGGCCCGCCTGATGGAAACTCCGTGAACCTAGCGGTCCGTGGCAACTAGCGGCGCTGGTCAAACTGCAGCATCAAGGCCCATTCGGCAGGGCGACGCAGGCTGTTGTGGTGATGCCAGACCTCGAAGCGGTCCAGCGACTTGGAGCCCTTGTCGCGGCCCCCGCCGTCAGGTGTGGGATGGTCGAGCAATCGGGGTAGGTCAGTGCCCAGGCGGTTCAGGGGGTTCGAGCTGCGGCTGGAATTCATGGTGATGATGCAATACCAATGGATCCACAACGCCGGCTGATCCAGCTTGGTTGACAATCCGCGCAGCTCTGTAAAATTCAGGGAATACCCTAGTCTATGAACATCGCTGATTTGCGCGCCAGGCTGTCCGAGGCAGGGGCTGGGCCGGCTCACATCGCCCGTTTCCTGAGGGCCTGGACACACCGGCGGCCTTTGTCGGCAGGCCGCGCGCTGCCCGAGCGCTACTTCCCCCGGCTCATGCTGCAACGTGCGCCGGCGCTGCTGGCCGAGCTTGGACAGCTGCTGCAGCCGGTTTCGGGGCACCCGGCAGACGATGGGTCGCGGCGGTTGCTGCTTGCACTGCGCGACGGCAAAACGGTGGAGACGGTCTTGCTGCCTCGGCAGGGTGTCTGCGTGTCCACTCAAATCGGCTGCGCCGTGGGCTGCAGCTTTTGCATGACCGGCCGGGATGGGCTGATCCGGCAGCTGGGCAGTGCAGAGATCGTGGCCCAGGTGGTCCACGCAAGGTCCCTGACCCCGGTGCGCAAAGTGGTCTTCATGGGCATGGGCGAGCCAGCGCACAACCTGCACGCCGTGCTGGAAGCCATTGATGTCCTGGGGCAAGAGGCCCAGATTGGCCACAAACAACTGGTGTTTTCAACGGTAGGGGACCTGCGCGCTTTTGAGGCCTTGGCTCAACGCCGCATCAAGCCAGCCCTTGCCTTATCACTGCATACCACGAATCACGCATTGCGCCGCATCCTCCTGCCCCGTGCGCCGGACCTCAGCCCCGAGGCCTTGGTACAGGCCGCATCTGAGTACGCCGAGTCCAGCGGCTATCCGGTTCAGGTGCAGTGGACATTGTTGGAGGGCATCAACGACTCACGCGACGAAGTGCAGGGCATCGTCGCGCTGCTTAAAGGGCGGCGCATGATGCTCAACCTGATTCCATTCAACGAAGTACAAGGCAGCGGGTTCCGCAGGCCCAGCTGGGAGCATGCAGCTGAGCTCGCGCGCAGCCTGAACCGGCGGGGCGTCTACACCCGGTTGCGCCGGTCAGCAGGCCAAGACGTCGAAGGGGGCTGCGGGCAGTTGCGCGCCCGCCGACTGACTGTGCCAATCATGCCCGCAGCCTGAACCACAGGACTGCCCCAGGCCAATGAGGCGTTGGCGAGCTAGGCGCTGACCGCGGAGCGCTCAGGTTTTTCTCGTCCCAGTGGCTGAAGCAGCACCAACGCCTGGCGCAGGTGCTCGAGGGTGCGCTCGGGGTGGTGTAACTTGTCCAACCCAAACAATCCCAGACGGAAGGTTCGGAAATCCGGGCCCTCATCACACTGCAGGGGAACACCTGCTGCTGTTTGAAGTCCCAAGGCGAGGAACTTCTTGGCGTTTTGGATCTCAGGGTCGTCGGTGTAGCTCACCACCACTCCTGGGGCTTCAAAACCCGGTGCTGCCACGCTGGCATAGCCAAACGAAGCCAGCAGCTGACGCGCCCCGCGACCCAACGCCCATTGCTCTTGGCAGAGCCTGTCAAAGCCATAGGCCTGGGTTTCGCGCATCACCGCGGCCACCCGTTGCAAGGCATCGGTGGGCATTGTGGTGTGGTAAACATGTGAACCCGACTCATAGGTCTGCATGACCTGCAACCACTTGCGCAGGTCACTGGCAAAGCTGGTGCTGGTCGTGTGCTCGATGGCCCGGTGGGCCCGCTCGCTGAGCATGATGAAGGCGCAACTCGGTGAACCAGACCAACCTTTTTGCGGCGCGCTGATCAAGACATCGACGCCTGTAGTGCGCATGTCGACCCAGGCTGCACCCGAGGCGATGCAGTCCAAGACCAACAGGCCATCGTGCTCATGCAGGGCCTGCGCCACCGCCTGCAGGTAGTCGTCGGGCAGGATCATGCCTGCAGAGGTCTCGACGTGCGGGGCAAACAAGACTGCAGGTCGTTGGGTACGTATGGCCTGCAGCACGTCGCTCAGTGGCGCCGGTGCCCATGGCTGGCAGGTCCCGGGCGCCACCGGCCTGGCCTTGAGGACTTGGCTGGAAGCCGGAATGTGGCCCATGTCAAAAATCTGTGTCCACCGGTAGCTAAACCAACCATTGCGCAGCACCACCACGGCCCGCCCACTGGCAAACTGGCGGGCGACCGCTTCCATGCCGAAGGTACCACTTCCAGGCATGACAATAGCGGAATGAGCCCGATAAACCGACTTCAGGATGCCCGAAATCTCGGTCATCACCCCCTGAAACCGGCGCGACATATGGTTGAGGGCACGGTCGGTGTACACAACCGAAAACTCGAGCAGACCATCTGGGTCAACGTCAGGCAGAAGTCCGGGCATCTTGGTCCTCTTGGGTGTGGTTGACGCGCAGTTCTTCGACGCGATAGCCGTCGTGCAGCAGGGCCTGTCGCATCCACTGCGGGTGCGGACCGATGCCGTCCCAGGTGTCTCCGCTGACAGGGTGGCGGTACTTGACGGGCTGGGCCTGCGAGCTTGATGGCACCTTCGATACGCCCACGGTTGCAGACGCCGCACGCAGCTCATCGGGCGTGATGCGATAAAAGTCCACCAGCCAACGGGCTTGCCGAAGCGCAGAGGCCCGCAGCTGTTGCGCATCCAGGGCCGCCGCTTCCGTCCATTGCAAAGCCTCGCTTGGCACCTGTTCCGAGTCCGCTGGGCTCGGCTCTTCTTGGTTCAACATGCGAAAAGTGTACGCCAGCCCAACAAAATCAAGGCCCAGGCCCGATGGAGTGCACTTACCTGGGGGTTTGCCGCGCCTGCAGCAGGCGCCGGCGCAGGTCAAGCCCGACGCCGCGGTTGACGAAATCCTCGACCAGCACAGCGCCCACATCAAGCTGCGACGGCTTATAAAGGCCAGCTCGCACCATTTGCTGCAGGAAGTCAGCCGCCCGTTCTCGCTTCATCGTGCCTATACCCAGTTTGAGCGCGTCGCCTGCTTCCAGAATCGAGTCGTCCAACAAGCGTTGCCGCGACGCCATCAGCTCGTCCTCTCCCATGTCCGGGTTCTCGCGCTGCATCAAGGTGTGGGCGGCTTGAGGGTTGCCATGGAGGTACTGGGTCCAGCCCACGATGGACCCGTCTACGAACTTTTGCACCACCTCGGGCCGCTTGGCCACCAGATCGCGTCGCGTTTCGATGACCGTGCTGTAGGTGGAAAACCCGTGATCAGCCAGCAGGTGCACCACGGGGGTGAATCCGCCCTGGCGCTGCGCATACAGGGGCTCGGCAACGGCATAGCCTTGCTGGATCGACTTGGGATTGGCCAGCCACGGACCCAGGTTGTAGTTGTAGGGCTTGAGTTGTTCATCCCGAAAGCCATGGACGGCTTTGAGCCAGGCCCACCAGGTGAACTGAGCATCTTTGGCGATGAAGGCCACCGGTGCGCGGCGCAGTGCCTCAAAGGATTCATAACCCTGGCCCGGATGGGCCATGAGGGCCTGCGGGTCCTTTTGGAAGAGGGCCGCCACCACCACCGTGGGCACTTGGTTGCGCAGGTTGTCAAAACTGTGCAGGAGGTTGCCCGTCATTAAGAAGTCGATCCGCCCGGCTGGCAGCAGCGGGCGGTTGTTCACCGACGGACCGCCCTGGAGGATGTTTACCTCCAAGCCCAGTCTTTGATAGGTGCCGTCGGCCACTGCTTGGTAGAAGCCCCCATGCGCCGCCTGTGCCTTCCAGTTGGTGGCAAAGGTCACCTTCACCCGTTCACCTATCCCGCTCGCCGCGCCGCCCCTGGCCGGCAGGGGCTCCTTTAGGGCACCTGATGACGGGGCTTGGGCCCTTGCGCACAACGGCCATGCGACAGACCAGGGCAGGGCGGCGGCCAAGCCATGGCGCAAAAGGCGGCGACGGGTGTTGAATATTGTCGTGTTCATGCGTTCATTCTCGGAAGCTAGGGTGCCAGCGCCCGATGAGTCGCTTGGACAGGGCCTGCAGCAACAAATGTATCAACACCCCCGTGAGCACCAGCAGCAGCAAAGCGGCAAACATTTTGGGCGTTTCGGTTCGAAAGCTGGCCTCAAGAATGCGCGAGGCCAAACCCGTATCGCGTCCCGCCGCCCCAGCCACCATTTCAGCGGTCACCGCGCCAATCAGAGCCAAGCCGCCTGAAATACGCATCCCAGCCAGAAAATCAGGCAGGGCAGCGGGTAAGCGCAACCATCTCAGGCGTTGCACAGGGCTGGCTTTGCATAGGCTCAGCAGGTCTTGCAGCAGCGGGTCGGCGGCCCGAAGACCCTGCACCGTGTTCGACAGCACCGGAAAAAACGCCACGATCCATGCGCACAACAACAAGACCGCGGTGGTGCTGTCGATGTAGATCAACATTAAAGGTGCGATGGCAACGATCGGGGTCACCTGTAACACAACCGCCACCGGCAAGAAGGCGCGTTCCAACGCCGGAATCAGCACAAAGGCACTCGCCACCAAAAAGCCGCCTACGCAAGCCAGGGCCAAGGCCCCAAACGTGATGCGCAGGGTGAACCACCAACTCTGGATCAGGCTGTGCGCATCCAGCATCAGCGCTTGCCACACGGCACTGGGCGCGGGCAGGGTGTAGGCCGGTATCTCGGCCAGGCGAACTGTGGCCTCCCACATGGCCACCAGGACCACCAGCGTGGCCAGACCCCAGGCCGAAGATGGCCCCTGTGTACTCGCTTTTGCGTCCACCTGACCATAGCGCTGTGTATCCGCACCGGCGGTACGCGTGGCTCGATTAGGGTCTTCAGGTCGGCGCATCAGACTGCGCTCCGAGCGCTCGCGCCGGTCGCCACCAGCGCATCGCCGATGGCCACACAGTGCTCATGAAACCGAGCGCTGCGTCGGAAATCCAAGGCCCGCGGAAAGGGCTCATCCACCACCCGTTCCACGGCCGGGCTCCCGGCTTCGGCGCCCATGATCAAGACGCGCGAAGCCATGAAGACCGCTTCAGCAACCTGGTGTGTGACCATGCAAAGGGCAAAACCCTGAGCCCGCCACCACTGCAGCAAGTCAGCCTGCAGGCGCTGGCGTGTCGGGTCATCCAAAGCTGCGAAGGGCTCGTCCATCAGCAGCAAGTCGGGCTGCATCACCAAGGCGCGCGCGATGGACGCCCGCATCTTCATTCCGCCAGAAAGCTCATGAGGCAAGGCACGCTCGCGTCCGGCAAGGCCGACGCGCTCCAACACGGCTTGTATCCGTTGTGCCTTGGGTTCAGCCTGCCAACCGCCCAGGTGCAGCGGCAAGCCTACATTGCTCTGCAAGTCTGCCCATGGCAGCAACGCAGGCTCTTGAAACACATAGGCCGGTGAGCGGACCGTGCTCAAGAGTTCGCCACCGGCCAGCGTTTGCAAGCCCGCCATGACCCGCAAGACCGTGCTCTTGCCGCAACCCGAGGGCCCCAGCAGGCTCAAACACTCCCCCGGATGCACGCTCAGGTTCAGCCCGGTCCACACTGGCGTCGGGCTGCCTGAAAAGTGCACCGTTGCTTCGCGCAGGCACAGAATCGGTTGAGGTGCCGTGGGGTCTGGGGGCTTCAAGATCGAGAAAACTCCAAAGGGCCTTAAGGATACGCGTTGCCGTCATCGCACCGGGCGGCGGCCCCCTGTAACCTTGGGACCTGTTGGAACTTTGCCTTCGGAGTGCTTGATGCCCACCTTGAACGTGAACGGCCTGAACCGTGAACACCAGGCCGAAGCCGACACCCCGCTGTTGTGGGTGCTGCGCGAACACCTGGGTCTGACCGGCACCAAGTACGGCTGTGGGGTAGCGCAGTGCGGCTCATGCACGGTGATGATCGACGGCGCTGCCGTACGCAGCTGCGCGGTGCAGGCATCCAGCGTGAGCCCTCAGCAACGCATCACCACCATTGAGGGCCTGTCTGCCAACGGAGACCATCCCTTGCAAAAAGCCTGGGTGGCCCTGGATATTCCGCAGTGCGGTTACTGCCAAAGCGGGATGTTGATGGCAGCGGCCGCGCTGCTGCGGCGCACGCCCAAGCCCAGCGACGCCGACATCGACGCGGCCATCACCAACATCTGCCGCTGTGGAACGTACAACCGGGTTCGAGCTGGCATCAAGATGGCCTCCGAAGCACGCACCGCGACGCCGACGTTGCCGTCAGCGAAGTAGCGCGGTTGCTTGTCGACTTCGCCTGTGTCAGCCAGTCGGGTCAACTTGGCTGGTTTGTTGACCGGATGGGCAATCTTGATTTTACATAATATACATCGTCGTGGGTTCTGATGGGCAGCCCTTCAGCGTTTCCCGACCAACTTGAGCAGCTGATCGGCCAGGATTTCGCGGCCCGCCCACAGAGCGGCCGCCACCGCATCTTGCCCAGCGGGGTTGCGGTGCAGCGGGTCGGCCCCAGCTGCAACCAGGGCCATGACCACCTCGTCTCGTCCAAAGCGTGCAGCCATGATCAAAGGAGTTGAGCCCGATGGATTCGCTGCGTGAAGGTCTGCACCGGCCTTCAGCAAGACCTGCAAGGTGGCCACGTCGCCGCCTGAAGCCACATACAGAATCGGCGACCAGCCAGCTCGGTTGACCGCTGCACCACGGTCGATCAGGCGTTGCGCCCAGGCCGCCGATCCGCGCAGACTGGCCATCATCAGTGCCGTCTCGTTGTTCACATTGGGCAGGTCGACCCTCAGGTCTGGGTGACGCATCAGCACCTCGGCCACCTCCAGGCCTCCGTCGCGCATCGCACTGACCAAAGCTGGCTCGCCCCGCTCATTGGGCGTGTTGGGGTCAAAACCCCGGCTGAGCAAGGCGGCCACGGTTTTGCCGTCGTCAAGTTTCACAGCGGTGAAGAAGCGCTGGTAGACGTCACCCTTTGCCGCTGAAGCCGCAGAAAACATTATTAAAACAAGCGCATACCTTGCTAATATTGAGCATAACTTGAGGTCTTCGAGCCTCAGACCCCATCCCGCTATAAACTGTTTATTCACAATTATTTAAAAGTCTATTTTGAATAATCGCTTGAAGTTATCAGTGGTCAGTTGAGCGACGGTTTGAACATCCAAACCTCGAAGTTGCGCCACTTGGCGTGCCACCTCAGTGACATAGGCGGGCTGATTGACCTTGCCGCGAAACGGCACCGGCGCCAAAAAGGGACTGTCGGTTTCGATCAACAGGCGGTCCAGGGGCACCCAAGACGCCACCGACCGAAGATCCTGTGCATTTTTGAAGGTCAAGATGCCTGAAAACGAAATGTAGAAGCCCATATCCAAGGCTGCGCGCGCCACGGCCTCGGTTTCAGCGAAGCAGTGAAACACCCCCCCACAGCCCTGCGCACCCTCTTGTTGAAGAATGTCTATGGTGTCTTGGCTCGCGCTTCGGGTGTGCACCACCAGGGGTTTGCTGCAGCGACGGGCCACGCGGATGTGGGTGCGAAACCGTTGCCGCTGCCACTCCATGTCCGCAACCGTTCGCAGCCCTAGGCGGTAATAGTCCAAGCCTGTCTCACCAATGCCCACCACCTTGGGGTGATCGGCCAGCCCCAGCAGCAGGGACTCATCGGGCTCGGTCAAGTTTTCGGTGTCCGGGTGCACACCCACGGTGCAGTACCACCGGGGCTCCGACTCCGCCAAGGCGAGCACGGCAGGAAACTCCTCGATGGTGGTGGAAATCACCATCGCCGCATGCACATCGGCTTCGTGCATGGCCAGCTTGACGGCGGGCAGACGCTCGCGCAATTCTGGAAAATTCAAATGGCAATGGGAATCAACAAACATGCGGCTTTGCTTTGTCAGGTGCAAGCCAGCATTGTCGGCCTTGCAAGACCAGCGATTCGATCAGCAGGTCGGCGTTCCAGGGGTGGTCTTCGTGGCGGGCGGTGCGCTGGAGTTGCCGCCACCAAGCGGCCAAGCCAAGGGGACTTGCCCCTTCAGGCAAGGCTTCAGAGGGAAAGAACTGTGCTTGCGCGCCTTGAGATCGTGACATCAGGTCCACACACACCTTCTGCAAGACATCCACCACGCGGGGTATCGGCAAGCCCATCAACATATCGGCACGGCCCCGCCGTACCGCCGCGGGCAATGCCGGCCACAGGCGTCCATCGAGGCCGTCGCGTACCATGGCCAACACCTCTTGGGGGCGGCCACCTGCGCCAGCCAAAAGGATCTCGGGCTCGTTAAGGCCCTGCTCTCGCAGCCAGGCTTGCGCAAGCTGCCGCTCGGGCACGGACATCGCCAGCCGCTGGCATCGGCTGGTGAGCGTAGGTAGCAAGGCCTGCACGTCGAAGGTGCTGAGTACCAATCGCAGCGATCCGGTCGGCTCTTCCAAGGTCTTGAGCAAGGCATTGGCCGCCACTCGGTTCAAGTTCTGTGCCGGGTACAGCACCAACACCTTCCCTTGGCTGCGGCTGCTCGTCTGATGGCCCCAGTCGATGGCCTGCCGCACATCGGCCACCCGGATTTCGCGGCCGCCCGCACTGGGCTTCTTGCTCGTGCCGCCCGCAGCAGCCTCGTTGTCATCGACACCCAGTGCCGACAGGCCCAGAACCTCACGCAGGGCCTGCGGGACCAAGATCAACAGATCGGGGTGGGTACCTGCCTGAACCAGGCGGCAGGCCTCGCACTGTCCGCAGGCGTGTTGGTCTGGACCAGTGCGGGCCTCGCACAGCCAAGACTGGGCCAGCACCAAGGCCACCTCAAACTGGCCCACGCCTTGCGGTCCGTGCACAAGCAAGGCGTGACCTCGGTGGGCCAAGGCTTGCGCCACGGGGCGGGCAAGCCACGGCAAGGGCAGTTGTCCCGCGGCACCCACCCAAGCCGCCCGGGCCGGCACGCTTTGGGTACTCACCGCGCCCCACCCGGTTGACCCAAGGCTTGCGCCCGTTCCTGCATGATCGCCAGCACCTGCGCCGCTACCGATTCAGGCGACGCCGTGGCGTCGACCAGGGCAAACCGCTGCGGCTGCGCCAACCGTCGCTGCTCGTACGCTTGACGCACCCGGGTAAAAAACTCCAAGTTCTGCGCTTCGAAGCGATCGGGTTGGCGTACCGCGGCGCGCCTTTCCTGCGCAACCTCGGGCGGCACATCGAAGAGGAAGGTCAGATCGGGTTGGCAATGACCGTGAACCCAGGCCTCGAGTTGTAACAAGACCGCACGGTCAAACGCCCTGCCACCGCCTTGGTAGGCAAAGGTGGCATCGGTGAAGCGGTCACACAAGACCACATCATGGCGTTTCAGAGCCGGCTCGATCACCCGCAACACATGTTCTCGGCGCGCGGCAAACACGAGCAGCGATTCGGTCAGGGCGTCCATGGCATCGTGCAGCACCATCTCCCGCAAGCGCTCAGCCAACGGAGTGCCGCCCGGCTCACGTGTGAGCACAACCTCGCGGCCGCGGGCTCGCCACCATTGGGCCAGAGCCGCCAGATGGGTCGACTTGCCGGCACCGTCAATGCCTTCCAACGTGATGAACAAGTGCGTTCCTTCGCCTAGGGTTGGGTTCTGCCGGCCGGTATTTTCTGGTATCGCCACACGGCGCGGTTGTGCTCGTTCAAATCGGCACTGAAATGGCTGCTGCCGTCACCTCGAGCTACGAAATACAAGGCCTTGGTGGACTCGGGTTGAACCGCAGCCAACAGCGACTGCGCCCCGGGCATGGCAATCGCGTGCGGCGGCAGACCCCGCCGGGTATACGTATTAAAGGGGGTATCGGTCTGCAGGTCGCGCTTGCGCAAATTGCCATCGTAGGCGCTACCCAAGCCATAGATCACCGTCGGGTCGGTTTGCAACGGCATGCCCAGCCGCAGGCGGTTAATGAACACACCGGCAATGCGTGCCCGCTCTGCAGCCTGACCGGTTTCTTTTTCGACAATCGAGGCCAAGACCAGGGCTTCAGCAGGGCTGCGAATGGGCAAATCGGGGCTTCGTTGTTCCCACGCCTTGTCCACCTGGCGCCGCATGGCCTCATGGGCGCTGAGCAGCACGGTGCGGTCGCTGACGCCGCGTGCATAGCGATAGGTGTCCGGAAAGAACCAGCCCTCGGCGGGCAAGTGAGCAGCCCCCAGCGCTTGCATGACCGCCCGGTCATCAATGTCCTGGAGGGTTTGGCGCAGCCCTGGCGCGCGGGCCAGGGCCTGGCGAATTTGAGCAAAGGTCCAACCCTCGATGAACACCACCGACTCCAGGCTTTCCTCACCCCGTACCAATTTGGACAACAAGGCCTGCGGGCTGGTACCGGCTTCGACCGCGTAACTGCCAGCACGGATGCGACGGGTATCGCCGGACCACCGGAAATACGCCCCTAAGGCCCACGCAGGCGCATCCACGCCTGCCTGCACCCAATCGTCTGCGACTTGGGCGGCGCTGCGGCCGCGTTCGATGGTCAGCTCCACCACGGTGTGCCGCAGGCGCAGCGGCGAGTGGCTCCACCAAAGCGCCACTGCGCCCGCACTCAGAACCATTGCAGTCAATCCTGCAAAGGCCGAGACCCAAAACCGCGCCCCGGCAGAGGCGGTCGAGGCGCCGCGCTTGGGTCCCCCAACGGCGGCCAATCGGCCAGAGGTGCGCTGTTTGGCCACGGAACGCCGCTCCGCAACCCTTTTGGCGCCTGTGTTCATGGGGCAAATCATAATCAAGACATGTCCACACCCCAGCCTGAATCACCCCATACGCCCCAATCCTCCCGCGGCGGCTCACTGACCACGGTTGCAGCAAACCCCATTGCCCTGCCCCACTTGGCGGTCTTGGAGCTGCACGGCCCGGACGCGGGCTCCTTTCTGCAGGGCCAACTGACTCAAGACGCCCTGACCATGACCCCCAATCAGGCGCGTGCCGGTGGGTACTGCAGCGCCAAGGGACGCCTCTTGGCTAACTTTGTGATGCTGCATCCAAGCTGCGACCGCTGGTGGCTGATCACCCACGCAGGACTTTTGGAGCCTTTGGTCAAGCGTCTAAAGATGTTCGTGCTGCGAGCCCAATGCTCAGTCAGAGCCCCACCGGAACTGCTGGTGTCGGGGGTGCCTGATGCAGGCATCCCGATGTGGCAGGTTCGCTCAGGCTGGGCTGAAGTCACGGCATCAAGCAGCAGCCCCCAACCCCACTGCCTGGTAGGGTGGTGGGGTGGGCGCAGCCTGTGTGTTGCAGCAGATGATGTCCTCAAGCCCGCCGTAGATTCCCATGCTCAGCAGGCATGGCACCATGCCGATGTGATGGCCGGCTGGCCGTGGATCGAGCCCGCTACGGTTGAGCAGTTCGTGCCTCAGATGATCAACTTTGAACTTTTGGGGGGCGTGAACTTTCGCAAGGGGTGCTATCCAGGGCAAGAGGTGGTGGCCCGCAGCCAGTACCGGGGCACGCTCAAGCGGCGGATGGCACTGTTGAGCCTTCGCAGCGGCTCGGGCGCTGTCCCTGCACCGGGCGACGAGCTTTTCCACAGCGAAGACCCAGGACAGCCCGCTGGCCTGGTGGTCAATGCCTCGCTTGATCCACAAGACCTGACCAGGCAGCACCATCTGTTGGCCGAAGTCAAGCTGAGCGCGCTGGCAGCCGGTACCCTGCACTTGGGGGCAGCCGATGGTCCCGTCCTGGAGGTGCTGCCGCTGCCCTACGCCATTCCCAGCGAATCGGAGACCTAGCGTGTGCCTGATGGCCATGGCCTGGCGGGTGTACCCCCAATGGCCGCTGGTGTTGGCTGCTAACCGGGACGAATTCCATGACCGTGAATCAGCACCTATGTCGTGGTGGAAGCACCCTGATATTTTGGCTGGTCGCGATTTGCGTGCAGGGGGTACATGGCTGGGGCTCAATCGCACGGGCCGCATCGGCTTGCTGACCAACGTTCGCGAGCCGGGCCACCAGCAAACTGACCTGCCCTCACGGGGTGAGCTCGTACCCCTATGGCTGCAAGAGACCCAATCGGCGGCACATCTGAGCGACCGGCTTCAGGCCACGCCCGCAAATGGCTATAACCTTCTAGGCATTGACCTGGGTCAAGCACAGGCCCACTGCTGGAGCAACCGGCACGGCCACCAGCACGAGTTGCCTGCAGGCCTGTATGGTTTATCCAATGCGGCCCTGGACACTCCGTGGCCCAAGCTGAAGCGTCTCAAAAACCTGCTGGCCAAAGCATGCCAACAGCCCCAACACCAGACCCGAGCCTTAAGCGAGCAATTGTTGATTGCCTTGGCCGACCGCGACCAGCCCGCAGATGAACACCTGCCCCGCACCGGCGTTTCCATGGACTGGGAGCGCTGGCTTTCGCCCATCTTCATCCAAACACCTGACCGACGCTACGGCACTCGATGTTCCACCGTGATCGTCGCGGAGCTGCTGCAGGCCAACACCTGGAGGCTGCACGTGGCTGAACAAAGCTGGAATGCTCAGGGCCAATCAACGGGCCGTGTGGAAGAGTCTTGGGACATTAGCCGCTGACCAGTGAGCGGCGCATGAGGTGGTGCTGTAGGCCTGCCTCCTCAAATGCTTCGGATGCAAGCTCAAAGCCGGCACGACGGTAGAAGTTCACCACCGGTGCCTGAGCATGCAGCACCACTTCCTGCAAGCCCAGTGTGCGGGCCCGATCGCACAGGGTACTGAGTAGGGTCTGCCCGACAGCAGCACCCCGCACCATGGGCATCACCGCCATGCGGCCAATCTTGCCCCTGCGGGCATCCAGCGGCAACAAACGCCCTGTCCCCAGCGCCTGCCCCAGGCGGTTGCGCGCCAGGACATGGTGGGCCTGTTCATCCAGGCCGTCTTGCTCAAGGGCCCGTGGAACGCCCTGCTCATCCTCAAACACGGATTGTCGAATGGGCCGGGCCTGCGCTTGCAGGGCCGCCCAGTCGCCCTCTTGCACAGACACCATTGCTTGTCCCTCCTCGAAAGCCAACATCCAATCGCGCAACACCCCTGGAATGGGTCGGGAGGTTTGGGTCTTGGGATCAGCGAACACGTACACGATCTCGCCGTACACCAAACGGCCCTGCCCTTTGAACGCACAAGCTTGAAACGTCATCGACGATGTACCCAGCCGTTGCAGGCGTATCCCGATGTGTAACTGCTCGTCATACCGGGCCGAGGCTTCATATTCGAGTGTGGCCTTGCGAACATACAAGTCCCCGCTCAGCAGGTTCATGGCCTCGTGATAAGGCATGGCCATCTGTCGCCAATAGGCCGCGACGGCCGTGTCGAAGTACATCAGGTAGTGCCCATTGAAGACGATCTGCTGGAGATCAACTTCAGCCCATCGAACCCTAAGCGGGTCGAGGCAGCGGAAGTGTCGTCGCTCAGGTAAGCGCGGGGGTTCAGACACTGGATTCATGGAATTACTTTCCGAAAGTTGTGTGGCGGCTACCCAGAACGAAGCGCTTTGGCACACCAATCCTGCGCCTATTGGGCCTCACGCAGGGCTTGTCCCATCTCGATAACCCTCTCGAAACCTTTTTCTGAAGCGGGCCATCAGGTCTAGAACACCGCGTGGTCGCCGCGTTGGTCGGCACACTCGCCGCGGACCAGGGCTTGATAGTGCTGTGCCAGCGTACGCTGGCCGAACTCGGGCGTATCTTCGGCGCTGTAGCGCTGGCGGCCCGGATCCCACACCAACATCGATTCTGTGGCGTAGTAGCGCCCGATTCGTGCCAGCTCGGCCTTGCCCGCTGCCCAAGATGAAGCGATGCCAGCCACCCGCAGCGTGCCGATGATTGCGTCCATGAACACGAGCGGTACCCGCTTGAAGTGAGGCTCGCGTTGCAGCGCTTCAAACAGCAGCAGCCCCTGCTGTCGAGGCGTTAAAGCCGGCCCCGGCCCCCCAATGGGCAGGATGCGACCCTGTAGCGAAGGTTCTTCGACACACAGGGCCAGATAGTCACCCAGATCCTCGTCGGCGATGGGCTTGCAGGCGGTGAGTGCGCCGTCACCAAACAGGAGAAAGGGGCGACCTCGGCGAAGACGATCAAGCTGTCCTGATAGGGACTTGAAAAACGCAGTTGGCCTGACGATTGAATAGCTCAGCCCAGATGCGACGAGTGCTGCCTCGAAGGCCAGCTTGGCCTGCTGAAAGCCCAGCTGGGGCTTTTGCACACACAGTGCCGACAGTGCCACCACATGTTGCACACCCCCTTCGCGGCAGGCCTGCAGTGCCTCCAAGTGGGCAGCATGGTCCACCGCCCAGGCATCGGCTGGTGCCCCCGTCCTAGAAGCCAGGCACGACACCCAGGTGTCGAAGCGTTCGCCACGCAAGCCAGCTTGCCGCAGCGAGACTGCGCTCAATGGATTTCCCTCGCGCACGGTCAGCCCCGGTAGGGCCCGCAGATGCGCCACCACGTCGGCCGCGCCTGTCCGGGCCGTGCTGGGCCTGACCAGGGCCACCACCTCATGCCCACGCGCAGACAGCGCCGCGGCCGTGGCCCGACCAATGGTGCCCGTTGCACCCAGCAGGAAAATACGCCGACTGCCCATGGGCGGAGCGTACTCCAGCCACGGTTGCGGGCTTGGGCGGGGTGCTCAGGCCATAGCCATAGCCACAGCCATGGCTTGTGGGCTCAATGAAGCTGATCTTCTTGGGTGGACACGGCCAAAGCCTTCATACCATCGCCCTGGACATAGGCGTGGGCGAACGTGAAGGCCTGGTACCAAGCAATGTGGATACCGGCTAGGGTGATGAACTGACACCGATAACCCAAGGCGCTGGGTTCCTCCTGGACTACGGCAATGGTTTTGTCGTTCAGATTCTTCTTCGAGTTGAAGGACGGTGAACAGTTGTAGCTCAGCAGCTTGCCTGGGCTGTTGGCATGGCCATACCCCACCGGTTGATTCCTCACCGTGAAAAGCCATTCCATGCACGATGGTGCCGAAGCGACAATCAGCCGCTGTGAGCACATCCCCCATGCCCATGACGCCACCCGAGCCCTCCCGCGCGCTGGCTTATTGCCAGTTGGCTTTAAGCATGGCCCTGGTTGGCGCTTATCTCGGATTCTCGCCAGTCCTGGTCTCTGCCTTTCCGGTCATGCTGCTGGCCTGGTTGCGCTTTGCGCTGGCTGCCGTGGCCATGGCGGGGTGGGTACCTCGCAGCGCAGCTGAGCCCCGGCTCAGCCGCGAGCAACACGGACTGCTGTTCTTACAAAGCCTGTTGGGCAACTTCCTGTTCACCATCCTGGCACTGAACGGCGCCTGGCTGGCTGGCGCCACCAGCGCAGGTGTGGTCATGGCCGCGTTACCAGCTTGTGTTGCACTGATGTCCCGAATCTTCCTGAAAGAGGCCTTGACACCACAGATTTGGAGTGCCACGGCCTGTTCAGCCGCGGCTGTCGCCCTGCTGGCCCTGCAGCGCGCACTACCCACCGACGAGGCAAGCGCCGCTGACAAGGACTGGCACGCCGGCCTTCTCGGTCACCTGATGCTGCTCGGCGCAGTGGTGTGCGAGGCCAGCTATGTGGTCGTTGGGAAACGACTGAGCGCGACGATTCGAGCGCACCGGGTCACAGCCATCATCAACTTATGGGGCCTGGCGCTGTCCACACCGGCGGGCTTGTACTTGGCCTGGTCTTTTCAGTTCTCAGCAGTCGAAGCGGCCACCTGGGGCTTGTTGGTCTTCTACGCGCTGGCCGCCAGCATGGTCACCGTCTGGCTGTGGATGAAGGGCTTGCAAACCGTCTCCGCCCATAGTGCAGGCATCTTCACCGTCTTCTTGCCCCTGTCCTCTGCGGCCGTCGGCGTGGGTTTGCTTGGTGAGCCCTGGAGTGCAGCCCATGGCGTGGCCTTGTTGTTGGCGCTGGTGGCGGTTTGGCTCGTCACCCGGTCGGGTCCCTTGCCACCGGTGCCGCAGCCAAGCGAGCCTGCCGAGCCAACGCAAACACCTCGCTCACCGCCTGCGCCTTGAGGCGGTGATCGCTCCATACCTGGCGCCAGGCCCGTGCGCCGGGCCGTCCATTCCATAAGCCCAGGAAGTGCGTCGCGGCATGGGCCCAGGGTGTGCCGTTCAGCGCTGCCTGGCGCCCAATGTAGTCCACCATGCGCTGCTCAATATCCAGCCGCCAGTCATCGTCTATCACCCCATCCGATTGGTACCGCCCGTCGCTGGCCGGACCCAGCCCCAAAAACCGTGAGTCCCAATCGGCCATCAGAACCGGATCACGGTAAGCGGCCCGGCCAACCATGACACCGTCGACCCGCTGCAGCTGTTCTTCAATGGCCGGTCCGTGGTTGATGCCCCCATTGATGGCAATGGTCAGCTCCGGAAAGTCCACTTTCAGTTGATGCACCAATTCGTAGCGCAACGGGGGAATCTCGCGGTTTTCCTTGGGGCTCAAGCCTTGGAGCCACGCGTTTCGGGCATGGACGATGAACACCGAGCACCCTGCCTGAGCGACGGTTCCCACAAAGTCGCGCACAAAGCTGTAGCACTCCTGGCGGTCGATGCCAATCCGGTGCTTGACGGTCACCGGTATCTGTCCGCCCACCGCATCAAGCATGGCCTTTACGCCGTCGGCCACCAACCCGGCTTCGTTCATCAAACAGGCCCCAAAAGCACCGCGCTGCACACGCTTGCTGGGGCAACCGCAGTTGAGGTTGACTTCGTCATAGCCCCACTGCACCGCCAGACGCGCGGCATGTGCCATCTCCGGGGGCTCACTGCCCCCGATCTGCAGCGCCGTTGGGGTTTCCGTCTCAGCCTCGTGGCGCAGGTGCTTGGCCACGTCGCCATGCACCAGAGCCCCAGTGGTGACCATCTCGGTGTAAAGCCGGGTGCTGCTCGTGATCAGCCGATGAAAGTGCCGGCAGTGCCGATCGGTCCACGCCATCATCGGGGCCACCGACAGGCGCCAGGGGTTCAACTGAGTGGTGCCTGCCATCTCACTAGCCTTCGGCTTTGGCCCAGGCTTCGTTGACCACCAGGGCCCCCAACACCATGGCGCCGCCGATCAAGACCGCGGTGCTGGGCGACTCATGGGTACCGACCCAGGCCCAGGCCACACCGAACACCACCTCAAGCAGGCTCAAGAGCGAAACCTCCGTAGGAGACAGACGCTGTGCCACCATCACGGCCAAAAGGCATGGCACTGCGAGCTGAAACACACCTAGCAGCCCCAACCAGGCCAAATCCTGCGCTGTGGCTTGACTGGGCAGTGCAAAGCCTGCTGTCACCAAAGCGGAGAGCACCGCACCGATCAGTACCGCCGGCAGCAGGTCTGGCGGCCCCTGGAGGGTGCGCGCTGTGCTGCCCCGTCGAATCAATACCCAATTCATCGCGCCGCCCAGCGGAACCGCCAGGGCGACCAGGACCCCCAGCAGGTGGTTGCGGCGCTCTTCGCCGGTGTCCCCAGCCCAGGGGGGTGAACCCTCAGAGGGCCAGACCAGCGGGGCCTGCATCCAGGCCATACCCACCATCGCCAAAGCCATGGCCAGGAGGGTTCTGCCCGGCAAGGATTGCGACAAGAACAACCTGGCCAGCACGGCGGTAAACAAAGGAGCCAGCGCCATCGTCAGCAGCACATTGGCCACCGTGGTCATGGTCAATGCAGCCATGAACGCGGTGAACATCAACGCCCAACAGGCGCCAGACCCCCATAGCACGCTGCCGCCTTGGCGTATCCCCCGCCATAAGGCCGCAGGACCGCCGGCGCGCCACGACAGAAAGCACAACAGCGCCGCAGCATTGAAGGCGCTGCGCCAAAACGTGAGCTCCAGGCCCTGGGCCTGTTCAACCTGCCGGGTCACGATACCAGCCATGCTCCACAGCAGCGTCACCAAGACCATCACGGCCACAGCCGTGCGGTGGCTCATGGTAAGCAAGAGCGAGCCCAGCATAAAACAACCTGGCTTGTGGATCGTGGCCTACACGAAAGCCCGATCTTAGGCCGCCTCGCGCGCAGCCCGCTTGCGTTCGTGATCCTGCAAGAAGCGCTTGCGCAAGCGGATGCTCTTGGGCGTGATCTCTACCAACTCATCGTCTTCAATGAACTCCACACCGTATTCCAGGGTCAACTCAATGGGTGGTGTGACCTTGATGGCGTCTTCCTTGCCACTGACTCGGAAGTTAGTGAGCTGCTTTGTTCGGGTGGCATTGACCACCAGGTCGTTGTCGCGGTTGTGCACACCTACGATCATGCCTTCGTAAACCGGGTCACCGGCCTTGACGAACATACGCCCACGGTCATCGAGTTTGCCCAGGGCGTAGGTAAAGATCTCGCCGGCGTCCATGCTGATTAGCACCCCGTTTTTGCGGCTGGCGATATCGCCCTTGTGCGACTCATATCCATCAAAGATATTGGAAATCAAGCCCGACCCGCGGGTCAGGTTGAGGAACTCATTGGAAAAACCGATCAAGCCCCGCGCCGGAATGCGGTACTCCAAACGCACCCGCCCACGGCTATCGGACTCCATGTTGACCAGCTCGCCCTTGCGCTCGCCCAGTGCCTGCATGACTCCCCCTTGGTGTTGTTCCTCGACATCAGCGGTCACCAGCTCAATCGGCTCGCTTCTGACACCGTCGATATCCTGAAATACCACCCGCGGCTTGCTGACAGCCAGTTCGTAGCCTTCGCGACGCATGTTCTCCAGCAGGATGGTCAGATGCAGTTCACCGCGACCCGACACTTCGAAAATGCCGTCGTCGCCCGTCTCGCGCACGCGCAGCGCCACATTGCTCTGGAGCTCCTTTTGCAGGCGGTCCCAGATCTGGCGGCTGGTCACGAACTTGCCTTCACGCCCGGCCAGCGGAGATGTGTTGACACAGAAGTTCATCGTCAGGGTGGGCTCGTCCACCTTGAGCATGGGCAAGGGCTGCGGGTTGGCCGGATCGGTCACCGTGACACCAATGCCAACATCTTCAATGCCGTTGATCAACACGATGTCGCCAGGCCCCGCCTCCAGTGTTTGCACACGGTCGAGGCCTTGAAAGGTTAAGACCTGGTTGATCCGGCCTTTGTTCGTTTTGCCCTCGGGCCCCTCCATTACCACCACATCCATACCGGGCTTGATATGCCCCGCATTGACACGCCCCACACCGATTCGACCCACGAAGGAGGAATAGTCCAGGGCAGAGATCTGAAGCTGCAGCGGTGCGTCGGGATTACCCTCGTGCGCCGGTACATGCTGGAGGATGGTGCTGAACAGGGCCGACATATCGGGGCCCCACTGCTGCCCTGCTTCCCCCTCTTGCAGTGACGACCAACCGTTGATGCCTGATGCATACACAACCGGAAAGTCCAATTGCTCATCACTGGCGCCCAACTTGTCAAAAAGGTCGAAGGCGGCATTGATCACCTTCTCACAATTGGCGCCGGGCTTATCAACCTTATTGACCACCACAATGGGCTTAAGTCCCAGGGCCAGTGCCTTCTTCGTGACAAAGCGGGTCTGTGGCATGGGGCCTTCTTGGGCGTCAATGAGCAGCACTACACCATCGACCATGGACAGGGCACGCTCCACTTCTCCACCGAAATCCGCGTGGCCCGGCGTGTCCACAATGTTGATGTGGGTGCCTTCCCAGCTCACGGCGCAGTTCTTGGCCAGGATGGTGATACCCCGCTCGCGCTCGATGGCATTGCTGTCCATGACCGTGTCAACCACCTTCTCGTGTTCAGCAAAGATGCCGCTTTGCCGAAGTAATTGGTCCACCATGGTGGTTTTACCGTGGTCAACGTGGGCGATGATGGCAATGTTGCGAATCGGCCGGCTCATGGTTGCCTCAAGGGAGTCGATGAAAGAAATGGGAATGACAGGGCTGTCCTCTGGTGCGGCCAATGGCCTGCACGACGCGAGAGCCGGATGTGCGCTCAGGCCTGGGCCTGAACTTCCAGCGGGCTGAGCAAGCGGTCCGGAATGAGTTCGCCCGCTCGAATATGCGCACTGCCAAGCAAGGGTCGTCTGTCCGTGGTCTGTGACACACGCGGTCCGTAGACCCGAACCGCTGCGCAGTCGGCTTGCGCCACGCGGCGGCGCAAGCCCGTCATGAAGCGGGCGGCCTCGCCGGGGTCCAGTTCAATGGCAGGCCAGCCTTGTAAAAGCTCATCGGTCGGCAGCAAGCAGGCGTGGCGCCCAGGCTCGTCCAAACGCTCCAGGGCATCTAGGGTGATCGCGCGCTCCACAGTCAATGGGCCACTTTCTACGCGGCGCAACACGGTCAAGGATGCGCCACAACCCAGAGCAGCACCGATGTCCTCGGCCAAAGTTCGAATGTAGGTACCCTTTGAGCACCGCACAAACAGGGCCAGTTGTTGCGGTTGAAGTTCACTCCACTGTGAACGTAACTCTGTGATTCGCACCCGACGCGGCAAACGCTCTAGGGTCAGGCCTTCGCGGGCATAGGTGTACAGCGGTCGGCCCTTATATTTGAGTGCGGAATACATCGGTGGAACCTGGTCGATGTCACCACGGAAACGGTCTAGTGTGGCCTCCAGTCGATCGCGGCTCAACTCAACAATCGACTCACGCAAGATCTGTCCTTCAGCGTCACCAGTGTCCGTCGTCACCCCTAGGCGAACCTGGACCTCATAGACCTTGTCGGCATCCAGACTGACTTGGCTGAACTTGGTGGCAGCCCCAAAGCACAAGGGCAGGAGTCCCGTGGCGGCTGGGTCCAGCGTTCCTGTGTGTCCAGCCTTTTCAGCTCTCAGCAACCACTTGGCCTTTTGCAAGGCTTGGTTACTCGACACGCCCAGTGGCTTATCCAGTAACAAGATGCCGTGTATTGGTCGACGCGCCGCCCGAACCCGGGCTGGACGCGCGTCGTTACCGGCGTTGGCCTCAGTCCTTGGCGCTCTGGGCATTGGCCTGGCGAATCAACGCATTGAGTTCAGCCGCACGCTCGGTGGTGCGGTCGAACTGGAAATGCAGGCTGGGAACCGTATGGATGGCCAGACGCTTGAACAAGCCATTACGCAAGAAACCCGCGGCCTCATTCAGAGCATCCTGGCTACCTTGGGCATCACCCATGAGAACCGAGAAATACACGCGTGCATGGGCATAGTCAGGCGTGACCTCGACGGCGTTGATGGTGACCATACCTAGCCTTGGGTCTTTAAGCTCGCGGACGAGCTCGGCCAAATCACGCTGGATCTGGTCAGCCACCCGAAGGCCGCGGTTGGGTATGGATCGCTTGTGTCGCATGGTGAAGGTTCCCGAAAGCGCAAGCCCCGCCCTTGTCGGGCGGGGCTTGGTGCTGCAGATCCAGGTACGTTAAAGCGTACGCGCCACTTCCTTGATCTCGAAGCACTCGATCACATCGCCTTCTTGAATGTCGGTCACGTTCTTGAGCTTGATGCCGCACTCGAAGCCTTCCTTGACCTCCTTGACATCATCCTTGATGCGGCGAACCGATTCGATTTCACCGGTGTAGATGACGATGTTTTCGCGCAGCAGGCGGAAGCGCGCATTACGGCGCATCAGGCCAGAGGTGACCATGGAACCGGCCACAGTACCAATCTTGGACGCCACGAACACGGTTCTGATCTCGGCCGTGCCGAGCATCTCCTCTCGCTGCTCAGGAGCCAACATTCCGCCCAGTGCCGCCTTTATCTCATCTACGGCGTCGTAGATGATGTTGTGGTAGCGCAGGTCCACTCCGTTTCCTTCGGCAAGCTTGCGGGCTCCGGCATCTGCGCGCGTGTTGAAGCCGATGATGATGGCTTTGGACGCGATGGCCAAATTGACATCGCTCTCGCTGATACCACCCACGGCGGCGTGCACGATCTGAACGCGAACCTCTTCGGTGCTGAGCTTGAGCAGAGAAGTGGCCAGCGCCTCCTGAGAGCCCTGCACATCGGCCTTGATAATCAGCGACAGCGTCTGAACGTCACCCTGGCCCATGTTGTCGAACATGCTCTCGAGCTTGGCCGCCTGCTGTTTTGCCAGCTTTACGTCGCGGTATTTACCCTGACGGAAGGTGGCGATTTCCCGGGCTCGTCGTTCATCGGCCAGCACCATGAACTCGTCACCAGCTCGTGGTACTTCAGTCAGGCCCTGAATCTCCACCGGAATGGAAGGCCCTGCTTCGGACGACGGCTTGCCAGATTCGTCAAGCATGGCGCGAACACGCCCGTAGCTGGAGCCAGCCAAGACCACGTCGCCGCGCTTGAGTGTGCCACTTTGCACCAAAACGGTAGCTACTGGGCCTCGCCCCTTGTCCAGTTTCGCTTCAATCACCAGCCCTTTTGCAAAGGCCTCGTACGGCGCGCTGAGCTCCAGGACTTCTGCCTGCAGCAAGACCTGCTCAAGGAGTTCGTCGATGCCCGTGCCAGTCTTGGAAGATACGCCGACAAAGGGCGAATCACCGCCAAAGTCCTCTGGCACGACTTCCTCGATAACCAACTCACTCTTGACGCGTTCGACATTGGCTTCTGGCTTGTCAATCTTGGTCATGGCCACAACGATGGGAACGCCGGCTGCCTTGGCATGGCTGATGGCTTCCTTGGTCTGGGGCATGACGCCATCATCGGCGGCACACACCAGAATCACGATGTCGGTGGCCTGAGCCCCGCGTGCACGCATGGCGGTAAAGGCCTCGTGGCCGGGCGTGTCAAGGAAGGTGATCATGCCGCGCGGGGTATCCACGTGGTATGCCCCAATGTGCTGGGTGATGCCACCGGCTTCGCCCGAGGCCACACGGGTACGCCGGATGTAGTCCAGCAGCGACGTCTTGCCATGGTCGACGTGACCCATCACCGTGACTACAGGCGCGCGAGGCAGCGCCACCGCTTCAGTGGCCGAATTTTCTTCTTCGAGGAAGGCCTCGGGGTCATCCAGCTTGGCTGCCAAGGCCTTGTGACCCATCTCTTCCACCACGATCATCGCGGTTTCTTGGTCCAGCTGTTGATTGATGGTCACCATCTGGCCTAGCTTCATCATCTGCTTGATGACCTCTGCGGCCTTGACGCTCATCTTGTGTGCCAGATCGGCCACGCTGATGGTCTCCGGCACGTGCACTTCCTGCACCACGGTTTCAGCCGGCAAGGCCGCCGCCACGCCTTGGTCGCGTTCACCTCCACGGCCACGACCCTTGGGAGCACGCCAGCCGGCACGGGTGCCCGCAGTGGTGTCACCACGCGTTTTCAGGGCCCGCTTCTTGGCTGCATCGTCGGCCCAGCTTGAGGACAGCTTCTCGCTCTTGATGGATCTCTTTTCACCTGCCTTGGCCGCTGTTGCAGCTGCTGCACCAGGCGCGCTAGGCTTGATTGCTGCCTTGTGGATGGTGCCCTTGATGGCAGTCTCGGCGGGCTTGGGCTCCTGCGCCTTCTTGGCCACTATGACCTTTTTTGGCACGCTCATCATCGCCCGAATGGCTGCAGCCTCCGACTCAGCAGCCTTGCGGCGCTTTTCGAGTTCAGCCAGGCGTTGGCGTTCGGCCGCGTCGGCGTCCACGGCCTTGACTACCCGTGCAATGGGCTTGGCAGGGGTTTCCGGGGCTACCGGCGCGCCAGAGGCGGCCTGCGCTGCGGGGGTTGTGGGCATGGCAGCCGAGGCCGCTTGAGCCGCGGCGGCCTCGCGCTCGGTGGTCTCCTGGCGGTCCCGCACCGCCCCCTGGGCTTCCTTCTCTTCACGCTGGCGACGGTTTACCGACAGCTCTTCTTCTTGTCGGCGTAACAGCTCAGCCTGACGGCTGGCCTCTTGTTCGCGGCGGCGCAATTCTTCCTCGTCCACCTTTGGGGTGGAAGCTGTTTCGATCACGCCTGCGCCTTCGTCGCGCTTGACAAAGACTCGCTTTTTGCGCACCTCAACCTGAATGGTGCGGGCTCGGCCCGATGCATCGGCTTGTTTGATTTCGCTCGTGCTCTTACGGGTAAGAGTAATCTTCTTGCGCTCGGCGCCGGCAGTGCCATGCGAGGAGCGCAAGAAGGTCAACAAGCATTCCTTGTCACCCTCGGTGAGAATATCTTCGGCTGACTGCTTGGAGACACCAGCCGACTGCAGTTGTTCGAGCAGCGTTGTCGCTGGGCGGTTGAGCTCAGCGGCAAACTGTGCGACGGTGGTCACGGCCATTGTGGAATTCCTTGGATGCGGTTAGGCGTTTTCAAGCGTGGGTCGAGGGTTGGTGCAAGCTCAAGCGGTAAACCAGTGCTCACGTGCCTTCATGATCAACGTCTTGGCCTGCTCGTCCGGAATGTCGGTCAGCTCAATCAATTCATCCACGGCCAAATCGGCCAGGTCATCGCGGTTGTGGATGCCGCTGTCGGCCAGGCGGGCGATCAACTCGGGCGTCAAACCTTCAAGGTCACCCAAGCCCTGCGCTACATCCTCAACGTTCTCTTCACGTGCAATTTCCATGGTTAGCAGCGCGTCCTTGGCACGGTTGCGCAGCTCCATCACCGTGTCTTCGTCGAAGCCTTCAATGTCCATCATTTCCTGCATGGGCACATAGGCCACCTCTTCGAGGCTGGTGAAGCCTTCAGCAATCAGGATGTCGGCCACCTCTTCGTCCACGTCCAGCTTCTCAACAAACAGCGAGCGAGTAGTTTGGGATTCCTGCGCTTGCTTGGCCTCAGACTCCTCAGCCGTCATGATGTTGATACGCCAGCCCGTCAGTTCCGAAGCCAAGCGCACGTTTTGGCCTCCGCGCCCGATGGCGATAGCGAGGTTCTCGTCGTCGACTACGACATCCATGGCATGACGCTCTTCGTCAACCACAATCGACTGCACGTTGGCAGGCGCAAGGGCGCCGATCACAAACTGCGCCGGGTCTTCCGACCACAACACGATGTCAACACGCTCACCGGCCAACTCGTTGGTCACAGCCGTTACCCGAGAGCCCCGCACACCTACACAGGTGCCAATGGGGTCTACCCGCTTGTCATGAGACACCACGGCAATCTTGGCCCGTGAACCGGCGTCGCGCGCACAGCTCTTGATTTCCAAGAGCCCCTGCTCAATCTCCGGCACTTCCTGTGCAAACAGTTCCATCATGAAGCCCGGTGCGCTGCGAGACAGCATGATCTGAGGGCCACGCATGGTGGTGTCTAGGCCTGTGATGAAGGCCCGGACACGGTCTCCGCTGCGAAGGTTTTCCTTCGGAATCATCTCGTTCCGCTTGAGGCGACCTTCAACCCGGCCGCTCTCCACGACGATGTCGCCTTTGTCCAAACGCTTGACGGTACCCACCATGATCTTCTCGCCCCGGGCTAGAAAATCGTTGAGGAGCTGTTCACGCTCGGCGTCCCGAATCTTCTGCAAGATCACCTGCTTGGCGGCCTGCGCGCCAATGCGGCCAATGGTGACCGAATCGATTGGCTCTTCGATGTAGTCGCCTTCCTCAATCTCGCCCACGCGGTCGATGGCATCGGTCAGCAGTTCCTCGGAGTCAGGGTTCTGCAAGCCGGCTGAATCGGGGACTACCAGCCAACGCCGGAAGGTTTCATACTCACCGTTATCTCGGTCTACCGACACGCGGATATCCACCTCGCCGCCGTGCAGACGTTTGGTGGCCGAAGCCAAGGCAGCTTCTACAGCGCCGAAAACGACTTCACGGTCCACGCTCTTTTCGCGTGAGATCGCATCGACCAGCATGAGCATTTCGCGGTTCATATTTGTTGCTCTCCGATTCGGGCAGCTTGGGCTCGCCCCTTGAAATCCACAACCGGCACCAAGCGAGCCTCGCGCACCTCATCGAGCGTGAACTCCAGTGCCTGCTCGGTCTTGCCTTCCTTGATAATCAGACGCGGCTGCGGCTGAGATTGGCTCAACAGGCCGCGGTACTTGCGACGGCCATCAAAGGGCGTCTTGAAGGTCACATTCACCTCCAGCCCACAAAATCGGTCCCAGTCCTGGGGCTTGCGCAGTGGTCGGTCCAGCCCCGGTGAGGACACTTCCAAACGCTGGTAGTCCACCGCCTCCACCTCGAACACCAATTGCAGCTGACGGGTCACCCGTTCGCAGTCGTCCACGGTGACAAAGTCAGATACAACTGCATATGCATGCCCCGGAACACGGTCGATCGAAATACGCAGCAGCCCACGGGGCAAGCGCTCGACGTCGACCAACTCGTAGCCCATGCCCTGCACCGTCGACTCCAGGGCGCTCATCCAATGGCCCAAGGCGGTTACACGCTCGAACGCCGATTCCAATCGAGGACCTGCTGAAGTGCCCCCGTCGGTTTGCGTTCGCCCCCTCGGACTGCGGCCCTGCGTACCAGTCTTCGAATGCCCCAGTGCACGGCCAGCGCCTGCCGCGTGGGCGGTGCTATCGGTTTTGCCGCCTGCTGGGCGGCGCGGACGCTGCGATGAGGTCGAATTCATGCCGGACAAACAAAAAAGGGGCTGGAAGTTTCCGCCCCTCGTTGGCGCGCCGATCGCGATACGGACCCTGCGCACCCAAGCGCCCCGGCGCACCTTGGCTCAGCCCAAACCGAGCCCGTGCTCCAGTGTGCCAGCGGCACCTAGCCAATATCGTCGACCGATGGCGCCTAGCGCTGACCAATCAACTCCCGAGTATAGCTGAATACCCTGACATACGCAAGGTGCGTGCCACAATCGGCTGCGTGGCGCTCAAGCCCGACACTCGGAGCATGGAAATATGGGATTTCTCGCCGGAAAACGCCTGCTGATCACCGGAGTACTGTCCAATCGATCAATTGCATACGGTATTGCAAGCGCGTGTCATCGCGAGGGTGCAGAACTGGCCCTCAGCTACGTTGGCGAACGTTTCAAGGAACGCATCACCGAGTTTGCAGCCGAGTTCGGCTCCTCTTTGATTTTCGACTGCGATGTGGGTGACGACCGCCAAATTGAGCAACTTTTTGCCGCCCTGAAGTCGGTCTGGGCAGAAGGTTTCGATGGATTTGTGCATTCCATCGGCTTCGCGCCGCGCGAAGCGATCGCGGGCGACTTCCTGGAGGGGCTCTCGCGCGAGGCCTTCAAGGTGGCGCATGACATATCAGCTTACAGCTTTCCGGCGATGGCCAAGGCTGCGGCGGGGCAGCTTCGCCCCCGTAGCGCCTTGCTAACCCTCACCTACCTGGGCAGTGATCGGGTGGTGCCGGCATACAACACCATGGGCTTGGCCAAAGCCTCGCTTGAGGCCAGCGTTCGGTATACCGCCGCCAGCTTGGGCCCCAGGGGCATTCGCGTTAACGGCATCTCGGCTGGACCCATCAAGACCCTGGCCGCGGCAGGCATCAAGGGCTTTGGCAAGATACTCAGCGTAGTGGAGGATCATGCACCCCTGAGGCGCAATGTATCCATCGACGACGTGGGCAATGTAGCTGCCTTCCTCATGTCAGATCTGGCCTCGGGCATCACCGCCGAAATCACCATGGTGGATGGCGGTTTCAGTCGAATGGCGGGCATACCCAGCGAGTAGGCTTGGGCGCCGCGCCAGCGGTGCACTCAGTCAGCCTTGACGCAGTCGACGTAATAGCGCACAGCACCATTGTCCAGTGCTTCCTCGACAAGCCCATGGACATCGGTGTCAAATCCTGGGAAGCGCTTGTTGAAGTCGCGGGTAAAGCGCAGATAGTCAACGATTTTGCGGTTGAATCGCTCGCCTGGCACCAACAACGGAATACCCGGCGGATACGGCGTAAGCAGTGATGTGGTGATCCGTCCTTCGAGTTGGTCGATCTCCACTCGCTCAGTTTGCCGATGGGCAATCCTGGCGTAGGCGTTGCTGGGGGTCATAGCCGGCTGCAGGTCTGACAGGTACATCTCGGTGGTGAGCTTGGCAACATCGTAATTGGCATAGGCCTCGTGGATGGACTGGCACAGGTCCTTCAAGCCCATGCGCTCGTAGCGCGGATGCGCCTGGCAAAACTCCGGCAAGCAGCGCCACAAGGGGGCATTCTTGTCGTAATCATCCTTGTATTGCTGCAAGGCGGTGAGCATTGTGTTCCAGCGGCCCTTGGTGACGCCAATGGTGAACATGATGAAGAAAGAATAGAGGCCCGTCTTCTCCACCACCACCCCGTGCTCCACTAGGAACTTGGTCACAATGGACGCCGGAATACCCGTAGCGTCGAACTTCCCGTTAACGTCCATGCCGGGCGTGACGATCGTGCATTTGATCGGGTCGAGCATGTTGAAGCCCGGAGCCAGATCACCAAACCCATGCCACTCCTCGTGCGCACGAAGCATCCAACGGTCGGCACGCCCAACGCCGTCCTCCGGCAGGTTCTCCGGTCCCCACACCTTGAACCACCAGTCATGGCCAAACTCTTCATCAACCTTGCGCATCGCACGGCGGAAATCCATGGATTCGGCGATGCTCTCTTCAACCAGTGCCGAACCCCCTGGGGGCTCCATCATCGCTGCAGCCACGTCACACGAGGCAATGATGGCGTACTGAGGCGACGTAGAGGTGTGCATCAGGTAGGCCTCGTTGAACAAATGCTGGTCCAGCTTGACTTTTTGCGAGTCTTGAACCAACACCTGCGATGCCTGCGACAAGCCCGCCAAAAGCTTGTGCGTTGACTGGGTGGCATATACCATGGCAGTCTTCGGGCGCTCCCGGCGCTTACCCATGGAGTGGAAGGATCCGTAGAAGGGATGAAATGCTGCGTGTGGCAGCCAAGCCTCATCAAAGTGCAGCGTATCGATCCAGCCGTCGAGCTTACCCTTGATGGTCTCGGTGTTGTAGAGCACCCCGTCGTAGGTGCTTTGGGTCAGGGTCAAGATCCTGGGAATTACGGTGGCGTGATCGACCCCCTTGAGCAAAGGGTTGTGGGCAATCTTGCGGCGAATCGTCTCCGGCTCGAACTCGCTTTCGGGGATGGGGCCAATGATGCCGTAGTGGTTGCGCGTGGGCGTGAGGAAAACCGGCACAGCGCCTGTCATGATGATGGAATGCAGGATACTCTTGTGGCAGTTGCGGTCCACCACCACCACGTCTCCTGGGGCGACAGTGTGATGCCACACCATCTTGTTGGAGGTGGAGGTGCCATTGGTCACAAAGAAGCAATGGTCGGCGTTGAAGATACGCGCCGCGTTGCGTTCGCTGGCAGCCACAGGACCGGTGTGATCCAAAAGCTGTCCTAGTTCCTCCACCGCGTTGCACACGTCCGCGCGCAGCATGTTTTCACCAAAGAACTGGTGGAACATGTGACCCACTGGGCTCTTAAGGAAAGCCACACCGCCGGAATGACCAGGGCAATGCCAGGAATAAGAACCATCCTGCGCATAGTCCATCAGCGCCTTGAAGAACGGGGGGGCTAACCCGTCCAAATAGGATCGGGCCTCCCGAATAATATGGCGCGCCACGAACTCTGGCGTGTCCTCAAACATATGGATGAAGCCATGTAATTCCCGCAGGATGTCATTGGGAATGTGCTGGGACGTCCGAGTCTCGCCGTAGATGTAAATCGGGATGTCGGCGTTCTTCCAGCGAATCTCCTCAATGAACTTGCGCAGGTTTAGCACCGCAGGGTCTAACTCGGGGCCTGGTGTGAACTCCTCGTCATCGATGGACAAGATGAAGGCACTGGCGCGGCTTTGTTGCTGAGCGAATGAGGAAAGGTCGCCATAAGAGGTGGTGCCCAGAACCTCCCATCCCTCTTTCTCGATTGCCTGCGCCAAAGCACGAATGCCGATGCCCGAGGTGTTTTCAGAGCGGTAGTCTTCGTCGATGATGACGATGGGAAAGTTAAAGCGCAACATGACGGTCGGGCCTCCGATCGGTCCTGGTTCAGGGAAAACGATTAAGTGTAGAGCCGCGCGCCGACACCGATATGACGCTGCTGCGTTGGATACTGCACCGTTCAGGCCTCGTCACCCCATCAGGCCCAGGAGGCGCGCGCATGTTGGACTCGTTTTCGAACTTTTGGTGGATCTTGGCCGGTGTCTTGATTGCCGTTGAATTGGCCACCGGAACCTTTTACCTGCTGATGCTGGCCCTGGGTGCCGTCGCAGCGGCAGTGGCGCAAATGATGGGCCTGTCGGCTTCAGCCCAGGTGGTCAGTGCAGCGCTGCTGGGCGGCGGCGCCACCGCTTTATGGCACTTGCGGCGAGCCCGGCATCCCCAGGCGGCCCCGGCTGCTTCCAACCCTGACGTGATCTTGGACATCGGCCAAATGGTGACGGTGGCCCGCTGGGAAACCGACGGTACCGCCCGTGTGTCATACAGAGGAAGCCAGTGGGATGCCAAGCTCTGCACTTCAGGCCCGGCAAGCCCTGGAAACCACCGCATCGTTGCAGTCCACGGCAATCGCTTGGAACTGGAGCCCTTGTCTTGAGTCGAAGCTGATGTTGATAAATCTACTGTAAACCATAGAACAGCCCGCCATGGAAATCGCCCTTGTCCTGCTTGTCGTTGCCATCATCTTTATCGTTCGTACCTTCAAGATCGTGCCCCAACAGGAGGCGTGGGTGGTGGAGCGACTGGGCAAGTACGACCGTACCCTCACCCCGGGGCTGAAGTTCCTCATCCCCTTCATTGAGCGCGTGGCCTACAAACACTCTTTGAAGGAAGTCCCCATGGATGTACCCAGCCAGGTATGCATCACGCGGGATAACACCCAGCTGCAGGTGGATGGCATCCTTTATTTCCAGGTAACCGACCCGATGAGGGCCAGCTACGGCTCCTCCGACTACATCGTTGCCATCACCCAGCTGGCCCAAACGACGCTACGCAGCGTGGTTGGCCGTATGGAGCTTGACAAGACTTTCGAAGAGCGGGATCTGATCAATGCCACCGTGGTCAACGCCCTAGACGAGGCAGCCCTGAACTGGGGGGTGAAGGTGCTGCGCTACGAAATCAAGGACCTCACACCGCCGGCGGAAATCCTGCGCTCCATGCAAGCCCAGATTACCGCCGAACGGGAAAAGAGGGCTCTGATTGCCGCTTCTGAAGGCAAGCGGCAGGAACAAATCAACCTGGCTGAAGGCGAACGCGCCGCCTACATTGCCAAAAGCGAAGGGGAACGGCAGGCCGAGATCAACAAGGCCGAAGGCGAAGCATCAGCCATCGTGGCAGTGGCCTCGGCCACCGCACAAGCAATACGCGAAGTTGCTGCAGCGATTCAAGCCCCCGGCGGCGACCAAGCGGTACAACTAAAGGTAGCCGAGCGGGCCGTCGACGCCTATGCCCAGCTGGCCCAAAAGAACAACGCCATGATCGTGCCAGGGCATTTGGGCGAAGTGGCCGGCCTAATTGCTTCGGCGATGCAGCTGGCGCAGCAGGCGAAGGCTCCCCGCTAAAGCCCGTGCTGCAGGGCCTGTGGCGGGCCAAAGCAAAACACACGCATCAGCGGGCGTTGCTGACTTGAATTGCCAGACAGGAACGTTGAACCAGCCTGCTCAATTTTCGCCCACTGTTTTTTGAGGGGAGAAAAATTCAAGCTCAACAAGTGTCCCCTTTAGGTCCAAAGCGTTGGCGAAACCAGGGACTTGAAATGTGCAGAAACAAGCCCAGTAGCCGGGCTTAGCGCTTCCCACTAAGGCCGTCACGAGAGGCCGGCTGCGAGCGTCGCTGAAGCTCCTGGTCAGTGCTCATTGAGTCGGCGCGCACCCGGGTCGTTCACATCGGGACTGATGCTGGCGGTGCGCGGCGTTGGACCGATGGCGCCGGCGACAAAGCGCGGGTGATCGGCCGTGCTGAACCGGTCGTAGGCTGCGCGGGCCAGTATGGCAGCTTGCACGTTCATCTCACGTGCCAAGTGCCCCAGCCCATAGTCGGCCTGGGCGGTCGCGGTGGCGCCGAAGGTGTTGGTCTCCACG
>VGHB01000011.1 GCA_016868355.1 Betaproteobacteria bacterium | reverse complement strand
TCATGCCCATCACAGCCCCCCAAAACGCGGCAACCACGGCCGCAGATAGTGGTCCAACATCAGCGCGGCAAACAGCAGCGACAGGTGCCAAATGGAAAAGCGGAAGGTGCGGCGCGCCAAGCCGTCGCTGTAGCCGCGCATCAGCTTCCAGGCCAGCCAGATGAAGTGCAGCCCCAGGTACAGCGCGGCCAACAGGTACAGCCCACCACTGAAGCCAAACAGCACAGGCAACAGGGTGGAAGCCAGCAGCACCAGGGTGTACAAGAAAATCTGCAGCCGCGTGAACTCACTGCCATGCGTGACCGGCAGCATCGGCAAGCCCGCCCGTGCATAGTCTTCGGTACGGTACAGCGCCAGGGCCCAAAAGTGTGGCGGTGTCCACAAGAAAATGATCATCACCATCAGCACGCCAAAGGCCCCGACTTCGCCGGTCATGGCGGTCCAGCCCAACAGCGGCGGCATGGCGCCCGATGCGCCACCGATGACGATGTTTTGTGGCGTCAAGGGTTTGAGCACCACGGTGTAGACGATCGCATAGCCCACAAAGGTGGCCAGGGTGAGCCACATGGTCAAGGGGTTCACAGCCGAGTACAACAGCACACACCCGATGCCGCACAGAAGCGCCGAAAACACCAGCGACTCGATGTTGCTGAGTTCGCCCTTGGCCGTGGGCCGCCATGCCGTGCGGGTCATGCGGCGGTCGATGTGCTGCTCCACCAGGCAATTGAAGGCTGCGGCGGCGGCGGCCACCAGCCAGATGCCGGCGCTGGCCAAGAGCACACGTCCCCATTCGGCCGCCGAGGGCCAACCGGGTACCGCCAGCAACATGCCGATGAGCGCGCAAAAGACGATGAGCTGCACCACGCGTGGCTTGGTCAGCGCGTAGTACTGTCGCACCCGCGAAGCCTTGGGGCTTGGCGGGACCAGGGGCACAGCAGCCATGGATTCAGGGGCAGCGGACATCGCGGCTACAGCTCGCGGCGCGGTTCTACGGAACGCGCGCGCATCCAAAGGGTGGCCAAGCCCACGACCAGCACCGCAGCGCCGCCGGTGTGCGACACCGCAGCCAGCAGGGGCCAGCCCAGCACCACATTCGAAACCCCGGTGGCCGCTTGCCACACGGCCACACCCGCCAGAAACAGCGCCCACCGGCTTGCAGCAGCCTTTTGCGGCGCGTGGCGCCACAAGACCAAGGCCATCCCCAGCAAAGCGACCAGCACCACGTAGGCCATCAGCCGGTGCGTGTAGTGGATGGCGGTCAGGGCGTCCATTTCCAAGGTGCCGCCCTGGGCATTGAGGCCCAGGTGCCGGCGCAGCGCAAAGCCCTCGGCGAAATCCATGATGGGCCACCACTGGCCGTGGCAGGTGGGGAAGTCGGTGCAGGCCAAGACGGCGTAGTTGGTGCTCACCCAGCCCCCCAGCGCAATCTGCAATCCACTGAGCAGGGCCAACACCATCAGGGCAGCCCGCCAGCGCGCCGAGTGTGTGCCGGCGTCGAAGAAGCCCGCCTGGGTCTGCCCGCTGCGTTGCCGGTAGCCCTCGGCCTGCAAGGCCAACAACACCAAAAGCCCCAGGCCGCCCATCAGGTGCAAGGTGACGATGGCTGGGTAAAGCTTCATCGTCACGGTCAGTGCGCCGAACAGCCCCTGCAGGCACACCCACACCAAGGTGGCGGTGGGCCACCAAGGGGATACGGGCACGCTGCGGCGCAAAGCCCACGCGGTGGCCGTCATCACCAGAATCAACACCCCAACGGCCGTGGCCAGGTAGCGGTGGATCATTTCGATCCACGCCTTCTGGGTGGTGACCGGGCCATCGGGCATTTGCAGCTCAGCTGCCGAAATGTGGCTTGCCGCGCCCACCGGGCTGAGGCTGCCATAGCAGCCCGGCCAATCGGGGCATCCCAGGCCCGAGTCGGTGAGCCGGGTGAAAGCGCCGAAGAGCACCAGGTCAAATGTGAGGAAGAGCGTGACAAGGGTAAGTGCTCGCAAACGTCTTACGGGATGCCCGTTGCGGTGGCGCAGCCACACCCAGGCCAGGGGTGCGCTGGCCAACAGCAGCCCCAAAATCGCCAGGCGCGCGATAGGCGCCAGATTCCACAGCGGGGTTGCCTCGGTCATCGGCCCTCTCCGCGGCCTGGGGTATCCCAGAACTTCGATGCCTTGAGCAGGCGGTCAAGGTCTTTCTTGAACTTGTTGGGGTCGGCCTGGGCGGGGGCGCGCATCATCCACTCGCCCATCGGGTCAACCACATAGAGGTGGTCTTCCAGGGCCGCGCTGGCTTCGGGCTGCAGCCATGCGGCGATGGCGCTGCGCTCGGCACGTAGGATGCTCATGCCCGGGGTGGCCAGCAGGGCCTGCGCCAACTCAGGCCTGATGGGCCCCTCGTCGGTGACCAGCCACACCTTGTCCAGACGGTCGCGTTCACGGCCGGTCATCTCCCGCAGCTGTCGCTGCATAAACAAGCGTTCTTCGCAGGCCTGCTCGCAAGCCGAAGGTGCGACCACCACCAAGATCCATTGCCCGCGCAGCGAGCGCGCCTCCACGACTTGGCCCCCCAAGTCCTTCATCGGAAAGCTCGGCCACTCATGCGAGGCACCGAGGCGGGGCGTGATCAGCGTGGCGTAGTTGGTTCGGCCCTCAGGGCGCACCACGAAGTAGGTGAAGTAAGAGGCAATCACCGGGGACGCGCACACAAGCAGCACCAGCAGCAGCTTCCAGCGGCCGATGCGCGTGCGCTGGCTGTCGTCCATCAACACCTCGGGCAGAGAATGCACCGTTAGGCCCACCGGTTCATGGGGCTGCTGCATAGGTGCCGTATAGGGTTGTTGGGGCAAGGCGCTGGGCTCCTGGAGAACGTCGATCGAATTAAACTGTAGGGCGCTGCTGCGCGCGGCGTTGCCGCCACGGCCGCAGCCACTGGAACCAGATGAAAAGGCCCATCACCAAGGCGCTCAGCGAGAACCACTGCACCGCATAGCCGCGGTTCTTGTCAGCGCTCGACCCGACCACCGTCCAGTCGCGCTTGAGGCCGTCGTCCAACACCTCGCTGCAGGCTTCGCGGGTGCATACCTGCGCCGGGTCCAACTGCTGAAGGCTGATGGGCAACAGCGCCGGCAAGCGGAACTCAGCCGCATACGCGTTTAATTCAACATTTTGCCTAAGCAGTCCCTCTTCGCCGCCCTCAAAGTCCATCAACCGCGATGGCGGCGGGGCCACCCGGGCGCGCAGCCGCACTGACACATCGGCCGGTGTGGGCACCGGTTGCGTCAAGGTGCGGTCGCGCAGGTCGCGGGCTTGCCAGCCGCGCTGGACCAGCACCGTGCGGCCATCGGGCAACTGCAGCGCCGTCAGCACGAAAAAGCCTGCACGCCCACCCATGGGGCGGTTTTCCAGGAATACGGTGCTGTGGGCCAGCCACTGCCCCTGCAACTGCACCAGCCGGTGCACCTGGTCCAGGCTGTGCAGCTGGCCTGCCAAGAGCGGGAGTTCTTGCGCGCGGGCCTGAATCGAGGCGTGCAGCGCATCCTTCTGCGCGGCGCGGTCGAGTTGCCACAGGCCCAGCCCCGCCGTGAGCGCCGCCGTGCCCGCTGCCGCCACTGGCAACAGCAGGCGCCGCAGCATGCGCTTTAGTCGGGCAGCAGCGCCGCCTTGCACCTGGTGTGACAATGAAGTCATGAAACTGCTGATTGCCTTGGCCCTGGTGGGCATCATCGCCGCTTTGGCCAGCGCCGGGGTTTTCATGCTGAAAAAGTCCCGAGGGGGGGATGGACAGAACAACAGGATGGCCCGCGCCCTGGCCCTGCGGGTGGGCTTGTCGATCGCCTTGTTTCTGTTTGTGCTGTTTTCCTACTGGATGGGCTGGGTGCAGCCCTCTGGCCTGCCGGTCAATCGCTGAGTGGCCCTATGAGCCAATAGCGCACAAACATAAGGGCGCCCGAGGGCGCCCTTTGCTCTCCTGGCTTCTTCGCCGCAGCGCCGGAACAATGAGGCCAAAGCCGCCCTGCCCCGCCATAGGCTTAAAGCCAGTAAACGAGGAAGTACAGCCCCAGCCACACCACGTCCACGAAGTGCCAGTACCAGGCGGCGCCTTCGAAGCCGAAGTGGCGATCTTTGGTGAAGTGGCCTTTTTGCAGGCGCACGGTGATGAACAGCAGCATCAACATGCCCACGAACACGTGAAAACCGTGAAAGCCGGTGAGCATGAAGAAAGTGGAACCGAAGATACCCGAGCTCAACTTGAGGTTCAGATCGCGATAGGCGTGGGCGTATTCATAGCCCTGCACTCCTAAGAAAACCGCACCCAGCAGCACTGTGATCCACATCCACACGATGGTCTTGCTGCGGTTGCCGGCAATCAAGGCATGGTGGGCCACGGTCAGGGTGGCGCCTGAGGTCAGCAGCAGCGCCGTGTTGATGGTGGGCAGCGGCCACGGGCCAATGGTGGCAAAGGGCTCGGTGATGCCGCCCGGCGAAGCGGTGACGCCACCAGCGCTGGGCCAAATGGCCTTGAAGTCGGGCCACAGCAATTGATGCTCGAGGTTGCCCAGCATGGGCACCGAATGAACCCGCGCCCAGTACAAGGCGCTGAAAAAGGCCGCGAAGAACATGACTTCGCTGAAGATGAACCAGCTCATGCTCCAGCGGAAGGAGATGTCGATGCGCTCACCATACAGGCCACCTTCACTTTCACGGATGGCTTCGGTAAACCATTGCTTGAGCACCACAGCCCACCAGACCAGGCCAAACAGCAAGGAGTACATGCCCCAGCCGGCTCCGTTGACCCACTGGCCCGCGCCCAAAATGACGAAGAACAGGCCAATGGCGGCCATCACTGGATGCCGCGAAGGCCCGGGAACGAAGTAGTGCGGTGTTGCGCCCTGCGTGGCTGCGGACATCCTGTTATCTCCTCATACCAAAATCAAACTTGCGCCATGCCGCTGCCGACGACCCAGTGCACCAGCCACTTACACGCCCAGCACCAACAGGGCTGCGGCCAGCAGGCCTGCGGGGGCCACCGCAGGCTGCAGGTCTTGGCCGTCACGGGGCGTGTTCATGGCGTGCTTCACCATCAGGAACCCGCACCGGGCTGCGCCGGGCCGGCCTGCACGGCTGCAGCCTTCACGCCCTTGCCCTTGACTTCAAAGAAAGTGTAGGACAGCGTAATGGTGGTGACGTCCTTGGGCAACTTGGGGTCGATGACAAAGGCCACCGGCCAGCTGCGCCGTTCACCGGGCGCCAGGGTGTATTCGTTAAAGCAGAAGCATTCGAGCTTGTTGAAGTGCGGCGAGGCCTGCATGGGGGCATAGCTCGGAATGGCTTGCGCAGCCATCATGCGGTCCTGCACATTGCGGAACTCGTACATGACCGTGGTCAGCTCACCCGGATGCACCTGCATCGATCGCTGCGCCGGCTTGAAGTCCCAGGGGCCGCGCGCATTGGCGTCGAATTCAACCGTGATCAGGCGTGAACGGTCGACCTGGGTATTGGCCAGCAATTGGGCCGCCTGATCGGGGGTGGACTGGCCCGAACCCACGCGCTCAGAAACCGACAGCACATTAATGCCCAAGGCGTCACACACAGCCCGGTAAATGGGCACCAGCGCATAGCCAAAGCCGAACATCAAGCCAGCGATGACCACAAGCTTGCCCACCATGCGTCGGTTGTCCTGGCGCAGGGCTTTGGATGCTGTGGGCTCGTGGTTCATGGCTGTGGGCGCTGGGCGCCCCGGTGTTGGTTGGCGTTCAAGTTGGCCTTAGCGGCCCAGGAGCGTGATCTTCACCGCAAACCCGATGGCGAAAGCCAGGACAACGGTGGCCAAGATCAGCCCCAGCCGCCGGTTGGCGCGCTTTTGCTCATCGCTCAGCATGCTGGGGCGCCTTTGGTGTTGTCCGCTGCCCGTACCGGCCTTCAGCCGATCACCCGCGTGGCGGTGGCGTCCAGCTTGGGCGGCGTTTCGAAGGTGTGGAAGGGGGCCGGTGAGGGCACTTCCCACTCCAGGCCTTCAGCGGCTTCCCAGGGCTTCTGCGCGGCCTTCTCACCCTTGCCCATCATCATGGGCAGCATGACCAAGACGAAGAAATACACCTGCATGAGGCCAAAGCCCAGCGCACCTACCGAGGCAATCGAGTTGAAGTCGGCGAACTGCATCGGGTAGTCGGCGTAACGGCGGGGCATGCCGGCCAGACCCAGGAAGTGCATGGGGAAGAAGGTGATATTGAAGAAGATCAACGAGCCCCAAAAGTGAATCTTGCCGCGGGTTTCGTTGTACATCCTCCCGGTCCACTTGGGCGCCCAGTAGTACACGCCGGCAAACATGGAGAACAGCGAGCCGGCCACCAGCACATAGTGAAAGTGCGCCACCACGTAGTAGCTGTCTTGCAGCTGGATGTCGATGGGGGCCATGGCCAGGATCAAGCCTGTGAAGCCACCCATGGTGAACACGAAGAGGAAGCCCACGGCCCACAGCATCGGGGTCTCAAAGGTCATCGAGCCCTTCCACATGGTGGCGATCCAGTTGAACACCTTCACGCCGGTGGGCACCGCGATCAGCATCGTGGCGTACATAAAGAACAGCTGCCCCGTCACCGGCATGCCAGTGGTGAACATGTGGTGCGCCCAGACGATGAAGGACAAGATGGCAATCGAGGCCGTGGCATACACCATGGAGGTGTAGCCAAAAAGCTTCTTGCGGGAGAAGGCCGGGATGATGGCGCTCACGATGCCAAAGGCCGGCAGGATCATGATGTACACCTCGGGGTGGCCGAAGAACCAGAAGATATGCTGGTACATCACCGGGTCACCGCCGCCGGCGGGGTTGAAGAAGCTGGTGCCGAAGTGGCGATCGGTCAGCGTCATGGTGATGGCGCCGGCCAGCACGGGCATGACCGCGATCAGCAAGAAGGCGGTGATCAGCCAGGTCCAGGCGAACAGCGGCATCTTCATGAGCGTCATGCCCGGTGCGCGCATGTTCAGGATGGTCACGATGATGTTGATCGAACCCATGATCGACGAAGCGCCCAGGATGTGCAGGGCGAAGATGCCGGCATCCATCGACGGGCCCATCTGTAGCGTCAGCGGCGCATACAGCGTCCAGCCGGCTGCGGGTGCGCCACCGGGCATGAAGAAGCTGCCCGCCAGCATCAGGCCAGCGGGGATCATCAGCCAAAAGCTGAAGTTGTTCATCCGCGCAAAGGCCATGTCGGCTGCACCAATCTGCAGCGGGATCATCCAGTTCGCAAAGCCCACGAAGGCCGGCATGATGGCGCCGAATACCATGATCAGGCCGTGCATGGTGGTGAACTGGTTGAACAGTTCTGGGTTGAAGTACTGCAGCCCCGGCTGGAACAGTTCCAGGCGGATGAACAAGGCCAGCAGGCCTCCGATCATCAGCATCGTGAAACTGAACAGCAGGTACAGCGTGCCGATGTCCTTGTGGTTGGTGGCAAAAACCCAGCGACGCCAGCCATGGGGGTGATCGTGCGCATGATCGTCATGGCCCGCGTGGCCGTAGTGGTCGAGTACTGCACTCATGAGTTTTCCTTCAAGACTTGATGCTGGAATTACTTGCGGGCGGTTTTGATGTCAGCGGGCTGCACCACCTGGCCCGTCTGGTTGGCCCAGGCGTTCTTGGTGTAGGTGACCACCGCTGCAATTTCCGTGTCTGAAAGCTGCTTCCATGCTGGCATGGAACCACCACCGGCGCCGTTGAGCAACACGCTGATCTGCTGGGAGTTGTCGTCAGCCAATACGATCTTCGAGCCCACCAGACCCTTGATGGGGCCGGCACCAGCGCCGTCAGCCTTGTGGCAGGCCGCGCAATTGGCGTTGTAGACCTTTTCGCCGCGGGCCACGAGTTCGGCCAGCTTCCATTCCTTGTTGGGGTCGTCAGCCTTGGCTGCGGCCTTCTTCTTTTCGCCATCCACCCACTTGCTGTAGTCCTCTTGAGAGACCACCTTCACATGAATGGGCATGTAGGCGTGTTCCTTGCCGCACAGCTCCTGACACTGGCCGTAGTAGTCGCCGATCTTTTCAGCGCGGAACCAGGTGTCGCGCACGAAGCCGGGGATGGCATCTTGTTTTACAGCGAAGGCCGGTACGGCCCAGGCGTGGATCACATCGTTGGCGGTGGTGATGATGCGGATCTTCTTGTCCACCGGCACCACCACGGCGTTGTCCACCTTGAGAAGATAGTTATCGATGGCCTCGGGCTTGCCGCTGTCGCTCATCATGCGGTGCTTGGCGTCTAAAGTGGCCAGGAAGCTGATGCCTTCACCCTCGCCCTTGAGGTAGTCGTAGCCCCACTTCCACTGGTAACCCGTGGCCTTGATGGTGATGTCAGCGTTGGTGGTGTCCTTCATGGCCACGACCGATCGGGTGGCCATGGCGCCCATGCCAATCACGATGATGAAGGGAATGACGGTCCAGGCGATCTCCACCGCCACGCTTTCGTGGAACTGAGCGGGCTTATGGCCCAGCGACTTGCGATGCTTGAAGATGGAATAAAACATCACACCGAAGACCGCCACGAAGATCACCAGGCAGATCACCAACATGGCGATGTGCAGGCTGGAGACATCCGCGGCAATGCGGGTTACCGCCGGGTGCAGGTTCAGTTGGTTGACGGCTGGGCCGCCCGGCAGGTCGTTCACCGTGGATGCCACGGCAGCGGACATGCCCGACAGGGCGGCCAGTGCGAGCGCGGCACGACGTGCCTGCGCAGCAAAAAGGTGATCCATCTTCATCATCGTCACTTCAGTTCAAACCCTCGCCAGAGGCCGCGGTTGCGGTGTGCACGCGCAGCGCCTGACGCAATTCCCGCGCCAGCATCTGGCGCCACTCGGGCCGCAGATAGCGACCCACGAATGTCTTGCGGCCCGCGCCAGACAACTCCAACAGCGAGCCCTGACCTTGTGCCGGCTCCACCCGCAGCCAATCGGCGCGGAACTCGGAGCGCTCCACCCGGTTGCCGCAGTGATGTTCCACCGCTACCGTCGAGTTCTTCAACGTGATGGTTTCATGGTCGGCCGCATGGCGCGCGTACACCAGCAGCGCCGCGCCCAAGAGCAGCAACTCCAGGCCCGCGAAGTACAGCACTGGCACGGCGCCGAACCAGGCAAAAACGCAGGCGATCGAAAGCGACACCAGGCATAACGCGAAATATGCCGCCAGCACCTGACGCGGAGCCAACGAGCAATTGCGGCGCATCACCCAGCGCAGCCCGCCGCCCGGACTGTCGTCCAGCGGGGAGGCCCTCCAGGGGGATCCGAGGGCCAAGAAGCCCGGCAGGTTCAGAGATGCGGATGTCGGTGTCATGTCGTACTGCAGACCGCTCAGCGATGTCCGCGTCAAGCACCCTTGCGGATGCACACACAGACCCGCTCGGCTCACAAGAGTGTACTCCAGTAACCGGGAGAACCCTAATACCCTATTGCCAACCTAGAGAGGGCGGCGCTGCGTTCTCACCATGTGGCGCATATCGTCCAGCGACACCGTGGTGGTGGCCTGCATGCGGCTGCGCGGTACCGGCCTGAAGGCATGACCGTAGATGATTTCAAAGCTCAGGGCCAGCCGCCCATCGGGGCCTGCTGCCGCGTGCAGGGCCGCCTCCAGGCGGGCGCGCCAACGGGGGGTACGGCAGCCGGCGTGGCGGCCGGGATGGGCGTTACGACCCATGGTGCGCAACTCGGCTAGGGCTGCATCGGCGCTGGCCCAGGTCAGGGTGACCGTTTCCTGGTCCATCACGGGGTCGGCAAAGCCGGCGGCTACCAGGTCGTCACCCCAGTCGTGCATGTCGCGAAAAGGCTGTGCCGGCGGACCCCAGCCCTCCTGATCCCACAGGCTGCGCCACTGGCGCAGGGTGTCGGGGCCGAAGGTGCTGAACATCAAGAAGCCGTTGGCCGCCAGCGCTGCATGCCAGCGCTGCAACACCTCGGCCGGATGTGCGTGGGTGTGCAAGCCGAGGTTGGACCACAACAGCTGGCCGTGGCCAGCCGGCACCTCGGTGTCCAAGAAACCCCCAAGCAGCGCAGCCGTTTCAGACGACATGCCCGCCCCGGATGGTGCCGCAAGCCGTGCGAGTTGCCGCCCAATCGGATTAAAGGTCCGCTGCGCCAGATCCCTCAGGCCCGCCAACAGCCCGGCCTTGGCCGTGGCCTGTGGGCCAGACTGTGGGAGCACGCCGGTGCAACCGCAGGCTCTCGCCAAGGCGGCGCGGTTCGGTGCCACCGGCACCCATCGGGCGTGCGGGTACGCGGCTTGTAATGCGGCACGCGACTGCCCAGCCGGGGTATCCCACTCCAGCACCACCTCGGGCTGCACCCGGATCACCGACAGCCGCTCGGCCATGCGCCGGGCGACCTCTTGGTGCAGCCAAGGCAGCGACGCCCCCGCGGCCCATCGCTGCCGGGCTCGGCCCCACGCGGCTGCGTGGACGGGCAGTGCCGGTGTTGGCGCCTCGTTCGTGCTGGCAGCCGCGGCTGTAGACCCTGCCCCCAAGGGGTGTGGCAGGGGGGAGTCGGGGCTGGGAGCCATGGATCGGTCAGTATATTGAGCCGATGTCAACACTCGAAGCTGAAGGGCTGGTGCGTGCTGTTGGCCAAGGCTGGGCCCGGCTCAGAGCTGGCCCCTGGCCCCTGCCCCAACGATGCCTGCTGTGCAGTGACTGGGCCCATCAAGCCCTGTGCGCGCCGTGTCTGGGCCTGTATGCAGGCCAACAGGCCGTGCACAGCCGGCCGCGCTGCCCGGCGTGTGGCCTGCGGCTGGCCACCGGCCTGCTGCGTTGTGCAAGCTGCGAGCGAGCGTCCACGTCCCACGGCATGGTGCGGGTGGCGGTGGACTATGCCCACCCTTGGGACCGTGTGCTGATGCAGTTCAAGTTCGGCTCGCGCCCTGACTTCGCAGCGGCCATGGCCCTGGTGATGAGCTGTCACATCAAGGCTCAGCACGGTGCTGCTGCGCTCGGGCCCACGCGCCTGGTGCCAGTGCCCTTGTCCCGTGAGCGCCTCGCGCAACGCGGCTATAACCAGGCCTGGGAATTGGCTCGGCGGCTGGCGCGGCAGGTGGGGCTGCAAGCCAGGGCCGATGCCTTGATGCGTTGCGTTCATCTGCCCGGGCAAGCCGAGCAGGGCCGCGCCGCCCGCCTCAAGCGGCTGCAGGGGGTGTTCCAGCTCAGCCCTGCCGGCCGGGCCTGGGTGGCGGGCCAGCGCGTGGCCCTGGTCGACGATGTGTACACCACCGGCGCCACGGCCACCGAAGCGGCGCGCACCCTGCTGGCTGCGGGTGCGCTGCAGGTGCAGGTATGGGCCTTTGCCCGCACCCCAGCGCCCGAGGAGGGGCCCTCCTAGGGCGGGCTTGCACCACAATCCGCGGCCATGTTCAACATCGTTCTGGTGCACCCCGAGATCCCGCCCAACACCGGCAATGTGATTCGGCTGGCTGCTAACAGCGGGTGCGCCCTGCACCTCATCGAGCCCCTGGGGTTTTCGATGGACAGCAAGCTGCTGCGCCGAGCCGGGCTGGACTACCACGAGGCGGCTGGAGTGCGCCGCCACGCCTCTTGGGATGCTTTTGTGCAGGTTGAGCAGCCTGACGCAAAACGCTGCTTTGCCCTGAGCAGCAAGGCCAAAACGCTGTTGTCTTCGGTGTGCTGGCAAGCCGGTGACTGGATGGTGTTCGGTTGTGAAACCGCCGGCCTGCCGCCCGAGATCTCCAGGCAGTTCGCCCCCGAGCAGCGCATACGACTGCCCATGAGAGCCGGCCAGCGCAGCCTGAACCTCAGCAACGCGGTGGCCGTCACGGTCTACGAAGGCTGGCGCCAGCTCGGATTTGCCGGCGGGGTGTAAGCGCAGGCGACCCAGGTGCGCTCACCCTGGCAGGCCCCGCGGGGCCTGGGCCGCAGGGGCCCGAGCCCTTAACCCTCGGCCTTGGCCTCACGCTGCAGCAGCTGCTGCACGCCTTGGGCCGGCGTCAAGCGGCCCTCCAGCAAGCCCACCACCGCTTCGGTGATCGGCATGGCCACGCCCAGCGCGTGCGCGCGCTGCGCGATGGTTCGGGCGCTGTACACGCCTTCGCTCACATGACCGAGTTCGGCCAGGATCTCGTCGGGCTGCTGGCCCTGCGCCAGGGCCAGACCCACGCGGCGGTTGCGCGAGAGCTCGCCAGTGGCGGTAAGCACCAGATCGCCCAGGCCCGATAGGCCCATGAAGGTTTCACCCCGAGCGCCCAGGGCCAAGCCCAAACGGGTGATTTCGGCCAAGCCGCGCGTGATCAAAGCCGCCCGGGCGTTAAGGCCAAGGCCTAGCCCGTCACACACGCCGGTGGCAATGGCGATGACGTTCTTGACCGCCCCACCCACTTCTACCCCAACCGGGTCGGTGCTGGTGTACACCCGCAGGGCATCGGCGTGAAAGGCAGCCACCGCGTGGTCGAGCACCATCGGGTCGTGGCTGGCAGCCACCAAAGCGGTGGGTTGCGCACGGGCCACTTCGGCCGCAAAGCTGGGGCCTGACAGCACCCCATACCGCCCGGCCGGCCGCACCTGCGCAGCCAGTTCATGGCCGATCAGGCCTGTGCCGGCTTCCAGGCTCTTGCACAACCATAGCACCGGGGTATGAGGGTCCACCGCCTGCAACATGGGACGCAAGCCCGACATGGGAGTGCCCACCACGGCCAAGTCGGGGCCGGCATGGGCCAGCGCTTGGTCCAAGCGGTGGGTGATGGACAAGGCAGAGGGCAAGACCACCCCAGGCAGGTAACGAGCATTTAGGCGCTCACGCTGCATGAGCGCAGCCTGGTCTTCATCGCGCGCCCACAGCAGCACCTCGTGCCGGGGCGCCGCTTGCACGGCCAGGGCGGTTCCCCAAGCTCCGGCTCCAAGTACCGTGATCTTCATGGTCGGGACTTGCCTGATCGGGGCGGGCGGATGGGTACAGACTGAGGCGGCTTGCTGCCCTCAGTTGATTTGACCAGCCGCCATCTGTTGTTGCTGGGCCTCGTACATGGCCTGGAAGTTCACCTCGGTCAGCAACACCGGTGGGAAGCCCGCGCGGGTGCACACATCCGAAACGATGGCCCGCAGGTATGGGTAGACCATGGTGGGACAGGCCACACCCAAGATCAGTTGCATTTGGTCGCCGGCGATGTTGCGCAACTCGAAGATGCCAGCTTGCTTGGCTTCAATTAAGAAAACGGTGCGCTCGCCCGACTTGGCGGTGACGGTGGCAGTGACGCACACCTCGAAGATCCCCTCCACCACCGGCTCAGCGGACACCGCCAGTGCGATATCGACCTCAGGTTGGATGGCCTCGCCCAAGATTTGCGGGGAATTGGGCTGCTCCAGCGACAGGTCCTTGAGGTACAGGCGCTGAATCTGGAACACGGGGTTGGCATCGGCAGCGCCATTGTCGGGATTTTGGTCGGACATGATGGGTTCTCAAAATGAAATCGGCCGGCAGCAGTGTGCCGGCCGGGGTCGAGGGCCGCGGCAACGATGGCCGCCCACAAATGTGGATTATGCGGCGGTGCGCTGGGCCTCAGGCCGCTTGGCCTAACAGGGGCGTGAGGCCCCCACGCTGGTCCAAGGCCATCAGGTCGTCACAGCCACCCACATGGGTGTCGCCAATGAAAATTTGCGGGACGGTACGCCGGCCTGTGAGGCCCATCATATGGTCACGCTGGGCCGGGTCGAGGTCGATACGAATCTCTTCGATCGTTTCAACGCCACGCTGCTTGAGCAAGGCCTTGGCCCGTTGGCAGTAGGGGCAAACCTGGGTGGTGTACATCTTGACGGCAGGCATGGTCGGCTCGGCAGTTAATTTCACTCTATTGTGTCGGGCCTGCGAAACTTTTGCAGGCCGGGGGCTCAGGCAGCCGACTTCTCCACCGGCAATTGCGCTTCGCGCCAGGCGGCCATGCCCCCTTGAACAGGAACGGCCCGTTCGTAGCCGCTCTTGCGCAACAGGGTAGCTGCCTTGGATGCCCGGGAGCCGCTGTCGCACAGCAATATCACCGGCAAGCCCTTGTTGCTGGGCAAGGCCGCCGATGGCGTAGGCAGGCTGATCTGTTCCAAAGGCACATGCCTCGACCCCGTGGCGTGGCCTGCGGCAAAGGTGGCCGCGTCGCGGATGTCGACCAAGACGCCCTTTTCGCGGTTGATCAGGCGAACCGCTTCGGAAACGGATACCGATTGGGCACCGCTCTGCGCCCCCTTGATGGCCGGCCACAGCAGCAAGCCACCCGAGGTGAGCGCTGCCATAACGAGCACGATGTTGTCGATCAGAAATTCGAGCATGGGGTAGCCGTCAGGAAAAGCAGCCGATTATAAAATTCCTGCGATGAAGAAGCTCGTCCTGATCCGCCACGGGGAATCGACATGGAACCTTGAGAACCGATTCACCGGCTGGACGGATGTGCCCCTGACCGCCACGGGCGTGGCCCAAGCCCAGCAGGCCGGGCGCCTGCTGTGCCAGGCGGGATACGACTTTGATGTGGCCTACACCTCGGTGCTCAAGCGGGCCATCTGGACCCTGTGGCACTGCCTGGACGCGATGGAGCGCACCTGGCTGCCGGTGCAGCAAGACTGGCGCCTGAATGAACGCCACTACGGTGGCCTGCAGGGCTTGAGCAAAGCCGACATGGCGCGGCAATACGGGGACGAACAGGTCTTGGTCTGGCGGCGCAGCTACGACGTGCCGCCACCGTCCTTGACGGCCGATGACCCCCGCGGCCAGCGGCAAGACCAGCGCTATGCGCACCTGGCACCTGAGCAGGTTCCGCTGACCGAATGCCTGAAGGACACCGTAGCGCGTGTGCTGCCCTGTTGGAACGAATGCATCGCGCCGGTAATTCGCAGCGGGCAACGGGTGGTGCTGGCGGCCCACGGCAACAGCATCCGCGCCTTGGTCAAGCACCTGGACGGGATCGGCGAGCAGGAGATCGTTGGAGTGAACATCCCCAATGGCATTCCGCTGGTGTACGAACTCGAGGACGAAACCCTCAAGCCGCTGCGCAGCTACTACCTGGGGTAGGAGCACCCCAGAACGGCATCACCGGTAACGGCTTTCCAAGTGGCGCCGGAAGTGCGTGGGGTTCAATGCCTCTCCGCTGGCGCGCCCGCACAGCGCATCGGTGGTCCAGCGGCTGCCCTGGCTCCAGATGCGTTCGCGCAGCCAACTGAACACCGGTGACAGCTCGCCGCGGGTGATCCGCGCGTCCAGGTCGGGCATCTCGCGCCGCATGGCGGCAAACCACTGTGCGGCGTACATGGCGCCCAGGGTGTAGCAGGGGAAGTAACCGAACAAACCTTCGGGCCAGTGCACGTCTTGCAGGGGACCATCGCGGTAGTTACCTCGGGTGTCCAACTGCAAGAGGTCGCGCATCTGCTCATCCCACGCGGCCGGGATGTCCTGCGCTTGGATCTCGCCTTCTACCAAAGCACGCTCGATTCCGTAGCGCAACAGGATGTGTGCGGGGTAGGTGACCTCGTCGGCCTCGACCCGGATGAAACCCCGCTTCACACGGGTGAGCAGCTTGGCCAGGTTGCCAGCCTCGAACGCGGGCTGGGGCCCCAAATGCTTCTGAACCAAAGGCGCCATCAGGCCTACGAAACCAGGGTGGCTGCCCAGTTGCATCTCAAAGGACAGGCTTTGGCTTTCATGCAAGGCCGTGGAGCGCGCCTGCGACACCGGTTGTGCAATGAGGTCTCGTGGCCGGTTCTGCTCGTATCGGCCGTGGCCGGTTTCATGCACCGTGCCCATCAAGCTGCCCAAGAAATCTTCAGTGGAAAAGCGCGTGGTCATGCGCACGTCTTCCGGCACGCCGCCGCAGAAAGGGTGGGTGCTGACGTCCAAGCGCCCCGCTTCGAAATCGAAGTCCAGCAAACGCATCACCGATCCACACAAGGCGCGCTGGGCTTCCACCGGGAAGGGTCCCTGTGCGGCAAGCACCGGCTCTTGGGCCTGCCGGTCAGTTACCTGTTCGATCAGTGACGGCAGCCACTGGCGCAGATCGCCGAAGACGCGGTCAACTTCAGCCGTGGTCATGCCGGGCTCGTAGCGGTCCATCAAGGCTTCATACCGCCCGCAGCCGAGCTCGTCGGCCAAGCGCGCCGCCTCTTCACGGCCCACGGCCACGACCTCGCGGAAGTTTTCGAGAAAGCCCTCCCAGTCGTTGGCTAGGCGCTGGGTGCGCCACGCGTGCTCGCAGCGTGAGGTAGCCCATTGGCGCCGCTCCACCAAAGACTCAGGCAAGGCATTGGCCGCTCGCCAATCGCGGCGGATCTCGCGCAGGTTGGCGCGCTGGTCTTCGGACAGGTTTTCCTGCTCGGCCTGCTCCAGGGTGCATCGCAGCGCGGGGTCGGTGCGCAGGCGGTGAGTGAGCGTGGCGAGTTCGGCCAGAGCAGCGGCGCGGGCCTCATTGCCCTTGGGCGGCATGTTGGCCGCCTGGTCCCAGCCCGCGATGGAGCCTAGATGGTCCAGGCGGTGCAGACGGGTATGCAAGGCGGTGAGCTGTTCGTAGGCGGGGGTGGTGGTGCTCATGGTGGTGTGCAGTCGGTCAGTGGGGTGCTCACAGCGCCAATTCTTGTGGAAACACCCACAGGAGCGCAGCGGTCATGAGGGAGTAGCGCAAAAACTTGCCGATGGCCATGTACAGCGTGCAAGGCCAAAGGGGCAAGCGCAGCCAACCGGCCACGGCACACAGGGGGTCACCGACAACCGGCAGCCAACTCAGCAAGCAGGCCTTGGGCCCAAATCGGCGCAGCCATTGCAAGGCCCGATTTTCCGCGCCTGAGATACCTCCACCTTTGGCGCGCCAGCGGTGCACCGCGTGCTGCGCACCCGCGCCCATCCACCACGACACCATACCCCCCAGCGTGTTGCCCAGCGTGGCTACCAGCACCGCTGGCCAGAATAGGCTTTCATTGAGCTTGACCAAGCCGAAGACGGCCGGCTCTGAGCCCATGGGCAGCAAGGTGGCTGACAAGAAGGCCACAACAAACACAGTGCTCAAGCCAAAGCGCGGCAACGCTAAGGCGCCCAACAGGGAAAGGATCCACGCGTCCATGTTGCGAGCTTAAGCCCGAGCGGGGGTGGCTATACTGGTGCCTCATTTTTAAGCAGCGTCGCCTACCGTGTTTTCTACTCCCACCCTTCGTCTGGGCGACCATGAACTGCCAGGCAGGCTTTTCGTTGCCCCGATGGCTGGGGTTACCGACCGGCCGTTTCGCATGCTGTGCAAGCGCTTGGGTGCGGCCTACGCCGTAAGTGAGATGGTCACGAGCAAGCGCGAGTTGTGGAACACGCTGAAGACCTCTCGCAGGGCCGACCATACGGGCGAGTCCGCCCCTATTGCGGTGCAGATTGCCGGTGTGGACCCGACCGAAATGGCCGAGGCTGCGCGCTACAACATCGACCGGGGCGCGCAAATCATCGACATCAACATGGGCTGCCCGGCCAAGAAGGTGTGCCAGGTGTGGGCGGGTTCAGCCCTGATGCAAAACGAACCCTTGGCCCTGCGAATTGTGGAGGCGGTGGTGGCGGCCTGTACCCCGCTGGGCGTGCCGGTGACCTTGAAGATGCGCACCGGGTGGTGCCAGGCCGAGCGCAATGCCTTGAGCCTGGCGCGGGCAGCGGAATCGGCGGGCATTGCAATGCTGACGGTGCATGGCCGCACCCGCGACCAAGGCTACAAGGGACAGGCCGAGTACGACACCATTGCCGCTGTCAAAGCGGCCCTGGGTATCCCGGTGGTGGCCAATGGCGACATAGACTGCGCGGCCAAAGCCGCGGCGGTGCTGCGGCACACTGGCGCGGATGCCCTGATGCTCGGACGAGCCGCTCAGGGCAGGCCCTGGATTTTTCGTGAGGTAGCGCATGAGCTGGCCACCGGCTTGGCCTTGCCGCCACCGTCGGTAGAGCAGGTGCGACGCTGGCTGTTGGAGCACTTGCTGGACCACTACTGCCTGTATGGCGAGTTCATCGGTGTGCGCAGTGCCCGCAAGCACATCGGCTGGGCAATGTCGGGCATCGACGGTGGAAGGGAGTTCATGCGAACCCTCAACACCGTAGACGACTGCGCCCTACAGCACCGCATGCTGGACGAATGGCTGCAAGCCTACGCCGTGCGCCACCCCTTCTGGCCGGCCCTGGCCGCAGCCGCCAACGATGAACAGATAAGGTTGAGCGCATGAGCCAAGCCATGATTAACGACTGTGTACGGCGCGCGCTGGACCAGTATTTCCGTGACCTGGGCGACCAGGAGCCCTTTGGCCTGCACGATCTTATGGTGCGTTCGATGGAGCGCCCGCTGCTAGAACAGGTGATGACCCGTGCCCAGGGCAACCAAAGCCTGGCTGCGCATTGGCTGGGCATCAACCGCAACACCCTGCGGCGCAAGCTGTTGGAGTACGGGCTGGCCGGTGCTTAAGCTGGCCCCAACGGTGTTGACTTCGCCGATTCCCATTCCCGTTTGAACACGGCCCATTTAGCCTTCCGCGACATGAGCACTGCCCTGATTTCGGTGTCGGACAAGACCGGTATTGTGGAATTCGCTACTGAACTGCATCGTCTTGGGGTTCGGCTGCTGTCTACCGGTGGTACCGCGCAGCTGCTGGCCAAGGCCGGTCTGCCGGTGACCGAAGTGGCTGACATGACGGGATCCCCGGAGATGCTCGATGGCCGCGTGAAGACCCTGCACCCCCGGGTGCACGGCGGCCTGTTAGCCCGGCGCGACCTGCCGGCACACATGGCTGCGCTGGCCGAACACGGCGTTACCGCCATCGACCTGCTGGTGGTGAACCTGTATCCCTTTGAGGCCACCGTGGCGCGCGCCGGTTGTACCCTGGGGGAGGCCATTGAAAACATTGACATTGGCGGGCCGGCCATGGTGCGCAGCGCGGCCAAAAACTGGAACGACGTAGCAGTGCTCACCGACGCCTCGCAATACGCCGGCATATTGGCTGAACTGAACGCTGGGGGGATCAGCCGCACCACGCGATTTGCGTTGGCAGTAGCCGCCTTCAACTGCATCAGCAACTACGACGCAGCCATCAGCGACTACCTGTCGGCTATTGAGCTGCCCGAAGCTGACGGGGCCGTACCCAAGCGCGCGACTTTCGCCGCCCAGTCAAACGGCCGTTTCGTGAAGCTGCAAGACCTGCGCTACGGCGAGAACCCACATCAGCAAGCGGCCTTCTACCGCGACCTGTACCCCGCGCCTGGATCCTTGGTCACGGCGCAACAGTTGCAGGGCAAAGAACTGTCGTACAACAACATTGCCGACGCCGATGCGGCTTGGGAGTGCGTCAAGGGCTTTGATGCTGCCACCAACGGTGCAGCATGCGTGATCGTCAAACACGCCAACCCCTGCGGGGTCGCGCTGGGCGCCACAGCCCTAAACGCTTACAACAAGGCCTTCAAGACTGACCCCACCTCGGCCTTTGGCGGCATCATCGCCTTCAACACGGTGCTCGATGAGGCGGCCGCGCAGGCCGTGGCCAAGCAGTTCGTGGAGGTGCTGATCGCACCGGGCTACACCGAAGGGGCGCTGAAGGTGGTTGCTGCCAAGGCCAACACCCGCGTGCTGCGCATCGCCATGGACGGTGTAGACCGCCAAAGCGAGAGCCCTTGGCTGCGCGGCGTGAACAACCACGACATCAAGCGCGTGGGCTCGGGCCTCTTGATTCAAAGTGCCGACCACCGCGTGGTCAGCGCGGCTGAGCTCAAGGTTGTGAGCCAGGTTCAGCCCTCGCCGCAGCAGTGGGCCGACCTGCAGTTCGCTTGGAAGGTGGCCAAATTCGTCAAGAGCAATGCCATCGTGTTCTGCAGTGGCGGCATGACCCTGGGCGTGGGTGCGGGGCAGATGAGCCGCATCGACAGCGCCCGCATGGCTTCAATCAAGGCCGCCAATGCTGGCTTGAGCCTTCAGGGCTCAGCCGTGGCCAGCGACGCCTTCTTCCCCTTCCGCGATGGGCTGGATGTGGTGTGCGAGGCCGGCGCAAGCTGCGTGATACAGCCGGGCGGCTCGGTGCGTGACGATGAGGTGATTGCTGCGGCCAATGAACGCGGCATTGCCATGGTGCTCACCGGTGTACGGCACTTTCGGCACTGATTGCGCGGTCAATTCAAACTGGCCTTAGGCATGCGCATCCTTGGCATCGACCCCGGCCTGCAGACCACTGGCTTCGGTATTTTGGATGCCGAAGGTGCTCGCTTGAGCTACGTGGCAAGCGGCACCATCCGCACCTCAAGGGCGGCCAACCGTGCCGAGCAGGGCGACCTGCCCGGCCGCTTGAAGATCATCTTCGACAGCATTGGCGAAGTGGTGGAGCGCTGGAAGCCCACCACCAGTGCGGTGGAAATCGTCTTCGTCAATGTAAATCCGCAAAGCACCTTGTTGTTGGGCCAGGCACGCGGCGCGGCCCTGACGGCTCTGGTGGCGCGAGGCTTGCCAGTACAGGAATACACCGCATTGCAGATGAAGAAGGCGGTGGTGGGCCACGGCCACGCGCGCAAGGAACAGGTGCAGTTGATGGTGCAGCGCTTGCTTCAGTTGCCTGGGCTTCCGGGCAAGGACGCCTCTGACGCACTGGGCCTGGCGATCACACATGCGCACGCAGGCTCATCCTTTGCTGCCATGGCCCAAGGAGCCACTCTGCAGCGGCGCACCCATGCGCTGTACAAGGGCGGGCGAACCTATTGAACTACCAAGCTGGTGCCAACTCGGCAAATCCGGCCGGCGCCTGGCGCTCATCTTCAAACGTCACCACGTCCCAGGCGTCTTGATCGGCCAGCAACCGGCGCAGCAAGCGATTGTTCAGGGCGTGACCGCCCTTGTAGGCGGTGTAGGCCGCCAACAGTGGCTTGCCCACGACCTGCATGTCGCCGATGGCGTCCAGGATCTTGTGTTTAACGAACTCATCGTCGTAGCGCAGGCCATCGGCGTTGAGCACACGGTAGTCATCGACCACGATGGCGTTGTCCATGCTGCCCCCCAAGCCCAGACCACGCGCGCGCATCATTTCCACGTCCTTGGTGAAGCCGAAGGTGCGGGCGCGGGCGATGTCTCGCTTGTACTGGCCGGTGGCGAAATCAAAGGCGACCTGCTGACCGGTGGCATCCAAGGCAGGGTGCTTGAAATCGATCTCAAAGGTCAAGCGATAGCCATGGTGAGGCTCCAAGCGGGCCCATTTGAGCGAAGCGCCCTCGCCTTCTCGCAATTCCACCGGCTTTCTCACCCGCAAGAAGCGCTTTGGCGCGTTTTGCAGTTCGATGCCCGCGCTTTGCAGCAGAAAGACAAAGCTCGCTGCGCTGCCGTCGAGGATGGGGACTTCCTCGGCGGTGATGTCAATGTACAGGTTGTCCAGCCCCAGACCAGCGCAGGCACTGAGCAGGTGTTCAATCGTCTGTACTTTGGGTCCGCCCGGGTTGCCGATGGGGCTGATGGTGGTGGCCATCCGGGTGTCGCTGACCGAATCGGGGGTGACCGGGATGTCCACCGCTTGGGGCAGATCGGTGCGCCGAAACACCATGCCCGTGTCCGGTGGAGCTGGGCGCAGGGTGAGCTCCACGCGCTGACCACTGTGGACACCCACCCCCACCGCGCGGGTAACGGATTTCAGGGTACGTTGTCGAATCATGCTGCAAAGTGTCGGTGATTTTGGTGTAGGCCGCTCGGGGTAACCCGAGTCCCGCCCAGCCAGGAACACCATTGGGCGCATGGTGTGCCGACCGGTGTCCACACAAAGATGGCTGCGCCGGGGTGGTGAGAAGGAGGGATCACCACCCCAGCGCAGCGGCGAGCCGGGGGCTTGCGAGTGCCCCGCCGCGCCTTCAGAACAGCACGATCAGTCGGCCTGCCGGCGCAGGAAGGCCGGAATCTCAATTTCGTCCATGCCGTTGTTTGCCAGGGCCTCCACACGGGCCGAGGCCTCGCGCTTGCGCCACACGCTGGGTACGCCCAGACCCGCGTAGTTCGCCTCGGCGGGGGCTTGCTGAAGCTGCCCGTCGGTCGGGGTTGTCACCGGCAGGTTGTCAGTGCCGGTGCGTTGCACCACAGGCACGGCCTGCACCACGCTCAGCGGCGCTTGTTGGCGCTTGCCAGGGTTCAGACCCGTGGCGATCACAGTCACGCGCATCTGGTCACCGAGGCTCTCGTCGTAGGCCGCGCCGTAGATCACATGCGCATCATCAGCGGCATAGCGCTTGATGGTGTTCATCGCATTTCGGCTTTCCTGCAGCTTGAAGGTGGCACGCGAGGCCACCAGCAGCACCAGCACACCGCGCGCGCCGGATAGATCGATGCCCTCGAGCAACGGGCAGGCCACAGCCGCTTCAGCAGCCTTGGTGGCGCGGTCTGGGCCGCCAGCCATGGCGGTACCCATCATCGCCTTACCGGGCTCGCTCATTACCGTCTTCACGTCTTCGAAATCGACGTTGACCAAAGCATCCATGTGGATGATGTCGCTGATGCCCCCCACTGCATTGCGCAGCACATCGTTGGCCTTGGAGAAGGCCTCGTCCTGGGTGATGTCATCGCCCAGCACTTCGAGCAGCTTCTCGTTGAGCACCACGATGAGGCTGTCCACATTGGCTTCGAGCTCGGCTGAACCGGCATCGGCCTGCTTGGAGCGGCGCTTGCCTTCGAAATCGAAGGGTTTGGTCACCACACCCACGGTGAGGATGCCCATTTCCTTGGCCACGCGGGCCACCACCGGTGCCGCGCCTGTACCGGTTCCTCCGCCCATGCCAGCGGTGACGAACACCATATGCGTGCCTTCCAGCGCTGCACGGATGTCGTCGATGGCCTCTTCTGCGGCCGCCTTGCCTTTCTCTGGGTTACCGCCAGCACCGAGGCCAGGGCCCATTTGGATCAGGTGCGGGGCCGTGGAGCGGTTAAGGGCTTGGGCGTCCGTGTTGGCGCACACGAACTCCACCCCGCTCATGCCCTGTTTTATCATGTGCTCCACGGCATTGCTGCCGCCTCCGCCCACGCCAATCACCTTGATCTTGGTGCCTTGGTCAAATGCTTCGATCATCTCGATGGCCATGTGGAACCTCCTTCGTTCGCAGTTGCCAGTGGTTGAAAAAAATATCGTTATTTAGAAATTACCGATGAACCAGTCTTTAGCCCGTGAGACCCAACCCTTCATCGAACCGGCCTGTTGAGCCGCTCGCTGACCCCTCGCACGGGCCAGCCTTGCTTCTTCGAGCAATCCCATCACCGTGGCCGACCGAGGGTTAGCCACCATGTCAAACAGCGGACCACCGTAGGTGGGCACGCCCTTTCGCACAGGCTTGAGGAAGATGTCCTCGCCCAGCTCCACCATGCCCGGCATCACGGCCGAACCCCCGGTGATCACAATGCCGCTGCCCAAGAGTTCTTCGTATCCGCTGTCGCGGATTACCTGGTGCACCAGCGAATAGATTTCTTCCACACGCGGCTCAATTACCGCACCCAGGGCCTGGCGGCTGAGCATGCGCGGCATGCGGTCGCCCAAGCCAGGCACTTCCAACTGTTCGGCCGGGTCGGCCAAAAGCTGCTTGGCCAAGCCGAACTCGACCTTGATCTCTTCAGCGTCCTTGGTGGGGGTGCGCAACGCCATGGCGATATCGCTGGTGATGAGGTCACCAGCGATGGGAATCACAGCGGTGTGCCGCACCGACCCTTCGGTGAAGATGGAGACGTCAGTGGTGCCCGCACCGATGTCCACCAGGGCTACGCCCAGGGCTTTTTCATCAAGGGTGAGCACCGCATGGCTGCTGGCGCTGGGGTTGAGCACCAGCTGCTCAACCTCCAAGCCACAGCGGCGCACGCACTTGACGATGTTCTCCGCCGCGCTTTGTGCGCCTGTGACCAGGTGCACTTTGACCTCCAGGCGCCCACCGCTCATACCGATGGGTTCCTTCACCTCATGACCATCGATGATGAACTCCTGCGGCTCCACCAAGAGCAGGCGTTGGTCGTTGGGAATGTTGATGGCCTTGGCGGTCTCCACCACCCGGGCTGCGTCCACCGGCGTGACTTCCTTGTCGCGCACAATGACCATACCGGTGGAGTTTTGGCCCCGAATGTGACTGCCGGTGATGCCGGTGTAGACACGAGCAATCTTGCAATCGGCCATCATCTCGGCCTCTTTGAGCGCCTGTTGAATACTTTGCACCGTAGCGTCGATATTGACCACCACACCGCGCTTGAGACCATGTGTAGGCGCAGTGCCCAGGCCAGCCACGCGCAGTTCGCCCGAGGGCATGAACTCGGCCACCACCGCCATCACCTTGGCGGTGCCAATGTCCAGTCCAACAACGAGATCCTTGTATTCCTTGGCCATCTTCTGTCCTGTGGTCTAGGGTTTGGGCTTTGCAGGTCGCGATACCGGCGCCGCCGGCTTCATCGCTACCGCACCCGAGGTGGAGATGCCTGCCAAGCGCAGGGCATAGCCCTCGGCGTGGCGCAAATCGGCATACAGCAAGGGGCGGCGAAATGGCGCCACCGCCTGCGGCAGCGTGCGCACAAATGACTCGGTTCGGGCCAGCACTTCAGCCGGTGTGCCACGGCCCAGTTCCAGCCGGGTGCCCGTATCCAACTCTGCCGACCACGAACCCTTGCTGCTGAGTTGCAGCAGCCGAATCGCCGCCTGCTGACTGCCCCCCGCCAAGCGCCCGATAGGCCCCAAAGCTTCGGCCAGTGGCCGATACAAGGCCCACATCTGGGCCGAAGCGCCCTCGGGGCCGCGGAACATCGGCAGGTTGTCGTCTTCGACGTCTCCAGGGTTAGCCTGAAACACGGCTCCATCTTGTCCAACCAATCGGTCGTCGCGACGCTCGCGGCTGTCGGTGGCTTCCCACAAGGCTACAGCCTTGTGTTCCAGCAGGTGCACCCGCAACTGCCCGGGCCAATGCCGCTGAACTTCTGCCCGGCGCACCCACGGCACTGACTCGAAGGCTCGCCGCGCCGACTGCAGATCGATGGTGAAGAAATTGCCTTTCAGGCGCGGCAGTGCGTTGGCCCGAATCGTGGCAACACTGGTGCGTTGAAGTTCCGCATCCAGGCGAATGCGCTGAATGGTAAAGCTGCCGTGGCGCAGCCACCAGGTGACCACCAGGACAAGCAGGGTCAGGGATGCCAACACCAGGATCCAGCGAGTGGCCCTGCGCATGAGGCGTACATCCCAGGGAGCGGATGCATCGGGCTTGCGCACGGGTCTGCCGCCACCGAGCATGGCGCTCCAGCCTGTGGATGGGGGCATGGTGGCCGCTGCCATCATGGCGCTCCTGCTGGTGTAGGGGCCGCCCCGCGGCCATCATGGTCCAGGGTGGCGGCGGCCAAGAGTCGTACGCACAGCTCACCGTAAGCGATCCCCGCGGCATTCGCCGACATGGGCACCAGCGAGTGGCTGGTCATGCCCGGCGAAGTGTTCATCTCCAGCAAAAAGGGCTTGTTGTCGCTTGCCCGAATCATCAGATCTGCCCGTCCCCAACCGCGGCAGCCCAAGCTGCGGTATGCCTGCAAGGTGATGCGCTGAATCTCGACCTCGTCAGCTGCAGGCATGCCACTGGGCACAAAGTACTGAACCTCGTCGGTGAAGTACTTGTTCTGGTAGTCGTAGCCCGCCTCGGGTGCGCTTATGCGTACCACGGGCAGGGCCTGCGCCTGATCGTCATGCCCCAAGACAGCGCAGGTCACCTCCTGGCCGTCGATGAATTCCTCGCACAGCACATCGGGGTCGTAGCCGGCGGCCAGATCCACAGCGCCTTGCATCTGCGAGTAGCCGCTGACCTTGCTCACCCCGATGGACGAGCCTTCGCGGGGCGGCTTGACGATCAGGGGCAGGCCCAACTCGTCGGGAACGGCGCGGATACGCGCGTGGTGAAGGTCGCCCGAGGCCAGCCGTACCCAGCGCGGCGTGGGCAAGCCTTCGGCCATCCACACCCGTTTGGTCATCACCTTGTCCATGCAGATGCTCGAAGCCATCACACCTGATCCGGTGTAGGGCATCTGCAGCAACTCCAGCGCGCCCTGCACACAGCCATCCTCACCGCCGCGGCCGTGCAAGGCGATGAACACCCGCGCATAGCCCTGGGCTTTGAGATCCTGCAGTGGGCTCTGCGCGGGGTCGAAGGCGTGTGCGTCCACACCCCGCCCACGTAAGGCCTGCAACACACCCTGGCCCGACATCAGCGAAATCTCGCGCTCGGCCGAGGTACCGCCCATGAGCACAGCTACACGGCCGAGCTGGCGCGGGTCGGGGCGTGCAAGGCTCATGTGTGCCCCTCCTGTACCTGCCCACCGGTGTTCCCACCCAAGTGCGCCACCACACGCGAGGCGACCGACCCGATGGAGCCAGCACCCATGATGATGACGACGTCGCCATCACGCACCGCCGCCAAGATCTCCTGGTCCAGCCGCTGCACATCGTCGACAAAGAGCGGGTCAACCCGGGCGGCCACGCGCAGCGCGCGGGCTATTGAACGGGCGTCAGCGGCCACGATGGGCGGCTCGCCCGCGGCGTACACCTCGGTCAAGAGCACCGCATCGGCCGTTCCCAAGACTTTTACAAAGTCTTCAAAGCGGTCGCGGGTGCGGGTGTAGCGATGCGGCTGGAAGGCCAGGACCAGGCGGCGGCCCACAAAGGCACCGCGCGCGGCCTCTATGACGGCGGCCATTTCCACCGGATGGTGGCCATAGTCGTCGATGAGGGTGAAGCGGCCTCCACCTTGTGCCTGCGGCACCGGCAGGTCTCCATGGCGCTGAAAGCGTCGGCCCACACCGCCGAAGCCGGCCAAGGCCTTGGTGATAGGTGTATCGGGCAGTTCGAGTTCGGTGGCCACCGCCACAGCCGCCAGGGCATTGCGCACGTTGTGCACACCCGGCAGGTTCAGCGTGATGTCTAAGTCGGGCTGGTGCACGCCATTGCGACGTTGACAGATGAAACGCATTTGCCCCCCGGGCAAAGCCTGCACATCGACGGCCCGCACTTGGCAGTCTTCGCCCAGGCCATAGCTGACGATAGGCCGGCTGAGCAGGGGTAAGATAGATCGAGCGCCCGGGTCGTCGGTGCACAAGATGGCCGCTCCATAGAAGGGCATGCGGTGCAGGAAATCCACGAAGGCGCTCTTGAGTCGCGAATAGTCGTGACCGTAGGTTTCCATGTGGTCGGCGTCGATGTTGGTGACCACGCTCAGCACCGGGCTGAGGTTGAGAAAGGAGGCGTCGCTCTCATCGGCCTCCACCACGATGTACTCACCCCGGCCCAGCGCCGAATTGGTGCCCGCGCTGTTGAGCCGGCCGCCAATGACGAAGGTAGGGTCCAAGCCCGCTGCGGCCAGCACAGACGTGACCAGGGAGGTAGTGGTGGTTTTGCCGTGTGTGCCAGCAATGGCTATGCCCTGGCGCAGCCGCATCAGTTCGGCCAGCATGGCGGCACGGGCCACCACAGGAATGCGCCGAGCCCGAGCGGCCATCACCTCGGGGTTGTCGTGGCGCACCGCTGTGGACACCACCACCGCCTGCGCCCCTTCGACATGGACCGCGTGGTGCCCAATGGCCACACGAACCCCCAATCGGGCTAAGCGCTGGGTGACGGGGCCATCGCTTTGGTCAGAGCCAGAAATCGCATAGCCCAGGTTGTGCAGAATCTCAGCGATGCCGCTCATACCCGAGCCGCCGATGCCGACGAAGTGGATTTGCTTGACGGCGTGCTTCATGAGACCTTCACCAGTCGTTCAAGTTCGTCGGCCACTTGCGCGGTGGCGTCCGTGCGGGCGCAGGCGCGCGCGCGCTGGGCCATCTCCAACAGGATTTGCCGGTTCAAGTTGCTGAGCAGATCGGCTAAAGCCTGGGGCGTGAGCTTTTCTTGTTGCAGGTGCACGGCCGCTCCTTGTTGGGCCATGTAGGCTGCGTTGTGGCGTTGGTGTGCGGTAGTGCTGACCACCAAAGGCACCAAGACGCTGGCCACGCCGGCAGCACACAGCTCGCTCACGGTGATAGCCCCAGCACGGCACAGCACCACATCAGCCTGCGCCAACTCATGGGCCATGTCATCAATGAAGGGTCTGACGCTGACGTTGGGGTTCATCAGGCCCAAGTCGGCCCATCGCTGCTCAACGCCCTGGGCGTTAGCCTGGCCAGTCTGATGCACCACATGGGGACGCATGTGGGCATCCATCAGGGCCAGGGCCTGGGGTATGGTTTCATTGAGCACTCGCGCACCCAAGCTGCCGCCGACCACCAACAGGCGCAGAGGCCCCTGACGGTTGGCATAGCGCTGCGCCGGAGGGGCAATCGCCGCCACTTCGGGGCGCACCGGGTTGCCCGTCACCACCGCCCGCTTCACACCCTCGGAGCCCCCTTCAAAGCCGAAGGCCACCCGGTCGGCCACAGGAAGTAAAGCTTTGTTGCTCAACAGCAGGGCGGCGTCTGCGTTGACCAGCATCAGTGGCTTGCCCAGAAGGCTGGCCATCATCCCACCGGGAAAACAGATGTAGCCGCCCATGCCCAACACGGCATCGGCTCGGCGGCGCCGCAACAAGCGCGCCGCATCCCAGAAGGCTTTGAGCAAGCGCAACCCGCCCGTAGCCGTGTGCCACAGGCCCTTGCCGCGCAAGCCGCTGAAGGCCAGGCCGTCCATGGGAATGCCACTTGGGGGAACCAGGCGGTTTTCCAAACCGGTGGTGGTCCCCATCCACGACACGGTCCATCCGCGTCGTTGCATCTCGCCGGCCACAGCCAATCCTGGGGTGATATGCCCACCGGTGCCTGCAGCCATGATCACAAGGTGGGGCATCACACGCTTCCCCCTCGCATCAGTTGGCGGCTCTGGCTTCGGCACTCGCGCACAGCGCGATTCACATCGCGCTGCGATGTGAGCCTGCGGCGGAACCGCTTGGTGGCGCTCATACCCCGCCCCCACGCATGCGCTGGCGGTTTTCCATGTCCACGCGCAGCACGATGGCAATGGCCGATAGGTTCAACAGAAGGGCTGAGCCCCCATAGCTCATCAGCGGCAAGGTCAGGCCCTTGGTGGGCAGCACACCCAGGTTCACGCCCACGTTGATAAAAGCCTGGACACCGATCCAGATGCCGATACCTTGGGTCATCAAGCCCGCAAAGACCCGGTCCATGGCTATGGCCTGACGTCCGATGCTGAAGATGCGCCGCGTCAACCAAAAGAAGGCCACGATCACGAACAGCACCCCGATGAAGCCCAACTCCTCGCCCAAGACCGCCATCAGGAAATCGGTGTGGGCTTCGGGCAGGTAAAACAGTTTTTCAACGCTGTTACCCAAACCCTGGCCAAAGATCTCACCACGACCAAAGGCGATCAGTGAGTGGGTAAGCTGGTAGGCCTTGCCTTGCGCATGGGCGGGGTTCCAGGGGTCGAGGTAGGCAAAAATGCGTTCACGGCGGAATTCACTGAAGACGATCATCAGCACGAATGCGCCCAGCAGAATGGCCACGCTTAAGAAGAACATGCGGCCGTTCACCCCGCCTAGGAACAAGATGCCCAGTGCAATGGCGGCAATCACCATGAAGGCCCCCATATCGGGTTCGGCCAACAGCAGCACCCCGACCACGGCCAACGCAACTCCCATGGGCAGTAACGCGCGCATGAAGTTCTCGCGGGCGTCCATCTTGCGCACCATGTAGTTGGCTGCGTACATCGCAATGGCCAGCTTGGCCAATTCACTGGGTTGGAAGTTCATGCCCCCCAGGGGAATCCAGCGCCGTGCCCCATTGACCCCCTTACCAATGAAGGGAATCAACACGACCACCAACAGGGCCAAGGCCAAAACGAAGAGGTGTGGGGCATAGCGCTCCCAAACCCGGGTCGGAATCTGGAGCATGACCACAGCCGCTGCAGTGGCCACGCCCATGGATAAGAAGTGGCGCATCAGAAAGTGAGTGGGTGTGTAACGGGCAAAGCGCGGGTTGTCGGGCAAGGCCACTGAAGCCGAATACACCATCACCAAACCCAAGGCCATTAACACCATCACCACCAACACCAGCGGCTGGTCAAAGCCCTGTAACTTCACCGGCTGCCCACTGCGGCCCACCCAATCGTGAATGGGTACCGCGCGTGTGGTGTGGCCGTGCGCCGGCGCGCCACCCCCCAACCACACCGGGCGGGCCTGCCAGGCAGCGGCCAGGCTCTGCATCCACCCCGCGGTGAACACGCGCGAGCCGGCGCTCATGCGGGAACCCCCAGGGATTGGGCCCAGGCCCGCGCCTGGTCGACAAACACATCGGCACGGTGCTTGTAATCGCGGAACTGGTCCAGGCTGGCACAGGCTGGGCTTAGCAGCACCGAGTCCCCGCGCTGGGCCTGCTCAAAGGCCCAGCTGCTGGCCGATACCAGGTCCTCGTGGCGCTGCATCCGAAGGTCCAGGCCCGCCAGGGCATCGGCAATGGCGTGAGCATCGCGCCCGTACAAGGCCACGGCACGGGCGTGACGCGCCACAGGCGAGCGCAGCGCTGAAAAGTCCTGCCCCTTGCCGTCGCCGCCCAACAAGAGCACCAACCGGGCTGGCTCAATGTCTTGGCCTAGGCCCTGGATGGCCGCCACCGTTGCGCCCACATTGGTGCCCTTGCTGTCATCGTAGACATCGACATCAGCAGCCCGCAGTACGAAGCTGACCCGGTGGGCTTCGCCGGCATATTCGCGCAATCCATGCAGCATCACCCCCAGGGGGCAACCAATGGCCGTGGCCAGGGCTAAGGCGGCCAAGGCGTTGGCTGCATTGTGCCGGCCGCGAATGCGCAAGGCATCTGCCGGCATCAGACGCTGCAGGTGCAACGCTTGATCGAGAGCCCCGCGTGCCGACCGCGCTTCATCCTCATCCCGCGGGTGGGCCCTGACCAGCCAGGCCATCCCCCCCTGAACCACCAAGCCAAAGTCGCTGGGGCAGCAAGGTGCATCTAAACCAAATCGAACCACCCGCCGCATCAGGGGCTTGCCTGCCCGCCCGCGCGTGGCCTTGACGGCGATGGGCGCAGGTTCTAGGGCCCTGACCTGTTCATCGTCGCGGTTGATCACCATGATCGTGGAGGACAAGGTCAAGGTGCCGTCTTCGGCTTCGCGCGGCGCGGGTCCGAAGATACGGGACTTGGCCTGCACATAGTGCGCCATGTCGCCATGCCAGTCGAGATGGTCTTGGGTGATGTTGAGCACCGCCGCGGCGCTGGGCTCAAACCCCTCTACCCCGTCGAGCTGAAAACTCGACAGCTCAAGCACCCACACCTCGGGCAGCAGGGTCTGGGCTTGTTGCTCTGCATCAAGCGCCTGTGACAAGGTGTCCAACAGTGTCGGGCCAATGTTGCCAGCTACCGCCACGCGACGGCCACAGCGCTGCACCAACAGGCCCGTGAGCTGCGCCGTGGTGGTCTTGCCATTGGTACCGGTGACGGCCAAGATCTGGGGCTGGTATCCGCGGGCTTCCTTCAGGTCTGCCAATGCCCTTGCGAACAGGGCCAATTCGCCCGCAACGGCCACACGGTCGGCGTGCGCCGCCCTCAAGAGCGGGGCCACAGCAGGATCCATGGGCGACAGGCCCGGGCTTTTGAGCACCAGATGCACGTCCATCAACACCGCTGGGTCCAAGGCGCCGCTAAGCCAGGCGCAGCCGGGCGACTCTTGATCCAGTACGGCGCGCATGGGAGGGTGTTCGCGGCTGTCCCACAGCTGCACCCGCGCACCATGGCGCAGACACCAACGCGCCATGGCCAGGCCTGAGGCCCCCAGCCCCAGGATCAGCACCGAACGACCCGCCAGATGATTCATCGTCTCAACGCAGCTTCAGACTCGACAGACCCACCAGACACAAAAGCATGGTGATGATCCAAAAACGCACCACCACTTGGGTTTCCTTCCACCCCTTCTTCTCGAAGTGGTGGTGCAGCGGCGCCATCAGCAAAACGCGCCGGCCCGCGCCGTAGCGGCGCTTGGTGTACTTGAACCAGCCCACCTGCAACATCACCGACAGCGCCTCCACCACAAAGATGCCGCCCATGATGGCCAGCACGATTTCCTGGCGGGTTATGACGGCGATGGTGCCCAGGGCGCCGCCCAAGGCCAAAGCGCCCACATCGCCCATGAACACCTGAGCCGGGTGGGCGTTGAACCACAGGAAGGCCAAACCCGCTCCGGCCATCGCCGCACAAAAAATGAGCAACTCGCCGGCGCCCGGGATGTAGGGAAACAGCAAGTACTTGCTGTAGACCGAATTGCCCACCACATAGGCGAACACGCCCAGGGCCGAGCCCACCATTACCACCGGCATGATGGCCAAACCATCCAGGCCGTCGGTAAGGTTGACCGCATTGCTTGAGCCCACGATCACCAGATAGGTGAGCACAATGAAGCCCCACACACCCAGGGGGTAGCTCACCGTCTTGAAGAAGGGCACCAGCAGATCGGCGCGCGGCGGCAAGTCTGTGTCGAATCCGCTGCGCACCCACACCGTAAACAATTCCAGCACCCGAAGGAACGATGTCTCGGACACCGCAAAGGCCAGGTACAGCGAAGCCAAGAGGCCGATCAACGACTGCCAGAAGTACTTCTCGCGCGAGCCCATCCCCTCGGGGTTCTTATCCACCACCTTGCGCCAGTCGTCGACCCAACCGATGGCGCCAAAGCCAAAGGTCACCACCATCACCACCCACACAAAGCGGTTGTCCCAGTCGAACCACAGCACCGTGGCCGCTGCGATGCTCAACAGCACCAGCACACCGCCCATGGTGGGGGTGCCACCTTTGGCGATATGGGCTTGTACTCCGTATTCGCGGATGGGCTGACCGATCTTCAATTCCGTCAAGCGCCGAATGACCCAGGGGCCCAGGCCAATGCCAATCAACAGGGCCGTTATGGCTGCCAGCACCGCGCGGAAGGTGAGGTACTGGAACACACGCAGGAAACCCAGCTCTTCCGGGTAGGAGGCCTGCAGGGTCTGGAACAGCCACAGCAGCATGTCAGCAGGCCTCCGCGTTGGGGGTTTCAAGGGCAGCGACCACGCGCTCCATGCGCATGAAGCGAGAACCTTTGATCAACACGCTGCCGCCCAGCGTGGCACCCTTCAAAGCTGCAAGTAACGGAGCCATTGAATCGAAGTGGCGGGCGTGGGCGCCATACGCGGTGGCGCTGTGTACGCTCAAGTCGCCCAGGGTCCACAGCTGCTCGACGCCGCACTGCCGCGCATAGGCGCCGACTTCAGTATGAAAGGCGGGGCCTTGTTCGCCCACTTCGCCCATGTCCCCCAGGATCAGGGTGCGCGGGCCCGGCAGTTCAGCCAAGACCTCAATGGCCGCCCGCACCGAATCGGGGTTGGCGTTGTAGGTGTCGTCGATGAGCGTGATGGCCTGGCCTTGGTGCACCAGGGAGCGAAGGCGCGAGCGGCCAGTCACCGCCTCAAACGCCGCCAGCCCTGTGGCCACCGCCTCCAGCGGCGCACCGGTGGCCAGGGCCGCCGTGGCTGCAGCCATCGCATTGTGCAGGTTGTGGCGGCCGGGCAAGTGCACCCGGGTGTTCAATTCGCCCATCGGGGATTGGATGTGCAGCGCCCAGCGATCTCCATCCCAGCGCGCCTGGCCCTGCACCTCGGCTGGGCCCCGCGCGCTGCCATGCCGGGCTGTTTCAGCAGCGGCTGGCGCACCATGGTCGCTGGGCAAGACATCGAAAGCAAAGCGCCACAGCCGTGCCGAGCCAGCCATCTGCGCCCACAGCGGTGCGAAGGGGTCGTGGGCCGGAAAAACTGCTGAGCCCCCAGGCGGCAAGGCCTGCAACACGGCCCCATTTTCGCGAGCGACAGCTTCCACGGTGTGCATGAATTCTTGGTGTTCGCGCTGCGCGTTATTCACCACAGCAACCGTGGGCTGCGCTATCGTGGCCAGTTCCACCACTTCACCGGGGTGGTTCATGCCCAGTTCCAACACCGCAGCTCGGTGCCCATGTTCGGCTCCACCCCGCAAAGACAGCATGCTCAAGGGCAGTCCGACATGGTTGTTCAGATTGCCCCGGGTATGGCCAGCTCGCTCCGCGCACCAGGCCCGCAGGATAGATGCCGTCATTTGGGTGACGGTGGTCTTTCCGTTGCTGCCGGTCACGGCAATCACGGGTAGGGCCAGCTGCGCTCGCCAAGCGCGGGCCAGGGCCTGCAGCCCCATTAGGCTGTCCGGTACCTGCACACCGGTCAAGCCCGCTTCGGCCAAGCCCTGTTCTGCCAACAGGGCCACCGCGCCGCTGCGCTGGGCCTGAACCAGGAAGTCATGACCGTCGAATCGTTCACCCCGAAGGGCCACGAACAGGTCGCCAGGCTGCAGCGTACGGGTGTCGGTGTGCACCCGTTGGATCACGGTGCGGGCGTCCCCATGCAGCACGGCCTCAGAACCGATGCAAGCTGCGATATCCCCCAGGGTCATGAAGCCGCGAGCAGAGCGCGAGCGCAGGCCGGTTTGCACCACCTCAGCATCGTCGAAGGGATGCAAGACGCCTTGAATCTCTTGATGCGCCTCGTGCCCCTTTCCGGCTATCAGGACCACGTCGCGTGTGGCAGCGTGGTCAAGCGCGGTGAAGATGGCGCTGCGTCGGTTCACCTGAAGATCCACCGGTATGTTGGCGGGCCAGCCAGCAGCGATGTCGGCGAGGATGGCCTGAGGGTCTTCGCTTCGGGGGTTGTCGCTGGTCAGTATCACGGCGTCTGCGCCCTGATGGGCCACTGCGCCCATTACCGGCCGCTTGCTGTGGTCGCGGTCACCGCCACAGCCAAACACGCACCAAAGACGCCCGCCACGGGCTTGTGCCACAGGGCGCAAGGCCGCCAGCGCCTGTTGCAGGGCATCAGGCGTATGCGCATAGTCCACCACGGCCAGGGGCTCTCCGGCACCACCCTGGGCCTGCAATCGGCCCGGTACCGGCGACAGCGAGGGCAGCACTGCAGCAATGTCCGCCAGCGCATGGCCCAGCGCCCGCAGGCCCGCCACCACACCCAAGAGGTTGAGCACGTTGTAGCAGCCCAGGAACGGCAGATGGACCGCCACCATGGCGGTGCAGGATGGCCCTGCACCGGCGGCAGCCACCGATGCCGCCGCCTCATGCAGCTCAAAGCGTATGCCACTGGCCGCGGTCTGCAGCGCACGTGCTTGTAAGCGAGCGGATTCAGCCAGGCCCACGGACCACAGATCGAGCGTCGGGCGTTGAGCCCGTAACTGCGTATGCAACGCCACGCCACGGGGGTCCTCGATATTGACTACCGCTGCCGACAGCCCAGGCCAGTCGAAAAGCTGCCGCTTGGCTGCCCAGTACTGCTCCAGTGTGTGGTGATAGTCCAGGTGGTCCTGGGTGAAGTTGGTGAACAACGCTACCTTGATCCGCAGGGCCCGCAGCCGATCTTCAGCCAGGCCGATCGAAGAGGCTTCAAGGGCACAACGCCGAACGCCCTGGTCGCGGTAGGCCGCCAAGCTGCTGTGCAGCGCCGCAGGGTCGGGCGTGGTCAGGCCCGTGGGAGACCAGCCGCCGGGCTGCATGGCCGACGAAGGCTCCCCGATCCCCAGGGTGCCCACCACAGCACTGCGGTGCCCCAGCAGGGCCGAGGCCTGAGCCCACCACCAGACTGTAGAGGTCTTGCCATTGGTTCCAGTAACGGCCATCACGTCCATGGATGCACTGGGGTGCCCCCAGAACGCGTCGCACAGGGCCCCCAACTGCTGTTTCAAACGCGGCACCGCGGCGATCCGGTCGTCGTCGAATCCAAAAGCTTCTGCGCCATCCTGGTCGACCACACAGGCCACGGCACCCGAAGCCAAGGCCTGGGGCACATAGCGCCGCGCGTCGTGGGCGGCTCCGGGCCAGGCCACGAACACATCACCGGGGCGTACCGTGCGGCTGTCCACAACCAGGCGCTGCGCACCACGGCCGCGCAGCCACTGCAGCACCAGCCCCACACTGTCCAAGTGCAACAGTCCAGAGGCCACCATCAGAAGCTCTCTTCCACCGCAGGCACCTTGGCCACGATTTGCGACTTCACATCGGCATCGGGCGGCACGTTCAACAAGCGCAGCGTTTGCCCAACCACCTGGCTGAACACCGGTGCGGCCACGGCGCCGCCGTAGTACACGCCGGTGCTGGGCTCGTCCACCATCACCGCCACCACGATGCGCGGATTACTTACGGGCGCAAGCCCCACGAACCAGGACCGGTACTTGTTGCCTGCATAGCCCCGCCCCTCTTGCTTGTGGGCGGTACCCGTCTTGCCGCCCACGGTATAGCCCGGGGTCTGCGCCAGCGGCGCGGTGCCCCCAGGGCCTGCAGCCAGTTGCAGCATTTGCCGAACCGCCATCGCGGTGTCCGCAGAAAACACCCGAATGCCACCGGGGGCTGCGTCTCGCCTCACCACCGACACCGGTACCAGCTCACCGTCACGCGCGAACACGGAATAGGCTCTAGCCAGCTGGAAGAGGCTGGCCGACAGGCCATAGCCATAGGACATGGTGGCCTGCTCAATGGGGCGCCACGTCTTGTAGGGGCGCAGACGACCGGTAACAGCACCGGGGAAGTCCAATTCAGGCTTCTGGCCCATGCCAATCTTCGAAAACATTTCCCACATTTCGCGCGGCTGCAGATCCATGGCCATGCGAACCGTGCCGACATTGCTGGACTTCTGAATCACCTGCTCCACGGTCAAACTGCCGTAGGGGTGTGCATCGCGAATGGGAAAGCCGCTGACGACCATGCTGCCCGGCGTGGAATTGATCATCGTCGAGGGCTGCACCTTGCCGGTTTCCAGCGACAGGGCTGCGATGAAGGGTTTCATCGTGGAGCCGGGCTCGAAGGTGTCGGTCAAGGCACGGTTACGCAACTGACCGCCACTGAGGTTGCGCCGGTCCGAAGGGTCGAAGCTAGGGTAGTTGGCCAGTGCCAGCACCTCACCGGTCTGCACGTCCAAGACCACCACGCTGCCGGCCTGGGCCCGGTGCTGATAGACCGCTTCACGCACCCGTTGGTACGCGAAGAATTGAACCTTGGCATCGATGGACAGCTGAATGTCATCACCGTGCAGGGGGTCCACCGCGTCACCCAGGTCTTCTACGGTGCGGCCGGTTCGGTCACGAATGACCATGCGCCAACCGTTGCGGCCCAACAGGCGATCGTGGAAGGCCAGCTCAATGCCCTCCTGGCCTTGGTCATCGGCGTTGGTGAAGCCCACCACATGGGCCGCTGCCTCGCTTTCGGGGTAGCGGCGCTGGTATTCACGCAGCTCGGCCACGCCCTTGATCTTCAGGGCCTTGACCTCCTGCCACAGGGCCATGTCGACATGGCGTCGCAGCCACACAAAGCGGCTGTTCTCATCGGCCACGCGGCGCTGCAGTTCGGCCAGGGGTATCTTCAAGCTCAGCGCCAAGGCCTTGAGCTGCTCGGGGCTGGCCTGAAACTCCTTGGGGTCGGCCCAAACAGAGGGCATGGCCACGCTGCTGGCCAGCGTGGTGCCGTTGCGGTCCAGGATGCGGCCACGGCTGGCCGGCAGCGGCACCGTGTGTGCGTAGCGCTTCTCACCCTCGAGCTGGTAGAAGTCGGTGCCGATGATCTGGATGTAAACCGCGCGCCCGATCAGCACACAGGCCCCCAAGCCGCACAAGGCCACCAGGAAGTGGCTGCGCCATAGCGGTGTTTTCGAAGCCAGCAGCGGACTGTTGCTGTACACCATGCCGCGCGCACCCGACCGGCGCGCCGCGGCTTTACGCAAGGGGTTCCAGCCCATCAGCGCACCCCCTCGGGCTGGGTCTCAGGCGCCTGGGCTGAAGCGCCGGGCCGCCGAGGCGCGTCGATCACATACTGCGTAACCTGAGGGCTGATGGGGGTCATCTGCAGTCGGTTACGGGCCAGCCGCTCGACCCGCAGGTTGGTGGCTTGCGCCTGGCGCTCGGCCAACAAGCGGGCGTGGTCTGATTCCAGGCGCGCCAAGTCAGCCTTGGCCCGTTCGATCTCTGCAAACAAGCGGCGCGACTCATAGGCGGTTTGCACCAAGGCCAAGGCACTGAGCACCAGGGCCAGCATCAGCACCAGGTTGAGCCGCGTCATGCCGGTGATCCTTGTGGCGTTGCCAGCCGTTGGGCCACCCTCAAAATGGCCGAACGCGAACGCGGGTTGGCACGCACCTCTTCTTCGCTGGGCCGGATGCGGCCCAGGGCCTGCAGGCGCATGGCCTTGGGTGGGGCCAGCAGCGCACGCCGGTCCACCACCTCGCGGCTTTCACGGGCAATGAACTGTTTGACGATGCGGTCTTCCAGGGAGTGAAAGCTGATCACGGCCAGTCGTCCTTCGGGTGCGAGCAGATCGAGCGCGGCACTCAGGCCCTGCTCGAGCTCCTCAAGCTCGGCGTTGACTTGAATTCGAAGAGCCTGAAATGTGCGCGTCGCAGGGTCCTGGCCCGGCTCGCGGGTCTTGACCGCACGAGCCACGAGTTCGGAAAGCTCAAGCGTGGTTCGAATGGCGCGCCCGCTCTCGCGGCGGGCCACAACCGCCTTTGCAATCGGTAGAGCAAATCGTTCTTCCCCATAGTCACGGATCACCTGCGCAATTCGCTGCTCATCGGCACTGGCCAAAAAGTCCGCAGCCGTGGGGCCGCAGGTCGTATCCATGCGCATGTCCAGCGGCGCATCGAATCGGAAGCTGAAGCCTCGTTGCGGGGTGTCGATCTGCGGTGAGCTCACGCCCAAGTCCAATAAAATGCCCTGCACTGCGTGAACACCCTGCTCGGCCAGGCACTCGCGCATCCGGGCGAAGCTCGCGTGGCAGATGCAAAAACGCGGGTCGCCGACCCGCGTGCCGACCTCGGCTGCTGCGGCCAAGGCTTCTGGGTCCTTGTCGAAGGCGACCAGGTGGCCCTTCGGGCCTAAGGCCCGCAAGATGCGCCGACTGTGGCCGCCGCGTCCAAACGTGCCGTCCACATAGGCGCCGTCGGGCTGAATCGACAGGGCCCGGACCGCCTCTTCCAGCAGCACGGTGACATGGTGTGCCGGTTCGGGCGCTGCCTCGGCAGGGCCGGAAGCGCTCATCAGAAGACATGGTCCTTGAGGGCATCGGGCATGCCCTGCTCAATGACCTGGTCCTCGTGGCTGGCCAGCTTGGCTGCATCCCACAGCTCCAGGCGCTGACCCATGCCCAGAAGCATCACCTCGCGCTCCAGATCCGCCCAGGCACGCAACTCCGGTGCAATCAGCACCCGCGCTGCGGCGTCGATCTCCACGTCCATGGCACTGCCCAGGAAGATGCGGCGCCAGCCTTCGGCACCCATCGGCAGGGATATCAGCTTTTCGCGGAAGGATTCCCAGGCCGGCCGCGGAAAGACCAGCAGGCAGCGGTGCGGGTGCTTGGTGAGCGTGAGCTGGCCAGCGGCCGTGGCGGAGAGGACCTCACGGTGGCGCGCCGGGACGGTGATGCGCCCCTTGCCATCCAGGGTGAGGGCTGAACTGCCTTGAAATACGAAATGCGACACCGGTGAGCCTGGGTTCGGAAGGTGGGCGGGTGTTGCGTTTTGTCACAAACATCCACAAAAAACCACTTTCCGACACTTTACCGGATTTCGCCACCTCGGGTCAATGAATTGAGCAAAAAATCTCAATCAAATCAATTACTTACACAAGCCTTGAAAAAATAGATTCGAATCAAAAAAAACTAATTAAATTATGTACTTGTCAGATATACTAAAAGTTGAGGTTTAGAAGTGTAAGTAGCTAGGACTTTCCCTGAAGGCCCCGGGGGCACAGCCGTATCAGGGCTTGTGCTGCCGCCGGTCGATGGCCCAGGCCACCCATCCCACCATCAACAGACACAGGGATGCGCAAGCCAGCGCCAGGGCCGAATGCATCACCAAGGGCACCAGCACACCGGCGACCAGGGCATTGGCCGCGCTGCCCACGCACATTTGCAGCGAACTGACCAGGCCTCGTCGCTCGGGCGCCAGGTCCAGCACCATCAGCGTGACCACCGGCACCATGAGCGCCCAGCCTAAGGAGAACAGGGCCACCGGCACCATGGACCAGGCCGCATCCGGCGGCAACAGCAGGTTCAGCGCCACATTGCCCAGCGACACCACGCCCATGACGGCATAGCCCCATCGAATCTGACGCTGCGGCGCAATGCGGCCCGCCAGGCGGCCCGACAGCCACGCACCAATGGTCAGCCCCGACATGGACAGCAGGAAGAACCAAAAGAACTGCGTGGGCTGTAAGCCCAGGTGTTCGCCCAAAAACACAGGGGCGGCCAACACGTACAGAAACATGCCATTGAATGGGATTCCGCTGGACAGGGCCAGCAGCCAAAAGCGCCGGCTCGAACCCAAGGCCCAATACCCAGCCATCAGGTTCTTCGGGTTGAAGGGCTGAACCTGCAACGGGTGCAAGGTTTCAGGCAGCAAGCGCCAGTTCAGCCAGAACAGCAGGGCCCCCACCACCGCCAAGCCCCAGAACACCGCGTGCCAGCCCCCTGCTACGAACACGTAGCCGCCCAAGGCAGGCGCGATCACTGGCGCCACGCCGAAAAAGATGGTTACCTGGGACATCACCTTCTGCGCCGAAGTAGGTGGGAACATGTCGCGGATGATGGCGCGCGAGACCACGATACCGGCGCCCGCAGACAGGCCCTGCAGGGCCCGACACAGGATGAGCTCGGTGATGGTTTGCGACAGGGCGCAGCCGATGGAGGCGATGCTGAACAGCGAGACCCCACCCAGCACCACTGGACGCCGGCCGAAGCTGTCGGCCAGGGCACCGTGGAACAGGTTCATCACCGCAAAGGCCAGCAAAAAGGCCGATAGGGTTTGCTGCATCTGCAGCGGGGTGGCCCCCAACGTTTGGGCGATGCCTTCAGGCCCTGCAAAGGCCGGCAGATAGGCATCGATGGCGAAGGGCCCCACCATACCCAAGCCGGCCAACAGCATCGCCAGTTGCCAGCGCGGGCGGGTCCACAGTTGTTCGGCTTGGGGGTTCATAAAAATATGTGAAGCAAGCCGATAGGCCGGATTCTGTGCGTCGCTTCGGCCTTTCGACCCAGGCGGCGTGACCGCCATTCCTCTGGACCGGGGGTCGCCCACCCGGCTCGATGCCACCTACCCGCCGGCTCCGCGGGCCACGTCAACGCCGGCCTACTTGGTGTTGCTGCGCGCAGAGATTGCCCGTTTCACCCTGAGTGAGCTGCGCCCGCTCGGGGTGCTACTCGGTCCCTTGGCCAAAGCCAGGGCCGCTCCCTTTCGGGACCGGCTGCCGGCGTCGCCGGCACCTCGCAGAACACTCCGTGCAGTCCTTGCCCACGCAGACTCGTCTCTGTTGCTCTGATCCTCACCTCGCGGTGGAGAGCCGTTAGCTCCTGCGCTGCCCTATGCAGTCCGGACCTTCCTCCAGTGCCGTGTTTCCACGATCGCACCAGCGGCGGTCTGGCTTGCTTCACCCTGGCATTATCGCGCGCGGGCGGTGCGGCACCACGAAGGCTGCCCAAGGGCGTGACGGTGAAGCAGGTGGCGCGTGCAACACTCGCCTTCGCCGATGCCAACGTGATGGTGCGCGTCTGCCTGAAACACGGCCTACCGTTGGTCAGCAGCGCATCACCAAAGCCTTGGCGCGATCGGGCTGATCGGGAGGATCGGGAGGATCGGGAGGATCGAGCAGATCGAGCTGTGGAAAAGCTCCGCTTTGGTGGCTAACGGGCCAGCAGGGTGCCACCGCTCGCGGCACCCTGGTGAGCGGGCCGCCATGGCTGGCGGCCCTGGGGCTCAGTCCACCTGGCGCCAGCTCAGGGTTTCGCCCGCGCGCAGCGGCTTAAGCGGTGCGCCCCCGAAGGACAGCAGCTCGGGCACGGTCCAGCTTTCGCGCCGCAAGGTCACCGTGTCGGTGTTGCGCGGCAAGCCATAGAAGTCCGCGCCGTTAAAGCTTGCGAAAGCCTCCAAGCGGTCCAGGGCGCCCCCCGCCTCAAAAGCCTCCGCGTACAACTCCAAGGCGCTGAGCGCGGTGTAGCAACCGGCGCATCCACTGGCATGTTCCTTGAGCTGCGAGGGGTGCGGGGCGCTGTCGGTACCCAGGAAGAAGCGGGGGTTGCCGCCGGTGGCGGCTGCTACCAAGGCGCGGCGGTGCTCTTCGCGCTTTAGCACCGGCAGGCAGTAGTAGTGCGGCCGTATGCCACCCTGAAAGATGGCGTTGCGGTTGTAGAGCAGGTGGTGGGCGGTGATGGTGGCACCCAAGCGCTGGCCGCCTTCAGCCACGTATTGCGCCGCTTCCTTGGTGGTGATGTGCTCGAAGACGATCTTGAGCTCGGGGAAGTCGCGGCGCAGGGGCGCCAAGACGCGGTCGATGAACACCGCCTCACGGTCGAACAGGTCGATCTCGGCGTCAGTGACCTCGCCGTGCACCAGGAACAGCAGGTCTTCGCGCTGCATAGCCTCAAGCGTCTTGTAGGTCTTGCAGATGTCGGTCACGCCCGCATCGCTGTTGGTGGTGGCCCCGGCCGGGTAGAGCTTTAGAGCCACCACGCCGGCGTCTTTGGCCCGCTTGATTTCGTCGGGCGGCATGTTGTCGGTGAGATACAGCGTCATCAGCGGCGTGAAGGTCAAGCTCTCTGGGACGGCCGCCTGAATGCGCTGGCGGTACGCCACAGCCTGTGCGGCGGTGGTCACCGGTGGCTTCAGATTGGGCATGACGATGGCCCGGGCGAATTGCCGTGCGGTGTGGGGCACCACATCGGCCATGGCCGCGCCATCGCGCAGATGCAGGTGCCAGTCGTCGGGCCGGGTCAGGACGAGTTCGGTCATCCCAACATTGTCGCGCGGCTCAGTGCTGCAGGATCTTGGACAGAAAATCCCGCGCCCGCTCGCTGCGCGCCTCGGGCTGGCCAAAGAACGCGTCTGTGCTGCAGTCTTCAACGATGCAGCCCGCGTCCATGAAGATCACCCGGTGGCTGACCTTGCGCGCAAAGCCCATCTCGTGGGTCACCACCATCATGGTCATACCCTCTTGGGCCAGGCTCACCATCACATCCAGTACCTCACCCACCATTTCCGGGTCAAGCGCCGAGGTGGGCTCGTCAAACAACATCACCACCGGGTCCATGGACAAGGCGCGCGCAATGGCTACGCGCTGCTGCTGCCCACCCGAGAGCTGGCCAGGGAATTTGTCCTTGTGGGCCATCAGACCCACACGGTCCAGCATCTTCAGGCCGCGGGCCATGGCTTCATCTTGGCTGCGGCCTAGCACCTTGATTTGCGCCAAGCTTAGGTTCTCTGTGACCGATAGGTGCGGAAATAGCTCAAAGTGCTGAAACACCATACCCACGCGGCTGCGCAATCGCGGCAGGTTGGTGCCCGGGGCGGTGATGCTCACACCATCGACTACGATGTCGCCCTTTTGAATCGGCTCCAACGCGTTGACAGTCTTGATCAAGGTGCTCTTGCCCGATCCCGAAGGCCCACACACAACCACCACCTCGCCCTTGGCGACGATGGTGGTGCAGTCGGTCAGCACCTGAAAGCTACCGTACCACTTGCTGACATTGTCAATCTGAATCACGAAATACTCCTGTTTTCAAGCGTGCACACGCGCGGGGCTCACCGGATGATCTGAATGCGCTTTTGCAGCCGGCGCACCAGCATCGACAGGCTAAAGCAGATCACGAAGTACACCAGCGTGGCCACCAGGTAGGTCTCCACCGGGCGGTTGAAGTTCTTGCCCGCCACCTCAAAACCCTTGAGCAGGTCATAGGCCCCAATGGCATAGACCAATGAGGTGTCTTGAAACAAGATGATGGTCTGCGTCAACAAGACCGGCAACATATTGCGAAAGGCCTGCGGTAGCACGATGAGCTGCATGGTCTGGCCGTAGCTCATGCCCACCGCATAGCCCGCGTGTACCTGCCCCCTGGGCACGCTCTGGATACCCGCACGCATGATCTCCGAATAGTAAGCAGCCTCGAAGACGGTAAAGGTGATCACAGCCGACCATTCCGCTCCTAACGGCTTGCCGGTGATCAGGGGAATCAGCAGGAAGAACCACAGGATCACCATCACCAGGGGAATCGAGCGCAGCGTGTTCACATAGGCTGCTGCCGGCGCGGCCAGCCAGGGCTTGCCCGACAGGCGCATCAGTGCAATGACCGTACCCAAGGCAATGCCCCCGATCATGGCCACCAGGGTGAGCTGGATGGAGAAGATCAAGCCCTTGAGCACATAGCTCGATAACAGTTGCCAGGTGAGGAAGGTGAAGTCCAGCGTCATACAAGGCCCCTCACTGCGCAGCGCCCAAGGTGCCAGGAATTTGCACCCGCTGCTCAATGAACAGCGCCACCCTGTTCACCGCAAAGGCCGATACGAAGTACGCGCCCGTGACTGCCAAGTAGATCTCGATTCCACGCGAGGTTTCTTCCTGCGCCTGCAGCGCGAACAGCGTCAGCTCGGCAATCGATACCGCAAAGGCCACCGATGAGTTCTTCACGATGTTCATCGACTCGCTGGTCAACGGCGGAATGACCACCCGAAACGCCACCGGCAGAAGCACGTAGCGGTAGGTCTGCGGCAGGCTCAGGCCCATGGCCAAGCCCGCATGAAGCTGGCCACGCGGAATGCTTTGAATGCCGGCCTTGACCTGCTCGGAAATGCGCGCGCTCGTGAAAAAGCCCAGCGCCAGCACGACGAGTACGAAGCTGGGCACCTCGCGCAGCGGCGTGATCAACGACGGAATCACGTGGTACCAGAGAAAGATTTGAACCAGCAGGGGAATGTTGCGAAACAACTCGGTCCAGGCGTTTCCCAGAAACACCGCCGCGCGCGAGGGCGTTGTTCGGGCAATGCCCACGAGTGAACCCACCACCAGGGCCACCACCAAGGCCAGGGCAGCCACAGAAAGGGTCCAGCCCCAGGCCGAGAGCATCCAATCCAGATAGGTGATGTCGCCGCCCTGGCCGAAGCAACCGCTTTGCTGCTCGCTGGTGACGGTGTCGCGGCAGAAGACCTGCCAATCCCAAGTGGCCACGCATGCTCCCTTGTTCGCGCAGGACTATAGCCGCGGCGGGGGCTCGCCCGCCCGGGGTTGTCCTCGAGCGAGCGCAGAAAAAAGCCCGACACGGAGTCGGGCTTGGGGGTAGCCTGCAAAGCCGGTTGGCCGTAGCCATCGAGTGGCCAAAGGCCACCCGAAGCAGGCTCAGCGCTTGGCGTAGGCTTCCATGGGCCGGTCGTTGGGCTCGGCCCACGCTGCCTTGGTGGCGTCCGATGCCGGCAGGCGCAAGGCGGTGTTGGCCGGCGGAATAGGCTGCATGAACCACTTGTCATACAGCCGCGCCAGGTCACCCGACTTGATCATGCCGATGATGCTGTCGTCCACCGCCTTTTTGAAGGCCGGGTCGTCCTTGCGAAACATGATGGCGATGGGCTCTACACTGAGCACCTCGCCGGCGATGCGAAAGTCAGCCGGGCTTTTGGCCTTGGCGATGTTGCCGGCCAGGATCTGACCGTCCATCACGAAGGCATCGGCGCGACCGCTTTCCAGCAGCAGGAAGCTATCGGCGTGGTCCTTGCCGAACACCTCATCAAAATTTACGCCCGTGGCACGCTCGTGGCGGCGCAGGTGCTGCACCGATGTGGTGCCAGTGGTGGTGGCCACCTTCTTGCCATTGAGCTGGTTGATGTTGGTGATGCCCGAGTTGGCCTTCACCGCCATGCGCACCTCTTCCACGAATGTGGTCACCGCAAAGGCCACATCCTTCTGGCGGTTGGCGTTGTTGGTGGTGGAGCCGCACTCGATGTCCACGGTGCCGTTTTGCACCAGGGGCTGGCGGTTCTGCGAGGTGACCACCTGGTACTTAAGCTCTAGCTTGGACATGCCCAAAGCCTTCTGGATGTCTGCCAGCGCACGCTGGCAGACCTCGATATGGAAACCAGCGAACTTGCCGTCGCCCAGTGTGAAGCTCAGGGCGCCCGAGGATTCGCGCACGCCCATGGTGACGCTGCCGGAATCTTTGATCTTCTTGAGGGTGTCAGCCTGGGCCAGGCCCGTAGCAGCGGCCAGGGCCGCCACCAGGATGAGGGACGTCTTCATGAATTCTCCTGTGGGGGGGTGGGAAGAATGCGGCGCCAAGCCGCAAGCTTCTTATTCTAGGGAGAAGCCGGCCCTTGTAGATATGCCCACAGACCCTGAGCCGACACCTTGGGTGGCCGCACGCCCAGTGACCCCGGGCGTTCACGGTAGATCCGAACCTCCATCGTCAGCCTAAAGCTGTCCTCGGGGGCAGCCTCGACCAACCGCCCGGCTCGCAGCTCCTTGTGTACCGACCCCACAGGCAGGAAGGTCAGCCCATGGCCTTCAATGGCCATGGCCTTCAAACCCTCGGCCATGTCGGTCTCGTAAACAGGCTGCAACTCGGCCGCTTGGGGCGACTCCTTGAGGATCAGATCCACCAAGCGGGCCAGATAGGCCCCCGGGGCATAGTTCAAGAAGGGAATGTGACGACCTCTGTCGCCCGGCAGGGTGTATACGGCGCGGCCGCGGGCATCCGCACAGCTGAACGGGGCCAGGGTTTCCCGCCCCAGCACCAGCATGTCGTAGCGCCCTGGGTTGAGCTGCAACGGTTGCGAGGGGTGGTGGTAGGCGATCAGCAAGTCGCAACCGCCTTCGCTCAGGCGCATGGCCGCATCGTGCACATTCAGCGCTGTCAAGCGGCTCTTGATGGAGCCGAAATGGGCCTGCAAGTCCATCAGCCAGTGCGGAAAAAAAGTGAAGGCCAGGGTGTGCGGCACCGCAAACTCGATCACATCGGCCGAGTCGCCCTGGTGGCTGCGCACCAGGTGGCGCGTGCTTTGCAGCGCCCCGAGGATTTCCAGGGCCTGCGCATGCAACAGTTCGCCCGCCGGGGTCAGCCGGGTGGGGTAGGACGAACGGTCCACGAGATCCACGCCTGCCCAGGCTTCCAGCGCCTGGATGCGCCGCGAAAACGCCGGCTGAGTCACATGCCGCAGCACCGCCGAGCGCGAAAAGCTGCGCGTCTCGGCCAGGCTCACGAAATCTTCAAGCCACTTGGTTTCCATGCCCGCTGCGCTGCAAAGCCCACATCGAAGCATAGCGCCCGCCTAGGGCCAAGAGTGCGTCGTGGCTGCCACGCTCGATGATACGGCCGTCGTCCATCACCAAAATCTCATGGGCATCCACCACGGTGGACAAGCGGTGCGCAATCACGAGCGTGGTCTTGCCCTGAGCCGCGTTGCGCAGCTCAGCCTGTATCGCCCGCTCGTTGGCGGAGTCCAGCGCTGAGGTCGCCTCGTCAAAGATCAGGACCGGGGGGTCCTTGAGCAGGGTGCGGGCGATGGCCACACGCTGCTTTTCGCCGCCCGAGAGTTTCAGGCCGCGCTCGCCCACGATGGTTTCGTAGCCTTGAGGGGAAGTAGCAATGAAGTCGTGGATGCGCGCCGCGCGCGCAGCAGCCTCGACCTCCTGGCGGCTGGCTCCAGGCCGCCCATAGGCAATGTTGTACGCCACCGTGTCGTTGAACAGCACCGTATCCTGCGGCACGATACCAATGGCGCGGCGCAGCGAGGCTTGGGTCACCTGGCGAATGTCCTGCCCGTCGATGCTGATGCGCCCGGCGCCTTGGGGCACGTCGAAAAAGCGGAACATCAGGCGGGCCAAGGTGCTCTTGCCAGCGCCCGACGAGCCCACCACGGCCACCGTCTTGCCCGGTGGAATCTCGAAGGAAACGTCCTGCAAGATGGTGCGGTGGGCTGAGCCCGTGGGCTCTGCGGGATCGGCCGGAGCCTGCCCCGGCGGCCCCGATGCTGTAGCAGCTAGCCCGCAGTCATACGCAAAGGTCACGCCCTCGAAGCGGACATGGCCTGCGTGCACCTGCAGATCAGGCGCACCCGGGACATCGGCCACTTCACGCTCGCGCTCGAGCAGGCCAAACATCTTGTCCAAGTCCGTCAAAGCCTGCTTGATCTCCCGGTAAATCACCCCCAAGAAGTTCAGCGGGATGTACAGCTGGATCATGAAGGCGTTGATCATCACCAGATCACCCAAGGTCAGACGCTCATCCACCACACCTTGCGTGGCGCGCCACAACATCAGCACCAGGGCCACCGCAATGATCAGCTGCTGCCCCGTGTTCAGAATGCTCAGGGTGGTCTGGCTCTTGAGCGCGGCCTTGCGCAGCCGCTCCAGGCTCTCATCGTAGCGCCGCGCTTCCCAGGGTTCGTTATTGAAGTACTTGACCGTTTCATAGTTCAAGAGGGAATCGATGGCCTTGGTATGGGCTTTGGAGTCCATCTCGTTCATCTCGCGCCGGAACTGGGTGCGCCACTCGGTGATCTTGAAGGTGAAGGCCACGTACACCACCAAGGCCGCCAGGGTAATCCAGGCAAAGAGCGAATCAAACTGCACCGCCAGCAAGGTGAGCACTAGGGCCACTTCGATGAGGGTGGGCAAAATGCTGTAGAGGGAATAGCTGACCAGCGCATGCACCGCTCGCGTGCCGCGCTCAATGTCGCGCGTCATGCCCCCGGTCTGGCGCTCCAAGTGAAAGCGCAGACTCATGCCGTGCAGGTGGTTGAACACCTGCAGGCTCAGGCTGCGGGCCGTGCCCTCCGTAGCCTTGGCGAAGATCAGCTCGCGCAGTTCGGTGAACAGCGAGGTGGACAGGCGCAGCAAGCCGTAGGCCAGCAGCAGGCCCAAGGGCACGACCAGCAGGGCCTGGGGGTCGCCTGGCTTTATCGACAGGCTGTCCACAAGGTACTTGAGCAGCACCGGCACGCCCACATTGGCCAGCTTGGCCGCCACCATGAAGGCCAAAGCAGCCCCCACACGCCAGCGGTAGCGCCACAGATAGGGGAACAGGCGCTGCAGCGTGCCCCAATCGGAGCGGCCGGCAGGGATGGCAGCCGCCGCAGCGGTGTCTGAGGAGTGTCCGTGGGCAAGTCCGCGCATAGGGGGCCATTCTCGCCTGCAGCGCTGCGCAGCCCCTAGCGCTATGCTTGGATGCATGAATACCAGCCCCAGCCTCGACCCACGCCAGTCCGAGACCCGGGTGAAGCTGCCCACCGAAAAAGAGTTGGTGCTGCGAGTGATCCCAATGCCCGCCGACTGCAACGCCAACGGCGACATCTTCGGCGGCTGGGTGATGGCCCAGGTGGACTTGGCTGGCTCGGTGCTGCCGGTGCGCCGCGCCCGTGGCCGGCTGGCCACGGTGGCGGTCAACCAGTTCGTCTTCAAACAGCCCGTGCGGGTCGGCGACCTGCTGAGCTTTTATGCAGAGATCACCCGCGTGGGCACCACCTCCATCACGGTCAATGTGGAGGTGTATGCCCAGCGTCTGCGCGACGGCGGCGAATACGCGTTGAAGGTCACTGAGGCCACCTTGACCTATGTGGCCACCGACGAAAAGGGCCAGCCCAGGCCGGTGCCACCGGCCTGAGGAGGCTGCCTGGGTAGTCCTCTTAAGGCGCCGGTCACAAGCGAAGCTTACAAGCGCCATCCCCCGCGCGGGCCGGCTCAGAAGCGACTGAAGTCGGGCTTTCGCTTCTCGAAAAAGGCCTGAAAGGCTTCACGAGCCTCCGGGCTGCGCAGGGCGGTCCCGAACCGCTCGCCCTCCACGGCCACCGCCTGCAACACCGCATCAGATGACCAGCGCTTCATCAGGCGTTTGGTCTGCCGCACTGCGGAGGGCGGTAGGGCATTGAAGCGCTCGGCTATGCGCCGGGCGTGAGGCAGCACTTCGCCTGCGGGCAGCACCGCGTTGGCAATGCCGCAATCCACCGCCTCCTGGCCGGTGAAGGGGTCGCCCAACATCAGCTTCTCCGCAGCGCGGCGCTGGCCCATCAGAGCGGGCACCACCAGGCTGGCGGCAAATTCCGGCACCAAGCCCAGACTGGCAAAGGGCATGGCCAGGCGGGCGTCGTCGGCCACATAGACCAGGTCGCAGTGCAGCAGCATGGTGGTGCCGATGCCGATGGCCGGGCCCGTCACCGCAGCCACCAGGGGCTTGTCGAACGCCAGCATCGCCTGCATGAAGAGGAATACCGGCGAATCGGGTCCCTGCGGCGGGCGCTGCATGAAGTCTTGCAGGTCATTGCCCGAGGTGAAGATACCGGGTTGGCCGGTGATGAGCGCCGCGCGCGCGGCCGGGTTGTCCACCGCCGCCTTCAAGGCGGTGGTCATGTCCTCGTACATGGCCACGGTGAGCGCGTTCTTTTTCTCGGGCCGCGCAATCTCGATGGTGGCCACGCCATTGATCAGGCCAGATTTGATGCTCATGCAAGCTGCTCCTCAGACGCGTTCCAGGATGCCGGCGGCGCCCTGCCCGGTTCCCACGCACATAGTGACCATGCCGTACTTCAGGTTCTTGCGGTGCAGGCCGTGCACCACAGTGGCCGCCCGAATCGCGCCTGTGGCACCCAGGGGATGGCCCAATGCGATCGCCCCACCCATGGGGTTGACCTTGCTGCGGTCGATGTTCAGGGTGTTGAGCACCGCCAGCGCCTGGGCCGCAAAGGCTTCGTTGAGCTCAATCCAGCCCAAGTCGTCTTGCGAAAGGCCGGCGTAGCGCAATGCGGCAGGGATGGCCTCGATAGGGCCGATGCCCATGATCTCCGGCGGCACACCACGTGATGCAAAGCTCACAAAGCGGGCCAAGGGCTTGAGGTTAAAGCGTTTGCAGGCCGCCTCGCTGGCCACGACCAACGCGCCTGCACCATCGCTGGTTTGCGAACTGTTGCCTGCCGTCACCGAACCCTTGGCGGCGAACACCGGCCTGAGTTTGGCAAGACCTTCCAAGGAGGTGTCGGCACGCGGACCCTCGTCCACGCTTACGGTGCGGCGCTTCTCGTTCACGCCCCCACCGCGCAGGTCGGGCGCACGGTCCACCACCTCCACGGGGGTGGTCTCGTCAGCGAACTCAGCAGCTGCAATCGCCGCCAAGGCCTTCTGGTGAGAAGCCAGTGCAAAGGCATCCTGGTCTTCGCGAGTCACCTTCCATTGCTGCGCCACTTTTTCGGCGGTCATACCCATGCCATAGGCGATGCCAATATTCTCATCCCGGTCGAATACGGCCGGGTTGAACGACGGCTTGTTGCCCGTCATGGGCACCATGCTCATGCTCTCGCAACCACCGGCGATCAACACATCGGCCTCGCCCACACGGATGCGGTCAGCGGCCATCTGCAGGGCGGTCAGGCCCGAGGCACAGAACCGGTTCACGGTGACCCCACCCACGGAATGGGACAGGCCCGCCAAGAGGGCGGCGATCCGCGCCACGTTAAGCCCCTGCTCGCCCTCGGGCATGGCGCAGCCGATGATGGCGTCTTCGATGGCCTTGGGGTCCAGGCTGGGCACCTGGGCCAAGGCACCGCGCAAGGCGGCCACCAACAGGTCATCGGGTCGGGTGTTCTTGAAGTAACCCCGGCCGCTCTTGCCGATCGGGGTTCGCGTGGCCGATACGATGTAGGCGTCTGTCATCTGCTTGGACATGGTGGTCTCCGTGATCAATTGCGGACGGGTTTACCGGTGGAGAGCATTCCCATGATGCGTTCCTGTGTCTTGGGGTGGTCGAGCAGGCCGCAGAAACGTTCGCGCTCCAGGCCCATCAGGTACTCCTCGCTCACCATGGATCCAGCGTCGACATCTCCTCCACACAAAACCTCGGCAATCAGCTTTGCAATGTGAAAGTCATGCGCGCTGATGAAGCCGCCATCGCGCATATTGGCCAGCTGTCCTTGGATGGTGGCAATGCCGTTGCGGCCCACCACCGGGAACAGCGCCTTGGCCGGTGCACGGTAGCCGCTATCAGCCATGGCACGCGCCTGCTGCAGGGCCACGTGTAGCAACTCGTCCTTGTGGGCCACGATCACGTCGCCATCCACAAGATAGCCTAGGTCGCGGGATTCCAGCGCCGAGGTGCCCACCTTGGCCATGGCAGCCGCTGTGAAGCCTTCTCTGAGGAAGGCGAAGATGTCGGCGCCCGAGTGCGCCGCCGATGCCATCTGGGCAGCACGCCGTGCGATATAGGTCAGGCCCCCAGCGCCGGGCAACAGGCCCACGCCCACCTCCACCAGGCCAACATAGCTTTCCATGTGAGCCACCCGCCGGGCACAGTACACCGCCAACTCGCAGCCGCCACCCAGTGCCAGCCCACGCACCGCAGCCACAACCGGCACCTGAGCATAGCGAAGGCGCAGCATCAGGTCCTGCAGCTTCTTTTCTTCCGGCGCAATACCCTTGGATCCAGCCTTCATGTAGACGGGCATCATGGATTCCAGGTTCGCGCCGGCCGAGAACACCTCGTCGGGCGACCAGATCACCAAGGCCTTGTGTGAGGCCTCGGCGATGTTCACAGCCTGGTGCAGACCCTCGGTCACCGCTGGGCTGATCAAGTGCAGCTTGGCGGTGATGCTGGCGATCACCACCTCGCCGTCCAAGGTCCAGACCCGCAATTCATCGTTTCGGAACAGCTCGGTGCCGCCCTTCAAGGCGTCGGGCCCGGGCGAACCCTTGACGGTTTCGCGGAACAACTGTCGCGCATACACCGGCAGGCTGCTCACGCCCACGAAGCGCCCCGTCGCAGGGCTGTAGGAGCCTTCTGCGGTGTGCACCCCGCCCGCCCGCGCCACTGGGCCTTCACAGACCCAGGCTGGTAGCGGCGCGGCACACAGCGCCTTGCCGGCCTGGATGTCTTCCTGTATCCACTGCGCCACCTGCAACCAACCAGCTTCCTGCCAAAGTTCGAAGGGGCCTTGCTTCATGCCAAAGCCCCAGCGCAGGGCAAAGTCCACATCGCGCGCGGTGTTGGCGATGGTCTGCAGGTGCACCGCGGCGTAGTGGAAACCATCGCGCAAGATGGCCCACACAAACTGGGCCTGCGGGTTACTGCTCTCGCGCAGCAGCTTCAGGCGCTCGGCCGCCGGCCTCTTGAGGATGCGTTCAACCAGTGGGTCAGCCTTGCCGGTCGAGGGCACATACTGCTGCGTGACCGGGTCCAGCCGCAATATGGTCTTGCCATCCTTCTTGTAAAAACCAGCCTTGGTCTTTTGGCCCAAGGCACCGGCCTTGACCAGGCCTTGCAGCACCTCAGGCGTGCCGAAGTTGCCGTAGAACGGGTCGGTCTGCAGGGACAGCGTGGTTTGCAGGGTGTTGATGACATGGGCCATGGTGTCCAAGCCCACCACATCGGCCGTGCGGAAGGTACCTGAAGAAGCCCGGCCCATCTTTTTACCGGTTAGGTCGTCCACCACATCGAACGGCAGGCCGAACTTCTGCGCTTCGCTCATGGTGGCCAGCAGGCCGGCGATGCCCACCCGGTTGGCGATGAAGTTGGGCGTGTCCTTGGCCCGCACCACGCCCTTGCCCAGGGTGCTGGTGGCAAAGGTTTCAAGTTGATCCAGGATATGGGGATCGGTGAATGGGGTGGCAATCAGTTCCACCAGCGCCATGTAGCGCGGCGGGTTGAAGAAGTGGATGCCACAAAAGCGGCTGCGTAGCGCTTCGGGCAGCGCCTGGGACAGCTCAGTAATCGATAGACCTGAGGTGTTGGATGCCACGATGGCCTGTGGCCCAATCCACCGCGCAATCTTCGTATACAGATCGCGCTTCCAATCCATGCGCTCTGCAATGGCCTCGATGATGAGGTCACACTCGGTCAGCAGGCCCAGATGCTCTTCATAGTTGGCCGCCTGGATGCGTACAGCCTCGGATGCCAAGCCCAGCGGCGCAGGCTTGATCTTCTTGAGGTTTTCGATGGCCTTGAGGGCGATCGCGCTGCGAGCATTTGACGAGCCCGCCGGCGCTGCTTCCTGTCCGGCTAGGCTGGGCAGGTCAAATAAGACCACCGGCACCTGCACATTCACCAAATGGGCCGCAATCTGCGCACCCATGACGCCAGCACCCAGAACCGCTACCTTGCGCACATTGAATCGATTCATCAAACAGTTCCTCGATGCGATCGAAGCGCCCCTGTCGGAGGCCGCGCTCCGTTCAATTGCTTGGAGTCCTGGGCGCCTTACTCGACGCGGATCCAGGTTTGTGTGCGGCCGAGCATGGGTGCGCCGATATAGCCGCGCACCTCGAGCTTCTTGCCCGAATCCAAGGGCTTGATGCGTACCTTGTAGGACTTACCGTTGTTGGGGTCCAGAATCTCACCGCCTTCCCAAAGCGTTTTGTCACTGCTGGCCCGAACGCCGGTGATGATGGTCATGCCCAGCACCGGCTGGTCCTTACGTGCATCGCTGCACTTGTCGCACTTTGCGTCTTGTTTGGTCGGGTCCATCAGCTTTTCGATCTTGCCGCTGAGGGTCCCGCCGGTCTCGGTGATACGAACCAGCGACTTCTCAGTCTTGGTCTCGTCATCGATCGACTTCCACAAGCCCACTGGTGTGTTCTGTGCAGCAGCCACACCCGGCAGCACTGCGGACAAACCGACCAGCGCCACAGAAAGAGCTCTGTTGTTCCATGCATTCATCTCGACTTCTCCTGGTGTTTACCGTGGTTTAAAACAAGGCCTCGTCCATTTCCATCAGCGGCTTCACGCCTGAGCGCGCTGAGCGAATCAGCATGGCGGTCTCAGGCAAGAGCTTGGCGAAATAGAAGCGCGCGGTGGCCAGCTTGGCGGTGTAGAACGGATCCCCACTGCTCTGCTTGTTCAGCGCCACACGCGCCATGCGTGCAAATAGGTAGGCAAAGACCAGATGGCCGCACACCCGCAGGTAGTCAACGGCTGCCGCACCCACTTCATCAGCACTACCAAAGCCTTTCATGCCCAACTCAGTGGTGAGTTTGGTCACCTTTTCGCCTAGGTCGGCCAGCGGGTTGACGAACTCCTGCATCTCCTCGTGCACGCCCTCTTCTTCAACAAAGGCAGCGATCTGGCGGCCGAAGGCCTTGAGCTTCTTACCGTTGTCGCCCAGCACCTTACGGCCCAAGAGATCGAGAGACTGAATGGTATTGGTGCCCTCGTAGATCATGTTGATGCGGGCATCGCGCACATGCTGCTCCATGCCCCACTCGGCGATGTAGCCATGCCCGCCGAACACTTGAAGGCACTCTGAGGTGGCCTTCCAGCCGTTGTCGGTGATGAAGGCCTTGACGATGGGGGTCAACAGGGCCACCTCGTCGGCCGCCTCTTGGCGAACTGCTTCGTCGGGGTGATGCAGCTCCTGGTCGATGCGCAGTGCGGTGTGCACACACAGGGCCCGGGCGCCTTCGGCGTAGGCACGAGCCGTCAACAGCATGCGGCGCACATCGGGGTGCACGATGATGGTGTCGGCCGGTTGTTCGGGTTGCTTGGCCCCGGTCAAAGAACGCATCTGACGGCGGTCTTTGGCGTAGGCCACTGCGTTCTGGTAGGCCACTTCGGTCAGGCCTAAGGACTGCATGCCAACGCCCAGGCGAGCCGCGTTCATCATCACGAACATGGCGGCCAAGCCCTTGTGGGCTTGGCCCACCAGGGACCCCAGTGCACCTTCCAAGGTCATCTGGCAGGTGGCATTGCCATGAATGCCCATCTTGTGTTCCAGGCCGGAGCAGAAGATGCCGTTGCGTGCACCCAGGCTGCCATCAGCGTTTACCAGGAACTTGGGCACCACGAACAGGCTGATGCCCTTGCTGCCAGGGGGCGCGTCGGGCAGGCGGGCCAAAACCAAGTGGATGATGTTGGAAGCCAGGTCGTGTTCGCCGCTTGAAATGAAGATCTTGCCACCCGTGATGCAGTAGGAACCATCGGGCTGCGGCTCGGCCTTGGTGCGCAGCAAGCCTAAATCGGTCCCACAGTGCGGCTCGGTCAGGCACATCGTGCCGGTCCACTCGCCGCTGGTGAGCTTGGGCAGGTACGTCGCCTTCTGCTCGGCCGTGCCGTGCGCATGCAAGCATTCGTAGGCCCCATGGGTGAGGCCGGGGTACATGGTCCAGGCTTGGTTGGCGCTGTTGAGCATCTCGTAGAAGCACTGGTTGACGGTGTGCGGCAGGCCTTGTCCGCCGTAGGTCGGGTCGCAGCTCAGGGCAGGCCAGCCGCCCTGCACAAATTGCGCATAGGCCTGCTTGAAGCCGGCTGGGGGTGTAACCTCATGCGTGTTGCGGTCAAGCTGGCAGCCTTGGCGGTCTCCCACGGCATTGAGCGGCTGCAGCACTTCAGCGGCAAACTTGCCGCCCTCTTCCAGCACAGCGTTGATGGTGTCGATGTCCATGTCGGCGTGAGGCGGCAATTGCTTCAAGGAAGACACAACATCCAACACCTCATGCATCACGAACTGCATGTCGCGCAGCGGCGGGTTATAAAAGGCCATTTCTAGTTACTCCTGTTTACCTGTCATTCAATCGTGTGTTCTGCGCGGGTGTTGACCGCGGCAGAGGGGGTCGTGTCAGCGCTCCATCGCCCTGGGGCGTTTGTGCAAGCGCCGCTGCCCTTCATCGGTTAGGCATGGCGTGATGATGCGCACAAAGCCTGCTTGTGCCCGCTCCAGCGCACCCGGGTGGCGCAAGAAGCGTGCGTCGTGGTGCAAGGCCAAGATCAAGCCGTGCAGTTCAAAGAGAATCTGCCCGGCATCGGTATCGGGCGCGAGGTGGCCGAACTCGATAGCCAAGCGTATAGCCCGCTGCAGCGCTTGGTGCCATGCCAGCACCATATTGGCCAAGGCATCACGCACCGGGCCCGGTCGGTCGTCGAACTCGACTGCACCGCTGATGTAGATACAGCCCGAGTCCAATTCAACCGAGACCCGCTTGACCCAACGCTCGAACAGCGCCCGCAGCCGAGGTAGGCCTCGCGGACCGCGGATGGAGGGGTAAAACACCTCTTCTTCAAACTTTCTGTGGTACTCGCGGATAACTGAGATCTGTAGTTCCTCGCGCGAACCGAAGTGCGCAAAGACACCGGATTTGCTCATCCCGGTCATCTCGGCCAGGGCCCCAATGGACAGGCCCTCCAAGCCTATGTGCGAGGCTAGGCCCAGAGCTGCCTCCAGGATGGCCGAGCGAGTTTGCTGTCCCTTGTGCTGCACCGGCCCTTCGGCTTTTTCGCCACGCACAGGCCTAGAGCTGATAAGCGGTTCGCGTGTATTCATACGCACAAAAAATAAACGAACGATCGTACTATTTTTTGCCTGACCCTTTTGTGAAGGGTCGATGCTCAGAGCTGGAAAACCTCAGGGGTCCAGCGGGGCGGGTCTGAACGCTTGAGGCCCACACCCTGTGCTACCCTCGAGTTCCAAAGGGTGGACTCATGGATGTTCTCCAATTGGATTGCTCAGGCCGACCGCAGGCCTGGATGAGCGTGCGCGAAGCGGCCGTGCTTTACGCAACCGACGCCGTGGCTTGGAGCCTGGGCGACCCCTTTCGGGTGCTGCGCGGGGGAACGCAACGGCTTTCGGGGCTGCAAAGCCTCATCGAGCTGCACCCGATTATCGCGGTGCGCGGCGCCATTCCGTCACGGGCTTGGCGCCAAATCCCAGCCCTGAGCAACCCCAAACTGTTTGCCCGGGACCGCCAGCTGTGCGCCTACTGCGGCGCACACTTCCACACGGACGAACTGACGCGCGAACATATCGTGCCCACGTCGCGTGGGGGACTAGACAGCTGGATGAACTGCATCACCGCCTGCCGCTCCTGCAACGGACGAAAAGGCAACCGCTTGCCCGAAGAGGCCGGCATGTACCCCCGGTACGTGCCCTATGTGCCCAGCCTGCATGAGGACATGATTCTGCGCGGGCGGCGCATCTTGGCCGACCAGATGGAGTTCTTGCTGGCCGGCGTGCCCCGTAACAGCCGACTGCGCGGGCAATAAAAAACCCGGCCGAAGCCGGGCTCTCAAGCTGTCTGCCACCAGTCCCAAGCCAGGCTTGGGGCTGTGTGCTGGCACTTCCTTTAGGGCCTGTTGCCGGTGGGGAAGGGCCAAGCAGCCGCAGGGCTCAGGGCCGTTTTGGCAGCAGGGGCAGCAGGGGCAGCAGGGGCAGCCTTCTTGGCAGCGGGCTTCTTGGCGGCCTTCTTCGCAGCAGGCTTCTTGGCGGCCTTCTTCGCAGCTGGCTTCTTGGCGGCCTTTTTCGCAGCCGGCTTCTTGGCGGCCTTCTTGGCTGCCTTCTTCTTCGCAGCCGGCTTCTTGGCGGCCTTCTTCTTCGCAGCCGGCTTCTTGGCGGCCTTCTTCGCAGCCGGCTTCTTGGCGGCCTTCTTCGCAGCCGGCTTCTTGGCCGCAGCCTTCTTAGCCGGGGCCTTCTTCGCCGCTACCTTCTTGGCCGGGGCCTTCTTGGCGGCGGACTTCTTCACAGCGGCCTTCTTGGCCGGGGCTTTTTTCGCAGTTGCCATTGTGATCTCCTTGATCAAGTTGCAAAGAGCGCCGTGCACGAGCTCATGCACGGCGATTCATGGCCCACCTCGTTGCGGTTGTCTTCAGCCCGAAAGGCTGAACCACCGACTCAGCGATACCATGAATTCGTTAAGCTTGATCAGTTGTCTTCTCTGCGGAAGACTCGCCAATCAGGCCGGACCAGATGAGACCAAGCACAGAACTGCGCCCTAGGGGCGTGGATCAGCCTACGTTCAGTCCCAACTCAGTGCGCCACCGGTTTGGTACTCGATGACGCGGGTTTCGAAAAAGTTGCGCTCCTTCTTCAGGTCGATCATTTCGCTCATCCAGGGGAAGGGGTTCTCTTCATTGGGGAAGAGTTCCTCCAGGCCGATCTGGGTGGCGCGCCGGTTGGCGATGTAACGCAAATAGCCTTTGAACATAGAAGCATTGAGGCCCAAGACGCCGCGCGGCATGGTGTCTTCGGCATAGCGGTACTCGAGTTCCACCGCCTTCATGAACAGGGTGCAGATCTCAGCCTTGAATTCAGCCGTCCACAAATGCGGATTCTCCATCTTGATGGCATTGATGAGGTCGATGCCGAAATTGCAATGCATCGACTCATCGCGCAGGATGTACTGGTACTGCTCGGCAGCACCGGTCATCTTGTTCTGGCGGCCCAGCGCCAAAATTTGGGTGAAACCTACATAGAAGAACAGGCCTTCCATCAAGCAGGCGAAGACGATCAGGCTCTTGAGCAGGGTCTGGTCGGCCTGGAGGGTACCCGTTTTGAAGTTGGGGTCCATGATGGCATCGATGAAGGGGATCAGGAATTCGTCCTTGTCCCGAATCGAAGACACCTCGTGGTAGGCATTGAAGATTTCGCTTTCATCCAGCCCCAGCGACTCCACGATGTACTGGTAGGCGTGTGTGTGGATGGCCTCTTCGAAAGCCTGGCGCAAGAGAAACTGCCGGCACTCAGGCGCAGTAATGTGGCGGTACGTGCCCAGCGTGATGTTATTGGCGGCCAAGGAATCGGCGGTGACGAAAAAGCCCAGATTACGCTTGATGATCCGCCGCTCGTCTTCGGTCAAGCCGTAAGGGTCTTTCCACAGGGCGATGTCGCGGGACATATTGATCTCTTGCGGCATCCAGTGGTTGGCGCAGGTGGCCAGATACTTTTCCCAAGCCCACTTGTACTTGAAGGGCACCAACTGGTTGACATCGGTCTGGCCGTTGATGATGCGCTTGTCGGCCGCATTGACTCGGCGCTCGGCGGTAGCTTCAGTTGCGGCTGCAGAGGGCAGGGCAGCCGCCAATTCCTTCAACGGCATCACAGCCGGTGCAGCGAAAGCGGCCGACTGAGCGCGGTGCAAAGGGGCGCTAGAGACTGCGGCCTGGTCCGCATCAGCGGACACAAGGGAAGGCGCTGGTGCGGCTTGCACCGCATGGTGGATGCCGACGGCGGAGTCGGGAGTAGACACCACACGGGCGGTGGTGTTGTGGGTACGAGAGTCGTCTTCCCAAACCAGCATTGCTGCATTCCTTAACACTTCTAATTATCAGAGCGTTCTGTCACAACACCAAGCACTTCCGTCTCTTTGGCGTGCTTCGTGTTGTGATCAAACATCGAATTGCCCTTTGATATGCGGGGATTCGGGCTGAATCACTGACAGGCTTCGCAGGTCGGGTCGTCGATCGAGCAGAGCTTGATGTCGGTGGCCGGCGTGGCGTCTTGTTGTGCGCGAGCCTGCGCCGCTGCAGCGTCCAGGGCCGAGGGCGCTGCGCCGGCCACGCTGCCGCTGCTGGGCACTGCATTGAGTTGACCACCGCGCGTAACGGTGCTCATCTCCACATGCGTGGCGCTTTGGGTACGCAGATAGTAGGTGGTCTTGAGGCCGCGCGCCCAGGCCAGCTTGTAGGTCTCATCAAGCTTCTTGCCAGACGCGCCAGCCATGTAGATGTTGAGCGACTGAGCTTGGTCAATCCATTTCTGGCGGCGCGCGGCGGCCTCCACCAGCCACACGGGTTCTACCTCGAAGGCCGTGGCGTAAAGGCGCTTGAGCTCCACCGGCACGCGGTCGATGGGCCACAGCGATCCCTTGAAGTGCTTCAGGTCCATGATCATCACGTCGTCCCACAGTCCCAGGCGCTTGAGATCGCGGATGAGGTACTCGTTGATGACGGTGAATTCGCCGGAGAGGTTGGATTTGACCGACAGATTGCCAAAGCAGGGTTCGACCGACGCATCCACGCCGATAATGTTGGAGATGGTGGCCGTGGGGGCAATAGCCACGCAGTTGCTGTTGCGCATGCCGTGCTCAGCGATGCGAGAGCGCAGGGCACTCCAGTTCATGGTGGACGAAAGATCCACCTCCACAAAGCCACCACGCTGTTCGGACAAAAGCGTTAGCGAGTCCAGGGGCAATACACCGCGGTCCCACAGCGATCCGCGGTAACTGGCGTAGCGGCCCCGCTCGGCGGCCAAATCGGTAGAAGCCCAGTAGGCGTAGTAGCACAGCGCTTCCATGGATCGGTCGGCAAACTCCACCGCTTCTTTGGACGCATAGGGCAGCCGCATCTGATACAGCGCATCTTGAAAACCCATCACGCCCAGGCCCACCGGACGGTGGCGCAGATTGGAGTCACGCGCCTTCTTGACTGCGTAGTAGTTGACGTCGATCACGTTGTCGAGCATCCGCATGGCCGTCGACACCGTCTTCTTGAGCTTGTCATGGTCAATGGCCTTACCGCCCTGCCCATCGCCTTTAAGATGCTGCGACAGATTGACCGAGCCCAGGTTGCACACCGCGATTTCGTGTTCGTTGGTGTTGAGCGTGATCTCGGTACATAGGTTGGAGGAGTGCACCATGCCCACATGCTGTTGGGGTGAGCGCACGTTGCAGGCGTCCTTGAAGGTGATCCAGGGGTGGCCGGTCTCGAACAGCATCGACAGCATCTTGCGCCACAGGTCCTTGGCGGGCATGCGCTTGTATAGCTTGATCTCACCGTTGTCGGCCTTGCGCTCGTAAGCGGTATACGCCTCTTCAAAAGCCTCACCGAATTTGTCGTGAAGGTCCGGGCAGTCAGAGGGGCTGAAGAGCGTCCAGTCGCCCCCCTTGATCACCCGCTTCATGAACAGGTCGGGGATCCAATTGGCGGTGTTCATGTCGTGGGTGCGGCGACGATCGTCGCCGGTGTTCTTGCGCAACTCCAGGAATTCTTCGATGTCCAGGTGCCAGGTTTCCAGGTACGCACACACCGCGCCCTTGCGCTTGCCGCCCTGGTTGACCGCCACAGCGGTGTCGTTGACCACCTTGAGGAAGGGCACCACACCCTGGCTCTTGCCATTGGTGCCCTTGATGTAGGACCCCAGAGCCCGCACATTGGTCCAGTCGTTGCCCAGGCCACCCGCGAACTTGGACAACAGGGCGTTTTCTTTGAGGGCTTCGTAGATGCCGTCAAGGTCATCGGCCACTGTGGTGAGGTAGCAGGACGACAGTTGCGAGCGCCGAGTCCCGCTGTTGAAAAGCGTGGGCGTGCTGCTCATGAAATCAAAGGTGGACAGTACGTTGTAGAACTCGATGGCGCGAGCTTCGCGGTCGATTTCATTCAAGGACAAGCCCATAGCCACGCGCATAAAGAAAGCCTGAGGCATCTCGATGCGGGCTTCCTCGATGTGCAGAAAGTATCGGTCGTACAGGGTTTGCAGGCCGAGGTAATCAAACTGCAGGTCGCGATCTGCCTTGAGTGCCGCGCCCAACTTGGCCAAGTCGAACTGCAGCAGCTTTTCGTCGAGCAGCTCAGCATCAACACCCTTGCGGATGAACTGTGGGAAGTAGTCGGCGTAGGCCGAGACCATCTCAGCATGGACGAGCTCGCGCCCCACAATTTCCTTGCGGATGGTGTGCAGCAACAGGCGAGCCGTAGCTCGTGTGTAACCGGGTTCTTTTTCTATCAAGGTGCGCGAGGCCAAGATGGCGGCCTTGTAGACCTCATCAATGGGCACCCCGTCGTACAGGTTGCGCCGGGTCTCGGCAAGGATGGGTTCGGCCTTAACATCAGCACCGAGTTCCGCGCAGGCCGACTCCACCAAAGCCTGCAGGCGGGCTTCATTCAACGGCACTCTTTGGCCCGCATCGGTGACCATCAGCCCAGAGGCCACCGCAGTGGGCTTGTGCCCGGCCTTGGCACGCTCCTGCGCGCGGCGCTCGCGGTACAAAACGTAGGCGCGCGCCACCTCGTGGTGGCCGCCACGCATGAGGCCCAATTCCACCTGGTCTTGCACGTCTTCAATGTGAAATGTCCCACCTCCAGGGCGCGAGCGCAGCAGCGCCCGCACCACCGCCTCGGTGAGGCCTTCGACGGTTTCGCGCACGCTGGCCGACGCCGCCCCTTGCGTGCCGTGCACCGCCAGAAAGGCCTTCATCAGTGCCACGGCAATCTTGCTGGGCTCAAAGGACACCACCGCTCCGTTGCGGCGAATGACTTGGTACCCCTGGTAGACCGAAGCGGCAGCACTGGACACGGCAGACGGCACAGCAGACCCCCCCGAAGCGGCAGACGGCTTAAAGGGTGTTGAGGCAGCGCCGAGGGTCGTGGATTCCATATACGGGGGTCTTTTCTTGTGGTTTACGGTGGGCCTGGTGGGGCACGAACCGCAGCGCTCAGGCTGTGGCGGTACTTCAGGGTGGACGGGCCCCCCACTATATCTAGTGGGCCACGTCTGCTCAAGACACTATCCCTAGTGTCTGTTTTATGGTTATCCCCAGTTTACGGCACCGCGGAATAGCCCCTTACGACCCAGTGCGACCGGGCTGCAAAGTGACACCGCACCCAGCGCCTGCGCCAAGGCCTGCCAGTCGAGGCACGGGCGTGGTGCCACCAACCCTGGTGCCAGTCGGCGGGCTGGCCCCAAGAGTGGCCTGACTCAGGGTAGGCGGGGACCGGCACGTCGGTGCTCTTCGCAGCAATAGTGCAGCAGCGGGCCCGAAAGTGCGGCCTTGGATGGCGCTGCCAACGCATCCGACCGCGGCACCAACAAGCCGCAATGGGCGCAAGCCACCATGGGCTCGGGCTCAGCCGCCGTAGAAGCCTCGCCGGGCTCAGAACCCGCCCCGCTGCGGTTTGAAGGCGGCTGACCTTGGCCAGGGCCAGGCACGCGACGCCCGCGCCCCAAAAACCACAACACAGCGCCCACCACCGCCGCTAGGAGCAGCCACTTCATCACGTCGGCGTTATCCGGTTGAGCACCACCTCGGCCACAAATCGCGAGCCGATGTAGGCCAACACCAGCAGGCCAGCCCCCGCATACAGCCACCGTGTGGCCCGCCGCCCGCGCCAACCCTTGATGTGCCGCCCCGTAATCAGCGCCGCTAAAGTGGTCCAGCCCAGGAGCGAAAACACGGTTTTGTGGTCCCAACGCCAAGTGGCATGCCCCAAGACGCTGGCCAGCCATCCCATCAACAGGGCCAGGCTGAGGACCACAAAGCCGGCCTCGACGAATCGAAAGGTCAAGCGCTCCAAGCGCATCAGCGGCAGCCCAAAGAGCGTTGAGCTGTGGCCCAAGACGCCTCCAGCCGATGGGGTAGCGGCGCCGGCTGCAGTGGGCGCAGCGCCCGCACCGACGCCAGCGCTGCCGGGTTTGCGGCGCAGCGCGCGTTCGGCTGAATCCAGCATGACGCCATGAATCACAGCCGCCCCAAACAAGCCGTAGGAGGCGATGCCCAGCAACAGATGCAGTGGCATTAAGGGCGAGTTGAACTTCAGCGCCACCTCACCCGGAAAGAAAATCAGCAGCCCCGCCACCACCATACCCAAAGCGGCCAAGGCCCGGCGAACACCGGGCAGCGGAACGAAGCGGCTCTCGACCGCGTGAACCGCCAACACCAACCAAACCGCACCCGACAAGGCCGGCGCAAAGCCAAAGCGTGCGCCGGCCTCGGTTCCCCAGCCCGACACATCAGCCGCCAGGGCAGCGCCGTGCAAGAGCCAACCGGCCACCAAGGCGACCGATGGCACGCGGGCCACTTCCCGGCCACGCAGCGTGGCCAAGCCGTAGGCTGCGCAGGCCAGCAAGGCCAACAGGGCTTCAGGGCCAACCGATACACTCATTTGCAAAGTGTACGGGCCGCGCACCCACAGCGGTCCCCTGCCAAGGCCCAAGATGGCTTCTTCCCTCACCGACCGCCTGTCGCAGCTCGTCAAAACCATACGCGGACAGGCGCGGATCACCGAGTCCAATGTGCAGGACATGCTGCGCGAAGTTCGCATGGCCTTGTTGGAGGCCGATGTGGCGCTGCAAGTGGTGCGCGACTTCATCAGCCGTGTGAAGGAAAAGGCGCTGGGCCAAGAAGTGCTCGGCTCGCTCAACCCGGGCCAGGCCCTGATAGGCATCGTCCACCAAGAGCTGGCCGCCACGATGGGCGAGGGCGTGGCCGACCTGAACCTGGCGGCCCAACCGCCGGCGGTGATCTTGATGGCTGGCCTTCAAGGCGCGGGCAAGACCACCACCACGGCCAAACTGGCCAAGCACCTGATTGAAAAGCGCAAGAAGAAGGTGCTCACCGTATCGGCCGATGTGTACCGACCCGCGGCCATCGAGCAGTTACGCACCGTGACGCGGCAAGCGGGCGCCGAATGGTTCGCCTCGGACCCCCAGCAAAAGCCAGGAGACATTGCACTGGCCGCTTTAGACCACGCACGGCGCCATTACTTCGACGTGCTGCTGGTGGACACAGCCGGACGTTTGGCCATTGATGAAGCCCTGATGGCCGAAATCCGCGAACTGCATGCCGCGCTCACGCCCATTGAGACCCTCTTCATCGTCGATGCCATGCAAGGCCAAGATGCAGTCAACACCGCGCGCGCCTTCACCGAGGCCCTGCCACTGAGCGGCATCGTGCTGACCAAACTCGACGGCGATGCCCGAGGCGGGGCCGCGCTGAGCGTGCGTCAGATCACCGGTGCACCGATCAAGTTCGCTGGTGTATCGGAAAAGATCGACGGCCTTGAAGTCTTTGACGCCCGGCGACATGCCAGCCGAGTGCTGGGCATGGGCGACATCGTGGCCCTGGTGGAAGAAGTCACCAAGGGTGTGGACATGGCCAGCGCTCAGAAGCTGGCCGAAAAGGTCAAAGGTGGTGGCGGCTTCAACCTGGACGACTTCTTGCTGCAGATCTCGCAGATGAAGAACGTGGGCGGGCTGTCGGGCCTCATTGACAAGCTGCCCGCACAGATGGCAGCCCGAGCCGGACAGGCCGATCTGGACAAGGCCGAGCGCGACATTCGCCGCATGGAAGGCATCATCCGCTCGATGACCGCTCGCGAGCGTTCACACCCGGCCCTATTGCTGGATGGCAAGACCAAGGCCAGCCGCAAGCGGCGCATCGCAGCCGGTGCAGGCGTGCAGATTCAGGACGTCAACCGCATGCTCGGGCAATTCGAGCAGATGCAGCAAATGATGAAGAAGATGCAGGGCGGCGGGATGATGAAAATGATGAAGAAGCTGGGCGGCATGAAGGGCATGAAGGGTCTTATGCCCCCTGGCATGGGCTGAAGACCCGCTACCCCGCGCTCAGCCCTCAGCCAAGCATGGCCTGGGCGAACTCGCTGGCGTCAAAGGTCTCCAGGTCCTGCAGCTGCTCGCCCACACCGATGAAATAGACCGGCACCGCTCGCGTTTGGCCATCGGCGCCCTTGCGCTCGCGGCCCCAAAGGGCGATGGCCGCCAGCACTCCGCCCTTGGCGGTGCCATCGAGCTTGGTCACCACCAAGCCGCTCAGGCCCAAAGCCTCGTCAAAGGCCCTGACCTGGGCCAAGGCGTTTTGGCCGGTGTTGCCATCGATTACCAGCAACACCTCATGGGGCGCGCCAGATAAGGCCTTGGCGGTCACGCGCTTGATTTTCTTGAGCTCCTCCATCAGGTGAAGCTGAGTGGGCAGCCGCCCAGCGGTGTCAACGACCACAACGTCCTTGCCTCGTGCCCGACCGGCGGTTACCGCGTCAAAGCAAACGGCGCCTGGATCGGCGCCTTCTTGGCTCACGATGTCAATACGGGTGTCGGCTGGGCTGGCAGCCGCGTCATTGCGCTGCGCCCAAGCCGCCAGCTGTTCACGCGCGGCTGCTCGAAAGGTATCGGCCGCAGCGAGCAGCACCGTCTGCCCGCTATCGGCCAAATGGCGGGTGAGCTTGCCGATGGACGTGGTCTTGCCCACGCCGTTGACACCCACCACCATGATGACCGTGGGCTGTTGCTCGCCGATGGTCAACGGCTGTTGCAGCGGCAGCAGCAGCTCGGTCAAGGCTTGGGCCAACAGGGCCTTGACCTGGGCAGGGTCACCGGTCTTGTGCTCCCTCACCCGACGCCGGAGCTCGGTAAGCAGGTGCTGCGTGGCCTTCACGCCAGCATCGGCCTGCAACAGGGCCGCCTCGAGCTCTTCGTACAAGTCCTCGTCGATGCGGGTGCCAGTGAACACCGTGGCCATGGATGCACCGGTCTTGCGCAGGCCCTGGGTCAGCCGCTGCAGCCAGCCGGCGCGGCTGGCCTGGCCAGCTTGGACCGGCGCTGGGGCGGCGACAGGCGCTGCCGGGGCTTGAGCCTGCTGGGCCAGACCGCTTGTAGGGGCCATAGCCGGTGGGGCTTTCTTGCGAAAGAACTTGAACATGGGCGATCGGTCGACGGTGAGCCGTTATACTGTCAGGTTCTGGCGCATTAGCTCAGCCGGTTAGAGCGACGGAATCATAATCCGCAGGTCCGGGGTTCGAATCCCTGATGCGCCACCAAAAACGGGAAACGCCGCCCACCTGTTGCAGATGGTGCGGCGTTTTGCTGGGTGGCCCCGCCTGCTGCCTGCTGGGTCGGCCCGCATGAAGCGTCAATTCCGCTTGGAAGAGCTTAGAACACCCCAGCAAGCGATGCGAGGCAAGACCGGGGGCGTTCAAAGCAGTCGGGTATCCGACTCGCCCCTACATTGAGCCCCACACCCAATATGCCCAGCGCCAAACCCACGATGGACGACCTCATCCTCGAAACCCGTCGCCTGACCAAGGAATTCAAGGGATTCGTGACCGTTGACCATGTGCACCTGCCGGTGCGCCGCAGCATCGTAGTAGAGATCGAGTACCGAATGGGGCGCACGTCGGGTTCCTGAGGACTGCGCAAGGCTCAGGCCAGGGGGCAGCAGCACTTTGACGGGGCCGCCTACAATTTGTTCTCGCGGCCACTGGATCTACCCCAAGCCCGCCGCTAGGAGAGTCCTATGAGCGATAGCTCAAAGCCCGCCACAGCCGCAGGCCGTAAGGTCTTCATCCGCACCTTCGGTTGCCAGATGAACGAATACGATTCCGACAAGATGGCCGATGTGCTGCGTGCGGCGCAGGGCTACGAGCCCACGGATGACCCTGAAGAGGCTGACCTGATCCTCTTCAACACCTGCTCGGTGCGCGAGAAGGCGCAGGAAAAGGTGTTCAGCGACCTAGGGCGGGTGAAGCACCTCAAGAAAAAAGGGGTACTGATCGGCGTGGGCGGCTGCGTGGCCTCGCAGGAAGGCGCTGCCATCATCGAACGCGCTCCCTATGTGGACCTGGTCTTCGGCCCGCAAACCCTGCACCGTCTGCCGCAGATGATCGAGCAGCGCCATGCGGCGCGGCGGCCGCAGGTCGACATCTCATTTCCGGAAATCGAGAAGTTCGACCACCTGCCCCCGGCGCGCAAGCAGGGTGCATCGGCCTTCGTGTCGATCATGGAAGGCTGCAGCAAGTACTGTTCTTACTGCGTGGTGCCCTATACCCGCGGAGAGGAGGTACACCGCCCGTTCGAAGATGTATTGACCGAAGTGGCCGGTCTGGCCGACCAGGGTGTGAAGGAAATCACCCTGTTGGGCCAAAACGTGAACGCCTACCGCGGCCGCATGGGCGGTACCGCCGAGATCGCCGACTTCGCGCTGCTGTTGGACTATGTGGCTGAGATCCCCGGTGTGCAGCGCATCCGCTACACCACCAGCCACCCCAATGAATTCACCGGCCGCCTGATTGAGGTTTACGGCAAGACCGACAAGCTGGCGAACCACCTGCACCTGCCGGTGCAGCATGGGTCTGACCGCATCCTCATGGCCATGAAGCGCGGCTACACCGCGATGCAATACAAGAGCACCATCCGAAAGCTGCGGGTGGTGCGGCCGAACATTTCCCTGAGCTCAGACTTCATCGTAGGCTTCCCTGGTGAAACCGAGGACGACTTCGGCAAGATGATGAAGCTCATCGAGGAGATCGGTTTCGATGCCTCGTACAGTTTTGTCTTCAGCCCTCGGCCAGGCACGCCGGCGGCCAACCTGCCCGATGACACGCCCCAGGCGCTCAAGCTCAAGCGCCTGCAACACCTGCAGGCCACGATTGAGGCCAATGTGCGCCGCATCAGCGAAAGCCGCGTGGGTACCGTTCAGCACATTTTGGTGGAAGGCCCTTCGCGCAACAGCGCCACGGGCAAGGCCGGCAGTTCGGCCACCGAGCTGATGGGCCGCACCGAGTGCAACCGCATTGTGAACTTCGAGGGCGGGTCACAGGGTGTGCGGCTGCACGGTCAAATGCTGTCGGTGCGAATTACCGAAGCCCTGCCTCACTCGCTGCGGGGCGAGGTGGTGTTGGGCTAAGTGGGCAGCGGCGCCACAGAAACCTGACAGTCAACGACAACAGCGCCACCCAAACTGGCGCGGCCTAAGCGTTGAGCAGGTGCCACGCAGCACCCCAAAGGGTCATCACCCTCCAATTTTATAATTTCTGAGTCATGGCTGTCCTTGCCCTCGGGCTCAACCACCAGACCGCCCCGCTGGACCTGCGCGGGCGCCTGGCCTTTGCGCCCGATCAGCTGTCGATGGTGTTGCAGGACTTCCGCCATCGGCTTCAGCGCGCTGCACCCGAAGCCGCGATTTTGTCCACCTGTAACCGCACCGAGCTGTATGTGGCCGCCGATGCTGCGGCGGTGAATGAGATCGCCGCGCCGGCCATGAGCTGGCTGGCGGCCCAGGGCGGTATCAGCGACAGCACGCTGCGCATCCACACCTATTTGCGCGAAGAGCGTGATGCCGCCCGACATGCCTTCCGCGTGGCTTCGGGCCTGGACTCCATGGTCCTGGGTGAACCTCAAATCTTGGGCCAAATGAAGGAGGCGATGCGTGAAGCCGACGCCGCCGGCACCTTGGGCACCACGCTGCACCAACTGTTCCAGCGCTCCTTTGCCGTGGCCAAAGAAGTGCGCAGTTCCACCGAGGTGGGCTCGCATTCGATCAGCATGGCTGCAGCCTCGGTTCGCCTGGCGGCCCAGCTCTTCGAAGATTTGCGCGAGGTGCAGGTGCTTCTGGTGGGCGCCGGCGAAATGATCGAACTCGTGGCCGCCCACTTTGCTGCACGCGAGCCCCGCCTCATGGCAGTGGCCAACCGTACCCTGGAGCGGGGCGAGAAACTGGCAGCGCGCTTCAATGCCCAGGCCCTGCGTTTGAGCGACCTGGCCACGCGGCTTCATGAATTCGATGTGGTGGTGTCGTGCACCGCCAGCAGCCTACCCCTGATTGGCTTGGGAGCGGTGGAGCGTGCACTCAAGGCCCGGCGCCACAAGCCGCTGTTCATGGTGGACCTGGCCGTGCCACGCGACATTGAGCCCGAGGTGGCCCAGCTCGGCGATGTGTACCTCTACACCGTCGACGATCTGTCGGCCATCGTGCAGGTGGCCAGCGAAAAACGCCAAGCCGCAGTGGAGCAGGCTGAAGTCATCATCGACGCTGGGGTACAAAGCTTTGCGCACTGGCTGGACCAACGCGCAGCCGTGCCCCTGATCCAGGCTCTGAACCGCCGGGCTGAGGCCTGGCGGGAAGCGGAGTTGGCGCGTGCCCGCCGCCGCTTGGCCAAGGGGGAAGACCCGTTGTTGGTGATGGAAGGCCTGAGCCAGGCACTGGCACAGAAGATGCTGCATGGAGCCTACGCCGAGCTGCACGCCAGCGATGGCGAGCAACGCGAGGCCCTGGCCCAGACGCTGTCGCGCCTGTTTTTGCGCGGCAGCGACCCCGCCGCATGAAGGCGGTGCTGCGAGAGCAGTTCGAGCGCTTGGCCCTGCGGGGTGCTGAACTCGAATCGGTGTTGTCTGACCCCGCGGTGACGGCAGACAACAAACGCTACTACAGCCTGCTCAAGGAACAGGCCGAGGTGCAGGCGGTGCTCAGCCGCTGGGCGCGCTTTCGGCAGCGGGAGTCAGACCTTGCCGCGGCGCAAGAGTTGCTGTCGGGTGAAGGCACAGCGCAAGCCGACATGGCCGATATGGCTCGTGAAGAAGCCGAGCAGGCTCAGGCCGAGTTGCTGGTGCTGTCCACCGAGCTGCAGGCGGCACTGCTGCCCAAGGACCCCGACGATACGCGTTCCTGCTACGTGGAAATCCGCGCGGGCACGGGTGGCGATGAATCGGCCTTGTTCGCCGGCGACCTTCTGCGCATGTACCTGCGCGACGGCGAGCGAAACGGCTTTCGTGCCGAGATCCTGAGTGCCAGCCAGAGCGACCTGGGCGGCTACAAGGAGGTGGTGCTGCGGGTCGAGGGTGATGGCGCCTATGGGCGGCTGAAGTTCGAAAGCGGTGGCCACCGGGTGCAGCGGGTGCCCGCCACCGAAAGCCAAGGCCGCATCCACACCAGTGCCTGCACGGTTGCGGTGATGGCTGAGCCGGATGAAGCACAAGAGGTGCAACTCAGCCCAGCCGATCTGCGCATCGACACCTTTCGGGCCAGCGGCGCAGGTGGGCAGCACATCAACAAGACCGATTCGGCGGTGCGCATTACCCACCTTCCCACTGGCCTCGTAGCCGAATGCCAAGACGACCGTTCTCAACACCGTAACAAGGCGCGCGCCATGCAGGTCTTGGCGGCCCGACTCCGCGACCGTGAGCGCGCCGAGCGCGCGGCGCGCGAAGCCGCCACGCGCAAGAGCCTTGTGGGCAGCGGTGACCGCAGCGACCGCATCCGCACCTACAACTTTCCGCAAGGCCGGGTGACCGACCACCGCATCAACCTGACCCTGTACAAATTGGGCGCGGTGATGGACGGCGATTTGGGCGACCTGGTCGCGGCCCTGCGCGCCGCGCAGGTGGCCGAGGAACTGCAGGCCCTGGAAACTGGCCGTGGCCTGGCCTGATGCAACCCTGACGGTGCAGGCGTGCCTGCAGCAGGCGCAGGCGCTGGGTGTGGCACGGCTGGATGCCACGCTGCTGTTGGCTGAGGCCTTGAAGCAAACCCGCACCTGGGTGCTGTCGCACAGTGAGTATGCGCTTACACCGAAAGAATACTCCGTCTTTCAGAGCTGGCTGCAGCAGCGGGCCCAGGGTCTACCCCTGGCCTACTGTCTGGGCCGGCGCGAGTTTCACGGCTTGATGCTCAAGGTGACACCCGATGTCTTGGACCCCCGGCCCGACACCGAGACGCTGGTGGACTGGGCGCTTGAAATCTGGTCACAAGGCGGCGCGGACCACGTGGGCAGCGCCGGCAGCACCAGACAATTGGGCTCAGGGCCCGCAGCCGCCCGGGAGCCGACGCGGGTGCTGGACCTGGGTACGGGCAGCGGCGCGATCGCTCTGGCCCTCAAAGCCGCGTATCCCCATGCCCAGGTACACGCCAGCGACGTAAGCGTGGCGGCGCTTTCGGTGGCGCAAGCCAATGCCAAGGCCCTGGGCTTGCCCCTGACGCTGCATACCGGACACTGGTGGGGCGCGGTGAGCGGGCTGCGCTTCGACCTGGCTGTGGCCAATCCGCCCTACATCCGAGAAGGCGACTCGCACTTGGCCAGCCTGGTGCACGAGCCGTTCGTCGCCCTGGTGGCCGCCCAAGACGGTTTGGCCGACCTGCGCACCATCATCAAGGGTGCCCCCTTGCACCTGGCACCGGGGGCATGGCTGTTGTTAGAACATGGCCACGACCAGGCTGTGGCGGTGGCCCAGGCCCTGGCCGCTGCTGGCTTCGTGGAAATTGGCCATCGATCCGACCTGGCAGGCCACACCCGCTGTACGGGCGGGCGCCTTCGCCGATAATCTGTGCAAATCGTCATGTCCAACGGGACCCCAGCACCATGAGCGAAATCCACCAACGCATCGACCAGATCGTCAAAGGCCACCGTGTGGTGCTGTTCATGAAGGGCAGCGCGCAGTTTCCCATGTGCGGCTTCTCGGGCCGCGCAGTGCAGGTGCTCAAGGCCTGCGGCGTACAAGACCTGGCCACGGTGAATGTGCTGGAAGACGAGGGCATCCGCCAGGGCATCAAGGAATACGCCAACTGGCCCACGATTCCACAGCTCTACATCAATGGCGAGTTCGTCGGTGGCTCGGACATCATGATGGAGATGTACGAAAGCGGCGAGCTGCAGCAGGTCCTGGGCCAGGCAAACTGACCGGCGGCGGGGCTTCGGTACCGCGCTGGCTCCCGTTTGCCCTGTATCCCGCTCACCCCATGTCCCGCCCCACCACCCGCCTGATTGTGGGCATCACCGGCGCCAGTGGCGCGGCCTACGGGGTATGCCTGCTCAAGCGCGCCCGCGAGCTGGGGGTTCACACCCACCTGGTGGCCACCTCGGCGGGCATCCTCAACGCGCACCACGAACTGGGGATTGACCGCCAAGCCCTGGAGGCCCTGGCCCATGAGGCCCACAGCCCTGCCGAGGTGGGCGCCAGCATCGCCAGCGGATCGTTCCCCGTCGACGCCATGGTGGTGGCTCCCTGTTCTATGAAGACCCTGGCCGCGGTGGCCCATGGGCTGAGCGACAACCTGCTCACCCGAGCCGCCGACGTCTCACTCAAAGAACGGCGGCGCTTGGTGCTCATGGTGCGCGAGACGCCCTTCAACCTGGCTCACCTGCGCAACATGACCGCGGTCACCGAGATGGGCGGCATCATCTTCCCACCGCTGCCCGCGTTCTACCACCGGCCCAGCACGGTTCAGCAGATCATCGACGATGGGGTCGAGCGGGTCTTGTCGGTCCTGGGTATCGGCCAGGCCCAGCCCCAGGCCTGGACCGGGCTTTGAATCCGCGCAAAGCCTAGGCCGGCTCCACTGCCCACCGCTGGCGCGCCGCCAGCACCGCCTGTGGGTAGGCCGCTTGGCCGCGGCTGCCGTTGTAGCGCCCCAGGGCCATGAACAGGTCGCCCTGTTCTAGGTTCAGATAGTGGCGAAGAATCACGCACCCGAAGCGCAGGTTGGTTTGTAGGTGAAACAAATGCACTGGGTCACCGTTCCCGATGGTGCGCGCCCAAAAGGGCATGACCTGCATGTATCCGCGCGCGCCCGCGGCGCTCACCGCGTACTTTCGGAAGTCACTTTCAACTTCAATCAGGCCCAGCACCAGCGCGGGCTCCAGGCCAGCTCGCTTGGCTTCGTACCACAGGGTTTGCAGGAACTCGTCTCGTTTATCGGCCTCAGCCATGCGGGGCTGCAGCTTCGCCCCACAGGCCGCACGCCAGCGCAGATGCGCGATGCGAGCGCTGCTGTCTGCGAAATCCACAGGGCCCGGTGGCGCCTGTTCGGCCACCGCTGCACTCAGGGCCGTGCGCACCGAATCGCTGAGATCTTCTTCGCGCTGTGCGCCAGCCCGTGCCACCCCGGGTGCAGCACCCGCAGCCAAGCACCCGGCCAGGCAGAGCCCACGAATCAGCGCCCGGCGCCTGCTCGGCTGGAGGCCGCATCGGCGGGGTCCGATGCAGGCACTGGGGCGGCCGCGCGGGGCGAGCACATTGCCAGTACCAAGTAGCAAGCGCCCGAAGTCACTTTTGAGCCGAACACAAACGGCTCGCCAAAAAAATGACGGCGACCTCATTTTTCAGCGGCGGCGCAGCACCTCGGCGAGGATGTCGCCGACGGGCGCTAATTGGGCGGCGACGTCGCGGCGGCCTTGGATTTCGACGGTACCGGCTTTCAGGCCTCGGTCAGATAAAACCACCCGCAGCGGGATGCCGATGAGTTCCCAGTCGGCGAACATGGCGCCTGGGCGTTCACCGCGGTCGTCGAGCAATACGTCCACGTCATGCGCTGCGAGTTGCTCGTAGAGGGACTCGGCCGCGGCCTTCACCTCGGGGCTGCGGTCCATGCCGATGGGGCAGATGACCACTTGAAAGGGGGCGATGGAGGCTGGCCAGATGATGCCGCGCTCGTCGTGGCCCTGCTCGATGGCTGCGCCCAGGATGCGGGTGACGCCGATGCCGTAGCAGCCCATCTCAAAGGGCTGCGGCTTGCCGGTTTCGTCCAGGAAGGTCGCGTTCATCGCCTTGCTGTACTTGGTGCCCAGGTAGAAGACATGGCCCACCTCGATGCCGCGCTGGATGGCCAGAACGCCTTTTCCGTCCGGTGAAGGGTCGCCCTCCACCACATTGCGAATATCGGCCACACCATCGGGCTCGGGCAGGTCACGGCCCCAGTTCACCCCGGTGTAGTGGAAGTCGGCTTCGTTGGCGCCACAGACGAAGTCGGCCATCTGCGCAACGGTCCGATCGGCGATCACCTTGACCGGTTTCTTCAGCTTCAAGGGGCCCAAATAGCCCGGCTTGCAGCCGAAGTGGTCTTCAATCTCGGTGACGGTGGCAAAGCGGAAACCACCCTTAAGCCCTTCGAGCTTACCGACCTTGACCTCATTGAGGTCGTGGTCGCCGCGCACCAAGAGGAGCCACACCGTGCTCTTCTTGACCACGCCCTCCTCGCCCACCTCATCGGTGGCCAGAATCAGGCTCTTGACCGTTTGCTGCAGTGGCACGATCAGCAGTTGCGCCACATCCGCGCAGGTGCTCTTGCCCGGGGTCGGGGTTTTGGCCAACGGCTTTGTCGCAGGAGCACGGCCGGGCAGCAGGGCCACCGCTTCAGCCAGCTCGATATTGGCGGCGAAGTCGCTGCTGGGGCAGTAGACGATGGCGTCTTCGCCAGTGTCGGCAATCACCTGAAACTCGTGTGACAGGTCGCCCCCTATGGCGCCGGTGTCGGCAGCCACCGCGCGGTACCGCAGGCCAAAGCGATCAAAGATGCGCTTGTAGGTCGCAAACATGTTGTCGTAACTGCGCGCGGCTGAGGCCGCATCACGGTCGAAGGAATAGGCGTCCTTCATGATGAACTCTCGGCCGCGCATGATGCCAAACCGCGGCCGACGCTCATCGCGGAACTTGGTTTGAATTTGGTACAGGTTCCTGGGCAACTGCTTGTAGCTTCGCAACTCCTGGCGGGCGATGTCGGTCACCACTTCTTCGCTGGTAGGCTGGACGACAAAAGCCCGTTGGTGCCGGTCTTGAAAACGCAGCAACTCAGGGCCCATCTTGTCGAAACGGCCGGTTTCTTGCCAGAGCTCAGCCGGCTGGACCACCGGCATCGTGAGCTCGATGGCGCCGGCACGGTTCATCTCATCGCGGATGATGGCCTCGACTTTGCGGATCACCCGCAGGCCCATGGGCATGTAGCTGTAGATGCCAGCGCCCAGGCGTTTGATCAGCCCCGCGCGCATCATCAGCTTGTGGCTGATCACTTCAGCGTCGGCGGGCGCTTCCCGGAGGGTGCTGATGAGGAATTGACTTGCTTTCATGAGCGTGGGTGGGCCCAAGGGTTAGCGAGCATGGGCAGCACGCACAGGACCGATGCAATAATCAAATCAGTCACAAGATTTAGGGTTTGATTATGCTCGACCGTGAGGGTTTCAGACCCAACGTCGGCATCATCCTGCTCAACAACCGCAACCAGGTTTTCTGGGGCAAGCGGCTGAAGACGCACTCCTGGCAGTTCCCTCAAGGCGGCATCAAGCACGGGGAAACGCCCGAGCAGGCGATGTTCCGCGAGTTGCACGAAGAGGTGGGTCTTCGCCCCGACCATGTGCGGATCATCGCGCGTACCCGCGACTGGCTGCGCTACGAAGTGCCCGATCACTACATCCGGCGCGAATCGCGTGGGCACTATCGTGGCCAAAAGCAAATTTGGTTTCTGCTGAAACTGCTGGGGCGCGACAGCGACATGAACCTGCGCGCCACCGACCACCCGGAGTTCGACGCCTGGCGTTGGAACGACTATTGGGTGCCGCTGGACGTGGTGATCGAGTTCAAGCGTGGCGTTTATCAAATGGCGCTGACGGAGTTGGCGCGCTTTCTGCCCAGGGCGCGTGCCAACAACCGCTACCTGCGCGGCGGCCTGCGCGCCCCGGGGGGCGGCGCTTCTGGTACAGCCAGCGATGTGCCGCCCGATGACCCAGCAAGCCATACCGCGCTCACACCAGAATCAGATTCGTCCGGTGGATGAGTTCGGGCTCGTACACATAGCCGAGCACGGCTTCAATTTGTGATGAGGCTTTGCGCACAATGAGACGCGCCTCTGCGCTGGAGTAGTTGGACAAGCCGCGGGCCACCACCGTGCCATCGGAACGCCGCACCGCGATCACATCCCCGCGGTGGAACTCACCCTCGACTTCGAACACACCGATGGGCAACAGGCTCTTGCCTTCGGCCAGCAGCTTGGCGACCGCGCCTTCGTCCACGCTGACCGCGCCGCGCAGCTGCAACTGGTCGGCCATCCACTGCTTGCGTGCAGCCATCTTGGGCGTGGTGGCCACCAATGCGGTTCCGATGGCTTCGCCCTGAGCCAAGCGCAGCAACACATCGGTTTCGCGGCCCCAGGCTATGACGGTGGAAGCTCCACTGCCCGCAGCCCGCTTGGCCGCCAAGACCTTGGTGATCATGCCGCCCTTTCCCAGGGCCGATCCGCTGCCGCCGGCGATCTGCTCCAAAGCAGGATCACCGGCAGCGGCGACATCAATGAAACGCGCTGCGGCGTCCTTGCGCGGATCTGCGCTGTACAGCCCCCTCTGGTCGGTGAGGATGACCAGAGCATCGGCTTCCACCAAGTTAGCCACTAGAGCGGCCAGGGTGTCGTTGTCGCCGAACTTGATTTCATCGTTGACCACCGTGTCGTTCTCGTTGATCACGGGCACAACCCGCAGCGATAACAAGGTCAGCAGGGTGGAGCGCGCATTCAGGTAGCGCTCACGGTCGGCCAGATCAGCGTGGGTCAGCAGCACCTGCGCGCTGTGCAGGCCCTGTTCGCGCAGCAGCGACTCGTACATTTGTGCCAAGCCCATCTGGCCCACCGCTGCGGCCGCCTGCAGCTCATGCAGTTCTTTGGGCCGCGTGGCCCAGCCCAGGCGCTTCATGCCTTCTGCGATGGCGCCGCTGGAGACCATGATCACCTCACGCCCTTGCTGCGCCAACGCCGCCATTTGACGGCACCAGTTCTCAATGGCCTGTGCGTCCACGCCGCGGCCCTCGTTGGTGACCAAGCTGGACCCCACCTTGATGACAATACGGCGCGCATCGCACAACACGGCTGGGTTCAGTGTGGAGGCTTGAGTCATGTGCCGGCTCGGTCGGTGCAGATCAGGCGTGGAGGTCAGGCATGGAGATCGGAGCGTGGTATGCGGCCACAGGCCTGAGCATTCAGCCCTGTGTGGTTCAGTCGCCTCTTAATCGGGGGGCCAGATCTTCGAGCTGCGACAGCGCTGGGGCAGACACCTCAAAGCGCGCATCGGGCTCGGGTATCACCGGCGCCCGGTGGGCCGCCACATGGTCGTAGATAGCGTGGATCAGGGGCTCCAGCCCCTGGCGAGTCAGGGCGGAGATTTCGAATACCAACCCCTTCCACCTCAGCTGCTTGATGAAGTTCTTGACCCGCGCGGCGCGCTCGTTGTGGGGCACCATATCCATCTTGTTGAGGACCACCCATCGCGGCTTTTGGTGCAGGGACTCGTCGTACTTGCGCAGCTCCTCGACGATGGCCTTGGCCTGCTGTGCAGGATCAGCGTCATCAAAGGGCGCCAAGTCCACGAGGTGCAGCAGCAGCTCGGTGCGTTGCAGATGGCGCAAAAACTGGTGGCCCAGTCCTGCACCTTCAGCAGCCCCTTCGATCAACCCGGGGATATCGGCCACTACAAAGCTCTTTTCAGGGCCCACGCGCACCACACCCAGGTTGGGGTGCAAAGTGGTGAAGGGATAGTCGGCAATCTTGGGCCGCGCGTTCGAGATGGCAGCGATCAGGGTGCTTTTACCTGCATTGGGCATGCCCAAGAGGCCCACGTCGGCCAATACGCGTAATTCCAAGCGCAGCCTCTTCGCTTCGCCGGGCCAGCCGGGCGTCTTCTGGCGCGGGGCTCGGTTGGTGCTGGTCTTGTAGTGCAAGTTGCCGAATCCGCCGTCGCCGCCCTTGCACACCAGCACCGGCTCGCCTGGCACCAGCAACTCAGCCACCACCTCATCGGTTTCAGCGTCGCGCAGGATGGTGCCCACCGGCATGCGCAGCACGATGTCATCGGCGGCCGCGCCAAACTGGTCAGAACCCCGGCCGGGCTCGCCGTTCTTGGCTTCATGCCGGCGCGCGTAGCGGTAGTCGATCAGGGTGTTGAGGTTGCGGTCACCCACGGCCCACACACCGCCACCGCGGCCGCCGTCTCCCCCATCGGGGCCGCCAAAGGGGATGAACTTTTCACGCCGAAAGCTCACGCAGCCGGCGCCCCCGTTACCGGCTGCGACATCAATGGTGGCTTCGTCGACAAATTTCATACGGGCCTCAAAACGGCAAACCCCGGCGAACCGGGGCTTGCGCGGGGAACATCAGCGCCGACCTCAGGCGGGCGTGACGGCCACCGTTTGACGGTTAAGTTCACCCTTGGTGGCGAAGCTCACCGTACCGTCCACGAGGGCGAATAGGGTGTGGTCCCTGCCCATGCCCACGTTGGGCCCAGCGTGAAACCGGGTGCCGCGCTGGCGCACGATGATCGAGCCGGCTGGGATGGTCTGGCCGCCGAAAACCTTGACGCCCAGCATCTTTGGCTTGGAATCGCGGCCGTTGCGTGTGGAGCCGCCGCCCTTTTTTTGTGCCATGAATCTTTACTCCTGCAAGGTTGGAAAGGGCTCAGGGCTCAGGCGTTCACGGAGCTGATCTCCAGCTCGGTGAAAGTCTGGCGGTGGCCTTGCGACTTCTTGTAGTGCTTGCGACGGCGCATCTTGAAAATACGCACCTTGTCGTGCTTGCCGTGGGCCACGACGGTGGCTTTCACGGTTGCGCCTGCCACCACAGGCGTACCAACCTTCAGTTCGGCGCCACTTCCGATGGCCAGAACCTGGTCGATCACGATTTCCTGGCCAACGTCCGCAGCAATCTGTTCTACTTTGAGCTTCGCGCCAGCAGCGACTTTATATTGCTTGCCACCGGTTTTTATGACCGCGTACATGGGAAATCCTTTCGTTGATCCTTCCTTCTGGGCAGCTCGCAGGCCCGTTGAAACGGAGCAGGCGTGCCAGAAGACGTTTCTCTTTACCGCTCAGACCAAGCGCTTCTGCACGAGTCTTTGCAGCGCGAAGAACTCTAAAGTATAACAAAACCCCAAATTTGGGCCAGGCGTCAGCCTGCGCGGCGCCGTTGAGGCGCTGAGCGTTCCTATAATGCTAACTACTGTAGAACCGCTGTCTGTGAGCACGCCCACCACCTTCGAAATCGATTGCGCAGCCTGGCTGGACGAGCAGATGGGGCAGGTGGACGACGTGATCCGCCAACAGCTGCACTCAGATGTGGCCCTGGTTCAGCAGATCGGGCACTACATCGTAGGCGCGGGCGGCAAGCGGGTGCGGCCGCGGCTGCTGCTTTTGGTGGCCGCTGCCTTGGGCTACCAAGGCCCGCGCGCCCACACACTGGCGGCAGTGGTGGAATTCATTCACACAGCCACCTTGCTCCACGACGACGTCGTTGATGAGAGCCACCTGCGCCGCGGGCGTCAAACCGCCAACGCGATATTTGGCAACGCGGCGGCCGTGCTGGTGGGTGACTTTCTGTATTCCCGCGCCTTCCAAATGATGGTGTCGGTGCAGTCGATGGCGGTGCTGGACATACTGGCCAATGCCACGAATGTGATCGCCGAAGGCGAGGTGCTGCAGCTGATGAATATGCACGACCCGGATTTGCCGGTGCAGGACTACCTGAAGGTGATTCGCTACAAGACTGCCAAGCTCTTCGAGGCAAGCGCTGAGCTTGGTGCGGTTCTGGCCGGAGTTCCAACCGTGCAGCGTACGCGCTGCGCCGATCTGGGCCGCCACCTGGGAACCACTTTCCAACTCATGGACGACCTGCTGGATTACGACGGGCAAACCGAGGCCCTGGGCAAAAACGTGGGTGACGACTTGCGAGAGGGCAAGCCGACCCTGCCCTTGTTGCTGGCCATGCAAAAGGGCACCCCGGCCGAACGCGACCTGGTGCGCCAGGCCATTCAGCGCGGTGAAGTGGAGCGACTGCCCGAAGTGGTAGCGGTGGTTCGGCGCACCAAGGCCCTAGAGGGCACGCGCCAGGCCGCCCAGGGCGAAGCTGACTTGGCGCTGGACGCTTTGCGGAGCCTGGCACCTTCGGCCTGGCGGGACGAACTGGCCAGCTTGGTGCGTCTGTCCACCCAGCGTTCAAGTTGAGCGCCCATAGGTACGCAGGAGCCGTTGTGTTGTGGGGTCGGCTGCGGCTTTGGATCCTGACGTGCTGCCTGGCGCTGCCGGCAACGGCATGGTCTGCAGCCGGCACGGTTCAGGTGGTCCTGGGCCAGGCACGAATCATCCAGTCCACTGGCCAGGAACGTGCGGCTATCAAGGGTGATCAGGTCTACACGGGTGACACCATCACCACCGGTGCGTCGGGCCAAGTGCAGCTGCGCATGATCGACGACGCCCGGCTGTGGGTGCGACCGAGCTCGCGTTTGCTGATTGAGCAGTACCCGGCTGATGCCGCTGCGGCGCAAGAGCCCCGCGCGCAAACCGCCACTCGCTTGATTGAAGGCGGCCTGCGCGCTGCCACCGGTGCCATCGGGCAGCGCGCACCCGACAAGGTTCGGTTGAGTACACCCAACGCGGTGATCGCGATCCGGGGCACCGAGTTCGAACTGGCTTTCTTTCCCGATCGCCTGGCCGAAGCCTTTCAAACGCCAGCGGGCACTTACCACCGGGTTTACGAAGGCCGAACCCGGCTGAGCTCGCCAGGCTCACCCCCACTTGATGTACTGGCCGGACAGGCGGTGTTTGTGGGGTTGATGCCGGGTGATGCGCCCCGCGTGCTGCCGCAGATTCCGCCCTTCCTGAACCTGCCCGATGGGCCAGTGGCGTCACCGCCTGCGCGTGAGGCCGCCCCGCTGGCGCGGAGCCTGAAGATCGGGCTGCGCATGGCATCGCCCATGGCTGATGGTGCGGTGGTGATCTCCAGCGCCGGCGCGCCGGTCGAGCCTGTGCAAACCGAGGCCCTGGCCCGCGAAGGCGAGTCTGCAAGGCTCAGCCTGTCCTATGCACCACCGCCCAACACTAGGCAGCGGCGCGCCCCGGAACCTCCGGTCACCCTCACGCTGGACATAACAGCCAAGGTACAGGATGGCCAGGCACAGGTGCAGGTTCAAGACGTGCTTCGGGGTGGGTCATTGATCCTGACCATGCGCCTGGGCACCTGGACGGACATCAGCGGGCGTGCCTCCTGGCTTTCGGGCGGACGTCAAACGATTGCTTCGAGCAGCGCGCGGCCTGAGTCGGCCCAGGTACTGATACGCGTCGACACCGGGCCCTGAGATGCGCCGAGCCCTGCTGGCCTGCAGCCTGGTCTTGGTGCTGGCAGGCCATGCCCTGCAGGCTTGGACGCTGCCCGGCCTGCAACGGCTGGAGTGGTGGCTGTACGACGCCCGCATCGCCTGGTGGGCCACGTCCATGACCGAGGACCAAGCCGATGAGCGCCTGACCATCGTGGATATCGACGAGGCCAGCCTGCGCGAGCCAGAGCAAGGTGGGGAGGGACGCTGGCCGTGGCCACGTGACCGCATCGCCGCCCTGATCCGGGCCCTGTTCGAAGAACAGGGCGCGGCCGTGGTGGGCTTGGACATCATCCTGGCTGGGCGGCACGAGCAGGATGCACAACTGGTGCAGGCCATGCGGCTGGGCCCCGTGGTGGTGGGCGATGCCTTCCACACAGGCGGTGGATCATCGGGCGAACCACCGCCGGGCCTGGACCCCCGGGCCTGGAAAGACCTGCAGATGCGGATCCGCAGCTACGAGCAGGTGACTGGCGTTGTGCCTGATTTACGCAGCGCGGCCGCTGGCAGCGGCCATGTACAGGCCCTGCAGGATGTCGACGGCGTGACCCGGCGCGTGCCCCTTGTGGTCGAACATGAACAGCGCTGGCACCCGGCCCTGTCGCTGTCGGTGCTGCGGGCTCTGTCAGACGCGCCCGAGCCTACCCCGGTGTGGGCCGCCTATGGTGGCCAGCGCCGCATTGAGGCCTTGGAGGTGGCGGGGTTGCAGATGCCCGTGGACGAAGCCCTGCAAGCCTTGGTGCCCTATCGCCTGGGCAGTCGCTCAGTTCCAGTGGTGTCAGCGGCGAATATCTCCCGAGGCCGCATGCCCGCGGGAGAGTTGCAGGGGCGCATCGTGCTGGTCGGCTCGTCGGCCTCCGGTTTGGCCGACCTGGTGACGACCCCGCTGCACGCCAGCCTGCCGGGTGTTCAGGTACACGCCGAGCTGATCGCTGGATGGTTGGACGGCCGAGTGCTTCGGCAGCCTTCCTACACGCCAATGGTTGAAGGCGTGCTGGCGCTCACGGCCTTGCCCCTGGCGTTGTGGGGCGGGCGGTGGCGGCCCGCCGTCCTGGCGGGCGCTGCCGCGGCTTGGGCCGTGCTGCTGCTGCTAGGCCAGGGCCTGCTGCTGAACAAGACCGGTCTGCTCTTGCCCCTGGCCGTACCGCTCTTGGCCATCTTCATGCCCACCGCGCTTCAGGTGACCTGGGGCTATGCAGTGGAGTCGCGATCGCGCCGGCAGCTGGCCACCTTGTTTGCCAGCTATGTACCGCCCGAAATCGTACAACGCATGGCGGAGAACCCCGGGGCCTACTCGATGAAGCCCGTGGAACGCGAACTCACCGTGCTCTTTGCTGACGTGCGGGGCTTTACCACCACTGCTGAAGGTCTAAGCCCACAGGCCTTGGCCGATTGGATCAACGAGTACCTCACGGCCATGAGCCTGGTCATACGGGAACAGCACCAAGGGACCCTGGACAAATACATTGGCGATGCGGTGATGGCCTTCTGGGGTGCCCCCCTGGAAGAGGCGGCGCATGCCGAGCGCGCCGTGTCCGCAGCCCTCGCCATGCAACGCCAAGCCCGGGTGCTCAGTGCGGCGTTTACGAACAAAGGCTGGCCCTCCGTTGCCATCGGCGTTGGGGTCAACACCGGGCTGATGCGCGTGGGCGATATGGGCTCACAACTGCGCCGCGCCTACACCGTCATGGGTGATGCGGTCAACTTGGGATCCCGGTTGGAAGGGCTCACGCGCGCCTACGGAGTCGATATCCTGATCGGCCAGGACACGCGCGCGCTGCTGCCCCACTGGCTTTGTCGCGAAGTGGACCGCGTACGCGTCAAGGGCAAGCAAACGCCGGTTCGCATATACGAGCCCATTGGCCCCTTGAGCGAAGTCGGCGCGCAGCAGGCCCGAATCGAGCGCTGGAACGAGATGCTGCGCCTGCTGTATGAGCGGGATTGGGCCGCTGCCCTAGCGGCCCTTCACCAATTGGAACGCGATGAGCCGGCGCTCGTCTTGGTGGCGCACTACCGTAGGCGGTTGGAGCACCTCATGCTGCATCCACCGGGCCCAGATTGGAACGGGGTGACACGCTTCGACACCAAGTAGGCCGAATGCACGTGCGGCTGCCAATCCGCGCTGGGCGCACTCAGCGACAATGCCGGTCTGGAACGCATCACATCATGGCTCTGAAGTCCACCATTTACAAGGCGACGTTGGCAATTGCCGATATCGATCACGGCTACTATGCCGACCACGCACTCACCCTGGCGCGTCACCCCAGTGAAACCGACGAACGGATGATGATTCGTCTGCTGGCCCTGGCGTTGAATGCCCACGAGTTGCAGGACACCTGCAGTGGCGACGGTACTCTGGCCTTCGGAGCGGGCCTGTCAGATCCCGAAGACCCTGATCTGTGGCTCAAGGACTTCACAGGCCAAACCCGGCTGTGGGTAGAGGTCGGACAGCCTGAAGACCGTCCCTTGCTGAAGGCGTGTCAGAAGGCGGACGTGGTGAAGGTGTACGCGTTCAACCATGCCGCCGAGGTTTGGTGGCGCGGCATCGAGAACAAGCTCAGTCGACTGGACAAGCTGCAGGTCTATCGTGTTCCCACCGAGGCCTCTCAGCAGCTGGCGGCGATGGCCGCACGCAGCATGCAGCTGCAAGCCACGGTGCAGGACGGCGCAGTCGCCCTCAGCGGCGATTCAGACCCAGTGCTGATTGAACCCATGCGCTGGAAATAGGCTACGCCGACAGTGCCCAGCGGGCCGCTTCATCAATGGCTCGTTTGGCATCGAGCTCTCGGGCCACACGCGCGCCGCCGAGAATATGAACCGTACGGCCCTGCTCTTGCAGCGCGTCGGCCAAGCTGCGCAGCGGCTCTTGCCCAGCACAGATGACAATGTGCTCGCATTCGATCCACCGCAGGTCTTCGCGTTGCGGCCCGTGTGAAATGAGCAAGCCTCGGTCGTCGATCCGCTCGTAGTTCACACCGCTGATCATCTGCACACGCTTGATCTTCAAGGCGGTTCGGTGAATCCATCCCGTCGTCTTGCCCAAGCCCGACCCCAACTTGCCCTCGCGGCGCTGCAAGAGAACCACCTCTCGCGCAGGTGTCTGGTTCTGTGGTCCTTCGGGAGCCAGGCCGCCTGGCGACTGCACTGGGTCGCCCACACCCCATTGCCTTTGCCAGGCCTGCCGGTTCAGCGTGCTCGATGGCCCGTGATGGGATAGGAATTCGGCCACATCAAAACCTATCCCACCAGCTCCGATGACGGCCACACGCGGGCCTACCGGCGCATCGTCGCGCAAGACCTGAAGGTAGCTCAGCACTTTAGGGTGGTCCTGGCCAGGTATGCGTGGGTTGCGTGGCTGCACACCGGTGGCCACCACCACCTCATCAAAATCCAACACATCCGCAGGCTGAATGTCGCGCCCCAGATGCAAGTGCACGCCTGTGGTCTGAATGCGCCGGCTTAGGTAGCGCAGCGTCTCGTCGAACTCTTCCTTACCCGGAATGCGCCGGGCCATGTTGAGCTGGCCACCAATTGTCCAGGCGCGGTCAAAGAGCTCCACATGATGCCCACGCTCGGCAGCCCAGGTGGCAGCGGTGACGCCCGCTGGGCCCGCGCCAACCACCGCGATGCGCTTGGGCCGGCTTGTCGGACGGATCACCAGTTCGGTTTCGTGGCAAGCCCTTGGGTTGACCAGGCAAGATGCACGCCGGTTCTGAAACACATGATCCAGGCAGGCCTGGTTACAGGCAATACAGGTATTGATGTCCTGCGCGCGCCCTTGTGCAGCCTTGTTGACAAAGTCGGCATCGGCCAAAAGCGGGCGCGCCATCGACACCAGATCGGCTGCACCTTCGGCCAAGATACCCTCGGCCACCTCGGGTGTGTTGATTCGGTTGCTGGCCACCAAGGGCGTGGTGATGCCTTCTTGCACAAAGGCCTGCTTCAATCGGGCTGTGAGCCAGGCAAAGGCTGCGCGCGGCACGCTGGTGGCGATGGTGGGAACACGGGACTCATGCCAACCGATGCCGGTGTTGATGATCGAGGCGCCGGCCTGCGCAATGGCGCGGCCCAAAGTCAGCACCTCGTCCCAACGGCTGCCACCGGGCACGAGGTCGATCAATGAGAGCCGGTAGATGATGATGAAGTCTGGGCCCAGGGCTTCGCGGGTGCGTTGCACGATCTCGACGGGCAGCCGCATGCGGCGGATGTAGTCGCCACCCCATGCATCTTGGCGGTGGTTGGTCGCCGCCGATATGAACTGGTTGATGAAGTAACCCTCTGAGCCCATGATCTCCACGCCGTCATAGCCGGCCTCACGGGCCAGCAGGGCACAGCGCACAAAGGCCCGGATCTGACGCTCCACCCCGCGTGCCGACAGTTCGAACGGGGTAAAGGGCGAAATCGGCGAACGCAGGCGGGTGGGCGCAACGGCCAAGGGATGGTAGGCATAGCGCCCGGTGTGCAGGATCTGCATGGCGATATGCCCACCGGCTTCGTGTACCGCACGGGTGACCACCTGATGGCGTTTTGCTGCGGCCTGCGTGGCCAGCGTTCCAGCAAACGGCTTGGCCCATCCGGCGATGTTGGGTGCAATACCGCCAGTCACGATGAGGCCCACCCCGCCAGCGGCTCGTTCGCGGAAGAAGGCAGCCAAGGGGCGCAGATCCCGGCCATCCTCCAAGCCGGTATGCATCGACCCCATGAGCACCCGGTTGCGCAAGCGAACACGACCCAGCGTCAGGGGTGCAAGCAGGTGCGGGTACACAGCGGTGTGGTCGGACATGTCTGCAGCCCTTGTCGAAGCGTTCAATTGGATGAGCACTCGCAGTGTAGGCAGCGGCGGTCCTCTGAAACCCTCGTTCTAGAAAGGCTCCACCATCGGCACCGTCAAGGATTGCCTGACCCATAACCCCGGCGCGTCATCCAGGTCGCGCCCACCGCCCCGGTCAAGCTCGCTTCGCAGCTGATGAAGGAGCACCGCGTCCGCGCTGTACCCGCGACCGAAGCTTGACAACTCGTGGGCATCGCCTCGCAGGGTGATTGCGCCATTCGCGTACTTCTGGCGGGGCGAGATGCCGACCACAGGCCCGTGGCCGACATCATGAGCGCGAACCCCCTGAGCGCGCAGCTTAAGCAGGCTAGCGCGAGCGCACATAGGCCGCCACCTCGCCCAGCACCTCGGTGAGATGGGCCCTCAGGGGCTCGAACGCAGTTGAACGCTCGCGCGTGGCCTGGTGCATGTACAGGGGTCTGCGGATCTCGACTTACAGGCTGATACGGTTGCGCGAAGGCTGTCCGATCTGCGCCAGCACAGCCAACCCCTTGAAAGTGTCGTTGCGTGCGACGAAGTAGCGGCGCGCCAAAAGGCTGCGCTCCACGACGTCCACGGAGCCGGGCTCGCAGGTGCTTTCGCCACGGCCGCCCACTCTAAAGTCGTCCAAAAGGGGCGGCTTGGGCTCAAGCCTGCCTCGAGCCGAGGTCGGTTTGGGGAAATTTCACACCCTGCTAACCTGGTACGCGCCAGGCTGTAGGGCAACCCCTTCTGGTCATATGCCGAACGCCTCATCAAACCCCCTTGACATATGTGGATTTTGAGGACTACTCTCGGGCTCACTTGGCTCGTTTAAACACTGTGGACCTCTAGGAGATGCATCATTGGTGCATTGCTTGGCCAAGCATCACCTTGACGGAAGGAGAACGTGATGGTGAAGAAAACCGCACTGGTGGCGGTGATGGTACTGGGCACAACCCTGGTCGGTGCACAGACTGCCGACCCCAAAAAGCCCCCACCTGGGGCCAATCCGCCTGCAGGTGGATCGCCTCCAGGTGGACCGCCTCCGGGTGGGCCGCCTCCAGGTGGGGCCAAGCCGCCCACAGGTGGGCCGCCTCCAGGTGGGCCGCCTCCAGGTGGGGCTAAGCCGCCCGCAGGTGGACCGCCTCCGGGTGGACCGCCTCCGGGTGGGCCGCCTCCAGGTGGGGCCAAGCCGCCCGCAGGTGGACCGCCTCCGGGTGGGCCGCCTCCCGGTGGGCCGCCTCCAGGTGGGGCCAAGCCGCCCGCAGGTGGACCGCCTCCGGGTGGGCCGCCTCCGGGTGGGCCGCCTCCAGGTGGGGCCAAGCCGCCCGCGGGTGGACCGCCTCCAGGTGGACCGCCGCCAGGTGGGCCGCCTCCGGGTGGGGCCAAGCCGCCCACAGGTGGACCGCCTCCAGGTGGACCGCCTCCAGGTGGGCCGCCTCCGGGTGGGCCGCCTCCAGGTGGGGCCAAGCCGCCCACAGGTGGACCGCCTCCGGGTGGGCCGCCTCCGGGTGGGCCGCCTCCAGGTGGGGCCAAGCCGCCCACAGGTGGGCCGCCTCCAGGTGGGCCGCCTCCGGGTGGGCCGCCTCCGGGTGGGGCGCCGCCAGGTGGGGC
>VGHB01000010.1 GCA_016868355.1 Betaproteobacteria bacterium | reverse complement strand
TGCACATTGGGCACCATTGCTCTACAAGCCGGTGACCACACGCTGGCTGGCGTCTTGTTTGCCTCAAGTGCTGTGGTGGGCGGATTCTTGGTGGTCAACTTCCCGCTGGGTAAGATTTTTTTAGGCGATGGTGGGGCCTACACCCTGGGCTTCTGGCTGGCCTGGCTGGCGGTCTTGCTGATTGAGCGTAACCCCGAGGTCAGCGCCGTAGCAGTGCTGCTGAGCTGCGCCTACCCGGTGCTGGAGGTGGTCTTCAGCGTGGTCCGTCGGCTGCGCCGTGCCCATTCGGCCATGCACCCCGATCGGCTGCACCTGCACTCGCTGGTGAAGTGCCGTGTCGCGCGCAAGCGCCTGGCACACTGGCCCACGGTCATGCAAAACGCCAGCGTCTCCCCCTTGATCTGGCTGATTGCATTGGGGCCTGCATGCATGGGCGCCGTGTTTTGGAAGGCTGCGCCCGCTGCGTGGGCCGGGTTATTGGCGTTCGCGATGGCATACACCCTGATCTACAGGCGCTTGGCCTTGTTCAGCTGGCGCTGAGCAGAGCCCCATGCGGGGCCGACAGAGAGATCCGACTTTGGCCCTGCAAGATCCATCTACATCGGTTTAAATTCACGCCATGATTTATTTGCACACCATGGTTCGCGTGTCCAACGTAGAGCAATCATTGGCCTTTTACCGCGACGCACTCGGACTTCAGGTTCAGCGCGAATACGCCAGCGAACAGGGTCGCTTCACATTGATCTACCTGGCCGCACCCGGCGATAAACAGGCGCAGATTGAACTCACCTACAACTGGGACCCCGAAACCTACAGCGGCGGGCGCAACTTCGGCCACATTGCCTTTGGTGTGGATAACATCTACGAAACCTGTGCGCGGCTGCAGGATCATGGCGTCATCATCAGCCGCCCTCCGCGCGATGGCCGCATGGCCTTCGTACGCAGCCCCGATCAGATCAGCATCGAGCTGCTGCAAAAGGGAACCCCTCTGCCGCCGGCAGAGCCCTGGACCAGCATGCCCAATATTGGCAGCTGGTAGGCCTTAAGCGCCCCGCCGCTGGCACGCGCGCACGCCCGCAGTTCATTTTCCATCCACCGCCGCACTGCACCTGTGCCGCGGGTATCGGATTAGGTCTTCTACTCAGGGTGACGGATTTCGAAGGACACCAGCGCCTTACACCTTGCTCGATCCGTTGTGGAGAAAAGATCAGTCAAGATTTGACCCAGGATGGGGCCGACGCCGGCAGCGGGCTCGCATCCAGCGGACGCCTGTGCACAGGCCGATCCACTGGCCAGCAACAGCAAGGCGGCCAGAGCGGCTTGGCTATGGCCATCATGTTCTGTCGATCCTCATCGGCATAAAGCCGAGGGCCTACTCGGCCTTGATACCTGCAGCCTTCACCACGCCCTCGTAACGGGAAAGGTCTCGCTTGATTTCCTCGCCGAACTGCTCAGGGCTGCCGGGGCGCGGGTCGATGCCCAATACGGCCAAGCGTTCCCTCAAGGCGGGATCGGCCAGCACCGCGTTGAGCTCGGTGTTCAGCCGCTGCACGACAGCAGCCGGCGTGCGCGCCGGTGCCAAGAGTCCCACCCATGAAGTGACGACAAAATCGGCGATGCCACTTTCAATGAAGGTGGGCACCTCGGGCAAGGCCGGTGTACGCACCGGGCTGCTGACGGCGATGGCCTTGAGCTTGCCACTCTTGACATGAGCCTGTGCACCGGCTACGGCGGTGTATACCAAGGGAATCGCGCCCCCGATCACATCGGTAATGGCCTGACCACCGCCCTTGTAGGGTACGTGCGTGAGTTGGGCGCCCGTACGCTGCTTGAGCAGTTCAGCTGCAATATGGGGCGTGCCGCCGATACCAGACGTGCCGTAGGGCAAGCCGCCCTGCTCTTTTCTGGACAGTGCCAATACCTCTTGCAGCGTGTTCGCCTTGACACCCGTATTGGCCACCAAGATCAGCACTGCATCGCCAATCTTGCCCACGGGCTGGAAGTCCTTTTGGGTGTCAAAAGGCACTTTGGCGAAGACATGGGGATTGATCACCAGCGTGCCATCAAAGCCCAGCAGCAAGGTGTAGCCGTCCGCTGCGGCGGTCGCCGCGAGCTGAGTGCCGATGTTGCCGGACGCACCGGGCTTGTTGTCTACCACCACCTGTTGCCCCAGCCGTCGGCTCAAAAACTCGGCGATCACTCGACCGCTGGTGTCGGTCACGCCACCGGGAACGAAGGGCACGATCAGCCGCAGGGGTTTGTTGGGCCAAGGCTCGGTGCTGCCCTGTGCAAGCGCAGGGGCCCAAAGGCTGGCCGCAGCCGCCCAACAGCTCAGCAAAATATGTCGGCGAAGGCTCATGAAGGTCTCCCGTGTTGTGGTGTTGAGGGTTTGATCCGGATACCGGTAACGCCCCTAGTCTTGGGCGTGTCGGCGTTCAAAGACCCATATCTCTTCGAAGCCCATGAGCTGGGTCATGTCGGAGAACGCCATCAATGGTGGACCCGACTCAAGCAGCACTGCTTCCCCGCCCGCACCCACGGTGTTGCCTGTGGTTGTATGGGCCTTTAACCGTGCATAGGTGGTTTGCATCGCCTGCGCAGCGGCCAACAAAGCCGAGACTGGGAAGATAGCCAAGCGATAGCCGATTTCCTGCAGTTCCAAGGGGGTGAGAACCGGCGTGCGCCCGCCCTCGACCATATTGGCCAACAAGGGCTTGTGCAGCGTGGCCGTGATGCGCCGCATTTCGTCCACGCTCTCTGGGGATTCGACGAACAGGATGTCGGCGCCAGCCTGCTCATAGGCCAGCGCACGCTTGAGCGCCTCGTCCAGGCCCAGCGCCGTGCGCGCATCGGTGCGGGCAATGATGAGGAAGTCTGGGCTGCGGCGCGCCTCAACGGCCACCCGAATCTTGCGAACCATGTCCTGCAGAGGAATGACCCGCCGGCCTGTCGTATGCCCGCACTTCTTGGGAAACTCTTGGTCCTCCAGTTGGATAGCCTGTGCACCGGCAGCCTCATAGCCTTGCACGGTATGCCGGACGTTGAGCAAGCCGCCGTAGCCGGTGTCGCCATCCGCGATCAAGGGCGTGGTGGCCATACCTGCCATGGCCTGCACACGGTTGAGCATGTCGCGGTAAGTGGCCAGCCCCGCGTCGGGCAGGCCCAAGTGGGACGCCACGGTACCAAAGCCAGTCATGTAAAGGGCATCAAACCCCATTCGGTCGGCCAGCTTAAGGCTCACCATGTCGTACACCCCCGGGGCCAGGATGAGGCCTGGGGCGGCCAGGCGTTCCCGTAAGCAGGTCTTCATGGGGCATGATGTTACTCATGTCCACCCCGTCTGCGCCGAAAAACCCCAAACTCGTTTTGGCGCGGCGTGCCCTGTTTTACTTGGCTGTGTCAGTTCTGACGGTACTCAGCCTTCTGCCCACAGACCGGTTGCCCGAGTTCACAGCCTCCATTTGGGATAAGGCACAACACACCGCGGGTTTTGCAGTGCTGGGAACCTTGGGCCTATGGGCTTATCCCGGCGGCGCCGGTCACAGCGCCCGAGTGGTTCTGGGGCTGCTGGCCTTGGGGGTTGCCATTGAGCTCGCTCAGGGCGTCAGCGGTTGGCGCCACGCGGATGCGGGCGATGCTTTGGCCGACGCGGTCGGAGTGGCTGTGGGATGGGCGCTGAGCCGCGCGCTGAAGTAATGGTGGGCCCTGTAGGATTCGAACGCACGACCACCGGATTAAGAGTGCTGACTCTGCCCCACAAAACCGCACGCACAACAAACTGATGTAGCGTGTTGTCAAAGTGGTGTTGACGCTGCTGCGTTGTTCTACGCGAAGCAGAAAATTCCCTACCGTGTTCGTCCATTTTTGGTATACCTCTCCTAAGTCGTCCGTACGCTTTTTGTGTACGCAACGCCAGGCGCTCGGCGCGTTGTGTGGCATAGACCATGGTCATCATGCCGCCGTTGGAGCCGCCGGTCATGTACCCCGCTTCGGGTCGGCGCCGTACTGATCGATCAGCCGATCGATCAACGCGTCAAGAAACGCCACATCATCGACCGTGCCCACCTGCCTGCGCATCAGGTGGCCGGTGTTCCAGGCGTGCATGCCCGGCCTAAATTCAGATCCCTGCGGATAGACCACCATGAACCCTTCGCGCTGCGCCACCGCGTCGAACCCTGTCCGCTGGCGCTGCATGGCCGCGCTGCCCGCACCGCCGTGCAAGACCAGCACCAGCGGGCGCTTTTCCTGTGAAGGCTGCGCATTGACGACCAGTGCCATGCGGCCCATGCCACCCACCTGCATGCGAAGCTCTTCGGCATGGCTGAGAGAGGGCAGCAGGGCGCTCAGCAACAAGGCGAGGAAGGTGACCATGACCATGCTGTCTAATACAGTGCGTATCACGTCTGCGCAGTGTTCCCTGAGCGTGTCGATCTGTAAACCTATCGGGTCCAGTTCCAATATGGCCCTACCACCACCCAACTATTCCTGGACACCCCTGATCGCCGCCCACGCCAGCGTGGCTGCAATGGCGGTGTTGATAGGGACCGCCGTATTGGTGCGCCGCAAAGGCACGGAGGCCCATCGCTGGATGGGTCGTGCGTGGGTGGCGTTGTTGGGTTTCACGGCGCTGTCGTCCTTTGGCATCTACCGCGATGCCTTTTCCTGGATCCATGGCTTGTCCGTCTTTACGCTGGTGATGCTGACGGCGGGCGTTTGGGCAGCCCGAACCGCGCGGGTTCGCCTGCACCGCAACATCATGGCCGGCACCTACGCCTGGGGTTTGATCGTGACCGGCCTGTTCACTCTGCTGCCCAATCGCTTGTTGGGCCATGCGCTTTGGAATGTGCTGTTACCGCCTTGACCAAAGGGCTGGATCACCGCTTCAAATGCGCCACCGCCACCTCCAGGGCGCGATCGCGGCCCAGTCGTAGATCCTCAATCGAGGTGGGTACCTCCAGATTGGGCACCACCCCCGTGGCCTCAATGCGGCTGCCATCCGGCATCACATAGCCCAACTCGCTGTAGGCCAACTTGCCGCCGCCGGGCACCTCCGCATATCCCAAGTAGCCCAGCAAACACCCACAGGTCACCTGGCCCACCACGGTTGCGCGCTGAAGTGACTGCATGAGGCCGGAGAACTTCTCACTGGCGCTGCCGCTTCCGGCATCCACCAGGATGGCCACGGGGCCCTTGTACAGCCCGGTTCCCTTCAGCGTGCTCTGCAGCTTCACCAGTTCGACCATCTCGAAGGCCAGTGTGATGGGCTTGCCGGTGCGGGTCAGCGTGCGGCCCCCCTGAACCTCACCGTCAAAAAACGCCCGAGCGACCTGCTGCACCATGCCGGCCGAGCCGCCACCATTGCCGCGCAGATCAATGATCAGCGAAGGCGCATCTTTCAGTGCCTCGATGGCGCTGAGCATGCGCCCCTGGAGTGACGCATTCCAAGCCGTCAGGCGAATGTATCCGGGGCCTTCAGGCAGCCGCCGGTGCGTGACCCGTGGCGGGTTCGACAACACGGTGCGCCGCAGAACCGCCTCGATTCGGGAGCCGTCTGTGCGCGCCAAGGCCAGGCGCACGGTGGAGTCCGGCTCACCCGCCAACAGGCGCGCAGCGGCCAGGTTGTGGCGCTGTTGCTCAGTCGAGCCGCCTCGCGCCTCGGCACGAAGTCGGCTGTACACGGCTTGGGCGGGCTCCCCATCCACGGCCAGCAGTGCCATGCCGGGCCGCACACCGGCCCACCAGGCGTCCCCCTCACCATTGACGCTGGTGACCACCAGGCTCTCGCCAAGCGGACGGAATGAGAACCCCAAGCTCACCGACTGGGAACGCTCGATCAACTGTGCCCGCTTGGGGCTGACCACGCGGGTGTGGACATCGTTCAGTTCTCCCGCCATCCGGTCCAGACGGTCCCAGAAGGCATCGTCATCGGGGGCCTGCAGCACCGGCGCGCGCCACTTCTCCACGGCCGCCTTCCAGTCCACACCGTTCATCCTGGGATCGAAGTAACGCGCATCGACCGTGCGCCACACGAAGTCGAAGGCGGCGGCGCGGGTGGTGGCATCCAGTGGCGCCTGGGGGGCAGACGCGGACGGTGCGCCATCGGCAGACTGCGGGGCGCGTCGGGTGATGACGGCATGCGGGTCAATGGCGGCGCAGCCGGTCAGAAGCAGAGCAGACGAGAGCATCAGCCTGCGGGTTAGGGTTGGGATCGGTGGCATCGGTGGCATCGGGGGCTCCATCCAAGTTCGGGCCAGCGGTTTGCGTCGCGGATGGTCTCAAAGTATCCCGCACCCTCTGGCGACCGCCTGAGTCGTTGCGGCAAAGTGTGAGCACGCTGATGTGCTCAAGCAGAAAACGCTTGCGCAAAGTTCCGCACCGTGTGTGCGTAGTGCGCTTGCTTACACGGGGGATGGTGGGCCCTGTAGGATTCGAACCTACGACCAACGGATTAAGAGTCCGCTGCTCTACCAACTGAGCTAAGAGCCCCCAGAGGAACTACCCGGGCGGATGGTGGGTCGTGCGTGACTCGAACACGCGACCAACGGATTAAAAGTCCGCTGCTCTACCGACTGAGCTAACGACCCACGGTCTGTAGAGCCCATGATTCTAGCTTGAATCTTTTAAGAGCTGATCCAGACACTCACCAGCGGCAGTCATGCCAAAGGTGGCGGTGACCACCACCGATGAACCGTAGCCATGGCAGCTGAGATCACCGGCCGAGCCCACCAGCGCTTGCACCGCTTCAGCAGAATAAACACAGCGCAGGCCGATACGACCTTGGCGATGGGCTGCACTGTCGCGTCGAAGCCGCTGGCGCAGCCCTGCCAAGAGCGGGTCGTGCGTGGCGGCTGAAAGATCGTCAACTGCAACGGCCTGGGCTGATTGCTTGCCGCCGGCAGCGCCCACACACACATGCAACGCGCGCGTGCGCAGGGCCCAAAGCGCCATGGCACGCTTGGCGGCAGACTGGTCGCATGCGTCAATCACCGCGTCGACCTGGGCGGGCAAGACAGCGGGCCAGTTCTGCGACGTCACGAGTTCTTCAACTGCGAAGACCTGGCAGTTGGGGTGGATGGTGGCGATGCGTTCTCGCAAGGCCTGCACCTTGGACATTCCCAAGTTGGGTATCGTCGCCTGCAACTGGCGATTGACGTTCGATTCAGACACATGGTCCAAATCGATCAACACCAACTGAGCCACACCACTGCGCGCCAAAGCCTCCACGGCCCACGAACCCACGCCACCAACCCCGACCACAGCCACACGGGCGGCCCGTATGCGGCCATAGCCACGCCCACCGTACAGCCGTTTGAGAGCGCCGAAGGCGCGGTCCTCGTCAAGCTGAATGGGGTTCACGACTAGCCCATGAAGCCCACATCAGAGCGAACGCTCGATGCGCCACATCTGCCACTTGAGCCCAAGCCAGGCACCCAGCACGATGAAGCCCAGGGCGATGAAGCTGCCCAGGGCCAAGGTAGATACGCCCGACAGGCCTTGCCCAATGGTGCAGCCCATCGCGGCAACGCCACCCACACCCATGAGCACTGCACCGAGCAGATGGTTGACCAGGTCTTCGGTGCCGCGAAACGACTCCCAGCGGAAGCTGCCGCCGCGCCATGCAGCCCACCAAGCGCCCAGGATCACCCCAGGCACCGTTACCACGCCCAGCGTGAGCACCTTGCTCTTATCGCTGAAGTAGGTGAGCCAATCCAGGGCATAGCCCACAGGCCCCACGAAGGTAAAGCTTTCCATCCCCTTGGAATTCGTAGCCAGAACCACAGCCTCCAGGGTTTCAGGATGCTCGGGCACAAAGCCCAGCACGCCCGAAACCCACCACAGCGCAGCCGTCACCGCGCCGATCCCGAGTCCGCCAAGCAACACGTCCGCGCTTCGCCCCTCGGGCTTGAGCACACTCCAAAGCACTAAGCCTCCGCCCAGTACCAAGCCCGCCCACAAGGCGCCCTGCGCTGGGCTGACGCCCACTGCACCCGACAACACCGCACTGAGGTGTTGGCCGCCTTGCATGTTGAAGGCCACGGGGTCTAACCATTGCACACGGGCCACGCCGAAGACCCCGCGCATGGCCGCCAAAGCGGCGATGGCCATCACCACAAACACCACCAAGGACTTGAGATTACCCCCACCGATGCGCACCAGTGTTTTGCTGCCGCACCCTGAAGCCAGGACCATGCCCACACCAAACATCAGGCCCCCTGTCGCCAAAGACAGGACTGGCACCCGCGCTTGGGTGTAGAAGGTACGCGCCGGGTCCAGCCATTGCGCGGCCGCCATGCCGTTAAAGCCCAGCATCGCCACGCCGCTGGCCAACGCCCACATGCGCATTCGGCTCCAGTCGCCGATGTTGAGGATGTCCCCCACGGCGCCCATGGTGCAAAAGTGGGTCTTTTGCGCGATGAGCCCAAATAGCAAAGACAGGGCGAACGTGGCCCACAGTACCTGATGGCTCAAGGCCATCACATCAACTTCCTGCATCCTGGGACTCCGCTATTCGGTCCAAAGGGCTATCAATAGCCACTCGGCGCCTTACTTCAGTGAGGCCAGCCGTTCCTTACCGGCCTTGGCGGCTTCGCTGTTGGGATGTGCCTTCATCAACTCACCCAAGGTGACCCTAGCAGCTTTGCCATCCTTCATTTCAATCTGACAGTTGGCAATGGCCAAGAGCGCCTCAGGTGCACGCGGATGGTCTGTCGAGGCAGCCGTGACGCGAAACGCTGCTATCGCTTCCTTGTAGTCACGCTTGCCATACAGGGAATTACCCAGCCAAAACTGGGCGGACTCAGCGTAGCCCGAGACCGGCCAGCGCCGCAGGAAGCCGGACAGAGCCTGCGCAGCGGCCGTGAAGTCGCCTGAACGCAACTGCGCCACCGCCTCATCGTAGGCGCGGCGCTCCTGTGGCTCCACTGTGATCTCGCGGCCATCAATCGTGACCTTCACCGGCTCCAGGCGGCGAACCCGTTCTTCGGTCACATTCAGCAGATCACGCTGCTTGCGCTGAAGCTCCGAGAGCTCACGCGTCAGATTCTCGTGGGCGCCGCGGCTGGCGGCCAGTTCAGCGCGCAGTTGGTCGAGTTGGCTGTTCAGGTCCAGCAGGGCCTTGCGCAAACCCTGCAGGTCTTCGCTTTGGGCCTGAGCACGTTGGTCGGTTTGGGCCAAACGCTGCCGCAGCTCGATAATGGCCTTACGGGCGTCGTCATCTGCAAATAGGGAGGCTTGGCTGGGGCAGGCCGCCACCGCTATCAACACAGCAGCCAACCACGGGGCCCAAGGACCAAGCACACTCGGCACCTCAGCGGTCCTTGAGCTCGGCGCGACGGTTCTTGGCGTAGGCCGCCTCGTCCGAACCCTGCACGGCCGGACGCTCCATGCCGAAGCTGACCGGCTCGATCTGCGCGCCACGGGCGCCCAACAGGGTCAGCGACTTCACCACCGCTTCCGCCCGCTTCTGACCCAAGGCCAGGTTATATTCGCGGCCGCCGCGCTCATCGGTGTGCCCTTCCACGGTCATTTTCAGGCCAGCGTTGGACCCCAGGCGCTTTGCATGGGCGTCGATCACCGGGCGAGCGTCGTCGCGCACCACGAAGCTGTCGAAATCAAAATACACCACCCGCACCAGGTTGTCGCTGGCAGCAGGCCGGCTGCTGAGGTTCACCGTGGACACGCCCGATTGCGCACCGCCAGCAGCGGCTGCGCCTGCGGCGCGACTGGCGTTACGGTCCTCAACCGGCACCTTGTTGCTGTCTTCGAGGTTGACGCTGGAAGCGCAGCCCCCAAGAGCCAAGGCCGCCCCAGCGACCAGTAGACCGTTGAGGGCCGTAGAGAAGGAAAGTGCACGCATATAAAGCTCTCGTTGACTCAACCGAGGCAATGCCTCGCCCAGGCGCCTTGGAAAGGCAGTATCTTGGAGGCCTTCGGCTTACTAAGCCCAATTCGCTCAACGCCCATAAGGCCCCCAGGCCGGTTCACGGATGTCAGCCCCCGAAGAGGCCAAACGCGCTTTGATTTTACCGTCCAAGGTCGTGGTCATCAAAAGGTCCCGCCCCGCAGCGCGGGTGTTGTAGACGATCAGCTTGCCGTTTGGGGCGAAACTGGGGCTTTGATCATCCGTGGAGTCGGTGATCGCCACCGCAGGCCCAGCGTTGTCCAAGGGTTGCACCACCAAACGATAGGCGCCACCCTGACGGCTGATGTAGGCCAGCAGGCGACCATCGGGGCTGATCGCCGGGCTCAAGCTTTGCGCGCTGTTGAAGGTGACGCGTTCGGCTGGCCCGCCCTCGGCACTCATCCTGTACACCTGGGGGCTGCCACCGCGATCGCTCACGAAGTACAGCATCCGACCGTCGGGCGCGTAGACCGGCTCGGTGTCGATGGAAGAGCTCTGTGTCAACCGCTTGAGACCGCTGCCATCGCGGTTGAGGCTGAACAGTTGAGAGCCCCCTTCTTGCGACAGCGTCATGACCAAGCGATTACCGTCCAGCGACCATGCCGGCGCACTGTTGCTGCCCCTGAAGTTCGCCACCATACGCCTGGTACCCGTGGCTACATGCTGAATCCACACCACCGCCTTCTGCGATTCAAAGGAAACATAGGCTATTTCCTTGCCCCCAGGCGCCCAGGCTGGCGAAATGATGGGCTCATTGCTGTTGAGGGCCACCTGCGCGCCTTCGCCATCGGCATCCGCAATCCGTAACTGGTAGCTACGGCCCTGTTTGCTAACATAGCAAATCCGGGTGGAAAAAATCCCCTTTTCGCCTGTCAAGCGCTCGTAGACGTTATCGGCGATGCGGTGTGCCATCAAGCGAAGGTCAGCAGCAAGGACAGCTTCGCTGCTTCCGCCTAAATCAGCAGCTTTGACCACATCCCATAGGCGGTAGCGAACGTCGAACCGTCCGTCAGCCAAGCGGCTGATGGAGCCGCCAACCAGCGCATCCGCGCCGCGGCCGCGCCACTCATTCATGGGTGGCAAGCCGGTTTCTTCCACCACCTGCGGGGCCTCAATGCGGCGAAAGAAGCCGCTTCGCTCCAAGTCAGCCATCACAATGGCCCCGACAGGCTGCGGCGCACCATCCTCACCCCTAAAACGGGCCACGGCAATGGGCAGCTGGGTTGCACCCACACCCTCAATCTCCACCCGAAACTGAGCCCAGGCCGCCAAGGGGCCGGCGCTCAGGCCGAAGAGACCTGCCAAGCCTACGGAACCTGCACCAGCTTGGGTGGCGGCCAGAAATCTGCGGCGGGTGATGATGTTGCTGAAATCACTCATGCGCCAATTTTAGTGGGGGGTGTCGCGATAATCACCCGTGTTGCCAATCCCCTCATGACCGAGCCCATCTTTCAGAAAACCGACGCACCCCGCCACCCACAGGCTGCTGCGTCCTGGACTGCCCGAGTGGCGCGGCTGAGGCCTTACACGAGGGGGGCAATGCCAGGGGTTTGGGCCGCGCTGGCAGCCGCTGCCGTGGGCGCGGCCACCGAACCATTCATTCCGGCCCTGCTCAAGCCCCTGCTGGATAACGGATTCAGCGGCCAAGGCGATTTCCCCCTTTGGGCCGTGCCCGTGGCCCTCTTGGGCCTGTTCTTCGTGCGTGGTTTGGCCAGCTTCGTGGCCAACTATGCCCTGGCGTGGTCGACCAACCGAGCGGTGTTGCAGCTGCGCGCGGCGCTATTCAACCGCCTGCTAGATGCCACACCCGGGCTTTACGCCGATAGCAGCGCCAGCGCCTTGACCAACACCGTGGTGTACGAGGTACAGCAAGGGGCCCAACAGCTGGGCGGCGCGGTCTTGGGGATTGTGCGCGATGGGCTGACCATCGTGGCCCTGCTGAGCTACCTTTTGTGGCTCAACTGGGGCCTGACCCTGATGGTGCTGCTGCTGGCGCCTGCAGTGGCCGCCGTCATGCGCACGATTTCTGGTCGCCTGCGCCGCCTGGCCGCGGCCGGGCAGCAGGCCACCGACGGCCTAGCCTATGTGGTGGAAGAAAACGTGCTGGCCTGGCGCATTGTTCGACTGCATGCTGCACAGGCCGAGCAACGCCACCGGTTTGAACACAAAAGCCTCGCGCTGCGCAGCCTCATGCTCAAGTCGGTGGCCGCCAGCGCAATCAGCTCACCCTTGACGCAAATGTTGGCGGCGGTGGCCTTGTCAGGCGTGATCACTGCTGCACTTTGGCAACAGGGACAAGGCACGGTGGGCGGTTTCGTGGCCTTCGTAACAGCCATGCTGCTGCTGGTGGCTCCGCTGAAACACCTAAGCGATGCCACGGCACCCCTGGCGCGCGGCATGGCTGCCCTTGAGCGCGGTTTGGACCTCCTTGATAGCAGTCCGCCCGAAGACAGCGGCACGCATCGCCTTGAGCCCAGCGCACGGTTGCGCGGCGACATCGAGTTCGTCGGAGTCGGTCTGCAATACCGCAGCACCGGGCCGGCAGCACTGAGTGATGTCAACCTGCGGGTCACGCCGGGCCAGACCTTGGCCTTGGTGGGGCCTTCGGGATCGGGCAAAACCACCCTGGTGCAACTGCTGCCGCGCTTCCTGCAAGCCACCCAAGGCCAGATTCGGCTGGACGGTGTGTGTCTGACGCAGTGGGACCTCGCAAGCCTTCGGGAGCAGTTTGCCCTCGTCAGCCAAGACGTGGTGCTGTTCAATGACAGCGTGGCCGCCAACGTCGCGTTGGGCGCTTGCGGCTCAGGTGCTGGTTTGACCGCCCCACTGATAAGTCATCGCATTGAACAGGCCCTGCAAGATGCCAACTTACTGGACTTCGTCCAAGCTCTGCCCCAGGGCTTGGACACCCTGGTGGGGCACAACGGGGCGCAACTGTCCGGCGGTCAGCGCCAGCGCCTGGCGATTGCACGCGCCCTGTTCAAGGACGCGCCCGTGTTAATCCTGGATGAAGCCACCTCGGCGCTGGACAGCGAAAGCGAGCGCGCGGTACAGACAGCTCTGGAACGGTTGATGCGGGGCCGTACCACCATCGTCATTGCGCATCGCCTGTCCACCATCGAACACGCTGACCGCGTGGCGGTGTTGGCCGATGGGCGGGTGGTGGAGCAAGGCACGCCCACGGAGCTCCTGGCTGCACAGGGCCTATACGCCCGTTTGCATGCGCATGAGTTCCGCACGGACGGCCCAAGCATTTGATCCTCGATTGAGCAAAGGTAAAACCATGAGCAAGGCTCCAAACCCCGAAGTCCCTGACCAGAAGGCACACCCGATCAGCCGCTGGCCCGTGCCCGCGGTTGCCGACTTGCCGCAAGACCTCATGGCACGCATCCTGGAGGTGCAGGACAAGGCAGGGTTTGTGCCCCATGTGTTTTTAGCCCTTGCCCATCGGCCGCAAGAGTTGCGCGCATTCTTGGCATATCACGACGCATTGCTGCTGAAGCCCGAGTCGCCACCGGCAGGCGACGGCTCCCCCCGCGGCTTGTCCAAAGGGGAGCGGGAAATGATCATTGTGGCTACTTCGGGAGCCAATCATTGCCTGTACTGCGTGGTGGCCCACGGCGCAATCTTGCGCGTTTATGAAAAGAAGCCGCTTCTGGCGGATCAGTTGGCGATCAATTACCGCAAGGGGGATATCACGCCACGTCAACGCGCCATGCTCGACTTCGCCATGAAGGTCTGTCTGGATTCCGCATCGGTGAACGAGGCCGACTTCACTGCGCTGCGGACCCATGGCTTCAACGATGAGGACATTTGGGACATCGGGGCCATCACCGCCTTCTTCGGCCTATCAAACCGCATGGCCAACCTGACCGCGATGCGGCCTAACGATGAGTTCTACTTGATGGGGCGTATGCCGCGCAGCAAACCCTGATGTCGCACGGCTCGCCCGCTAGAGCAACACGATGTCGTACTGCTCTGGATTCATCGAGGGTTCGGCCGCCAATGAGATCGGTTTACCGATGAATTCGCTTAGGCCTGCCAAGTGCACGCCCTCCTCATCCAGAAGCATCTCCACCACAGCAGGACTGGCAACCACGCGGAACTCGCGGGGCTCGAAGCGTCGAGCCTCACGCAGAATTTCTCGCAGCACGTCATAACAGACGGTTCGGGCGGTCTTAAGCTGCCCACGGCCGCCGCAGGTGGGGCACGGCTCGCACAGCAGGTGTGCCAGCGACTCGCGGGTGCGCTTGCGGGTGAGTTCGAGCAGGCCGAGCTTGGTGAAGTCACCCACGGTGGTTCGGGCACGGTCTCGCGCAAGTTGCTTGTGCAACTCGGCCAACACCGAGTCACGGTGTTCCTGGCGGCTCATGTCGATGAAGTCCACAATGATGATGCCGCCCAGGTTACGCAGCCGCAGTTGCCGAGCGATAGCGCCGGCCGCTTCCAGATTGGTCTTGAAGATCGTGTCTTCAAAATTACGCCCGCCGACGAACCCACCGGTGTTCACATCGACCGTGGTCAAGGCTTCGGTCTGGTCGATTACCAGATAGCCACCACTCTTGAGGTCTACACGCCGGTGCAGCGCCCGCGATATCTCCTCGTCAATGTTGTGCAGGTCAAAGATGGGGCGTTCGCCCATGTAGTGCAGCAGCTTGGCGACCGCACCCGGTGTGTAGCTCTCGCCGAACGCTTGCAAGTGTTCGAACTGTTGGCGTGAATCGATACGGATAAACTGCGTGTCCTCGTTGCTCAAGTCCCGCAACACGCGCTCGGCCAGTGTGAGATCTTGGTGCAGCAGGGTACCCGGTGGCTTATGCTGGCCGAGCAGTCGAATGCGCGCCCAGGTACGGCGCAGATAGGCAATATCGGCGGCCAACTCGACATCGGTGGCATCTTCAGCGTTGGTGCGCAGGATAAAGCCTCCCAACTCTATGCCAGCCGGGTCGGTGCCCAGCCCGGCCATGGCTGCCTGAGTGGCCAGATCCAACACGCGCTGGCGCAACTGGTCTCGCCGTTCAGCCGACTCGATCTTCTGGGAAATGCCGATATGGCGGTCTTGCGGCAAGTAGACCAGCAGCCGCCCGGCGATGCTGATCTGGGTGCTCAAGCGTGCCCCCTTGGTCCCAAGAGGATCCTTGAGCACCTGGACCATCAGGCTTTGACCCTCAAACACCAGGCGCTCAATTGGCGTGAGGCTGGCCGATGCAGCGCCCTGCTCCAGCCGGGCCGTGATCTGCGAGTGTAAATCGGCCACATGCAGAAAAGCGGCACGCTCCAGGCCCACTTCCACGAAGGCACTTTGCATACCGGGTAAAACGCGAACCACCTTGCCCAAGTACACATTGCCCACCAAGCCACGTTCAAGAGATCGCTCCAGGTGCAACTCTTGCACCGCGCCGTTTTCCACCACCGCCACTCGGGTTTCTTGGGGGGTCCAGTTGATGAGGATGTCTTGCATACAGCGGGTCTTTAAGTGCTCGGGCTCTACCATCGCACACCCATGGCGCGCAACAGCCCTGCGGTTTCATGCAGCGGCAAGCCCATGATGCCGCTGTAGCTGCCCTCGATGTGCGAAACCCACTGTGCAGCACAGCTTTGGATGGCATATGCACCGGCCTTGCCGCGTGGCTCGCCGCTGTCAACATAGGCGGTCAGCACCGCTGGGTCGACAGCGTCAAAGTACACCCGAGACCGGCTCAAAGCCGCAAAGCACCGCCGGCCGTAGCCCACGGCCACTGCCGTGAGCACGCGATGGGATCGCCCCGATAAGGCTTGCAGCATGGAAAGCGCCTCCTGATCGTCAACCGGTTTGCCCAAGATTCGACGGCCCAAGACCACAGTGGTGTCGGCGCACATGACGGGCGCCGGCTTCAGGTCTCGCACCTTGAGGCGCTTCAGCGCAGCCCTCAGTTTCAGCGCTGTGACCCGCTGCACGTAGTGATCGGCGGCTTCACCGGGCACAACTGCTTCCAGGGCCTCAGCCTGTTCTTGCGGCCCGGCCAGCAAGGGGCGATGGGCCACGCCCAGCTGGTCCAGCAGTTGCGCCCGGCGTGGGCTCTGGGAGGCGAGGTAGACGAAAGCGTGTTCGGTCATCGGTCAGGCTCACTCGCGATGGTAGGGGTGACCGGTGGTCACGGTCCAGGCACGGTACAGGGCCTCTGCCAACAGGACCCGAACAAGGGCATGGGGCAGGGTCAGGTCGGATAAGCGCCAGGTCTCGTGGGCCAAACCCTTGATACGGTCGTGCAAACCATCGGGCCCGCCAATGATCAGGGCCACGTCGCAGCCTTCGCCGCGCCAAGCCTGCAGCCGACCTGCCAGGGCGTTGGTACCGAGAGCGGTACCCCGCTCGTCGAGCACCACGACGCGACAAGCCTTGGGCAGGGCCGCTTCCAAGCGCAGAGCTTCAACCGCCTTGCAAGACTCGGCGGTGTGACCGCTTCGGCTTTGAGCCTTGACTTCCTTGAGATCCAGCCTCATGTCCGACGGGAATCGCTTGGCAAAGTCCTGCCAGGCTGCATCGGCCCAGGCCGGCATGCGCTGCCCAACGGCCAGGACCCAGAGCTTCACCGGTCAGGCGCGCGGTTTGCGGGTGGCGGGCTTCTCGGCGGCGACGGCCTTCTTCGCCGGCGCCAGCGGCTTTGCATGCGCAACCTTTTTAGCCGCTGCAGGCTGCGTCGCGGACGCAGCCTTCTTCACCGGTGCCCTTGTTTTCGCCGGCACAGCCTTCTTAGCCGTTGCAGCCGTCTTGACGGCGTCAGTCGACTTCACTGAAGCGGACTTTTTCTGAAGGGTAGCCCTTTTCTTGGGCGCAGCCTTCTTGGCCGCCGCCCGCAGCGAACCGAATTCGCTGGCCTTGGGCAGCCCTTTGGCCGCTACTGCTTTCAAAGCCACCGGCTTGTCGCCCCAGATCTCTTCGAGGTGGTAATACTCCCGGATCGTGGGCTGCATGATGTGGGCCACAGCGGCCCCGCAATCCACAATGATCCACTCACCGTTGTCCTCACCCTCGGTGCGCAAGGCTGCAAAGCCCGCTGCCTTTACCGCGTCGCGCACGCTGGCTGCCAGGGCCTTGGTCTGCCGGTTGCTGGTGCCCGATGCCACCACGACGCGCTCAAACAGAGGGGACAGGTGTTCGGTGTTGAAGACACGAATGTTTTGGGCCTTGACATCCACGAGTCCGTCGACGATGGCGCGCTGCAGCTTACGGATGTCCATTGAGCTCCTGGCTTGGGGGGCGGGTTAAATACAGACCATGCTCGTCAATATAGCGCGCCACTGGGGCGCTGACCCGGTCCAGAATGACCCGCCCCTGCCCAACGTCGGCACGAATGGCGGTGGAAGACACCTCCCAGGGCGCCATCAACAGCTGCTGAACCGGCAAAGCCTGCAGTTCGGGGGGCAAGGCGGCCACCGGTCTGGTGCGGGGCACCACCGCCAAGCGCACCCGCGACACCACATCGGTCCACTGCTTCCAGGTCGGCAGGTTTAGGAACTGGTCCCAGCCCAACAGAAGGTGCCACACGACTCCGGGGTATCGCTTGATGAGCTCGTGAAGGGTGTCGATGGTGTAGGTGGGTCCAGTGCGTTCCAACTCGCAGGTTTCGATGCGCTGGCGGGGGTCGCGGCCCACGGTCAACTCCAACATGGCCAAGCGGTGCGGCGCAGGGGACAGGGCCCGGTCTTTCTGCCAGGCCAAGCCCGCGGGCAGCCACCACAGGGCATCGATGGGCAGCTGATGCAAAGCCGCTTGGGCCAGCGCCACATGGCCCAGGTGCACCGGGTCGAAGCTGCCGCCCAGAAGAGCCACCTGGCGCGATGGGCTGCTCATCGTTAGCCTCAGGCAATGGAGCCTGGGCCAGACCAGGCCGCCCAGTCGCGCGCCCTCAGGAAGTCGCTGTACAAGCGGCCTTCGGGCGTAGCGGTTTGTGGCTTCCAGTCGTAGCGCCACTTCACGATGGGCGGCATGGACATCAAAATGCTTTCGGTACGGCCGCCGGACTGCAACCCGAAGAGTGTGCCCCGGTCGAACACCAGGTTGAATTCGACATAGCGGCCGCGGCGATAGGCCTGAAAGTCCCGTTCACGTTCGCCGTACGGATGTTCGCGATGCCGCTGCACCAGGGGGCGGTAGGCCTCAATGAAGGCATCACCGACGGCGCGCATCATGGCAAAACTGCCATCAAACCCCAAATCGGAAAAGTCGTCGAAGAACACACCCCCAATGCCGCGTGGCTCCCCTCGGTGTTTGAGAAAAAAATACTCGTCGCACCACTGCTTGAAGCGGGGGTACTTGTCAGGCCCAAATGGCGCCAAGGCCGCGCGGCAGGTTCGGTGGAAGTGCGCCGCATCTTCTTCCTGCCCATAGTAAGGCGTAAGGTCCATGCCACCGCCGAACCACACCACCGGGTCGCGGTCCTCGGGACGCGCGGCGAACATGCGCACATTCATGTGCACCGTGGGGATGTACGGGTTGCGCGGGTGAATCACCAGCGAAACCCCCATGGCCTCGAAGGGGGCGCCGGCCAATTCGGGGCGATGCTGCGTGGCCGAAGGCGGCATGGCCTGGCCCATCACATGGCTGAAGTTACAGCCGCCGCGCTCGAAGACCTGACCCTCCTCGACCAGCCGTGACACCCCATCACCCTGCAACCGCTCACCGGGTGCACGGGTCCAGGCGTCGCGCAAAAAAGCTTGGCCGTCCTCGGCTTCCAGAGCTGAAATGACGGAATCCTGAAGACCCAGCAAATAGTGGCGAACGGGCCGGGTGTCGATCGTCATGGTCATGTCATGCGAACCGGAGAGGCATTGGCGGGGTGGTAGCCCTGGGGGTTGCCCAGCAACTGTGAAATTTCGGTCATGTCGGAATGTTGTTGCCCATTCAGGCTCACGAACTGCGACACCGCAATGTGGCGCCGCCCGAAGTCGATGGTGGCCAGGCCCAGAGGCACATCGGCCTGATGCGCCACCCAGTAGAAGCCGCTGCGCCAGCCGTTGGTGAGCTTGCGCGTGCCCTCGGGTGCCACCACCAACCAGGCAAAGACCTGCTGTTGTCGGCAACACCGCAAGTGCTCAGCCGCCTGCTCCACCAGGCCACCCGGCGCTGACCGGTTGACCGGGACGCCGCCGAGCCACTTGATCCAAGCACCAAGCACCGGGATGCGAAACAAGGAGTCTTTGCCCCAGAAGCTGACCTGCAAGCCCATGGCCCATTTGGCCAGCAGGCCAATGGGGAAGTCGAAGTTGGACGTGTGCGGATAGACCACCATCACCCCCTGGCGTCCAGGCAGGCCGGAAAAGTCGAGCGTCCAGCCCAAGCGTCGAAGAGCCCATCGGGCCAAGGCGCTGCCTTGAAGTTGCACGGGACGTTCAACGATTGCGATGGTGCTCATGGGAGACTAGAACTGTATAGGGGTCCCTAGGGTCCTGGGTCTCGTGCCTGTAAATTCGGGCTCAGCGCCGGATGGCCCGCCAACCGATGTCCCGACGATATTGGGCGCCATCAAATTGAATGCCCTGCAAGTGATCGTAGGCGCGCTGCTGAGCAGCCTTGACCGAGTCGCCCCGCGCGGTAACGCACAGCACTCGGCCTCCATTGGTACGCAAACTGCCGTCTGTCTCGCGCACCGTACCGGCATGGAAAACCATGGCATCGTGCTGCGCTGCGGGAAGGCCCGTGATGGCGTCGCCCTTGCGGGGTTCATCGGGATAGCCAAGCGCGGCCATCACCACACCCAGGGCCACATGCCGATCCCAATCCATCGGTGCCGCATCCAGAGCCCCGTTCGTGGCCTGAATCATCACGTCCACAAGGTCTGTCTTGAGCCGCATCAGAATGGGCTGGGTTTCCGGGTCGCCCATGCGGGTGTTGAACTCGAGCGTTTTGGCGCGGCCCTGAGTATCAATCATCAAGCCCGCATAGAGAAAGCCGGTGAAAGGGATGCCATCGGCACGCATGCCGTCGATGGTGGGCAAAATGATCTCGCGCATCACCCTGGCGTGCACATCGGGTGTGACCACCGGTGCCGGCGAGTAGGCGCCCATGCCCCCGGTGTTGGGCCCAATGTCACCGTCGCCGATGCGCTTGTGGTCTTGGCTGGTGGCCATTGGCTGCACGTGGTTGCCATCACACATCACGATGAAGCTGGCCTCTTCGCCCATCAAAAACTCTTCAATGACCACCCGAGCGCCGCCGGCGTTGTGCTGAACCCCAAGCTTGCGGTCCAACAACATGAAGTCAATGGCCGCATGGGCCTCTTCCAGCGTGGTGGCCACCACCACCCCTTTGCCAGCCGCCAGGCCATCGGCCTTGATCACAATGGGAGCGCCTTGCGCTTTCACATAGTCACGCGCAGCGGCTGCATCTGTAAAAGTCTCATACGCCGCCGTGGGAATGCCGTGGCGCTTCATGAAGGCTTTGGCAAAAGCCTTGGAGCTTTCAAGCTGCGCAGCCGCCTGCGTGGGGCCGAAGATGCGCAGGCCGCGGCGGCGGAACTCGTCCACCACCCCCGCAGCCAGAGGTGCTTCAGGGCCCACCACGGTGAGTTCGACCTTGTTGGCCAGCGCGAAGTCGGCCAAAGCCGGGACGTCGGTCACGCCGTTGTACGGGATATTGGTAAGGTTTACATCCAAGGCGGTACCGCCGTTACCCGGTGCCACGAACACTTTCTGTGCCTTGGGGCTGAGCGAAAGCTTCCAGGCCAAGGCGTGCTCACGCCCCCCGCCGCCGATCACCAAAATATTCATATGTCGATCTCGGCGTTGTGGAAGACGCTTTGCACATCATCGAGGTCTTCAATGACGTCCAGCAACTTTTGCATCCGTGCACCGTCTTCGCCGGCCAGACCGATGGTGTTTTCGGCGCGCATGGTCACTTCGGCCACCTCCGGCTTGAAGCCGGCAGCTTCCAGCGCTTTACCCACGGCTTCGAAGTCTGTCGGCGCCGCCAGCACCTCAATGGCGCCGTCTTCGCTGGTGATCACATCCTGCGCTCCGGCTTCCAGCGCCACTTCCATCACACGGTCTTCACAGGTCCCCGGGGCCAGGATGAACTGTCCGCAGTGCTTGAACTGAAAGGCCACCGAACCTTCGGTGCCCAGGTTGCCACCATATTTGGAGAAGGCATGGCGTACCTCGGCCACGGTGCGCACCCGGTTGTCGGTCATACAGTCCACGATTACCGCGGCACCCCCGATGCCGTAGCCCTCATAGCGAATTTCCTCGTAGGTGACGCCGTCGAGGTTGCCGGTGGCCTTGTCGACATTGCGCTTGATATTGTCGGACGGCATATTGGCCGCCTTGGCCTTGTCGATGGCCAAGCGCAGGCGCGGGTTCATGTTCACATCCCCACCGCCGGCGCGCGCGGCCACGATGATTTCGCGGGTCAGGCGCGTCCAAACCTTGCCGCGCTTTTCATCTTGTCGGCCCTTGCGATGCTGGATATTGGCCCATTTGGAATGTCCGGCCATGCCGAAGGCTCCTCGGTGCGAGGGGTGCTGCCTTGACGCTCGGGCGCGCCCTCTTGGTGTGGGGAATACGGGTTCGTTAGACTTCAATTCTAGGCGGGGTCAAACCCGACCTGCCCTGCCAATGCGGCGCCTGCCCTACTTGGAGTTGACTATGGCCGAACCCATCCTGCTGGCCCAACGCGGCGACACCTCCTGCCACCTGCTGCCCTCACTGGCTAACCGGCATGGCCTGGTCACCGGCGCCACCGGCACCGGCAAGACGATTACCCTGCAGAAGATGGCCGAGGGCTTTTCGCGCATCGGAGTGCCGGTGTTCATGGCCGATGTGAAGGGTGACCTTACTGGCATCAGCCAACCGGGGCAACCCTTGGCCAAATTGCTGTCGATCCTGGCAGAGCGGGGGCTGCCTGCTGCCACGCCAATGGCCTGCCCAACGGCGGTATGGGACGTGTTTGGCGAGCAGGGCCACCCGGTCCGTGCCACGGTATCGGACATGGGCCCCCTCTTGTTGAGCCGCATGTTGGAGCTCAACGACACCCAGGCCGGGGTGTTGAACTTGGTGTTCAAGATCGCAGACGACCAAGGGCTGGCCCTGCTGGATCTCAAGGACCTGCGCGCGATGCTGGCCCATGTGGGCGAGCATGCACGGGAGTACACCACCGAGTACGGCAATGTGAGCGCAGCCAGCATTGGGGCCATTCAGCGCGGCCTACTGGTGGTGGAGCAGCAAGGCGGCAGCCGCTTTTTTGGCGAGCCCATGCTTGACATACACGACTTGATGCAGACCGTATCCGGCCTGGGGGTGGTGAACATCCTGGCTGCTGAGAAGCTGATGGCCGCACCGCGCCTGTACGGCACCTTCCTGTTGTGGATGCTCTCCGAATTGTTCGAGACCCTGCCCGAGGTGGGTGACCTCGACAAACCCAAGCTCGTGTTCTTCTTTGACGAGGCCCACCTCTTGTTCAAGGACGCCCCAAGCGCCCTGATCGAACGCATCGAATTGGTGGTACGACTGGTGCGGTCAAAGGGCGTGGGGGTGTACTTCGTGACCCAGAATCCCCTGGACATTCCCGAGACGGTGCTCGGGCAACTGGGCAATCGGGTGCAGCACGCGCTGCGTGCCTTCAGCCCACGCGATCAGAAGGCAGTGAAGTCGGCGGCCACCACCATGCGGCCCAATCCAGCCTTGGACCTGGAAGCAGCCATCACCGAGTTGGGTGTGGGCGAAGCCCTGGTCAGCCTGCTGGACGAAAAGGCTCGCCCCAGCGTCACACAGCGGGTGTTCGTGCTGCCACCGGCGGGACAAATTGGTCCCATCACCCCCGCGCAGCGCCAGGCGCTCTTGGCCGGATCGCTTGTGACGGGTGTCTATGAGCAGGCCGTAGACCGCGAATCAGCCTATGAAAAGCTTCGCGGGCGAGCGATCAGTGGGGCGGACACCGTGGGCGAGCCCCAGCGCGGTTCGAGGCCCGGCCAAGCCGGCGCACCCGCTGAAGCCGAGTCAGGCAGCGGTGTGTTGGGCGGGCTTTCGGATTTGCTGTTTGGGGATTCCGGCCCTCGCTCGGGCAAACGGGAAGGTCTGGCACAGACCGCAGCGCGCAGCGCCGTTCGCAGCGTGGGATCGGCGGTTGGGCGCGAAATCGTACGCGGGGTGCTGGGCTCTATTCTGGGCTCGGGGCGCCGGCGCTGACGGAGGCCAATAGGAACCGCTTGAGCTGCCAGCCGTATCTACCCGCCGCGATAGACTCGAGGCATGTCTGCTCAGTCCAATCCCGAACCCAGCAAGCCCTCGAACTTCCTGCGTGCCATCATCGAGCGCGACTTACAGCAAGGAACCTTTGCCGGGCAACGCTTTGCGGGGACTCCCGGCGATGGCACCCATCACGCGGCAGGCCCACTCGATGCAGCCCGCATCCGCACGCGCTTTCCGCCGGAACCCAATGGTTACCTGCACATTGGGCACGCCAAGAGCATCTGTCTGAACTTCGGTCTGGCACGCGACTATGGTGGCGCCTGTCACCTGCGCTTTGATGACACAAACCCGGAGAAGGAAGAGCAGGAATATGTCGACGCCATCGCCGAGATGGTGCAGTGGCTGGGCTGGTCCTGGGAGTCGGATGTCAGCGGCTCCAACACCTCGCACCTGTATTACGCCAGCTCTTATTTTGACTTCATGTATGAGGCAGCCGAGTACCTGATTGCCCAGGGGCATGCTTATGTCGACGAGCAAACGCCTGAGCAAATGAAGGCTAAACGGGGCGACTTCAGCACGCCAGGTATCAACAGCCCTTACCGTTCTTGCCCCCCCGAGCACCACCTGGCGCGCTTTCAGCAGATGCGTGAGGGCCGGCACCCTGATGGTGCAATGGTGCTCAGGGCCAAGATCGACATGGCCTCGCCCAACATCAACCTGCGCGATCCGGCGCTCTACCGAATCAAGCACGCCACTCATCACCGCACCGGCAATCGCTGGTGCATCTACCCGATGTACACCTTTGCGCATCCGATTGAGGATGCACTGGAGAACATCACCCACTCGATCTGCACGCTGGAGTTTGAAGACCAGAGACCCTTTTACGACTGGACTCTTGAGCGCATCGTGCCCCTTCTGCGTGCACCGCAACTCGAACGCGCCAGGGCCCTGGTGGAGCAGATCCAGGCACAAGGCGCACCGGTCCGCGAGGCCTTCGCCCAGGCCTGCCAAAGCCGCAGCGACAAGCTGTTTGCCAGCGAGCCCGAAGCGCAGATGCGCGCGCTATTCCAGCGCTGGTATGACGAGCCGGGCGTCATGGCGCGAAGCCTGGGTCCATTCTTCAGCCTGCTCAGCGAACACCTGGAGCAGTTCACCCCGTTGTTGGCCCATTCGCTGTGCGCCCATGAACCCAACGTCTTCAAGCTCCCCCACCAGCATGAATTTGGGCGCCTGAACCTGAGCTATGTGGTCACCAGTAAGCGCAAGCTCAAACAACTGGTGGACGAAGGCATCGTATATGGATGGGACGACCCCCGCATGCCCACCTTGGCCGGTCTGCGAAGGCGCGGCTACACCCCAGCGGCCATTCGCAAGATGGCCAGCGACAGTGGCGCCAGCAAGACCACCGCGTGGCTGGACTATGAGGTGCTGGACATAGCGCTTCGCGACGACCTGGAGGGTCATGCCGCTCGTGCCATGGCCGTCCTCGACCCGATCAAGCTCGTGGTCAGCAATTGGGCTGAGGTGTTCGGCCGAACCGATCACCGAGAGACCTGCCAAGCACCGGCTCACCCGCAACGGCCTGAACTGGGGCGGCGCTCGATGCAGTTGGGACCCGAGGTGTGGATTGAGCGTGAGGACTTTGAGATTGAGCCGCCCAAAGGCTATTTCCGCTTGTATCCGCCGCGCGTCGATGGTGCCGGTGGCCAAACCCCAGGCAACCGCGTGCGCCTGAAGTATGGCTATGTGGTGGAGTGCACGGGATGGCTGAGCGATTCATCCGGCCGCGTGGTCCAGGTAATGGCCAGGTTAATCCCCGACACCAAGAGTGGTACACCCGGCGCCGACAGCGTCAAGGTCAAGGGAGTGGTGACCTGGGTGGGATGCGACGACGCAGTGTCCGCACAGGTGCGGCTGTTTGATCGCCTGTTCACCGAGGAGCAGCCCGATGCTGGGGGACGAGACCCCAAGGAGGTTCTGAACCCCCACAGCCGTCGAGTGGTACTGGCCTATGTCGAGCCTTCCCTTGCCAACGCCCCACCGGATCTACGTTTTCAGTTTGAGCGACATGGCTACTTTGTCACCGATCGCATCGACCATGCACCGGGTCGTGCCGTCTTCAACCGGGTCACCAGCCTGAAAGACACCCGCGGCAAGTGAAGCCTTGTCCGAGGCAGCGATGCGCGAACACTTCCAACTCGACCCTGGCCTCATTTTTCTAAATCACGGCTCCTTCGGTGCCTGCCCGCGCGCGGTGCTAGAGGCCCAGCGCCGCTGGCAGGACCAGATGGAGGCCAACCCGGTGGACTTCCTCAGCCGCCGTTCCGGGCAACTCTTGGAACAAGCGCGGCAGGCCCTGGCCCGCTACCTCGGCGCTGAACCTGCACACCTGGCGTTCGTGCCCAACGCCACCACCGGTGTGAACATCGTGGCGCGTTCGCTCTTGCTGCAAGCGGGTGACGAGATCCTCAGCACCAACCACGAATACGGGGCCTGCGATGCTGCCTTCCGTTTTATTTGCGAGCGCTGCGGAGCGGTGTACCGAAAGGTCACCATTGCCCTGCCCTACCAAGCGGCGGAATTTGTCGACCGTCTGATGGCCCAAGTCACACCGCGCACCCGGTTGATCTTCCTGAGCCACCTCACCTCAGCCACAGCCCTGATCTTCCCAGTTGGCGCCCTGTGTGCCGCAGCGCGCGCTCGGGGCGTCATGACCCTGGTCGACGGGGCCCATGCCCCTGGGCAGATCGCGCTGAGCCTGGAGCACATCGGTGCAGATTTCTACACCGGCAATGGCCACAAGTGGATGTGCGGCCCCAAGGGCAGCGCTTTCTTGCACGCAAGACCGCAGCACCATGCCCAACTGCAGGCCCCGGTAGTCAGTTGGGGCTATGTGGCCGAAGAACTGCAAGCAGAGGCCAAAACCGGTGGACCCACCACCGCCAAGCTCGACCACTACACCGGCGTGGACATCCTGCAACGCCGGCTGCAATGGCAAGGCACGCGTGACATCTCAGCTTGGTTGGCACTGCCAGAGGCCATCAGTTTTCAGGCAGCACACGGCTGGCCCGCGCTACAAGCGCGCTGCCACCATATGGCGGTGCAAGCGATGCACGCGCTGTGCCAACGGTGGGGGCTGGAGCCAATCGGGCAAGATCAAGACTTCGGCCAGATGACGGCCGTCCCGGTGCCAGAAGCGCTGGCCGCAAATCTTCAGGAGCGTCTGCTTCAGGAAAGCCGCATCGAGATTGCCTTGACGCAGCATGAGGGGCGGCCCTACCTGCGAATTTCGGTGCAGGGCTACAACACTGCTGCTGAGGTGCAGTCACTCTTGGATGCCCCGGCCTTGCGGCCTTAGCCGTAGCGGTGCTGCAGCACGCCGATACCGTCGATTTCCACTTCCACCTCAGTCCCCGGCTTCATCGGCAGCACGCCCAATGAAGTGCCGCACAAGATGAGGTCGCCCGGCTGCAAGGCGATGTCCTGGGAGATCAGGCTGAGCAAGTGGGCCGGCGGCACAATCATGTCCGAGAGGGCGTAGTTTTGGCGTTCGCGGCCACTCACTCGGGTGCGCAAGGTGGCTTGGGCATAGTCAAAATCGGTTTCGATCACCGGTCCAAACACACCAAAACCGGGCAAGCCCTTGGCGCGCGTCCATTGGGCAAAGCTGGCGTCTCGGTGGAGAACCTCGATGGCCGTGATGTCGTTGGCGCAGGTGTAGCCGGCAATGTAGGCGGGCGCCTGATCCACCGAAACCGCATGCGCCGGTCGACCGATCACGATGGCCAACTCACCTTCAAAGGCCACGCGACCAATCGCCTCAGGCGCGGCCGGCGTGGTGCTGCCAGGGCCAGCCAAGCTGCCGGCAGCCTTGATGAAATACAGCGGCTCGGCTGGTGATACCCAACCGTTCTTTTGCGCCAAGGCATGGAAGTTGTTCCACAGGCCCGCCACGGTTCGAGGCTCACAAGGTGGCAACAGATTTATGTCGGCCAGCGGCAAGACCTGCCCAGTGGGCGCATGATCGCCAAACTGCTCGCCGGCGTAGACCTGAACCGTCTGACCCTGGAGCACACCAAAACCCTGATGGTCCGCATGGGCAAAACGCAACCATTTCATCGACAACGTCCTTGGGCGTTGAGCGCTCAACTTCAGCGCGAAGCAGGACCCTTGCGCGGCGTGCGCAGGGATGCGGGACGGCTGCTTTGACCGGACTTTACCGATGCTCGAGCCACGCCCGGCCGGGGCGGCAAGCCGGTGTGCTGCGTGAGAACGCGGCCCTGCGTCATCGGCGAGGTCTTCACGCCCGCGGGGGTGCTGTTCTTGCGGCGTGCGCTTTGATAGCTGCCGTCGGTGTCGGGCTGCCAAGTGGGAATCAGATGGTGCTTGCCGTTGCCGATCAAATCAGCCCGCCCCATGGCCTTGAGCGCCTCGCGAAGCAAGGGCCAGTTGTTGGCATCGTGGTAGCGCAGGAAGGCCTTGTGCAGCCGGCGGCGCTTGTCGCCGCGCACGATGTCAACCTTCTCCGCGCGCGTGTCGTCACGCGTGATGCCCTTCAAGGGATTGAGTGAGGTGTGGTACATCGCCGTGGCTACTGCCATGGGACTAGGGTAGAAGGTCTGAACTTGGTCGGCGCGAAAACCATTACGCTTAAGCCATAGGGCAAGGTTCATCATGTCCTCATCAGTGGTGCCGGGGTGAGCCGCAATGAAGTAGGGAATCAAGAACTGCTGCTTGCCGGCTTCTGCGCTAAACCGGTCAAAGAGTTCCTTGAACCGGTCATAGGTGCCAATACCGGGCTTCATCATCTTGGACAGCGGTCCGCCTTCGGTGTGCTCCGGCGCGATCTTCAGGTAGCCGCCCACATGGTGCGTGACCAGTTCCTTCACATACTCGGGTGATTCGACCGCCAGGTCGTAGCGCAGGCCCGACCCGATCAGGATCTTCTTGATGCCTTTAAGGCTGCGCGCGCGCCGGTACAGCTTGATCAGCGGGCCATGGTCGGTATTCAGGTTCGGGCAGATGCCCGGGTACACGCAGGAGGGCTTGCGGCAGGCTGCTTCTATCTCCGGGCTCTTGCAACCGATGCGGTACATGTTAGCGGTAGGACCACCCAGGTCGCTGACCACACCGGTGAAGCCATTGACCTTGTCACGAATGTCCTCAATCTCGCGAATGATCGAATCCTCGCTGCGGCTTTGGATGATGCGTCCCTCATGCTCTGTGATGGAGCAGAAGGTGCAGCCACCAAAACAGCCGCGCATGATGTTCACGCTAAAGCGGATCATCTCCCAAGCTGGAATTTTGGTGCTGTGGTCGTGGCTGCCGTTGGCATCGGCGTAGCTCGGGTGCGGGCTGCGCGCGTAGGGCAGGTCGAATACGTGGTCCATTTCAGCCGTGGTCAACGGGATAGGCGGTGGGTTGATCCACACCTCGCGGGCCGTGTGACCCTCGCCGTGGCGTTGCACCAAAGCGCGTGCGTTGCCGGGATTGGTTTCCAAATGCAGCACACGGTTGGCGTGGGCATACAGGACCGGATCGCTCTTGACCCGCTCGTATGCCGGCAGGCGGATGACGGTTTTATCTCGCGGGGTCACCAAGGCCCGGCTGTCCTGCTTGATGAGTGGACGGCGCACCAGGCGAATGGGCTGGGCGGACAATGCAGAGACCGGCGTTTGATATGGGGTAGAAAGCGCCGGCGCACCGTCAACCGAGACATCCTTTGCGTCGACCGAGCGAGCAGCTTCGGCGGCCTGGCAACTCTCGCCGTTGGCCTGCGCGGCTTCCTCCATGCCCAAGTAAGGGTTGACCAAGGCGTCGATCTTGCCTGGGCGATCCACCTCGGTGGAGTCGACCTCGAACCAACCGTGGAGTTGGGTGTCGTCGGGACTGCGCATGAAGGCGGTACCGCGTACGTCGGTGATGGAATCGATGGGCTGCTTGCGCGCCAGGCGGTGGGTCACCTCCACGATGGCGCGCTCCGCGTTGCCATACAGCAGCAAGTCGGCCTTGCTGTCAATCAAGACGGAGCGTCGAACCTTGTCCTGCCAGTAGTCGTAGTGGGCGATTCGGCGCAGGCTGGCCTCAATGCCACCAATGATGACTGGCACGTCTTTATAGGCCTCCTTGCACCGTTGGGTGTAAACCAGGGTGGCGCGGTCTGGCCGCTTTCCAGCCACGCCACCGGGCGTGTAGGCATCGTCGTTGCGCACCTTTCGATCAGCCGTGTAGTGGTTGATCATCGAATCCATATTACCCGCGGCCACGCCGAAGTAGAGGTTCGGACGGCCCAGAGCCTTGAAAGCCTCGGCATGCCTCCAGTCGGGCTGCGCGATGATGCCTACGCGGAACCCTTGCGCCTCCAAGGTGCGCCCGATAACTGCCATCCCGAAGCTTGGGTGGTCCGCATAGGCATCACCGGTCACGATGATGACGTCGCATGAATCCCAGCCGAGCGCCTCCATCTCAGCCCGGTTGATGGGCAGAAATGGGGCGGTGCCAAAGCGCTTGGCCCAGTAGGGCCGATAGGCCGTGAGGGCTGTGAGGGCTTTGGGGGCCTTGGAGGCGTCCTTCGGTTTGGGCGTGACCTTGGGCTGGCGCGTTGGGGAATCGATAATGGTCGCGTTCATGATGCTGTGGCTAGCCCTGTATTGTCCTGCTTTGGAGCCCGCTTGTCCGGACCGCGCGGGGCCAACGCGCTGCGCCGCTCCGCCGCTCCGCCGCTCCGAACTGGCCGACCAGACCCAATAGCGCCTGATCCTGGCAGGGTCGGCGCCACAATCAGGCATGTCCGAACCAACTCCACACCCATGTCAACCCTGGCCTTGAGCATCGTGCTTTTGGCCGCCCTGTTGCATGCGGGGTGGAACCTCGTGGCCAAACGCTCCGGGGGGGACCACCACTTCCTCTTCCTCGTGGTTTGTTTGATCGCGGTACTGTGGTCGCCCCTGTTGTGGGTGTGGGGGCCTGACGAACTGCGCCGATGGCAGGCACGGGACTGGAGCCTGGCGGCCCTCAGTGGCTTTATCCATGTCCTGTATTTCCTGGCCCTGCTCAAGGGCTACCGAGAAGCCGATCTGACGGTGGTCTACCCAACGGCCCGGGGCAGCGGCCCCTTGTTGACCGCCTTCGGCGCGGCAATCTGGCTGGACGAAGGTCTGGGCCCAGTGGGTGTGGCGGGCCTGCTGGCGGTCAGCGCCGGCCTGTGGCTGTTGGCCGGCGCTCCAGGATGGCGCCGCGGCCAGCTCAGTGCCCAGGAGACCATGCGCTTGCGCCTGGGCCTGCTATGGGGTGGTCTGACCGGCCTGACCGTCGCCTGCTACACCTTGGTGGACGGTTACGCGATGCGGGTAGCCTTGCTCTCACCGTTGATCTACGACTATTTCGCCAATGTGCTGCGCCTGCCCTGGCTGGCCCCCCTGGTGTGGCGTGACCGCCACCGCGCAGTTGGTGTTTGGGCCGCTCAGTGGAAGTTGGCACTCGTGGTAGCGGTGTGCAGCCCGGCGGCCTACATATTGGTGCTGCTGGCCTTTACCATGGCCCCGGTCAGCCATGTGGCCCCCGCGCGTGAGGTGTCGATGTTGTTTGCTGCCCTGCTGGGAGGCCACCTGCTGGCCGAGCGGGACAAATGGCTGCGCCTGGCGGGTGCGGCTGCGATGGGCCTAGGCGTGGTGCTGTTGGCTTCAGCCTAAACCGTCTCAGGCCTCCTCGCCCAGGAAGCCACCGCTTTGGTGGGCCCACAGTCGCGCATATAAGCCCTGTCGGGCCAGCAGTTCGGCATGGGTGCCTTCTTCGACCATGCGACCCTTGTCCAACACGATCAGACGATCCATGGCCGCAATGGTGGACAAGCGATGGGCAATGGCCACCACCGTCTTGCCCTCCATCAGGCGATACAGGCTGTCTTGAATGGCCACTTCCACCTCAGAATCCAAGGCACTGGTGGCTTCGTCGAGCAGCAGGATGGGCGCGTCTTTGAGCATGACCCGGGCAATCGCAATGCGCTGACGCTGGCCGCCCGACAATTTGACGCCACGCTCGCCCACATGGGCGTCATACCCGGTGCGGCCCTTGGGGTCGCTCAGGCTGCCGATGAACTCATGGGCCTGCGCCCTTCGGGCTGCAGCCACCATGGCATCATCGCCAGCGTCAGGGCGGCCATACACGATGTTCTCACGCACCGACCGGTGCAGCAGCGAGGTGTCTTGGGTGACCATGCCGATCTGGGCGCGCAGGCTGTCTTGCGTGGCCCGGCGAATGTCTTGCCCGTCGATCAGAACCTGCCCGCCGCACACGTCATAAAAACGCAGCAGCAGGTTCACGATGGTGCTCTTCCCGGCGCCAGACCGCCCGACCAAGCCAATTTTTTCGCCCGGCCGAATACGCAGGTTCAGCCCCTGCAGCACCAGCGGCGCATCCGCCGCAGCACCGTAGGCGAAGTCCACGCCACGAAACTCCACCTCGCCCTGCCTTACTTGCAAAGCTTGCGCGTCCGCCGCATCAACCACCGTCGGCGCGCGGCTGAGGGTGGTGATACCGTCCTGCACCGTGCCGATGTGCTCGAACAAGGCGGCAAACTCCCACATGATCCAGTGGGAAATCCCGTTGAGCCTTAGCGCCATGGCGGTGGCCGCGGCCACTGCGCCAACGCCCACATCGCCCTGAACCCACAGCCATACCGTGACCCCCGCTGTGCTGCCAATCAACGCCATGCTGAGTACATGGTTGGTGACCTCAACCCCCGTAATCAGGCGCATCTGCGCATGCACTGACGACATGAATTCCTGCATGGCGCTTTTGGCAAATGCCGCCTCTCGCTTGCCATGGCTGAACAGCTTGACGGTGGCGATATTGGTATAAGCGTCAGTGATACGCCCCACCATCAAAGAACGCGCATCGGCCTGCTCTCTCGCCACGATGCCCAAACGCGGCACGAACCACACCAGGGCAAGGGTGTAAAGCGCCAGCCAACCCAGGAATGGCAACAGTACCCAAGCATCAAACGACCCCACCACGGCCACCATGGTGATGAAGTAGATCGCCACAAACACCAAGATGTCAGCCACGATCATCCAGGTGTCACGTACTGCCAGCGCCGTCTGCATAACCTTGGTGGCCACCCGCCCGGCAAACTCGTCTTGGTAAAACGCAAGGCTCTGCCCGAGCATATGGCGGTGGAACACCCAGCGCAGCCGCATAGGGAAGTTACCGGCCAGCGCCTGGTGTTTGATCAAGGTCTGCAAGAGGACCAGCAGCGGGCTGGCAAGAAGAATCACCGCCAACAGCATCAGATTCGACTGCTGGAGTGCCCAAAGCTCGCCTACCGGGGTCTGTGTCAGCCAGTCCACCACCTGACCGAGCATTGCAAACAACAGCGCTTCGAACATACCGATGCCTGCAGTGCAGACAGTCATGCCCAGGATCAGCGGGCGCAGACCCCGCGTTGCAGACCACAGAAAGGCGGTAAAGCCCCGAGGCGGCGTGGCTGGCTCCGCAGCGGGGTAAGGATCCAACCGCTGTTCGAAAAAATTCAGCATCGGTGAAGCTTGCGCACGAGGCCCGCGGGGCAGTCGAGGTGGCTTTAAAGCTTGAACTCGAGCGCAACCCTCAGATTGACGGGTGTGCGCTCGACCAGGCGACCAGCCTCACGAGTGGCCTCGGTCACCACCACGCTGCTCGTGGTGTAGTCGCGCACAATGAAATTACTTGCTGTCAATCGCAAAAGGGTATTGCGGTTCAGATTGACCGTGGCGTAGGCATCCCACACCCGCTTCAAGCCCACTTGGCGATATTGGGTTTCGCTGATTCGAGTCTCATAGCCGGGTGTCAAGTTGACGCTGCTGCCAATGTTCAGGGGCAGCCCCGGCACGCGATAGTCGCCGCCTAGATTCAAGGTTCCCCGCGGCTGTTCATCGAGCCGGGCATTGGGTCCGGGTACTGCGTCAACCTTGGAGTTGAAAACACTCAGGTTGCTGCGCACATCGATTCGGGGAGCTCCCGCCACAAAATCGGTGAGCCGGAACTTCGCCTCCAGTTCAACCCCTTGGGTGTAGGCACCGCCGACATTCTGCGGGCGTGAGACCCATCGTGGAACCGCGGACCACGGCACATTTTCCAAAGCGGTCACGTTGCGGATGTAATCATTGAGTTCCCGGTGGAATACGTTGGCGCTGAGTATTCCGCCGTTGGACAGGTACCGCTCGATGGCGACGTCAAGGCCAGTGGCCAACTCGGGCCGCAGATCGGGGTTGCCGGCGCGGTCGGCCTGCGTGGCCGAGTTGGGCCCCGGCGCGGGTAAACGTACGTTCAAAGAGGGACGGGAGATCAGATTCTGCAGCGTTGGCGAGCGGTAGCTTCGCGTCAGGCTCACTCGAATCTGATCACGCCCCTTGGGATCGAACTTCCAGACGGTGTGTGCCAAGGGGGTCCAGACGCTACTGCGATTGCTCGTGCTGCGCAGGCCACTTTCACCTTCGGTGTGGATACCCTCCCACCGCAGGCCCGCATAGGCCGACCACTGGGGATTGAAGCTCCACTCATCCTGCGCGTAAGCAGCCAAGCGCTGAGAGCGAGCCGACACGTTTTCGCCGAACTCGGCCAGCAGGGGAACCCCGTTTTGAAGGGTGATGCGGTTCTCGTCGCGGCGGTTGTTTTCAATCTCGAATCCGCCCACCAGGCTGTGCTGGTTCGGCAGGAGCCGTGATGCCTTGAAATTAAGGGAGGCGCCACGGTCGGCGATGGCGGCTTCATCGTCCAACACCCGCAGTGGCGAGAGCGAACCCGTGCCGAATTCGCGACGCAGGTTCTCGTTTTCGAAGCGGTTGCGGTTCACACTCGCCCGCCAATCGGTGCGGGTGTCACCAAAGCGCAAGTTCAGGTTGGCGCCAACTCGGGCCAATTCGAACAAGCCACTGCCATGGGAGTCGGAGGTCGCATACGGCAGTGGCGTACTGCCCACCGATTGGGTCAGTGTGCTGGTGCGGTCGGTGGTGCCAGTGGAGCGGATGTACATGGGCATGATGAGGACCGAGTCACCCGCCTGACCTCGCCACTGCAGGCGGCCATTCACATTCATGCCTTCGCGTTTGTTCAAGGCTCTAGCGCTTTCCTCTTGCGCCAGCAGGGTGCGGCCTGTTGCCAAGTCGGTGGACACGGTCTGACCGAAATTCCGGTCATCGGTACCGCGCTTAAAGACAGTTGCCGTCAGGTTGTAAATCCACCGCTCACCGACAGTGTCGTTACGGGTCCACGATGCGCCGGGTTGCCACTGACCGCGCTCGTAGCCCAGGCCTACGCGGACATCATTTAGACGCCTTCGGTAGCCTTCGCGCATGACGATGTTGATCGTGCCGCCAATGGCGCGTGCGCCGGTCTCAGCGGTGGGGGCGCGCAGGATTTCGATCCGTTCAATCTGGTCGGGTGCCACGTTCTCCAAGGAGAAACCTGGCGGAACCCGTTCACCGTCCATCAAGATTTGGGTATAGCCGGCGCCAAGGCCGCGCATCCGAGGCGGTCCTCCACGCCCTGGAGCACCCGGCATCGTGATACCCGGCAGGCGACGCAGAATTTCCAGCGTGTTGGCATCTCCAAACTGCTCCAGTTCTTGCCGGCCAATCACGATCTTGGAGGCGGTGGAATTGCGCCGTTCCTGTTGATCCGAGGGGCGTCCACTGGTCACATCAACACGCTGTGTGGTGCTGGCAGGTGGCGGGTTCGTCTGGGCCTGCAAGGACAGGCTTAAGGACAAAAAGCCCAAACACAGCGCGGTGGCCCTGAGCATGAAAGGAATCTTGGTCATAGGAGCAGCCCGGCCGATCGCCTGGGCGAATGAGGTTTGCGAACCCTCGCGGCATGGTTTGCTGCGGCGGAATTCCCTACCGGTGAGCAGAGGTACACGAAGCCGGTGCCCAACACCCACACCGCGACCGATAGTGGAACATATCCGGTAGCACTTCGAACGGCGCCTGCCAATACCCCCTGAGACTTGCCAGCCGGTTTAGCATGACCGCCCAAGCCACCGCGCCCGAGCCACTGCTGTTGTGGCACGGCACCCAAGCGCCCCATGCATGTCACCGTTCACTCCGAAGCCAATTCGCCCACAGCCCTGAAGGCCGCGCCACTGCCGCAAGCCTGGGTCTACGCCCCGCCGGCTGCGCTGCCTACCTTGGTGCACCTGGACGAGCATCTGTTGGTGGTGAACAAACCGCCGGGGCTCTTATCCGTTCCGGGACGGCTGCCGGAACACCACGACAGCGCACTGCAACGCCTGCAAGGGCTGTACGGACCGCTGTGGGTAGTCCACCGCTTGGACATGGACACATCGGGCCTGATCGCATTCGCCCGCAGTCGCGAAACGGCGGCACATCTGGGGCGCCAGTTCGAGCAACGCCGCGTGTACAAGGTGTACGAAGCCCTGGTTTGGGGACATCCCCCATCAAATCATGGCGTGATCGCCCTGCCCTTGCGCCTGGACTGGCCCCACCGTCCGCGTCAGTTGGTAGATGCTCAATCGGGTAAGCCCTCGGTGACGGTCTATGCCCAGGCGGACCATCCGGAACCGCAAGGCAATGGCATGTCCCGGCAACCTCCCTGTTCCTGGCTTGGCAGCAGCCCGCCCCATGGGACGAGCCGGCTGCGGCTCACCCCCACCACCGGACGCTCGCACCAGCTCAGAGTGCACCTCAGCGCCATCGGATTGCCTGTCCTTGGCGACCGCTTTTACGGACGGCCCGAGCACGAGGAGCCCGAGGTGCAACGCCTGATGCTGCACGCGAGCGTTTTGGAGCTGCAGCATCCGACAGTAAAACAGCAGCTGCGGCTTGTGGCCGCAGCAGGGTTCTGAGGCCTTCGCTTGACAAGCCGGACCTCGGGCTCAGCCTTAGGTCTGGCGCCAAGATGCCAACGCGGCGCCTTGAGCCAACGCGCGTAACTTGGCTTCAGCAAGCTCTCGGCTCATAGGCGCCATGCCGCAATTGGTGCAGGCAATCAGCCGGTGACGCGGCACAAACTGCAGCGCCTGCTCTATGGTATTCGCCACCTCTTCAGGTGTTTCCACTTGCTCGCTGGCCACGTCGATCACACCCACCATTACCTCCTTGCCCTTCAGCAAGGCCATGAGTTCTGGCGGCACGTGCGAGTTGATGCACTCCAAGCTGACCTGGTCGATAGAGCTAGCAGCCAAAGCAGGGAACACGGCTTCGTACTGTCGCCACTTGTGGCCCAACCCCTTCTTCCAGTTGATGTTGGCCTGGATCCCGTAGCCATAACAGATATGCACAGCCGTCTTGCAGCTCAGGCCCTGGGCTGCACGCTCCAACGCACGAACCCCCCAATCAGCCGCCTCAGACGTGTACACGTTGAAGGCCGGCTCATCAAACTGGATGATGTCCACACCATCGGCCTGCAGCGCCAAAGCTTCCTGGTTCAAAAGTTCAGCGAAAGCCATCGCCATCTTGATCCGGTTGCCATAAAAGCGATCGGCCACCGTGTCCACGATGGTCATCGGCCCCGGCAGGGTGAACTTGATCTGACGCCTGGTGTTGGCGCGCAAGAACCGCGCCTCGGCTTGGTGCACCCGACCTTTGAGCCGAAGGGCTGCCACCACCTGCGGCACCATGGCCTTGTAGCGGTCAGCTCGGATGCCCATCTCCACCTTGTGCTCAAAGTCGATACCCTCAACCTGCTCCAAGAAGCCGTGCACAAAGTGCTGCCGAGACTGCTCTCCGTCTCCAATCACATCCAAACCCGCGTCCTCCTGCGCCTTGATCCAAAGCCGGGTGGCATCCAACTTGGCCTGCGCCAATCCGTCACCCTGCACACGCCACTGGGGCCAGAGTTTGTGGGTCTCAGCCAGCCATGAGGGCTTGGGCAGGCTGCCGGCGATAGCGGTTCGGAACATCGGAGGTCTCCAGAGTTGAAGTGGTTGCGCAGGGCTGGGCGCCGAATTGCTCCGCTCAAAGCCGGCCAGGGGCATGTGAGTGGACCGGTGCGGCGCTTGGCCTACCCGTCCTCGGGGATCAAACCGCGGTCCTTCAGCATGGGCTCCACGCGGGCATCACGCCCGCGGAAATCACGATAAGTCTGACCAGGCTCCACCCGATTGCCAGCTGCGTAGATGCACTGCAGCAGCCGTTGCGCAGTGGTCGGGTCAAAGATGTCGCCAGCCTCCTTGAAAGCATCAAAGGCGTCGCAATCGAGCACCTCTGCCCACAGGTAGACGTAATAGCCCGCTGCATACGAGGAGCCCGAGAACAGGTGTTGGAAGTGGGTGTAGCGGTGGTTCAAGCCGACCCCAGCTGGCAATCCGTAACGCTGCAAGACCTCTGCCTCGTAGGCGACCACATCCTGCGGTACCTGCCCTAGGCCTAACCCGTGCACCGCCATATCGGTCAAAGCGCTGGCGGTGTAGCGCACCGTCTCAAAGCCTTGCCCAAAGTTTCGCGCGGCCTGCAGCTTGTCGATGGTAGCCTGCGGAATGGGCTGGCCCGTGACCACGTGACGAGCGTGCTCTTGCAGCACCTGAGGCTGGCTCATCCAGTGCTCGAAGAGTTGCGACGGCAACTCAACGAAATCACGTAACACTTGGGTGCCGGACAAGCGTTCATAGCGCACATCAGACAGCAGGCCGTGAAGGCCGTGGCCGAACTCGTGGAACAAAGTGCGAACGTCGTCAAAGCTTAAAAGAGTGGGCTGACCTTCCGGCGCTTTTGCAAAGTTGTTGTTATTGACGATGATGGGCAAGGTTCTCGCCTGGCCCAGCGCCAGATCACCGTAGGACAGACCGGATTGAAGCCGATAGGCGCTCATCCAGGCGCCACTGCGTTTGGTCGGCCTTGCAAAGTTGTCATGTAAGAACAAACCCACTGCCGACCCATCGCTGCGGGTGACCTCGTAGGCCTTGACGTCTGGGTGATACAGCACCACGTCAGGCCGGTGTAGGAAGTGAACCCCGAACAAGCGTCGTGCGCAGTCGAAGGCGGCGAGTACCATCCGATCCAGGGCAAAGTAAGGCTTGACTTGTGCATCGTCAATGGCATAACTGCTGTGACGTACCTTTTCAGCCCAATAGCGCCAATCCCAGGCATGGATCGGCCCCGATTGTCCAACCGTTGCCATGAGTGACTGCAGTTGGCCACGTTCGCCCTCCAAGGCTGGCAGCGCACGCTCCCACACTTGGTCGAGCAAGCCCATCACCGCCGATTGGCTTTGCGCCATGGTGTCTTCCAAGGCGAAGTCGGCGTAGCAGCGGTGGCCGTGCAGGGCAGCCTGCTCAGCCCTCAGAGTGAGGATCTCTCGGACGATCGATCGGTTATCGGTCGGCCCCTCTTGCTCTCCGCGTGAAGTCCAGGCGCGCCAGGCTTGTTCACGCAGGTCGGGACGTTCACTGAAGGTCAAAAAGGGTACGATCAACGAACGCGACAACGTGATCACATGCCCGCTCATGCCCCGCATGCGAGCGGCATCTGCCGCCGCGTCACGGACAAAGGCCGGCAATCCCGCCAGGTCAGACGGGCTTTTCAGCGCCAGTGTGTAAGCTGATTCGTCAGCCAGGACATTCTGTCCAAACCGGGTGTGCAGATCGGCCAGGGCTTCCATCACCTGCGCGTAGCGGGCCTGCTCAGGCCCCCGCAGACGCGCGCCGGCTCGCACAAAGTCCAGGTGGACCCGCTCCAGCAAGCGCAATGACTCCTCATCCAAACCCAGTGCGTTGCGCCGCTTAAACAGGTGGTCCACCCGCGCGAACAGGCTTGCGTGCATGTACACCGCGTTGTTGTGAGCGGCCAAGGGCTGGGCCAGTCGTCGCTGAACGGCCTGAAGTTCTGGCGTGGTTTGAGAGGCGCACAGGTTGTGAAATACGCCCTCCAGCCTCGCCAAAAGCCGCCCCGACGCATCGAAGGCCGCCACCGTGTTCTCGAAACTGGGCTGCGTGGTCTGCCCGGCAATCGTGTCCAACTCCAAGCGTTGGTCGGCCATCGCCTTGGCAAAGGCGGGCTCGAAGTGGTCGGGCTGTATACGGTCGAACGGGGCCAGGCCAAACGGCGTCGCCCACCGTTGCAAGAGTGGATTTTCCTCAAGCAAGGAGGTAGTGGAGGTCATAGGCATCGATGCCTTGTATTGGCACACAAGGGCGTGTTGGTGGGGGCAGCGCGGCCGGCGGTACCGAGCAAGGGTGGTACCTACTTGCCAGCGCGAATAGCCTTCTCGTCTTCTTCTCGGTAAGGCCGGTCAGCACAATCGCGCCGCCAATCGACCGACGCGGCACTGAGGTCTTCGTTGTCCTGGGCATGCTGGGCCTTGCGGCGGTTCCATTCGGCCGCTCGTTCCTCAACCACCTTGGCCTTGATGGCAAATGCCTTGATGCTGTCCTCGTATCCCTCGAGCAGGCGATCACGCTCCGCATTCAAGTCTTTGCGTTCTTCTTCAAGCAGGGGAACTTGCTTGCGCATCTGTTCAAAGGCACGCCCCTCACTGGTGGTCATACGAGTCTTGCCGCTGAGTTCGCCCATGCGTGTATTGAACTCTTGAACCTTCTGAGAATAGGCCTGCATCTTGGGCTGAAACTCCCTGATCCGGGTGGCCCGTGTCTCCAGGGTGGCGCGCTCGGCCCGTATGGCGTCCAGGCCCTGCTCGATTTCAGCTCGCTGCGCATTGATTACCACGGCTAGGTCATCGAGCTCGTTGGCGCGCAGCTTCTGGTCGTCATTGCGCTTCAGACACGCCCGTAACTCGTCACGCGTCATGATCTTCTTGCCGCCAACGGCGGTCGGCGCGGCGGGGGTGGTAGCCGAAGCGGGCCTGGCCGGGGCATTGGTCGCTGGCCTGGCCAGCCCTGCCCCACCCGAATTGGTAGGTGTTTGGGCCTGTACGGTCGATACCCAACAAGCTGCGCCACAAAGCGCCAGTAGGGTGGTGGCCAACATCGAACGTTGGCAGTCGGCGGTTGTGGAATTGCGTCGTAGCTTCATGTGCGCAAGGGCCCAGCGGGCCACAGGTTCTGAGGGTGGGGAGCTTACGCTGAATTGGCCACAGCCTGCAGCTTCAAGCCCCAGGGTTTGCGCGATTTTCCTCTTCCTGCAACTGGCGCCACATCACCTTTCCCGAACCGCTCTTGGGCAGGCGGTCGACAAACTTCACCATCCGGGGCGCTTTATAGGCCGCCATATGCTGGCGCGCCCAGTCGATGACGGCTTGCTCACTGGCCTGTCCACGGGCCTCGGGGCGGAGCACCACCACCGCCTTTACCGTTTCACCGCGGTAGGCATCCTTGGCCGAAATGATGCAGGCCTCAAGTACCAATGGGCATTTGTACAGCAGCAGTTCCACCTCGGTGGGCCATACCTTAAAGCCGCTGGCATTGATCATTCGCTTGAGACGGTCGGTAATGAAGAAGTAGCCGTCTTCGTCGATACGGCCCAAGTCTCCCGTGCGAAAGAAGCGCTTGCCATCCATCTCGATGAAGGCCTGCTCTGTGGCTTCTGGGTGTTTCCAGTAGCCCTTGAACACCATGGGGCCGTGGGTGACGATCTCGCCCGATTCGCCCTGGGGTAATTCCTGCAGGGTCTGCGGGTCGATGATGCGCGAATCCACCCCGAAGATCGGGATACCCAGACACTGCAGCTTGGGGCGGTCTGGCGGGTTGGAATGGCTCGGGGCTGCGGTCTCGGTCAGCCCATATCCTTCAGCAAACTTCAAGTTGAACTCATCCAACAGTCGCTGCGCAACGGCCTGGGGCATGGCTGCGCCGCCCCCGGCCAAGACCATCAGACTGGACAAATCGAACTGGCGGTAGTTAGGGCTGCCAAACAGGTCAATGATCATGGTAGGTATGCACACCCAAACCGTGACCTTGTGCAGGGAAATTAGACGGCCAGCGAGTTCTCGGTCCCATCGCGGCAAGATGATCAGTGTCGCGCCGCTGTAGACCGGCATCAGCACACCGTACTGCATTCCCGTGATGTGGAACATCGGCACCACCGCCAGCGATGTGGTGTCCTGGGACGTGCTGACGAAACTGCCCACCACATTGGCCATCAGCGTTCGGTGCGTGTGCATACAGCCCTTGGGCAGGCCGGTGGTGCCTGACGTATAGGGCAACAAAGCCAAGTCATCCGGGCTGCGGGTGACCGCATGGACCAATGGTTCATGCGATAGGGCTTGAGACCAAGCGGCCACGCTGACGCCCTGGACCTCGGGCTTCGTGGGGGAAGGCGTGGTCAGCGCCTCCCAAAGACCCGAAGGCACGCCCAATTGCTCGGGCGGCGCGGGCGGCAAGGCGTCGGCGTAGCAAACCACCAGCACCGCAGGTGCGCGCTGCTCGGGCCGCAGGACTGCTTGGGCCTGCTGCACCACGGCCACCAGGTCTGCCGCAGCAATCACGACCCGGGTTTCGGGGTCGGTGATGTAGTGTCCGAACTCATCGGCCCGGTTCATCGGATTGACCGGCACCACCACTGCACCGGCGGCCTGCACGGCGTAAAAGGCCACCAGGAACTGCGGACAGTTCTGCATGAATAACACCACCCGGTCGCCCGGCTGCACACCCTTAGCGACAAGCCAACCACCCAGAGCCAGGGCCTGGTTGAGCAGTTCACCGTAGCTCAGAGATCGCCCAAGAAAGACAGCCGCTTCTTTGCGCGGATAGCGTGCAGCGGTGACCTGCAGGTTGTGAAAAAGAGTGACCTCGGGAATGGTCACCGTCTTGGTCAGGCGCGCAGGCCAGAAGGCGTGGTGGCGAGGGGCGGGGCGCGTGCTCATGGGCATAGGTGTACCCGCGCCCGGTCAGGCGACAATACAGGGTTTGTACGGCACCTGGATACTCGGCGCCGCGCCCAAGAGGGCGTTGCATGCGCCTTGAAACCAACCCCATCTGCAGACCCCTGAACCCCGACGACCCCCATGAGCACCATCCTTCAGTCGATTCCTGCCGGCCAAAAGGTCGGCATCGCCTTTTCCGGTGGCCTGGACACCAGCGCGGCCCTGCACTGGATGAAGCTCAAGGGCGCCCTGCCCTACGCATACACCGCGAACCTGGGACAACCCGATGAGCCCGACTACGAGGCCATCCCGCGCAAGGCCACGGAGTACGGCGCGGTTCTGGCACGCCTGGTCGACTGCCGCACCCAACTGGCACACGAGGGTATCGCAGCCTTGCAAGCAGGGGCCTTTCATATCACCACCGCCGGGACCACCTACTTCAACACAACGCCGCTCGGCCGAGCCGTCACGGGCACGATGCTGGTATCGGCCATGAAGGAAGATGATGTAAACATATGGGGCGATGGATCCACCTTCAAAGGCAACGATATCGAGCGTTTTTACCGCTATGGCCTGCTGACCAACCCTGCACTCAAAATCTACAAGCCGTGGCTGGACCAAAGCTTCATCACCGAACTCGGCGGGCGCGCGGAAATGAGCGCCTTTCTGAACCAGGCTGGCTTTGGCTACAAGATGAGTGCCGAAAAGGCCTACAGCACCGACAGCAATCTGCTGGGCGCCACCCACGAAGCCAAAGACCTGGAATTCCTCAACAACGGCATCCGCATAGTCAATCCCATCATGGGCGTGGCTTTCTGGAAGCCGGAAGTCCAGATCAAGGCCGAAGAGGTGACGGTGCGCTTCGAAGAGGGCACGCCTGTCGGCATCAATGGCTGCAGCTTCTTCTCGCTTGTCGAACTGCTCATTGAGGCCAATGCCATCGGCGGGCGCCATGGCCTTGGCATGAGCGACCAGATCGAAAACCGCATCATCGAAGCCAAGAGCCGCGGCATCTACGAAGCCCCGGGCTTGGCGTTGCTGCACATCGCTTATGAACGCTTGGTCACCGGCATCCACAACGAAGACACCATTGAGCAGTACCGAGAAAACGGTCGCAAGCTCGGCCGGCTGCTCTACCAAGGACGCTGGTTTGACCCACAGGCCATCATGCTGCGCGAAGCTGCCCAGCGCTGGGTGGCCCGCGCGGTCACTGGCGAGGTGACAGTAGAACTGCGCCGCGGCAACGACTACTCGCTGCTCAACACCGAGTCGCCCAACCTGACCTACGCGCCAGAACGGCTGAGCATGGAAAAGGTGGAGGATGCACCCTTCACCCCCGCCGACCGAATCGGGCAACTCACCATGCGCAACCTCGACATCATCGACACGAGAGGCAAGATCGGCATCTACTCGAATGCTGGGCTGCTTTCGGTAGGGACCGATACGGCGCTGCTGCAGTTGAAAAAGGACTGAAGGGGCACACAGCGGCGCTGCCGATGCTGTTGGCAGCGACCTTGATCAGTTGGTCTGCGCCAACTGATCAAGGATCGCAGGATTCTCCAAGGTCGAGGTGTCTTGTGTGATCGCCTCACCTTTGGCGATCGACCGAAGCAGGCGGCGCATGATCTTGCCTGACCGCGTCTTGGGCAGGTTGTCACCAAAGCGGATGTCCTTGGGCTTGGCGATTGGCCCGATCTCCTTGGCAACCCAGTTGCGCAGCTCATGAGCAATCCTTTTGGCTTCTTCACCTGTCGGACGCGGGCGCTTGAGCACCACAAAGGCGCAAATCGCTTCGCCCGTGGTGTCGTCTGGCCGGCCCACGACCGCCGCTTCGGCCACCAAGTCAGTGCAACTGACCAACGCCGACTCAATTTCCATCGTTCCCATGCGGTGGCCCGACACGTTCAACACGTCGTCAATGCGACCAGTGATGGTGAAGTAGGTGGTCTTGGCGTCTCGGATGGCGCCATCGCCGGCCAGGTAATAGCCCTTGAGCTCCGACGGGAAATAGCTCTTCTTGAATCGCTCGCCGTCGCCCCAGATAGTCCGGATCATCGAGGGCCAGGGCTTCTTGATCACCAAGATGCCGCCAGAACCGTTGGTCACATCGGCGCCGGTTTCGTCCACGACGGCGGCCTCAATACCGGGGAAAGGCAAGGTGCATGAACCGGGCACCATGGGCGTGGCACCTGGTAGGGGTGTGATCATGTGGCCGCCGGTTTCGGTTTGCCAGAAGGTGTCCACGATGGGGCAGCGCCCACCGCCCACGTTCGCGTAGTACCACTCCCAGGCGGCTGGGTTGATAGGCTCCCCGACTGAGCCCAGGAGGCGCAGGCTGCTCAGGTCATAGCGGCGCGGGTGCACCGTCTCATTCATCTCAGCGGCCTTGATCAGCGAACGAATAGCCGTAGGCGCGGTGTAGAAGATCGACACCTTGTGGTCCTGAATCATTTTCCAGAACCGCCCCGCGTCGGGGTAGGTGGGCACGCCCTCGAAAATGATTTCGGTGCCACCAAGCGCCAGCGGCCCGTAGGCAATGTAGGTGTGGCCGGTCACCCAGCCGATGTCAGCGGTACACCAAAACACATCCTCGGGCTTCAGGTCGAAGGTCCAGCTGGTGGTCAGGGCCGCATGCAGCAGGTAGCCCCCCGTGGAGTGCTGAACACCCTTGGGCTTGCCGGTGGATCCCGAGGTGTAAAGGAGGAACAGGGGATGCTCGGCTTGCACCCACTCGGGTTCACAGGTGCTGGGCTGTGTATCGGCAACTTCGCTCATCCAACGGTCACGCCCGGCGGTCATCGCCACTTCGCTGCCGGTGCGCTTGACCACCAAGACGTTCCTGACCGAATCGCAGCCGCCAAGCGCCAGCGCCTCGTCAACAATAGCCTTTAAGGGCAGGTGCTTACCACCACGCACCTGCTGGTCTGCGGTGATAACCGCCACAGCTCCCGTATCCTCGATGCGGTCGCGCAGGGACTGTGCTGAAAAGCCTCCGAACACCACTGAATGGGTTGCGCCAATGCGGGCACAGGCCTGCATCGCCGCCACACCATCGACTGACATCGAAATGTAGATGATGACGCGGTCGCCTTTGCGCACTCCCAGTGACCGCAGGCCATTGGCGATTTGGCAGGTACGGGCCAAGAGCTGCGCATAGCTGGTGCGTGACACCGCGCCGTCATCGGCCTCGAAGATCAGCGCGGTCTTGCCTGCAAAACCCCGCTCAATATTGCGGTCCAGGCAGTTGTAAGAAGCATTGAGGGTACCGTCGGCAAACCATTTGAAGAAGGGAGCGGCAGACGCGTCCAGCACTTGGGTAAAGGGCTTCTTCCAGCTGATCATCTCGCGAGCTAGGCGCGCCCAAAATCCCTCGTAGTCGGTGGCCGCTTCGGCCACCAAGCGGTCATACGCAACCATGCCGGATACCCGCGCAGCCCTCACGGCGGCCTCAGAGGGCAGATACAGCTTCTTTTCCTGGTTCTCGCTCACAACGGTCTCCTCGATTCGGTTCACGATCGTCTTTGGTGGTAAGGATCGGCGTCCGTACTCGGGTGTCAGGCACCCAGACTCAACCCGCAATGGTCAGCGCAGGCACTGACGACCCCTTACTTTAGGCCGCAATTGGGCATGCGGCGCGCGGGATGACCCTGTCCAGGCCCCGGGCACGGCCCCTAAAATGGCAGTTTGCTTTGCGACGGCGTCGCGCCGGACCCTATATGCCCTCCTCTCCCGCCAAGGATTCGTCCCCTATGGGCCCCCTGCCACGCGCCATATTTGCCAGCCGTTGGCTGCAGCTGCCGCTGTACCTGGGCCTGATCCTGGCACAGGCGGTCTACGTCTTTCAGTTTTGGACCGAACTCGTTCACTTGGTTGAGGCTGCCTTTGGGCACCAAGACGCCTTGGCCAGCCTGGTCAAGAACATCGGCTACAAGGCCGAACCCATCAAGGACGCCGCCGGCGCGATCACCGGATATGAGCCTATCGCCAAGCTCAATGAGACCATCCTGATGCTGGTGGTGCTTGGTTTGATCGACGTGGTGATGATCAGCAACCTGCTGATCATGGTGATCGTGGGAGGCTACGAAACCTTCGTCTCGCGCATGAATCTGGAGGGGCACCCCGACCAACCCGAGTGGCTCAACCATGTGAACGCCTCGGTACTCAAGGTGAAGTTGGCCACGGCCATCATCGGCATCTCGTCCATCCACCTGCTCAAGACCTTCATCAATGCCGACAACTACACCGAAAAGGTCTTGTTGTGGCAAACCGTCATCCACATCGCCTTCCTATTTTCGGCCTTGGCCATCGCCTATGCTGATCGGCTGATGTCACATGTGACCGATCCGCATTGAGTCCCAACGCCGCGCCTGTCGCGGCGTTTTTTCAGCGCATACGACACAGCACCATTTCAAATGAGCACCACCATCCGCCACCACGATTTGGTTGAAACCATCGCAGCTGCACTGCAGTACATCAGCTACTACCACCCAGCCGATTACATCGCTCACCTGGCACGCGCTTACGAACGCGAGCAAAGCCCGGCTGCCAAGGACGCGATGGCGCAGATCCTCACCAACAGCAGGCTGTGTGCACAGGGCCACCGTCCCTTGTGCCAGGACACCGGTATCGTCAACGTCTTCCTCAAGATCGGCATGGATGTGCGCTTCGGGGGTTTCAAGGGCTCTTTGGAAGACGCGATCAACGAGGGTGTGCGACTCAGCTACAACCATCCCGACAACAAGCTGCGGGCCTCCGTGCTGGCTGACCCCATCTTTGAGCGAAAAAACACCAAGGACAACACGCCTGCCGTGGTGCACATGTCGGTGGTGCCGGGCAACACCGTCGAAGTCACCGTGGCCGCCAAGGGCGGCGGCTCGGAAAACAAGAGCAAGTTTGTGATGATGAACCCCAGCGACAACCTGGTGGACTGGGTGCTCAAGACGGTGCCCACCATGGGTGCTGGATGGTGCCCCCCGGGCATGTTGGGCATTGGCGTGGGCGGCACGGCCGAGAAGGCCATGATGCTGGCCAAGGAAGCCTTGATGGACCCCATCGACATGTACGACTTGCAGGCGCGCGGGCCGCAGAACAAGCTCGAAGCATTGCGCCTTGAGCTCTATGAAAAGGTCAACGCCCTGGGCATCGGCGCCCAAGGCTTGGGGGGGCTGACCACGGTGCTGGACGTCAAGATCGCCACCTTCCCCACCCATGCCGCTAGCAAGCCTGTTGCCATGATCCCCAACTGCGCTGCCACCCGCCACGCCCATGTGGTGATGGACGGCTCAGGCCCGGCCTACATCGAGCCGCCCTCTCTAGACCTGTGGCCTAAAGTGAACTGGACGCCCGATGCCCAAAAGAGCAAGCGGGTGGACCTCAACACCCTCACCCCTGCAGAAGTGGCCAGCTGGAAACCCGGCGACACCCTCTTGCTTAACGGGAAGATGCTCACCGGTCGCGATGCCGCACACAAACGCATCCAAGACATGCTGGCCGATGGCCAACCGCTGCCCGTGGACTTCACCAACCGCGTTATCTACTACGTGGGCCCTGTGGATCCCGTGCGCGACGAGGTGGTAGGCCCAGCGGGACCCACCACCGCCACGCGCATGGACAAGTTCACCGGCATGATGCTCGAAAAGACCGGCCTGATCGCGATGATTGGCAAAGCCGAGCGCGGGCCTGTGGCGATCGAGGCAATCAAACAGCACAAGAGCGCCTACTTAATGGCGGTGGGCGGGGCTGCTTATCTGGTGGCCAAGGCCATCAAGGGTGCGAAGGTGGTGGGCTTCGAGGACTTGGGCATGGAGGCCATCTACGAATTTGACGTCAAGGACATGCCGGTGACGGTGGCGGTGGACAGCAGCGGCACCAGCGTACACAACACCGGACCCAAAGAGTGGCAGTCCAAAATCGGCAAGATCCCCGTGTCGGTGGCCTGAGCCATCAGACCTTGGGGCTCGCAGGAGCGCCGGTCGCTGGAGCTGTCGCGGTGTCGGCCGGCGTGCTGAAGCCGGGCGCAGTTGCAACGCCCGGGGTCACCGGCGGCCCTGAAGCCCATCGCAAGGCGCGCTGCGGATAGGGGATTTCCACGCCCTGCGCTTGCAGCACCGCCCAGACGGCAAGGTTCACATCCGACTTGACGTTCGCGCTGCCGTTTTCGGGGTCTTTAATCCAAAAGGAAACGATCAGGTCCAACCCGTCAGGCCCAAAGGCATCCAGGTGCACCGCAGGCGGCGGATCGGGTAGCACACGGTGCACGGACGCCACGGCCCGCACCAGCTTCGGGCTCAGGAGGCCCAGATCGGTCTGGTAGGCCACCGTCACCGCGGTACGCCAAACCAGCTTGGGGTCAGCCAACGAAGAGTTCTCGATGCGCTGGGTGAGCAGCAGCTCGTTGGGCACGATGGACTCGCGGCCATTGAGCGCACGAATCACCGTGTAGCGGGTCTTGATGTCGGTGATCCGCCCTTCAAAACCATCCACATTGACCATGTCACCAATTCGCACGCTACGCTCGGCCAGCACCACAAAACCACTCACATAGTTGGCCGCAAGCTTTTGCAGACCCAGGCCGATGCCTACGCCAAGTGCGCCACCAAACACGCCCAAGGCGGTCAAGGGAATGCCCGCTGCCGAAAGTGCGATCAACACCCCAACGACCAACAAGCCGCCTCGGATGATGTTGACGGCCATCTTGCGAAGCGACAAGGCTGCGGGGTCGCTGGACGGCGCTAATCGCGTCAACACCTGGCGTTCCGCCGTCGAACTTAGCCACAGGGTGATCAACAGCACCGCCACAAGGCTCAATGCGCCTTCGACCATGGTGCGCAGGCTTACCTTGACCCCGCCCAAGCGCCACTGGATCTCGTCCATCTCCTGCAGCAGCAAGGGCAGCAGTCCCGTGAGCCAGAGCACAATCGCGCCCCAAATCACCCAAGACCACACACGCTGCACGCGCTTAACCACCACCGAGTCAGGAAACGCAGCCCGCAGCACGCGCGCAGAGCCCTGCACCACCAGCAAGGCCACTACGATGGGCAGCCCCAACCGCAGCATCGCCTCCAGCAAATCTGCAGGCTGCTGCAACAGGTCCCAGCTCCATTGGGTCTGCCCCAACCACACCGCGCTGTTGAGAATCACCTCGCTTCGCATCCCCGTTCCTCAAGTCCGGCAGAGCACGCTCAAGTGGGCGGCCACGCTTCGCGCCAAGGCCGCAAGGTTGTAGCCGCCCTCCAGGCAAGACACCAAGCGACCTTGGCAGTGCCGCTTTGCCACTTCCACCAACTGTCCCGTGATCCAGCCGTAATCGTCCTCCACCAGCCCCAACTGCGCCAGCCCATCATCCCGGTGAGCGTCAAATCCGGCAGACACGAAGAGCATCTGCGGCGCAAAGCGATCCAGCCGGGGCATCCAATGCGTCGTCACCAGTTCCCGTATTGCAGGCCCTCGGGTGTACGGCGCCACGGGTAAATTCAAAAGGTTGCTGGCACTGGGTACGGCCCCGCTGTAGGGGTACAACGGATGCTGAAAAAAGCTGCACATGAGAATGCGCTCATCGCCGGCTACGATATCTTCCGTGCCATTGCCGTGGTGCACGTCAAAGTCGACGATGGCCACCCGCTCTAGGCCCCGAACCTCGAGGGCATGGCGAGCGGCTACGGCCACGTGGTTGAAAAAACAAAAGCCCATAACCTCACGACGTGTGGCGTGATGGCCAGGTGGACGTACGCTGCAAAAGGCATTCGACACCTCGCCGTCCAGCACCGCGTCGGTGGCCGCCAGCGCAGCACCGGCCGCTCGCGCCACAGCCGCCGCGGTGTGGGGGCAGGCGTTGGTATCGGGGTCCAGTGCCTGAGTCTTGCGGCGCTGCTGCAAGTCGTGCAGCAAGGCCCACAAGCGCTGAACATGATCAGCGTCATGGGCACGTGCCAGTGCCGATGGCTCGATCCGCGGCGCTTCCCGTCGCTGCAATTGGGCGTCCAACCCTGTGGCCCGCAGGTGCTCCTCGATCGCCGCCAAGCGCGCAGGCGACTCGGGATGCCCCGGCCCCATGTCGTGCAATCCACAGTCGGGGTGGGTGTAGAACGCTGTGGCCATGGCGATCGATTGTCGCCTGGGTCCATGCGGTTAGCATGAAGCCCATGACAGAGCGTGCTCACAAGCTATGGAGCTGGGTCAACACACCCCACCCTAACCGCCACCCGATCCATCGCGGGCTGATGGCAAGCGCGTTGTTCGCCACCTTGTTGATCTGCCCGACCACCGGGGCCGTGGCAACGCCTGATGCCCCCCAGGAAACGCCGTCCCAGCAGGAGTCCACTCCTGTGCAAGCCCGAGCCAGTGATACACCCAGCAGCTTGGAAGGCACTCCTGCGGATGTACCCATCAGCGTTTCCAGTCCTGCCCCCACTCCTGCCCCCGGACCTGCGCCCCACGCCGCGGTCCCCGTGCAGACCCGCCACCCCCGGGGCGACTACGGCGTTCGACCGGATGTGCAGCAGTTTGCGCAGGACATTGCCCAGCGACATGGCTGGAATGCGCAAGCCATCCTGCGCATACTGTCCCAGGCCAAGTACCTTCCCAAGGTGCCCCAACTCATCATGCCGCCACCGGCGGGAACAGCCAAGAACTGGGCCGCCTATCGCAGCCGCTTCATCGAGCCCGAGCGACTAAAAGCGGGCTTGCAGTTCTGGAATGCGCACGAAGGCCTGCTGCGCAGGGCGGAGGCGCACTACGGGGTACCTGCCTCGCTGATCGTTGGGATCATAGGCGTGGAAACCTATTACGGGCGGCACCTGGGTGGTTTTCGGGTGCTGGATGCCCTGACCACCCTCAGCTTTGACTTTCCGAGCGGTCGCAGCGACCGCAGCGCCTTTTTCCGCGGCGAACTGGAAGCACTCCTGGTATGGACACACCGTGAAGGACGGTCACCGCAAGATATCAGGGGCTCTTATGCAGGCGCCATCGGGTGGCCGCAGTTCATGCCCAGCAGCATCCTCCAACACGCGGTGGACTTTGATGGCGATGGCCGTGTCAACCTTGAGCGCAACATGGCCGATGTGATCGGCAGCGTGGCCCACTTCCTGACCCGGCACGGCTGGACACCAGGCTTGCCCACCCACTTTCCGGTGGAGCCACCCGTAGACCCCGCAGCCCGCGCCGAGCTCTTGGCGACCGATATCGTGCCCCGCTTTACACCGCAAGACATGACCGCCCGGGGGGCCGTGTTGGCCGATCGCGCCCTAGAGCACCCGGGGCCGTTGGCCTTGGTGTTGTTGGAAAACGGCGGGGGCGCGCCGAGCTTCGTGGCCGGAACCAGCAACTTCTACGCCGTGACCCGCTACAACTGGTCAAGTTACTACGCCTTGGCGGTGATTGAGTTGGGGCGCGAGGTTCAGGAGGCACGGCTCAAGACCGGTCAGGCCACTAGCGCTCCAAAAGGATCGCATGCAACAAAGGCCGCAAGCAGCAACAAGCCTAGCTCGCTGCAAAGGCCCAAGCCCACAAGCGGCAGCCCTGCGCGGTAACTTGGGGCCAATTGCCCGCGTGGGCACCTTGGGCCGCTATGGGCTTTATTCGGGCGGGTGATCGTGCCAATACCGTGGCTGCCGCGTGCGCCAACAGTGCGGGTGCTCGCCCTGCCACAGCAGCGCGCCACACCACGGCGCGCTCAACAAAGGGATGCCCATATCGGCATACCGCTGCATAACCACCGGCGAAGGGTGCCCATAACGGTTCCGATAGCCCGCCTGGGCCAGCGCCCACCTCGGCTGAATCGCTTGCAGGAACGCCGCGGTTGATGAGGTACGGCTGCCATGGTGTGGCACGATCAACCCGTCGGCGCGCAGATGCGGGCCGAATGCTTCCACCAGAGCCTCTTCTTGTTCACGTTCGATATCGCCTGTGAGCATCAGTGAACTCCCTTGGGCGTCCTGCACCCGCAGGACACAGCTCAGGCCATTGGGCTTGGTGTTGCGGGGCTCATGACCAAAAGGGTGCAGCACCTCAAAACGTACACCGTCCCATTGCCAGGCCTGTCCGCGTTGACACCGGTGATGTTCAAGGCCTTGTTTCAGCAAAGGGTGAGAGGGCTCCAGGCTGGACCGCAGACGCGAAACCGGCATGGCCTTGAGCACCGACGCCGCACCGCCCACATGGTCCAGGTCGCGGTGTGTGATCACCAGCTCGTCCAAACGGTTCACACCCAAATGGCGCAGTACTGGTAAAACCACCCGGTCCCCTGCATCCCGTCCCTCGCCCCAGGCAGGCCCGGCGTCCAACAACAGGGCATGGTGGCGGGTGCGGACCAAGACCGCAGTGCCCTGCCCCACATCCAAGCCCCAAACATCAAAACGCCCGGGGGAAGGAAGGCTCGGGGGCGGCAGCAACAGGGGCAGCAGCATTACCACGCCACTCAGGCGCACGGTCAGGGGCAACGGTAACAGGGTCAACACAGCGCCTGCCAGTGCTGAACCCAAGGCCCAGGCACTTCCGCCGGGCACAGCCACCACCGAGCCCGGTAGGGCCACCAGCGCGGCCATCACCGCCCTCAGCGGGTCCACCGCCCAGGGCAGCAGGCTCCACAGCGGGGGCCACACCAGGCCCAGCAGGCAGATCGGCGTCAACACCAGCGTGATCCACGGCAGGGCCAACAGGTTACCCAACACCCCCACGACCGACACTTCGGCGAAACACACAGATGCCAATGGCGCCAGACCCACGCTGATCAACACCTGTGTCCGCAGGGGCTGCCACAGGGCCCAAACCCATGCTCGCTGGCACACGCTGCGCGGGTGTGGCTCTTTAGGCCTAACCGAGCCGGGCGCGTCTTGCCCGGCCAGGATCAGCAAGCCCACCGCCGCAAAGGACAGCCAGAAGCCCGCCTGGCCCACTGCCCAGGGGTCCAGCAGCACGATCGGGGCTGCAGCCAGGACCCAGACCACCAAGGACGGCCAATTCAGCGCCATGGTTCGGGCCAGACACACCACCGCCAGCATCGCCACCGTGCGCTGCGCCGGCAGACCCCAGCCAGCCAGCAGAGCATAGCCCATGGCCAGACCCCACCCCACCCACAAGCCCACCCAAGGTGCAGGCCAGAGCAGGCAAGCGGCTGGCCAGCGCCGCCATAGGCCTGCGGCCAAAGGCGCGGCGAGCGATGCAAACACGGTGATGTGCGCGCCGCTGATCGACAACGCATGCGCAACGCCCGCGGCTCGAAACAGTTGCCAGTCTTGTGTGTCCACCGAGGCCTGGTCCCCAATGGTCAACCCCGCCACCAAGCCAGCCAGAGCGTTATCTTCCACGTGGGCATCAATCCGATCGCGCAAGGCAGCACGCTGCCGTTCCACCACAGCCCCAAGCGGCGGTGGTCCCTCCAAACGCCGTGCAAGGCCGCGGTGGCCTGGCGACACCGAGCCTGAAGCGCCCACATCCTGCTCGAGAAACCAGCGCTCAGCGTCAAAGGCACCGGGATTGAACGTTGCGTGGGGGCGTTTGAGCGTCACCGGCAGTTCCCAGCGTTCACCGGGCAGCGGTTGTGGGACCGCCGCTGCCAGCAGCCATTCCACATGCCCATCCCGCCACCACCCTAGCCACAGGCGCCGCGGCAGCCCGGTCACCGGTTGTCCCGCCAGGTTGGCGGCGGAATCGACCAAAAAGAGGAACTGCACACCCTGTGGCGTTCGTCGAGGCAGGCCTTCGACGACACCGCACAGCACCAAAGGCACGCCCTCCAGCGCATGCGGCAAGCGCGCCTCAAGCCGCTGGGCGCTGCGCAGGCCGGTGCTGCCGTGCGCAAGCAGAGCCGACGCAGCGGCAACGATGCACAGGCCAAGCAAGCAGCGCGGCGCTGATCGACCAGCCCTATGAAGACGTTGTGCTAGCCCCAAGACGCCCAGCAGGACAACGAGCAGCACCACGCCGATCGCCGTCAAGCTGTGGAACAGCGCAATATCGGGCAGGCGCGGCCACCAGCCCAGCAGGGCCGCACCCACCACCCAGGCCACGGTAGCTATCACCCCGCTAGCCATCCACCCACGCGCTTGATCAGACCCCCGCTTCACCTGCTCAATGTAGGATTCGATTCAACATTCACCGCCCCCCTTTCGAGGCCCCTGCATGACTGCATCGACCATCGCTCAAAGCCTGCAGGCTCTGGGCATCCAGCTCCCACCGGTGGCCGTACCGGCAGCTGCCTATGTGCCGTATGTCCAGACCGGTTGCCTCGTGTTCCTCTCCGGCCATATCGCCAAACATGACGGCAAGCCTTGGGTCGGGCAGTTGGGTGCCACCATCAGCACCACCGAAGGCCAAGCAGCAGCGCGATCGGTGGCCATCGACCTCATGGGCACCCTGCAGGCCGCGGTGGGCGACTTGCAGCGGGTCAAGCGCGTGGTCAAGGTGATGAGCTTGGTCAACTGCACCAGCGAATTCACCGAAGCCCACCTGGTTACAAACGGATGCTCGCAGCTGTTGGTGGAGGTCTTTGGCCCCGAGGTCGGCGCACACGCCCGCAGCGCTTTTGGAGTCGCGCAGCTGCCCTTGGGGGCCTGTGTGGAGATCGAAATGATCGTCGAGGTGTCAGCGCCTTGACGGGTATGCCCGTCCGCCGTGCCGCCGAGCCGCTGCTGGCCGCACTCGCTGCCCTTGCAGCCTTGGGCATCGCCCTGGTGTCCCAGCACCACTTTGACCTTCAGCCCTGCCCTTGGTGCGTGCTGCAGCGCTTAATTTTTGTGCTGGGCGCTGGGGTGGCCCTGCTTGAAGCCGCCGCGGTGATCGCAGCCCAGCGTCGGGTCTCGGGCGCACAGCGCAGGGTGCCACTCGGCTGCCAATGGGCTGCAGGCCTGCGCCTGCTGTTGGCCGTGGCCGGGGTAGCAGCAGCGGCGTGGCAGCACCTTGTGGCGGCCGCCCAAGCTTCCTGCAAACTCACCCATGCTGACCAAATCTTGGCCTGGACCCAGCTCGATCGGCTTGTGCCTGACCTCTTTCAGCCCAGAGCCAGCTGCCTGGATGCCAAAGCCTGGCTGCTGGGTGTGCCCTACGAATTCTGGAGCGGTACCCTATTTATTCTCTTGGGTGCAGCGGCACTGGTGTCGCTGCGCGTCACAGCCTCATTGAAGGCCTAAGGTCCAGGGCAGCGCGCCAGCGCAACAGGTGTGAATGCTCGGGGCCGGGCTTGACCTTGACGATACGGGCGAAATCAACGGCCACCACTGCCACGATGTCAGCCATGCTGAAACAATCAGCCGCAATAAAGGCGCGCCCTTCCAAGCGTTCGTTCAGGCTGTCAAGGAAGCGCCGCGTGCGCGCCACCCCTCGCTGAGCCAAGGCGGGAATCTGCTCGTAGTCGTCTGGGCCGCTGAGGGCGCGGCCGGCCATGGCTGCTGAGCCGTTGCGAAAACCCTCTGCGATGGCCAGTAGCCCTTCAAACTCCACACGCCAGTGCCAGCTTGCGATTTCGGCCTTCTCCGGTGCAGTGCGGCCCCACAGCGGTGGCTCGGGCGCATGGGCTTCGGCCCAGGCCTCGATGGCAGCGTTGTCGCACAACACCTTGCCGTCGTCCAAGCGCAAAGCTGGCACGGTGCAACGCGGGTTGACCGCTCGAAAGGCTGATCCCAGCTGCTCGCGTGCAGCCAAGTTCACCTGCACCGTCTCGTGGGGAATACCCTTTTCGGCCAACACGATGCGCGCACGCCGCGGGCTTGGGGCCGTGGCGCAGTCATAGAGGGTGATCACGGTCGTCTCCTTTGGATGCCTGTCGTCAATATTCACCCGTTCAAGCCACGGGCGTTACCCGCATTGGCCGCGGGAACCCTTCAAGCTTGCGGCCCTTGCGTGCTCGCTTTCCTCCATGTAAAGCCAACGCCACGCCCTGAAGCTTTTCTTCCTTGTCCTTGCCGCCGCGGCCTTGGCCGCTGACCATCAGACCTCCAGCAAAGGTACACACCGAAACCAAGGGCGCTTTTGCGTCTACATCCATGACCGTCAAGCCGCGGCCTCCGCCGGGTTGGAGCTTCAACTCGTCGCGGGCGAAGACCAGAAGTCGACCATCAAGCGCCAGGGCCGCCACCGCATCGTGTGTAGGCATCACCAGCGCCGGGGGTAAGACCTGTTCACCCGCTTCCACGGATAAAAACGACTTGCCCCCTCGTTGACGGCTGTGCAGGTCGGCCAATCGCGCCAAGAGGCCGAAGCCGCCCGTGCTTGCCAGCAGCAGCAACGTCTCACCCGGCCCGGCCAGGTAGTGCGCCGGCTGCGTACCGCTTTCCAACTCGATGAAGCTGGTGATCGGAGCGCCATCACCTCGGCCGCCCGGTAGCGCTGACACGGCCACTGAGTAGGCCCGGCCATTACTGCCCAAGACTGCCAGGGCGTCCACGCTGCGGCAAGCAAAGGTGCCGTACAGCGCATCGCCCGACTTGAATTGCAAAGCGGCGGACTCCACGTCATGGCCCTTGAGCGCCCGCACCCATCCCTTAAGACTGACCACCACTGTCACCGGCTCGTCCAAGACCTTGACCTCAACGGTGGCACGCTTGTCCGCTTGAATCAGGGTCCGACGCTCATCACCGTACACCTTCGCATCAGACTCCAATTCCTTGACCACGGTGCGCCTGAGGGCAGCGGGCGTGCCCAAAATGTTGTCGAGCTGCTTTTGGTCCTCGCGCAGCTCGCGCAGCTCCTGCTCAATCTTGATGGCCTCCAGCCGGGCTAACTGCCGCAGACGAATCTCCAAGATATCCTCAGCTTGCCGGTCGCTCAGCTTGAATCGTTCGATCAGCGAGGCCTTAGGCTCATCGCTGTTACGGATGATGCGGATGACCTCATCGATGTTCAGCAACACCAGTTGCCGGCCCTCCAGCACATGAATGCGGTCGAGTACTTTGGAAAGCCGATGGCGCGTGCGGCGCTCAACGGTTTGCAAACGAAAACCAATCCACTCCAGCAACAGCTGGCGCAGGCTCTTCTGCGTGGGCCGACCGTCCGAGCCCACCATGGTCAGGTTGATCGATGCGCTGCCTTCCAGGGCGGTGTGCGCCAACAGCGTGGACACCAGGTCCAGTTGCTCGATTGTCCGGCTCTTAGGCTCGAACACCAGGCGCACTGGCGCATCTTTACTTGATTCGTCGCGCACGCCGTCAAGTACGGCCAGGATGGTGGCCTTGAGCTGCGTCTGATCACTGCTCAGGGCTTTCTTGCCGACCTTCACCTTGGGATTGGTGAGCTCTTCGATTTCCTCCAGCACCTTCTGGGAACTCGTGCCTGGCGGCAACTCTGTCACCACCAGTTGCCACTGCCCTCGCGCCAAGTCCTCTATCTGCCAACGGCAGCGCACCTTGAGCGATCCGCGGCCAGCGGCGTAGGCCGCTCGGATGTCTTGCGGCGAGCTGATGATCTGTCCACCACCCGGGTAGTCAGGGCCGGGCAGCAACTCGGCCAGCTCTTCGTCAGACAGCTTCTCGTTCTTCAACAGCGCCACGGTTGCGGCAGCCACCTCGTGCAGGTTATGACTCGGCACTTCGGTAGCCAAGCCCACCGCAATGCCGCTGGCGCCGTTGAGCAGCACGAAGGGCAGCCGAGCGGGCAGCAGGCGCGGCTCCTCAGTGGAGCCGTCATAGTTGGGAGTGAACTCCGCCGTGCCTTCGTCGATTTCTTCCAGCAACAGGCGTGTGATGGCCGCCAAACGGGCTTCGGTGTAGCGCATCGCTGCGGCACCATCACCGTCACGGCTGCCGAAATTGCCTTGGCCATCGATCAATGGGTAGCGCTGGGAAAAGTCCTGCGCCATGCGCACCAGAGCGTCATAGGCAGCCTGGTCGCCATGCGGGTGAAAACGGCCCAGAACATCACCGACCACGCGGGCGCTTTTGACGGGCTTTGCGCCGTTGTTACCGGAAAAAGCCAACCCCATGCGGGCCATGGAATACAGGATGCGCCGCTGAACTGGCTTTTGGCCATCACACACATCGGGCAGTGCACGGCCCTTGACCACGCTCAGGGCGTACTCCAGATAGGCCCGCTGTGCATAAGCCGCCAGACCGTCGTTTTCGCCTCGGTCGTCGGCAGGTCGGATTTCAAGTTGTTCGGACATTCGATGCTTTCCGGGGCTGCGGCATCAGGCGCCCCGATTTCGGTATTCGGTGGTGTTGCTCGGAGGCAAGTTACAGATGACAGCCAGTTTCAGATATCCACCTCGACGGCATCGCCGTGCAGCTCCATCAGTTCTCGCCGAGCCGCCGCTTCGCCCTTACCCATCAGTTGGGTGAAGCGGCTCTCGGTGGCAGCAAAGTCCATTGCTCCCAGGCTGACCTTCAGTAAGCGCCGAGTGTCGGGGTTGAGCGTGGTTTCCCATAGCTGCTCGGCACTCATTTCGCCCAGGCCCTTGAAGCGGCTGATGCTCCAAGACCCTTCGCGGGCACCCTCCTTGCGCAACTTGTCGAGAATGGCGGTGAGCTCGCCCTCATCCAAGGCGTAAAGCTTGGCGGCCGGCTTCTTGCCACGTGCCGGCGCATCCACCCTGAACAGCGGCGGGCGAGCCACATGAATGACGCCCGCATCGACCAGCTTGGGGAAGTGGCGGAAAAACAGGGTCAACAGCAACACCTGTATATGCGACCCGTCCACGTCGGCGTCGCTGAGGATACAGACCTTGCCGTAGCGCAACCCACTGAGATCAGGCGTGTCCTGCGCCCCATGCGGGTCCACGCCCATGGCCACGGCAATGTCGTGGATCTCGTTGTTCTTAAACAGAAGGTCGCGCTCGACTTCCCATGCGTTGAGCACCTTACCCCGAAGCGGCAAGACGGCCTGGGTCTCCTTGTTGCGGCCCATTTTCGCGCTGCCGCCTGCTGAATCCCCTTCCACCAGGAAGAGTTCGTTCATCAACAGATCGCGGCTCTCGCAATCGGTCAGCTTGCCTGGCAGCACGGCCACGCCCGAACCCTTCTTTTTTTCCACTTTTTGGGCTGCGCGTTGGCGGGTTTGCGCCGCCTTGATGACCAGTTCGGCTAGCTTTCGGCCATGCTCCACATGCTGGTTCAGCCACAGTTCAAGTGCGGGCTTGGTATAGGCCGACACCAAGCGCAGGGCGTCGCGCGAATTCAAACGCTCCTTAGTCTGGCCCTGAAACTGCGGATCTAGCACCTTGGCCGACAGCACAAAACTGGCACGAGAAAATACATCCTCCGGCATAAGCTTGACGCCCTTGGGCAGCAGGGCGTGTAAGTCAATGAAGCCCTTGATAGCCCCAAACAAGCCGTCTTTGAGACCCGACTCATGGGTACCGCCTGCCACGGTGGGGATCAGGTTCACATAGCTTTCGCGCAGCAGGGCGCCGTCCTCGGTGAAGGCCACGCACCACGAGGTGCCTTCTCCTTCGGCAAAGTTCTCGGTCTCGGCGGCCTCGGCGAAGCGCTCACCCTCGAACAAGGGAATCAAGGGCTCAGCCGGCAGGCTTTGCAGCAGGTAGTCGCGCAGGCCGCCCTTGTAGAGCCAAGTATGGGTGTCGCCGCTCTTCTCATGGTGCAAGGTGACGGTCACCCCGGGCATCAACACCGCCTTGCTGCGCAGCAGATGCACCAGTTCAGCCCTGGGCAGGTCGGCCGATTCAAAGTACTGAGCATCTGGCCACACGCGCACCGAGGTGCCGCTGCGCCGCGCAGCGCCGGCGACCTGCACCGCAGCACCGGTGGCCGGCGGGCCTGCTGCCGTGACCTTCAGCGGCTCAATGACATCACCGCCTGAAAACGCCAGGGCCGCAGCCTGTCCTTCACGCCACACCTGAACCTGCAGACGCTTGGCCAGGGCGTTGGTTACGCTGACCCCTACACCGTGCAGACCGCCTGAAAAGCTGTAAGCACCGCCAGAGCCCTTGTCGAACTTGCCGCCAGCGTGCAAGCGCGTGAAGACGATCTCAACCACGGGCGCCCCTTCCTCGGGGTGCAAGCCGAAGGGAATGCCCCGGCCATCGTCGTCGACACTAATGGACCTGTCGGCATGCAGGGTCACGCCAATGCGCCGTCCGTGACCGGCCAGGGCTTCGTCTGCAGCGTTGTCGATGACCTCCTGCACGATGTGCAGAGGGTTATCGGTACGGGTATACATGCCGGGCCTTTGCTTGACTGGCTCCAGCCCCTTGAGGACCTTGATGGAGGCTTCGCTGTAGGCACCGGCCGCAACGGTGCGGGACGAGCTGAACTTCTTCTGTGGGGGAGATGACATGGCCAAGATTTTAGGCAGGGGGCCGCCCTGCAGGAGCGGGCCGAATTCGCGACAATGCGCTAATGAGAGATTCCAGTGCAACGGTCGGGCGTGAGCTCAGCCTTCGGCAGGTGCTGATCTGTAGCGCTCTGATCTTGACCTTGTCCATGGGCATACGGCATGGGTTTGGTCTGTGGCTACAGCCCATCACGGTCGAGCGCGGCTGGTCGCGCGAAACTTTCGCCTTTGCGCTGGCCATCCAGAACATTGCCTGGGGCCTGGCGGGCCCCGTGGCGGGAATGATCGCCGATCGGTACGGCGCCTACCGCGTGCTGGTGGTGGGTGGCCTGCTCTACAGCCTGGGACTGGTGTTGATGGCGCTTTCTTCATCGGGCTTGGCCTTCACGGGCAGTGCTGGGCTGCTGATCGGCATGGCGCAAGCGGGTACCACCTACGCGGTCGTGTACGGAGTGATCGGCCGTAATGTCGCCCCTGAGCGGCGCAGCTGGGCCATGGGCGTGGCCGCCGCCGCGGGCTCTTTTGGCCAGTTCATGATGGTGCCCGTGGAAAGTGGCCTGATCGGCTCACTCGGTTGGCAGATGGCCCTGTTCGCTTTGGGCGCAGCAGCGCTGGCCATCATTCCGCTGTCGCTGGGGCTGCGCGAGCCGGCCAGCACCACAGCACCGCTGGCGGGTCAGCAAAGCATCGGCAACGCAGTCAAGGAAGCGTTCGGCTACGGCAGCTTTAACTGGTTGATGGCGGGCTATTTTGTTTGCGGCTTTCAAGTGGTATTCATCGGCGTGCACCTGCCCAGCTACCTCAAAGACCAGGGCCTGGGGCCCGAGGTGGCGGCCACTGCATTGGCCCTCATCGGCCTGTTCAATGTCCTGGGCACTTATGGCTCTGGCGTGCTGGGCCAGAAGTTACCCCGCAAATGGATTCTGTCGAGCATCTATGGCCTGCGCTCGGTGGCGATCATGCTGTTCCTGTGGGCGCCACTCACGCCTACAAGCGTGTACCTCTTTTCTTCGGTCATGGGCCTGTTGTGGCTGTCCACTGTTCCCCCCACCAATGCCGTGATCGCCCAAATCTTCGGCGTTCGCTATCTGTCGATGTTGGGAGGCTTTGTCTTCCTGTCTCACCAGGTCGGGTCTTTCCTGGGCGTATGGATGGGTGGCCTTTTGTACGACGCCACCGGGGGCTACGACCTGGTCTGGTGGATCGCGGTGGCCCTGGGCGTGTTCGCAGCCTTGGCCAATGTGCCGGTGCGCGATGCGCCCATCGCAAGGCCGGGGCCACAGGTGCAGGCGGCTTGAGTACCGGGCGCATCGTTTGGGGGCTTGCAGCCCTGTCCGCCTGCGCTGCTGTGTTCCTGGCGTGGCTGAACCCGCACCTTGCGCTGGAAGTGGCAACCCTGGTCCGCAGTTGTTTCTGAGTCCCAAGCCATGCACGGAACGGGTGAACCGTCTGATTGGGTCCAGCGATTCAGCCACCTGGTCGCGCCGGGTGCGCGGGTCTTGGACGTGGCCTGCGGCGCGGGCCGCCACAGCCGATGGTTCGCCGAGCGGGGTGCATCGGTCACCGCGCTGGACCGCGATGCGCAGGCCCTGCAGGGGCTGCAAGGGCTGGCACGGGTGGTCTGTGCAGATATTGAGCATGGGACTTGGCCGCTGGGCGGCGAGACCTTCGACGCCATCATCGTCACCAACTACCTCTGGCGTCCGCTGTGGCCGATCTGGCTGAGCAGCCTCAACCCACTGGGCCTGTTGCTGGTTGAGACCTTCGCTTGGGGTCATGGCCGTTGGGGCCGTCCGCGCAACCCCGACTTCCTGCTCCACCCGGGCGAATTGCTGGAGTTGGTCCGCAACGGCCCGGATCCCGGTGGCCATGGAGTTGCCCTGACCCACCCAAGGGCCGCTGACCAAGCACCACTGCCCGCCCCGGCCAGCGGATTGCATGTTCTGGCATACGAAGACGGACTCTTGGGCTCGACAAACCGGCTTGCCACTGCAGCCTGCCCTGTGGTCGACCCAGCCCCTGGCCTGCGCCGGGTGCAGCGCATCGCCGCGCTCAAGCCAGTCGGGGTCGATCTTGAGGCCGTCGGGGATTGGCCTCTGAACTCTGGATAATCAATGGGGTGCATCGCCCCTTGTCCGCCAATCCGAGCTCCCAATCATGAAACCGATCACCGGCAGCATCGTGGCCCTGGTCACACCCATGAGCGACGATGGTGCCGTCGACTATGACGGCCTGCGTCGGCTCATCGACTGGCATATCGCCGAGGGGACCGACGGCATCAGCGTGGTGGGGACCACGGGCGAGTCACCCACCGTGACTGTCGAGGAACACTGCGAAATCATCCGCGTGGCCGTTGAGCAATGCGCGGGGCGCGTCCCAGTCATGGCCGGGGCCGGCGCGAATTCCACCCACGAGGCCATTGAACTGTCGCGCTTTGCCCAAAAGGTCGGCGCCGACTGCACCCTTCAGGTGGTGCCCTATTACAACAAGCCCACCCAGGAAGGCATCTACCAGCACTTTAGGGCCATTGCGCAGGCCGTGGATATCCCCATGGTCCTGTACAACGTGCCGGGCCGCAGCGTGGCTGACATGAGTGTCGAGACCACGTTACGCCTGGCAGAAGTGCCGGGCGTGATCGGGGTTAAAGAGGCCACCGGCAGCCTCGAGCGGGCTGCCTGGTTGATCCGCCGAGCGCCAGCACACTTCCGCATCTATTCGGGTGACGACCCCACCGCCATTGCTTTGATGCTGCTGGGCGGGCACGGCAATGTCAGCGTGACGGCCAACGTTGCGCCACGAGCCATGCGCGAGCTGTGCGCGGCGGCTATTGCTGGTGACGCCATCCGAGCCCGTGACATCCACATGCGCTTGCTGCCCCTGCACCAGCACCTGTTCATCGAAGCCAACCCCATACCGGTGAAGTGGGCGCTGCACCGCATGGGCCGCTGTGGTGGGGGAATTCGGCTGCCTTTGGTGCCCTTGAGCGCACAGGCCCAATCGATCGTTGAAGGCGCGCTTCAGGACTGCGGCCTGATCTCATGAGCGCTGCACCTGCCTTGGCGCCTGTTCACCATCCTTCCGTTGACCCAGCTTAATTGCATCATTCATGACCCCCATGCGCACCTCTGCTCCCAGCACCCCCGCGGCCTTATTTGCCCCCTTTGCGCGCCCGGCGCAATGCTGTACCGCCTTGGCCGTGGCACTGGCCCTGGGCGGCTGTTCCACCCTGGGAGGCTGGTTTGGCCGCTCAGGCGAAACCGCCGGTGCGCCGGTCAACTACAGTTCTAAGGCGGTCAAAACACCGCCCTTGGAAGTGCCGCCAGACCTAACCCAATTGGCCCGTGAAGGCCGCTTCGCGGTGCAATCGGGCCAACCCATCAGCGCCACTACCTTCGCACAGGGCGGCCTTGCAGCAGCTCCCGCGGCCAGCTCCGTACCCGCGGTCGCACCGACCCAGGTAGGCTCAGTACGCCTCGAGCGCGAGGGCGATGCCCGGCGCTTGGTGACCACTTTGACGCCGGAAGTGGTGTACGAACGGGTCGTGGCCTTCTGGAAGGAAAACGGCTTCAACCTGGAAGTCGAACGCCCAGAAGCCGGCGTGGTGGAAACCGGCTGGGCGGAGAACCGGGCGAAGCTGCCCCAAGATTTGGTGCGCAGCGTCTTGGGCCGCTTTGCCGATGGCCTCTTTTCGACCGGCGAGCGTGACCGTTTCCGCACCCGCATCGAAAGGTTGTCTAGCGGTCGGGGCACCGAGTTGACCCTCACGCACCGGGGTCTGGTGGAAGCACCCTTGAACAACAACAAGGACCAGATCGCATGGCAAGCCAGGCCGAGTGACGCTGCGCTTGAAGCCGAAATGCTCTACAGGCTGATGGCTCGATTGGGTGCACCCGAGGCAGCCGTTACCCAAGCAAGGGCTGCAGATCGAAACGCCCCCGTGGCCGCAGCCCGAGCCAACCAGCCTGCTCGAGCCCGTATCTTGGCCGACGGGCGTGTGCAGATCGACGAAGGTTTCGACCGCGCCTGGCGCACGGTCGGCGCCGGGCTCGACCGCGGCGGCTTCACCGTGGAAGACCGCGACCGTGCAGGCGGCATTTATTTCGTCCGCTACGTGGACCGCAATCCTGACGGCCAGGGCGGCTGGATCAACCGGATCGTCAACGTCTTTCGCAGCGACGACAGCAAGACCCGCTTGGCGCGCTACCGGATCGTAGTCAAGGGCGAGTCACCCAGTCAGTCCAGCCTGGCGGTGCTCAATGCCAACGGGCAGCCGGAAGACTCCGACACCGCCAAAGCCATCCGAGAGACCCTGCTCAAAGAGCTGCGGTAACCGGCCGCGGGCGGCAACTCAAGGGGGAGCGGCCCTTGGGACTGGCTTGTGGTGCGGCCATCAGCCCTGCAAAAAAGCCGCCCGAGGGCGGCTTTTTCCGATCCATCAAACAGCTTACTTGCTGGCAGGAGCAGACGCCTCAGCAGCAGCAGCGGGAGCCGATGCAGCCGGTGCCTCAGAAGCCGGGGCCGTAACGGGCGCAGGGGCAGCGGCGGGTGCCGGTGCAGGAGCCGGAGCGGCTTCCTTCTTGCCGCAGGCCGCCAGAGCGGAGACGGCGATCAAGGATGCCAGCAGGATGGAGTGCTTCATGTGTGTCCTCGAAACGATTGAATTAATAGAGAAATGCCGGGTATTTCAACCCAAGAGTCACGGTCAGCCCCTAAGCACTCCGACGCAATGTCTGTCTAGCGCTCAGAGCCCAAGCCCTGAGCACCACCGCTGTCTAGGAACCTACGGACCCTTAGTATAACCGATATAAGGGTCTTCACTGACTCGGATGCAGCCAACCGGCCGCCATCCACTCGAACGCGACCGTACGCGCCTGCTCGCTGACCTGCCCCCAGGCTCGTGCGTCCAGGCAGCGTTGATTGGCCAAGGTTCGCAACAAGCGACCATCGCGACCGGCCAAGCGAAAAGCCTCACCGTTGATGAACAGGTGGGTTGAATCGTGCGCCATGCGGGTGCGACGGTCCAGCACCACCCCCTGCCCCGCTTGCCATGCCGCTGCTTGAGAAACAAACCAAACCTGCGGCTTGGGCTCAGTCAGCCAACGACCCAAAGCCACTGACAGGGCCTGCTCATCGGCTACAAGGCGGCGCAGCCCAGCCCAGGCGAAGGCCTTCAAGCCCACCGGCACCGCTCCCGTCTCCAGGGTGGCCGGCATACCGGGATCGGCATAGCGCCGTGCCCAGGCACCGGTGAACGATGAACCCTCTTCCGACAGATCTTCGGCCATGCGCAGCAGCAGCGCAGCGCTCAATTCAGCGGCCGTTGGGGAGCGAAACCCAATGGAAGCGGTCATGCAACCACCGCCCAAGGCCATACCCTCATGACCCCACCCCGGTGGCAGGTACAACATGTCACCGGGCTCCAAGACCCATTCCTCCTGAGGCTGGAACTCGGCCAGGATGCGAAGCGGCAGGCCGGGCACCCACTGCGCCCGGCCGGGCGGCGCAATGCGCCACCGCCGGCGCCCCTGCACCTGCAGCAGAAACACATCGTAGGAGTCGACATGCGGGCCCACGCCGCCGCCATCGCTGGCGTAAGACACCATGAGATCGTCCAGCCGTGCCTGCGCAATGAAGTCAAAGCAGCGCAGCATGACGTGAGCGGTGTCCAGATGAAGGTCCAGGCCCTGGACAAGCAGTGTCCAACCGGGCCGATTCAGCGGCGGCAGGCTGCGCCGGCTGATGGGCCCGTGGCGCAGGCGCCACGGGCCGCCACGCTGCTCCACCAAGCGAGACTCGACGTCATCGCGCGCGCACAACTCGAACAACTGCTGTCGGCTGGCCGGAGGCTGCGCCGTTGGCCAGGCTTGGCGTACCAACAAGGGCCTGCGCTGCCAATGCCGCCGCATGAACTGCGCCGGGCTGAGCCCACCGAGCAGGGTGCGGGCCTGCTGCAAGGAATCGTTGCTACGCAAAGGGGGTGATGCCACAGCGCAAGAGGTAAAGCCAAGTCCCTCACTGTGCCATGATTCCGCCCATGGACATCTCGACGCCCTGCGTGGTCACCCTCACTTGGACGCTCTCTGACGCACAGGGCAAACCGATTGACGAACTGGCCGAGCCCTTGGAATTCCTGGTGGGCGGACAAGACCTCCTGCCCAAGGTGGAAGAGGCCCTGATCGGCCAATCGATAGGCTTTGAAACCCAAGTACACCTAGAGCCCGAGCACGCCTTTGGCGACTACGACTCTCAGTTGGTTTGTTTTGAAGCCCGCTCGCTGTTCCCAGAGGATGTGGGGCCGGGTATGCAATTCGAAGGGCTGCCACCGGGAGCGGCCACACCCAATATGCCCCGCGAAGCGGTTTACACCGTCACCGAGGTGTACCCCCAACACGTGGTGCTGGACGGCAACCATCCCCTGGCCGGCATGGCCTTGCGACTGGCCCTCACGGTACGCGATGTGCGGCGGGCCACCGAGGAGGAGATTCAAGCCGGCAGCGTCGGCGGCCCCGTGCTGCGGGTTGGGGGCACGGGTGAAAACTTGGACGACCAATCGGACCGACGCGTCCTGCACTGAGGTGCCGGCGCCCCACCCCGCAAGGGATTGGAATAGGGTCAGGTCAGGTCAGGTCAGGTCTGGCCTGTCGAGCCAAAGCCACCGGATCCCCGGTCGCTGTCTTCAAAGCTCTCCACCAGGTCAAAACGCGCCTGCATCACGGGAACGATCACCAGTTGAGCCAAGCGCTCCAGGGGTTCCAGTGTGAAGGGCTGCGTGCCCCGGTTCCAGCAACTGACCATGAGCGGCCCCTGGTAATCGCTGTCAATCAGGCCGACCAAATTACCCAGCACGATGCCGTGCTTGTGACCCAATCCGGAACGCGGCAGGATCATCGCGGCCAGCCCTGGGTCTGCGATGTGGATGGCGATACCCGTGGGAATCAACTCACATTGCCCAGGCTGTAGCACCAGGGGTTTGGGCACACAGGCCCGCAGGTCCAAACCCGCACTGCCGGGTGTTGCATAGGCGGGCAACAAAGGGGGCTGGTCGGGGGTGCCGCGCAAGCGCTCGTCCAGAATCTTCAAGGCGACGTTGGCGTAAGTCATGCGTCGTTGAGGGTTGGCCCCGTTGGGCCTCAAAGGCCTGCAGCCTGTAGCCGCTGCGCGAGCTCGGCCACCAGCGCGCGGGCCAGCGTCAGTTTGTCGCCCTGCGGCAGCTCACGCGAGCCGGTCGCGTCCACCAGGATCAGTCGGTTGTCATCACGCCCGAAGGTGGACGGGCCGTGGTTGGCAACCACCAGGTGCAGCTTCTTGCGCTGAAGCTTCTCGCGGGCGTGGCGTTCGATGTCGTGCGATTCGGCCGCAAAGCCGATGCAAAAAGGTGCGTCTTTTAAGGCCGCTACGCAGGCCAATACGTCCGGGTTTTCTGCAAGCTCAAATGTCGGTGCAGCCAGACCAGCCGTCTTCTTGATCTTGGCCTCAGCGGGCTTGGAGGCCCGCCAGTCGGCCACCGCTGCTGTGGCGATGAAGATCTCATGCTGGGGCGCAAGGGGCAGCACCGCCGCTTGCATCTGGCATGCCGACTCCACATCCAGGCGCTGCACACCCGCTGGTGTGGGCAGATGCACGGGCCCAGCCACCAAGGTGACGGAGGCGCCGGCCTCCGCCGCTGCACGCGCGATGGCAAAGCCCATCTTGCCGCTGGAGCGGTTGGTGATGCCGCGCACCGGATCCAGGGCCTCGAAGGTAGGGCCCGCGGTGATCAACACCGTGCGGCCCCGCAGCAGCTTGGGCTGGAAATGCGCGATGAGGCCGTCGCGGAGTTCATCGGGCTCGAGCATGCGGCCGGCGCCGATTTCACCGCAAGCCTGCGATCCGGCCGCCGGTCCCAGCAACATCGCCCCATCCTGCTGCACCTGCTGGACATTGCGCTGCGTGGCAGGGTGCGCCCACATCTCACGGTTCATGGCCGGCGCCACCAACAGGCTGCAGCGCTCAGCCGGTCGGGCCAGACACAAAAGCGACAAGAGATCGTCGCAGCGGCCCAGTGCCAAGCGGGCGATGAAGTCGGCCGTGGCCGGCGCCACCAGGATGGCATCGGCTTCACGACTCAAGTTGATGTGGGCCATCGCGTTGGGCTGCGTGGTGTCCCATTGCGTGGTGGCCACCGGGTTACCGGTGAGCGACTGCAGCAGCAAAGGCGTGACGAACCGCTGGGCCGAAGCCGTCATCACCGCCTGCACTGAAGCACCGGCCCTCACCAACTCACGCGCCAGCTCGGCCCCCTTGTAGGCGGCCACGCCACCGGTGATGCCCAGGACGATACGCTTGGCGTGCAGGTCTAAACGCTGATCCACAGGGATGTTCACGCCGAGCCTTCAGCTTTGTCGGTTTGCCCGCGGTCTGGTCTTCACACCCGTTCAGCCACCCAGGCCTGGACAGAGGCCAAGGCTTCGGGCAAACCAGAGGCATCGGTGCCGCCGGCCATGGCCATGTCAGGCTTGCCGCCGCCCTTGCCACCGACCTGCTGGGCCACGAAGTTGACCAACTCGCCGGCCTTGACCTTGCCCACGCTGTCAGCGGTGACGCCGGCAGCCAACTGCACCTTGGATCCGTCAACAGCCGCCAGTACGATCGCGGCCGACTTGAGCTTGTCCTTGAGCTTGTCCATCGTGTCGCGCAAGGTCTTGGCATCGGCTCCTTCGAGCTTGGCGGCCAGCACCTTCAGGCCCTTGATGTCCACGGCCTGCGACATCAACTCATCGCCTTGTGCCGACGCGAGCTTACCCTTGAGCGCGGCGATTTCCTTCTCCAGCGTACGCACTTGGTCCAGTACCGCTGCCGCCCGCGCGGGCACTTCGCTCGGTGTCACCTTCATCGCACCAGCGGCCTGGCCCAGGGTTCCCTCGAGTTGCTGCAGGTAGGCCAGAGCCTTCTCTCCGCACACGGCTTCCACCCGGCGTATGCCGGCGGCCACGCCGCCCTCGGAAATGATTTTGAACAGGCCAATGTCCCCCGTGCGCTGCACATGGGTCCCGCCGCACAACTCGCGGCTGCTGCCGATATCCAGCACCCGAACGGTGTCGCCGTACTTTTCGCCGAAAAGCATCATCGCGCCCACCTTCTGGGCGTCTTCGATGGCCATTACGCGCGCTTGTGCAGCAACATTGACCAAAATCTCTGTGTTGACGATCGCTTCCACCTGAGCCATCTGCTCGGCTGTCATGGCCTCGTTGTGGGCGAAGTCGAACCGGGTGCGATCGGAAGTAACGAGCGAGCCCTTCTGCTGCACATGCGTTCCAAGCACCTCGCGCAAGGCCCTGTGCATGAGATGGGTGGCGCTGTGGTGGCGAACGATGTGGGCACGTTGCACCGCGTCCACCCGCGCGGAAAAGGTATCCCCCACCTTGATCTGGCCTTCCATCACGCGGCCATGATGACCGAAGACAGCCGCCTGAACTTTCAGCGTGTCTTCCACCAGCACACGGGTGCTGCTGTTGCGAAGCTCGCCGCAGTCGCCGACCTGCCCGCCGCTCTCGGCATAGAAAGGGGTGTGGTCCAGCACCACCACCACATCATCGCCGGCACGAGCCTGCTGGACCGGTGTGCCGTCCAGATAAAGGGCCACCACACGGCTGGTTTCGCACACCAAGTGCTCGTAGCCGTGGAAAGCGGTTTCACCACCGCTGTACTCAAGGCCTTGCTGCATTTTGAACTTGCCCGCGGCGCGGGCCTGTTCACGCTGGCGCTGCATGGCTGCGTTGAAGCCGGCCTCGTCCACCTTCACGCCGCGCTCGCGGCACACATCAGCAGTGAGGTCCAAGGGAAAGCCGTAGGTGTCGTGCAGCTTGAAGGCCGTTTCGCCATCGATCACCGCCACCGTGCCGGCAGACCCCGGTACGCCGGCGGTTCCACCCAACGCGGACTCCAGGATGTCCATTCCATTGGCGATCGTTTGGAAGAAGCGCTCCTCTTCCTGGCGCAGTACCTCGGTCACCCGAACCGTAGCGCGCCGTAGCTCTGGGTAAGCATCGCCCATGGTTTGGTCCAGAGCGCTGACCAGCTTGTGAAAAAAGGGCTTGCGCGCACCGAGTTTGTAGCCGTGGCGAATGGCGCGGCGTGCAATTCGGCGCAGCACATAGCCACGGCCTTCGTTGCCGGGAATCACGCCGTCGACGATCGTGAAGGAACAAGCCCGGATGTGGTCGGCGATTGCCCTGAGCGAGGGCGATTGCGCATCACACCCTCGGGCCGCCGCTGCCGTGCCACTGGCCGCATCCACCGCCACCTTAGCCGCCTGAAGCAGGTGCACAAAAGTGTCGATTTCGTAATTACCGTGCACATGTTGAAGCACGGCCGCTATGCGCTCAAGGCCCATGCCCGTATCCACGCTTGGCTTGGGCAGAGGGTGCATCACACCGTCTTCGGTGCGGTTGAATTGCATGAAGACGTTGTTCCAAATCTCAATGTAGCGGTCACCGTCTTCATCGGGGCTACCCGGTGGGCCGCCGGCAATTTCGGGTCCGTGGTCGTAGAAGATTTCGGTACAAGGCCCGCAGGGGCCGGTGTCGCCCATCATCCAGAAGTTATCGCTGGCATAGCGAGCGCCCTTGTTGTCTCCGATACGCACGATGCGCTCGGCCGGTATGCCAACTTCTTTGTTCCAGATTTCGTAGGCCTCATCGTCTTCGGCGTACACCGTCACCCAAAGCTTCTCCTTGGGCAGCTTGAAGACTTCGATCAGCAGTTCCCAGGCGTAGCTGATGGCGTCCTTCTTGAAGTAGTCGCCAAAGCTGAAGTTACCCAGCATTTCAAAAAAGGTGTGGTGGCGCGCGGTATAGCCCACGTTCTCCAGGTCGTTATGCTTGCCACCGGCACGGATGCACTTTTGAGCGCTTGTGGCGCGGGTGTATGGGCGCTTGTCAAAGCCTAGGAATACGTCCTTGAACTGGTTCATACCCGCGTTGGTGAACAGCAGCGTGGGGTCGTCACCCGGCACCACGGGGCTGGAAGCCACGATGGCGTGCCCTTTAGATTCGAAGAACTTCAAAAAGGCGTGGCGGATCTCAGCGGCGTTCATGCGCGTTGATGAGTAATGAGCAGTACCCACCGATTATAGGAAGCACCCTCAAAGCCCTGCGCCGGCCGCCCGTGTGATACCCCCGCTTTTGTAGCCCGCGCCGGAATGTTCCACACTGGAGGGTAAAGACCGCTCAGCCTGACATCGGAGCCCGTATGGATATGAAGAATTCCCCTTTGGCGCTGTTGCATGACGCCTCGCTGCTGCGCACCGCCGCGCTGATCAACGGGAAGTGGGTCCCGTTGCCGGAACACTTTGCGGTGAACGACCCCGCCACCGGTCTTGAACTGGCGCAGGTGTCCAACGCCGGCCCCGAGCACGCCCTACAGGCCATCAATGCGGCCAACGCCGCTTGGCCGGCTTGGCGAGCCAAACCAGCCAAGGACCGCTCGGCGGTACTGATGAAGTGGTTTGCGCTGATTCACCAGCACTCAGACGACCTGGCGCGCATCATGACCGCAGAGCAGGGCAAGCCGCTGGCCGAGGCCAAAGGCGAGGTGGCCTACGGTGCAAGCTTCATCGAATGGTTCGCGGAAGAGGCCAAGCGGGTGTATGGCGAGACCATTCCCAGCACCGATCCAGCGAAGCGGGTGATGGTACTCAAGCAAGCCATCGGTGTTTGTGCTGCGATAACCCCTTGGAATTTCCCAATCGCAATGATCACCCGCAAGGTGGCGCCCGCATTGGCCGCTGGTTGCCCGGTGGTGATCAAGCCGGCCGAGCAAACACCGCTGTCGGCCCTGGCCGTGGCCGAGTTGGCCCAGCGCGCCGGTATACCCGCTGGCGTCTTGAATCTGTTGCCGGCCGACGCCCAGCAGTCGATCGCCATCGGACATGTCTTGTGTGAATCGGACGTGGTGCGGCACCTGTCCTTCACCGGCTCAACCGAGGTCGGCCGCATCCTGATGCAGCAATGTGCCCCCACCATCAAGAAGCTGAGCCTGGAGTTGGGGGGTAATGCACCCTTCATCGTCTTTGATGACGCCGACTTGGACAGCGCCGTGGAAGGCGCGATGGTCAGCAAGTTCCGCAACGCAGGCCAAACCTGCGTTTGCGCCAATCGTCTGTATGTGCAAGACAGCGTGTACGACGCCTTCGTGGCCAAGCTGGCCGAAAGATCCAAAGGCATCAAGGTCGGCAATGGGTTTGAGTTGGGCGTGACCCAGGGTCCCCTGATTGATGACCAAGCCATGGCCAAGGTGCAAGCCCATGTGGCAGATGCGGTGGCCAAGGGCGCTCAGGTGGTGGTAGGCGGCCAGGCCAGCGGGGACCGCTTTTACACCCCCACGGTGTTGGCCAACGTCACACCCGATATGCGCTGCGCCCGCGAGGAAACCTTTGGTCCGGTGGCGCCGGTGTTCCGCTTCAGCACCGAGGCGCAGGCCATCGAATTGGCCAACAGCACCGAGTTCGGCTTGGCAGCCTATTTTTACAGCCGAGACATCGGGCGCATCTTTCGCGTAGCCGAGGGTTTGGAAAGCGGCATGGTGGGCATCAACACCGGTATTGTCTCGGCCGCCGAGGCTCCCTTTGGCGGGGTAAAACAGTCGGGTCTGGGCCGCGAGGGATCGCGCCACGGCATCGAAGACTACGTCGAGATGAAGTACCTGTGCATCGGAGATGTGTTGAAGTGATGCCGGCCACCTTCAAAGCCGTCACCGCGTGGACCCTGATGGGCTTTGCCTTGGGGTGCCCCACGACCTGGGCACAAGCGCAGCAGGGCCCGCCGACCATGCAGCCCATCAGTCGCTTCGAAATCGACCGTACCGAGGTGACCATTGGAGCCTTCCGCAGCTTCGTGCAGGCCACCGGCATACGCACCAAGGCTGAACGCGAAGGCGCCAGCCTGATTTATGAAGCTGGGTGGGAAAAGCGCCCCGGTTGGGCCTGGCATGCGCCCTATGGCTCTCCCGGCGCAGACAACGAGCCTGCCGTTCATGTCACCCATGCGGAGGCACAGGCCTATTGCAAGTGGGCCGGCAAACGGCTGCCCACCGAGGCCGAGTGGCGCGAGGCGGCCTACACCGAACGCCGTGCTCCAGCCCCAGCGCCCTTCATCACGGGGCGCACCTACGCGTATCCAACAGGGGACTCGCCGGTGGGTGCCAATTGCCTGGGTGACTGTGGTGCCAGTGCCAAACCGGTGGCGCATGCGGTGACGTCGCGTGGGCGTGGCCACACCCCCGTGGGCACCACAGCGCTAGGGGTCAACGGCTTGTATGACATGGGCGCCAATGCCTGGGAGTGGGTCGACAGCGGCCCCGGCTCAGAACAGGCCACGCTGGGCGGATCATGGTGGTACGATGCGGGGCCGATGCACCGTGATCACCGCGCCACCAAGGCGGCTGACATGAGTGTGGTCTACATCGGCTTTCGCTGCGCTCGCAGCCGATAGCCAGGGCTGCCCAAGTCGATTGGCTTGGCTTGATTAGCCTGCGGCCACCCGCTGTGCAACTGCCAGGCCCACATCGACGGTCTTGGCCGTGCCACCCAAATCGGGTGTGTGCGGCCCCGAACGGATTACATCCTCAATGGCCTTAACAATGGCTGCAGCGGCCTGGAACTGCCCCAGGAACTCGAGCATCATCGCTCCCGACCAGATCATGCCAATCGGGTTGGCAATACCCCGGCCATAGATATCCGGCGCAGACCCGTGCACCGGCTCAAACAGCGAGGGAAAGTTCCGCTCAGGGTTCAGGTTGGCTGACGGCGCGATGCCGATCGTTCCGGTGGTGGCAGGCCCCAGGTCAGACAAGATATCTCCAAATAGATTGGTCGCGGCAATCACATCGAATCGATCGGGCTGCAACACCAGGCGCGCGCTCATGATGTCGATATGATGGGCCTGCATGGCCACATCCGGGTAGTGCTTGGATATCTCGCGGCAGCGCGCATCCCACCAGGGCATGCTGATGGCAATGCCATTGCTCTTGGTGGCCAGGTCCAGCCGCTTGCGTGGGCGGCTGCGCGCCAGCTCGAAGGCAAACTTCAAGAGGCGGTCAGAACCTCGACGAGTGAACACACTCTCCTGGATGACGAATTCGCGGTCGGTGCCCTCGAACATCACCCCACCGGCCGAGGTGTATTCCCCTTCGGTGTTCTCGCGGACGATGAAGTAGTCAATCTCACCAGGTTCGCGGCCAGCCAGCGGGCAGCGCAGCCCTTCGAACAGACGCACGGGGCGCAAGTTGATGTACTGGTCGAATTCCCGCCGAAACTTCAGCAGCGAGCCCCACAGCGACACATGGTCCGGTACGGCATCGGGCCAACCCACCGCCCCAAAGTACAGCGCGTCCATCCCTCGCAGCTGCTGCTTCCAGTCATCGGGCATCATGCTTCCGTGTTGCGCATAGTGGCCGCAACTGGCCCAGTCGATCTGGGTGACCTGCAGTTGGAAACCAAAGCGCGCCTGCGCAGCCTGCAGCACCCGAAGGCCTTCGGGCATGACTTCCTTGCCTATGCCATCGCCCGGTATGGCAGCAATCTTCAGGGCTTGGGCCTGGGTCTGGGTCTGGGCCTGAGTCGGTAGGCCTGGTACGGCTTTGGCGTGGGTCGCGGTCGGGTTCATGGCAGCATTGTGCGTGCTTTGACCCGGCCTGCCCTAGGATGCGAGGCTGCTCGCGCCTGCATACCCGGCCCAAACTCTGCCCTGCCTCGACCGCGCCCGTCCATATGCATCTACCCAGCATCGCCATCATCGGGGCCGGCCTGGCCGGCTCGGTGTGCGCCCATACCCTGAGCGCCGCGGGCTGCCGGGTGACCGTATTCGACAAGTCGCGCGGGGTTGGGGGCCGAATGGCCACCCGGCGCATCGAGCTGGATCGGGGCCCCGACCCTACGCGGCTGTCACTGGACCATGGTGTGGGCTGGTGGCCCTCAGGTTCGGGTGCATTTGAGACCTGGCTGCAGGACTTGGCACGCACAGGTGCCGTGGCGTCCTGGGCGCCTCGCTTGCGTGACACCTCGGGGGCCGTATACAGGGCCAAGGGCTGGGTAGCCCAGCCCGACATGCCCGCCCTGTGCCGCCATCTGCTGCAGGGTGTGGCGCTTCACACCGCCTGTCCGATCGAAGCCCTGGTGCGGGGCCCCCGTGGTTGGCAGCTCATCATCGCGGAAGTTGCGGTGGGCCCAGCCTTCGACGCCGTGGTGGTGGCCATACCGCCGGCGCAAGCTGTCACCCTGCTGCAGGCCCATCAGCCCACCTGGGCTGTAAAAGCCCAGGCCCTGGATATGCTGGGGTGTTGGACCCTGATGGCTGTGGCGGGCTCGCCCGCAGGCGCGGGTCAGCCAAGCGCAAAAAGCCAAGCGGTGCCCGACCTGGGCTGGGATATTTTGGATAGCACCGATGGCCCGCTGATGCGCTTGAGCCGTCAGGGCATCCAGCCGGGTCGAACCCTGGGGACGAACTACTGCGCATGGGTGGCCCACGCCAGCCCCGGTTGGTCACGGGCACACCTCGAAGACAGCCCCGAAACCGCCAGGCCTGTCTTGCTGCAAGCTCTAAACAAATTGCTGCCCTCACCCATGGACTGGGTGCACACGGTGGTGCACCGCTGGCGCTATGCGCAGGCGGCCGCGCCGCGCGCTGGCGGCTTGCAGCAGCAAACCCATATGTGGGACTCGGCCGCGGGGCTGGGTACCTGCGGAGATCATCTGGGCGGTGGCGGCCTCGAGGGCGCTTGGCACTCTGGCCAAGATTTAGCCCTTCATCTTTTAACCAAACGTCCCCCCACACAGTCATGATTGGGACCTAAACCTGGGCCCAGGGTGCAGCCCAGACCTTGACGGCCCAGATTTAGCGGTAGCAGGTGGTGGTCAGGGCCGCGCAGGAGCGCAGCCTTTCATCGGTATCACCGAGCACTTCGTGAGCACCGATGCAGGCCGCCTTGCAGGGCCCGCGCGTGGGCCTAGCCGCCTGCGATGCAGGGCCCGGTCTGCGATGAGCGCGCCGGGTGACTACACTGCGCTTGCAACAGCCTTTCCCCTCTATGGATACGGTACTCATCAGCGAAGTCGGTCCGCGCGATGGCCTGCAAAGCGTCAAGGCCACGATGCTTTTGTCACACAAGTGCGCTTGGCTTAGTGCCTTGCACGCCAGCGGTCTGCGCGAAATCGAAGTCGGCTCCTTCGTGCCAGCGCACCTGCTGCCTCAACTGGCTGATACCGCTGAGGTGGTGCAGCACGCGCTGGGTCTGCGGGGTCTGACGGTGATGGCCCTGACCCCGAATCGACGCGGTGCGCAGGCGGCCTTCGAGGCAGGCGTGCATAAGATCACCCTGCCAGTGTCAGCCAGCGAAGCCCACAGTCTGGCCAATGTACGCAAGACCTGTGCTCAGATGGTGCAAGAGGTGCGTGAGGTGGTCCGGCTGCGCAACGAGCTGGCCCCAAGCGTAAAGGTCGAGGCTGGTGTGTCCACCGCATTTGGCTGCACCCTGCAAGGCTCAGTGGATGAGTCGCATGTGCTGCGCTTGGCCGAAGCCCTGGCGCAAGCAGGCGTCGACGATATTGGGCTGTCCGATACGACCGGCATGGCCAACCCCGCCGCGGTGCGCCGCCTGTTCAAAAAACTGCAGCGGGCCGTGGGCGAGAAGGCCGGCGCAGCCCATTTGCACAACACCCGGGGTCTAGGTCTGGCCAATGCCTTGGCCGCCTACGACGTTGGCGTGCGAACCTTCGACAGCTCCCAAGCCGGCCTAGGCGGCTGCCCTTATGCGCCTGGGGCATCGGGCAATGTGGTCACCGAAGACCTGGTGTTCATGTTCGAGGCCATGGGCGTGCACACGGGTGTTGACCTGCCCGCCCTGATGCAAGCTCGCGACGTCCTGCGTGCAGGGCTTCCTGGTGAACCGCTGTACGGCATGACGCCCGAGTCGGGTTTGCCCACTCACTTCCAGTCCACCACACACAGCCCTCTTGGGCCCGGCACCGCATGAGCGCCGATCAAGACTTACCGCTGAGTGGCATTCGGGTGATTGAATTCACCCATATGGTGATGGGGCCCACCTGTGGGCTGGTGCTCGCCGATCTGGGCGCCGAGGTGATCAAGGTCGAGCCGATCAAAGGCGACGCCACACGGCGACTCCTGGGTTCCGGTGCGGGCTTCTTTGCTGCGTTTAACCGAAACAAACAAAGCTTATCGGTCAACCTGGACGACACGCGCGGTCACGAAATTGTGCTGCGCCTGGTTGCCCAGGCCGATGTGTTCAGCGAAAACTTCAAGGCTGGGGCGCTCGACAAGTGGGGGCTGTCCTACGCAGCCCTGTCAGCGCTGAACCCCCGCTTGATTTATGTGTCCCACAAGGGCTTCCTGGCTGGGCCGTATGAGCACCGCACGGCGCTGGACGAGGTGGTGCAAATGATGGGCGGACTGGCCTACATGACAGGCCCTGAAGGGCGGCCACTGCGGGCGGGCTCCAGCGTGAATGACATCATGGGCGGTATGTTCGGCGCCATTGGCGCCATGGCAGCTCTGCGCCGGCGCGATGCTACAGGGCGCGGCAGCGAAGTTCACAGTGCCCTGTTCGAAAACAACGTACTGCTGATGGCCCAGCACATGATGCAGTACGCCCTAACCGGCCAAGCCGCAGCGCCCATGCCCAGCCGTATCAGCGCCTGGGCGGTGTATGACGTGTTCGACGTTCGCAACGGGGAACAGATCTTCCTGGCTGCCGTTAGCGACAGCCAGTGGGCGCAGCTGTGCGGGGAGTTCGGCTTTGAAGATTTGCAGCAGGACCCGCGACTGCGCAGCAACAACGACCGGGTTCGGGCGCGCGATTGGATGATGCCTATTCTGCGGGAGCGTTTCTCAAGCCTGGGCGCCGACGAGCTGGCGCTGCGCTTTGAACTTCGGGGCCTTCCGTATGCGCCCATTACCCGCCCACACGCATTGTTTGAAGATCCGCATCTCTTGGCCACCGGTGGTCTGGCGTCCACCGAGGTGCCAGCCGACGCTCACGGCGCGGGGCAGGCCGTTTCCACACGCAGCCCCCTGTTACCATTGACCATGGACGGTCAACGCTTACCGCTGCGCCACAACCCACCATCCATTGGACAGCACAGCAGTGACCTGCTGAAAGACCTGGGCTACAGCGCAGCCGAGATTCGCGATCTGATCAATCAGGGTATCGTCCGGTCCGAGCAGAAAACCACATGAGCTTCAAACGCAGAACCATCCTGAGCGGCACGGCCGCCGCCGGCCTGAGCGGTCTCACCTTAGGCCTGCCCCTAGCCCGCGCGCAGACCCTGTCCACCACACGGCTGTGGGTGGGTACCGCTCCGGGCGGCAGCACCGACACCATCGCCCGTGAGATTGCTCCCGAGCTAGGTCGCTTGCTGGGCCGTCAGGTGATTGTCGAAAACCGCTCCGGTGCCGGTGGCAATCTGGCTGCTGACGCGGTGGCCAAGGCTGCGCCCGACGGTGCGAACCTGCTGGTGAGCTTCACAGGGCACACCATCAACGCATCGCTTTACAAGAATCTGCCCTTTGACCCGATTGCCGATTTCACGCCGTTGACCATGCTCAACACCTCCACCTCGGTGCTGGTGTGCCATCCCGGTCAACCCTACAAGACCGTGGGCGAGCTGATCGATTTTGCAAGGCGCCATCCCGGCAAGCTGAGTATGGGCCTAGGGGGAATCGGCTCATCAGTCCACCTCGCCGGCGAGGCTTTCAAAATGCAGGCCAAGGTCTACATCGTCAACATTCCCTACCGAGGTACCTCTCCCGCAGTGGCCGATGTGGTGGCGGGCAACCTAGAGATGATGTTTGCTCCCTTCGTCAACACCCGTACTCTGATCCAAGCGGGTAGGTTACGCGCTTTGGGCGTCACCAGCCCCAAACGAGTGGCGCCGTTCCCCGACATTCCGGCCATCGCCGAATCCCTGCCAGGCTACAGCTCCCAAGCGTGGTTCGGCCTATTTGGACCTGCACGCATGGCGCCCGACTTGGTCAAGCGGGTCAGCGATGCAGCACGCGCGGCGCTTCGCTCGGACAGCGTTCGTAAGCGCATAGAAGGCGATGCCGGTGAAGCCGTCGGCTCCAGCCCTGAAGAGTTCGCCGCCTTCGTTAAGGCCGATGTAGCCCGTTGGGCGCAGCTGGTGAAGTACTCCGGCGCAACCCCTGACTAGGGGAGCCTTCCCGGCCCAGGCATGCGCCAGCATCAAGCCCTACCGCAAGGAGTTCTGAGGCAATTGTGACAAGCGGGCATGTCCAGCGCATCGCGTCTAGCGGGTATCAAGAGGCCAATGAGTGAACTGCACTGCAGCAGACATGGTTCGGTTGCTTGTGATCATGCTCGACGGTCTTATTCAGGTACTTGGACTGCCAAAGCTTGATCGCCGTGGCGCTCTTTGCACCCAGATAACTTACACCCGCGCTGCTGGCATCACTCTTGTCGACCATGATGCTCGTCGGCAAGTCCTGAAGGTCGATCGCGCGCTTGAAGAAACACTGCGCTGCGGTAATGCCTCGATAGGTGGTCAGCAAGGAGGGCTCAAGCCGGTAACGGCTCACCGGCAAAACTCGGCCCGGTGATGTCACGCCACTGGCTCGACACCTTCTCCTCGTCAATCAGCGTGCGCTGGTAGAGCCGGCCGTCACGGAACCAGTGCCACACGCGCGAGCGGTAGCGTCCGCAGTCACTGATCTGGATCATCTCGTAGAGGTAGACGCCCGGCTCGTTGCGCCGGACCCAGTGCAGCATGGTCGTGCGCGCGGCGGTGTCCAGCGCCACATCGGCAGCCCAGCCTTCGATGAGATCGCTCTCGAACACGATGCGGTCGCCGGTGGGACCGGCGTTGGCGGGAAAGCCGCGCACATCGCGCCGGCCGTCCGCCCAAGAGTAATGGTTGGTCTGGTCGTAGGCAAAACGGCCGCTGTCGGGAAAGCGGCAGACCAGGCGCGAACGGTGCTCGTCGATCTTTTCGCCGGCGGCTTCGTAGTAGCGGTACCAACCGTCCCATACGCCTTCATGGCGGGCAAGCAGGGCGAACCTCTTTTTGAATTCGGACATCGGGCCTCCTCGGGAACTGGTACGGCGCAGCGGCGGATCAGGTAGGGTCGGCACTGCGACCGAGCTCTTCAATCACCGCTTCTATGCTTGGGTCAGGCGCACCAGCGTTGGCCTCGTTGAGGGCCTGCACGTCTTGGTCGATGATGCGCAGAATACGCGCGATGTAGGCACGGCCCCATGCGTCGCGCTCGGTCTGGGCGGCGGCGTCGGGCGAAAAGCCCTCGATGTCGGCACGGCTGAGCAGGCCACGTTGTTCGAGCAGGCGCTCCAGCGTGTCGATGCGTTCACGCGCTACGCTCAGTTCGCCGGCAAGGGCCATGGCGATGGAGAGCACGCGCTCTGTGGCCGGATCTTGCAGGAACCAGGGCCGTTTGCCCTGGGCGCGCCGGTTGGCCTCGGCCACGGGGTCGAGATGCTGCGGCTCGGGCTTCATGCCGGCACCGCGGGCTTGTTGGCGCCAAAAGCGGTCCAGGTAGGCGTGCGGCCGTAATCCTCCTGCGCTGCGCCACCCTCGCCTGCCGCCGCGGCGGGAAAGAGACGGCGGTCCACCTTGGCCTGCATTGTCGTTTCGAAGTAGCTGCCATTGGGGAAACCGGCCTGGGTGACGAGGCGGTCCAGGTCAGCCTCGTGCATGCGGGTCCAGAAAGGCTCGTTGTTGTTGTAGGCATCCCAGTCCCGCATGAAGGCGACGAAGGGGTCCATGCCGGCGTACTGCGGCTGTTCCAGGTGCAGCGTGAGGCCGCCCGGGGCAAGCACGCGATGCACCTCCTTCATGATGCGCGGCATGGCCGCAGAGCTGGTCTCGTGCCAGAACATCGCCGTGGTCACGAGGTCAAAGCTGGCGTCTTCAGCTGGCACGCTCTCGCCGACTGCCTGCACGAACTCAATGTTGTGCACGCCCAGCGAGCGGGCACGTGCATGGCCGTACCGCAGTACTGGCGTGGCCGGGTCGATGGCCACCACCCGTGCCTCCGGGAAGGCCTGGGCCAGCGGCAACGCGTTATGGCCGATGGTGCAGCCGATGTCGAGGATGCGGCGTGGCTTCCAGCCCGGCTTGTGCTGCGTGAGCCAGTCGACCAAAGCCTGGCCGCCGCCGTCGCTGTAGGCGCCGAGCATGCCAGCGGTGGTGACGAAGATGCCGGCGTCGTAGTTGGCGCCAGGTGCGATGTCGCGCTCGACGGTTTCGGTGTGGTAACTGCCGGGCATGCAGTGGGTGTCGACCGCAGTGGCGTAACGCGGCGACCTCACGGACGGGTCCAGCTTAAGGGTTGGTGCCCCCTCGTTCAGCGCGTCGGCCGCAGCGCGCAAGCGCTCGAGTTGGCGGAACACCAGCGCGCGGCCAGCCTGCTGACGCATCTCCATCGAGTTGCGGCGAAGCGCGCTCCACAGCTGGTAGTGCAGGTCGGGCTGCATAGCCTTGCGCACCTCGTGGCGGTCAGCTGGCTCGCGGCTGTATTCGGCCACGAAGGCCGGCTTTACTCGCTGCTCGTATGCGAGCTTTACGCCTGGGAGCACCATTTGCGACAGATGCAGGTTCAGCCGCGTGAGGAAGTCGAACCTGGCGACCTCGTCGTGTGTGGCTTCGGGGAACACGGCATGGCGGCCAACCTGGCGCCAGCTGGGGATGGAAGGCAGTGTGCTCATGTCAAAAGAGAGGGGCCTGGGTGGCCGGTGTGGTGACGACCTAAGCGCCTCATTTAGGATAGCTGATAGGATTGCCGGTAACAAGAGTTGTACGGACAACTTCATGGCCTTGGCGACCGAGTGTCATCCTACCGGCCACTCCCAGGAGACCCCATGCCCCGCATCGCCTTTTTGTCGTCCCGCGCTGCCCGGGCCGCGCTCGCCGTGTCGCTTGCTGCGGCGCTCTCAGGATGCGCCGTTACGGTCACCCAGACCGCTCCGCCCGCTGCGGTCGCTGCCGCGCCGCTGGACCTTAGCTCCCAGGCTGGCCAGCTCGACGCCTTCATCCGCATGCGCGCCAGCAGCGACGGCGCCACGGTGTTCGCTAACTGGTGGGTGACGGTATTCGCGGCAGTGCCGGGCGAGCGCCCGCGCGAGATCCTGCGGCTCGACGGCTATAACGTCGGCCGTTTTGTCAGGAACAGTGACGGCAGTGCCGAGTTCATCTCGCGCGAGGTGGCCTACTACAGGGACCCGCGCACCGGTCAGATCCTCAGCGACTGGACCAACCCCTTCACCAACGAGAAGGTGGCCGTGCTGCACGTGGCCAACGACCCAGTCAATCAGCGTTACGCCGCGCCACAGGCCGGCCAGCCCGGGCGCTACCCCTTCATGCTGAGCGGCGACGATGTCTTCCTGCGCCTGGATGTCCCGCTCCGCTACCCGAACCCTCTGCAGCCCGCAGAGTATCCGGCCGAGAGCAGCGGTCCGACTTACCTCGCCAGCGAACACTTCATCTTCTTCGCCAATGCGCGCGACTTGCGCAACCCGAAGCTGCTCAGTGTGCCCACCACTTACGCCTGGACCCGTACCGGCCCCTGGCTACCGTGGATGAAGATGGGCCAACAAGCGGGTTACCTGATCTACAGTGGCCACGGCCGTAAGTACGCCAGCTTCGCCGAGCTCCCGGCTGACGTGCAGGCCTACACGCGTGCCAACTTCGCGCAGTACCTCACGGCGCCGGAGAAGTTTGTGACGCCCAACGAAACGAGTTGGACCTACTTCCGCAAGCTCAACCCGCCCAAGAAGTGAGCCGCAGCGCGCCAGGCTCGTGAATCGCCTGTCCGTGCCTGCACGCACGATCATCGACCGCATCTGGGACGCGCATGTGGTGGCGCGTCCCGAGCCCGGACAAGCGCTGTTGGCCATCGACCGTATATTCCTGCACGAACGCACCGGCCCTGCGCTGCTCGCGGGCCTGGCTGCATCCGGCCGCGCGCCACGCCATCCGGCGCGGATATTCGGCGTCATGGACCATATTGTCAGCACCCTGCCCGGTCGTAACGAACTGAGCCACGGCCCGAGCGCGCGCAGCTTCATAACCGAGTTCCGCAACAGTGCCCGTAGCGCTGGCATCCGGCTCTTCGACTTAGACGACCGGCTGCAAGGCATCGTGCATGTGGTCTCGCCAGAACAGGGCCTAGCGCTGCCGGGTCTCACGCTCGTCTGTCCCGATAGCCACACAGGTACGGTTGGCGGACTGGGCGCGCTGGCCTGGGGCATCGGCTCCACTGAAGGTGAACACGCGGTCGCCACCGGCACCTTGTTGACGCCCGAGCCTAAGCGTATGCGCGTGCGCTTCGATGGCGTGCTGCCCGGCGGCGTGGTCGCCAAGGACATGATCCTCGCACTCATCGGCCGTTTCGGGGCCAGCGGTGGCGCCCCCGGTGGCGTGGCGCACGCCATCGAGTTCGCTGGGCCGGCGGTGCGGGCGTTGCCCATCGAAGGCCGGCTCACGCTGTGCAACATGGCTGTCGAGTTCGGCGCCTGGACTGGCCTCGTCGCCCCCGACGAGGACACGCTGCAGTGGGTGGCCGGGCGTCCGCACGCCCCCCAGGGCGCCCACTTCGACCAGGCTGCAGCGCATTGGCTCGCGCTTCGCAGCGACGACGACGCGGCCTGGGACGCTGAGATCACACTCGACGTGGCCAACCTCGCGCCTCAAGTTAGCTGGGGCACGAGCCCCGAGCACACCGGCGGGGTGGACGGCATCGTGCCCGACCCCTCGCAGGAAGCCGACGCCGCACGACGCCGCGCCTGCGAACAGGCACTCGCTTACATGGCGCTCAAGCCCGGGCAGTCACTGGCGGGTACGCCCATCGACGCCGCCTTCATCGGTAGCTGCACCAACAGCCGCCTGAGCGACCTGCGGGCCGCAGCGGCAATGCTGCGCGGCGCCAAGGTGGCGCCGAGCGTGAAGGCCATCGTCGTGCCCGGCTCGATGCCGGTCAAGGCCGCGGCCGAAGCCGAAGGCCTGCACCGTGTGTTCGAAGATGCTGGCTTCGAGTGGCGCGCCAGCGGCTGCAGCCTGTGTTTCTTCTCGGGGGGCGACAGCTTCGGTTTTGCCGAGGGCAGCGCACGGCGCGTTATCAGCAGCACCAACCGCAACTTCGAAGGCCGCCAGGGGCCAGGCGTACGCACGCATCTGGCAAGCCCACTAACGGTGGTGGCCTCGGCGTTGGCTGGTCACATCACCGACCCACGGCCCTACCTCGAAAGCTGAGTGGTATGGCCTTCGCCCCCCTGCCCGTGGTTGAAGGCCTGGCCGCCGCCTTGTGGCGCGAGAATATCGACACCGATATCATCATTCCCTCGCAGGAGATCACCTCGCCATCACGCGAGGGCTACGGCGCCAAGGCCTTCGCCCCCTGGCGCTACCTGGCTGCGGGTGGCCCCGAGAACCACGAATTCGTGCTCAACCGTGAACCCTGGCGCCGGGCGCGGGTGCTGGTAGCCGGCGCCAACTTCGGCTGTGGGTCCAGCCGGGAAATGGCGGTGTGGGCGTTGGTCCAGTTCGGCTTGCAAGCGATCGTCGCACCAAGTTTTGGCGCCATCTTCCGCAACAACTGTGTGCGCAACGGGCTCGTGCCCGTGGTGCTGCCCCAGGCCGCGGCGCAAGCGTTGGCACGACAAGCCGAGGTGGCGCCGCTCGAATTGCGCATTGATGTGGCCGCTGGCGAGCTGAGACGTCCCGACGGCATCATGTACCACTTCGAACTGGCACCCGGCGAACGTGAGATGCTGCTCACCGGGCTGGACGCAATCGCCCGCACGCTTGAACTCGAGGACCAGATCGCCACGTTCGAAGCCCGCGACCGACTCGCAAGACCCTGGGCCTGGAACTTCTGAACGGATGGCGTCGCTCAGGACTCCAAGGCCACGCCGCGCGCGCGTAGCACCTCAATCGCCCGCGACTGCATCGTCATGAAGTGCGCGCGATCGGGCACCTGCAGCTCACCCCCGGGGCCGAGCATGTTGTTGGCAGGGTACACGCTGCCGGCATAGGCGGCGGCGAAGAGCTCGAGCCGTTGCCGCGCCAGCACGTTGGCCATGCCGGGTTTGGCGCGGTGTCGGCGCACGGCTTCGATGTCGATTTCGGCATGCGCAACCATGCTCTCGCCAAAACCGGCTTCGGCCCGCACCTCGCCCTTGAAGTCGACCACCTTGCTCATGCCGTCGGTGCTGTGGGTGGGGAAGTCAAGGTTGGTGATGCCTGCGGAGTTGGCCGACACCACCCAGGACATGTTCTCATAAGCGCGGGCGCGTTTGGCCACATCCTTGGGCGTCAAACGCGGGCTGCCAACTTCGCTCGTGGAATGCAGCAGGACCTCAGCGCCCTTGAGCGCCAACACCCGCGCGATTTCTGGATAGAGGATCTCCTCACTGGCGATGCAGGCCAGGCGCCCGAGCGGCGTATCGGCCACCGGAAACACGGCGTCGAGGCTGTGATGAGCGAGGTAGCGGTCCCAAACGTCGTGCGGTGTGGGCGCGAACATCGAGACTAGGCGGCGGTAACGCAGCACAATCTGGCCGGTGTCGCTGGTGACGAAGCTGGTCTGGAAGTACAGGCCCGGAAAGTAGGGGTCTGTTTCGTAAACGTTGCCGCTCAGGTAGACCCCGTGAGTGCGCGCGATGACGCCGATGGCAGCATACTCTGGCCCGTCGGGCGCCCAGGCTGCACGTTCGGCCCAAAGCGGCAAGCTTTCACCGGCAGGGTAGCTGGAGGCGAAGTACTCGGGCAGCACCACGAGCCGCACGTCAGGCCCGATGAATCGTTTGCTGGCAATGATCTGGCGTCCAATACGCTCAATGCTGTCCATCATCCAGCGCCGCGCAGTGGTGGTGTCGGGCGCACGGTTGATGGCCTGGCAGGGGGTCTGCAGTGCGAGTGCGGTATAGGGCTTGATGCGACTGTCAGCAGTGGTGTTCATGCAGGAGCTTTCGGTTCGTCGATGCCGTCCAGGAGCACGATGGTGAAGCGGCCAGTGCCTTCTCGCAGCCGGGCCGCAGCCTGGTATGCGGGGCTGTGCCAAAAGGCGAGTGCGGCTTCGCGGCTTGGCCACTCGCTCACCACGCTCTTGCACTCCGGCCAGCCCGTGCCTTCAAGCCGCGTGGTGGCGCCGCCTAGCACGCAGTAGCGGCCCCCGAAACGCGCTACCAGCGCCGGCACCACGGCGGTGTAGTCGCGAAAGCGCGCCGGGTCCGTGATCTCAGCTTGCACCACCATCAGGCAACTCATCGCGCAGGCTCCAAGAGGTCGTAGCTTGTTGTTCAGCGGAACTGCGGCTCGCGTCGCGCCAGAAAGGCCGCGGCGCCCTCGGCGAAATCGGCGCCGATGAACGCCGCGTCGAAAGCTGCACGCACAGCTGCTTCGGTGGCGCCGCCGCTGTGAGACAGCAGTGCCAGCGTTGCCTTGATACCCGCCATCGAGGTGCGCGAGGCGCGTGCGAACTCAGCCACCCAGCGCTCAGCCGTGGCCGCCAGCCACTCAGGCTCGGTCAACTCGTCCAGTAGGCCCCAGGCCAGCGCTGTCGCGGCGTCGAGTCTCTCGCCGCGCAGCAATAGGCGGCGCGCACGATGGTCACCCAGCAGGCGAACCAATCGCCGCGTGTCTTCAATGCTGTAGAGCAGCCCCAGGCGCGAAGGCGTGACAGCAAAGCTCGCGCGGCTACTGGCCAGCCGGAAGTCGCAGGCCACGGCAAGCCCCAATCCACCGCCGAAGCACGGCCCGTCGATCAACGCGATCGTGGGAAGCGGCAATTGCTGCAGGGCGAGTTGGGATTCAAGCACAATCCGGTTGCTCTCCGCCAGCGCTGCGGGGTCGGCCACCAGGGCGCTCATCTCCTCGATGTCGGCGCCGGCACAGAAGGCCCCGGGCTCACCCTGCAGCACCAGCACCCGCGCTGAGCCTGGGGCCTGTGCCGTGGCGGCTTGGGCCAGAGCGCGGCAGTGATCGCCCAAGGCGGCCCACATGGCGGTGACGAATGCGTTCTTCTTCTCCGGCCGGCGGATGGCCAGGGTCGCGACGCCATCGTGCAAGTTCAGTTCGAGCATGGAGCTAAGCCTAAACGGATAAACTTGTTCGGACAAATCCACGGGTTCACGGCGTGAGTACCGATCCCCCGACAGCCCAGGCCGGCCCGATCCGGCATGCGACCCTGATCGTCGCGGACTTTGCGCCGCTGGTGGCCGCCTACGCCCACTTGGGCCTGGTGCCCAGCGACGAGGCCCGCATCGACGCGAACCGGGCGGCCGCTTGGGGCCCGGCCGCTGTGGCGCTGACGGGCTGCCGCGACCTGTGGCTGGGCCCGGCCGGCGAGCCAGCGTTGCTGCACCTGATCGAACGCCCCGGTACCGCGGCACGGCCGACCCGGCGTGAACATGGCTGGCTGGCACTGGAGATCCTCGTGCGCGACGTCGATGCCATCGCGGCACGGTTGGCCGCGGCCGGCGGCGGCGGCTTCGAGCTCATCGGCCCTGCTGCCGACTTGGACGTGAGCCCGGCTATCCGCGCGATGCAGCTCGTCGGCCCGTCGGGCGAGATGCTGTACCTGACCCAGGTAAAAGCTCCGGTGCCGCCGTTTGTAATTCCGCTGTCGTCCACGTTGCCGCTTGAACGGGACTTGGGGGCGTTGTTCATCGCCGTGCTGTCGACGCCCTCGCGCGAGGCCACGCTTGCGGCCTGTACAACGCTGGGTGCGGGTACGGTGCTGCGTTTCGATACCCGCATCACGGTACTCAACCGCGCCCTTGGCCATCCGCTGGACACCCGCTGGCCCGTGGCCACCGTGCAGTGGGCGGGCCAGAGCCTGTTCGAGATCGATGAGGTAGTAGCCGGTGAGGTGCGGCCAGCGACATGCGCCCCGGGCGCAGGCCTGCCTGCGGGGCTGGCCTGGGTGACGATGCAAGGGTCGGATGCCGACAGGACAGCAGGTTTGCGCGAGCTGTCGCCTGGGGCCTGGCTCGAGTGCGCGCACCTGCTCAATTCCCGTACAGATTCTGCCCCTCCGGCCTAAGTGTCAGCCCGCTCTGAAACCAGCCGAGGTTGAAACCGATGTTGCTGGCGTCCGTGCTGGCCCAAGTGTAGCTGATGCTCTTGCCCGTACTGCGGTCGACGAGGCCGAATTTCAGGATCGGGCGGCGCGTGTTCTGGTAGGTCAGCAGCGCGAACTCCAGCTCCCAGGGTGAGTCAGTACCATCCTTGCCCTGGAGCACCAGTCGCTGGCCTTCGCTGTGCAACGAAATGCGGGCGGTGAAGCTGGTGTCCTTGTCGTCCGGGCTCGCGCCGGGCCCGGCGTTGCGGAACCAGACCCAGCCTTCGAAATAGCGCTGCTTGCGCAGGCGCAGTGGCGGGGCCGGGCCGTTCTGCCCCTCGGCGTGCTCCTGCCACTCGATCATGCCAGGCGAGAGCCGGGCCTGCACACGGCGCTTCTGGCCAGCGAGCGTGCATTGGCCCGGTGCGCTGGCACCGGCCCAGGCTTCGGGCCCCTCGCTGCGCGCCAGGACTACGCTGCAGGCCGAGCCCTCGACGCTCAGCAGCGCCGTGCCGGCGCCGCCTTCGGGGAGCGTCACCCGCCAACTCTGGGTGAGAAGGGCCGCACCTCGGCCGTGTAGTACGCCCTCGTGCCACTGCACGCGCCAAGCGCCGTCGGACCCGGCTCGAACAACGGCCTGCCGGTGCGGCACTTCCGAGGGCCGCTGCGCCGCGCCCGCGTCGGCAGGCTTAGCGGCGTCGATGCGTTGCTGCCAGACCTGTTCGTGGTTGTTCCACTCACCAGCCAGCCAAAGTGGCGTCTGCGCGCACGCAGCCACGGCAGCCACCAGCGACACCGAGCCTGCCAGCAGGCGGGCAGGCCGAGCGGCGCGGGGCAGGTGCATCAGAAATCGAACGTACCGGTCAGGCCAATCTGGCGCAGCCGCGGCAGGAAGTCCACCGCCGTGCGGCGGAAGGTCACCGGGTCGAGGTAGCGAAAGCCGTTGAGCGAGGTGTCGTCATTCAAGGCGTTCTTTACCCACAGCCGCGCCGACCAGTCCTTGCCGCGCAGGCCCGTACTGAGGTTCAGACGCCTGTACGGGTCGGCCCAGACCATATTCTGTATCTCCGCGTACCGACGGCTCTGGTAGGTCAGGTCGGCGCGTCCCGTGAAGCGCACATTACCCGTAAAGGGCAAGTCGATTGCCGCCGACATCGCACCAGAGTGCCTGGGCGACCGCGGCAGCGTGAAGCCAGCCACGCTCATGTTGCCACCGAAGACTGTGCCGTTGGTGACCTCGGTACCCTGCAGCGCCTTGGCGTCGGTGAAGCCGTAGTTGGCAGCCAGGGTCACCCACTCGGCGGCGCGCCAGGAAAGATCGAACTCGACACCCTGCGTGCGCGCCTTGCCAACGTTGTTGACTATGGTGACCGTACTCGCCGAGGGCTGTGCCGGGTTGGTCGAAAACGGGTTGATGATGGTGATGATGTTGGAGAGTTGGAGATTTTCGATGTTGTTGCGGTACAGCGCGACGCTGAAGCCTAGGCTGCCACCCAAGGCCGCCTTGTAGCCAAGCTCGGTCGAATTGATGATCTCGCCCTCATAGGCAAACTGGCTGGCCGGGATACCGGCAGAGGTGTTGAAACCGCCGCTCTTGCTGCCGCGCGCGGCCTGGCCATAGAGGAGAGAGTCCTTGCTTGGCTTGAAATCCACCGTGAAGCGCGGCGAGAAGTCGGTGAAGGTGCGCTTGCCCGAGACGACGCAGACCTTCCCAGCGACGCAAGTGCCGGCGCCGACGGTGGCCGTACCCAGCGGCGTGCCCACCACTTCGACCGTTTCCTTGTTGTAGCGACCCTCAAACGACATACGCAAGGCCTTGCTAAACGCGTACTGCATGCGCGCGAAGGGCGCGGAGTTCGTCGTGGCGCTGCCGGGAACCGGGCGCATTGAGGTCGGGACGATGGTGTTGTTGGGGCCGCGTGCGATGACGCCGCCGGCGCTTTCACCGTTGCCTTGTTCGTCGTAGATGAAGGCTCCGACAAGCCAAGTCAGCGCGCGGTCCTCAGGCGAGGTCAGGCGCACCTCTTGCGACCAGTAAGTCAGGTTGTCGCGGTTGTAGCTGAGCCAGGACGCTCCAGCGATGGAGAAGCGCGTGCCGTTGTAGCTCTGGTCGGCTCCGACCGCCGTGAACTGCCGGGTCCAGCCGGTCTGCGCGGTGAGCGCGTAGCCACCAAGATCCCAGTTCAGCGTGAAACCCAGGCGGTTGATTGTGCGGTCGAGCCCGGCGATGTTACCGTAGCTGATGCCGGTTGAAGGGTCGGTGTAGTTGGCCAGATCGTTTTCATTGCGCGTGACCGTGGTCCCAGTGAAGCTGGCCGCACCGCAGGGCCAGCCGTTGGCGCGATTTGCGGCGGTGGGCGCCACAGCGGCATCCGGCAGGCCCTGCGCGTTGTTACCGACGATATTGATCGTACGGCCATTGCACAGCGCGCCGTTGGGCTTGTTGGTGCTGTTGTTCTGGCTCGTCACGAAGCCCGGTGGGCTTTGTGTCGGTACGGTGCGCACGGTGGCGTTGAACAAGCCGTCCCGAACCGTCGAACGGTCCAGGCTTAAGACCATATCCAAGTTCTTGCTCGGTGTCTGCGAGATCACAGCGCCGACGGCGTTATTGCTCTCGGTGCCGATCTTGTTGCCGGTCTGCGTGTTGGTGTACTGGCCGCCGAAGCCGCTGGATCGAGCCTTGATGCGCATCGAGGCGGTATCCTGTTTCAGCGGCACCGTCAGTGCGGCAAAAGCCGAGTACTCCTCAGCGCCGGCCAGCGTCACGGTGGCCGTGCCCTTCATCTCATTGCCGGGCCTAACGGTGATGTAGTTGATTGCCCCGGCGTAGGTGCTGCGGCCATACAGCGCCGACTGCGGGCCCTTGATCACCTCAACGCGCTGTGCGTCGTCCAGCAGCAGCGAGAGCGCACCTTCGCGCAAGAAGATGCCATCTATGAACACCGACACCGGCTGCGGCGCCTCCGGTCGCAGGGCCGAGATGCCGCGCACCACCGGACGCTCCGCGACCCGGCCGAAATCGGGCGAATATGCAATGCCGGGCACGAAGGCTGCAAGGTCAGTCAGGCTCGTGATGCCGCGGTCGGCCAGGTCGCGACCCGAGAGCGCGCGGATCGACAAGGGAACGTCGATGATGCGTTCGTCGACCCGGCGGGCGGTGACGGTGATGGTCTCCGTGTTGCTGTCTTCGGCGCTGGCCGTCCCTTGGGCCAGGGCCGGCAAGCCGCCACCGGCAGCGATCGCAGCGGCCAGAGCAAGCGCGCCCGGCATGAAACGCCGCGAACGCAAGCCGCCACCTCTGGGCAGGGGGCGCAGGACATAGGTTTTGGCTAGGCGGCTTTTCATCGGTTAATCTCCGCATGTGGGAAAGTTGTCCGGACAAATATCCGTGATTTGTCGCAACTTGTCCATGCGGGTTCCCCAGGTATTGGCCCGCGGGGCTCCCGGCCCGTGTCAAGTGGCCTGCTGCGCCACCCAGGCGTCGAGGATCTGCCCCGGCATCGCACTCCAAACGCCTGGCAAACGCGACAAGTGCGCCAGGAGCGTTTCGAGGTGCTTGATCCGGTGCGGCTGGCCGATCACCCACGGATGAAGCGATATCGTGAGCAGCCGGCCGCCCTGCTCGCCTGCTTCGGCCAGCAGCATCTCGGCCGCGTCAACCGCCTGCTGGGCCCAGCTTGCCTCGCTGTGCTGGTTATCGAGGATAACGAAGCGGTCCTCTATTTCGGTCGCCAGACCCATGTTCCACAGGCTACCGTTGTGGGCGTGGAAGCGGTAGGGCAGTTCATCGTTAACCCAGTCGGCCATGTAGTCGACGCCGTGCGCCACCAGCAACTCAGGCGTCCGGGCACTTTGTAGTTTGCCCGGCGAGAGCCATCCGCGCACGGGCTGGCCACTGGCGGCGCGCAGGGTGGTGAGCGAGCGTTCAATCAACGCGGCTTCGTCGGCTTCGGCCAGGCCCCCGGCGTGGGCGCTATCCATGTTCCACGAGTGGCCCAGCCACTCGCCGCCGTGTTGTAGCAGATGCTGCACCAGGGCTGGCGCTCGCTCAACGAGTTCAGCATTGATCGCGAAGCTCGCTTGCACATCGTACGCCTTGAGCGCATCGAGCACACGGTAGATGCCGACCCGGTTGCCGTAGTCGCGCAGCGTATAGTGCCGCAGGTCGGGGTACGGCATCGTCATGTTGCCCGGCAGCTTCACCGGCTTGCCGACCGGGTTAAGCGGAAAGTGCTCCAGGCTCACGTTAACCCAAAGAGCAAGCTTGGCGCCACCCGGCCAAGCCACCGGTTTGCGCTCAGTGAGCAGGCTGAATTCGTAGAAGTCGTGGTCCATGCCGCGGCGGCGGCGCAGGTACTGGAGGTAGGAGTCGTCCAGAGCCATGGCTTCAAGCGCTCACCGTGATCGGCAGGCCGGCCAGCGCGCCCGCTGCCACAGCGGCGGCATGGTGATGGGCGAGGTAGTGCTCAGCGATCTCACGCCCTGTACTCAACCACACGCCTCTGTGGCCGGTGACGTACTCCAGCGCCTCCTCGAAGGCCTTCAAGCGGTGCGGGCAGCTGACCTGGTAGTTGTGCGTGGGGATGCACATTACGGTACCGCTGTCAGCACCTTCGGCGTAGAGCCGGTCGAACGCGTCCTTGATCATCTGGCCATAACGCCGCGGCTCGATCTTGTTGACGACGTAGACGATAGTGTCGTTGAGCTCCAGCGAGTACGGCACCGAGACGAAGGGCTTACCGCTGCGCACCCGCACCGGTGTCGGCTGGTCGTCATGGAACAGATCGCAGGTGTACAGGCCGCCAAGCTCGGCGAACAGGTCCACCGTCACCTCGCTGTGCGACAGCGCGGGCGCCAGGTAGCCGGCAGGCCGGCAGCCGACGGCACGTTCGATGCTCTCAATTGAGTCGAGAATCATCGCGCGCTCCTGCGCTTCGCTCATGCCGTAGGTGTAGCGGGTGTTGTAAATCCCGTGGGTGAAGAACTCCCAGTTTCGTTCGCGGCACATCGCGACTATCTCAGGGTGGTGGTCGATGAGCGCCGTGGAAAGGGAGATCGAGCCACGAACTCCGTACTTATCAAGCAACTTCATCTGCCGCATGTGACCGACGCGGTTGCCCCAATCCCGGGTCGAATACCCGGGCACGGCGGGATAAGGGTGCGGCCAAGCGGCGCGTTGCGGGTTCTTCGGCGGGTCAAGCTCGTAGAACTCGATGTTGGGAGCCACCCAAAACGCCAGCCGTGCGCCACCGGGCCAAGTGATACGCGGCCGCTCGCGTGCCAAGCCGTAGGGCCAGTGTGCGTAGAGGCCGGGATCGGCCTTCACCGCGCTGCTCCCCCAGTGATGCAGCCATCAAGCCAGGAGACGGTCTCGGCCACATCCACCACATCAGCGTACTTCAGCATCAGGTCGGTGAGGTTGGCGAAGTGGTAGCTCTCGTGCTTGTCGGCCACACACTGTTCGGGGACGATGGTTCGGTAGCCGCGCGACAGCGACTCCACCGCCGTGGCGCGCACGCAGCCCGAGGTGCTACCGCCGGTGATGACCACCGTGTCGACCTGGTGCCAGACGAGCAGGCTCTGCAGCGGCGTTTCGAAGAAGGCCGAGGCCATACGCTTGTTATAAACGAGGTCACGACCGTGTTCGATGCAGCAGCGCTCGTCGAACTCGGCGCGGCGACTGCCGTGCTTGATGTTCTGCAGGCTGTCGGGCGTGTTCGTGCGCGTGCCCCAAACGCCGGCGTCCTCGCCGCTGTCGGCATAGGCGACGTGTGTCCACACCACCGGCCAGCCCAGGCGTCTGAAGCGCTCGGCCAGGATGTTGACATGTTCGATTTGCCGCGGGTCGGTTTCGTAGGCGGTCTTGAATTCGGCCACCTTGGTGTAGGCGCGCTGGAAGTCGATGTTGACCAGCACCGCCTTATGGCCATAACCGAACCGCGCACGGTTGGGGTTAGCCTTGACGTCGCCCCAGATTTGGCGCGCGGTCTTGTCGGAGAGTTCCATTTTTAGTGATCCTGGGTTTATCAGCTCGCCTGGTCCGCCGCTGGAAACCACCAGGGCGAGGGCGTGCCATCGTTGATAAGAAAAGCCTGCTGCCGGTAGAAGCGGGCAAGGCTGGCGCCGCCCATTCGGCTGCCACCAAGGCCGCTCATCTTGAAGCTCTGCTTGGCGGCGTCGTAGACCATTGCAGTCAGCGCGGCATCGTTAATCGAGACCGCACCAGCCTGCAAACGACCCGCAATGCGGCGCGCGCGGTCCAGGTCGCTGCTGAACACGCAGGCCGATAGGCCGTATTCGCTGTCGTTGGCCAGCGCCACGGCCTCGTCGTCGCTGTTGAAGGCGATCACGGGCAGGATAGCGGCAAAGCTTTCTTCGCGCATCACCGCCATGCCGTGGTGCACATCGACCAAGACCGTGGGCTCGCACCAGGCGCCGCCGCCATGGTTGACAACACGGCCCCCGGTGAGCGCGCGTGCTCCCTGGGCCAGAGCTTCTTCGAGGTGGCGCCGGACGACGGGCTCCTGCACCGCCGCGATGATCGGACCGATCGGGCCGGAGCTGGCCTGCGGCCAAGCGTGGCGCAGCGCGCCGACCTCGGCCGTGAGCCGTTCGAGGAACTGCGGCAGCACGCAGCGCTCGACGTAACAGCGTTCGATCGACATGCAGCTCTGCCCGGCGCTGCCCATGCTGCCCCAGGCCAGGGCACGCGCGGCGCGCGGCAGGTCGGCATCGGCGCAGACGATGGCCGGGTCCTTGCCGCCAAGCTCCAGATGCGCCGGCACGAAGGCCTCAGCGGCAACCGCGGCTACGCGGCGGCCGGTTTTCACACTTCCGGTAAAACACACCATGTCGCAGGCACGCACAAGCGCTTCGCCGGTGCTGCCAGGTCCGGTCACCAGCTGCAACACTGCAGCCAGGCCCGGCACGCCGGCGATCAGTTCGCGCAGCACCGGCACGAAACGGGGTGTCGCCTCGGAAGGCTTGATCAGTACCGCGTTGCCCGCGGCAAGCGCCGGCACAGCGTCGATCAGCGAGAGAAGCAGCGGAAAGTTCCAGGGGCTGATCATTACCGCCACGCCGTAGGGCACGCTGCGCTGCTCGATCGAAATGTGAGCCGTGCGTGAGCGACTCTGCTGCGGCAACGCCAGCAAGGCCGGTGTTTCTTCGACCCATCGCCTCAGGATCCCGACTACGCTATGCAGCTCAATCACGCTCTCGGCGCGGCGGCCGGTGTCAATGCTGATGGCGTCGATCAGAGCGGCGGGCTGCGCCAATAGCGCATGAGCCAGCGCTTCGAGCACGGCCAGCCGCTCGGTAACGGAGCGCGCGGACCAGGCCGGCTGTGCAGCGCGAAGTGTGTCGACAACGGCCTGCGCCTCGGCAGGGCCGTAGACCGGCATGGCATAGTCGAGTTCGCCGGTGCGTGGATTACGCACCCGCTCGATGGGCAGTTTGCTCGGGTCGGGTAATGCAGGCATCGAGGGTTTCACAAGAGGTCGAAGATCATGCGGCGAGGATCTCGTCGGCCGCACGTTCGCCAGACTCCACAGCAGCTTCGATGCCGCGCAGCCGGCGCCCGGTGTGTTCGCCTGCAAAGTGCAGACGGCCCACAGCAGGGCCAAGTGCAGCGGAAAAGCGGCTGATCTGCCCCGGCGCCCAGTTGATCCACGCGCCACCGGCCAGCACGTCCTGGTGCCAGGCCGTGCGATGCAGCAGCCGCACCGCGCCGCGCGCGCTGGGCCAGATGCGCACGAGTTCGGCCTCGACCAGGCGCGCCGCGGTGGCATCGTCCAGACCGTCCCAGCGCTGGGTGCCGGCGCCATTGATCCAGGCGGTAAGCGTGGGCGGGCGACCATTGCCTTCACGGTCTTGCGGGAACACGCGCTCTAATGGCCCGTCGCTCCAGAGGAAAGGGCTCGAGCCGTCGGCTTCCCAGAACGGTTCGATCACTTCCAGGTGCAGTTGCGTCACCTTCGCGTAGGCCGCCAGTGCCGCCGCTTCAGCAAGCCGCGCCGGCAGCGCGGGCGTAAAGCGCACCGCGGCCAGCGCAGGCAGCGGCAAGGTACAAACCAGCCGGCTGCCGCGGTGTCGGCTTCCGTCGGTGGCGTGCACGAGCACGCCGGAAGCGTCCTGTTCAACCGCCTGCACACGGGAGTTCATCCGCGGCGCGGTGCGCAACGCCGCGGCCATAGCTTCGGGCAGGCGTTGGTTACCCCCCACCACATTGCGCACCGGGCCTGGGGTCTTGAGAAGCTCGGTGAGGTTGGCCTGCGTATAGTGCAGGTGCAGCAGCGTGGTCTGGGCCAGCGTGTCGCCAAAGGCATTGTTGACGTCGAGCAACGCCAGCGCGGCTTCGCTCACGCCACGCTCGCGTAGCGGGCCGAGCGTCGGAATATCCAGTGCGCTGTGAGCAGGATCGCGCCAGGCACCAACGCTCGACAGTGGGTTGGGTGCCAGAAGCCGCGCCAGGGCGCGGTCGGGCGGTAAGGCCTTGACGGCAGCAGGCAGCGGGTTGTCGTCGGCCGCCGCCCATTGTTCAAGGCTACGGCGGCGGCCCTGCACAAAGAGCACCATACGGGCATCGCCAAACAGCGGGCTGCGTGCATTGGGTTCGAGGAACAGGCCCAGGCGCTGGCACAGTGCAAGCGTGCGCACATAGCCGTTGCTGATCTGCGTGCCACCGGTTTCGGGTCGGCCAGGCAGCTTGTCCAGCGTGTGGATGCGGCCGCCCAGGCGTGCCGCGGCTTCGAGCACCAACACTTGACGACCAGCGTCTTGCAGGCGCAAGGCGGCTGCTAGGCCCGCGAGGCCTGCACCGAGCACCAACACCGGGCCCTCGCCCTGGGCCTGCAGGCTCGGCGCAAAAGCGGCGGCACCGAGCCACGCTGCCGCGCCTTGCAGCAAGTAGCGGCGCGACACGCCGGGTGACTTCGGGGAAGGCAGTGCGTTCACCGGGGGCATGCTAATTGTCCGGATAACTTTCGACAAGCCGTGGCAACTCAGCCCCTGCGCCTGCGTGTGTGCGCTCGAGCGTGGTCTCCAAGTCAAGCCACTGGCGGTGGTACACGTTGGCTAGGGGGTTCGAGGCATGCCTCATGGACAAGGGTTCGGCAATAGCCGACCCACCGGCCAGGGGCAGCATTGCAGCGATAGCGGCGAACTGCGCCCGCGGGCTCAAGGGTCTACTGATCTCAAGGATCAGGTGCACTGCCTTGACAGCCCGGGGGGCCTGCAGTCAAATTGTCCGGACAACTTCGGGGGCGCTTTTGGGGGACGGGTTAAGCCCGATCAGCATCACCCCGCCTTGCTGCCACCGAACCCAGCCGGAGACCTGCGTGACCACCCTGATCGTGCTTTTTAACCTCAAGAACGCCGAGCAGCAGTCCGCATATGAGAAGTGGGCGCGCGAGGTCGATCTGCCCACAGCCGGCAGCTTGCCCTCGGTCGACAAATTTGAGGTCTTGAAGGCCAGCGGTCTGTTGACCGGCGGGCCATCGCCTTACGCCTACGTTGAGATCCTGCGCATCAACGACATGGCGCAGCTGGCCAAGGACGTCGGTACGCCCGCGATGCAGGCGGTGGCAGCACAGTTCCAGAGCTTCGCCGACCAGCCGCTGTTTATCATCACGCAGTCGCTGTGATGGCTGCCTACCCCGAGCTGCAGGGCAAGGTCGCCATCATCACCGGCGCCGGGCGGCGCGGCGGGCTGGGTGCTGCGATCGCCATGCGGCTGGCGGCCGAAGGTGCGCATGCGGTTGTCGCTGACCTCGGCGCGGCCGCCGGGCCGCACCTGCCTGCGTCAGCCATCGGCGCCAGCAGCGAAATGCAGGCGGTGGTGGCCGAGATCAACGCCGCCGGTGGTAGCGCATTGGCGCTGCCGTGCAACATGCTCGATGGTGCCGCGGTGGAGCAACTCGTCGACTCGACCGTGGCGCGTCTTGGCTGCGTCGACATCCTCGTCAACAACGCCGGCATCGGTTACCTGATGAAGCCCATCGTCGACATGAGCCTCGAGGAGTGGGACACCGTGCTGGGTGTCAATCTGCGCGGCGTATTCGCCGCCACGCAGGCGGTGGCAAAGCGCTTCGCGGCGCAGGCAGCTGCGGGCAGGCACGGCGGGCGCATCATCAACATCGCGAGCCAGGCGGCAAAGAGCGGGTTTCCCCACGCCGCCTCCTACTGCGCTTCAAAACACGGACTGGTGGGCCTGACACGCGTGGCTGCAATCGAACTGGCGCCGCTGGGCGTGACAGTCAACGCGGTCTGCCCCAACCACGTCACAACCGGGCTCGGCGCCTGGCAGAACGAGTACTTCGCCAAGCTGCTTGGCAAGAGCGTTGAACAGTATCTGGCCGACATGCGTGCGCGCATCCCGCTCGGCCGGCCCGGCCTGCCTGGAGACACCGCCGCGGCGGTTGCATTTCTCTGCTCCGAGCAGGCGCAGTACATCACCGGCGAGTCGATGAACGTCTCGGGCGGTGAAGAAATGCACTGACGCCACCTCATGTCTCCCACCCCCGCATGGCAGTGGCCGGGCGGCGCGCGGCTGGCGCTGTCGATCGTGGTCAACGTCGAAGAAGGCTCGGAGTACTCCATCGCCGACGGCGACCCCATCCCCGAACCGGTCGATGAGCTCGGCGTCATGCTGAAGAAGCCGGTTCGCATGCACGGCAACGAAAGCAATTACCGCTACGGCATTGAAGAAGGTGGGCCGCGCGTGTTGGCACTGCTCGATCGCTTCAGCTTCACGGCCACCTGGACCGCGGCCGCACTTTCACTAGAACGTGCGCCAGCGCTCGCGCAAGCCATCGGCAGGCGTATCGGGGAGCGGGGCGACGAGGTGTGCGCCCACGGTTGGCGCTGGGTGCACCAGTTCCGGCTGGCCGAAGCGGACGAACGCGCCTTCATCCGCCGCGCTGCCGACAGCATCAAGGCCAGCACCGGTCTGCGCCCGGTGGGCTGGCTCAGCCGCTACCTGCACACCGAGCACACACGCCGGCTGCTGCAGGAAGAGGGCTTTCTGTATCACATGGACGACTACAGCGCTGACACGCCCTTCTGGGGCCCGGTGCCTGGCTCGACGCGGCCCATGATTATCGTACCCTATGCGCTGGACAGCAACGACATGAAGATGTGGGTGGCACCCGCCTACACGCCGCGCCTGTGGCTTGAGTATGCGATCGACAGCTTTGATGAGTTGCTGGCCGAAGCGCGCCGCGGCCAATCGCCGCCGCGTCTGATGTCGCTTGGCCTGCACTTGCGCATCATTGGCCGGCCCGGGCGCATTGGTGCGCTGGAGCGCTTTTTCGAACATGTGCAGGGCGCCATGCGGGGAAACGGCGATGTGTGGATCACCTCGCGGCGTGCCGTGGCCGAGCACTTTGCCGCTCAAGTGCCCGCTGCCACGCAGGCCTGAGAGCGAGCCCATGACGCCTTCAATCTGCGACACCTGCTCACTGCTGTTCGTGCCAACTAACCGAGCAGAATATTTTGCCAAGGCCGAGGCCAGCGGCACCGTTGCCGAGCCGGTGTTTGTGATGCTGGCCAAGGCCGAAAGCGCCCCCGAGATCGAGATCCTGGCTGCACAACTGCACGGTATTACCTTGATCGCACTGATCGAACGCTCACGCAGCTTGCATGACACGGCCGCAATCGCTGCCGCGCATCTGCAACTTCAGGTCTTCATGCTCGGCGGCGTCGACTTAGCTGGCGAACTCGGCGCGCGCCTTGCGTGGGTGCATCTGCTGCACGCCCGCGGTACGCGGACCTGCGCGGTCGCCGATACCGGCTTGGTAGGCATCGACGTGCCTTGGCTCGACATCGTGAACACCGTCGGCCTGGCCGCCAAAACGCAGCGCATTGCAGCCTTGGGCTTTAGGGCTAAGGCCTGTATCCATCCGCGGCAGCTCGAGACGGTGCACTCAGCGCTAGCACCCACCCCCGGCAAGATTGACGAAGCACGCCGTGTCGTTGCCGCTGCTGGCCCAGCAGGCGTTGATGCAGCAGCCGCGCTGCCGAGCAGCCGCCTCAACGACCAGCCCGTAGCGCTGGCGGCGCAGCGCCTGCTCGCGTGTGCCGGCGGCAGAGCACACGCACTTTCCCACTGAACGAACACCCCTACCGGAGCAACAAGGCCATGGTTCATAACGTCAAGCAGGTCGGTGAGCGGCGCTTCCGCGAGAGTTTCGGCCGCCACTACGAAGACTTCAATATCGGCGACATCTACGAACACCGGCCGGGCCGTACCATCACCGAAACCGATAACACCTGGTTCACGCTGCTAACGATGAACACCCATCCGATGCACTTCGACGCTGAGTACGCCAAGGCTAGCGAGTTTGGTAAGTGCATCGTTTGCAGCCCGCTTACGGTAGCGCTGATGGTCGGTATGAGCGTGAGCGACGTTTCGCAGAAGGCCATTGCCAACCTGGGGTGGGATGAGATCAAGCTCACGCACCCGCTGTACGCGGGCGATACGCTGACGGCTGAGAGCGAGGTGCTCGACAAACGCGAAAGCAAGAGCCGCGCGAGCGCGGGTCTGGTCAGCGTCAAGACCACCGGCTTCAACCAACATGGCACCGTGGTGTGCCATTTCAAGCGCACAATGCTGATCGCCAGACGCGGCCACAGCGTCGAGGACAAGGTAGGGTACTGAGATGAGCACCTGGACCGCAGAAGATGAACGTGCCATCCTGGCAAGCATCGAAACCTGGGTCGACAAGGAAGTGCGCCCGATCGCACGGAAGTTCGACCAGGCCGACGAGTATCCACACGCGCTGGTCGAGCAGATGAAGGAGCTCGGACTGTTCGGAGCCACGATCTCGCCTGAGTACGGCGGGCTCGGGCTATCTGCCGACACCTACGCCAAGATCGTGATCGAGGTGGCGAGCGCCTGGATGGCGCCCAGCGGCATCTTCAATTCGCACCTGATCATGGCCAGCGCCGTCGAGCGCTTCGGCACTGAGGCTCAGAAGCGCGAGTGGCTGCCGAAGATGGCCAGCGGCGAATTCCGCGGTGGCATCGGGCTGACCGAGCCTAACGCCGGTAGCGACCTGCAGGCGATCCGTACCGTGGCGCGGCGCGAGGGTGACCACTATGTGATCAATGGCGCTAAGACCTGGATCACCAACAGTGGCAACGGCCACGGCATCCTGCTGCTGGCCAAGACCGACCCCGAGTCCCAGCCGCGTCACAAGGGCATGAGCTTGTTCATCGCCGAGAAAGGCCCAGGCTTTCAGGTCAGCAAGAAGATGAAGAAGCTCGGTTACCGGGCCATCGACAGCTGCGAGCTGAGCTTCGACAACTTTCGTATTCCCACCTCGCGCTTGGTGGGTGGTGTGGAGGGTAAGGGCTTCGCGCAGATCGCCGGCGGGCTGGAACTCGGCCGTATAAACGTGGCTGCACGCGGCTGCGGAATTGCACTGGGAGCGCTTCGATTGGCACTGCGCTACGCCCAGGAACGCAGCGCGTTTGGCAAGCCGATCAGTGAGCACCAGGCGATCCAGCTCAAGCTCGCCGAGATGGTGACCAAGGTCGAGGCCAGCAAGCTGCTCATCGAACAAGCGGCGCGCAAGTACGATGCCGGCGAGCGCTGCGATATGGAAGCCGCGATGGCCAAGTTCCACGGCTCGGAAGCGGGCGTGTTCTGCGCCAGCGAAGCCATGCGCATCTTCGGTGGCTACAGCTACAGCACCGAGTATGAGATCGAACGCTACTACCGCGACGCGATGCTGATGTGCATCGGCGAAGGCACCAACGAGATCCTGCAGACCATCATCGCCAAGCAGCTGGTGCAGCGTGGTGGCGTTTGAATGCGCGGATACGATGACGGCCCTTGCCACCGACCTGCCGCTGGCCGGCATCCGCGTGCTGGCGGTGGAGCAGTACGGCGCCGGGCCCTTCGCCAGTCTGCATCTGGCAGATCTGGGCGCCGAGGTCGTCAAGATCGAGCCGCCTGGCGGCGATATCTCGCGCGCCACCGGGCCGCACTTCCTGGGCGACAACGACAGCCAGTTCTTCCAGACTTTCAACCGCAACAAGAGGAGCGTCGTCCTCGACCTGAAAACCGCAGCCGGCCGAGCTGACTTCCAGGCGCTGGTGGCCACGAGCGACATCGTGCTGGAGAATCTGCGCGGCGATCAGGCTGCCAAGCTCGGGCTCACCCACCCGGCGCTCGCGGTACATAACCCGCGCATCGTCTGCGGCCACCTCTCGGCCTACGGGCGTGGCAACGAACGCGCCGCGTGGCCAGGTTACGACTACCTGATGCAAGCCGAGTGTGGCTTTATGCACCTGACCGGTGAGCCCGAGGGCCCGCCTTCGCGCATGGGGCTGTCGATCGTGGACTATATGAGTGGCGTGACGCTGGCAGTGGGCCTGCTCGCAGCGCTGGTGGGCGCGCTGAAGACCGGCCGCGGCCGCGACGTGGATGTGAGCCTCTTCGATGTAGCACTGTTCCAGCTCACCTACCCCGCCGCCTGGTACCTGAACAGCGGTTCCGTCACAACGCGCCAGGCGCGTTCGGCGCACCCGTCTACAGTGCCGTGTCAGCTGTTCCCCACGGCCGACGGCGAGATGTTCGTCATGTGCATGACACCCCGGTTCTGGGACCAACTGGTCGAAGAGGTCGGCGCACCTGAACTGCGCAATCCGCACTTCGCGAGCGTGGCCGCGCGGCGCGAACATAAGGCCGAACTGATCGCGCTGCTCGACCGCGAGTTCCGCCGCCGGCCCACAGCTGCCTGGCTAGCAGCGCTACAGGGGCGGCTGCCGGTAGCGCCGGTGTACGGCTTGGCGCAGGCGCTCGAGAACCCTTTCGTACATGCACAGGGCGGTGTGCAGACCACGCCGCACCCTGCGCTGCACGGGATGCGTCTGCTGGCCAGCCCCATCCGCCTCGACGGCGCTCGTCTGCCTGGGCGTGTCTGCTCGGCACTGGGCGCGGACAATTCGGCCCTGCTGCCCACGGCGGTGACAAAACCCGCTGCTTGAGTCAAACAGTCCAAGGCGCCTCTGGCGTTGCGGGACATCGGCCACAGCCGTGTTCCGGCTGTGCGCATGAGAGCCTTGGCGCCGAGTGATGCTGATCCGCTTAAGCGGTGGGCGCCATGTCAACCACTGAAGCCGTGGTGAATGGCTGTCTGCCTCTGACGCCCCCTACCGGCGGGCGCTGTCGTTGGGGCCGGAGCACCTGTGCGCGCAGCCATGACGGGCCCAGAGCGTAGACTGAGCGCGGCGATCCTGCTATTGGCGCGGGGCCGGGCTGGCCGGCGGCGAACCGGCGGGTGCGCCGAGCAGTTTGTTGAGTTCGATGTAGTTACCGTCGGCGTCCCAGACCGCACTGAACAGCACTGGGATCACGCTGCCACCAGGACCGGGGTATTCAATGCGCATAGGCGGTGTGTCGATCTTGATGTGCGGCGTACGTTCGACGCTCGGCCAGCGTTGTTCGAGGTCGGCCACGTTGATGACCATGATCATCTGCCCGGGGCCAGCCTTTGCAAACACCGGCGGCGCTGGCGTGCTCGCGGGGTTCAGGCGCTGCATCAGGCCGAGATTGCCGATGAACGTATCATTAGCGCGCAACAGCACGAGCCGCACGGTCGGCGCAATCGGCTTTCCTTCCTTGTCGACGCCGCCGCCGATGGCCTGATCGTAGATGACCTTCAGGCCGAGCGCGTCACGGTACAGCGGTAGGCTCTTGTCAATATCGCGTACAACGAAAGTCGTGCGGCGGATGTCCACCGGGATGCGTTCGTTCTCTGGCACACGCTGCGCATACGGCGTGGTCGCGAGCAGCGCGAGCGTGGCGGCCAGTAACAGGGGAACGGTGACACGGTTCATGGGGGCTCCTCGGGATGGGCTACAGGCGCACGACCACTTTGCCCTGGTTTTCGCCGCGCATCAGGCGGCAGAATGCAGCGGGCGCAGCATGGAGCCCTTGGTGCAACTCTTCACGGAAGTGCAGACGGTCGGCACGGTGGTGGCTCAGGAGCTCCTGCACCATGGTGTCAAAGTGCGCCCAATGGTCGTAAACGACCAGACCGCGCACCGTAGCCCGGGCCTTGATCCACAGACCCGGGTTCGGGCCGGGTGCCGGTGGTCCGTTGTAGTTCGCCATCAGGCCGCACAGCACCACACGGGCACGCAGCGCGAGCTGCTCGCTCACCGCCTGCAGCACGTCGCCGCCGACGTTGTCGAAATAGATATCGACGCCATTTGGCGCTAACTCGCGCAATACGCTGCGCAGATCACGCTGGCGGTAGTCGATGCAGGCATCGAACTTCGCCACGTTCTGCACCCACGCGCACTTTTCGGGGCCGCCGGCAATACCGAGCACACGGCAGCCAGCGATGCGGGCGAGCTGGCCCACAGTAGCGCCGACCGCACCGCTGGCGGCCGAAACCACCAGGGTCTCTGATGTCTTGGCCTCGCACATCCGGTGGAAACCGGCCCAGGCCGTAAGCCCCGGCATGCCGAGCCCGCCAAGGGCGAGCGTGCGGGGCTCAATGGCGCTGGCGATCGGCCTCGCAGCGTCGATGGCAGCCCGGTCCAGCAGTGCCGCGCTGCGCCAGCCGCAAGCAGCCACCCAATGCGTTCCAACAGCCATCCGCGGGTGGCGTGACTCAAGAACCTCGACCCAGCCCTCGCCACGCACCACGTCACCTGGTTGGATGGCCGCGCTCAGGTGGCGGCCGGACATCGCGCTGCGCAAGTATGGGTCCAGCGAGAGAGCGTGAACGCGCACAAGTGCTTCTCCGTCGGCCAGTGCGCCTAGGCTGCCGTAGCCCGGGGCGAAGTCGCTCTCCAACGGTACGCCCTCGGGCGTACGCACGAGTGTGATGTGCTCAATCTTCATCGCAGACTCGACAGGTGCTGGTTCAGGGTCTGAAATCGTGCGTCGGCTTGCGCCGGCACGTCGAGCCGGACCACGTTGGGCGGCAACGGGTGGGCCAGCAGCTGGTCGATGTACGGTAGAAGGATCGACGCCTGCCAGCGCAACACCGTGGTCGGCACCTCGAGAGCCATCACTTTCGCCGCGTCTTCGTGCTCAAAAGCCGCGCGGTAGGCTAGAGTCCATTCGGGACCAGCGCCCAGCAGTTCGCACAGGCCCGCGTGCACCGCTGCGGGTAGCGCCGGGCCTGGAGCGATCCGGTGCGCTTCGTTCGCTTCGAACCAGGGAAAGTACTCCTGAGTGGCCGCCGCCATGCGCCAGGCCGTGGTGAGGTGGCTGCCATCGGTACGCGGCACGAGATCAGGAAAGTAGTGTTCCAGTAACGCAGTACGCTGCGCAGGTGTGAAGTGGGCGGCGTTATCCAGCACCAGGTGCGCCACCGCCCTCGGCTGGCGCAAGGCGTAGGCGATGCCGATCTGCGCCCCGGTGGCCGAGCCATAGATCAGCGCCCGTGGCCCGGCGATGTGGTGCAGCAACGCGTGCAGCGGCGCCACGTAATCGGCTAGGCTCTGCGGCGGCGTCGGCAGCGGGTCAGTGCCGCCGTAGCCAGGTGTGTCGATCGCGTACACCGGGCCGTGTTCGGCCAAAGCGGGCAGCCATGCGGTGTACATCGCAGAGCTGCGCGGTGAGGGGTGCAGCAGCACCAGCGGCAGACCGGGTCGATCGACGCCGCACTGTCGGAACTGCCAGGTCAGCCCCCCGGCATGGGCGAGTTCGCGCTCGACCGGTAACGAGGCCCCCTTCATCGCACCAGCACCAGTGAAAGCCCCGGCCACAGGATCACGACCACCAGCCCCAGCAGCAACAGCCCGATGAACGGCAGCACCGCCTTGCAGCAGTTTGCGAACCTCTCGCGGAACGCGACCGAAGCAACGATCAGGTTCAGTCCCATCGGCGGCGTGAGATAACCGATCTCGAGGTTGACGAGCATGATCATCGCGAAGTGCACCGGGTCCAGACCCATGGTCTGCGCCATCGGTGCGAGCAGCGGCGCGAGGATCAGGATCGCGCTGCCGATGTCGATCAGGCAGCCGGTCGCCAGGAGCAGCGCATTGACGGCCAGCATGAAGCTCCAGGGAGTGCTGAACACGCCGCCGAGCCACTGCGCAGCCATTTGTGGCACCTGCTTCTCGCCCAGGAAGACGTTGATCGAGATTGCCATGATCAACATTGGGAATAGCGCGCCGCTCATCTTCACGGTGTCCTCGGTGATCGTGAGCAGCTTTTGCAGCGTGAGATGGCGGTGCACGAACATATCAACCAGCACCGCGTAGAACAAGGCTACAACCGCTGACTCGGTGGCAGTGAAAAAGCCGCTGTAAATACCACCGAGGATGATGACAGGCACCAGCAAGGCGAACACACCGCCTCCCAGTGCCGCGCCGATTTCGCCTAGGTCCCAGCGCTGGGCTTCGCGCAGGTGGCGATTCTTCCAGACCGCATAGGCTGCAAGCAGCGCGGCAAGCAGGAACCCGGGCAGCACGCCGGCCTTGAACAGATCCGTGATCGAGGTACCGGTCATGATCCCGTACAGGATCATCGGGATCGAAGGCGGGATGATGATCCCCAGCGTACCCGCGGCGCACAACAGCCCCAGCGAGAACAGCCGGTTGTAACCCGCCTTCAGCAGTGCCGGGTACAACACGCCGCCGACGGCGAGCATGGTCACAGTTGAGCTTCCCGAAATAGCCGAGAAGATGGCGCACGACAGCACGGCTGCCAGCGCCAAGCCGCCCGGTATCGGCGCTGTGAAGGCCTGCATCACGCGGATCAAGCGCTGCGCGATGCTGCCGTTGGCCATCACGTTGCCGGCCAGCACGTAAAGCGGGATCGCAAGGAAGGTTTCGTTACGGGCGTTCTGCCAAACGTCCAGCGCGGTATTGCCGATCGCACCCTGGCTGTAGAAATAGTAGAGCCAGGCCGAAGCCAGACCCAGCACAACGATCATATTCTGGCGCAGCCACAGCAAGAGCGGCACCATCACAGCCAGGCCGATCACCGGTAGCCAGGCCGCGCTGCTCATCGCTTCGCCTGCGGCTGCGGCGGCACGTAATCGCGCATCTGCTCCTCGATCGGCGGCGCGTTCTCACCGCCTTCGGCCGGCCGTAATGCAGGGAATATCGCGTACAGCGTGTGGCGTAGCACCGCGATTCCGAAACCAACCACAAGGATGATCTGGAATGGCCACACCGGCCACTGCAGCACGGGGTCGGTCTCGGCGAGTTCGATACTTTCGCGGACGACCTTCAGGCATAACCAGGCAGCTCCGCAGCAAAAAAGCGCGAAGCCGATGTCGGTGAGGCGGGAGAAGAAGTCGTCCCAGGCCGAAGGTACGGTCTTGTCGAAAAACTTAGGCCGCAGATGCGTGCCACCCGCCGAAGCCAGGCCGATGCCAATGAAGGCGATAGCGACGTTACAGTACACAGCGATTGGCGTGGCCCAAATCTTGCCACCCGAGAGCAGCTCACGCCCGACAATGTCCCAGCCCAGCACCCCGACCATGAGCAAGAAGGCCAGGCCCGTGGCAAGCTGCTCGAATCGGCGCAGCGCGAGCAGCGTCAGTTGGGCGGCGTTCATCGACGCGCGGCCCCGGCTTTAGCGCACGCCGGCGATGTCGCGCGCGATCTCGTCGCGAATCTGGCGTGCCTCAGGGCTCATCTGCGCCAGCAGCTCATCGGCTGCGCGCTTGCCGACAGCACGCCATGCCTCGAGCTCGGCTGCACTCGGCTTGCGCACCGTGATACCGCGGCTGGCGGCGTCGGCCAGGAACTTCTCATTGTCAGCGCGGGCGTCGCGGGCCTGGGCGCGCGCATCCCAGGCTGCGGTGACGATGGCCTGGTGCTCGGGCTTGAGCTTGTCGTACCACTCCTTGTTACACAGCAGCGCGCCGCTGTCGAAGGCGTGTGCGGTGAGCGTGTAGTGCGGTGCGGCCTTGGCGATGAGCCCGCCGTAGACGATGACCCCTGACTCACCGCCCTTGATGAGCCCGGTCTGCAGCCCCGGCACAGCTTCTGCGATCGGCAGCACGACAGCCTCGCCGCCGGTGGCGCGCACCCAGGCCTGCGAGGCGCGGCTCTGCGTGGCACGCAGCTTCTGGCCCTTCACATCGGCAGGGGTGCGGATGGGCATGGTGCTGTAAGTGTGCGTGAAGCCCACCTCAACGAACTGCAGCATCGCCAGGCCGCGAGCAGCGAACAGGCGCCGAAAGTTATCGGCTAAACCCTTGTCATACGCAGCGTCAACCTGCGCAAAGCTTGAGAACAAGTAGGGCTGCTGCAGCACCGCGATCTCGGGCAGCACGGTCGAGCTGCCCTGCAGGCTCGCGCCCACGCACTCGACTCGCCCGCGCCGCACGTTCGACAGCAGGTTGGCCTCATTGGGGTCGTTCGTGTTCAGCTCGACTCGGATCGCACCCTTGCTCTGCGTTTCGATGTTTTGCTTGAAAGACACCCAGTAGCGGGTGAACACGCTGTTGGGGGGCGCAAAACTACCGGTGCGCAGCACGATTGGCTCCTGCGCGGCAGCGGGTGTCGCAAACGTGACGGCGGCCAACAGCGTGGTCAACGAAAGCACGGAGGACATAAGCAGCTTGAACATGGTGTGTGAGATAGGTCACAAGGACCTCAAAAGGACGTGGGGGAACGCGGTGTCACAGGCCTAACGCGCCAGGGTTCATCAGGCCGCGAGGGTCGAGTTCGGCCTTCAAGGCTTTCGCCCAGGCTGCGGTGGCTGGCTTGAGGCGGCCAAGATAAGGGTAGGCGCGGCCGACCTGGAAGTGCACCGCGCCGAAGCCGTCGAGCAGGTCGACCGCCTCGCGCCACAGGCGTTGTACGAGCGCCAGCGCCTCGGGGGCTGCGGGGCGCTGAATCCATGGCGCGGTGGTGGCCGGGCCAAGCACATCCACGTGAAGCGGTTTGATCGTGTCGGGCCAATAGAAACAGGGTTCGTACAGAAACGCGCGGTCAAGGTTGGCCGTGAGCGGCGAGTACACCACGCCAAGCGATTGCATGGCAGACGCATGGCGCGAGAACAGCGCTTCGCAGGCTTGCACCGCATCCAGCGCACGCGACAGCGGAAGGATCGCATGCAGCGGCACCCAACGGCTTCCGTCGTGCCCCAGCACCGACCGCAAGGGCTGGAAGGGCATGCTGCGCAGCACCTGCGGCACCGAAGCCGGCTGTGAGGTACCTGCGTGCGCCTCGCACAGTGCCGCCACGCGGGCCAAGCGTTGCGCCACGTGGTCCGGGCTGTCGCCGTCGAGCGCAAGGTGGATCGAGTACGGGTGCACGCCAAGGTACTGCGTGCCCGCCAGCGCCACGCTGGCGGCGGCTTTCACGCCGGCCAGCAGGCCCGCCTTGGCACCACCGGCGCGAGTCACCTGGGCGAGCGTCTTGACTCCACCAGTCACCTGGGCCAGCTTGTTGCCCGTTTGCGCCGAGTTCACGGCCTTGTAGGCGTCGATGCCGAAACACTCGCTGCCCAGGCCAGCACGCATCAGCGCCACCTGGGCATTGACCATCGAGACGATGTCGGGGAAGCCGTAGCTGGCATAGCCTTGTTCAGCCGGTGCGGCCAGCAGCCGCAACGTCGCTGTAGCCTTGATGCCGAAGGCGCCGCTGTCTCCGAGAAAGGCACCGGTGAGATCAGGGCCGCCCCAACGGGCGAATGGCGTACTCGATCCGCCTGCGTTGCCGGCCGCAAGTGCCGCACTGCCGGTAGCCAGGCACCGCCCATCGGCCAGAACGATCTCGAGCCCGAGCACCGATTCGCTGGCAGCGCCATGCTGGCCTGCGCCGAAGAACATGCTGTTCTGTGACAGGGCACCACCCACCGTGGCCCGCAGGCCCGAAAGGGGCCCGCCGTAGGGCGTGGTGAAGCCGCTGCCGGCCAGGGCCTCGCGCACCTGGGCCCAAGTGCAGCCGGCCTGCACGGTGATGAAGAGGTCCGGCAGGTTCACCTCGAGCACGCGGTTCAGGCGTGTCGTATCCACACACACCCACCGTGGCACAGGCGGCAGATAACCCGCGGTGTAGGACATGCCACCGCCGCGAGGCGCCAGTGCGATGTCCGCCGCCGTGAGTCGCGCCACGGCCTGCGCAAGGGCTTCCACGCTTGACGGCCGCAGCACGGCCAGAGGCTGGTGCGGTGCGTCATGGAAGATGTCGTGCGCCGCCAGCGCGAGCGAGGCCGCATCGGTGAGCCAGCCTGCGGGGCCGAGCAGCGAAGCCAGTTCAGCAGCCAGTACCGGCGCCAGCAGCGGTGCTGCCGCAGTGCGGGCTTCGACCGTGGTCCGCATGGGCTCCAGGGTGGAGGACATCAGTGCTGCGCCTGTTTGGATAAAAACGAGAGTTGTACGGACAACTCGAGAATCCTAGCGACCACGCCTGCTCTTGGCAAGCCGATCCAACGATGCGGTTCCGCTCACCGACTCAGCCCCTTCGTGCCGCAGCACCATGCTGTACTTGAAGCGGTCAGCCCGGTGCAGCGAGATCGCCACCAGGATCGGCCGGCCCTCACGGTCGAAGTAGGTGCGGTCGGCGCGCAGCGCTGGCACCCCTTTTTTCACCTGCAGTTGCGCAGCCTCGGCGGCGTTGAGAGCCACCGCCTCGAAGGTCTGCTCGATGCGGCCGATGGTGCGCGCATCCAGCGCTGTGAGCATGGTCGATAACGCCGTCTCTGGCTTGATCAGCTTGTCGCGTCGTTTTGGCGGCTGCGGTGGCAGGTGGATGGTGGTCAGCGCAAATGGTGTCGTCGGCCCGTCGCGCGCACCAACACGCTCGCTGCGCAGCGCGAGCTGCTCGATGCAGGTTGTACCCAGCGCGAGGCGGAAGCGCGCCGCGATTACGACATTGGTCAGCGGCCGCTCGCGCACGGCCACAAGCGTGAGGCGGGTGCGCTGACCGTACTGCAACAGGCCCTCGATCGTGTCCACCGTCTGCCGGTAGCGCACCGGAGGCGTGTTGGCTATGACTTCGCTACCCGAGCCTTGGCGGCGCGTGATGAGCCCGGCCTCCTCAAGGATGCGCAACGCCTCTCGGATCGTGTGCCGGCTCGCGTCGAGCTTCTCGCACAGCTGTCCTTCGGCTGGCAGCGCGCTGCCTATCGGGTACTGGTTGCCCAAGATGGCATTGATGAGCTGGTCGGCAATCGTCTTATACCGGGGGGTCTTCTTGGAGGACATCTGGGAGCTTCGTATGGTCGGACGGTGGGAGGGAGTCAGATCGTGCATTGATTCAGAGCGTGCGGCGCAGTGCGTGCCATGCTCCAGCGAGCGCTTCACGATGCGCGGGTGCGGCGATCCGGATCAGCGCCTGCGCGCGGGCGTCAACCGAGGCCTGCCGCAGATCGGCCACGCCGTGTTCGGTCACCACGAGGTCGACATCCGTGCGCGCCAAACCAACCGGCCCCGGCGAGAGTTGTGGCACGAAGCGCGAGCGAGCATGGCGCCCGACTATGGCCGTAACCGCCACGATGGCCCGGCCACCATCGCTGGCGCGCGCACCACGTGCGAAGTCGACCAGCCCGCCGACGCCGCTGACCTGCTCACCACTCAGGGTCTCGCAGTTGATCTGGCCAAGGAGGTCGATCTCGAGCGCTGAGTTGATGCTGACCAAGCGCGGCAGCGCTGCAAGCGTCGCCTGCGCATGAGTGTAGGAAACGGGCTCGAAGCGCACCAAATCAGTATCGGCCATCGCCGCGTGCAGCGCCGCGCTGCCAAGCGCGACCCCGGTGCACACTGGCGGCATGCCTCCTGCGGGAGTTGCCAGTGCGCCCGCGTCGCGAAGCGTAAGTAGCCCGTCGCTCACCATGCCCGAATGGACGCGCAGGCCCCGATGACCGCTGAGCGCACTTAGCACAGCGGCCTGCAGACGGCCCAGGCCGAGCTGCAGCGTGTCGCCGTCGCGCACGAGTGCAGCCACCTGCCGCGCCACAGCCACGAGCGTGGTCTCAGGCACTTCGTCGGCCACATGCAGCACCGGGGCCTCGGCCTCGACGATGGCGTCAAGGCGCGACCATGTCACCCAAGGCCCTGCCGTGCGCGGCAGGCGCGGATTCACGTGTGCAAGCACCATCGCGTCCTCGGACAGCCCATGCCAGACCGAAGGCGTGAAGTCGGCTGCCAGCGACAAACTGCAGCGACCTTGTGCATCGGGTGGCGCAACGTGCAACAGCACAAGATCGAAGCGGCCGGGCATGGCGAACCAACGTGCCGCTTCGCTGTAGTGCAGCGGCAGATAATCAAAGCGCCCTGCTTCCCAGGCGCGGCGCTGTTCTGGCCCGACGAAGATACCGCGCGCCCGGGCGCCTTCATGCAACGCGCAGGGATCAAAACGGTTCACACCTGGGATCCACACTCCACTGAAGGTGGCCTTAGCCGCAGCATCCCTCACCTCTTGCAGCCAGCGTTCGAACAGCAGCGAATGGCCCGCGCAACCGGGCAGATAGACCTGATGCGCGCGGCGAAGGGCATCGGCGAAGCGGGCTTGGATCAGGCCGGGCATTGGGCGGTGTCGACGCGGGCTCGCCATAGCTCGACTCTAGAATATGTCCGTACAACTTTCCAGGCGAGGTTATCCGGCGTGACGACGGGAGCCCCCGGTTGATTAATAGCGGCAGCCCTTCCGCGGCGGCTACGCCCGCCTTGCTGCCGCTGGCCGAGCAGGTCTGCGCTGTAGCGAAGCGCGTGCGGGACGAACTCGCCTGGCGCGAGCGCGTGGCGCTGCACGTGCTGGATTGGCTGGGCACTGCCGCTTACGGGGCCGCCTCGGCCGTGGGGCAGCCGATGGCGCAGTGGCTGGCGCTGCAGGCAGCCGGTGCCGTGCCTACGCTAGCAGGACGCGCGGCCGATGCTGCTGCGGCCGCGACCTACCACGGGATGCTGGGCAGCGTTCTTGAGATGGACGACGTGCACCGCAGCTCGGTGCTACACCCGGCACCAGTGGTGGTGCCTGCCGCCTGGGCCGCGTGTGCGGAGACCAGCAACGCCGCCACTCTGCTGGCGGCCGTAACGGCGGGCTACGAGGCGATGATCCGCGTCGGGCGAACGCTCGGCGCCACGCACTATCGCTTCTGGCATCCCACGGCAACGGTCGGCGCCTTTGGCGCCGCGGCGGCGGCAGCGGTCGGGCTCGGGCTTGAACCGCAGCGGGTGGCCCAGGCGATGGCGCTGGCAGGAACGCAGGCCGGCGGTCTGTGGCAGGTGCGGCACGAGAGCGGCACCGGCAAGCTCTGGCACATGGCGAGTGCGGCGCGTGCGGGACTGGCCGCGGCGCAGGCGGCAGCGTGCGGACTTACAGGCCCGCTTGCGGTACTGGAGGGGCCTTCAGGTTGGCTGGCTGCCACCGCGCCCGACGCTGACCTGGCCTTACTGAACGCACCGCGCGACACGCCGTGGATCGACGATGTCAGCTTCAAACCTTGGCCCGCCTGCCGCCACGCGCATCCGGCTATGGACGCGCTGCGCCATCTGCTGCAAGCGCAGCCCGTGGCGCCCGCCGAGGTCGCGCGCTTGGACGTATTCGGCTACGCGGATGCGCGCCGCTTCTGTGAACGAAGACATCCACACACGGCTACTGAGGCGCGCTTCTCGATCCCGCACGCATTGGCAGCCTGGTTGAACTGCGGCTGGCCGCAGCTCGAACACTACGAGGATGATGCGCTGGCAGACCCCCGTATCCAGGCGCTGCGTGAGCGCGTGGTCCTGCACGACGACGCAGAGTTCCAGGCGCGTTACCCGACTCACTACGGCGCACGCATCGAGCTCACGTGCCACGACGGCCGCCGCCTGTTTGCCGAGGTGCGCGACACGCTTGGCGACCCAGCTGTGCCGCTGGACCGTTCGGCGCTCGAAGCCAAGGCCTTGGAGTTGATGCAGGCCGCCGGCTGGAGCCCCAGGCGCCGGGACGAGGCCCTCATCGCCTGCTGCAGCCTGCCCGCGACGAACCGGCTGGATGCGCTGCGCGCGCTGATCGGAGCCGCGCAATGACGCTCGAATCACGCCTGCTCGACCACGCCGAGGCAATGCACGCTACAGCCCTACCCCCGCGCAGCATGGCCGCGGCGGTGGCCTTCATCACCGACAGCATCGGCGTGGGTCTAGCCGGTGGCCGTCACCCGCGCCTCGAACAGGTGCGCGCAGCCGCTTCACAGGCCGGCCGCGGCGACGACGCCACCGAATGGTCGAGCGGTCGGCGCATGCCGGCGCCAAGCGCAGCGTTGCTAAACGCCTGGCAGATCCACAACCAGGAATTCGACTGCGTACACGAAGCTGCCGTCGTGCACCCGATGGCAACCATCTTGCCTGCGCTGTTGGCAGTGGCCGAACGGCAAGAGCGCGCTGACCGCGCGGTGAGCGGCGCTCGCCTGATCGAAGCTGTAGTGCTGGCGGTAGACGTGGCTGCCACGATCGGCGTGGCGCAGGCAGCACCGATGCGCTTTTTCCGACCGGCAATGTGCGGCGCGCTGGGTGCAAGCCTCGGGCTTGTCAAGCTCGTGGGCGGTACGCGCGAGCAGATGGCCGACGCCCTGGGCATTGCCTACAGCATGCTGGCCGGCACGATGCAGGCGCACCGCGAGGGCTCGCCGATGCTGGCGCTGCAGATCGGCATCGCTGCCCGCAGCGCGGTCACGGCACTCGACCTGGCGCTGACCAGTTTCGCAGGCCCGCGCGACGTGCTCGAAGGGCCCTTTGGCTACTATGAACTCTTCGACAAGCCGCTCGCGCCGCGGCGCGACGCGGTGGCGGCCGTATTCGCGCGCCTTGGGCAGCACCACCGTATCGAAGAACTCAGCCACAAGCCGCAACCCACCGGACGTGCGGCCCAGGGTGCGCTCGACGGCTTGGCCAGGCTGCGGCGTGAGTATGACCTGGGCCTTGAGTCGGTGGCTGAGGTGGAATTGCGTGCACCGCCTCTGGTGCTGCGCCTGGTGGGCCGGCCGTTGGTGCATGGCATGGATGTGAACTACGCACGCCTATGCCTGCCCTACCTTGCGGCCACGATGCTCGAACGCGGCGCGGTGGATCTCGACGACTTCAGCCCTGAAGCATTGGCGAGCCCGGCGCGAGCCGCCTTCGCGCCGCGGGTGCGCTGGGTGGACAACGGCCACACCGACCCCAACGCACTGGCGCCGCAGACCGTGCGGGTGCGCACCCGCGCCGGCGGCGAGTACCGCATCGAGCTACCGGCAGTGCTCGGCCATCCCGACCAACCCTTGAGTCCCAAGGCCCAACGCGCCAAGTTCGACGCATGCTGCCACTTCGCCGGCCTCGCCCCGGCGCGAAGCGCTGCACTGCACGCTGAGTTGCAGGGCCTGCCCTCGCGGCCCTCCCTGGCCGGTCTTTCGCTTTTGGCCTCACCATGAGCACACCGCACCTCACCTATTTCGAGAGTTTCGATCCCCGCGCCCTGCTCGCCGAATACCCGCTGGGTGACGCCTTCACTAAGCGCCTGGCCCGCTTATCGCGCGACGAATTGCGAGCTCTGCAGGAGGGGCGTTTTGCACGCTTAATGAAACGTGCCTGGCAGATCCCGTTCTACCAACGTCTTTGGACCGAAAAGGGGCTGGCGCCTTCGGATATCCGCGGCCTGGACGACATCGCCCGGCTGCCCACGTTTGGCAAACAGGAGATTATGGAGAGCGTGGCGCAACGCCCACCGCTGGGCGACTTCCACGGCGCTGAGATTCCAATCCCGGGCCCTGCTGGCGCGGGCCTGTGGCCGATGGTGCTGCACACCACGAGCGGTACCACGGGCCGCCCACAGCCGCTGCTGTTCTCACCCAAGAGCCGCGAGGTGCAGAGCCTGCTGCTGGCACGCATCTACCGCATGCAGGGCCTGGCGCCGGGCGAGGTGGTGCACTCGGTCTATGGCCATGGCATGATTAACGGTGGCCATTATGTGCGCGAGGCGCTGCTGCATTACACGAACGCGCTGCTCATCACGCCCGGAACCGGCGTCGAAACGCCTAGCGTACGACAGGTCGAGCTGATGCGAGACTTCGGCGTCAACGTAGTCGTCGGTTTCGCCGACTACATCAAGCGCCTTGCGGACGTGGCGCGCGAGAACGGTATCGTACCGGGGCAGGACATCCCACTGCGCCGCATCTGTGGCCATCTCGGACGCGAGTCGCGCCAGACGCTGTCGGCAACCTGGGGTGGCGCCGAGATGTTTGACTGGTACGGCGTGGGAGACACTGGCGCCGTCGCCGGCGAAGGCCCCGACCACGACGGCCTGTACCTGATGGAAGATGCTCAGTATGTCGAGGTGGCGGATGTCGACACCGGGCTGCCGGTGGCCGAGGGCGCACCCGGCGACATCGTCGTCACCTGCTTATACAAAGACGATATCTACCCCATCGTTCGCTTCAACACGCACGACGTGACGCAGTTGCTCACCACGCCTTCCACGCTAGGCTGGAACCTGCGGCGCATCGCGGGTTTTCTCGGCCGCAGCGACAACATGGTCAAGGTGCGGGGAATCAATGTATTCCCGCAGTCGCTCGCGCCCATCCTCGAAGAAAGGCAGGACTTCGCGGGCGAGTTCCTGTGCATAGCTGTACGCGACAGTAACGGGCGCGATGAGCTGATCGTCACTATCGAGACCCGCGGCGAACGGACAGAAGAAGACAACTTGCCCTACCGCGAGTTGCTGCGCCGCAAGCTGGGTGTCGAGGTACGGGTAGAGCTGGTAGCGCCGGGCGCACTCGCGCCGCTGACCGGTATCGAGATACGGCAGAAGCCCATCCGCCTAATCGACAAGCGCTACACAGCATGAGCTCCACGCCGGCAGCCACTACGCCTTCTTCGGTGAGCGACACCCTACTCGATGCCGACCTGCACACGCAGGCCGCGGCGCTGGCTGCAGGCGAGGCTACAAGTGTGGCACTCACCACCGCGACGCTGGCGCGCATCGACGCGCACAACCCGGTACTCAACGCCTTCCTGCACGTCGATACAGTCGGCGCCCTGCGCGCCGCTGCTGCCAGTGACGAGCGGCGCGCGCGCGCAGCTCTGATTGGCCCGCTGGACGGCTTGGGGCTGGCGGTCAAAGATAACCTGGACGTGCGCGGTATGCCCACCACGGCCGGCATGGGCACGCGGCGCACAAGCGAGCCAGCGGCCGAAGATGCCTTCGTCGTGGCGCGCCTGCGTGAGGCCGGTATGGTGCTGCTGGGCAAGCTGAACATGCACGAAGCGGCGCTGGGCACCAGCAATGACAACCCGTTTTTCGGTCGCTGCTGGCATCCGCACTTCGATGGCTTGAGCCCCGGCGGCAGCAGCGGTGGCTCGGCCTGCGCCGTGGCCGCGGGCCTTTGCGGGCTGGCGCTTGGCACCGACACCATGGGCTCCGTGCGCATCCCGGCGGCCTTCTGCGGTGTGGTGGGCTTTAAGGGAAGTTACGGCGCAGTCTCAACGCGCGGCAGCGTGGCCTGTTCATACCTACTCGACCACGTCGGCCCACTCGTGCGATCGGCGCGCGACTTAATGCTCGTCTGGCCCGTGATGAGTGTTTTTGATACCGCTTGCGGCGATGCGCACTTCAATCCAGCCCGACCCGTACCGGCTCGGCCGCCGGTGCTGTTGGCACCGGCCGACACATTGGCGCTGGGTCTGGAAAGCGACGTGCGTGAGGCATTCGAAGCCGCACTGCAACGGCTAGTGGCCGCGGGAGCGAACCTTAAACGAGTCGATCTCTCAGACTGGGACTTCGCCCGTGCTCGCCGTAATGGGCTGCTGTTGGTAGAGGCCGACTTGCTGCACGAACATGCAGCCGATTGGGCGGCCCAGCCGCATAACTTCTCGCCCGAGTTGCGTATGCTGCTGCAGTGGTGCGAAGGCCAGCCGGCTACGGCCTACGCCCGGGCGGCGCGCACACTCACCGCGGCACGCTTGACAGTACACCGCTGGTGGACCTTGGGCGACGTGATGCTGCTGCCCACCGCGCCGCTGCGTGCCTTCTCCTTCGACAGCCCCGTGCCGGCGCATTTGGCCGACCTCACGAGCCTGGGCAATCTCGCCGGCGTGCCAGCGTTGAGCCTGCCGCTACCGGTTCCGGCCGGTGAACGACCCATCGGCCTGATGGCGATGGCCCCGCCCGGCGGCGAGGCGCTGCTGATGGGTCTGGCCGGCGGCGCGCTCAAACCTGGAGTGACCGCCCCATGAAGCTTAGTAGTCTGCGTGTGCTCGACCTGAGCCTGTTCCTGCCCGGCCCGCATCTAACGATGATGATGGCCGACCACGGCGCAGAGGTCATCAAGGTCGAGCCGCCGCAAGGAGAGCCCGTGCGCCAGGTAGGACTGCGCCAGAACGGGCATACGGTGTGGTTCCGCAACACGCATCGTAACAAGCGCTGTATTGCGCTCGACCTCAAGAATCCGATGGCGCGCGACGCCTTCCTGCGTTTGGCACAGACGGCTGACGTCATCGTCGAGGCCTTCCGCCCTGGAGTGGCGGATCGTCTGGGTGTCGGCTACGAGGCGGTGCGCGCGCTCAACCCGCGCATCGTCTACGCCTCTATCTCTGCCTTCGGCCAGAGCGGCAGCCTCGCTTCGCACCCAGCGCACGACCTGGCGGTGCAGGCCGAGGCGGGACTGGTGTCAGTCAACCTAGGCTCGGACGACCAACCCGCCATGCCCGGCCTGCCGGCAGCTGACATGGCGGCATCATTGATGGCGCTATCGGGCATCCTGATGGCGCTCCTGCGGCGTGAAAGCACAGGCCTGGGTGACTACGTTGACGTGGCGATGTACGACAGCCTGCTGGCCTGGACGCCCAACGTCATGGGCCCGCCGTTTGCCGAAGGCCGCGCCCCGGTGCCCAAGAACGAACGGTCCTGGGGCGGCTCCTCGTTTTATGGCCTGTACGCCTGCAAGGACGGCCGCCACCTTGCGCTCGGTGGCGGCGAAGCCAAGTTCGTGCAGAACCTGCTGAAGGCGCTTGGTCGGCCCGAGCTCACCGCGGTCGCAACCCAGCCACCCGGGCCTGCCCATGAGCCCGTTCGCCAGTTCCTGCGCGAAAGCTTCGCCGCACGCACACTCGCCGAATGGACCGAATTCCTCGGCCCGCTGGACGTGGCTTGGGCGCCTGTGCGCACGCTGCACGAGGCGGTGACCAGCCAGCTCGCGCGCGAGCGCGCCATGGTGATCGAAGACCCACCGGGCCAGCCGCACCTGGGTATCCCGATCAAGTTCCGCGCTGAACCCGGGCGTTTGGTGCCGCGGCTTGATGCATTCGGAGAATCAACCGCCGAGGTGCTGCTTGAAGCAGGTCTCGACGACACGACCGTAGCTGCGCTGGTGGCGGCGATTCCGAAGGCCGATTGAGCGCGAGTCCGTCCGCAGCGTGAAATAAAGCCGCTCACCGCTGAAAAGGGCGCCCGACTTGGAGGCCTCAAGACTGGCCGCCGAATATGGATCATGGATCATGGATCGGTAACGCCCAACGCCCTCAAGTTGGCCGTGGGAACTTCAAAGCCGGTGCCGACTTCGAGATCCTGAGTCACGGGTGCTGGCTTTGCTTTGAACGCTAGCTGAATCGACACTACCCCAATCAGGTCTTTGTCGTTACCCGCAACTGCTCGCCTGTAGCAAACACTGGCGGTGCTCCCCGGTGGGCCTGCAAACAAGACTTCGACCAGGGAAAACACCGGAGCGCAGTACCGGTGGTGGGCACCTGCAGCCCAACCCTTGCGGTTAGGATGAGCATCCTTTGGATCTGGAGAGTCAAATTGATCTCAAGCCGTACACAGGCCGCCGACCCGTGCTCCGTTACGTCAGCTTCAGAAGCCTGCAAGCAACGCCGCAAGGCCCTCACAGCCCTCACGGGTCTGGGTGCTGCGTGCCTGGGCTTTCGCGCCTGGCCAGCCCATGCCCAGGTGCCGGCGGCTTACCCGAATCGGCCGATTCGGCTGGTCGTGGGGTTTCCGCCCGGCGGGGGCATCGACTTCACCGCCCGTGTAATCCAGCCCGCACTCGAGGCTGCACTGGGTCAGTCTTTGGTCATCGACTACAAACCCGGGGCAGGTGGTGTGGTTGCGGCCACCGAAGTCACCCGCGCGGCACCTGACGGCTACACCTTGCTGGTGGCCAACACGGGGCCCTTCGCCATTGCGCCCTACCTTCAGGCCAAGCCGCCCTACGACCCAATCAAGCAGTTCACCTACATCGGGCAAATCACCGAGGGCGGCTACATCGTAGCGACTCGGGCTAACCATCCCGCTTCGGACCTGCGGCAGTTTATTGATTGGGCCCGCACACAACCCGGCAAGGGGAACTTTGCCTCCGGTGGGCAGGGCTCAGCTACGCATCTCAATGGTGAACTGCTCAATGCGGTCACGGGCCTAGACCTGCTTCATGTGCCCTACAAGGGCAGTGCACCCGCGGTAACCGATCTGATCGGCGGGCAAACCCATGTGCTGATCGATGCCGGCACGGTGCTGGTGCCTCATGTGAAGTCTGGCAAGCTCAAGGCTTTGGCGGTGACGGGCAGCCGGCGGGATGCCAATCTTCCCGAGGTGTCGACCGTTCGAGAGCAAGGTCTATCCGGTTTGGAGTCAACGGGGTTTCAAGGCTTGGTCGGCCCCGCCGGGCTGCCGGCTTCGGTGGTGGATCGGCTGGCCACCGAGTTGCGCAAGGTCCTAGCCTTACCGGAAGTGAAAGCGCGCTTTGCGGGCGTGGGCTCCGATGTGCAGCCCCGGGGGCCGCTTGAATTTTCGGCTTATGTAAAAAGTGAAGCCGACCGGTGGGCCGACTTGATCCGCAAGCGCAAGTTACAGTTGGATTGACCGCAAGCGCCTGTGCGCCCAACGCGGCCAGCGTTCAGTCCAAGGATGCATGTTGGCCCAGTGTGAACTGCCCGTCCTCGAACTCTGCCGCATCCTGACTGCATCGCCCGGCTGGTGAAGACGCTCATGCGCGGCGGCGCGCTGACCAGAAGGTGCTGACTGTCCGCGGTGCCGTTGGGCGACCCGGGGCCGATCACCGCTTACGGCTAGGTCCTGCTCTCCCTCTCCCAGTCGCTGGAGAGGGTTGCGCTGACATCGACAGCTTCAGCCTGCACGCCGCGGTGCGGATGCAAACGCACGACTGCAAGCGGCTGGAGCAGCTATGCCGCTACATCACGCGGCCGGCGCTATCCGATGAGCGGGTGCAGTTCAACGCCGCCGGACAGATGGAGCTCAGGCTCAAGACGCCGTGGGGTGACGGAACCATGCACCTGGTCACAAGCCCGCTGGAGTTCATGCAGCGGCTGGCCGC
>VGHB01000009.1 GCA_016868355.1 Betaproteobacteria bacterium | reverse complement strand
GACTACATCACCGGACGATTTGGATGACCAACATGAGTGACAAGCACCTTTCCACCCAATACAACGCCGAGCTCAGCGCCATTTCCAACCAGGTGCTGCAGATGGGCGGCCTGGCCGAATCCCAAGTGGCGCGGGCCGTGGAGGCCCTGACCCAGTTCAAGTCCGATCTGGCCGAAGACGTGCTGACGCAGGAGGCCCGGCTCAACCAGATGGAGATGGATATTGACTCAGAGCTGTCGGCCATCATCGCCCGCCGCCAGCCCACCGCACGTGACCTGCGCCTGTTGGTGGCCATCGCCAGAATGATCGCCAACCTAGAGCGGGTGGGCGACGAGGCGGCGCGTGTAGCCCGCACCGCGAAGAAGCTGATCGAGTCGGGCATCTCCACCCGGCTGCCCATCCACGATGTGGCCTATGAGGCCGAGCTGGCTGTGGCCCAGCTGCGCAAAGCCCTGGACTCCTTTGCCCGCCTGGATGTGGTGCGCGCCCTGGAGGTGCTCAAGCACGATGAGGAAATCGACCAGGAATTCGACGGGCTGATGCGCAAGCTCATTACCTTCATGATGGAAGACCCCCGCACCATCAGCAGCAGCATCGACCTGATTTTTGTGGCCAAGGCTATTGAACGGGTGGGTGACCACGCCAAAAACCTGGCCGAAGTGACCATCTACGTGGTCAAGGGCGCCGATGTGCGCCATCAGGGTTTGGAAGGCCTTGACGCGGCGGTGGAGTAAATATTTTGTTGCGCCGCAGCAAAAAAGGCTTGCAAAACAAAAAATCGGGCTTATTATTGGATTTATGTTGCAGTGCAGCACTCGCCTAAAGACTGCAACGGCAACGATCCAAGTCCCGAGTTTTTATCGTGCTACTTCTTTTTTGGAGCCCATCATGCTGAACATGCAACAGTTTATCGTCGCCCAACAAGCTCAGGTCGAGTCCCTCTTTGACCTGACCCACAAGGCCTTTTCCAACGTGGAAAAGGTCGTGGATCTGAACCTGGCCACCGCCCGCGCCACCCTCAGCGAATCGGCTGACCTGGCCAAGGCTGCTCTGGCCGCCAAGGACCCGCAAAGCCTGATGGCTTTGCAGGCTTCTGCGCTGCAACCCAGCGCCGAGAAGGCCACCACCTACGGCCGACACCTAGCTGACATCGCCAAGTCGGCCCAAGCCGACGTGGTAGCCGTGGCCGAGGCTCAAGTTGCTGCTGTGCAGCAAGGCCTGCATCAGCTGGTGGATGTGGCGGCCAAGAATGCCCCGGCCGGTACCGAGAGCGGCGTGGCTTTTGTCAAGCAAGCCGTGGAAGCCGCCAACAGTGCCTATGCCAACATGCAAAAGGCCGCCAAGCAGGCCGCCGACATCGTGGAGGCCAATTTCAACGCCGTCACTGAATCGGCTGTGAAGGCTGCCAAGGCCGCCGGCAAGTCCTCCAAGAAGGCTGCCTGATCCCCAGGCCCGACCAAGGCTTGACCCGATGACGCCAAGGCGCGTCGTCCGTTCCCGCCGCCTTTGGCTGCTTGCAGCCTTGGCGGCGGTTTCGTTTGTGCTGAGCCTGGTGGGCTTGGAGCGCCGAGACGATGGCTGGCTGTTGCAGCTCGGTGGGCGGTTTGTTGACCTGCGCGGCGCCCTGTGGGCGGCGTGGCAGGACTCCACGCGAAACTGCGCGGCCGTGCAGCGGCTGGACCCCGAGGCGGCTCAGCGGCTTATTGGCCCGGCGGCTGCGGCTGTTGAGGCCCTGCGCGGCTTCAGTCCGCCCGACTCTGCATCGGCTCGGGTGTGGCGGGTCGACCACTGGCCGCTGGGCGCTGGCGAGCCGGTGCAGCCCGCCCTGGCCTCGTCAGCGCCTGCTTGGTTTGTGCTACAGGCCGACTTCGACGGGCTGGAGCCAGTGGTGGTGTTGGTTCGCCAAGAAAAGGCTTACACCCAGGTGGTGGCCCAAGGTGTTTGGAGCGGCACCACCATGCCTTGGAACCCGGCTTGGCGCATCCGCCGCTTTTTAGGTGATCGCGTACCGCAGGCACCACCGGCTCTGCTGGCCTGCGTGGACCCCGTTATGGTGTTTGCGCAGCCACCCAAGCCGCTGTAGCGGTCCAGTGGTCACCAGGGCAAGGGTTGCCCGTCGTAAGACCGGAAGCCGCCACTGTCCTCGGGTTTTAGCCCATTGAGCACCGCCAGCAACTCGCCCGCAGCGGTGGCCGGGTCTCGGCCCAGGACCTGACCATTGAAGGGCTCAGACAGCCCTGTACGCACTGTGCCAGGGTGCAAGGCTGCAAGCACCAGACCCTTGTGGGTTCGGGACAGTTCAATTGCAGCGGTCTTGACCACCATATTGAGTGCCGCTTTGGATGCCCTGTAGGCGTACCAGCCACCCAGGCGGTTGTCGTTGATGCTGCCGACCTTGGCCGACAACAGGCCTACCAAGCTGCGCTGTTTGTCCATCAGCGGCGCGAAGTGCCGCAACACCAGAGCCGGTCCGATGGTGTTGATGGCCAGCACCCGTTCAAAGGTTGCCGCCTGCAGGTCGGCTAGGCGCTTTTCAGGCTGAAGCCCTGGCCCGTGGAGGATGCCGCTTGCCACCAGCAGCACCTGCCAGGCTTGGCCGTCGTTTAAGGCGGCTGCAGCATCCCGCACGCTGGCTTCGTCCAAGAGGTCCAAGCGGGGCTCGGACTGCCGCCCTAGAGCTTGCACCCGAGCGCAGCGTGGGTCGGTGAGCAACTGGGCGCACAAAGCCTGACCCAGGCCGCCGCTGCCGCCCACCACAAGCGCTCGATAGCCTGGCACCAGGGTGTCCAAGGTCATTGCGGGGAGAGGGCATCAATGAGCATCTCCACAATACTGCCATGCGCGCGGCCCCCAGTTAAACTTAAGGGTTTGCTCGCGTATAAAGGAACGACATGTTCATTTCGACGGCCTACGCCCAAACCGCCCCCGCTGCTGCCCAGGGCGGCATTGAGAGCAGCCTGATGAGCCTGCTGCCCCTGATTTTGATGTTCGTGGTGTTGTACTTCATCATGATCCGCCCACAAATGAAGCGCCAGAAAGAGCACAAGGCCATGGTGGACGCCCTGGCCAAGGGTGACGAGGTCGTGACCGCTGGTGGCCTGTACGGCAAGATCAGCAAGGTGGGCGATTCCAACCTGCACATCGAAGTAGCCCAAGGCATCGAGGTGATGGTGCAGCGCCAGGCTGTCACGCAAGTGCTGCCCAAAGGCTCGATTAAGTAACCCGCCTTTCGGGGCTGCGGCCCCGGCGAATGCCATGAACCGCTACCCCGTTTGGAAATACGCCTTCATCCTGGTGGCGTTGTTCATCGGCGTGCTCTACACGCTGCCCAACTTCTTCGGCGAAGCGCCGGCTGTCCAGATCTCCAGCGCGAAGGTCACCGTCAAGGTCGACTTCAACATGGTCGATCGGGTGCAGAACGTTTTGGACGAGGCAGCCATCCGTGTCGATCGGATCACTTTTGATGGGGCTTCGGTGCGGGTACGCCTGGATGACACCGACACCCAAATCAAGGCCAAGGACGCCATTGCCCGGGCCCTAAACCCCGACGCTGCTGATCCGCCCTACATCGTGGCGCTGAACCTTTTGAGCCGATCTCCTGCATGGCTGGCGTCGATGCGCGCGCTGCCGATGTACCTGGGCTTGGACCTTCGCGGCGGGGTGCACTTTCTGATGCAGGTAGACATGCGCTCGGCGGTCAAGCAGCAGCTTGATGCCTACCAATCCGAGGTGCGCGGTACCCTGCGCGAAAAACGCATCCGTTTTACCGGCGTGAGCCGCGATGGGGACGGCCTGAGCGTCGTGATCAGCGAAGCAGGCTCGGTGCAGGCTGCGCGCGACTTGTTGGCCATGCGGCTGACCACCTTCACCTGGACTGACGACAAGGTACCCGAGGGCACGCGTTTGACCGGGCGCTTGTCGCCCAAAGCAATGGCCGATATCGGTAATCAGGCCCTGACCCAGAATATCGAAACGCTGCACAAGCGGGTCAATGAACTGGGCGTGGCCGAACCGGTGATTCAGCGCCAAGGCGCTGATCGGGTGGTGGTGCAGTTGCCCGGGGTGCAGGACACTGCTCGTGCCAAAGACATCATCGGCCGCACGGCCACGCTGCAGTTCCGGTTGGTGGACCAGGCGGGCACGGGCAGTGAAACCGTTCCAGTTCGCCTGTCCCCCGGTGAAACCGTGCAACGAACCGTGTCCTTGAAGCGCGAGGTCATTGCCACGGGTGAGCAACTGGAAAAGGCCTCGGCCACCTTGGACCAAAACCAGCGTCCGGCGGTCTCAGTCAATCTCAATGACGCTGCAGGCCGTGCCATGCGCAATGTCACGCGCGAGAACCTGGGTAAGCCTATGGCCATCGTGTTGTACGAAAAGGGAAAGGGCGAGGCGGTTTCGGTGGCCACCATCCAAGGCGAGTTTGGCAACCAGTTCCAGATCACCGGTACCTTCACGCCCCAGGAAACGGCCGACATTGCGCTGCTGACCCGCGCTGGTGCGCTGGCCGCGCCGATGGAAATTATTGAGGAACGCACGATTGGGCCCAGCCTGGGCGCAGAGAACATCGCCAAGGGCTTTAACAGCGTGGTGTACGGCTTCGCGGCCATTGCGCTGTTCATGTGCGCCTACTACCTGCTGTTTGGCGTGTTTTCTACCCTGGCCCTGGCCTTCAACCTGCTGCTCTTGGTGGCCGTGTTGTCGATGCTGCAGGCCACGCTGACCTTGCCGGGTATTGCGGCCATTGCGCTGACCCTGGGCATGGCCATTGATGCCAACGTGCTCATCAATGAACGGGTACGTGAGGAGTTGCGCAACGGCATACCGCCGCAACTCGCGATCCACACCGGCTATGAACGGGCTTGGGCCACCATTGTGGACTCCAATGTGACCACGCTGATCGCCGGTGTGGCGCTGCTGGCGTTTGGTTCGGGCCCGGTGCGGGGGTTTGCAGTGGTGCACTGTTTGGGAATCCTCACCTCGATGTTCTCGGCGGTGGTGTTCTCGCGCGCGCTGGTCAACCTTTGGTACGGCCGACAAAAGAAGCTCAAGGGCGTGTCCATAGGCCAGGTGTGGAAACCCACGTCCGCACCGCCGCGCACTGACGCTTCTGGCGACCTCAGGGCCTGAAACGGACGGGATGACGAATCATGGAATTCTTCCGAATCAGCCGCGATATTCCGTTCATGCGCCACGCGCTGGTGCTGAACATCATTTCTTTTCTGACCTTTGCGGCGGCGGTCTTCTTTATCGCCACCCGAGGCTTGCACCTGTCCATCGAATTCACTGGGGGAACGGTGATGGAGGTGGAATACAAACAGGCGGCCGACATCAACAAGACTCGAGAAGCCGTGGAAGCCTTGGGATTCGGTGAGGTGCAGGTGCAAAAGTTTGGCACCTCGCGGGATGTATTGATCCGCTTGCCGGTGCGCGGTGAAATGAAGCAAGGCGAGGTGTCGTCTCGCACCTTCGATGCGCTGTGCAGCGCCGAGGGTGGGGTAGTGGAAAACAAGAGCTACACCACGCCGCAGGGCGAGCAGGTCTCGCGCATGGCGTGTGCCCGGGCGCAGGACGAACCGCTCAAACTCAGCCGCACCGAGTTCATTGGCCCGGCTGTGGGTTCTGAGCTGGCGCGCGACGGGGCCCTGGCCCTGCTGTTCACCGTGATCGGGATCATGCTGTACTTGGCCGTGCGGTTCGAGTGGAAGTTCAGCGTAGCCGGCATCATCGCCAACCTGCATGATGTGATCATCATCCTGGGCTTCTTTGCCTTTTTTCAGTGGGAGTTTTCGCTGCCGGTGCTGGCTGCGATCTTGGCGGTGCTGGGCTACTCGGTCAACGAGTCGGTGGTGATCTTCGACCGCATTCGCGAGGTCTTCCGCAAGTACCGCAAGTTGAGCACCCTGCAGGTGATCGACAACGCCATCACTTCCACCATCAGCCGCACCGTCATCACCCATGGCAGTACGCAGATCATGGTGCTGTCGATGCTGATCTTCGGAGGGCCCACGCTGCATTATTTCGCTTTGGCCTTGACCATTGGAATTCTGTTTGGCATCTACTCCTCGATCTTTGTGGCCGCGGGCATCACCATGTGGCTAGGGGTGCAGCGCGAAGACCTTATAAAGAGCACGCCGGCCAAGACCGAAGACCCCAACGACCCGAACTCGGGCGCGGTGGTCTGAGGCGGCGGGCACGGCGCGCTGGGCCCTTGGATCGCTTAGGTGATGACCCCGCAGCGCCGCTTGTTTCTGGTGACGTGGCTGGCAAGCCTGGCCGCCCTTTACCAAGTCTGGACGCAGTATGGGGCCTTGCCGGCCATAGCGGATGAGCGTGGCGCGCTGGTGGCCTTGTCGGTGGTGTTGACCACCACCCCCTGGATCGCTGGCCCAGGCCTCACGTACCTGTTGCGCCGCAGAGCGAGCGGCGGTGTCAATCTGCCTCATGCCGAGTACTGGTTTACCGGCGAGCGTCGAGGCCCGAGCCTGGACCGCTTGTCGCCCTACCTGGACAGCTTCGGTACCTGGCTGCAGGTGTTCCTGATCGCCGTCCTGGCCCTGTTCGTGTTCGAACGGGTGGACCCCCGCGCAGCATCGGCCTCGGCCCTATTGTTTCTGGGTTTGACCATGGCATTTTTAGGGGGCACGGTGTGGTGGGTGCGGCGCGTGATGGCGGCGTTCCCTCAGCCTGAAGCCGCCACCCGCGGGGTCAAAGACTTCAGGCGCCCGCGCCGCCCGGGCCGATGAAGGTCAGGGCCTGGGCCAAGCGTTTAGACCAGTCGGTTTCGTTGTGGGCTGTGTGCGGGTCCGGGTCCAAGAGCCATTGCCCATCGTGCATGCACAGCACGCGATACGGCGGGCCCGCTGTAAGGCCTGGGGGTATCCACACACCGACCATGCGTGCGAGCAGGCGCCGTAAAGGCCAGTCAAGCCAAGGTTCAACCGTGCCGCATACCACCTGAGCCACGGTAGCCGCACCGGTTGAAGCGCCGGGATTGGCCTGGGCGACGGGGCTGGTCATGAGTGCGAGAACGCTCAATAGGTGGGGCAGCGTGTGTAAGCAGCTCAGCGCCGGGCTCAGAATGGAATGTCATCGTCCATGTCAGCGATGCCGCCGGCGGGCTTTCCTGTCGGCTTGGAGGCGCCGGCTGGCTTGGCTGCATTTGCTTCGCGGCGCGCTGGTGTGTAGCCTTCTTCTTCGCCCATGCCGCCGCCACCGCCCATGCCCCCGCCTTCACGGCCACCAAGCATTTGCATTTGCTCGGCCACGATTTCGGTGGTGTAGTTATCCTTTCCTTCCTTGTCCTGCCACTTGCGGGTCTTTAGGCGGCCTTCCACATACACAGGGCGGCCCTTTTTCAAATACTCGCCGGCGATTTCTGCCAGGCGGTCGTAAAAGACCACGCGATGCCATTCGGTTTCTTCCACACGCTCGCCACTGTCCTTGCTCTTCCAGTTACGGGTGGTGGCGATACTGACATTGCACACTGCAGAGCCGTTGGGGGTATAGCGCAGCTCGGGGTCGCGGCCGAGGTTGCCGATGAGGATGACTTTGTTGATCGAGGCCATGGGGGTACTCCGCGGTTCGGAAACGGGTGAAGGGAACTTTGCTTGGGATTGGTGAACTTGATTATGCCGACCGGGTGCGCTGCGCCTATCCCCGCGCCGGGGGTTTGAAGAGGGTGTGCCCAGCAGTGCCCCGCCCGCAGCAAATGGGGGGTCATCGTGTCCCGCCGTTGCAGCCCGGTACCATTCAGCTTTCGCGCTGTTTGCATGTCTGCCCTGCCCATCACTTCTGCGGCTGACCGCCTGCACACGCCCTTGGGGGTTTTGCAAGAGGTCTTCGGATACAACGCCTTTCGCGGCCAACAGGGCGCCATCGTGGATCATGTCTGCGCGGGCCAAAACGCCCTGGTGCTCATGCCCACCGGCGGTGGAAAGAGTCTGTGCTATCAAGTTCCCGCCTTGGTGCGCCAGCGCCGCGGGCAGGGCGCTACCTTGGTGGTCAGCCCGCTGATCGCCCTGATGCAGGACCAGGTGAGCATGCTGGAGCAATTGGGCGTGGAGGCGGCCTTTCTCAACTCGACGCTGAGCAGCGACGCCGCGCAGGACATCGAGCGCCGCTGGCGCAGTGGCCATTTGAGTTTGTTGTATGCCGCACCGGAGCGGGTGCTCACCTCTCGTTTCCTGGCCATGCTCGATTCCCTGCATGAGCGCGGCCTGCTCAGCCTCCTGGCCATCGACGAAGCGCATTGCGTGAGCCAATGGGGACACGACTTTCGCGAAGATTACCTGGGACTGTCGCAGCTGGCACAACGCTATCCCGGCGTGCCTCGGTTGGCCTTGACCGCCACCGCCGACGAACTCACCCGTACCGATATCGTTGATCGGCTGGCGTTGCAGGACGCACAACGCTTTGTCAGCAGCTTTGACAGGCCCAATATTCGCTACACGATTGTCGAAAAGGAAGACCCTCGCGCGCAGCTGCTGGCCTTCATCCGCCAAGGCCATCAAAGTGAGGCGGGCATTGTCTATTGCGCCACCCGTAAGAAGGTCGAGGAAACTGCGGTGTGGCTCAGCGATCATGGCATCCGCGCGCTGCCCTACCACGCCGGGCTGGATCTGGCGCTGCGCCATCAGCACCAGCAGGTCTTCGTGGAACACGACACGCGAGACGGCGGCTTGGTGATGGTGGCCACCATTGCTTTCGGTATGGGTATCGACAAGCCCGATGTTCGCTTCGTGGCCCACCTAGACTTGCCACGCACGGTCGAGGGCTACTACCAAGAAACCGGCCGTGCTGGCCGCGACGGTGAGCCGGCTGAAGCCTGGATGGTCTATGGCCTGGCCGATGTGGTGGGCCAGCGCCGCTTGATTGAAGACGGCCAGGCCAGCGAAGACTTCAAGCGGGTGCTGCGTGGCAAGCTGGAGGCCATGCTCACCCTTGCCGAGGCGCATGACTGCCGCCGCCAGCGCCTCTTGTCGTACTTCGATGAACCCAGTGAGCCCTGCGGCAACTGCGACAACTGCTTGGAGCCGCCCGAAATGTGGGATGGCACCGAGGCAGCTCGCATGGCCCTGAGCTGTGTCTACCGTATGACCCAACACGGCGCCCACAACGGCGCACGATCCTTCGGCGCTGCCCACCTCATCGATGTGCTGCGCGGCAAGCCCTCCCCAAAGGTGCGCCAGTATGGGCACGATCGGCTCTCCACCTACGGCATTGGCCGGCACCTGAGCGAAGCCCTGTGGCGCGCGGTGTTGCGGCAGTTGGTGGCGCAGGGCCATGTGATGACTGAGGTTGAACTGCCAACCCTGCTGCTGACCGAAGGCGCTCGAGCGGTGCTGCGCGGTGAGGTGCCTCTGACGATGAAGCAGCCCCGCGAGCAGCTCAAGCTGGCCGCACGCAACGCTCGGCCCACGCGTGGTGGCATCAACGGCACTGGCTCGGCCACCCGCAGTGCGCACGATTGGATCGTCGAATTCGACGAGGCCGCGCAGGCCCGTTTCGAACGTCTGAAGACCTGGCGTACCACGCAGTCCAAGGCCCAGGGCCGCCCGGCCTATGTCATCTTCCACGACAGCACCCTGGCCGAAATGGCTGCGCGGCGTCCGGCAACGGCCGAGGACTTGGCGACCATCAGCGGAGTAGGCGCTCGAAAGCTTGCGGCCTACGGCGCCGACCTGTTGGCGTTGATGTGACAAGCACCTCGCGATTTCCGATAATGGCCGGTTGCCCGACATTCAAGCAAGCATGCCCGCCGACACCCACCTTCGCATCCGCGGCGCCCGCACGCACAACCTGAAGAACATCGACCTCGACATTCCCAAGAATGCCCTGGTGGTGATCACCGGCCTGTCCGGTTCAGGCAAGTCCAGCCTGGCCTTCGACACGTTGTATGCTGAAGGGCAGCGCCGCTATGTGGAAAGCCTGTCGGCCTATGCGCGCCAGTTCCTGCAGCAGACCGACAAGCCCGATGTAGATGTGATCGAGGGCCTGAGCCCAGCCATTGCGATCGAGCAAAAGGCCACCAGCCACAACCCACGTTCCACCGTGGGCACCATCACCGAGATCCACGATTACCTGCGCCTGCTCTATGCGCGCGCCGGCACACCGTATTGCCCTGATCACGACGAACCCCTGGCGGCCACACCGGTGGCGCAAATGGTGGATGCGGTGTTGGGCCTGCCCGAGGGCACCAAGCTGATGATCCTGGCCCCGGTAGTACGCGACCGCAAGGGCAGCTTTCACGACCTTCTGGAAGACCTGCAGTCGCGCGGTTATGTACGCTTTCGCATCCGCGCCGGCCTGGCCAGTGCCCGGGTGTTTGAGGTCAGTGAACTGCCCGAACTTGACCCGCATGAGAAGCACGATGTCGATGTGGTGGTCGACCGCATCAAGACCCGTGCCGACGAAGCCACCGCCCAGCGCCAGCGGTTGGCGGAAAGCATTGAGAGTGCCCTGCGTATGGCCAGCGGCCGGGTGGTGGCGCTGGAGATCGACACGGGGCGCGAGCATTGGTTTTCCAGCACCTATGCCTGCCCGATTTGTGCGTATTCGCTGCCGGAACTTGAGCCGCGGCTGTTTTCCTTCAATTCGCCCATGGGGGCCTGCCCCAGCTGTGACGGCTTGGGGCACATCACCGCCTTCGACCCGCAGCGTGTGGTGGGCTTCCCTGAACTGAGCCTGGCCAGCGGTGCCGTCAAGGGCTGGGACCGTCGTAACCGCTACACCTACAGCCTGTTGGAATCGGTGGCCTTTCATTACCAGTTCGACTTGGAGACCCCCTTTGAGGCCTTGCCGGCTGCCATCAAGGCCGTGCTTTTGTATGGATCGGGTGAAGAGGCCATCGAATTCGAGTACGCGGCGGAAGGCGGACGCGGCAAGTCGCGCTCGGTGCGCCGGCGCCACCCATTCGAGGGCATCATCCCCACGTTGGAGCGGCGCCTGCGCGAGACCGACTCTCAGGTGGTGCGCGATGAACTCAGCCGCCAGCAGTCGCCCAAGCCCTGCCCGGCTTGTCAGGGCCACCGGCTGCGGCGCGAGGCCCTGCATGTGTTCTTACGCCACCATGATGGCCAACGCGGCCGCCCCATCTACGAGGTAGAGGCCATGACGCTGCAGGCCTGCCAGGCTTACTTCGATACCCTGCAACTCATGGGTGTCAAGGCCGGCATTGCCGGCAAGGTGGTGCGTGAAATCCGCTCGCGCCTGCGCTTTCTCAATGATGTCGGCCTGAATTACCTGAGCCTGGAGCGCAGCGCCGACACCTTGTCGGGCGGCGAGGCGCAGCGCATTCGCCTGGCCAGTCAGATTGGTTCAGGCCTGACTGGGGTGATGTATGTGCTCGATGAGCCCAGCATCGGCCTGCACCAGCGCGATAACGAGCGTCTGATCGCCACCCTGCAACACCTGCGTAACCTTGGCAACAGCGTCATCGTGGTGGAGCACGACGAGGACATGATCCGGGCGGCCGACCATGTGGTGGACATCGGGCCCGGGGCGGGCGTGCACGGCGGCCGCGTGATGGCGCAGGGCACACCCGAAGCCGTGGCGGCCGATGACAATAGCCTCACCGGGCAGTATCTGGGGCAGGTACTGCGCATCGCCGTACCAGCGCAGCGACGGGTACCGGCCTCGGGGGCCTGGGGCCTGGCGGGCCCTTCGTACCTGCGCATCGTCAATGCGCGCGGCCATAACCTGCGGGATGTGACGGTGCAGATTCCCCTGGGCGTGATGACCTGTGTGACGGGTGTGTCGGGTTCAGGCAAGAGCACGCTGATCAACGATACGCTCTACGCAGCCGTGGCCAAGCGTCTGAACAACGCTGTAATCGAGCCCGCGCCACACGATGAAATCGAGGGCGTGGAGGCGCTGGACAAGGTGATCAATGTGGACCAAAGCCCCATTGGCCGCACCCCACGCAGCAACCCGGCCACCTACACCGGGCTGTTCACCCCCATCCGCGAACTGTTTGCCGATGTGCCTGCCGCTCGTGAGCGGGGCTACGGCCCGGGCCGTTTTTCCTTCAATGTGGCTGCGGCACAAGGCGGGGGCCGCTGCGAGAGCTGCCAAGGCGACGGTGTGATCAAGGTGGAGATGCACTTCCTGCCCGATGTGTATGTGCCCTGCGATGTCTGCCACGGCAAACGCTACAACCGCGAAACCCTGGAAATCCTCTACAAAGGCCGCAACATCCACGAGGTGCTGGGCATGACGGTGGAGGACGCGCATGCCTTTTTCAACGCTGTGCCCGCCATCGCCCGCAAGCTGCAGACACTGCTGGATGTAGGCTTGGGCTACATCACCTTGGGCCAGAGTGCGACCACGCTGTCGGGCGGCGAGGCGCAGCGGGTGAAGCTGGCGCTGGAGCTGTCCAAGCGCGACACGGGCCGCACGCTTTATATTCTGGACGAGCCCACCACCGGGCTGCACTTCCACGACATCCAGCTGTTGCTGAAAGTACTGACGCAGCTGCGTGAGGCCGGCAACACGATTGTGGTGATCGAACACAACCTAGACGTGATCAAGACCGCCGATTGGGTGGTCGACCTGGGTCCTGAAGGGGGTAGCGGCGGCGGGCAGGTCTTGGTGGCCGGCACACCCGAGGCGGTGGCCGCCTGCGAACTCAGCCACACGGGGCGTTTTCTCAAGACCATCTTGCCGGCGGTGTTGGCACCGGCCGCGTGAAAATCGATGGACGTGTTTGGTCGGGCATGGCGGTCTGGCCCGGCTGGAGAACTGGTACCACGAACAAGGAGACACCCATGGGTCAAACCCTCACCCTGACTGCAAGCGATGGCTGTGCACTGGCCGCCTACCTGGCTGAACCGATGGGTACGCCCAAGGGCGGCCTCGTGGTGGTACAGGAGATCTTTGGTGTGAATTCTCACATCCGCTCGGTGGCTGAGCGTTGGGCTTCAGAAGGCTACCTGGTGCTGGCCCCCGCACTGTTCGACCGCCAAGAGCCTCAGATCGAGTTGGGTTATGCCGAGGCTGATATGCAGCGCGGCTTTGGCTTGATGCAGGCGGCGGGGCTGGAGGCGCCGCTTTTGGACATTGATGCAGCCCGGGCCGAGTTGCAGCGCCGGCTGGGTGCTTCCGGGAAGGTCGGCATTTTGGGCTTTTGCTGGGGCGGCCTCTTGAGCTGGCTATCGGCCTGCAAGGTCTCGGGTATCTCAGCCGCCGTGCCTTACTACGGTGGCGGTATTCCCAGCCACGCTGGGCTCCAGGCCCAGTGCCCGGTGTTGGCGCACTTCGGCGAGCGTGACCATTGGATTCCCACTGACAGCGTCCAGGCGTTTGCCGCCGCGCAGCCCTCGGTGCAGGTGCAGGTGTATGCGGCTGACCATGGCTTCAATTGTGACCAGCGCGGCTCGTATGACGCAGCAGCCGCGCAACTAGCCGCTGAGCGCAGCCGCGCCTTTTTGAGCCAGCATCTGGCCTAGAACCTGGCCCCGAATTGGGCTCAGCAGTGGGGCCAACGGACCCGACCGACAAAAAGAAACCGGCCCTAGGGCCGGTTTTTTTCAAGGTGCTGGTAGCCTGCTGTGAACAGCAGGCTGCGCACTGTTTCATTTCAGATGGCCGTTGATCAACTTGGTCATCTCGAACATCGAGACCTGAGCTTTCTTGAAGATCACCTTGAGCTTGTCGTCTGCATTGATCATGCGCTTGTTGGTGGCATCTTGAAGCTTGTGCTTCTTGATGTATTCCCACACCTTCTTGGTGACTTCGGTACGGGGATACGGGCCCTTACCGATCACGGCCCCCAGTGCATCGCTCACCGCCATTGCCTTCATGAAGGCGGCGTTGGGTGTGCGCTTCTTTGCAGGCGCCGCCTTCTTGGCCGAAGCCTTTTTGGCGGGAGCCTTTTTGGCGGGAGCCTTCTTGGCCGGAGCCTTCTTGGCCGTAGCGGCCTTTTTCGCGGGTGCAGCTTTCTTGGCCGTAGCGGCCTTTTTCGCAGTTGCCATTTTCAATCTCTCCATCAAGGTCGTTGTTGATGTGCCGGGTGGAGGTGAGCATTCTAAAAAGCGGCTCGTTTGTTCTCGGGCACCCCGCGGCCGCAATGGTAATGCGAGTTCTCCTCGTGGAGAAGGGGATTTCCCTCTGAAAACCCGCACCGATGCGACCTGTGCACACTTTTTGTCGCGTGGCCACAACCGATGCGGCGGAATTTGGCGGTCCGCTGCGCGCCAAGGCCCGCTATATCGGTAGATTGGGCGGTAACACGGGGGGTAAATCTTCTTCGCGAATACCACGGATTTCAGCGAAGGCGCGGCGGCGTTCACGCTCTAGATCGCGCAGCCGCGAATCAATCACCGAAGCTTCAACATAGTCGGGCGTGCGGCTGCTGCGCACCAAGCGCTGACCGGCTTTGAAACGGTCCAAGGCGCCGTTGAGGTCACCCAAGGCCCACCGCGCCTCGGCTTCGGCGCGCACCGCGCGCAGAGGCTGGCCCAGCGCTTGTTGACACGTTGACAGGATCGACCACGCCAGTGCGTCGCGTTTGCGGTCGATGACCCAGGTGGCCAGGGCATCGGTGTGCATTTGCAGCGCTTGGCGAGCTTTGGCCCGTTCGCGCAGTTCGGTGGCCTGCTGCATCCATTTGAGAGCGGCTTCCGCGCGTGCAAGTCGCACGGCGCGCACACTAGCGTCCAGCGTCTCAAGCTGGGCGGTGGCCCGGCTCGCCCGTCCTTCGGCCACAGCGACTTCGGCGGCCAACATCTCCACCACCTGGGCTGAAGTGGGCAGCATGGGCCGTGCCTGAAGTTCTCGCAGGTGTTGCTGGGCCAGTCGCGGTTCTGCCAAGAGGAGGCTCGCGAGGGTGGCTGAGTACAGCGTTGCCCCCCGGTCTTCGACACCACCGTCTGGTCCGGCCAGGGCTTGCCAGCGGCGCAGTGCTGGCACCTGGGTTTCCATCAACACCCTCGCACGCGCCCGCATGAGTTGGTGCATTTCCTGTGTGGGAAGGTCAAGTGCCAAGCGCTGCTCGGAGATCCGCACCGTTTGGCCCACAGGACCGCCAGCTGTACCCAAGTTGGCCGACTGCGCCTGGGCCTGCGCCTGCTGCATCCGGGACTGCGCCTCACCGATGCGCTCCACCGTCAAGGGGTGGCTGCGCAGGTAAGGAAAGTTGCCGCTGTCGTTGAGCCGGTGGGCTCTTTGCAGGCGCTCAAAGATGGCCGCCACACCGGCACCGTTGTAGCCGGCTTCGGTCATGATGGTGAAGCCGATACGGTCAGCTTCACGCTCCATCTCGCGCGAGAAGTTCAACTGCCCCTGCGCCATGGCGGCTTGCGAGCCCATGATGGTGGCCTGTGCTAAGTCTGCGCTGCCGGTGCGTGCCGCGGCCAAGAGCCCCAGCAGCATGCCTGCCAGACCCAAGGCGGATTGGCGACGCGCGCTGCTGTTTGAGCGCGCGATATGCCTTTGCGTGACATGGGTCAATTCGTGCGCCAGCACGGCAGCCAATTCGTCGGTGGTCGCCGCTTGTGCGATCAGGCCCAGGTGGATGCCCACAAAGCCACCCGGCAGCGCGAAGGCGTTGATGGACTTGTCGCGAATCAGAAAGGTTTCCCAGGCAAAGGCCTGGTCAGTCTCAGGGACGATCTCGCCCCGCGCGCGTGCCACTCGAACCAAGGGGTTCCACAACGCTTGCGCATAGGCCAGCAGCAGGGGGTCGTCCAGATAGGCCGGGTCGCGGCGGACCTGGCGCATCACATATTCGCCGATGCGTCGCTCGGCACCTTCGGAGATGTCGCCCGAATCGGGTTCACCCAGCGAGGGAAGGCGCTGCTGCTCAGCCTTTTCGGCTGCTGCCGGGCCTGCTGGGGTTTGCAGTCCCGCCGGGCCTGCTGGGGTTTGCAGTCCCGTGCTCAACAGGGCCAATGCCAAGACGCTGCGCAGCAGTGGGCGGCGGGCACGGCCTAATGGCTGCCTCAAGGGGCTTTGCAGGTCGTTGGGCCTCGGGTTTGGGTCGCTTACCGCCGACATGTGCCCTATCATCGCATTGCTTTGTTGCACCCGCTTATTCCCTACGGTCCTTGAACGATGTCTTCAGAACCCAAAGCCAGCCCTGCGTCCCCGCTCACCCACTTTGATGCACAGGGTCAAGCCCATATGGTGGACGTGGGCGCCAAGGCGTCTACCCCTCGGGTGGCGGTGGCCGAGGGCCAGATTCGCATGCTGCGTAGCACCTTTGAGCTGATCCGCCAAGGGCAGGCCAAGAAGGGCGATGTGATTGGCATCGCGCGTATCGCGGCCATCATGGCGGCCAAGAAGACCCCGGAGCTCATTCCGCTTTGTCATCCGCTGCCCTTGACGCGTGTGGCGGTGGAGTTTGAGTGGATCGAATCTGCACCGGCTGTGCGTTGTGTGGTGACAGCCGAAACGGTGGGCAATACGGGTGTTGAAATGGAAGCCCTGACCGCGGTGCAAGTAGGCCTGCTCACCATCTACGATATGTGCAAGGCGGCTGATCGCGGCATGGAGATGACCGGCGTGCGCCTCTTAGAAAAACAAGGGGGTAAGAGCGGGCATTGGCTGGCACCATCGGCCTGAGCGGCCGGCGGGCTGGCGCCCGTTTGGCGCCAATGCTGTGCTAAGGCTGTGCGACGAAGTCTCGCCAAGCCCAAGCATGCTGCGGCGCTTCGCAAACAAATCGGCGCCATGCAGGGGTCTGTGGGTTGTCACAGGCCTGCAGCCACGCCTGTGCTGAGGGATGGTGGAATTCTCGCAACCGTGCGGCGAGGTAGCGCGCGCGGTCTCGGTCATGACCGGCGTTGCGCGCGGCCAGAGCGTCTGCCCAGGCCATCAACAGCCGAGGGTCCAGCAACACATGGCTGGCGCGCTCGAAGGTGTGGTCAGTGGCGCCCGACCAGGATTGCCCAGGCTGCGGCTGCAGGGTGACCGCACGCGCGTAGTGCGCATGGTCGCTGAACCAGGTGGCTTGCTCGCCCTGATCGATGCGTTGCGACAGGGGCCCCGCGTCGGCCTGGGGCGAGTAGATGGCGCGCACAATCCGCATGTCGGTAAAGGCCCATGCAGACACCACCAGCAGCGAGCTGCCGGTCAGCATGAGCCAAAGCGCCTGCCAGCGCGCAGCCTTGTTCAGTGGCCGGTCCCAGCCCAAGCAAACCACCAAGGCCAAGGCCGTGGGCAGGCTGAAGTACGCGTACCACAGCGGAAATTCCAGGAGGCTGTGCCAGCCTATAGCCAACAGCAAGAGCCAGGCGCCGCGCCGTTGCAGGCCTTCACCGGGGGGGAGGCTTGCAGACCAGGCTCTCATCGTGGCTCGATGGATCAAGCAGCCGATTGCCAGGGACAGCGCCAACCCCAGCGGCACTCCCAAAACCGTCAACAGATGCAAGGGCAGGTTGTGGGCGTGACCGAAGGGCTCGCCAGGGCGGTCGCTCATGGGCGTGAGGGTCCAGGCGATGTTGAAGTGCCCGATGCCCACGCCATCCCACGGTTGTTGTGCAATCAGTTCGCTGGCGTTGGCCCAAATGGCCCAGCGACCGCTGGAGACTTCACCGCCTTGCACTTGTTCGATCCGGGTGACCACACCCAAGGCCGGCCCCCCCTGCGCGGCCGATTCCACCAGGGCCCACACCGTGGCGGCTGCCATCACGGGAGCCAACAGCAGCAGGCGCCGGGTGTTGGCGGGTAAGCGGCGGTCCATCAAGGCCCACAAGGGCAGCAGTGCCACCCCCAACAGTCCTGTGCGCGAGCCCGTGAACACCACCGCCAGCATGAACAGGGCCATACCGCCGCTGCCCGTGCCCCGTGGCAGCAGTGCCTGTGCGTGCAGCACCGCCCACGCCAGTGTTCCCCACAACAGCAGGGTGGCCAGATGGTTGGGTTGGCGCAGGTGGCCCACCGCCCGTCTGGGGTCATGGCTGGGCTGTATCCAGTTGCCCATCGGACCCTCTAGGGCCTGGGGCCCGAGCACCTGCACCACGGCAATCAAGGCGCTGAGCAAACCAGCCACAGCCGCGGAGGTCATCAACAATGCGGGCCATGGGGATTGCCGCTGGTCCGGCACTGGGAAGGCCGCCACTTGCAGCGGCGCTTGCTGCCAGGTGTACGCCCCGATGGCCAGGGCCACCAAACCCGACACCGCAAGGGCCCAGATTTCAGCAGGTGCCGTCACAAATGGCGCAGAGCCGGTGGGCACCAGTGCTGGCGAAGCCGACAGCAGCGCCAAGACCGGCAGGCTCGCCCGGTGCGACAGCAGCATTCAGGGGGATAGTTTGTCGCAGTCGTCGGACTGGTAGCCTGCCACCGCCGACTTGCTCACCTTGCACTCCCAGGTGATGGGCGATTGGGTGATGTCCACGACCTTGAGGGTGACGATCGTGCTGGCCGCCGCGTCGGTGGCGGCGGTGGCCGGGTAGCGCCCGGTCAGGGTGATGGTATTGCCGGTGGCCGCACAGATGCTGGCTGGCAGGCTTGCGCAGCCATCGGCCGAAGCCGCATTGGCTGCCTCGGCCACTTTTACCTTTTCGCCAGCCACGTTTGATACGGCCGTGCCAACCTCGGCCTTGGCCACATAGTTTCGATACTGGGGCAAAGCGATGGAGGCCAACACGGCAACAATGGCCACCACGATCATCAACTCAATGAGTGTGAAGCCCTGTTGGGCGTGCCTGCGGTGTGCGCGAAACCTTTCGGTTTTGGTATGCATCATGGGCCCCTCCCGGTTTCGTTCTTGCGGTTCAAGGCAAAGCACTATATCTCTGCAGGCTTGGCGGAACACAGGCCCGAAGGGGTGGGTTTCGGGTGCTCCTGTGGGGGGATCAGGCAGCCTCGGCTGGCGGCTTCGGAGCGGCCAAGCGCCTGCCGATCAGCAGCACCAACAGGGCGCCGGAGATACCGGCTGCGTAGCGCACCAAATCGGTTTGGGGCACCTTGGGGAACCAGGTCCAGGCCTGCGTGTTGGCCACGGCCGGGTCGCTCACCAACATGGTGCCGGCGATCCAGCCCAAGAGCATGCCCCCGGCGGTGATGATGACCGGGAAGCGGTCCATGAGTTTCATAACAAACTGACTGCCCCAGACGATGATGGGAATGCTGACCAGCAGTCCAAAGATCACCAGGTGCATTTTGTGCTCGCCGCCGCCCGCTTCAGCAGCACCGGCGATGGCAATCACATTGTCGATGCTCATCACCAGGTCCGCCACGATCACCGTCTTGACCGCAGACCACAGCCGATCCGAGCCTTCGATGTTGCCGTGGGTGTCTTCATCGTTGGGGGCTAAGAGCTTCACGCCAATCCACACCAGCAACAAAGCGCCCACAATCTTCAGGAAGGGGATAGCCAGCAGGGTCAGGGCAAAGAAGACCAGCACCACGCGCAAGCCAACAGCGCCGGCGGTGCCGTAGATGATCCCCAAACGGCGCTGCTTGTCCGGCAGTTTGCGGCAGGCCAGTGCGATCACCACGGCGTTATCGCCACCCAGGACGATGTCGATGAGAATGATGGCCAGGACGGCAGAGAGAAAGTCGGCAGTGAAAAAGTCCATGCTTGTACGATGTGTGATGTAGCGCCTTGCCGGCGACCTGAAGCCGCGCGAATACAGCGGTGAAGCCAGCTTTCGGGCGACGCCTTGCCCACAGCGCTGTCGAAGTTCTTGCTCGCCACGCCGTTAGCGTACCTGATGTACCGGGAGCGGCGATAGGCTGGCTGTCGCGGTGACGATGCATCAAACCGTGGGAGCCTTCAGGCACCGACACGGCTTGGAGCCGCCCGGTAGTTTAACCCCAAGGCTCTCAATCGGCGCCGCTTCAGAGCATGGCTTTGAGCAGCTTGGCCATTTCGGAGGGGTTGCGTGTCACCTTAAAGCCGCAGGCTTCCATCACCGCCAACTTGGCGTTGGCCGTGTCGGCGCCACCGCTGATCAGCGCGCCAGCGTGGCCCATGCGCTTGCCCGGGGGGGCGGTGACGCCGGCGATGAAGCCCACGATAGGCTTCTTCATATTCGCCTTGCACCAGTATGCAGCTTCGGCTTCGTCAGGGCCGCCGATCTCGCCAATCATGATGACGGCGTCCGTGTCAGGGTCGTCATTGAAGGCCTTCATCACATCAATGTGCTTCAAGCCGTTGATCGGGTCGCCGCCGATGCCCACGGCACTGGATTGGCCCAGACCGATCTCGGTGAGTTGGGCCACGGCTTCATAGGTCAGCGTACCCGAGCGGCTGACCACGCCGATGCGGCCCTTTCGGTGAATGTGGCCAGGCATGATGCCGATCTTGATTTCTTCAGGCGTGATCAGGCCGGGGCAGTTGGGGCCCAGCAACAGGGTCTTCTTGCCGCCGGCAGCTTCCTTGGCCTTCATTTTGTTGCGCACCATGAGCATGTCGCGCACCGGGATGCCTTCGGTGATGCACACCACCAGGTCGAGGTCAGCCTCTACCGCTTCCCAAATGGCGTCTGCGGCTCCGGCAGGTGGCACATAGATGACGCTGACCGTGGCGCCGGTTTGTCCAGAAGCTTCCTTGACGCTGGCGTAGATGGGGATGTCGGAGAACTTCTCGCTGGCCTTCTTGGGGTTCACCCCGGCCACGAAGCAGTTCTTGCCGTTGGCATAGGCCTGGCAGCCCAGGGTGTGGAACTGGCCGGTCTTGCCGGTGATGCCTTGGGTGATGACCTTGGTGTATTGGTTGATCAGGATGGACATGTTGGGGTCCTTTTAGTCGGTTGGGGACGGAGCTGCTCGCTGCGCTCGGACGGTTTGTCCCTCAAGATCATTCAGAGGGGTCAGTGCTACCCGCTGCGCGCGGGCGATCTGTCCCGCAGGGTCATTAGGCCACTGCGCTTACGATCTTTGCGGCAGCTTCGGCCATGGTGTCGGCGGCGATGATGGGCAGGCCTGACTCGGCCAGCATCTTCTTGCCGATGTCTTCATTGGTGCCCTTCATGCGCACCACCAGCGGCACTTGCAGGTTCACCGCCTTGCATGCGGCGATGACGCCTTCGGCAATGGTGTCGCAGCGCATGATGCCGCCAAAGATATTGACCAGGATGCCCTTGACGGCCGGGTTCTTCAGCATGATCTTGAAGGCCTCTGTGACCTTCTCGGCTGTTGCGCCGCCGCCCACGTCCAGGAAGTTGGCGGGCTCGCCACCGAATAGCTTGATGGTGTCCATTGTCGCCATCGCCAGGCCGGCGCCGTTAACCAAACAGCCGATGTTGCCGTCCAGGCTGATGTAGGCCAAATCGAACTTGCTAGCCTCGATTTCCGCCGCGTCTTCTTCGTCGAGGTCGCGGTAGGCCATGAATTCCGGGTGGCGGAACAGGGCGTTGGAGTCAAAATTAAATTTCGCATCCAGGGCGATGATCTGGCCCTTGCTGTCGCAGTTCAGGGGGTTGATTTCCACCAGCGAGGCGTCGGTTCCCATGTAGCACCGGTAGAGCTTTTGGAACACATCTTTGGTTTGCGCCACCGAGCGCTCGGGCATTTGAATGCCACGTGCGATTTCGCTGGCTTGCTCATCGGTCAGGCCCTTAAGCGGGTCGACAAAGACCTTGCAGATTTTCTCGGGGCGGCTGTGGGCCACCTCTTCGATGTCCATGCCGCCTTCGCTGGAGGCGATGAAAGCTACCTTCTGCGTGGCGCGGTCGGTGACGACCGATACGTAGTACTCCTTACCGATATCGGCACCTTCTTCAATGTAGAGGCGGCGGACCTTTTGACCCTCAGGGCCGGTTTGATGCGTCTTGAGTTGCATGCCCAGTATTTGCCCTGACAGCGTCTTCACATCGTCCACAGAGCGGGCGAGCTTGACGCCACCGCCCTTGCCGCGGCCGCCGGCATGAATCTGCGCCTTGACCACACACACGGGCGTGCCCAGTTTCTGAGCTGCTTCGACAGCCTCCTGAACGGTGAAGGCGGCATAGCCGCGCGGCACCGGGACGCCGAACTGGCGCAGGATTTCCTTGCCTTGGTACTCGTGGATCTTCATGGCTCCCTCTTGGTAGCGGATGTGCCGGCCCAGTCACGGACATTCACTGAAGTCCGATGCCGACCCGTGCGGACCTGAAACGGCCCGGATTGTGAGCCAGGAACTTGGCTATGAACTGACACCGACCGGACAGTGGCCGGTTACGGTGTCAACCGCCACTGCAGAACCATGCAGCTGCGACGCAATTGTCTAACCGGTCGGTCAACCCGTTGATCAATGTATCACGCGGGCCCGCAGGGTCAGCCGCCTCAATCCTCGTGCGGCCCGCCCTTGACGACCCGGCGGATCACCTCTGGGCTGAAACCTCGGGCGGCCAAGAAACGCATTTGGCGTGCGACGTCGGCGGCTTCCAGAGGGGCTTCGGGCGGCCGCATCCCGTAGCGGCGAAACCAAACCGCGCGCGCGCGCTCCAGTTCGCTGGCGCGCAATATCTCAGCGGTCTGGGTGTCAAGCTGCAGACCGTGTTGTGCCAGTTCAGCTTGTATCCGGCGGTTGCCGAAGCGGGCGGAACGGGCGTGTACACGCGATTCGATGAATCGCTCGGGGCTGAGCAGGCCCTGGGCCTGCAGGGCGTCGAGCAGCGCGTCGACCTCGTCTGCGTTCGGCCCGGGCCCCGGCGCTTGCGCCCCTGGCGCAGGGCCGGTCGCTTGACGGCCCGCACGGCGCAACAACTTGCCACGCAGTTCGCTGCGGCTGTGTTCTCGAAGGGCCAGAGCCTGTAGGGCCCTGGTCTTTAGAGACAGCGGCTTGCGTGGCGGTGGCATGGACCTGGCGCGCACCAGGCGCGCCTAAACCCTTAGGCGGCGTCGCCCGAAACTTCGAGCAGGGGGATGCCCATGAACTCGCGGATGCGGTTTTCGATTTCCACGGCTATGTCCGGGTTCTCGCGCAGGAATTCGCGGGCGTTGTCTTTGCCTTGCCCGATTTTTTCGCCCTTGTAGGCGTACCAAGCGCCAGACTTGTCGACAACCTGGGCCTGTACACCCATGTCGATGATCTCCCCTTCGCGACTGATGCCTTCACCATAGAGGATGTCGAATTCGGCGGTCTTGAAAGGCGGACTCACCTTGTTTTTGACGACCTTGACCCGGGTTTCTGAGCCGATGACCTCTTCACCCTTTTTGATGCTGCCGGTGCGGCGGATGTCCAGGCGTACCGAGGCGTAGAACTTTAGGGCGTTGCCGCCGGTGGTGGTTTCCGGGCTGCCGAACATAACACCGATCTTCATGCGGATTTGGTTGATGAAGATGACGGTGCAGTTGGTCTTTTTGATGGTGGCGGTGAGTTTGCGCAGAGCCTGGCTCATGAGGCGGGCCTGCAGGCCGGGCAGGGAGTCGCCCATTTCACCTTCGAGTTCGGCCTTCGGCGTGAGCGCTGCCACCGAGTCAATGATGACCAGGTCAACGGCGCCCGAGCGAACCAGCGAATCGACGATTTCCAGGGCTTGCTCGCCGGTGTCGGGCTGGCTGATCAACAAGTCTTGCAGATTCACCCCCAGCTTTTGGGCGTACTGCACGTCGAGCGCGTGTTCAGCATCGATGAAGGCACAGGTGCCGCCGATGGCCTGCATTTGGGCTACCACCTGCAGGGTGAGGGTGGTTTTGCCTGAGGACTCCGGGCCGTAGATTTCGATGACCCGACCGCGTGGCAGACCGCCGACGCCCAAGGCGATGTCGAGCCCGAGGGAGCCGGTGGAGACGACCTGGATGTCTTCCACGGCCTCGCCTTCGCCCAGGCGCATGATGGAGCCCTTGCCGAATTGCTTTTCGATCTGGGCAAGGGCGGCGGCCAGGGCCTTAGCCTTTTCGGTGTTCAGGGCTTTGACGGGTGCATCCATGGAAATCTCCGGTTCAATTGAGGGGTGGCGGACAGGGCCTGGGGCCTGGGCATGGTGAGGAGTCTGCAGGTTTACAGGCTCATGGCGTGAGCCTGTTGTGGTACGAAATAACGGGGTTTGGGCGGCAACTTCAGGCTGCCGGGCGTTGGCGGGACTCAACTCCATGAACTGGATATTCGTACAGTATAGCGGGCCCGTCAATCCCGCTCAGTGGGGGGGCGAGCGGTCCGTGAACCCCTGGAACACCCGCTAGGGACAGCCGATGAGCCGTCCCTAGAAAGGCTGTCAAAGACCGACCCGGGCCCAGCGGCGCCGATCGTTCGTCACGGAGCGAGGAGTCAGCCCCTTGAGCATCCTGATTACAGAAGACGACCAGGTGCTGGCCGATGGCTCGGGTTTGGGTTTGGCCATGGTGCGCGAAGTCGTGGACCGCCACGGCGGGGTGATCAGTATTGAGGATGCGCGCGCCCGAGCCCCGGGTGTGAGCCACCCGGGCACCCGTTTTTCCTTGCGCTTCAACGCAGCGCCTCAGGCTTGATCAGCGCAGCCAGCCCTTGCGGCGAAAGTAGATGAAGGGCGCGGCTACCGAGGCGAGCATCAGTGCAATGCCAAAGGGATAGCCGTACTCCCAATTCAGCTCAGGCATGTGCTGGAAGTTCATGCCATAGATGCTGGCAATGAGCGTGGGCGGCAGCAGCCCCACGCTGGCCACTGAGAAGATCTTGATGATCTTGTTCTGGTTGATGTTGATAAAGCCGACGGTGGCGTCCATCAGGAAGTTAATTTTGTCGAAGAGGAAGGCGGTGTGGGAATCCAGCGAGTCGATGTCGCGCAGAATCTGGCGGGCTTCCTCGAACTGTTCGGCGCCCAACATGCGGCTGCGCATCATGAAGCTCACAGCGCGGCGGGTATCCATCACGTTGCGCCGGATCCGACCGTTCAAGTCTTCCTCGCGGGCGATGGCCGACAGCACCTGGGCTGCAGCCTCATCGTTTACATCCTGTTTGAGAACCCGAGCGCTAACCTGTTCGAGCCGATCGTAGATGCCCTCAAGCGTGTCGGCGGAGTATTCGGCGTCGGCATCATAGAGCTTGAGCAGCACATCCTTGGCGTCTTCAATCAGCGACGGTGTGCGCCGCGCACGCAGGCGCAGCAGTCTGAAGACGGCAATGTCTTCCTTGCGCACCGAAAACAACATGCCGCCTCGCATGATAAAGGCCACCCGTACGTTTCGAGGCCCATCGGCATCGTCGACCAGAAAGTCCGATCGAATGTGCAACTCACCATTATCTTGTTCGTAGAAGCGGGCCGATTCCTCAATATCGTCGTCCACTGCATCTTGCGGAATCGTTAGGCCAAAACGATCGGTCACCCAGGCTTTTTCCTCGGGCGAGGGATTTTCGAGGTCGACCCACACCGGTGACAGGCGCACCAGGTCGTGGGGTGCGTGGATTTCTTGCTGCAACAGGCGGCCACGGGGGCCGTCTGTGTCCAGGGTGAACACATTGAGCATGTGCCGCGTCTCCGCTTTGCCGCGCAGACCAGCCCACTGGGCAGCCCGCCGCGCGGTCGGGGTTGTGAGGAAGGTGCAATCCGTCAGCCCCGCGCGGCAGGTCGTGGTGAACCCTTGTGTGGGTTCAGGGTGGTGGGGCGAGCCTGCTCAAGACAGGAGCCCCACCATGGCGCAGGCGACAGTCACCAAGGGTGACTGGGGTCCAAGCGTGCCTTCGGTAGTTCGATCTCCCCGGATTATGTCACCGGGCGTGCGCGCTCGCCACCATTGAGCCCGGTCCGATCGCTTGCCAAGGGGAGGTTTCGGGCGCACACTGGGCCGGCCATCGGGCTCACAGTTCAAGCGGGCCACCCAACACCGAAGGCGCTGCCGGGCCCCGATGAGCAAGCGTTTTAACCCTCATCAACCCTCGTCAACCCTCTTGGAAGGAGGTCTGGATGAACCTGACGATCAGCGGCCATCATCTGGAGGTCACCCCCGCCTTGCGCGAATATGTCCTCAACAAGCTGGACCGCGTCATGCGGCACTTCGACCAGGTGGTCGACGTCAGCGTGATCTTGAGCGTGGAGAAGAAGAAGGAAAAAGAGCAGCGCCAAAAGGCTGAAGTGACGCTGCATGTCAAGGGCCGCGACATTTTTGTCGAGCAAAGCCACGAAGACCTGTACGCCGCCATCGACCAACTCATGGACAAGCTGGACCGACAAGTGGTGCGCCACAAAGACCGTGTGCAGGACCATCAACATGATTCCCCCAAGCGCAGCTTGTCTCTCAACGGCTGAGCCGCGGGCCCGTGGCCCGGCATGGCGAAAACCAGGGGTGGCTCGGCCACCCCTTTCGCTTGGCGGCGCGGGCTGGTGCGGCGTGCTCATTTAGTCGGGCCACCGGGCCTTCTCCTTCCTATAATTCGCCACCGACTTCGCCGCGCCTGCGCCATGAACCGACTCGCCGCCATCCTGCCACCTGCTTATGTGCTGGTGGATGTGGACGTCACCAGCAAAAAGCGTGTGTTCGAGCATGCCGGTCTGCTGTTTGAGAACCTGCAGTCGATTCCGCGTGCCACCGTCAGCGACAACTTGTTCGCGCGTGAGCGCTTGGGCTCCACCGGCCTGGGCCATGGCGTGGCCATTCCCCACGGCCGAATCAAGGGGTTGAAGAACCCGATGGCTGCGGTGCTCCGCGCGCGCGAACCCATCGCTTTCGATGCCCCTGATGATGAACCAGTGAGTCTGCTCATCGTGTTGCTGGTGCCCGAGGCCGCCACGCAGCGGCACTTGGAAATCTTGTCTGAGATTGCCGAACTGCTCAGCGACCGCGCCTTGCGCGAACGGCTCAAGAGCGAGCCGGATGCGGCTACAGTGCACCGGCTGATACAGGAGTGGCAACCCTTGAAGTCGGTGGCTTGAACCCCCCGGAGCGCCCATCTTCCCGCCGTCGCCAGGCGCTGCTCAGTGCCGAAGCGCTGTTCGAGGAGCATCGCGACACCCTGCGCTGGGAGTGGGTGGCTGGCCACGCGCACCCCGAACGGCATTTCGCCGAATCGGCCATTGCACAGGCGCGATCGGCTGCTGATCTGATCGGCTATCTGAACTACATCCACCCCTATCGGGTACAGCTGGTGGGTTCACGCGAAGTGGCCTACCTCAGCCATCCCTCAGCCGAAGTGGCCGAGCGGCGCATTTCCCGCATCGTTACCCTGGAGCCACCGGTGCTCATCGTGGCCGACGCGCAGACGCCCCCAGATCGCTTGGTGGCCATGTGCGACCGTGCCGAGATTCCCTTATTCCAGACCAGCAGCTCGGCCGGGCATGTGATCGACGTGCTGCGCACTTACCTGGGCCAATTGCTGGCCGAGCGCACCACTCGGCATGGGGTGTTCATGGACATCCTGGGCCTGGGGGTGCTGCTCACGGGCGAGTCGGGCCTGGGCAAGAGCGAGCTAGGGCTGGAGCTGGTCTCGCGTGGGCATGGGCTGGTGGCTGACGACGCGGTGGACCTGTTTCGAGTGTCGCAAACGGCTATTGAGGGTCGCTGCCCAACCCTGCTGATGAACCTCATGGAGGTGCGTGGCATTGGCCTGCTGGACATCAAGGCGATCTTTGGCGAAACCGCAGTGCGGCGCAAGATGCGGCTCAAGCTCATCGTCCACCTGGTGCGCCGCGAGACCATGGAGCGAGAATTCGAGCGGCTGCCCCACGAGCCCCTGTATGAAGAGATTCTGGGCTTGGCGGTGCGCAAGGTGGTGATTGCGGTGGACGCCGGCCGCAACCTGGCTGTTCTGGTCGAGGCCGCCGTGCGCAACACCGTGCTGCAGTTGCGCGGCATCGACACCTATCAAGAATTCCTCAGCCGCCACCAAGCGGCCATGGAAAACGGCGAAGACGATTGAGCCGCCCGGGGGCCCAAATCCAAGGGCAAACCCAAGGGTAATGGCCGGCGTAGGCCGGCATCAGCTTTGTCGATGCGGGCAGTCGCGTTTGCGGCACTCGGCGTACAGGGCCAGGCTGTGGTCGGCCAATTCAAAGCCCCGCTCTTGCGCAACGGCGCGTTGTCGGGCTTCGATGGCTGGGTCGTAGAACTCTTCGACTCGTCCGCAGCTCAGGCACACCAGGTGGTCGTGATGCTGTCCCTCGTTGAGTTCAAAGACGGACTTGCCGCTTTCAAAGTGGCTGCGCGTAAGCAGCCCGGCTTGTTCGAATTGCATCAGCACCCGGTAGACTGTTGCCAGGCCAATGTCGGCATCTTCGGCCAACAAGGCGCGGTACACATCCTCGGCCGTCATGTGGCGAAGCGTGGTCTTCTGGAATACCTCCAGGATCTTGATGCGCGGCAGGGTGGCCTTCAGGCCGCTGCTCTTGAGTTCGTCGGCGTTGGTCATGGGGGCCCTCTTCCAGGGGGCGACTGGGCCGCGGGCAGGCCACTAGAATGATTGCATCATAGCCAGTGCCCATACCCCCGGGCGCCCTGTCCGATGCACGCCCATCCTCTGCTGCCCGCTGCCCAGCGCGCGCGCCTGGTCTCCAAGCCAACGGCTGGCCTTTTGGGCTGCCTCGCGCTGGCCCTGCTGGGCGGATGTGCTTCGGGCTCCGACCCGGTCGCGCTGCGCGCGCCGGGCATGCTCGAGCGCCTCACGCCCTACCGGGTCGACATTCAACAGGGCAACGTGGTCACACGCGAGCGGCTGGCCCTGATCAAGCCGGGTATGCCGCGTGAAGAGGCGCGCGACATTTTGGGCAGCCCTATGCTCACCGATGTCTTCCACGCTAACCGTTGGGACTTCATCTTTGTGAGCCAACGCTCGGGCAGTACCGATAAGTCGCCCACGCGGCTGGCGGTGGCCGTCCATTTCAAAAACGATGTGGTCGAGCGCGTCGTTGCCCCTGAACTGCCCACCGAACACCAGTTCGTGGCGGGTATGGTCGATCGCAAAGCCCCTGCGCCCAAGGTGCCGCCGATGGAATTGACCCCTGCCCAACGCGACAAGCTGCCCTTGCCGGTGCGCGGCGAGTCTGCCGCTTCGCCCCAACCGCAAGGCCCGGTGCGGTCCTATCCCCCGCTGGAGCCCCGTTGATGGCGGCGGCTCGCGGGGACGATCGCCCTGTCCGTGTGGCCGTGGCCGGCGCCAGTGGCCGCATGGGCCGTGTGCTGATCGAGGCGGTTGAGCAGGCACCGGACTGCTTGCTCAGCGCCGTGCTGGACATTCCCGGCAGCCCCACCATGGGCAGCGATGCCACGGCGTGGTTGGGCCGGGCCAGCGGCGTGGTGGTGGGCTGCGACCTGCAAGCTGCAGCCGCCGTATCCGACGTCCTGATCGACTTCACCCGACCTGAAGGCACCCTGGCCCATCTGCGGGCCTGCCGCGCGCACGGCACCCGCATGGTGATCGGCACCACGGGGTTTTCCACTGAGCAGAAGGCCGAGGTGGCAGCGCAAGCGCAGCACATTGGCGTGGTCATGGCCCCCAATATGGCCGTGGGTGTGAATGTGGTGCTGCAGCTTTTGGACATGGCCGCACGCGCCTTGAACGAGGGCTATGACATCGAAATCGTCGAGGCCCACCACCGTCACAAAGTGGACGCGCCCAGCGGTACCGCGCTGCGCATGGGTGAGGTGCTGGCCAGCGCGCTGGGACTCAACTTGTCCGACTGCGCGGTGTATGGCCGAGCTGGCGTCGCCGGCGAGCGTGACCCGTCCACCATCGGCTTTTCCACTGTACGAGGCGGAGATGTGGTGGGCGACCACACGGTGATGTTCTTGGGCAGCGGTGAGCGTATCGAGATCACACACAAGAGCAGCAGCCGCGTGACTTACGCCCAGGGCAGCCTGCGAGCGGCCCGTTTTCTGATGGGTCGTGGAGCCGGTCTGTTCGACATGGCGCAGGTGCTGGGTTTTCGCGCCTGAGGCCCGGGGCTGCTGATCCATGGACGGTTTCAACGACTTTTGGGGCCAAACCGACGCGGTGGGCCGCGCGGTGGCCCTGCTGTTGTTAGCAATGTCGGTGGTGAGTTGGGCGCTGATATTTTGGAAAACCTGGGTGCTGCGCCGTCTGGCTGCTGACCTGCCGCGGGCGCTCGAGGCCTATTGGGCGGCCCCAGATTGGGCTTTGGCGCGCGATCGGTTGGCCAGCCTAGACCGCGAGGGGGTGGCGCTGCCGCTGCTAGACGCTGCACAAGCGCACGAACGGCAGGGCAGCCTGGCCCAAAGCGTGCCCGCCGCCGCCCAGTGCACCCGGCGCCTGCGGCAGGCCCTGCAGGGCAGCTTGGCGCACCTGCGTATGGGCCAGGTGTTGCTGGCCTCGGTGGGCAGCACTTCACCCTTCATTGGCTTATTTGGCACCGTTTGGGGCATCTACCACGCGCTGGTGGAAATGTCGCTGTCGGGCGCGGTGTCGGTGGACAAGGTGTCGGGCCCGGTGGGCGAGGCCCTGATCATGACGGCTGCGGGCTTGGCGGTGGCCATTCCTGCGGTATTGGGCTACAACCTTTTTGGCAAGTGGATCTCCACCGCGGAAGAACAGCTTGAAGGCTACGCCCACGACCTGCTGGCGGCCATGTCGGAGCCCCAGGCTTGAGCTTCGGTCGCATGCCCAGCCGTTGGCGTTCAGAGCCCATGGGCGAGATCAACATGACTCCCCTGATCGACGTCATGCTGGTGCTGGTGGTCATCTTTATGGTTACCGCGCCGTTGATGAGCAACAGCCTGAAGCTGGACCTGCCGCGCAGTGACGCGGCAGGCCCCTCCCAGGCTCCCAAGCCGCTGTTGGTGGCTCTGGACGGGCAGGGGCGTACCTATGTGGGCGAGCAGCGTGTTGACCGCGAGCAGCTGGTGGGCCTGGCCACACAGGCGGCTGAGCGTGACCCCAAAACCGAGGTGCAGTTGCGCGCCGACCGCAGCGCGCCCTACGGCCAGGTGGTCGAGCTCATCGGCGTGTTGCAGAAAGCGGGCCTGTCGCGAATGGCTTTTGTCACCGACTCGGCCGGGGGGCGGCCTCCTACAATTCCGCCCCATGAATCCCAAGTACCTGCCCGGTGAGGTGGAAGCCGCGGCCCAATCGCATTGGGCGGCGCACGACGCCTACCGCGTCACCGAAGACCCTAACAAGCCCAAGTTCTACGCCTGCTCAATGCTGCCCTATCCCAGTGGCAAGCTGCACATGGGGCATGTGCGTAACTACACCATTAACGACATGCTGACCCGTCATCTGCGGATGAAGGGGTTCAATGTGCTCATGCCCATGGGTTGGGACGCCTTTGGACTGCCCGCAGAGAACGCAGCCATGAAGAACAAGGTGCCGCCGGCGAAGTGGACCTACGACAACATCGCCCACATGAAGGCGCAGATGAAGGCCATGGGCCTGGCCATCGACTGGAGCCGCGAGGCGGCCACCTGCAGCCCCGAGTACTACCGGTGGAACCAGTGGCTGTTTCTACAGATGCTCAAGGCCGGCATCGCTGAGCGGCGTACACAGGTGGTGAATTGGGACCCGGTGGACCAAACGGTGTTGGCCAACGAACAGGTGGTTGATGGCCGCGGTTGGCGCTCGGGCGCCTTGGTGGAAAAGCGCGAGATTCCGGGCTACTACCTGCGCATCACCCACTATGCAGAAGAACTGCTGCAGCGCCTCGCGGATAGGCTGCCTGGCTGGCCCGAGCGTGTGAGGGCCATGCAGGAGAACTGGATCGGCAAGAGCGCCGGTGTGCGCTTTGCCTTCACCCACGACGTCCGCGGGGACGATGGCGCTTTGGTGCAAGGCGGCCGACTGTATGTGTTCACCACACGGGCCGACACCCTCATGGGTGTGACCTTTTGTGCGGTGGCGCCTGAACACCCGCTGGCGTCTGTAGCCGCTGCACGAGACCCAAACGTGGCGGCTTTTGTGGAGGCCTGCAAGCAAGGGGGTACCACCGAGGCGGAACTGGCCACCAAGGACAAGGAAGGTGTGCCCACCGGTTTGTCGGTGACGCACCCGGTGACGGGCACAGCCGTGCCGGTGTGGGTCGGCAACTACGTGTTGATGGGCTATGGTGACGGCGCTGTGATGGGTGTACCCGCCCACGACGAACGTGATTTTGCTTTTGCTTTGAAGTACGGCCTGCACATCGAGAAGGTGATAGCGGTGCCCGGCCAGAACTTCGACTCCACACGCTGGCAGGAGTGGTACGCCGATAAGCAGGCCGGCCGCTGCGTAAACTCGGGCTTTTTGGATGGCCTGGGCCATGCTCAGGCAGTGGACCAGGTGGCCAGCTTCCTGGCTGGCAAGGGCCTGGGGGAGAAGCGCACTACTTGGCGCCTGCGCGATTGGGGTATTAGCCGGCAGCGGTACTGGGGTACGCCCATCCCCATCATTCATTGCGACGACTGCGGCGCCGTGCCTGTGCCTGAAGCCGACCTGCCGGTGGTGCTGCCTGAAGACCTGATCCCCGATGGCAGTGGCAACCCGCTGACCAAGTGCGAGTCCTTTCTGAAGGTGGACTGCCCGAGTTGCGGCAAGCCCGCACGGCGCGAAACCGACACGATGGACACCTTCGTGGATTCCTCTTGGTACTACATGCGCTACTGTGATCCGCAGGATGCCCAGCGCATGGTAGGTTCAGGCACGGCCTATTGGATGCAGGCCGAAGGTGCGGCCGGTGGCAGCGCCGGCATGGATCAGTACATCGGGGGCATTGAGCACGCCATCCTGCACCTCCTGTACGCGCGTTTTTGGACCAAGGTGATGCGCGACCTGGGTCTGGTGCAGCTTGACGAGCCCTTCACCAAGCTGCTGACGCAGGGCATGGTGCTCAACCACATCTATTCGCGCCGCACGGAAAAGGGTGGTGTCGAGTACTACTGGCCCAACGAAGTGGAGAATCTCTTTGATGAGGGCGGCAAGATCGTGGGGGCCCAACTCAAGCAGGCCAAAGGCGATCTGCCGGCCGGCACGCCCATCACTTACGAGGGCGTGGGCACCATGTCCAAGTCCAAGAATAACGGTGTAGACCCCCAGGACCTGATCGACCGATATGGGGCCGATACCGCACGCCTATTCGTGATGTTCGCCTCCCCGCCGGAACAGACCCTGGAGTGGAACGACGCCGGCGTGGAGGGTTCGCACCGCTTCCTCAAGCGGGTGTGGGCATTGGCCGCCAAGCACGGGGCGCTCTTGCAGCGCGCTACGGCGGGCGACCTCAGCGGGGCGGCCTTGGGCGCCAAGGCCAAGGCCCTGCGCCGCGAGGTGCACCTGGTACTCAAGCAGGTGAGCTACGACTACGAGCGCATGCAGTACAACACCGTGGTGTCGGGCTGCATGAAGCTGCTCAACACCTTGGAAGCCTTTGATCCTTCCACCGGCGAAGGCGCTGATGGCGATGCCGCAGCTCTTTGCGAGGGCTTCTCGGTGCTGCTGCGCGCGCTGTACCCGGCCTGCCCGCATCTCAGCCATGGGCTGTGGACCGGCCTAGGCTACGCCGCGCGCCTAGGCGATCTCTTGGACGCCAGCTGGCCGACCGTGGACGAAGCCGCACTGGTGCAGGATGAGATTGAGCTGGTGCTGCAGATTGCCGGCAAGATGCGCGGCAGCCTGCGCGTGCCCGCGCAGGCCGATGGGGCCGCCATCGAGGCGGCCGCCTTGGCCAGTCCCGAATTCGCGCGTTTTGCTAAAGGGCGCTCGCACAGCAAAGTGGTGATCGTGCCGGGGCGTCTGGTCAACGTGGTGGTTTGATGGAACGCGCGGCTCCTGCGCCAATGCGGTCCCCGACCGCGCCGCGCCGGCTTGTCGTGCGCCGCATGGCCGGTCTGCTGGGCCTGGGCAATGCGGCGTTATGGCTCAGTGCCTGCGGCTTCAAGTTGCGCGGCGCTGCGTCCTTGTCGTTTTCTCGGCTGCAGTTGGTGGGCGCGCCAGCGGCCACGCCCTTGGGCCGTGAGCTGCGGCAGCAGTTGGGCAGCCGGGTGCAGCTGCTAGAGCCGCCGGCGCCGGTGCAGGTGGTGTTGCGCTTGGAAAGTGCGCAACGGGAGAAGATTGTGACGGGACTGACCACCGCGGGTCTGGTGCGCGAACTGGTGCTGCGGCTGCGTTTGCGCTTTTCCCTTTCTACCGCACAGGGTCGGGTGTTGATCGAGCCCACCGATTTGGTATTGCAGCGCGACTTGTCCACCAACGAGAGCGCGGCCTTGGCCAAGGCCCGCGAAGAGGAAGAAATTTTTCGGGTGCTTGAGCGTGACATGGTGCTGCAGATCGTGCGCCGTTTGGAGTCGGTCGTTTTGCCGCCAGCGTCGGGCACATCCATACCCAAGCCGGCGGGGGCGCCGTAGGCATCATGCAGTTGCGCGGCGATCAACTCAGTGCCTACCTTGACAAGGCCGGTGTAAGCCTTCGCTCGGTGTATACGATTCACGGCGACGATGCCTTGCTGACACAAGAGGCTGGGGATGCGTTGCGCCAGTCCGCTCGAGCAGCCGGCTACACCGATCGTCAGGTGCACACCGTCAGTGGCGCGCACTTCGATTGGAGCGCGGTCTTGGCCAGTGCCCGCGCGATGAGCTTGTTTGCGCAGCGCCAGCTCATTGAAATCCGAATCCCGTCGGGCAAGCTCGGCAAAGAGGGGTCCCAAGCCGTGCAGCAGTACTGTCAGGCCTTGAGCGATGATGTGTGCACCTTGGTGTTCTTGCCCCGGTTGGGCCGAGAGCAGTTGGCAAGCGCCTGGTTCACCGCGTTGGATGCCGCTGGCGTGAGCCTGCGCATCGACCCGGTGGAGCGCAAAGATCTGCCGGCCTGGATCGCCCGGCGCCTGGCTGTGCAGGGCTTGGATGTGGGCCAGGGCGAGCAGGCCCAGCGCATTCTGTCCTTCTTGTCCGATCGGGTGGAGGGCAACCTCTTGGCGGCGCATCAGGAGATTCAGAAATTGGCGTTGTTGTACCCGCCTGGGACCCTGGGTTGGCAGCAGGTGGAGGATGCGGTGCTGAATGTGGCCCGCTACGATGTATTCAAGCTCTCTGAAGCGGTGCTGGCCTGTCAGTCGGCCCGTGCTCAGCGTATGTTGCAGGGCTTGCGCGCATCAGGCGAGGCGCCGGTGCTGGTCCACTGGACGCTGGCCGAGGACCTGCGCGCGTTGTGGCGGGTCAAGGATGCCTTGCAACAGGGCAAGCCCTTGCCTATGGCTTTGCGAGAGCAACGGGTGTGGGGCTTGAAGGAGCGCTTGTTTGAACGCGTGGCCCCCAGGGTCAGCAGTGACGACCTGGCCGCCCTGGTGCACGCGGCCAGTGTGGTCGATGGGGTGGTCAAGGGCCTGCGCGACCCAGGGTGGCCACACGAGCCTTGGCAGGCTCTGGAGCGCCTGATGGCTCAGGCACTGGCATGCTTCAAGCCGATTTACGCGAACGCGCGATAAGGGCGTCGGCCACCTGCAAGGCGCGCTCGTTGCTGCCTGCCATGGAGCCCGCCGTGAGGAAGCGACCCGCAATGCCCAAGGCCGGCACGCCCTCTAAGGCGTAGGCCTGTGCCAGTTGCTGGCTTTGCTTGACCTTCGAAGCCACGCCGAAGGCGTTGAAGGCCTCGCTGAACTTCTGCTTGTCCACACCCTGCTCAGCTACGAAGGCGGCGATGTCGTCGAACTTGTCCAAACGCCGGCGCTGGATGTGCAGCGCCGCGAAGATGCGCTTGTGCACCGTGGAGAGCTGACCCAGGGCCTCCAGCGCAAAGAACATGCGCGCATGGGCCTCGTGCAGGGCACCGAAGACCACGGGCATCCGGCGGAGGGCGACGTCGGAGGGCAGCTTGGCGGACCAGGCCTCCAAGGCGGGTTCAAGCGAGTGGCAGTGTGGGCAGCCGTACCAGAAGAACTCGACCACATCGACCTTCCCATGGCCGGGAACCGGGGCCGGGTTGGCTAGGCGGCGGAAGTCCCGACCTTCGGTGAAGTCGCCCCCCTGGGCCTGTGCCTCGGTGCGCAGTCCGCCCCAGGCGGCGCTGCACGCTGCCACAAGGGCAGTGGTGCGCCAAGCGGGATGTTGCAGGAACTCGCGTCGCTTCATGTTGGACTCCCATTGCTTTGTCATGGCGTGGCGCTGCGCTCCACGCGTACCAGGCTAACCTCAATACCGGCGGCCTGCAGCCGGTCCATTGGCCCTTGTGTTTCTTCCCGGGTCTCAAAGGGACCAACGCGCACCCGGAATACCGGGCGGCCTCCTTGCTCGCGCTCGGAGATGCGGGCGCCAAATCCCAACATCGCCAATCGTGCTCGCTGTTGCTCGGCATCCTCGGCCTTGCTGAAGGCACCGGCCTGAATGAACAAGCCCGTGACCTCGAGCCGTAGATCGGGCGCTGCTGGGGCGCGCACAGCCGCAGCACCCGGAGCATTCGGCGGGGTGGCCGATCCGCTGGCCGTTGCGGCGGGGGCCGTGCCTGCGCCCTGTGGCCCCGCGGCAGCCGCCGCATCGCCCTCAGAGGCCGGGGAAGAGGCCGCAGAGGCTGCCGCGGCCGGTACGCCGGCCTTGCCGGCCAGCGGCGCATTGGGGTTCCAATTCTTGTTGCGTTCAGCCTCGGCGCTGTCTTGGTCGGCGGTGCGCTGGGGCAGCTTGTCGACGAAAGGTACGGGTACCTTGCTCACATACAGCGCCACGGCAAGGGCCACCCCAAGACCAAGGACCAGGCCGATGATCAGGCCGACGAGGGTTCCCCCATGTTGCGACTTCATGCGAGCACCTCTTCGCTGATGGCCCGCTCCAGGCGCTGCGCAGCCGACACGCCCACCATGGCCAACGCATTGGCCAAGACCTGCCGGGTGGCCTGCAGCAGGGCCAGGCGCGCGCGGGTGAGCTCAGCGTCCTGCGCGAGAAAGCGCTCAGCGGCGTAGTAAGTGTGGAAGGCGCCGGCCAGGTCGCGTGCATAAAAGGCCACATCGTGTGGGGCGAGGTCGTGGGCGGCTTTGCTAAGCATGTCGGGGTACTGGGCCAGCTTGAGCATGAGGGTGGTCTCGGTGGGTTCGGTGAGCCGGCTCAACGGCGCGCCTGCCAGGCCATTGAGGTCGCCACCGCCTTGCGCGTACTGCTCCAGCACCGAGCAGATGCGGGCATGGGCGTACTGCACATAGAACACCGGGTTTTCGTCGTTTTGCTGCAGCGCCAAGTCGATATCAAAGGTGAATTCGGTGTCAGCCTTGCGGCTGATGAGGAAGAAGCGAACCGCGTCGCGGCTGGTCCAGTCGATGAGGTCGCGCAGCGTGACGTAGCTGCCCGCCCGCTTGGAGATCTTGACTTCCTGGCCGCCCTTCATCACCGTCACCATCTTGTGCAGCACATAGTCGGGCCAGTCGGTGGGGATGCTCAGGCCTGCAGCCTGAAGCCCGGCGCGAACACGGGCGATCGTGCCGTGGTGGTCACTGCCCTGCACATTAATGACCTGCCCAAAGCCGCGTTCCCACTTGTGGATGTGGTAAGCCACGTCTGGCACGAAATAGGTGTAGCCACCCTGCATCTCGTGGCCTTCGGCGTCCACGGTGGAAGACTTGCGCATGACGCGGTCCTTGTCGTCACCGTACTCTGTGGAGCGCAGCCACAGCGCGCCACCGTCTTCATAGGTCTTGCCCGCAGCCACGAGGCGCTCTACGGCCTGCTCCACACGGCCGCTGCTGTAGAGGCTGGACTCCAGGTAGTAGTGGTCAAAGCGCACGCCGAAGGCCTGCAGGTCGAGGTCTTGCTCGTGGCGCAGATAGGCCACGGCGAATTGGCGGATCGACTCGAGATCGTTCACGTCGCCGCTGGCGGTATAGGCACGGTCGTCGGCTGTAACGGTGGCGCCGGCCAGGAAGTCGCGCGCGATGTCGGCGATGTAGTCGCCGTTGTAGGCCGCTTCGGGCCACTGCGTGTCTCCGGGCTTGAGGCCGCGCGCACGGGCCTGCACCGAGGTGGCCAGTGTGGCGATCTGAACGCCGGCGTCGTTGTAGTAGAACTCTCGCTGCACATGCGCGCCCTGCGACGCCAACAAGTTACACAGCGCATCGCCCAGTGCGGCTTGGCGGCCGTGGCCCACATGCAGCGGACCGGTGGGGTTGGCCGAGACGAACTCCACCATCACGCGCTGGCCTTGATCTGCGCGGCGGCCAAAGCACGCGCCTTGCTGCAGCACCTCGGCCACCACGGTTTGGCGCGCAGCGGGCGTCAGGCGCAGGTTGATGAACCCGGGGCCTGCGATCTCGAGGTCTTGCACCCAGGTTTGAACCGCCGCTTGCGCCCTGAGCGCCTCCACCAGGGCCTGTGCCAGGGCGCGCGGGTTCTGCTTGAGCGGGCGGGCCAGGGCCATGGCGGCCGTGACAGCCAGGTCGCCGTGCGCGGCTTGGCGCGGCGACTCAAAGGCCACAGCCAAGCCGTGACCCGGTGCAATCGAGCCCACGGCCGCTTCCAGCGCGGCCTGCAGGGCAAGCTTCACTTCAATCATCGCGGGATTCTAGGTGGGGCCGTCCCAGTACTGGGGGTCGCTCCAGGTGGCCTTGAGGAAGTCGATCCACAGGCGCACCCGCAGGGGCAGGTGGCGTGCATGGACGAATACCGCGTAGACGCCATTGGGTGGGGCGGCATGGGCGGACAGCACCTCGACCAGGCGGCCTTCGGCCAGGTCTTGGCGGACCTCCCAGGCGCTGCGCCAGGCAATGCCCAGGCCTGCCAAGCACCACGCGTGCAACACCTGCCCGTCGCTGCAGTCCACCCGTCCGCGCGGGCGCTGGAAGGTGATCTGTCCGCCAGACAGGAAGGCCCAGCCGCGGGTTTGGCTGGCCTCGCTGCTCAAGACAAGGGTATCGTGCTGCTGCAGGTCTTGTGGCGTGCGGGGCGTTCCGCGCCGCGCAAGATAAGACGGTGCCGCGACACACAGGCGGCGGTTGTCGGCCAAGCGCACCGACACCAGGCTGGAGTCGGGCAGGTTGCCCACCCGTATGGCGCAGTCATAGCCTTCGTGCACGATGTCGATGACTCGGTCAGCTAGATTCAGTGAGAGCGACACTTCGGGGTGCTGGGCCAGAAAACGCGGCACCAGCGGCGCCACATGTCGGCGCCCATAACCCGCCGGTGCGGTGATGCGCAAATGGCCGCTGGCCTTTGCGCCGCCTGCACTCGCGCTGGCCTCGGCGCTGGCCAAGTCGCCCAGTAGGCGCTGGCAGTCCTCCAAAAAGGCGCTGCCTTCGTGGGTGAGACTCAGGCGTCGGGTGGTGCGCTGCATCAGCTTCACCCCCAAGCGGGCCTCCAAGGCGTCTAGCCGACGGCCGATGACCGCTGGGGCCACCCCCTCGGCTTGGGCTGCGGCCGTGAGGCTGCCACGCGCCACCACGGTCACGAAGGATTCGATTTGCTTAAGGCGGTCCATGACCCTTTAATTATTGACTTTCACGCACGAATCTTTATCAAAATCTTCGATTAATACGGTTTTATGGTTGGAATAAAGTATCACTTTGCGGTGCTGTCTGCCGCCCTGTTTGACGTTTTCCGATCTGATTGCCCGCGAGAAACCCAATATGACCCAGCGCATTGCCACCCATGGCCTCCAAGTGGCCCAAGAATTGCACCAGTTCATCGAGCAAAAGGTGCTGCCCGGGACGGGCGTCAACGCTTCCGCCTTCTGGAAAGGCTTTTCCGCCTTGGTGCACGACCTGGCACCCAAGAACGCCGCCCTGTTGGCCGAGCGCGACCAGATGCAGTTGGAGTTGGATGCGTGGCACAAGGCCCACCCGGGCCCGATCAAGGACATGCCGCAGTACAAGGCGTTTCTCAAGAAGCTCGGCTACTTGGTGCCCACGCCCGAGCAGGTGCAATGCGAGACCGCGAATGTGGACGATGAGGTCGCCACCTTGGCTGGGCCGCAATTGGTGGTGCCCATCCTCAACGCCCGCTATGCCCTCAACGCAGCCAACGCCCGTTGGGGTTCGCTTTACGACGCGCTATATGGCACCGATGCCATCGGCGAGGCCAATGGTGCCGAACGCCGCGGGGCCTACAACCCGGTGCGCGGGGCCAAGGTGATCGAATACGCCCGCTGTGTCTTGGACCGCGTGGCCCCGCTGGCCAAGGGATCGCACAAAGACAGCACCCTCTACCGTGTCAAGGGCGGTGCGCTGCAGGTGAGGCTGCGCGACGGCTCGGTGAGCGCCCTGGCGCAGCCCGACCGCTACATCGGCCACCAGGGCGGCGAGGCTGCGCCGTCGGCCGTGCTGCTGCGCCACAACGGCATCCACCTGGAAATCCAGGTCAACCGCGGCCACCCGATCGGTAAGACCGACCCCGCCGGCGTGAGCGACCTGGTGCTGGAGTCGGCGCTGAGCACCATCTTGGACTTGGAAGACTCGGTGGCCGCGGTGGACGCGGCCGACAAGGTGGTGGGCTATGCCAACTGGCTGGGCATCCTCAGAGGCACCCTGACTGAAGAGGTCGAGAAAGGCGGTAAGACTTTCACCCGCCGCTTGAACCAAGACCGCATCTACACCGGCGCCAAAGGCAAGCCGGTGACGCTGCACGGCCGCTCGCTGCTGTTCGTGCGCAACGTGGGCCACCTGATGACCAACCCCGCCATCTTGTGGGGCGATAAGGGCTCGGAGATTCCCGAAGGCATCATGGATGCAGTGGTGACGGTGGCCATTGCGATGCACGACCTCAAGCCCGCCAAGGGGCAGACCATCCGCAACTCGCGCAAGGGTTCGGTCTACATCGTCAAGCCCAAGATGCACGGCCCGACCGAGGTGGCCTTTGCCGATGAACTGTTCGGCCGCGTTGAATCCCTGCTTGGCCTGAAGCCCCATACGGTCAAGCTGGGCATCATGGACGAAGAGCGTCGAACCAGCATCAACCTGGCTGCGTGCATCAACGCTGCGCGCCACCGCGTGGCCTTCATCAACACCGGCTTCCTGGACCGCACCGGCGACGAGATCCACACGGCCATGCACTCAGGCGCCATGGTGCGCAAGCCGCTGATGAAGAACGCCCAGTGGCTGCGCGCCTATGAGCTCAATAATGTGCAGATCGGCCTGGAATGCGGCCTGCGCGGCCGTGCACAGATCGGAAAGGGCATGTGGGCCATGCCCGACCTGATGTCGGACATGCTTAAGCAAAAGATTGCGCACCCGCAAGCCGGTGCGAACACCGCCTGGGTGCCGTCGCCCACCGCCGCTACGCTGCATGCGCTGCACTACCACCAGGTGGACGTGCCGGCCCTGCTCAAGATCATGGATGTATTTGTGCGCAGCGACAAGTCGCGCGCCACGGGAGAGAACCTGCTGGATGCCATCCTGCAGATTCCCTGTGCGCTGGTGCCCTTCTGGACCGAGGCGGAAAAGCAGGCCGAACTGGACAACAACGTGCAGGGCATCCTGGGCTATGTGGTGCGCTGGGTCGACCAGGGCGTCGGCTGCTCCAAGGTACCCGATATCCACAACGTGGGCCTGATGGAAGACCGTGCCACGCTGCGCATTTCCAGCCAGCACATCGCCAACTGGCTGCTGCATGGCATCGTCACCCGCAAGCAGGTGGTGGACACCTTCGAGCGCATGGCTGAGGTGGTGGACTGGCAGAACTCCGGCGACCCGAGCTACCGCCGCATGGTGGCTGACCTGTCCAAGTCCATGGCCTTTAAGGCGGCCTGCGACCTGGTGCTCAAGGGCTTGGAGCAACCCAACGGTTACACCGAGCCCTTGCTGCATGCGTGGCGCCTGAAGGTGAAGAAGGCGCAGATGGTTTGAAGGAACGCGGATTGAAGAACCGCAGCCGGTAGCGCGCTGCAGCTTCAAGGAAAGTAGCCGGGTTTGCAGGGCTTATACGCCCTTGTGCAGCGCCCGCTGTCTAGCGCGCGGGGCCGTCGAACTGAAAGACGGCCACGCTGGCCAGCAGATTGGGCCACCAGTCCACCCGGCGAGCGGCCTGCACGCCGAAGTGCTGCAGGATGCGAAGGCCATTGCGCTGGGCCAACTCTTGAAAGTCTTGGCAGGTGGTCACGCGGATGTTGGGCGTGTCGTACCACTGGTAAGGCAGGGCCTTGGTGACCGGCATACGCCCACCCAGCACCGACAGCCGGTTGGGCCAATGGGCGAAGTTGGGAAAGCTGACGATGCCCATGCGGCCCACCCGGGCCGTTTCCCGAAGCATGGTTTCGGTGTTCCTCAGGTGCTGCAAGGTCTGCAACTGCAGCACCACATCGAAGCTTCGGTCGGCGAACATGGCCAGTCCGTCTTCGAGGTTGATTTGGATTACATCGACCCCTCGGGCCACACAGGCCTGCAGATTGGTGTCGTCGATTTCCACCCCATAGCCGCTGCAGCCGCGCCGCTCGATCAGGTGCGCCAGCAGCTCACCGCGTCCGCAGCCCAAGTCCAGCACCCGTGAACCTGGGGGCACCAAGGCGGCAATGGCGCGCAGATGCTCCGGCAAGGACGGTGACGGTTTCATACGCCCACCTCGCGAGCAATGGCATCAAACCGCAGCCGCATCACTGCGTGGTAGCGGGGGTCTTCCAGGAGGAAGGCGTCGTGGCCGTGGGGAGCGTCGATTTCCGCGTAGCTCACCGCGGTTTGGTTGTCGACCAAGGCTTTGACAATCTCACGCGAGCGGGCGGGTGAAAACCGCCAGTCGGTGGCGAAGCTCACCACCAGGAAGCGCACCGCGCGGGCCGCGGCGAAGGCGCGGCTGAGGTCGCCCCCCGTTTCGCGTGCGGGATCGAAATAGTCCAGGGCGCGCGTGATGAGCAGGTAGGTGTTGGCGTCAAAGTATTCGCTGAACTTGTCGCCCTGGTGCCGCAGGTAGCTCTCAATCTGAAACTCGATGTCCTGCGTGGTGTAGGCCAGTGCGCCGTGGCGCAATTCGCGCCCGAATTTGGCTTCCATCGAGTCATCAGACAGGTATGTGATGTGGCCGATCATGCGCGCCACGCGCAGGCCACGGCGGGGAATCGTGCCATGGCGCAGATAGTGGCCGGCGTGGAACTCGGGGTCGGTGGTGATGGCGCGGCGGGCCACTTCATTGAAGGCGATGTTCTGAGCCGAGAGGTTGGGCGCTGTGGCCACCGCTATGCAGTGGCGCAAGCGTTCGGGGTGCCTAAGGCTCCAGGCCAAGGCCTGCATACCGCCCAGGCTGCCCCCAAGCACCGCAGCCAGTTGCCCAATGCCCAATCGGTCGAGTAACCGTGCCTGTGCATCGACCCAATCTTCTACCGTGACCACTGGGAAGTCAGATCCCCAGGGTTGGCCGCTGGCAGGGTTGAGGTTGGTGGGGCCGGTGGAGCCGAAGCAGGAGCCGGGGTTGTTGACGCCGATGACAAAGAAGCGGTTGGTGTCCAACGGTTTACCCGGGCCCACCAGGTTGTCCCACCAGCCGGTGTTGTTCGTTTGATCGGCATAGGTGCCGGCCACATGGTGGCTGGCGTTCAGGGCATGGCAAACCAACACGGCATTGCTGCGCAGGGCATTGAGCTGGCCATAGGTTTCGTAGGCCAGTTCATAGGCGGGCAGTTGCGCGCCGCTGCGCAGGTGCAGGGGCTGGTCGAACTGCATCTTTTGGGGGGTGACGATGCCAACAGTCACGGTGGAGCTGGTTCCCGACAACAAAAAACCCGATGCCGCTGAAGCGGACACCGGGGTGTCCCTTTTAGCGGCATTTCTTGAGCGCCCGCAATCTGGACAAATCGGCGCTGAGATCAGGAGTATAGACCCGGGCGTGCGCCAGCGGGACCAGGGTGTTCCTGTTGTACCGCACCGTGCTTGCTTCTATTCTGCGCCGACCAAGAACCCAGGACCTGCACCGCGGGCTCCCGATGGAGGACACCATGCCCCGAATGTTGGCAATGATCGATGGGTGGATGCCCCTGCGCTACTCAACCTGGCTGCTGTGCAGCCTGGCCGGACTGGCCGGCTTGTTCTTGGCGCTTTCAGGGGCGAGCGCTGCCTGGTGGTGGGTGGCCACCCTGGGCTTGGCGGGCGCTTTGCAGGGATGGCGCGATGTGCAGCAGACCAGTCGTGCCGTTCTGCGCAACTACCCCTTGATTGGCCACATGCGCTTCCTGTTCGAGTACATCCGCCCGGAGATTCGGCAGTACTTATTGGAAGACGACAACGAAGCTGCACCGTTTTCCCGCCAGCAGCGCTCCTTGGTGTACCAACGCGCCAAAGGAGATGGCGACAAGCGCCCGTTTGGCACTCAGCTGGATGTGCACGCGCAGGGTTATGAGTGGATCAACCATTCGCTCAAGCCTACGGTGGCGCCACACCATGACTTTCGGGTGGATATTGGCACGGGCGGCAGCGGCTGCACGCAGCCCTACAGTGCCAGCGTCTTCAATATTTCGGCCATGAGCTTCGGGGCCTTGTCTGCCAACGCCATCCGCTCGCTCAACGGCGGTGCGCGCAAGGGAAACTTTGCCCATGACACCGGAGAAGGATCAATTAGCGTACACCACCGCGCCAACGGGGGCGACCTGATCTGGGAAATTGGCTCGGGCTACTTCGGCTGCCGCCATGATGACGGCACCTTCAGCGAAGAGCGCTTCATTGAAAACGCCCGCGATCCTCAGGTGAAGATGATCGAGATCAAGCTGTCACAGGGTGCCAAGCCGGGCCATGGCGGCGTGTTGCCTGGGCCCAAGGTGACTCCTGAAATCGCCCAGGCGCGCGGCGTGCCGGTGGGCCAGGATTGTGTGAGCCCTGCTTCGCACAGCGCGTTCTCAACGCCGCGAGAGCTGCTGCAGTTTGTGCAGCGCCTGCGTACCCTGTCGGGTGGCAAGCCGGCGGGCTTCAAGCTGTGCATCGGTCACCCTTGGGAATGGTTCGGCATTGGCAAGGCCATGCTGGACACGGGCATCACCCCCGACTTCATCGTGGTCGACGGCGCTGAGGGCGGCACTGGGGCAGCCCCCCTGGAATTCACCGACCACATGGGCGCGCCCCTGCAGGAGGGGTTGCTCCTGGTGCACAACACCCTGGTGGGTATTCAATTGCGCGACCGCATCAAGATCGGCTGCGCCGGAAAAGTGGTCAGTGCCTTCGACATTGCACGCATGATGGCCTTGGGGGCCGATTGGTGCAACGCAGCACGTGGGTTCATGTTTGCCCTGGGCTGCATCCAATCCCAGAGCTGCCACACCGGGGCCTGCCCCACCGGCGTAGCCACGCAGGACCCGGACCGGCAAAGTGCACTGGTGGTGGCGGATAAGACCGAACGGGTGTGGCGGTTCCACCAGCACACATTGAAAGCTTTACAGGAGTTGGTGCAGGCTGCTGGATTGACCCATCCGGGGCAGATCAGCGCTTCTCACATCGTGCGGCGCAGCGGCGAGGCTGTTAAACCCCTGGCCCACTCGCTGCCCTTTGTGGCCGATGGCGCGATCTTGGCAGCTCAAAGGGGTGAGGCTGATTGGCCTTATAAGGTGTTTCGCGACTTCTGGCCCCACGCAAGCGCCGATTCGTTCGGGCTGGAGCTGGACCTCAAGCGGGTCGCGCCCATGGGACGGCCGAGCCGAACGGCTGCGTCGCCGGTGTTCATGATGAAGAATGCGGGTCCTGGCTGAGCCGGGGCCTGGGAGGCCGCGCCCAGCTGCGCTGGCCTGGCTCGCCCGCGAGGCACTTGGGCCCTAGTCCCTAGGCCTTCGGCGGTGCGGTGTCGACGAAGCTGGGCCGTACGGCGAGCTTGTCGTGATGGCGCGCCAGGTGCTGATGCCCCTCGCGCCAATTCACCTCGGGAAATCGGAAATCGAGGTAGCCGGTCACGCAGCCCAGGGCAATATCGGCCAAGCTGTAGTGGCTGCCGCTGCACCAGGGCTTGTCGGCCAAGGCGGTATTCATGGCATCCAAGCTGGCGCGCACCTTGGACATTTGCCGATCACACCAGGCGGCGCTGCGCTGCTCGGCTCGCCGGCCCGCCCAGGTGTTTTCCAGGCGAATGGCAATCAGCGCATCGAGCACACCATCGGCCAGCGCTTCCCAGGTTCGTACCTCGGCGCGCTCGCGCCCGGTGCTGGGAATGAGCCTGCCAACGGGGCTGAGCATGTCGAGGTACTCGGCGATGACGCGTGAATCAAAGACTGCCTCGCCGCCTTCCATCACCAGACAGGGCACCTTGCCCAAGGGGTTGCTGAGCAGGATTTGGTCGCTGTTCCAAACGTCCTCCAGGATGAGTTGGAAATCCAGCTTCTTTTCAGCCATCACCACGCGCACCTTGCGCACATAGGGGCTCGACAGGGATCCAATCAGTTTCATGCGATTGAGTTTAAGGGCCTGGTTGGTCTCAGGCTGAAGGACGGCTGACAAAGCAGCCCGGCCCTTACGAAAAGGGGCCGGGCTTGGGCCGAACAGGCCACGCTGCGGTGTGGCTAAGGGCTGCTGGCGCGCTGCCCAGTGGCCCGGGGCCGTGCGCGATCAGAACTCGTAACGCATCGTCAGCTGCGCGGCCCACTGCGACTCGCCAGAGGCTTGGCGCGTCACCAAGGCCTCGGTGCTGCCCAGGCTGTAGACATAGCGGCCCTGTGCATCTAGGCCCGCATAGTTAACAAAGCTGCGGTTGGACGGGAAGCCGATTTCGTTGATCCGGCCCCACTTCTTGTTGAGCAGATTACCGAAATTCAGGATGTCCATGGTGATGGTGGCGCGCTGCTTGCTGCCGAAGCCTGGAAGCTGCTGGCTCAGGCGCACGTCAAAGTTGTTCACCCAGGGCGCGAACGTGTTGTTGCGACCCACCACACCGCCCTTGGCGTTGCGCAAGGCCGGGTTGGCTTCCACGATGTCCCAGAAGCGTGTTTCTTCAGCTGCGCCGCCTCGGAACACCACTTCACCCGAGCCTGGGCTCTTGGGGATAAACATCAGGTCGTTGCCGTTGACGCCGTCACCGTTGAGGTCGTTGATGTAGGTCCAGCTGTAGGGCTTGCCACGACGGCCTTCGAAGAAGACACCGATGGTGGTCGGTGCCTTGGCGATGAAGCTGCGCGAAAGGCTGAAGGCTGCATTGAAGCGGTCGCGGATCAGGTAGTTGGAGTTCTGCAGCACCTGCTCGTTGGGGTTGAAGATGTTGCGGTTGAGCCAGTTGGAGTTGGACACCGAGGACGTCAGCGGGCTGACTTCCGTGGCTGAGGTGCGGGTATAGCCCATCGACCAGGCGGCGCCGCCCGGGATGATCTTGCTCAGCGACAGCGTGACAGCGTTGCCGCCACCCTGGTCGGTTCCCTTGGCCACCAGCACATTGTTGAAGGCGGGGTTGCTCAAGGCCTTGGTGCGCAGGTTGGGGCAGGCGGCGCCCCCCACGGTGCCACCGGTGGCTGTCCAGCAGGCGGAGTTGTAGCCCGATGCGGTGTAGAACAGTTGACGGCCGTCCAGACCGGTTCGGGTGGCCACGCCCAAGTTCAGATGCTCATAGTAGATGCCGTCCTTCACGCGGGTACCCAGCATTTCCACGCCAGCCGTGGTACGGCCGATCAGGGGCAGGTCAGGTAGTTCGGTGTCAAAGGCCAAGTTGAACTTCCACACCGACGGCTGCTTGAGGGTCGGATCCAGGAAGTCGACGTTAGCTGCCGGGATGGTGCCCGTGAGCACCGGCTGTGCGTCTGGGTTGGCGCTGAATCGGGCGTTGGAGCTGACGCAGGCGGCAAAGCTGGTGCAGCTGTAGGTCACGGCTGCGCGACCCGTGTTGGAGTAAGGGTTGCTCAGCCAGACGTTGGCCGCAGCGCCCTGAAACAAGCCGAAGCCGCCACGCAGCTGGCGACGCGTGTCTGCGCTACCCAGATTCCAGTTGAAGCCCACGCGCGGCTGGAACAGGGTGGCCCCGTCCATGGTGCGGGTGTTGTCTAAACCGAAGCCACCGCTGGCGCGTGCGTTGGTGGCCGGGTTACCGGCCACGGGTGCCGCTGCTGCAGCCGGGTTGGCCAAGGGCGAACTGGGCATGGCCAGGCGGTCCAGGCGCAGGCCGGCTACCAGACTCAGGTTCTGGCTGGGCTTGAGGGTGTCTTGCAGGAACAGGCCGGTGTTGGCGTAGTTCCAGACGGCCACGGCATCCGTGAGCGCGCGGCCGGGCTGCGGCACCTGCACGAAGTACTGCGAGGGGCGGCCCAAGCGGAAGTTTTCAAGCACAGCCGAGGCAACCTGATCGGCCGTGGCGGTGGCGCAGCTGATGCTGCCAAAGCTGTAGCTCAGGCTGGCGCTGCTGTTTTCACACCGGAAGACGTAGCGGCCATTGGTGTCTTGCAAGAAGGCGTTGTAGACGTCGTTGTCCGCGTGGTCCAGGCCAAACTTCAGCTCATGCTGCCCAACGCGGTAGTTAGCACCTAAATAGGTGTCCAACGTATTGGTGCGAAGGACGTTGAAGTGGCGGCTGCGCTCGGTGCCCATCAGCAGGGTGCGGGTGTTGGCATTGGTGCCGGCCGGTGCGTCGCTGGGCAGTGCGCCCGCGAAGTCCAGCGCGATCTGCGGCAAGCGCACGCCGTTAACCGGGGTGGGAGCGCTGTCGTAGTCGCGCTTGGAGATCTTGAACTCGGTGCTGAAGTTGTCGGTCCAGTCCGAGAACAACTGGCCCACGACGCTCTTGAGCGACTTCTTTTGGTTGTACCAGTAGGAGCTCAGCGACAGGCCGGTGCTGTTGAAGCCCACGAGGAACGGTTCGGTTTGGTCGGTACGGGTGAAGCGCACATTGGCGCGGTGCTGGTCGCTGATGTTCCAGTCCAACTTGAGCAGGCTGTCCTTCACATTGACGGCCACACCTTCGGGCACGGCCGAGGTGCCCAGGTCCACCTTATAGGTGTCGCGGCCGATGGCAATAGCCTGGTCGATAGTTGACTGGCGCAGGCCCACGATGGTGCCGGCGCCGCCGATGGGCGCAAAGTCAGGCCGGGTGCGCGAGCTGGTGAAGGCTTCGTGGTTGACGAAGAAAAACAGCTTGTCCTTGATGACCGGGCCGCCGAGGGTGAAGCCCTTGGTGTTCTCAGTGAACTTGGGTGCGTCGAAGTAGGTGTCGGTGACGGCGTTGTAACGCTGGCCGACCAAGCGGTCGTCGCGGACGACGTAGTACACGCTGCCCTTGACGTCGTTGGATCCGCTCTTGGTGACCGCGTTGATGTTGGCGCCGGTGTAGCCCTTTTGCGTGACGTCGTAATTCGCAATGTTGACCTGTACGCTTTGGATCGCCTCAATGGAGATCGGCTGCTTGATGGTGGGCAGGTTGTTGGATTCCAGGCCGAAGGTGTCGTTGGTGGTGACGCCGTCGATGGTGATGGAGTTGTAGCGGGTATTCTGGCCAGCAGCGGAGATTTCGCCGCGTTCCTTGTCGGTCTGGGCCAGTCGGGGGTCGAAGCGGGCGTAGTCCTGCAGGCTGCGCTGGATGGAGGCTTGTGCGGCCAAGTCGCGGCTGCTGATGTTGGTGCCTGCGCCCTTGTTGGAACTCTCGAACTTGTCCATGGCACCGCGGCCGGTGATGGTCACGGTGGCGGCGCTGCCGAGCATGGCGATGTCCAGGCTGGCGGTCTCCGCCAAGGTCAGGAACACGTTGTCGCGCTTCTCGCTTTGGCCACCTTTGGTGACCGTCACGGTATAGGGGCCGCCCACCCGCAGGCCGCGGGCGCTGTAGCGGCCGTCGGCGTCGGTGGTGAGGTTGCTGGCGGTGCGGGACTCCACATGCAGCACCGTGACCGTTGCGCCAACAACTGGTTTGCCGTCGGCCCCCACCACGCGTCCGCTGACACTGGCGGTTGTGTTTTGGGCGATGGCAGGGGCTACCACGGCCGCGATGGCCAGGCCGATGGCGCTTCGGGTGAATGCGTTTAGGCGCAGGGAAGTCATAGGGGAATCTCCAAGGGACAAGGCGGACACTCGCATCCGGATGGCACGAGGACGCCTAAGGGGTGTTGGAACGGGGGATCGTCACACGCGGCTGACCGCGCCGCTTGAGGGCTTGCTCACGCACTATCGCGGAGGACACCGGGCTTGCGCAACATGATGTCCTCGCGCTGCGACTGAACTGTGACAACGGCACAACACATGGGGTTAATCGGTGATTGTGATGCGGGCAAGGCCGGCATCTGTCACCCCTTTGCGCAGCTGGGCCAGCATGGCGTCGAGGTCTTGGGCACCCCCTAGGCGCTGTTGGCCGCGCTGCAGCACCGTGTAGCCATCGCCGCCTTCGGCCATGAAGCTGTTGACCGTGACACGGTAGAGGGTAGCCTCGTTCAGGGCTTGGCCATGGATGCGGATGTCCTGGGCGCGTTGACCGATGGGGGCCCGCCGGGACCAGCGGTAGGTCAGCCCTTCGGAGGGCGACAACAGCGGCGCATCAATACCGCCACGCTGTTGCTGTTCCAGTAGTTCCCGCACCTGCGCGCCGGTCAGGCTCATCACCACCAGGCTATTCCCAAAGGGCTGCATGCTGAAGAGGTCGCCATAGGTAACCTCGCAGGGCGGCGCGCCTCGGCAGGCCAGGTCGGCGCGTATGCCGCCCGGGTTCATCAGGGCAAAGTGGGCGCCGCCGGTGTCTGGGCTGCGGGTGGCCTCCCATTGGGCCTGGGCCACCAGACGCCCCGCAGGCGAGTCGCCCAGGCCGCGGCGGTCCAAGGTGCGGGCGATACGGCCCACCACCCGCTGGGCCTGCGGAGCCGCCGCTTGGGCGTAGCGCTGGACCAGGGCGGCCACTTCGGCATCGGGCCGGGCCGCCAACAGGGCCGCGCGGTAGGCCGGCGGTTCGGCGGCGGCTACCTTGTCGCGGTGGGTGGCGTCGGTACGAACATTGAAAACCGGGAGGTTGCGGGCCAGTGTTTTGGCGCGGTCCACAGCCCCGGTGCGGGTATTGATGTGAAGGTCGGCCACGGATAAACCGCGCCCGTAGGCCACCGCCTGCAGGACCGGGCGCCCGTCGACCAGGCAGTTATAGCCTTGGTGGGTGTGGGCTGTGAGAACGAGGTCTACCGCGGGGGTGATGCGTTTGATGATGTCCACCGCTGCGCCGCGCAGCCCGGGGCAGCTGCGGTCATTCCAATCGGCGGGCTGGCCTGGGCCGCCGATTTCTGCGCCTTCGTGCAGGGTCACGACCAGGGCTTGGACGCCCTGGGCCTGCAGCGCCTGCGCGGCTTCGTTGATGGCCAGCGCTTCGTCGATGAACTGCAGGCCTTCAACTCCGGAGGGCACCACCAATTGCGGCGTCGTCCGGGTCACGGCGCCGATCACCCCCACCTTGACCGGACCGGCTTGCATCACCCAGGACGGGGCCAGCAGGCTGCCACCACCGCTGCGCCGCACATTGGCCGACACCATGGGAAAGCGTGCCCCCCGATATGGGCCCAGGGCACAGGACCGCGCCGGGTCATCTGGGCGCTGTTCGGCGCAACCGCCCTTCAGGAGGCGCAGCAACTCCGAGGCGCCGGCATCGAACTCGTGATTGCCCGCGGTGGCCACGCTCACGCCGATGAGGTTGGCGGCCTCGATGGTGGACTCATGGCGGAACAGGGCCGATACCAGTGGGGTGGCGCCAATCAGGTCGCCGCTGCTGACCACCAGGCTGTGCGCGGCAGACTGACGCAGGCTGCGCACCAGACCGGCCATGGCGTCGGCGCCGCCCACCGCCACGCGCAGGGCTGAGCCCGTTTGGGCAGGGTCAGCGACCTGGACGGTGAGGTTGCTGCTTTCCAGATGGCCGTGCAGATCGTTGAAGGCGATGACGCGGACCTGCACCGTCTCGGGGGATGCCGAGCCGCTGGCCTGTGGAGCCTGGGCACAGCCCGAGGACAACAGGGCCAGGGTGGCAGCACCTGCCAGCGCCCAAGCGCTGGCCAGGGCTCCGGCCCTGAGGGTGTGGCGCAAGGTGGGCTGGGCAGTTGGCTGCGGCGCAGTGGAGCGGTTGCTGAGGTTGGGCATGGGGTCTTGCGGGTTGGAATCGGGTTTGATGCCGTTGTGAAGGCCGTGGCGGGCCGTGGGTGTTTGGGTTCAGCGCAGGCCCTGCACTTCGGCCCACGCCTGCAGCTTATTGGATGCGGCCTGGGTGATGGGGGCGGGCAGGAAACTCGCCTGCAGCGCCTGTTCCTGCATCGCCAGGAGATCGGCCCACTGGAAGCCGGCCTCGTCCATCAGGGCCTGGCCCTCCCGGTTAAGGGTGGTGCAGGACACCAGCTGATTGTCGGTCTGGAACGAAAGTGAAACGCCAGCGTCCCAAAGCGACCGAATCGGGTGATCGGCGATGGACACAGCAGCGCCTGTTTGCACATTGCTGGTGGGGCAGATTTCCAAGTGCACCCGCGCAGCCTGCAGGGTTTGCAGCGCCTGCGGGCCCTCGTCGGTGTTCAGCAGGTCGGCCAGGCGCACACCGTGGCCGATACGTTGGGCGCCCAAAGCCACGGCTTCCAGAACGCGCTGCCCCTCATCGGCTTCGCCGGCATGCAGGGTCAGGGGCAAACCGGCTTCGCGCAGCCGAGCCAAGGCCTTGGCGTGCCGTGTGGCAGGCCATCCGCGTTCGGGTCCGGCCAGGTCGAAGCCCACCACGCCAACTGCCCGCTGTGGGCTCACGCGGTGGCGCAAGGCCAAATCAGCGGCTTGAGCCACCCGCTCGGGGGCTTCGTGGCGCATGCCACACACGATCAAGCCGCAGGCCAGCTCGCTGCGCTCCAGGCCCGCAAGCATTGCCGCCAAGGCATCATCCGGGGCGACCCCATGCGGCTGCAGGAGCAGGGGCGCCATGCGGAACTCGGCCAGCACGCACCCTTGGGCACGAGCGTCTTCGGCCGCTTCGAAGGCCACCCGCTCCAGCGCCTGAACATCAGCCATTGCCGCCACGGTCAAGGCGAAACCTTGCAGATAGCGTTCCAGGCTACCGGCCATGGCATTGCCCTCGAACCACTGCTTTAGGGCCCCCGGGTCGCGGGTGGGCAAGGCCAGCCCGCGGCGGCGGCAGAGTTCAATGAGGGTGCTGATGCGCAGGCTGCCGTCCAAGTGGTCGTGCAGCAGCACCTTGGGCATGGAGGCCAGTTCGGGGTCGGGTCGGGGGCTCGACATGTCCATCATGCTAAACCCGCTTTGGAGGGCCGGGGCTCGCGGCTTGCTATCCTTATCTGTCTACCGTCGTAAACACAGGTGAGTCATGCTCGGCTTGAAGCACACTTTGATGCCGCCCAACACCGCACGCGCGCGCAGCGCCGTGCTGGCGCTGGCCTTGGCTGGTGTCGGCGCCTTGGCCGGCGCTGGCGCCACGCAGGCCGCGCCCGCTGTCATCTTCGACATGGGCGGCAAGTTCGACAAATCCTTCAACGAGGCTGCCTTCCGAGGTGCAGAGACCTGGAAGAAGGAGACCGGCCAGTCCTACCTGGAGTTTGAAATTGCCAACCCGGCTCAACGCGAGCAGGCCATCCGGCGCATGGCTGAGCGCGGCGCTGACCCCATTGTGGGCGTGGGTTTTTCGCAGGGAACGCCTATGGAAAAGGTGGCCCGGGCGCACCCCAAGCTGCAGTTTGCTCTGATCGACGCGGTGGTGACCTTGCCCAATGTGCAGTCCATCGTCTTTAAGGAACACGAAGGCAGCTTTCTGGTGGGGATGTTGGCTGCCATGGCCAGCAAGACCAGCAAGGTGGGCTTCATTGGCGGTATGGACATACCGCTGATTCGCAAGTTCCAGTGTGGATATGAACAGGGTGCGCGCTATGCCAACCCGAAGGTCGAGGTCAGCATGAACATGACCGGTACCACCCCAGCGGCCTGGAACGACCCCACGCGCGGCAGTGAACTGGCCAAGGCGCAGTTCGCCAATGGAGTGGACGTGGTGTTTGCAGCGGCCGGTGGCACCGGCATCGGGGTGTACCAGGCCGCCAAAGACAGTGGCCGATACGCCATAGGGGTGGACAGCAACCAAAACCATCTGCAGCCGGGCACGATGTTGACCTCCATGGTCAAGCGAGTGGACATAGCAGTGGCCCGTGCCATGAAGGGCGTGACGCCGGGCCTGACGGTGCTGGGCTTGGCCGAGAACGCCGTGGACTATGCGCAGGACGAACACAACGCCAAGCTGATCACACCCGAGATGAAGCGGCGTGTGGAAGCGGCCCGGGCCGACATCATCGCCGGTAAGCTGAAGGTGATCGACTACATGGCGGCCAACGCCTGCAAGTGACCGCGGCCATGACCGATGCTGCGACGCCCCTGGCGGTGCACATGGTCGGCATCAGCAAACACTTTGGCGCTGTTCAGGCTAATCGGGCAGTGGACCTGGGTGTGCAAGCGGGCACGGTGCACGGCATCGTGGGCGAGAACGGTGCCGGCAAAAGCACCCTGATGTCCATCCTTTACGGCTTCTACCAAGCCGACGAAGGCCGGATCGAAATCGACGGCCGGGCGGTGCGCATCCGCGACTCGCGCGAGGCCATGGCCCTGGGCATTGGCATGGTGCACCAGCACTTCATGCTGGTGGACACCATGTCCGCACTGGACAACGTGCTCTTGGGGGCCGAGCCGGATTGGCGCTTGGGCGCTGCGCGCGAGGTTTTGGCGGGCAGGCTGAACACCTTGATGGAGCAAACGGGGCTTTCGGTTCGCCTGGATGTGATGGTGGAAGACCTGCCCGTGGGAGAACGGCAGCGCCTGGAGATTCTGAAGGCTTTGGTACGCGGAGCCCGCGTGCTGATTTTGGACGAACCCACGGCGGTGTTGACCCCGGACGAGACCTCGGCCCTGTTCGCTGCCTTGCGCGGCTTGTGCGAACGGGGAGCCACGGTGCTGCTGATCACGCACAAGCTCAAGGAAATCCTGGCGCTTTGCGACCGCGTAACGGTGATGCGCGGCGGTGAAGTGGTGTTGGAGCGTGAGATCGCCCACACCAGCGTGGATGACCTGGCCCAGGCGATGGTGGGGCGGCGCGTGGCCGCCGGACGGCGCATGCCCAGCAGCGAAGAACAACGGCCGGCTGCCGCGTTGCAGCCTGCGCTGCTAAAGGCCCAGGGCCTGCGCTGGACGGATGCATTCGGTGTGGCGCGCCTTGACGAGGTGAGCCTGGAGCTTAGGCCCGGTGAGATCGTGGGTGTGGCCGGTGTGACAGGCAATGGGCAAACGGAGCTGCTGGAAGTGCTGTCGGGGCTGAAGGTGCCGCACTCGGGCACCTTGGTGCTGGCGGGCGACACTTTTGTGCCGTCTGCATGGCTCAGTCCTGCATTGGCCCGACAGCGGCGCTTGGCCCATGTGCCGGAGGACCGGCTGCACCGAGCCCTGGTGCTGCCCTTTGCGGCCTGGGAATCGGCAGTGCTGGGCTACCAAGGCTGGCGTCGCTACGGGCGTTGGGCCTGGATGAACCGGCGGGCCATGCGCCAGGCCACGCTGGACATGCTGCAGGCCTACGATGTGCGGCCACGCAAGCCCGAGCTGCGCTCGTCGAAGTTTTCGGGTGGCAACCAACAAAAGCTGGTGCTGGCGCGTGAGGCACAGGCGCAGCCCTCGGTGTTGTTGGTGGGCCAGCCCACTCGCGGCGTGGACATCGGGGCTATTGAGTTCATCCATGCGCGCCTGCGAGCACATCGCGACGCGGGTGGCGCGGTGTTGGTGGTGTCCTCAGAGCTTGATGAAATCTTGGCGATTTCAGACCGGGTGCTGGTGATGAACGCAGGCCGGGTGGCCGGCGAGTTGCCCATCGAAGAATGCGAGGTGGCCGCCTTGGGGCGGCTGATGGGCGGGGCCGCGCATTGAGGATGGCCTTTCAATGAACCCCACCTTGCCCCGCTGGATCGACCTGGGCCTGTTGCCGGTCTTGAACCTGGCCATGGCCCTGGTGGCCGCCGCCGTGGTGGTGTGGGCCATCGGGCTGGAGCCCCTGGGCGTGTTGGGCCTGCTGATCAAGGGCGCCTGGGGTAGCCCGGCGGGCCTCAGCTACACGCTGTACTACGCTACCACCTTCGTGTTCACAGGTCTGGCGGTGGCCGTGGCCTTCCATGCCGGGCTGTTCAACATCGGGGGTGAAGGGCAAGCCACCATAGGTGGGCTGGGCACGGGCCTGGTGGCCTTGGCTGCGCTGCACCTGACGCCGGGTTTGCCTGCTGCCGTGCTGGTGCCGGCCATGGTCCTGGGTGCGATGCTCCTTGGCGCGGCCTGGGCGGCTGTGCCGGGTGCGCTGCAGGCCTGGCGGGGCAGCCATGTGGTGATCACCACCATCATGTTCAATTTCCTGGCCGCGGCCCTCATGGGGTATTTGTTGGTGGAGGTACTCAAGGAGCCGGTAACCATGGACCTGCAAAGCCGCGCCTTTGAGCCGGCTGCACGGATGCCCGCGGTACACGAAGTTCTGCAGGCCGTCGGGGTGGACTGGCCGGCCACGCCCCTGAACCTAAGCGTGGTGCTGGCGGCGCTGGCCTTGGTGGCGGTGGGCTGGCTGCTGTGGCGCAGCCGCACTGGGTTCGCCTTGCGGGCCAGTGGGCATGCACCCGCCGCAGCCCTGTATGCTGGTGTGGACCTCAAGCGCCAGGTGATGGCGGCCATGGTGGTCTCAGGCGCCTTGGCGGGGCTTGTGGGTGTCAATGAGATCGCCGGTGTGCACCAACGCTTGTTGCCCGACTTCGTGGCTGGCGCAGGCTTTGCCGGAATTGCGGTGTCGCTCATCGGGCGTAACCACCCGGTGGGCATTGGCCTGGCGGCGCTGCTGTTTGGCACCCTGTACCAGGGCGGCGCCGAGCTGGCCTTCGAGGTGCCAGGCTTCAGCCGCGACATGGTGTTCACCCTGCAGGGCTTGATCGTGTTGTTTGCCGGTGCCTTGTCCACGGTGCTGGTGGGACCCCTGGCCAGCTTGCATCAGTGGCTGCGCCGCGGGCCCCGGGACGGTGCTTGGGCGGAGCGGGCCTGATGGAAGCACTGCACGACTTCGGTCTGTTGGTGGGCAGCTTGTTGGGCTCCACCCTGCGCGGGGCCACACCCCTGATCCTGTGCGCCTTGGCCGGTTGCCTGGCCGAGCGTTCGGGGGTGGTCGACTTGGGGCTGGAAGGCAAAATGCTGCTGTCGGCGTTTGCCGCAGCCAGCGTGGCCGCTGCCACAGGGGCGTGGGTGCCCGCCATGATGGTGGCCATGGCCTTGGCGGTGTCGATGTCGATGGTGCAGGGCTGGGGCTGCGTGAGCCACCGTGGCGACCAGGTGGTCATGGGCATGGCCCTGACAATGACGGCCGCAGGCCTGACCGTTGTGTTGGGTGCGGCCTGGTTCGGCTTGGGCGGGCAAACGCCCCAAATCGCGGAGTCGGCTCGCCTGACGGGCTGGTTCACATCGGATGCACAGCTGGTGCAGGGTGTGCCGGTCGTGGGGCCGGTGTTAGGCCTGGGCCTGCTGGGTCACAACGGCTTGGTGTACCTGGCCCTGCTGTGCGTGGTGCTGGTGTGGGCGTTGCTGTTCCACACCCGCTTGGGGCTGCGCTTGCGCGCCGTGGGCGAGAACCCGCTCATGGTGGACGCCGCCGGTGTCTCGGTGCAGGGCCTGCGCTACCGGGCGCTGGCCCTCAATGGGCTGCTCTCGGGCCTGGCCGGCAGTTACCTGGTGCTGGCCTTGAACGCCAACTTTATTCCCCACATGACGGCTGGGCGGGGCTACATGGCGCTGGCTGCCCTCATCTTCGGCAAGTGGAACCCAGTGGGCGCCATGGCCGCCTGTCTGCTGTTTGGTTTCCTAGATGCCTTGGCCATCCGGTTGCAGGGCGCGCCCTGGCCCGAGGCGCTGGGCGGTGGTACCGTTCCCGTGCAGGCCATCCAGGCCCTGCCCTACCTGCTGACGGTGGTGTTGTTGGCTGGCTTCATCGGACGGGCCAGGGCCCCCGCAGCGCTGGGCGTGCCGTACTTGAAGGAGCGTTGATGTCTGGGCATTTCGAATTGAGCGAGGAACAGGAGCGCTACTTGGTGCAAGTGGCGCGCGACGCCCGCTTGCGCGCACATGCTCCCTACTCCAACTTTGCCGTGGGTGCTGCACTGATGGACGAGCAAGGCCGAGTGCACGCCGGCGCCAACATCGAGAACGCAGCCTATCCGCAAGGCCTATGCGCCGAGGCCGTGGCCTTGGCGCACCTCGTGATGGCCGGGGGCCGGCGCGTGACGGCCGCCGTGGTGGCGGGTGAGGGTCGTGAAGCGGTGACGCCCTGTGGCGGCTGCCGCCAGAAGCTGCGCGAGTTTGCCGGCGATGAAGTGCCGGTGATCGCGGCCGATGGACGTGAGGTGCGTCTGCGCACCACCTTGGGCGCCTTGCTGCCGCACAGCTTCGGGCCTGACCATTTGAGTGGCGGACGGCCGCCGTGAGCACGGCAGAGGTGGCGCGCAGCGCCGCGCGGCTGCGCCAGGCTTGGGGTGCCCGCCAGCCGCAGGTGGCGGTGCTCTTGGGCTCGGGCTGGGCTGGCATGGTCGACGGGCTGCTGGATGCGGTGGATGTGCCCTATGCCGAGCTACCGGCATTTCCGCCCTTGGGTATCGCGGGGCATGCGGGCTGCGTGCGATTGGCCCGCCTGCCGGGTACGACACGCTCGCTGGACGTGATGGTGCTGATGGGGCGCCAGCATGCTTACGAGACAGGGGACGCCACCGCTATGCGGGGTGCGGTGCAAACCGTGGCCGCTTTGGGCTGCACAATCCTGGTGCTGACCAATGCGGCCGGCAGCCTGCACGGCGATTGGCCCACGGGCAGCCTGATGCTGCTCAGCGACCACCTGAACCTGGTGCAGCGCTCGCCCTTGCAGGGTTTGGGGGGCAGCGACCGCTTCGTTGACATGGGCCAGGCCTACGACCTGGATCTGCGCCGCCGTGCGGTGCAGGCGGCCGCGGCGGAATCGGCGGTGATGCACGAGGGCGTCTATGCCTGGATGATGGGCCCACAGTTTGAGACGCCTGCGGAAATCCGCATGCTGCAGCGCCTGGGTGCCGATGCGGTGGGCATGTCCACCGTGCCCGAAACCATTGCGGCGCGCTGCGCTGGCCTGCGGGTGCTGGCGATTTCCTTGATGACCAACATGGCCGCTGGACTGGCGGCCCAGCGGCTGAGCCACAAGCAGACGCTCAGGGCCGCCGCCGACCATAAGCAACAGGCCGCGGCTGTGCTGCTTGCTGTCCTTCATTCCCTGGTTGACTGAATGAACCACCAGCCCAGCCTCCCGCGCTGCGCCGAGGGCATCACCGAGCACGGTGCCGGACGCGAAGCTGAACGCCGAACCCCCCAACGTTTGCCGGCCTGGGCTTGGGCCTGGACTTGGACTTGGACTTGGCCTTGGACTTGGCCTTGGGCTTGGGTTTGGGTTTGGGTTTGCGTCGCCATGACGCTGGGCAGCCTTTCGCAGATGTCCATGGCCAACACCACCCCACCCGCAAGCCCCAGCAGCACAGCCGCGCGGTCCGCACCCGAGCCCCACGACCCCCACCTGGGCCTGGAAGAGGTCATGGGCGAGACGGCCTTGGTTTGGGTGCGCCAGCGAAACGCCCATTCTGAGGCGGTGCTGCAGGCCGACCCGCGCTTTGAGGGGCTGCGGCGCGAGTTGCGTGAGGTGTTGGACGCGCGCGACCGCATCCCTGTTGTGGCCCGGCGTGGTGCCTGGCTTTACAACTTTTGGCAAGACGCCCAGAACCCCCGTGGCATCTGGCGCCGCGCGACCATGGCCGAGTACCGCAAGGCCGAGCCGAACTGGGAGGTGTTGTTGGACCTGGACGCCTTGGGTAAGGCTGAAGGACAGAGCTGGGTGTGGCAGGGCAGCAGTTGCTTCTCGGCTTCGTCGACCCGCTGCCTGGTGGCGCTGTCGCCTGGTGGAAGCGATGCGAATGTGGTCCGCGAATTCGACCTGGCCACACGGGCGTTCGTGAAGGGCGGCTTTTCGCTACCGCTGTCCAAGAACCGCTGGGCTTGGCTGGATGCCGACACGCTGCTGGTGGGCACGGCTGCGCCAGGCGACGTGGTGACCGACTCTGGCTACCCACGCGCGGTGCGCCAGTGGAAGCGCGGCACCCTGCTGGCACAGGCACAAACGGTATTCGAGGGGCAACAGGGTGATGTGTGGGCCAGCGCCTGGAGCGACCGCACGCCGGGCTTCGAACGCGCCTTCGTCTCGCGCGGCCTGGACTTTTACCGCAACGAACTGTTTCTGCTGGAAGGATCGTCCTTGAAGCAGGTGCCCAAGCCGGCCGATGCGCAGGTAACGTTTTGGAAGGAACGGGCGCTGATGAGGCTGCGCTCGGAATGGAAGCAGGGCGAGCGCGTGTGGCCGGCTGGCTCCTTGCTGGTGATGTCGGCTGCAGCGCTGATGGAGGGCAAGCCCGATCCGGTGGCGCTGTTTACGCCTACGGCTCAACGGTCGCTGGGGGGATACACCACCACAGCGGGTTCGGTGGTGCTCAGCGTGATGCAGGACGTGACAGGGCGCCTGGAGGTTCGCCGGCCCGAGGGCCAGGGTTGGACAACCCGAACCATTCCGGTGCCCAACACCGGCACGCTTTCGGTGGCTGCACTGCACGACCCCAGTGTCATCGAGGACGAGTGGGCTGAGAGCCTGTTGGTCAACTACACCGACTTGCTCACGCCCGAGAGCCTGCTGCTGGCACGGGCCGACCGTGCGGGTTTGGAAAACCTGAAGGCGCAACAAGGCCTATTTTCGACCCAGGGCCTGCGGCTGGACCAGCGCTTTGCGGTGTCGAAGGATGGCACTCGGATTCCCTACTTCATCGTGGAGCCCACCGGGCCCCGCACCAAGGGGCCTAAGCCGGCGCTGCTGTATGGCTACGGCGGCTTTGACATCTCCATGCGGTCCACCTACTCCGGCGGTATTGGGCGTGGCTGGTTGGCCAGGGGCGGCGTGTATGTCGTGGCCAACATTCGGGGTGGCGGCGAGTACGGCCCCACCTGGCACACCTCGGCCGTCCGTGAAAACAAGCAGCGCAGCTACGACGATTTCATCGCCGTGGCCGAGGACCTCATCAGGACGGGGGTTAGCACGCCCACTCAATTGGGCATTCGTGGAGGCAGCAACGGTGGCCTGCTGGTGGGGGCGGTAATGGTGCAACGCCCGGATCTGTTTGGCGCGGTGGTTTGCCAGGTTCCCCTCTTGGACATGCGCCGCTTTCACCGCCTGTTGGCCGGTGCAAGTTGGATGGCCGAGTACGGGAACCCCGATCTCGAGACAGACTGGGCCTTCATTTCACGCTACAGCCCGTATCACAACATTCCCCCGGCCAGCGGTGACGGAGCACGCAAGCTGCCTGCGATGCTGCTGATGACGTCGACCCGTGACGACCGCGTCCACCCGGGCCATGCCCGCAAGATGGCGGCCCGTTTGATGGAGCGGGGCCAATCGGTGCTGTATTGGGAAAACATTGAGGGTGGGCACAGGGGGGCGGCCGATAACGGCCAACGCGCGCGCATGCAGGCGCTGGAGTACACCTTCTTGTGGCGGCAGTTGGCAGGGCCGTTTGTCCCGAGCGGGACGCCGACATCAACGGCACCTCAAACGGGCGCAGGCCGTTAAAGGAGGGTCGACATGGGTGCTTCAATGACCCAGGAGCAGACAGCCCGCACGGCCCTGGCCTGCATGGACCTTACCAGCCTGGGTGAGGCCGACACCGCCTTGGTGATCGGCGAATTGGTGGCCCGCAGCCGCAGCAGGGCCGGGGAACCGGCTGCGCTGTGTGTGTGGCCGCGCTTTGTGCGGCAGGTGGCCGCGGGGTTGCAAGCCCTGCACAGTGATGGCGCAAGCAGCGCTCCGCGCGTGGCGGCCGTGGCGAACTTTCCAGGCGGTGACCATCCCCTGGCGCAGGTGTTGAGCCAGGTGCGCGGCATCGTGGCCGATGGCGCACACGAGGTCGACCTGGTGCTGGATTGGCGGGCCTTGCGTGACGGTGATCTGGCAGCGCGAGAACGCGCGGCCGCAGGCGTGCGCGCGGTGCGTCAGGCTTGCCGCGGCGCTCGACTCAAGCTCATCATCGAGTCTGGTGAGTTGAAGAAGCCCGCCTTGATCGAGGAGGCCAGCCGCATCGGCTTGAACGAAGGCGTGGACTTCCTAAAGACCAGCACAGGCAAGACTCCCTTGGGCGCCACACCCGAGGCCGCACGCGTGATGCTGCAGGCCATAGCAGCCCACCCGCGGGGGGCCCTGGTGGGGTTCAAAGCCTCGGGTGGTGTGCGTACGGTGACCGACGCGCAGGCCTACATCGATTTGGTGGCCGAGGTCCTCGGCCCTCAGGCCGTGTGCCCGGCTCGGTTTCGCATTGGTGCCAGTGGCTTGCTGGCCGATGTACAGGCGGTGCTGGCAGGCGGCCGCGGCGCCAGTACCCCAGAGCGCTACTGATGTTCGAACCCGGGCCCGCGCCGGCTGAGCTCATTCGCATCAAGCGCGACGGAGGGGTTCACGACCCTGAAGCGATCAGGGCGGTGGTGCGCGGCATCACCGACCAGTCGTGGGCCGACAGCCAGGTGGGCGCCTGGGCAATGGCGGTGCTGCTGCGAGGGCTCAACGCGCAGGAGCGGCGCGACCTGACGCTGGCCATGGCGCAATCGGGCCGGGTGATGGATTGGCGTGGCGCGCCCGGACTGCGCGGGCCGATTCTGGACAAGCACTCCACCGGTGGGGTGGGCGACAAGGTCAGCCTGATCGTGGCCCCCTTGGTGGCCGCTTGCGGTGGTGTCGTGCCCATGATATCGGGGCGTGGCCTGGGCCACACCGGCGGCACGCTGGACAAGTTGGAATCCCTGGCCGGGTTTGGCGTTCATCCCACCGAGGCGGTGTTGCAGGCCTGCTTGCGCGAAGCGGGCTGTGCCATCATCGGTACGGGGCCAGACCTCGCCCCAGCCGACCGGCGGCTGTATGCCATTCGAGATGTGACCGCCACGGTGGAGTCGCTGGACCTGATCACGGCCAGCATCTTGAGCAAGAAGCTGGCGGCGGGCCTACAGGCCTTGGTGATGGATGTGAAGGTGGGCAGCGGGGCAGTGATGCCCGAGCTGGCCGGTGCGCAGGCCTTGGCCCGAAGCCTGGTGGAGGTGGCTGCAGCGGTGGGCTTGCCCACCCGTGCCCTGATCACCGATATGGGCCAGGTGCTGGGCCGTACTGCCGGCCATGCGTTGGAGGTGCAAGAGGCCCTTGAGGTGCTGGCGGGCACGGCGTGCGAGCCGCGGCTTTTGGAGCTGTGCATGCTGCAGGCTGCACATCTGCTGGTCATGGGCGGTCTGCAGCCCAATTTGGATGCCGCCCGCGCGGTGGTGAGGACTGCGCTGGACAGCGGTGCAGCCGCCGAACGCTTTGCACGCATGGTGGCGCTGCAGGGGGGGCCGCGCGATGTACTGCGTGACGCGCAACTGCCCCGCGCGCCCCATACGGTTGCGGTGTGGCCTTCAGGCTTACGGCAGGGGCGGGTGCGGTCCATCGACGTGCGCGCCGTAGGCCTGGCCCTGCTGCACATCGGTGGCGGCCGCGCCCGACCGGGTGATGTGATCGACCCTCGGGTGGGCCTGACCGGCGTACTGGGTGTGGGTGAGGTCTTTTCGGCTGACCGACCGCTGGCGCAGCTGCATGCAGCCTCGGCCGAGCAGGCCCGCAAAGCCGCTGCACAGGTCGCAGCGGCCTTCGACTGTGTGGACGAAGCGGTCAAGGTGGCTGTACCCCCGCTGGTGCCAGCAGTGCTGCATCCCGGGCAGGGTCAGGGCGAAGGGAACGCTTCAGCACCGAGCTGAATACAACAGAGCCTACCGATTTCAACGGAACCTCGTCGGCTGCCCCAGGCATCGGCGCAAGTGCCGTTTTGAGCATCTGATGTGTACCCTCTCATCGCTGCGTTGATCGCTGCTTGCGCAGCAGGCTTTGTTCTGGTCACCGCTCAGGAATTGCCGCCGGTGGTGGCGTCCCACTTCAATGCCTCTGGCCAGCCTGGTAACTACATGGCCCGCGATGCGTTGGTGACCCTCATGACTGTGCTCGCTTTGGCCTTACCCCTGGCAGTGTGGTTGCAACAGTGCCTGCTGGCGCGCGCGGGTACGGCCAAGATTGCCCATGGAGCGCCTTGCTTTGCCACGCAGCGGCGCGCGCAGACCGAAGCTTGGCTGCGGCTTCATACCACCGTGTTTGCCGCTGCCTTGTGGGCTTACGCCCGGCACCGTCGGTTGTCTTTGCCTACTTGGTACCGTAGATCCGATCTCCGGCATCTCCGAGGCCCGGCAGGATGTAGCCGTGGTCATTGAGCTCGCGGTCGATGGCGGCGGTGTAGACCTGCACATCGGGGTGGGCTTTTGCGAAGGTGCGCAGGCCTTCGGGCGCGGCCAAGAGGCACACGAAGCGGATGGACCGGGGCTTGGTGGCCTTCAGGCGCGTGACGGCGGCCACCGCCGAGTGGCCGGTGGCCAGCATCGGATCGAGCACGATCGCGTCGCGTTCGGGCATGCCCGCGGGCATCTTGAAGTAGTACTCCACGGCCTCTAGGGTTTCAGGGTTGCGGTACAGGCCCACATGGCCCACCCGCGCGCTGGGCACCACATCGAGCATGCCCTCCAACAGCCCTGCGCCCGCGCGCATGATGACCACGAAGACCGTCTTCTTGCCGTCGATCACCGGCGACTTCATACCCTCCAAGGGGGTTTCGATGTCCACCAACTGCGTGGGCATCTCCCGTGTGACCTCGTAGGCCATGAGCAGGCTGATTTCTTGCAGCAACCGCCTGAAGCTCGATGAACTGCGGTTTTTTTCGCGCAGCAGGGTCAGCTTGTGCTGGATGAGGGGATGGTTCAGCCGCTGCACGCCTGGAAAGGAACGGGCAGTGGGTTCGGGGGTGTTGTTTGCAGTGGTGTTGGGCATGGATGCTTCCAAGCTGAGCAGAAGGGCGTAGCGGCGAACGCGAGCTGGCCGTACCGATGGGCGGTTCTGGAGGTCGATCTGAACCGTCCATCTTGCTTCAAGCCCAGCCGCCTAAAATTAAGGATTACCCGCCAGCGCCTGTTCCATGAACCTTTCAGCCTTGACCGCACTTTCCCCGTTGGATGGCCGCTATGCGCCCAAGGTGGCCGCCCTACGCCCGTTCCTGTCAGAGTTTGGTCTGATGCATCGGCGTGTGCAGGTGGAGGTCGAGTGGTTCATCGCCCTGAGCGATGCAGGCTTCCAAGAATTCAAGCCGCTGAGCGAAGCTTCGCGCGGACTGCTGCGCGGTCTGGTGCTGCGCTTTTCGGAAGCCGACGCGCAGGCCATTAAGGACATCGAGAAGACCACCAACCACGATGTGAAGGCGGTGGAGTATTGGCTCAAGGATCGGCTGAAGGCTACCCCAGAGTTGCAAGCAGCCTCGGAGTTTGTGCACTTTGCTTGCACCAGCGAGGACATCAACAACACCAGCCATGCCCTGATGCTTAAAGGCGCATGTGAGCAGGTGGTGCTGCCGGCGCTGGACGGTATCTTGCAGCACCTGCAGGTCATGGCGCATGAAATGGCGGAGCTGCCCATGATCAGCCGCACGCATGGACAAACAGCCAGCCCCACCACCGTGGGCAAGGAGCTTGCCAATGTGGTGGCGCGGCTGCGCACGGCGCGCGAGAGCATTTTCCGGGCGCCGCTGCCGGCCAAGATGAACGGCGCGGTGGGCAACTACAACGCCCACCTGGCAGCCTGGCCCGACTTTGATTGGGAAGGCTTCGCGCGCGGCGTCGTGGAACAGCGCCTGCGCCTGCACTTCAACCCCTACACCATTCAAATTGAGCCGCATGACGGCATGGCCGAGCTCTTTGACGCCGTCACCCGCTGCAACACCGTCCTGATCGACTTTTCGCGCGATGTGTGGGGCTATATTTCGCTAGGCTATTTCAAGCAAAAGACCAAGGAAGGCGAGATCGGCAGCAGCACCATGCCGCACAAGGTCAACCCAATCGACTTTGAGAACGCAGAAGGCAACCTGGGCCTGGCCAATGCCATGCTCACCCACCTGTCGCAGAAACTGCCCATTTCGCGCTGGCAGCGCGACCTCACTGACTCCACCGTGCTGCGCAATATGGGTGTGGCCCTGGGTTACACCGTGTTGGCCTGGGACAGCTTGCAGCGCGGCTTGGCCAAGCTAGAGATCGACGAGGCGGCTCTGGCGGCTGACCTGGATGCCGCGTGGGAGGTGCTGGCCGAGCCGATTCAGACGGTGATGCGCCGCTATGGACTGCCCAACCCCTACGAGCAGTTGAAGGCCCTGACGCGTGGCAAGGCGATCAGCGCGCACGCCATGGCCGAGTTCATCGAGAGCTTGGACCTGCCTGCGCATGAAAAGGCCCGGCTCAAGGCGATGACACCGGCGTCCTACACCGGCGCAGCCGCTGTGCTGGCGCGGCGCATTTGATCGGGCGGCCCCTGCGCGGCGCGGCACGACATTGTGAGCAGCACGGTTGCCCACCATGACATTCACCCAAATGCTCAATGGGGTGTCCCAAGGCCAGAGCACCATGCTGTGCATAGGATTGGACCCTGAGCCCTCGAAGTTTCCTGGCGCCTGGAAGGGGGATGCCGATCGCATCTTCGACTTCTGTGCAGCCATTGTGGACGCCACCAAAGATGTGGTGTGCGCTTTCAAACCGCAAATAGCCTACTTTGCTGCGCACCGCGCCGAGGACCAACTCGAACGCTTGATGGCCTACATCAAGCGAAATGCGCCGCAGGTTCCGGTGATCCTGGACGCCAAGCGGGGCGACATTGGCAGCACCGCTGAACAGTATGCGCGGGAGGCCTTTACCCGCTATCAGGCCGATGCGGTGACGCTATCGCCCTTCATGGGCTTCGACTCGATCGAGCCCTACTTGGCCTATTCCGACAAAGGGTTGATCCTGTTGTGTCGCACCTCCAACCCCGGCGGATCTGACTTACAGGCGCAGCGTCTGGCTGACGGCAGCCTCTTGTACGAGCATGTGGCCCGTTTGGCCTCGGGCCCTTGGAACCGCAGCGGGCAATTAGGCTTGGTGGTGGGAGCGACCTTTCCGGCTGAATTGACCAGGGTGCGTGAACTGGCCCCGACGCTGCCGCTGTTGGTGCCGGGTGTGGGCGCGCAAGGCGGTGATGCCGCAGCCACGGTAAAGGCTGCGGCACGGCCCGGCGGGGCCCTGATCGTGAATTCGTCCCGTGCGGTGCTGTATGCGTCCAATGGAGACGACTTCGCCACGGCTGCGCGGGCCGTGGCCCGCCAGACCCAGCTCAGCTTGAATGCAGCCCTGAGCGGCAGCTCCAAGGGCGCAGCCTGAGGCCCAGCGCTAAACGCGCACCGTGCAGCTGACCGAGCCCGTACGGCAGCTGTCAACGCTGACGGTGACGCTGCCTGCGCCATCGACCATCAGCATGAATCGGCGCTCGTGGGTGTTGCCGCGTGTCCATGGTGCGAAGATGCCGGGACCGCCGTGCAGACCGTTGCCCCAGCCTTCGAGATGGCCCAGCTGCAGCGCAGTTTCAGCGGGGGACACCACGGCGGTGCCGCTGCAGACCCAGCTTGCGCGCAAAGGCTCTGCGACCGGGAGTTGCTGGGCAGACGCGATGCCGGCGCTGCCCAGGTAGCCATGGTTGCTGAGCTTGAGCTCAACTTGGATGAGTGAGCCTTTGCGCTCTTGGGATACCACCTCCAGCGTCAGCCTGGGTATGAGCGCAGCGACCCGCAAGAAGGCGGCGCTTTGCTGTTCGCAGGTCTGCGCCAAGCGCTCATAAGGTGGGTTCCACACGCCCACAAGCGGGTCGTAGCCGTCCACTTCGACTTCACCGATTTGCGGATGTTGAATCTTCTTCCACGGCTTGAAGATGCGCCCGGCGTTGTGCTCGCGGTCAAAGGCGTGCAGCTTACGCAGGTCGTCTCGGGTGAGCCGGCTGTAGTGGTCCACGAAGGGCTTCTTGCGCTCGATACCCAGCTGGGCAAAGAGGTCCCAGAGTTCGACCACATAGGCCAGTGCACCGCGTTGGTAGTAGGCGTAATCGGAGAGGTCACCATGCAAGGGCTTATCAGGCTCATACAGGAACTCGTGATAGCCGCTGACGGCAGCATAGCCGGTGTGCTCGGTCATCCACTCCTCGACCTGCCGATAGACGGCCAGATCGTTCGGGTTCATCTTTGCATCGGGCTTGTCGCCCAGCGGGCGTATCAACACGCCGCCGAATGTGTGCAGATTCAGCCACACCATGATGTTGGGGTGCCGCGTAGCGAAGTCCATGACTGCGCGCGTTTCCGGCGCACTGCCGGGGTAGTGGCCAGCGCCTATCTGCTGTGGCTCGGGCGCCCAGTGATAGGGGAAGTTGCGATTGAAGTCATAGAGGTTGTCGTTGAGGAAGTGGTGCCCAGGAATGTGTCGGCCATCGAAGTTCTCGATGACGCCTTCCGGGAAAAGCTTGTAGTACGGGCCCTCGTCTTCGGCCAATCGCGGCACCATCACCGGCGGGCTCAGGGGCTGGCCATCACTGCCGCGCAGCTCCACCAACTCGCCATGGGGGTCTGCTACCCGCATATATCCGGCCTTACCGTCGCCGTTGAGGTCTTGGTGCTTCCAGCGGGCATGGCCCAGGTTGCTGCGGTCGTTGACCGGGCTGGAGCGCACATAGCGGCCGGTCTTGAGCACCGCTTCTGCGCCATCGGGGGAGATGCGCGGCACCACATAGAAGAGGCTCTCTCGTATGGCCTGCGCCAAGTGGGCGGGCAGCGGCTTACCACCGGCCGCGTTCTTGCCCTGGTGGATGCCGATCACATCTTCGGCGATGGCCATGGCTACACTAGAGCCACAGACCTCGCTGGCGTGCATATTGCCGTCCACCCACACCGCCGGGCGAATGCGGTTGGGGTCGGGGCCAATGGTGAGCAGCGGAATGTCACGCCCTTGGGCGCTGGTGCCTAGGCTGGACAGGCGCACAAGCCCCGGGTGGGCTTGTGCCCACTGTTCCAAGGCAGCCTCGATTTCCGCATGGTCCAGGTAGCGTTGGCGAAACGCAGCCGCCATATCAGTCCACCTTAGCGCCCGATACCTTGACCACTGCAGCCCACTTGCGGCTTTCGGCTTCGATATGACGGGCAAACTCGGCGCTGGTGATGCCGCTGGGGATGGCCCCCTGGGCTTGCAACCGCTCTTTCAGGGCGGGTGTGCCCATCGCCTTTGCCGCCTCTTGTTGGATCCGGATGACGATGTCCATGGGAGTGCCCGCTGGCGCCAACAGGCCAAACCAACTGGACGCTTCGTATCCCTTGAGTGGGGGTCCACCCGCTTCTTCCACGGTGGGCACATCGGGCAGGGCTGATGAGCGTGTCGCACTGGTGACCGCCAGTGCCTTGAGCTTGCCACTCTTGATGTGAGGCATGGACGACGGCAGGTTGTCAAACATCAAGTCGACGTTGCCTCCCATGAGGTCGATGAGGGCCGGGCCCGAACCGCGATAGGGAAAATGAACCATGAAGGTGCCGGTCATGCTCTTGAACAGTTCGCCGGCCAGATGAATGGAGGTTCCATTGCCGCTGGAGGCCATGTTGAGCCTGCCGGGGTTACCTTTGGCATAGCGGATGAGGTCGGCCACCGATTGGATATTGTGTCGTTGGGCCAGGGCCGGATTGACCACCAGCACATTGGGCACACCGGCCACCAAGGTCACGGGAGTGAAGTCTTTTATAGGGTCGTAGGGCAGCTTGGGGTAGAGGGAGACATTGATGCCATGGGTGCCCACCGTGCCCATGAGCAGATGGTGACCGTCGTTGGCAGACTTGGCCACATCGGCAGACCCCACATTGCCGCCGGCGCCGGGCTTGTTTTCCACCACGAAGGGCTGGCCAAAGGCACGTTGAAGTTCGGGCGCCAAGGCTCGGGCCAAGATGTCGGTGGTGCCCGCAGCGGGGAAGGGCACCACGATGCGCACAGGCTTGCTTGGCCATGCCGATTGGGCCCCTGCCGCAGCGGGCCACAGCGCCCACAGGTTGCTCAGGGGAAAGCCGGCGGCGGCCAGGAGAAGTCGGCGTCTTGGGAGGTTGGTGCGCATAGGGTCTCCAGGAGGGTTGGGTTGGTTTGGTTTGGTTTGGGGCGGTGTGCCATGTGCTCTCCAAGCCTGAAGGGGACCGGCTACAGCGGGCCTGGGCGCCAGGCTGGGGCAAGCGCTGCTGCTTAGTGTGCCCCAAGAGGCAGGGCAAGCCCGGGTTGCAGGCCTGCCAAACGCGGACGATCCTCACGGGGTTTTCACGGGTTCAATTTCAGGAGTATCGAATGATCCGACGCCGTGCCATCGTGCAAGCCGCCGCCTGCTGTTTGCTGCCCTTGTCCCATGTGGTTCGAGCGCAAACGGCGTGGCCCAGCCAGCCCATCAAGCTCATGATCGCCTTCCCCGCCGGAGGACCCACCGATGTCACGATGCGGGTGCTGGCGGAGAACGCTTCTCGTTTATTGGGCCAACCCGTGGTGGTGGAGAACCGCCCCGGCGCTGGCGGCACGCTGCCGGCCCAGCAGATGCAACAGTCCCGCCCGGATGGCCACACCCTGGCCCAGGTGCCCCTGGGCGTGTTTCGCATGCCCTACACGCAAAAGATGACGTGGGACCCTCTGAAGGATCTGAGCTACATCATCGGCGTGACGGGTTATGCCTTTGGTCTGGTCGTTCCATCGGAGTCGCCTATCAAAACCTGGGCCGACTTCGTCGCCTATGCCAAGGCCAACCCGGGCCGCCTGTCCTATGGCTCCACCGGGGTGCTTACCAGCCCGCACCTGACCATGGAAGACATCGCTCTGCGACTGGGTCTGGCGCTCAACCACATCCCCTTCAAGGGCAGTGCGGACATGATGCAGGCCATACTGGGTGGTCAGATCATGGCTGCTGCAGACTCCACCGGCTTCGCCCCGCATGTGGCCAGCGGGCGGCTTCGGGTGCTCAACACCTGGGGGGCGCAGCGCCTGCCCAAGTTCCCCGATGTGCCCACGCTGACCGAATTGGGCATCCCCTTGGTGCAGGCGTCGCCCTATGGGATTGCGGGCCCCAAAGGCATGGACCCAGCCTTGGTCCAGCGCATCCATGACGTGTTCAAGCAGGCGATGGAACAGGCCTCCCATGTGGAAGCCCTTGCACGGTACGACCAGGCGCTGATGCACATGAACCCGCAGCAGTACCTGCGCTTTGCCGAAGACACCTTCCGCCGCGAAAAGGCGTTGGTTGAGCGCTTGGGCATGGCCAAACCCAATTGATTGATCTGTCGAACTCTGGACAGACCCGTGTGATGAACAGACCCTTGCACAGCCCTTGCCCATCCTGGATCAGCCGCCGGCGCGTGATTCTGGCCGCCTCGGCGGCGCTGGTGCCCAGCTGGGCACAGGCCCAGGCGGCCTGGCCAGGCACCAAGCCGATACGCTTCGTGGTGCCCTTCGCTGCCGGCAGCGCCACCGATCAGGTGGCCCGCGCATTCGGGCAGAAGGTCAGTGAATCCTTGGGGGCTACGGTGGTGATCGAGAACCGGCCTGGTGCCAACGGCATGTTGGGTGCTGCCGAGGTGGCCAAGGCTGCGCCCGACGGCTACACCATTTTGATCGGAACCAACAGCACCAACGCGGCTTTGAAGTCTTTGGTGAAGAGCCTGCCCTACGACCAGGACACGGCCTTCACGCCGGTAGCCTATTTGGGCCAGGTGCCGCTGATCGTGGCGGTGAACAACGAGCTTCCTGTGCGCAACCTGAAGGACCTGGTGGACCTGGCCAAATCCAAGCCCGCGGGGCACATCACCTTTGCCAGCGCCAGTACCTCGCAATTGGTGTCCTCCGAGATGCTGGCCAGCATGGCCGGCATCAAGATGACCAACATCCCTTTCAAGAGCGGCCCCGATGCGATGACCAATCTGATCGGGGGGCAGGTGATGATGTTCACCGCGGATTTCGCGGTGACCATACCCCAGGTTCGCGCCGGCAAGATCCGCGGGCTGGCAGTGACCTCGGTGAAGCGCTCGGCTGCGGTGCCGGACCTGCCCACGGTCAATGAAGCCTTGGGGATGAAGGACTACGAGCTGATCGCCTATTTCGCGGCCTTTGCGCCTGCCGGCACATCGACCGAGGTGGTGACGCGCCTGAATGCGGCCTTCAACGCAGGGGCTGCCGCCAAAGATGTGCAGGAGCGGTTTGCCAACATCGGCTTCATCACCGATCCGGGTTCGCCGGCGGCCCTAGCTGAACGCACGCGGGTGGAAACGGCGAAATGGGCCCGGGTGATACGCGAGGCAAAAATCGAGATCGCGCAGTGAGGGGGTCAGATTTTGAAGGGGTGCCCGGATGGCTGGTGACCCCAGTCAGGGCTTTGCAGCACCCCATTGCACAGGCCCAAACCAGCTGAGCGCCCGGCTCTTGGTGTTGTCACTGTCGCTCATCACCGCCACCGACACCAAGGGTCCGGGCTCTTCATTGAAGGCCCGGCGGAAGTCTTCCACCAAGTTGCGTTGATGGTCGCGCCAGGTGCGCAGTTGTTGCGGGCCAGAATCCACCACGATCTTGCGGACGCGGTCGGTGCGCGGGTTGACCACCACGGTGCCCACCGGCAGTGTGGGGTCCCACACATACATGAGGGTGGCAAAGGGCGGTGCTTCGCCGGTCAAGGTCTCGGCCAGATCAAACAGCGAGCGGTTACGGCCTGAGAGTCGGCTGCGGTCACCGTCGAAGCTGAAGATCACGCGCGCTGGTGAGTCCTCCAGGTGCGCCTCAGCCACCGAGGCTTGCGGGATCAAGTCCTGCACCCACCATGAAAAGCGAACGGCTTGTGGCGTCGGCTCGGCTGGGTTCAGGCGCTTGCGCCAAAGGCTGGCCGACTGCCGCGCATCGGCCTGCAGCGCGGTGCGGCCTTCCTTTTGCGTCCAGCGGTAGGTGGTGGCGGGCTTACCGGGCAGGGTTTGTTGTTGCCAGCCGTCAACAGCAAAAGGGGGTGTGGTGGCGCAGGCGGTGAGTAGGCCAATTAAAAGGGCTGCGGCGCAGGTGCGGATCAAGGGTATGGCCTCGTTTCTTGCCAAGAAGCATCAGCATGGTGTGGGATGCCGGCGCGCCGCTGGAATTCTCAGGTGCTGACGGCACTGGTGAAGGTGAGGTGATTACCGAAGGGATCGTTGACAGTGAAGTCCCGGGTACCCCAGGGCATGTCCTGCACTTCGGGCTCGGCATAGGCGTACACCTTGGCCCGAAGCTCGGCGTACAGCGCATCCACGTCCGACACGCCAATGCGCAAGGCACTGCCCGGGCACGCATCGCCGTGGTGTTCGGACAGATGCAGTTCACATTGGTCACGTCTGATGCCCATGTAGAGCGGGGCACCGTCACGAAAGCGGTGTTTGAACAGCACCTGGAAGCCGAGGAAGTCCAGATAAAACGATAGGGCCTTAGCCTCGTCAAAACTGCGCAGGATGGGGGTGACTTGCTGAAGCATGATCGTCAGAGCCTGGTGCGAAGGGGCAAGTCTAGCGAAGCTTAGCGTTGGAAGATCGCCAGCAAGACACCGGCTGCCACAAACAGCCCGCCGAATGCGTGGTTGATCAGCCGTTGCTGTGCCGGTGACCTCAGTGCTCGCAGCACGCGTGCTGCCAAGGCGGTGTAGCCCGTCATGATCACCAGGTCGGTCAAGCTGAGTGTGAGGCCGATGAGCAGGTATTGAGGGATGAGGGCTTGTTCCAAATTCAGGAACTGCGGCACCACGGCCAAGAAGAAGACGGTGCCTTTGGGATTGACGGCATTGACAGCCCAGGCGCGGGCAATGAGGACTTTGGCGGGCGTGTAGCCGCTCTCAGTTGCCGCTGTCCAGTCGCGTGGCGGCGCGCGCCATTGCTGGATACCCAAGTACACGAGATAGGCCACACCGCCCCAGCGTACGATCTCAAAGGCCGCGGTGGAGGTGGCCACCAAGGCCCCCAAGCCCACGCCCACGATCAGCAACTGCGTCCAGATGCCCAGAATGAGACCAGGCACCGTGATCAGACCACGTTTGAGGCCATGGTTCAGCCCAGAGGTCATCGCTGCCAGCGCGCCCGCGCCCGGCGAGATGCTGATCGCCCAGCAGGCGGCGAAGAACGCGAGCCAGGTTGGGAAGGTCAAGGTGGCGTCAAGCGGCTTGGTAGCCGCGCGGGATGGCCCCGAGCAGACGCTTGGTGTAGTCCTCGCGTGGATGCTGCAGGATCTCTTCAGCACTGGCCTGCTCGACGACGACTCCGTCTTTCATCACCAACACTTCGTCGGAGAGGAAGCGCACCACGGCCAGGTCATGGCTGATGAAGACATAGCTCAGGCCGAATTCGTCCTGCAGGTCTTTGAGCAGGTTCAGCACCTGGGCCTGCACGCTCACGTCTAGCGCCGATACCGCCTCATCAAGCACCAACACTTCGGGCTTGAGCGTCAGGCAACGGGCGATGGCAATGCGCTGGCGCTGTCCGCCTGAAAACTCGTGTGGGTACTTGCCGAAGGCGCGATCGTCCAGCCCCACCTTCTGCAGCAGTTCGCGAGCCACTTGTTCGCGTTCTTCGGTGCTGTTGCCGATGCCGTGGATCTCCATCGGCTCGACCAAGGTCTGGCCGATGGTGAAGCGGGGGTTTAGGCTGGCGTAGGGGTTTTGAAAGACCACCTGGATGCGCCGGCGCATGGTTTGGCGTTCTTGGGCAGATACGGTCAAGAGGTTCTTGCCGTCAAAAATGACCTCGCCGCCGGTGGGTTCGTGCAGTCGCAGCAGGGTCAGGCCCATGGTGGTTTTGCCCGAACCAGATTCGCCCACAACCCCGAGGGTGTGACCCTTGCGCAACTTGAAGTTCACATTTTGCACCGCCTTGAATTCGCGGGTGCCGAACAGACCTTGCTTGAGGTAGAAGCTCTTGAACAGTGAGTTGACCTCAAGCACCACGGGGGCATTCGGGTCTTTGGCCTTGGCCAGGCGGGCAGCGGCGGCGGACCGCCCTTCGACAGCGGCTTTGGTGGCCGCAATGTGTTCGTCGATCACCATCAGCCGTGCGGGGTTCTCGGTTAGGCTGGGCCTGCAGGCCAGCAAGGCTTTGGTGTAGTCATCCTGCGGGTCGTTGAAGATGCTCGCCACCGGGCCCTGCTCGCGCACGATTCCGTTGCGCATCACCACCACATGGTCGGCAATCTCACCGACCACGCCCAGGTCGTGGCTGATGAACAGCACGCTCATCTTCATCTTGTTCTTCAGCTTGGCGATGAGCTCCAGGATCTGGCGCTGAATCGTCACGTCCAGGGCTGTGGTGGGCTCATCGGCTATCAGCAGCTTGGGCTCGCAGGCCAAAGCCATGGCAATCATCACCCGCTGCTGCTGGCCGCCGGACATCTCGTGCGGGTACACACCCAGGCGGCGCTTGGGCTCGGGCATGCCCACTTCGACCAGCAGTTCCTCGGCACGGGCCAGGGCCTGTTTGCGGCTCAGGCCCATGTGCTTGATCAGCGGCTCCATCAACTGCTCACCCACGGTGAACACCGGATTGAGCGAGCTCATCGGGTCTTGGAAAACGCAGGCGATTTCGCGGCCGCGCAGGTGCTGCAGTTCATTCAGCGGCGTATCGATCAGATTTTGGCCCTGCCACAGGATGCGCCCGCTGCGCTCGGCGTTGTCGGGCAACAGGTTCAGAATCGACATGGCCGTGACCGACTTGCCCGAACCCGATTCGCCCACCAGGGCCACCGTGGTGTTTTCCGGGATGTCAAAGCTGACTGTGGTGCCGCTGCGGCCCACCGCCTGCTGGCGCTGGGTCACGCCGCTCACCTTACCCATGCGGAAGGCTACGGCGAGGTCTTGGATGCTGAGCAGCATTACTCGAGCCCTCTCAACTTGGGATCCAGAGCGTCACGCGCCGCGTCGGCCATCAGCGAGAAGGCGGTGACGAACACGCACATGAAGGCGGTGGCTGAAACCAGCTGCCACCAATAGCCCAAGATCAATTCAGCCTGTGCCTCGGACAGCATCGTGCCCCACGACACATCGTCAATGCCCACACCCAGCCCCAGGTAAGACAGGATGACCTCGCTCTTGATAAAGCCCACCACCAGCAGGCCCATACGCACCAAGATGACGTGCGAGATATTGGGCAGGATGTGTTTAAACATCCGAGCCACCTGTGACGCACCGATGGCCTCAGCCGATCGCACATATTCGCGCGAGCGGTGCTTCATAAATTCCGCGCGCACCTGCCGGTACAAGCCCGTCCAGCCCGTCAGGCCCAGGATCAGCACCACGGTGCCGATGCCGCGGCCGAACACGGCGGCAAAGGCAAAGATCAGCAAGATGCCCGGTACCGCTTCGAAGACGTTGTACAGCCACTCGAAGAAGTCACCGACCTTGCCGCCCAGGTAGCCCGACAGCGCACCCAGCAAGGTGCCCAAGAACGTGGCCACCAGTGCAGCCAGCACACCCACGAACACTGAGATCTCGGTGCCCTTGATCGCCTTGGACAGCACATCGCGCCCCAAGCGGTCGCCACCCAGGGGAAGCGTCTCGGCCTTGATGGTGTCGGGCGTGGCGTATGCCTTGGCCCTTTCCGCCCACTCGGCGTATTTGGGCGCCAGGGGGTCGATGGCCGAAATGTCCACATTCGGCCCCTTGGGCTGTTCGATTACACCGGTGGCTTCAGGAGGCGCTGGGCCCAGGAAGGTGGGCGGCGCATTGGGCACCCCCACTTCCTTTTGCCAGTCCTTTGCCACAAGGTCCAGCGCGGAAGCCGCGATTAACACCGTGAACATCACAACGATGATCAGGGACAACACGCCCACGCGGTCGGCCCTGTATCGGCGCCACGCCGCGGCCCAGACACCTTCGGATCGCTCTGGGCCGACGCTAGGGGCGGCGTGGGGATTTAGGATCGCAGTCATTTCAACACCACCCGCGGGTCGATGGCCTTGTACATCACATCGGTCACCAGGTTGATCACCATGGTGAGCATGGCCAGGTACACCGTGATGGCCTGGATCACGGGGTAGTCCGAGCGGTTGACTGCCAACAATACCTCGCGGCCTAAACCAGGAATGGAGAAGAAGGTCTCAATCAGGAAGGAGCCGATGAACACGCTGGGCAGGGCCAGACCAATGTTGGTGATGATGGGGATCATCGCGTTGCGCATCACATGCTTGAACAGCACCTTGTTCTCGGTCAGGCCTTTGGCCCGTGCGGTGCGCACATAGTCTTGTCCGAGTTCATCGAGGAAGAAGCTTCGGTACAGGCGGGTTTGGGGGCTCACCCCCACCATCACCGCCAGCAGCACCGGTAGGGGCGCGTAGATGATCAGGTTCCGCCAGGCGCTGTCGGTCCAGCCCTGCACTGGGAACCATCCCAACAGGAAGCCAAACACGTACTGTCCCACGATGATGTAGACGAGGAAAGAAATGGACAGTGCCACCGTGGTGACCACCATGATGGCGCGGTCGGTCAGTGATCCACGGCGGTAGGCCACCCACATCGCAATCGGCAGGGCCAGCAGCACATCCAAGATCAAGATGGGCAGCATTACGGTCAGCGTGGCCGGCAGCCGCGTGGCGAACAGGTTACTCACCGCCTCGTTGGTGGCCCAGCTCTTGCCGAAATCGAAGGTGGCAATCGATTTGATGAAGATCCAGAACTGGAACCAGGCCGGTTCGTTCAGGCCGAGTTGCTGGCGGATTGCATCGATTTGCTCAGGCGTGGCGTTGAGGCCCCCGAGGATTTCCGCGGGGTCACCACCGAAGTACTTGAAGAGTACAAAGACCAACAGCACCACGCCCAAGAGCGTGGGAACCATCTGCCACAGTCGCCTGATGAGATAGGCCAGCATGTTTACAAACTCCACAAATCGCGCGTCCCAGGGAGGGCTTGTGGCCTCTGGGCGTGTTTGGAATTCTCGGCTTTGGCGCGATGCGGGAGTCTAGCGGCCTCAGCAGCGCTTGTTTCCCGGCGTTTTCCCCCGCGTTAGGTCGGAATTGACCCAGCATGGTCAAGGGGAATACGGGGTGATCCAGGGTTCTCCGGCCGGCCTCTGGCCGCTAGACTGCCGCTGTTGCAATGTCGCTGCTGCGACGCCGGGGTAGGCCGTGGGCTTGCGCGGCACCGAACCTCAACATGACGCGTCGAACGATCCTGATGGCAGCCCTGCGCAGGGCTGCAAACTCTTGTGTGCTGGCCAGCCTGATCGGTGTGGCTTCACTTGCGGCTGCGCAGACCCCGCCGGCGGCTGCTGCGCCCAAAAAGACGCTGCGCTACGCCTTCCCGATTGCCGAAACCGGCTTTGACCCCGCGCAAATCTCAGACGCCTACTCCCGCATCATCGCAGCCAATATGTTTGAGGCTCCCCTGACCTACGACCCGCTGGCGCGGCCGGTGAGGGTGGTGCCCCAAACTGCACAGGCCCTGCCCGAGATCAGTGACAACTACACCCGCTTCGTGTTCCGCATCAAGCCGGGCATTCTGTTTGCAGACGATCCAGCCTTCACGGGCAGCAAACGCCTGAACGCACAAGGCAAGCGCGAACTCACGGCCGAGGACTATGTCTACACCCTCAAGCGCCACTACGACCCCAAGACCAAGAGCCCTAGCCTGTTTCAGCTGGAAAACGCGCGCATCCTGGGCCTGTCGGAGCTGCGCAAGAAGACCATCGCTGCCAAGGCAGCCTTCGACTACGACGCTGAAGTCGAGGGTGTGCGCGCACTCGACCGCTACACCTTCGAGGTGCGCTTGGCAAGCCCAGCCCCGCGTTTTTTTTACACCTTTACCGACGGTGGCGTGATGGGTGCAGTGGCTCGAGAGGTGGTGGAAACCTACGGCGACAAGATCATGGAGCACCCGGTGGGCACGGGGCCTTACCGGCTGACTGCCTGGAAGCGTTCATCGAAGATCACCCTGGAGCGCAACCCCAACTACCGCGAGCAGTTCTACGACGCGCAGCCCGCTACCGATGACGCTGAGGCGCAGGCGGTGCTGTCCAGGCTCAAGGGCAAGCGCATTCCGATGGTGGACCGTGTGGAGGTGAGCATCGTAGAAGAGACGCAGCCGCGATGGCTGGCCTTCCTCAACGGCGAGCACGACATGATCGAGCGCCTGCCCAACGAGTTCGCCACCACCGCCATCCCCAACAACAAACTCGCCCCCAATCTGCGCAAGAAGGGCATTCAGATGCAGCGGGCGCCAGCGGTGGACGCCACCTTGAGCTATTTCGGTATGGAGCACCCGGTGGTGGGCGGCTACGAGCCCCACAAGGTGGCGCTGCGCCGAGCGATCTCGCTGGCCTACGACGTGGAGCAAGAGATCAACCAGGTGAGAAAGGGTCAAGCCATTCCTGCCCAGGCCATCATCCCGCCCATGCTCACCGGCTTCGATCCGCATATGAAGACCGAGATGAGTGACCACGACCTGGCCCGTGCGCGCGCGCTGCTCGACCTTTATGGCTATGTCGACAAGGACGGCGATGGCTGGCGCGACCTGCCCGATGGCAAGCCGCTGCTGCTGGAGTATTCAAGCCAGCCCGATCAGGCCTCGCGCCAGTTGCAGGAGCTTTGGCGCAAGGCGATGAAGGCCATCAATGTGCGCATCGAGTTCAAGATCGCCAAATGGCCCGAACAGCTCAAGGCCAGCCGCGCCGGCAAGCTGATGATGTGGGGCGTGGCCTGGTCCGCCACCAACCCCGATGGCAGCTACTTCCTGGACCTTCTCTATGGCCCTAACAAGGGTCAAGCCAACCACTCGCGTTTCGACCTGCCCGCCTTCAACGAGTTGTACAAGCGCCAGTTTGTGATGCCCGATGGCGCCGCGCGCGAGGGGCTGATGAACGAGGCCAAGTTGCTGGCCGTGGCCTACATGCCCTATAAGGTCACGGGCCACCGCATCCTCACCGACCTGGCGCATCCGCATGTGGTCGGGTATCGCCGGCACCCTTTCATGCGCGACTTCTGGCGCTATGTTGACGTGGACCACGCGGGTGCGGCCCAGGTGGTGGCGCTTGCGAAGTGAAGTCGCAGCGGTGAAAAATTGGCCATGAAGACCCTGGGTTTCAGGCCACTGCGCCAGGGCCTGAGCGCGTTGGCGCTAGCCCTGTCATTCAATGCGGCAGCACAGGGCTTGGCAGCGACCCCATCCGGCTCGGCCGCCGGGTCAACTCCAGCTTGGCAAAAGGTGTTGCGCCTGTCCTTCCCCGTGGCCGAAGCCGGGTTCGACCCTGCGCAGGTCAACGACCTGTATTCGCGCACGGTGACCCCGCACATCTTTGAGGGCCTGTACGAATACGACCACCTCGCCCGGCCTGCCAAGATTCGCCCGCTCACAGCAGACGGTATGCCGCAGGTTTCGGAAGACTTCCGCACCTGGACGGTCAGGATCAAGCCGGGCATTTACTTTATGGATGACCCAGCGTTCAAGGGCAGCAAGCGCTTGGATGCACAGGGCCGGCGTGAGCTGACCGCGGCAGACTATGTATTTAGCTACAAGCGCTTTGCCGACCCCGTGAACAAAAGCCCTGTGTGGGGCGGCATGCTCGACACCGGCTATGTGGGCCTGGAGGCGCTGCGCAAGAAGGCCCTGGACAGCAAGAAGCCCTTTGACTACGAGACCGAAATCGAGGGCATCCGGGCGCTGGACCGCTACACGATTCAGTTCAAAACCTACAAGCCGCGGCCCACCCTGATCGAGACCTTTGCCACGGGTGACTTGTTTGGCGCGGTGGCGCGCGAAGTGGTGGAGCACTATGGTGACAAGATCATGGCCCACCCCGTGGGCACGGGACCCTTCAAGTTGGTGCAGTGGCGCCGATCCAGCTTCATTGCGCTTGAGCGCAACCCCCAGTACCGAGAGGTGTTCTACGACTTTGAGCCATCGGCTGACGATGCAGCTGGCCAAGCCTTGCTGGCCCAGTTCAAGGGCCGACAACTACCCATGGTGGACCGCGTGGAGGTCAGCATCATTGAGGAAATGCAGCCGCGTTGGCTGGCCTTTCTCAACGACCAGCTCGACTGGTTGACTGTGCCCGGTGAGTTTGTGAGCCAGGCCATGCCCAATGGTAAGTTGGCGCCTAACCTGTCCAAGCGCGGCATACAGGGTGCGCGGTCTCTAAATGCCGACTCGGCCTACCTGTACTTCAATATGGAAGACCCGGTGGTGGGCGGCTACACGCCTGATCGCGTAGCGCTGCGCCGTGCCATAAGCTTGTCTCTGGATGTTGACCGCGAGATACGCCTGGTCCGCCGAGGCCAAGCCATCCCCGCGCAGTCGGCCCTGGTGCCCAACACCACCGGCTACGACCCGCAGTACAAGAGCACCATGAGCGACCATGACCCGGCGCGTGCAAAAGCCTTGCTGGACCTGTACGGCTATGTCGACCGGGACGGCGACGGCTGGCGCGAACAGCCTAATGGCAAGCCCCTGTTGCTGGAAATGGCCACGCAGCCCGACCAGCTCTCGCGACAGTTCAACGAACTGCACAAGCGTAACTTCGAGGCGGTGGGCATACAGGTTCGGTTCAAGGTGGCCAAGTGGCCCGAGCAACTCAAGGCCGCGCGGGCCGGCAAGCTGCAGATGTGGATCTTGGGCGGTTCGGCTGCGGCACCCGACGGGCAGCAGTCGCTGGCTCGCTACTACAGCCCACAGTTTGGCGCGCAGAACTTTGCGCGCTTCAAGAACGCCGAATTCGACCGCTTGTACGAACGCATGGGCGAGATTCCCGACGGGCCCGAGCGGGAGGCCTTGTTCTTGCAAGCCAAGAACATTGGCACCGCCTACATGCCCTACAAATTTTTGGTCCACCGCATTTCCAGCGACCTCACCCAGCCGTGGCTCAAGGGCTTTCGACGCACCCAGTTCTGGCAGGACTGGTGGCACCGGGTGGACATCGAGCCACAGCCCAAACGCGGCTCTTGAAGCCGCTTAAACCCCGGTGAAGCGCCGCCGACTCATCGCCACACCGGCCGCGCTGGCGGCCTTGTTCAAGCTGGCTGGTGCCGCCCGTCTGGGCGGCGTGGCCAGCGCCGCAGCATCGTTGGGCTTGTTGGCCAAGCCTGCTGCAGCAGGAGCTGAAAAGACGCTGCGCTACGCCTTCCCGGCGCCCGAGAGCACATTCGACCCGCCCTCCACCAACAGCGACTTCTATTCCAGTACGCTGATTTCACAGATCCTGGAAGCGCCCCTGACCTACGACTACCTGGCGCGGCCGGTGCGGCTGGTGGCCAACACCGCTGAGGACTTGCCCGAGATCAGCGCGGACGGTCTGACCATCACCCTGCGCATCCGCCCGGGAATCTACTTTGCGGACGATGTGGCCTTCAAGGGCAGCCCGCGTGTGGACGCGCAGGGGCGGCGTGAGCTGACGGCCGAAGACTATGTGTACTCCATCAAGCGCTTTTTCGACCCGCAGTACGCTTCGAGCGACCTCTACTTGTTCGAGGGCGCAAAGATGCCGGGACTGGCTGAATTGCGCGATCGTGCCCTCAAGACCCGCAAGCCCTTTGACTACGACACACCGGTGGCGGGCTTGCGCGCGCCGGACCGCTACACCCTGCGCATACAGATGGGCGAGGCCGACCCGCGCTGGGTCTACAACCTGGCCACGCCGGCGCTGACCGGCGCGGTGGCGCGTGAAGTGGTGCAGCACTATGGCAAGGACATCGGTGCGCACCCGGTGGGCACAGGGCCCTTTCGCTTGGCGAGCTGGCGGCGTGCTTCGCGCATCGAATTGGTGAAGTCGGCCAGCCACCGGCACCGTGTGTACGAGGGCGTACCCGCTCATGATCCGCATGCCCAGGCCATCGCCCAGCGCCTGAAAGGCCGCGCCTTGCCCTGTGTAGACCGTATCGTGGTGGACATAGTCGAAGAGGCCCAGCCGCGCTGGCTGACCTTTTTGCAGGGCGACCTTGACTGGATGTTGGTGCCGCCAGCCTTCGTGCCCCTGGCCGTACCCGGCGGACGATTGGCGCCCTTTCTGCAGAAGAAGGGTGTACGCCTGGAGACGGCGCAGACCGCTTCCATGGCGATGCACTACTTTTCGATGGATGATCCGGTCGTGGGCGGCTACACGCCCGAGCGGGTGGCTTTGCGGCGGGCCATTTCGTTGGCCTATGACGGTCCTTCAGACATTCGCCTTTTGCACAATGGTATGGCCTTGCCGGCCCAGTCCACCCTGGCGCCGTTCACTGTGGGTTACGACGAGCAGTACCGCAGCGACATGTCTGTCCACGATCCGGGGCGGGCGCAGGCGCTGCTTGATGTCTATGGCTATGTTGACCGGGATGGCGACGGATTTCGTGAACGCCCCGACGGCAAGCCTTTGGTGCTGCGCATGGCCTGCTTGTCCACGCAGGCCGACCGTTTAGCCAATGAACTGTGGAAGCGCTCGCTCAACACGGTGGGCCTGCGGGTGGAATTTGATGTGTCGACCTGGCCTGAGTTGCTGAAGAAGACCCGCACCGGTGCGCTGCAGATGTGGGGCTACACCTGGCAGGCCCAGTCGCCAGATGGTGGGTTCTTCTTGTCGATTGCCTACGGCCCGAACGCGGGTGACGCCAACGATGCACGGTTCGCGCTGCCGGCGTTTGACCGACTGTTTGAGCAGCAGCGGCGTTTACCCGACGGGCCGCAACGGCTGGCCCTCATACGACAGGCCAAAGACCTGCTGGTGGCCTACATGCCCTACAAGGTGCACCGTCACCAACGAGCGGCCTGGCTGCAGCAGCCTTGGCTGCGCCATTTCTGGGCGCATCCCTTCATGAGGGACACCTGGCAGTATCTGGACACGGAGCGGACCGCATGAGCATCCCGCCAAGCAGCTTAACGGGCAACCGTTATCCATCGTTGCCCACGCCGCAGATCACCGTCTATGCCCAATGGCTGGCCGATCAGCGAGGCCTGTCGTTCCCCTGCTATGAAGCCATGTGGGACTGGTCGGTGGCTGATCTGGAGGGCTTCTGGCGCTCGATCTGGGACTACTTTGGCGTGCAGTCGGACACGCCGGTTCGGGCGGTGCTACCTGAGCGCGGCATGCCCGGGGCGCAGTGGTTTCCCGGTGTGCAGTTGAACTTCGTGCGTCAACTCTGGCGCCACGGCCCAGCGTCCGACGCTGCAGGACACCCGGCGATCGTGTTCACCGACGAGGCGAAGTTGGCGCTGGGGCAGGTGCAGGCCATCAGTTGGCGCGATCTGCAGCTTCAGGTGGCGGTGGTCGCTTTGCACCTGCGCGCGCAGGGCGTGCAGCCAGGCGATCGCGTGTGTGCAGTGTTGCCCAATGTGCCCCAAACGGCGGTGCTTTTTTTGGCTGCGGCCAGCTTGGGCGCGGTGTGGAGCTTGTGTTCGCCCGACATGGGCCCGGTGGCCATCTTGGACCGCTTTCAGCAGATTGAGCCCAAGGTGCTGGTAATGGCCAGGGGTTACCGCTGGGGCGGCGTGTGGCACGACCGCAGCGCCTTGGTACAGCAGGTCTGCGCTGGCTTGCCGTCGTTGCAGCATGTGATGCTGTGGGGTCAGCCCACTGAGGGCGTCATGCACGATGCGGTTGCGGCAATGGATTTGCAGGCGGTGCTCGATGGATTCGACACACCCCCCAGCCTGGCGCAGCGCCAGGCATTTGAACCCACGGCGGTCGCCTTCGACCACCCGCTGTGGATCGTGTATTCAAGCGGTACCACCGGCTTACCCAAGCCCATCGTGCACGGGCACGGTGGCATCCTCTTGGAGATGCTCAAGGGGGGCGCGCTGCACAACAACCTGGGGCCCTCGGTGCTCACCGGGGACCGCTTTCATTGGTTCTCCAGCACTGGATGGGTCATGTGGAATGCGTGCATCGGCGGGCTTTTGGGTGGCACCACGGTCTGCATCTTTGACGGCAGCCCCAGTGGCTCGTCCAAGAGCCCGGACTGGAGCGTGTTGTGGCGCTTCGCCTCGCTGACCGGGGTGACTTTCTTTGGTGCCGGTGCGGCCTACTTCGCGGGATGCCTGAAGGCCGGTGTGCAGCCGATGGCCGTGGCCGACCTGTCGCGCCTGCGCGGCATCGGCTCCACCGGTTCGCCCCTGAGTGACGAGTGCTACGACTGGATCTGGCACCACTTGCCGCGCATAGACGGACAGCCGATTTGGATCAACCCTATCAGCGGGGGCACCGATTTCGCCGGCGCCTTCGTGGCGGGCAACATCACCCTGCCGGTGGTGCGAGGCCAGATGCAGGTGCGCTGTTTGGGGGCTTCGATCGAGGCGTGGTCGGAAGACGGCCAACCCCTTATGAATGAGGTGGGCGAACTGGTGTGCACCGAACCCATGCCCTCGATGCCCCTGAAGTTCTGGAACGATGTAGGCGATCGGCGATACCGAGAGTCCTACTTCGAAACCTACCCCGCCACCGTGCAACGCGCAGCGGTTTGGCGCCACGGTGATTGGATCCGGCTGATCCCGCACCACAGGGCCGATGGCGCGCTGGAGTCTGTGGGCTCCATCATCTACGGACGCAGCGATGCCACCATTAACCGCCATGGCGTGCGCATGGGCACGGCTGAGCTGTACCGGGCAGTGGAGGCGCAAGACGAAGTCCTGGACAGCCTGGTGGTGGACCTTGAGTATCTGGGTCGTGAAAGCTGGATGCCGCTGTTCGTAGTGCTGCGCGCGGGCCTGGTGCTGGACGAGCCGCTGCAGCAGCGTTTGAGGATGGCTATCCGCCAAGCGCTGTCGGCCCGCCACGTACCCAACGAGATCTTTCAGGTGCAGGCTATTCCGCGCACGCTCTCAGGCAAGAAGATGGAGCTACCCATCAAAAAGCTCTTGATGGGGGCCGCGCCCGATACTGTTATGAAGCGCGATGCCATGGCCAATGCAGACAGCATCGACTGGTTCATCGAACTGGCCCAGCGGCGTAACCCGGTGGGGTCGACCGGCTGACCGGGCGCTACGATCCTTCATATTTGCGCGCCGCAATATGTCAACGAATGTTCCTCTTCAACCGTTGCCTACCCATGAACACCAATCGACTCCTCCTCATCCCCACTCTGGTCTTGGCCAGTGTCCTGGGCGCTTGCGCCACCTCCAGCCCCGACGTGGTGCGCCGCGATGAGGCGCAGCGCCAATCAGTGGTGTACGACGCTGTGGTGCTGTCGATCCGCGAGGTGAAGATCGACGGATCGCAGAGTGGCGTGGGTGGCGTGGCTGGGGCGGTGGCCGGTGGCGTGGCGGCTTCCACCGTGGGCAAGGGCCGTGGCAGCGACGTGGCCTCTGTCTTAGGGGCCATTGCTGGTGCTGCGGTGGGCAATGTGATTGAGCGCAGCGGCACCACCGAAGACGCCGAAGAACTGTTGCTGCAGTTCAGTAACGGTGAGCGCCGGACCATTGTGCAGGGCAAAGGGCAAGAGCAGCTGCGCCCGGGCGACGCGGTGATTGTCATCCAAACCGGTCAGCGCTTCCGCGTGGTGCGGGCACCGGCGCGCGCTGCTGCGGGTGCGCCGGCCCCCGTACCCTCGCCAGCGGGCCGATAAGGCGCCCCCGGCGCGCTGATACGGTGCTCCGCTGCCGATCGCTCACCAAACGGACACTGGGTCTTCGGCCACCATGCCATCGCCGGCCTTGCAGCCATAGGTCTGAGCAAAGGCGGACATGTTGCTCAATGGCCCACGCACCCGGAAGGGCCCCGGTGAATGTTGGCCGATTCGGATCTGCTGCTCCAAGGCCTCGTTGCGCTGCTTGCCGCGCCAAATCAAGGCATTGGTGGTGAAGAACTGTCGGGCCGCAGCGTTGGCGTCGGCCGCCGGCAGGTTCTGTCGTTTGAGGGCCAGCTGCATGGCATCGAAAGCGATGTTGATGCCTCCCAGGTCTGAAATGTTTTCCCCCAACATTTGGCGTCCATTGATGCGCAAGTTGGGCAGCACTTCATAACGGCTGTAAAAGTCGACCACACGTTCGGCGCGTACCTTGTAGGCGGCGGCGTCTTCGGGTGCCCACCAGTCTTTGAGATTGCCGACGGCGTCGTAATGGCGGCCACGGTCATCGAAGTGGTGAATGATTTCGTGGCCAATGACCATGCCGATGCCGCCGAAGTTGGCAGCTTCGGAGGCCTTCTCGTCGAAGAAGGGCGGCTGCAGAATGCCGGCCGGGAACACGATGCGGTTTTGCCCGGCCGCAAAGGCGTTGACGATGTGTGGCGAGGTGTCCCAGCGCTTGCGGTCGGTGGGCTTGGGCAAGTCGGCCAGTCGCTGCGCGTGGCCCCAAGCCTGCACCTTCATGAAATTGCCAGCGGGGTCCTTGGGGTCTAGCGTCAGGTTGCTGTAGTCGGGCCATTGGGTGGGCCCGCCGATCTGAGCACTTAGGCTGGCCAGCTTTTCCTGGGCCCGCTGCTTGGTGGCAGGCGTCATCCAGGGCAGCCCGTCGATGCGGGTACGCATGGCGGCGCGCAAGTCCTCAATCATGGCGTTGGCCCTGGCCTGCGCCTGTGGCGAAAAGGACTCTCGCACAAACAGTTCACCCAAGGTTTGCGCCAAGGGCTCCCAGCCGGTGCGCCCACCGATCAGATAGATGAGCTGTTCGCTGCGTGGGCTGGCTTTGGTCAGACCGCGCTGAACCCGTTCTTTCCAATCAAAGGAGGCGCTTTGGTAGGCCTCTTCCAGCCAGGGGGCCAGCGCATCGAGCAGGCGCACCCGCAAATAGGTCTGCCAGGTGGACAGGGCTGCCTCCTTTGCCAGACGAGCGGTGGCCTGCGCGTGGCGTGGCTGGGGCAACATGAAGTTCTGGTCCGCCTGAAGCCGATCAGCCGTAGCACCGGCCATCCGGGCCCAGGCAGCCCAATCGAAGCCGGGGGCCTCGCTTTGCAGCGACAAGAGTGTGCGTCGGTGGTTGGTAGCTTGGGGGTTACGCCGCTCCACGACGGTGAGCATCGATTCGGCCAACTGCTTTTCGAAGGCCATGAGCGCATCCAGTGTCACCTCGTCATGTGCAGCACCCGAGAGTTTCAGCAACTGCCGCGCATAGCTGCGGTAGCCCTCTTGCAGGCGCTTGGAGGTGGCGTCTGTCTTGAGGTAGTCATCTCGGTCGGGCAAGCCGATGCCGCTACCGCCCACGCTCAGAATGTGGCGGCGCACATCTTGGTTATCGGCCATGACAACCATGCCCAACGGACCGCCCAGGCGGCCACGGGTGAACTCAGCCAGCAGCCCGGGCAGCGAGCTGCGGTCCTTGAGGCTGTCGATGCGCTGCAGCAGTGGCTGCGCCGCAGTGAGACCAGCACCTTGGGCATGGGCCGGGTCCAGCGCACTGCCATACCACGCCGCCAAGAGCTTCAGGCCAGGGCTGTTCTGGCGCTGGGGCTCGGCCAGCAGAATGTCCAGCGCGCGAATGAGCAGCCGGGTGTTGGAGACGGCCAGTTGATCGAAGCTGCCGATGCGCGAGCGGTCTGGCGGCAACTCGGTGTTGGCAATCCATTGTCCATTGATGTGGGCGTAGAAGTCGTCGCAGGCGGCGGCCATGGGCTCAGCTGCCATGGCCAAGCTGGAAACCATGGCACCGGCAGCGGCGATGGCTACGGCCCCCGCGCGCAGGCAGGGCAGGGCTTTGAAGGTGTCCACTGCCACAAGATAGCACTGGATGGACCCTACAACCGCTCCGGGGCCTATCCCGATCGCCCATGGACAATTGCGCCACGCCTGATCAGTCGTTTGCCACTTCCCTAACTCGGCCTGTCCGCGTTTTGCGCGTGGCTGTGGTTGACCATCGGGCGCACTTTGTTGGGTGGCGCGCTGCAGGCGGCCGGTAGCCTGGGCGGTTGGTGGCTGGCGGCAATAGGTAAGGGCTCTTTGGGGGCGGCCACCCTGCCGGCCTTACCGGGGTTATGGCTGCTGTCGCACGCGCGAGCACCACAGACCCCGGTGGCGGCAAAATCACACAACAATACGCTGGAGCGTATACCCCGACGTGAAGGGCCATGAGCGACGAACCTCGTCAGAACCAACCTTGCGGTAAAGCTGTGGCGGCAGCGCAGAAGCCGGCGCGCTTTTGCACCGAGGGTGATATTCCCTTGCCGTCGATGATCGCAGCGCGCCGCTGTGACTGCCACGGCCCCGCCCCGCGCCTTACCTGTGGTCTGCACGGCCGGCGGCTGTTGACCGGTTGGGCTGCTGCTACGGTTGCAGTGCCATGGGCGGGCATGGCCTGGGCGCAGTCGCCCACCCCTGCCTCGCCACCGGCTGCGACCCCTGACGAGGGCTTGCGCAAAGAAGTGGGCAAGACCTCGGTGTTTGCCAACGCGATACCGCCCGAGCAGGTGGAGCAAGCCGCAGCGCAGCAGTTTCGACAAATGGCACGCGAGGCGCAACAGAAGAACCAATTGGCGCCACCGGACCATCCACAGGTGGTGCGCCTGCGCACCATCGCGCAGCGCATCATTCCGTTTGCACCCGCTTGGAATCCACGGGCCCGCGATTGGAAATGGGACGTCCAGCTCTTTGGCAGCGCGCAGGTCAACGCCTTTTGCATGCCTGGCGGAAAAATCGCCTTTTACTGGGGCATTCTGTCCAAGCTACAGCTCAGCGACGATGAGGTGGCGATGATCATGGGCCACGAGTTGGCACACGCGCTTCGCGAGCATGCGCGCGAGCGCATGGGCAAGCAAGCGGCCACACGTTTAGGCGCCAACCTGGTTTCTTCGCTGTTTGGCTTGGGGCAGTTGGGCGATCTGGCTGTGGGTGTGGGTGCGCAACTGCTTACGCTCAAGTTCAGCCGTGACGACGAGACCGAAGCCGACCTGGTGGGGCTGGAACTGGCTGCGCGTGCGGGCTACAACCCTGAAGCCGGTGTCACGCTGTGGCAAAAGATGCTGCAGGCCAACAAGAGCGCGCCGCCCGAGTTCATGAGCACGCACCCCGCGGGGGACTCCCGCATTCAGGACATCCAAAGGGTGCTTCCCAAGGTGCAGCCCTTGTACGTTCGGGCGGCCAAGCCCGAGCAGGTGTTTGGCCCGCCGTCAAGCAGCAGGGGCTGAAGCCACAGGGGCCGGGCGGACCAGCCGGCCCCAAGCAGGAAATCAGGTTCCACCGACATAAGGGTTGCAGCGCCGCTCGCGCCCAAAGCTGCTTTCGGGGCCGTGTCCGGGAATGAACACCGTGTTGTCGCCCATGGGCCACAAGCGTTGGGTGATGCTGGCGATCAACGTGTCGTAGTCGCCACCGGGAAAGTCGGTACGGCCGATGCTGCCCGCGAACAGCACATCACCGACGAAGCAGCGCTGGCCTGGTTTGGAGTGGAACACCACATGCCCAGGTGTGTGGCCGGGGCAGTGGCGCACCTCCAGGGTGCAGTGGCCGATGGTCACCGTGTCGCCGTCGGCCAGCCACCGGTCCGGCTTGAAGGGCTCAGCGGGTGGGAAGCCAAAGTGGGCGCTCTGCTGCGGCAGGCCATCAATCCAAAACTGGTCACCCGGGTGCGGGCCAATGATAGGCAGCCCTTCTTCACGGGCCAGTTGGCCTGTGCCGCCGGCGTGGTCGATGTGGGCGTGAGTGAGCCAGATGGCTTTGAGCTGAAGCCCACGCCGCTTCAGCTCATCGCGGATGCGCTGCAACTCGCCGCCCGGGTCAATCACCGCGGCTTCCAGGGTTTCGTCACACCAGACCAGTGAGCAGTTCTGTTGGAAGGGGGTGACGGGAATCGTTTGGTACTGGAACATGGTTGGCGATGATGGTATCGCGTCCCCATGTTCGCTTGGTGCACGGCCTGGGCTTGTGTTTGTAAGGCTACTGGACCGGCTTACATAGTCCTCTTGGCGTTCTTTGAACAGCCTACGCCCGTCGTCGCGCTCGTTCTTTCGCATACGGTTGTGCAACGTTTCATCGAAAGGCTAGCGCAGGAAGGGATCAAGCAGTCGGGGTTCGCTCATGTTCAGGCTTCTTGGGAATGCGCTGGCTACACTGACCTCAATGGGAGCCTTCGTGCTTTGCCGTCTTGGTTGTTGACGCTGCGCAACATGGGACGATCGTTCTGAATTTGGCTCCGGTGCACCTGGGCTGAAAGGGGTTGCTATGAGTACACCGTGGCGCAAGCCCTGGATAAGCAAGCGACGGGTCAATCCGTAGGCCGTGCTGATGTTGTGTTGGGCTGTTACTTCAGTCGCGTTCGCTGAGCCGCAGCGCGTTATGGTGCCCAGCTACGACCGTGGCGGCAGTGGCCAGCCACTCATGCTGATCGGGCACTGGAGCCCCGCACCGGCGCAACTGGTGATGGCCAGCAGCGAAAGCACCGCGGGCGAGAAAGCAGCAGGCTCGGGTGCCATGCTGCTGCTGCACGGCTGAAACCAGTATCCTCCTTATCCTGATGTTGGCAACCGAATTGAATTGGGCACCCGATGAACAGCACGCTGCAGTTGCGCCAGCTTTGGCAACAGTTGGGCCTTGAGGGATCTGAGTTGGACGGCGGGCCCTTGGCCAGCCGCAGCCCGATCGACGGGCACCAACTGGCCCAGGTGGCCACCACCGCGGCTTCTCAAATGCAGGATTGCCTGGCCCGAAGCGAGGCGGCCTTTCGGCGCTGGCGTGAGGTGCCTGCGCCGGTGCGCGGTGGACTCGTGCGCTGCTTTGCTCAAATGCTGCGACAGCACAAGCAAGCCTTGGGACAGATCGTCAGCTTGGAGGTGGGCAAGATCACCAGCGAGGGTTTGGGTGAGGTGCAGGAGATGATCGACATCGCCGACTTTGCCGTGGGCTTGTCGCGTCAATTGCATGGCCTGACGATTGCTTCAGAACGACCGCAGCACCGAATGATGGAACAGTGGCATCCCCTGGGCCCGGTGGGGGTGATCACGGCTTTCAATTTTCCGGTGGCGGTGTGGGCCTGGAACGCGGCCCTGGCATTGGTGTGCGGCAACACGGTCTTGTGGAAGCCTTCAGAGAAAGCACCCTTGTGCGCGCTGGCGGTGCAGGGTCTTTGGGAGCGGTGCTGTGCGGCCTACGAAGCCGATCACCCCAGGCCGCCAGGCCATGCCCCCTTGACCCAGGACCTGTGCCTATTGCTGCAAGGTGGGGGAGAGTTGGGTTCGGCCTTGGCAGCGGACCGGCGCGTGGCCTTGGTTTCGGCCACGGGCAGCACCCGCATGGGCCGTTCGGTGGCACCGGTGGTGGCACAACGATTTGGGCGCTGCTTGCTCGAGTTGGGGGGCAATAACGCGGTGCTGGTGGGGCAAACCGCCAACCTCGGTCTGGCTGTTCGGGGCATTGTGTTCGGCTCGGTGGGCACGGCCGGGCAGCGGTGCACCACCACGCGCCGCTTATTGGTCCATGAGTCGCAGCACGACGCGCTGCTAGAGCGTTTGGTCAAGGCGTACGGCACCCTGCGCATCGGTGACCCGCGCCAAGATGGTGTGCTGATGGGGCCTTTGATCGACGAGGCCGCTTACAACGGCATGCAGCGGGCACTGGAGCAAGCCCGACAGCAGGGCGGCTCGGTAGTGTTCGGCGGCCAACGCTTGCAAGATCCCGCGCTGGATGGGGGTGTCTATGTGCGCCCGGCCATCGTCAGCATGCCCACGCAATCCGCCATCGTGTGTGAGGAAACATTTGCGCCCATCCTGTACGTCATGCGCTGGCGTACGCTTGAAGAGGCTATTGATTTAAACAATGCGGTTCCCCAGGGCTTGTCTTCGGCCATCTTCACCCAGGATCTCATCGAAGCCGAGACCTTCCTCGGCGCAGCTGGCTCGGACTGCGGCATTGCCAATGTGAACCTGGGGACATCCGGGGCAGAGATCGGCGGCGCCTTCGGCGGCGACAAAGACACTGGCGGCGGTCGTGAGTCGGGGTCCGACGCCTGGCGGCAGTACATGCGCCGCACAACCAACACCATCAACCGTGGCCGTTCGCTGCCCCTGGCGCAAGGCGTGGTGTTCGATGTGTAGCCAGCGCCGTGGGCCTGCTGCGCGGCTGGTGCCGCCAGGCTGTGTGTAACCTTTTTTGACGCAGGGCAGCCAGAAGGCCAACCCAGGCCCTGACGGTGTTCAGCCGGAGAAGGTGAAGCGGCCTTCGGCCACCATGGCGTGCATCGGCTGGCGCCCGCTGGGCACTTCGCGTTCCTGAAGGGCTTGGGGCAGGCTCTCGCGCGGGCCTTGTTCGCCCACGGCCACAACGCAGTGCGCCGCAAAGCCCCCAGGTACGCCCAGTTGTTGGCGCAGGGCCTGGGCATCGAAGCCGCCCATGGCGTGGGCGCGCCACCCCATGGCTTCGGCTTGCAGGGCCAGGCTCATCCAGGCTGCGCCGGTGTCAAAGCTGTGGTTCGCGCAGGGCTTGGCCTCGGTGGTGCCGGGGGCGATCGTTTGCTGTGCCGACAGCACCGCAATCAGCGCCGACGAGGCGCGGGCCCAAGACTGGTTGAACGGGACCAGCGCCTGAAAGATGGACTCAAAGCCAGGGGTACCCGCCAGCCCGTAGACGAATCGCCAGGGCTGGGTGTTGGATGTAGAGGGTGCCCAGCGAGCCGCTTCAAACAGGCTCATCAGTTCACCAGCGGTGATGGGCTTGCCGGTGAAGGATCGGGGCGACCAACGCTGAACAAAGCGGCTATCGATGGGGGCTTCAGGGTTGCGTGACATGGTGTTTTAGGTGCGCACAAAGGTCTAGATTGTGGCTGCAGCGGCCGCTCACGTTCGGTGTTCCCCGACAAACCGACCGAAGCGTTCCCCGATCAGGGCTTCCCCCTGGGCCAGCACAAACTGCCGAAACGCCTCGGCCGGCGGCGACAGCGGCTTCTTGCCCGGGCGCACCACATACCACTGGCGCACCACGGGTGCATGTTGCACTGGCAGCACCGCCATCAACCGGTTTTCCAGCTCCAGCCCCACGGTGTGCAGCGACAGGAAGCTCAGGCCCAAGCCGGCCATCACCGCCTGTTTGATGGTCTCGTTGCTGGGCATTTCCATGGCGGCCTGTAGGTCCACGTGGTGCTCTTCACAGAAGCGCTCCAGCGCTGCGCGAGTACCCGAGCCGGGTTCGCGCAGGATGAAGGGCAGGCCGCACAGCCGTTGGGGTGGCAGGGGCTTTTCCCGCGTTTCCTCCAACAGCGGGTGCTCGGGCTGGACCACAAAGACCTGCGGGTGAAGGGCGAAGGCGTCCTCGCGGCACACCAGGTCGCGCGGCGGTTTGCCCATCACCGCAATGTCGGCGTCCCCAGCCCGGATGACTTGCACCAACTGTCCCCGGTTGCCCACCATCAGGCGCACCTCCACGCCGGGGTACAGCTTGCGGAACTGCGCCAAGAGCTGCGGCAGAAAGTACTGCGCCGTGCTCACCACCGCCAGCGTGAGCGCGCCGGCCTCGCTCTTGATCAACCGGGCCACCGCCTCTTCGGCCTCCTGCACCGTTCCGATCAGCCGCCGCGCGTACACCAGCATGTACTCGCCTGCCGTGGTCAGTTGCACCTGCCGCCCCTGCCGGGTGAACAGTGGCAGGCCCACATGCGCCTCCAACTCTTTGACTTGCTGGGTCACCGCTGGGGGAGTCAGGTGCAGGGCGGCCGCCGCGCGCGCAAAGCTCAGGTGGCGTGCCACCTCGCTGAACACGCGCCACTGCCGAAAGGTGGCGTTTTTCATTAACTTTTCCTTTAACTGAAACGCTCTCGAATTCAAATTTACTTCATTGATTAGGTTTTTGCAGTGGGTGTTTTGTTGTTTGGACGGCAGTCCCCGCAGCCTGGGGTGCGCCTTTCAGCTTGAGGCAGTGCCCAACCGGCCAGGCAAGTCCTTCGCCTGGGTGGCCTGCGACCTGATCGTCTTCGAGGAACTGGAGCCCGGCGTGCGCGCGCAGGTGGTAGAGCGTTTGCACGAGGTCAAGACTGCCGCTTACGAGGCTCGACTGACCGACGGAGTGCTGCTTTTGCGCCCCGTGCTCGGGCTCAACTGGCGGCTGAATTTTGCTGCCATTGGCCACGCCTTAACCGCCCCACTGAACAACCCCATCCGCAGGTTTATGAGCAGGTGTTAACCGAAATCCGCAGACCAGCGGGGGCTTGCATTGCGCTGGAAGGCTCGCACAATGGACTCCAGGCGGCCAGCGCAGCGGGCGCGGGCGTCTTTGATTAACCCCACCCGCTTCACCGCCCACCAAGAATTCTCGGGCGCGCTGAAGGTGCGGCCAGACCTGCAGGGCGTGACGTCGGCCATGCTGCGGACCTGGTTGGCACATCAGCCAGTGGAGCCCGTCGTACCGGTGTAGGCCACGGCCCCCAAGGGCCCGACCCGCAGAGCCACCGGATTGCAGTACCCGTTTTGTTTTGATGCAGTCCCGTGTCCCATTTGCCACCCGTGCCCACACAGGCGCACCGTTCGACCACCGCCCATGCCGCTTTCTCAACGATCCACCCTGACGCAGTTTCTGATCGAAGAACGCCGCCGCTACCCCGAGGCCAGCGGCGACTTCAACGCCCTAATACTTGACGTGGCACTGGCCTGCAAGGCCATCGCTCGCAGCGTGGCATTTGGCGAGTTGGGCGGCGTGACCGGTAATCATCTGGCACCAAGGGCGGCCGGGATGGCCACTGCACCCTTGGCCAGCGTCAATGCGCAAGGCAAGGTGCAAAAGAAGCTCGATGTGATCAGCAATGAGATGTTTCTGCGCGCCAATGAGTGGGGGGGGCACTTGGCAGGTATGGTCAGCGAAGAGATGGCCGAGCCCTACGCCATACCGGCCAATTTTCCACGCGGCAAGTACCTGCTGGTGTTTGACCCGTTGGATGGATCGTCCAACATCGATGTCAATGTCAGCATGGGCAGCATTTTTTCGGTGCTTCGTGCGCCAGCCGAAGTGGCCTCGGGCCACCGCAAGCTCACCGTAGACGACTTTTTGCAGCCCGGCACCGAACAGGTGGCGGCTGGATATGCGATTTACGGACCCACGACCATGTTCATGCTCACCGTGGGCAGCGGGGTGCATGGCTTCACGCTAGACCCCAACCTCGGCGAGTTCAAGCTCACCCACCCCGATGTGATGGTGCCCACCGAGACCCAGGAGTTTGCAATCAACGCCAGCAACAGCCGGTTCTGGGAGCCTCCGGTCAAGCGCTATGTGGATGAATGCCTGGCAGGCAAGACCGGCCCTCGAGGCAAAGACTTCAACATGCGCTGGATCGCTTCGATGGTCGCCGAGGCGCATCGCATCCTGATGCGCGGCGGTGTGTTCCTGTATCCGCGTGACACCAAAGACCCCAGTACGCCCGGCCGGCTGCGCCTGCTCTACGAAGCCAACCCCATCGGCCTGATCATGGAGCAAGCCGGCGGCCGCGCCAGCACCGGGCGTGGTCCGGTGCTGCAGGTGCAGCCTCAGGGGCTGCACCAACCCATCGGCCTGGTGTTCGGCTCCAAGATGGAGGTGCAGCGCATCGAGCAGTACCACGATGAGCCTTTGCCCCTGAAGAGGGCTGACTTCGAAACGCCGCTCTTCACCGAGCGCAGTCTGTTCAGAAGCTGAGGGCTTGCCATGTCTGAACGGCACCCCATCATCGCCATCACCGGCTCGTCTGGGGCGGGCACCTCCACCGTCACCGCCACGTTCTCCAACATCTTCCGCCGCGAAGGGGTCAAGGCGGGCATCGTCGAGGGCGATAGTTTTCACCGCTATGGACGCCTGGAGATGAAGAAGCGCCAAGCCGAGGCTGAGCGTGACGGCAACAAGCACTTCAGCCACTTCGGCCCCGACAACAACCTCTTTGGTGAGCTCGAAACCTTGTTTCGAACCTACAGCGAACGTGGCCAGGGCCGTATGCGCAAGTACCTGCACAACCCCGAAGAAGCCGCGCCCTACCTGCAGGCCCCAGGCACCTTCACCGCTTGGGAAGACCTTCCACCGGACACCGACATGCTGTTCTATGAGGGCCTGCATGGTGCGGTGCGCACGCCCGAGCACGACGTGGCGCGCTACCCCGACCTGCTGATCGGCGTGGTGCCGGTGATCAACTTGGAGTGGATCCAAAAGCTCTGGCGCGACAAGTACCTGCGGGGCTACACACAAGAAGCGGTGACCGACACCATCTTGCGCCGCATGCCCGACTACGTGCACTACATCTGCCCGCAGTTCGAGCACACCCATGTGAACTTTCAGCGTGTGCCGGTGGTGGACACCTCCAACCCCTTCATCTCGAGGGACATTCCCAGTGCCGACGAGAGCATGGTGGTGATCCGCTTTGCCAAACCCAAGGGCATTGACTTCCAGTACCTGCTGAGCATGATCCACGACTCCTGGATGAGCAGGGCCAACACCATTGTGGTGCCCGGCGGCAAGATGGAACTGGCGATGCAGTTGATCTTCACCCCTTTCATCTGGCGCATGATGGAACGGCGCAAGCGCGCAGTGGGCCTGGCCTAGGGTGGCCAACCGGCGGCTTTGCAAGGCATTGCCCTGACTCCCGGAAGGAAGGTTGATTCTTTGGGCCCTCGAATGCCGCAAAATACAGCGGTCAAGGGTGGGTGGCCACTCCAATACGAAAGGAAGCTCCGAGATGATCAAGGCGATCAGTCTGTCGCTGCTGGTGCTGAGCGCACCGGCCTTCGCCGACCTGCAAACAGCCAGCAAGAACGCCTGCATGGGCTGCCATGCGGTGGCCACGAAGGTGCTCGGCCCGTCCTACCAGGAGGTGGCAAAGAAGTACGCAGGCCAGCCGGATGCGGAAGCCAATCTGGCCAAGAGCATCAAGGCCGGTGGTATGGGCAAGTGGGGCCAAATCCCCATGCCGGCGCAACCTCACGTGAGCGATGCCGATGCCCGAAAGTTGGCAGCTTGGATGCTCGCTGGCGCGAAGTAAAGGCGCGCTTTGCGCTGGGCGGCCCGGGTTCACACCGAATCCGGGCCGTTTTTTATGGCAACGCCGCAGGGCGTTGCTGAACGGAACGACCACCGGGTCGGTGGTGTTTGCTTGAGGACGGTGCAGATGCGCGGGCGGTGGGCTTGCATGGGCATGATCGCTTGGGTCTGCTGGTTTACCGGCCCGGTTGCTTGGGCGGCCGAGGTGTCGGTGGCTGTAGCGGCCAACTTTGCCGCACCCATGAAGCGTTTGGCCGTGGCATTCGAGCACGCCAGCGGGCACCGGACCGTGGTGTCGGTAGGGGCTACCGGGGCCCTGTATGCGCAGGCGGTGCACGGCGCACCTTTTGAGGTCTTTCTGGGCGCCGACCAGGCCACGGCACAGCGCTTGCAATCCCAAGGCTTGGCGGTGCAGGGCAGCGCCTACACCTACGCTATTGGGCGCTTGGTGTTGTGGAGCGCACAGCCTGATTTGGTAGATCCCCAGGGTGAGGTGCTGCGCACAGCCCGGTTTCAGCGCTTGGCGCTGGCCAACCCCAAGCTGGCGCCTTATGGTGCAGCGGCTTACGAAGTGCTGCATCGCAAGGGCTTGCTCGAGGCCTGGCGACACCGGCTGGTGCAGGGCGACAACATTGCCCAGGCTCACCAGTTCACGGCTTCGAAAAACGCAGCGCTCGGATTCTTAGCACTGTCGCAGGTGGTGGTGGACGGACGCCTGACCCATGGGTCGGCCTGGGTGGTGCCCTCTGACCTGCACAGCCCCCTAAAGCAAGACATGGTGCTGCTCAAACGCGGTGCGAACGCACCGGCTGCCTATGCGTTCATGGAATTCATGCGCAGCCCCGCAGCGCGTGCCATCATCCGGGCCCATGGGTATGAAGACTGAGGCCCTGCTGGATCCGCAGGCCTGGCAGGCCATCGCACTGACCCTGCGGCTGGCCACCCTGACCACGCTGGTGCTGTTGCTCTTGGCCACGCCCCTGGCATGGTGGCTGGCCCACACCCGGTCTCGGGCCCGCGCACCGGTGAGCGCCCTGGTGACCCTGCCCTTGGTGCTGCCGCCCTCGGTCTTGGGTTTTTATCTCTTGGTGGCCTTGGGTCCTCAAGGGCCACTGGGGCAGTTCACCCAAGCCATGGGCTGGGGGGTGCTCAGCTTTACCTTCACTGGCCTGCTGATCGGGTCCGTGGTGTTTTCGCTGCCCTTTGCGGTGCAACCCATCCACAACGCCTTCGAGGCGATGGGCACCAGGCCCATGGAAGTGGCCGCCACGTTGCGTGCCTCCCCGCTGGATGCCTTCTTTACCGTGGCCCTGCCGCAGGCCCGAACGGGTCTGTTGACGGCAGCGGTGCTCAGCTTTGCGCACACCGTTGGCGAATTCGGGGTGGTGCTGATGATCGGTGGCAACATCCCCGGTCAAACGCGCGTGGTGTCCACGCTGATATACGGCCATGTGGAGGCGCTGGAATATGCGCAGGCCCATGTCTTAGCGGCGGGAATGCTGCTGTTTTCCTTTTTGGTGCTGTTGGTGCTGGCGTGGTTGCGCCCGCCTGCGCGCAGGGGCGCCTGGTGAGTGCAGACCTTCGAATTCGCCTGACCTTGCCCCGCGCGGGCTTCACCTTGAAGGTCGACCTGAGCCTGCCGGCGCAGGGCATCACCGTGCTGTTTGGCCCCTCGGGTTCGGGCAAGACCAGCGTCCTGCGGGCGGTGGCCGGGCTGGAACGTGCCCGTGAGGCACAGGTTCGCCTGGGCGAGCAGGTTTGGCAAGACGATGCGCACGGCCTTTGGGTGCCGCCCCACCGCCGCTGCCTGGGCTATGTGTTTCAGGAGGCCAGCCTCTTGGACCACCTCGATGTAATGGGTAATTTGCGCTACGGCCTACTGCGCACGCACCGGGCGGCCCATGCCGGCTCAAGCCCGGCCGAGGGCTTGGATACGGCTTTGCTGGATAAAGCCATCGACTTGTTGGGCATAAGCCACCTGCTGAGCCGCCGCACGCCGGCCCTGTCCGGTGGAGAGCGCCAGCGGGTGGCCATCGCGCGGGCGCTGGCGGCTGCGCCGCAGTTGCTGCTTCTGGACGAACCCATGGCAGCCATTGATGCGGGGCGGCGACAGGAGATCTTGCCCTGGCTCGAACGGCTGCGCGACGAGGCGGCGCTTCCCATGCTCTATGTCACCCATTCCACCGATGAGCTGGTGCGCTTGGCCGATCAGGTGGTGTTGATCGAGCAGGGGCAGGTGCAGGCACAGGGCAGCGCCTGGGAGGTGGTGGCCTTGCGCCATGGCGCCTTGGTGGCCGGTGAAGAACCGGCCTGCCTGTTAGCCTGTACCGTAGTCGAACGCAGCCCGAAGTGGCAGTTGGCCCGGGTCGACTTTGAGGGCGGACACCTGTGGCTGCGCGACAGCGGCGCTTCACCCGGGCATCGCCTTCGCTTAAGGGTGTGGGCACGCGATGTGAGCCTGGCGACGCGACAGCCTCAAGACACCAGCGTACAGAACATCCTGCCCGTGGTGGTGAGCGGCTTGGAAGCTGCCGATCACCCGTCGCAGGTGCTGGTGCGTTTGCGCTGCGGACAGGCCGAACTGCTTTCGCGCATCACCCGACGGGCCTGCGAGCAGTTGGGTTTGGAGCCGGGAAGGCCTGCATGGGCCATGATCAAGGCGGTGGCGGTGGTGAGCTGAATGATGACTCTGGTGGTGGGGCCTCTGGCGCTTCCGGTACCTCCTCTGTTGCTGCTGCTGTTTGTGCTGGCCACAGCCTGGGCGGTGCGCCGCCATGCCCACCCTGCTGATGCGCAGGCTGCGGATGCGGCGGTGTGGTGGGCTGTGGCTGCGGGCCTGGTGGCAGCTCGGGCGGGCCATGTCATGACGCACGCCATGAGCTACTGGGCTTCCCCCTGGGACCTGTTGGACATTCGAGACGGCGGCTTCTTAGCATGGCCCGGGGTGTTGGTGGGGTGTGCAGTCCTGTTCTGGAGGGTGAAGCGCAGTGTGAGGCACTCGGCACGGGGGGTGTGGGCCACTGCGGCCGTGGGCCTGGTGTGCTGGTGGGGTGTTGGGTCTGCCTGGCCCTGGTTGCAGCCGGCGCCAGGTCAACACCTGCAGGCCTTGGCGGTGCAGCTGCTGCCCCTGCAAGCCCTTGCCCCTGCAGGGGCGCCACCACCGGTGCTGGCGCGGCCTGAGGCCGAGCCTCAAACGCTGCAGTCCCTTGCCCAAGCCGCTGGTGGCAAACCGGTGGTGCTCAACCTCTGGGCGACTTGGTGTGGCCCGTGTCGCGCCGAAATGCCCTTGTTGGCCCGGGCGCAGCTGGCGCATCCCGAGGTGTTGTTTGTCCTGGCCAATCAGGGCGAGCCCGATTCGGTCATCCAGGCCTACCTGGCACGCGAAGGTTTGCAGCTGGAATCGGTGTGGCGCGATCCTGCCTCGGCATTGGGCCCGGCCGTGGGCTCCAGCGGTTTGCCCACGACGGTGTACTTTGATGCCCAGGGGCGGCGGCTTGGGGCGCACGTGGGGGTATTGACTGAGAGCGCTTTGAGGGTGATTGTGCGCAGGGTGTCCCCGCCTGGCGGGCTCACGTACACTGGTTGACATTTCTGGGTCTGCAGCCCAGCCCATTCTGCTTCGCAAAGGACGAATCCCATGAAGTTGAGCCCGCGCCTGGCCTGTGTCCTGTTTCTGAGCGTGTCGGCCGCCATGGCCCCTGCTCTTGCCCAAGTCACGGTGGCCGACCCCTGGGTGCGTGCCACGGTGCCGCAGCAGAAAGCCACCGGCATGTTCGCCAGCATCACATCGGGCAGAGGAGGCCGGGTGGTGTCGGCTTCATCCCCCGTGGCCGAGGTCGTCGAAATCCACGAAATGGCCATGGAAAACAACGTGATGCGCATGCGTGCCATTGCCGGACTGGACTTGCCGGCCGGCAAGCCGGTGGAGCTCAAGCCTGGCGGCTTTCATGTGATGCTCATGGGTCTGAAGCAGCAGGTCAAAGAAGGTGACACGGTGCCGGTGACGCTGGTGGTGGAAGGGTCGGACGGCAAACGCGAGAGCGTGGAAGTCAGGGCGGCGGCCCGGGCGATGGGCAACGCGCACGGCGGACACCGCCAATGAGGGCCATCGCGCTTCAGCGATACCCTACCCGGTCAAGCATCTGCTGAACCTTGACCTGGTTCATCCCCACCACGCTGGTGGGGATCACCTCTGACTTGAAGGGCGTCCCACCTGTCATCGCCTGCAGGGCAGGGTTGTCAAGAACCACGCCCTGGGCCGCTGGCCACTCGTTGTTCCCGTTGGCAAAGTACTGTTGCGCTTCGGGGCTGGCCAGGTACTCCAAGAACTTGACCGCTGCGTCCTTGTTCTTGCTGTGGCGCGCCACAGCACCCCCAGCGATGTTCACATGCGTGCCCCAAGTGGCCTGGTTGGGGAACGCGATGCCAATGCGCTCTATGACGGCTTTGTCTTCGGGCTTGTTGGAGCGCATCAGGCGGGCCAGGTAGTAGCTGTTGGTCAGGGCCACGGCACACTCGCCGGAAGCAACCGCCTTGACCTGGTCGGTGTCGCCTCCCTTGGGGGCTCGGGCCATGTTGGCCACCAGGCCCCGCAGCCATGCCTCCGTCTTTTGGGGCCCGATGTGCTCGACCATCGAACCGAAGAGACTTAAGTTGTAGGGGTGCGATCCCGATCGGGTGCACAGCCGACCCTTGTTCTTGGCCTCGCCGAGTTCCTCGTAGGTGTCGATGTCCTCGGGCTTGACCTTGAGCTTGTCGTACACCACGACCCGGGCTCGGGTTGAAAAGCCAAACCAGGCGGTGGACCCATCGGTTTGCGGCTTGGCGCGCAGGTGGATGGGAATGGCGGTCTCCAGTGCGGCCGACTTGATCGGCAGAAAGAGGCCGTCGACCTGTGCTTTCCACAGGCGTGCGGCGTCCACCAACAGCACCACGTCCGCAGGCGAGGCGGAACCTTCGGTGCCCAGGCGGCTGATGATGCCGGCGTCATCGGCGTCCACGCGTTGGATGCGGATGCCGGTGGCCTTGGTGAAATTTGTGTACAACGCCTCGTCGGTGCTGTAGTGGCGTGCCGAATACAGATTCAGCACCGATTGGGCATGGGCCGAGGCACTGGCCACCAGGCTCACCCAACCGGCGGCCAGGGCAATGCAAAGGGTTGTAAAAGGTTTTTTCATGGGGCAAGACAGGTGGTGTTAAAGCAAAGTGTGGTGAGGAACGACTGAATCGTATCACTAATGAGAACGATTCGCAAATGCATTGTGGGGTCTTGCTCGATGCTCAAGGCGCCGATCAAGCCGTGGGGGGCGTCTGGGAGGGAGGCTCGGCCAGCGCGGCGCCTGCCAGCTCGGGGGCCAGTTGCTGCAGCGCTTGGTAATGGGTGAGAAACACGCGGCCGCTAAGGTGCTTGAGCAGGTCCGACCGCTCCAGGCGGTCCATGACCGGTCCCTTGACTTCGCTCAGGTGCAGGCACAAGCCGGCATCCCTGAGCCGCCCATCGATGGCCTCCAGGCTTTCCAGCGCGCTGGCATCGATGTCGTTGATGGCCGAGCACTGCAGCACCACATGGCGCAGGGCAGGCTGTCGCGCCACGGTGTCGTTGATGCGGTCTTCGATGGCCCGTGCATTGGCGAAGTACAGGCTCTCATCCACCCGCAAGCTCACCATGTGCGGTGCCGTCAGCACCTGATGCCGGCGCACATTGCGGAAGTGTTCCGTGCCCGGCACCAGGCCCACTTCGGCAATGTGCGGCTGACTGGTGCGCAACAGGTACAGGGCCACGGACATCGTGACGCCGGCCACCAACCCCACTTCCACGCCCAACAGCAGGGTCAGCACCAGGGTGACCACCAGGGCTAAAAAGTCGGGCCGTGAATAGCGCCAGGTGCGGCTCAAGATCGGGAAGTCCACCAAGGTGAGCACGGCCACCACGATGATGGCGGCCAAGGTGGCCTGTGGCAGGTGGAGCAGGGCTGGTGTGAGCACAAGCGTGGCCAGCAGGATGCCGGCTGCGGTGATCACGCTGGCCAGTTGCGTGCGTGCCCCTGCATCGAAATTCACCACCGATCGTGAGAAGCCGCCGGTCACCGGGAAGCCGCCGGTAAAAGCTGCACCGATGTTGGCGGCTCCCAGGGCCACCAGTTCCTGATCGGGGTCGACCCGCTGGCGCCGCTTGGCCGCCAGGGATTGACCCACCGACACCGATTCCACGAAGCCCACAATGCTGATCAGCAGTGCTGGTAGGGCCAGCTCTCCCCACAGGGCCAGGTCCCAGCTGGGCAGGGTGAAGGGCGGCAGGCCAGGCGGTATGTGCCCCACCGTCTTGAGGCCCTGGCCCTGCCAGTCGAAGGCCGCAGCTGCGGCTGTGGTGACCACGATCGCCGCCACCGGCCCGAGCTTGCTCAGCAGGTCGGCCGCGCGCGGCGAGAGCCCCAGACCACGAAGCGTCAGCTTGAGTCGGCTGCGCACCGCGAACAGGAACAGCAAGGTACCCAGGCCCACGGCCATGGTGAGGCTTTGCACCTGATCCCACTTCGCAAACACCCCTGCCAGCATCTCCGGCAGGTTATGGCCGCCGGCCTGTACCCCCAGCAGGGTCTTGAGCTGGCTCGCTGCTATCAAGAGGCCGGAGGCGGTGACGAAGCCCGAGATCACCGGGTGGCTCAGGAAGTTGGCGATGAAGCCCAGTCGCAGCAGGCCCATGACCGTGAGCATCAGGCCACTGAGCAAGGCCAGGGCCAGGGCCACTTCGGCGTAGTGGGCCGTATGGGCCTGAGCAAATTCGCCCACGGCCGCAGCGGTCATCAGCGACACCACCGCCACCGGGCCCACCGCCAGCACGCGGCTGCTGCCCATGAGGGCATAGAGCACCGTTGGCACGATGCTGGCATAAAGCCCTGCCTGGGGTGGCAGCCCCGCCAAAAGGGCATAGGCTAGGCTTTGCGGGATGATCATCACCGCTACGATCACCCCGGCCAGCGCATCGTCCACCAGTGCCTGGCCTTTGAGTTCACGGCGCCATTGCAGGATGGGCAGGCGGGGAAGGGCGGGTTTCCAGCTCATGGGGTGCGCTTGTGCTGTGGCAGCCAGGGGTTCAGGATAGGCCCAACAGCGACAGAAGCTCGGATCGATGAAGGGTCAGGCCGCGGCAGCGATGGCCTTGGCCTTGCGCCGCTCCAGCACTTCAAACACGAGCATGCCCAGCACCATCCCGACCACGAACACCACGGCCTTGTCCTGACCGGCGCCCAACGACACCAGGGCCGGGCCCGGGCAGAAACCCGCCAGGCCCCAGCCAGCGCCGAACAGCACGCTTCCCAAGATCAGGCGTGCGTCGATGTCATCCGAGGTCGGCAGGCGCATGGCGCTGCCCAAGACGTTGGCGGTGCGCTTCTTGGCCAAGCCAAAGGCCACCACGCCCACAGCGACGGCGCCGCCCATGACAAAGGCCAGGGAAGGATCCCAGGTGCCAAAGAGGTCGAGAAAGCCGATCACCTTGCCGGGGTCGGTCATGCCCGAGAGGATCAGGCCGAAACCGAAGAGCAGGCCGATGAGAAATTCGGACAGGCCGTGTTCAAGGATGCGTTTCATTTGGCGAACACCTTTTCAGCCGATGGCGTGGCGAACCACATAGACAACGAGAAAACCGGTGGCCATGAAGCAGATGGTGGCCACCAGCGAGCGCGGCGACAGGCGCGACAGACCGCATACGCCGTGGCCACTCGTGCAACCCGAGGCATAGCGCGTACCGATGCCCACCAGCAGGCCGGCAGCCACGACGGTGCCCCATCCCGCATCTATGCGAACTGCCCAGGGCCCACGCAGGCTGGCATACAGCATCGGAGCAGCCAAAAGGCCCAGCACAAAGGCCACGCGCCAAGTCACATCGCCCGCCTTGGGGCTGAGCAGGCCACCGACGATGCCGCTGATGCCCAGGACGCGGCCATTGACCAAGATGAACAGGGCTGAGGCGATGCCCAGCAGGATGCCGCCGGCCAGTGACAGCCATGGCGTGAAGTGATTCCAGTCGATCAGCATGACAGGGTCTCCTCTGAAGATGAACAGATCTGTTGGTACAGCAAGCCCATAACCGACAGCTTAAGCGTCTCAGAGCCAGACATGTGGAGATACTCTGTCACCCCCACTATACTGTTCCATCAGCATTCAATGATTTAGTAGTTTGGAACTTTGATGACCGACACGCTCAAGCCCCAGATTCAGGCCTTCTTCGACGCTGCCACCTGGACCGTTACTTATGTCGTCCACGACCGTGAAGGTGGCCAGGCCGCTATCATCGACTCGGTACTGAACTACGACCACAAGAGCGGCCGTACCTGCACCACGGGTGCCGATGAGGTGATTGCCTTCGCCAGAGCCAAGGGCCTGAAGGTTCAGTGGATCCTGGAAACGCATGCCCACGCTGACCATCTCTCGGCAGCGCCCTACCTGCGCCGTCACCTGGGTGGGCGCATCGGCATCGGCGCCGGCATCGACGGCGTGCAGAAGGTCTTCAAGGGCCTGTTCAACCTCGAGCCTGATTTCAAGACCGACGGCAGCCAGTTCGACCACCTGTTCCAGGACGAGGAGGCCTTTCAGATCGGCGCGCTCCAGGCCCGCGTGATGTCGGTGCCCGGCCATACGCCGGCCTGCGTGGCGTATGCCATTGGCGATGCCGTTTTCGTAGGTGACACGCTGTTCATGCCGGATGTGGGCACCGCCCGTTGCGATTTCCCGGGAGGTAATGCCCATACCCTGTACCGTTCAGTGCGAAAACTGCTGGCCCTACCGGCTCAAACCCGGCTGTTCATGTGCCATGACTACCCGCCACTGGTCGATGGCAGCCCCCGTGCGGTGAACTGGGAAACCACGGTAGCCGAGCAGCGTGAACGCAATATTCATGTGCATGACGGCGTGAGCGATGAGATGTTCGTGACGATGCGCAAGGCCCGAGATGCCACCCTGGAAATGCCGGTGCTGATCATGCCCTCGGTCCAGGTGAACATCCGCGCGGGCGAACTGCCCCCTGCAGAGGCCAACGGGGTGAGCTACCTCAAGATTCCGCTGAACGCGGTTTGAACCGCTGGCTCGGTGATGCTGCGGTTGGCCGCCGGATCGCCCTGTGGGGGAGTGGCTGAACATCCGATCGAGCCCCGGGAAAGCCCTTATATCAGCTTCGGCTGATTCAATGAAAATCCATAGTATATAAGTGTAAAAGCATATACAAGGATGGCTTGGTAGCCTGCCATGGAGAATCTGTGCGACAAGACGGGCCGCCTGATCAAGGCGCCGGAGAACTTCATCTCCCCAGAAGGTATTCGCTCGGTCTTTGCTGAGGCCAAAGCGGGGCGGCGCGGTTTTATTCGCCAGGCCTTTGCGGCCGCGGCCATCGCCGGTACAGCCGTGGCTGGCACCGGCACAGCCCCCCCGGTGGTAGCGGCTTCTAACCCCGTGCCGCCCGAGGGGGGTGATCCGAACATCCTGAACCTGCAGGCCCACACCACCGGGCTGGGTATGCCGGTGGTCACCGACGGCTACGGCAAGCCCTCGAAATATGAGCAAAACGTGCAGCGACGGCAGAGCCCGGGCCTGACTCAGACCAACCAAGCCAGTGTCAGCTTCGCACCGCTGCAAAGCTTGTTTGGCATTGTCACCCCCAGCGGTCTGCACTTCGAGCGCCACCACCAGGGTTGGTGGGACATCGACCCCTCCAAGCACCGCCTGATGCTCAACGGCTCTGATTCCTCACTGATGAAGACCCCTAAGGTCTTCACCATGGATGAGATCATGCGCATGCCCAGCGTCAGCCGATTCCACTTCATTGAGTGCGGTGCCAACACCGGCATGGAGTGGGGCAATGTGGCGGTGCCCACGGTGCAGTACAGCCACGGCATGATTTCCTGCAGTGAATTCACCGGCGTTTCGCTGAAGCTGCTGCTCGATCAGTGTGGCGTCGACTACAAGAAGGCCCGATATGTCCTGGCCGAGGGCGCCGACGGCTCGTCGATGACCCGCACGGTGCCGATGGAGCTGATCGAGAACGGCGAGGTCTTTGTGGCCTATGGCCAGAACGGCGAGATGCTGCGCCCCGAGAACGGCTACCCCCTGCGCCTGGTCGTGCCGGGGGTGCAGGGCGTGAGCTGGGTGAAGTACCTGCGTCGCATCGAGGTCGGCGACCAGCCCTACGGCACCAAGGACGAGGCGATCCACTACGTCGACCTCATGCCCAATGGCTTACACCGCCAGTACACCAGCACCCAGGAGTGCAAAAGCGTGGTCACCACCCCCTCGGGCGGACAGGTGCTGTTGGACAAGGGCTTCTACAGCATCAGCGGTTTGGCTTGGTCCGGCCGGGGCAAGGTGACCACAGTGGATGTGTCGGTAGACGGTGGCCGCAACTGGCGTCCAGCCCGCTTGCAAGGGCCGGTGATGAGCAAATGCTTGACCCGCTTCAACATCGACTGGGTGTGGGACGGCAAGCCCGCCATTGTGCAAAGCCGCGCAACGGACGAAACCGGTTACGTTCAGCCCACCTACCGCCAGTTGCGCGCTTCCCGCGGCACGCGCTCCATCTATCACAACAATGCCACACAGAGCTGGCTGGTGCAGGAAAGCGGGGAGGTCAAAAATGTTCAGCTCTCCTGATCGCCTATGCGGGTGGGCGCTGATGCGGCGCCTGCCTGTTTTTTTGGCTTTCGCCCTTACCGCTGGGGCAGCCTCCGCACAAGTCCTGCCTGGCCTGGGCCGCCCCGCCACACCCAAGGAAATAGCGGCCTGGGACATCGATGTCCGCCCTGACTTCAAGGGCCTGCCCAAGGGCGCCGGCACAGTGGCGCACGGCCAGGACATTTGGGAAGCCAAGTGCGCGTCCTGCCACGGTGTCTTTGGTGAGTCCAACGAGGTGTTCTCGCCGCTGATCGGCGGCACCACGCCCAAGGACATCGAAACCGGCCGTGTGGCCCGCCTGGCAGACGGGTCATTTCCCGGGCGCACCACGCTGATGAGGGTGCCCACGGTGGCCACGCTGTGGGATTACATCAACCGGGCTATGCCGTGGAACGCGCCGAAGTCGCTGAAGGTCGACGAGGTGTATGCGGTGACCGCCTTCATGCTAAACCTGGGCGGCATCGTGCCGGACAACTTCACGCTGTCTGACCAAAACATCCGCGATGTGCAAAACCGCATGCCCAACCGCAAGGGCATGACAACCGATCACGCCATGTGGCCTGGCAAGGGCCTGACCAGCGGCCGCTTGGATGTGAAGGCAGTGGCCTGCATGAGCAACTGTGCAACTGAAGCCTCGGTGGCCTCCATGCTGCCCGACCATGCCCGCAACGCGCACGGCAACCTTGCCGAGCAGAACCGGATTGTGGGTGCACAGCGCGGCGCTGACACCACCCGTCCGGCTGCTTTAGGCCCGGAAGCCCGGCTGCCAGCACCCCCCCACCGAGCCACGGCGCAAGCCGCAGCAGCCCCCGCAGCAGGACCGGACATCAACGGCATGCTGGCCAAGAACACCTGCACCGCGTGCCACGCAATGGACCGCAAGCTGGTCGGCCCTTCCTTCAGGGAAGTGGCAGAAAAGTACGCTGGAAAGCCAGACTCGGTGGCCTATCTGGCCCAAAGGATCAAGCATGGTGGGTCTGGCGTTTGGGGGCAGATACCAATGCCGGCGCAGGGCATTTCGGCGCAAGATACCCAGATGCTGGTGCAGTGGATCGCCGAGGGTGCCAAGAGACCCTAAGCGCAGCCAAACCCACTGTTGTATCGTAAGCGCGACCACCACCTACATTGCTGATTTCACCACCCGCCATTGGCCGGGCAACCATCACCCCAGGAGAAGACAATGATGCAAACGCGACGCAAATTGCTGCAGCACAGTGCTGCAGTAGCCGGTATGTTGGCCGGCGTGGGCCTGCTGCCCCAGACGGCATCGGCCAGCTGGAACAAGGCCGCCTTTGAGGCGAAAAATATGGCCGAGCTGGTGAGGGCCATGGGCGCTTCGGCCCCCACCGAGAGCAAGGACGTGACCATCACCGGGCCGGACATCGCTGAAAACGGCGCGGTGGTGCCGGTGGGTTGCTCGACCACCTTGGCCGGCGTGAAGAAGCTGATGATCTTGGTGGAAAAGAACCCCAACATGCTGTGTGCGATGTTTGATGTGACCGACGGGGTGGACGGCAGCTTCACCACCCGCGTGAAGATGGGTCAGTCCTCAGATGTATATGCGGTGGCCATCACCACTGACAACAAGGTGCTGTTCTCGCGCAAGGAAATCAAGGTCACCCTGGGGGGCTGCGGGGGCTGATGGCCCTATTGCATACTCCACGCCCCCTACGCCACACCCACTTATCGATCAGGAGAACACCATGGCAGATCCCATGCGCATTCGCGCACAAGTCGCTGGCGACAAAGCTACCGTCCGCGTCCTCATGAGCCACGAAATGGAAACCGGCCAGCGCAAGGACTCCGCCGGAAAGACCATTCCGGCGTGGTTCATTCAAGATGTAGCCGCCACCCACAACGGCAAGCCAGTCTTCGCAGCCCAGTGGGGCCCGGCCATATCTAAGAACCCCTTCCTGCAGTTCACCGTCAAAGGCGCCAAGGCCGGCGACAAAATAGCGGTGACGTGGGTAGACAACAGGGGCGAAAAGCGCACCGACGAAGCGACGGTCAGCTGAGCGCCGCCCCGCGGTCAAAGTCATGCTACAGGCCTGGCGCACTGACCGAAAACGACACCAGGAGAAAGCGATGAAGCCCAAAACCAAGGCCCTAATGGTCGCCCTTTGTGCAGGCCCTCTGATAGCCGCCGCCCAGCCCAAGTCCACCTCTGACGGCATCGCCGAGTACCGAAAGATGCTCGAGGATGGCAACCCAGCCGACCTCTTCGAGGCCAAGGGCGAAGACCTGTGGAAACGGGCCCGCGGCCCCAAGAAAGCCACGCTTGAAAAGTGTGATCTGGGCCTGGGCCCAGGCGTGGTCAAAGGGGCATGGGTTCAGTTGCCTCGCTATTTCGCCGACACCGGCAAGGTCCAGGATGTTGAGTCTCGCTTGGTCAGCTGCATGGCCGCCTTGCAGGGCTTCAATGCCGAGGAGATCAGCAACACCCCGTTTGGCCGCGGTGAAATGGCCAACGTCACTGCTTTGGCCACCTGGGTCGCCGCTGAGTCGCGCGGCCAGCGGTTCAACCTGCCGCAGAAGCACCCCGAGGAACAGCGCTTCTACGAGCTGGGCAAACGCGCCTTCTTCTTTCGGGGCGGCCCGATGGACTTTTCGTGCGCTTCTTGCCACTCAGTCGACGGCAAGCGCGTCCGCCTGCAGGAGTTGCCCAACCTCACCAAGAACCCTGGCGACGGCATCGGCTTCGCAGCGTGGCCGGCTTATCGTGTCAGCCAGGGCGCGATGTGGAGCATGCAGTTCCGCCTGAACGACTGCTATCGCCAGCAGCGCTTTCCCTATCCCGGTTTCGCTTCCGACCTCACTGTGGCGCTGGGTGTGTATATGGGTGTAAACGCCAAAGGCGCAGAGTCCATCGCCCCCGCTATCAAGCGCTGAAGCCCACTGCAGGAGTCCGCCAAATGAAGTACCACACGACCAACACCCCAGCCCGCCGTGAACATGGCTCCTTGCGCCGCCTGCGAATGGTTGCCTTGCTGGCCGCCACCGCCGCTGCCGCCATGACCGCGGTGGGGTGCGCAACCCTGCCCTCTGCCCGGGAACTCGATGCGCAGGCCGCTGTAATGATCAAGGCTGCGTTTCGCGACGAAGGGATTGCCAAGGTCGACCGTATCCAGCAGGATCTGGCCCAATCGGCTTGCTCCTCCGACAAGATGCCTGAACCGCCGACGATGCAGAAAATCATGCAGGAGTCCATGGCCACGGTGAAGTGGCCAGAAGGTGGCCGGTTTCTGGGCGATTGGAGGCAGGGCGAGCGTTTGGCGCAAAACGGCCGCGGCATGACCTGGACCGACGCCAGCGCTGACCCCAAAGGCAATGGAGGCCAGTGCTACAACTGCCACCAGATCAGCAAGACCGAACTCAGCTACGGCTCACTAGGCCCTAGCCTCTACCAGTACGGAAAGCTGCGCGGCGTGACCGACCCCAGCAGCCCAGCCGCCGAGCCTATCTTGAAGTACACCTGGGCCAAGATCTGGAACAGCAACGCCTACATGGCTTGTTCCGGCATGCCGCGCTTTGGCCACGCCAAGCTGCTCAACGAAGACCAAATTCGCCATGTCATGGCCCTGTTGCTGGACCCCAAGTCGCCGGTAAACGCCCCATGAACTTGGGCAAGCGCGAGTTCCTGCAGGTGCTCGCAGCGGCTGGCGCAGCGGGCATGGCGCTGGGCCGGCATGCACAGGCGGATGCCCAGACGGCGCAGTCCGAGCTCTATGACATCGCACCCTTCGGCAACGTCAGCCTGCTGCACATGACGGATTGCCACGCGCAGCTCAAGCCCATCTATTTCCGCGAGCCCAGCGTCAATATGGGTTTGGGCTCGATGCGGGGGAAGTGGCCTCACTTGGTTGGTGAGCACTTGCTCAAAGCAGTCGGGCTCAAGCCCGGTACTCCGCCGGCCCATGCCTACACCTACCTGGACTTTGAAACCGCCGCGCGCCGCTACGGCAAGGTGGGTGGTTTCGCGCATATGGCTACGCTGGTCAAGCAACTCAAGGCCAGCCGTCCCGGTGCGCTGCTGCTCGATGGTGGCGACACCTGGCAGGGCTCGGCCACGTCCTTGTGGACCAACGCGCAGGACATGGTGGACGCCTGCAAGCTGCTCACTGTCGATGTGATGACGGGACACTGGGAATTCACTTACGGCATGAGGCGGGTGCAGGAGATTGTTGAAAAGGACTTCAATGGCGAGTCGGCCCCAGGCACCCCGGGTGGTGCTCAGAAGGTGGATTTCTTGGCGCAGAACGTGCGCACCGCCGACTTCGACGATCCAGTCTTCAAACCCTATGTGATCCGCCCAATCAACGGCGTGCCGGTGGCCATCGTGGGTCAGGCGTTTCCCTACACCCCGATCGCCAATCCGCGTTACATGGTGGCCGACTGGAGCTTTGGCATCCAAGATGCCAATATGCAAAAGGTGGTGGATGAGGCCCGCGCCAAGGGCGCGCAGGTGGTGGTCGTGCTGTCGCACAACGGCATGGACGTGGACCTCAAGATGGCCAGCCGTGTACGGGGCATCGACGCTGTCATGGGAGGTCACACGCATGACGGAGTGCCGGTGGCCATTCCGGTGAAGAACCCGGGTGGTACCACGCTGGTAACGAACGCCGGCAGCAACGGCAAGTTCCTGGGCGTGATGGACTTCGAGGTTAAGGGCGGCAAGGTCACCGACTTCCGCTACCGCTTGCTGCCCGTGTTTGCCAACCAGCTCAAGGCCGATCCGGCCATGGACGCGCTGATTACCAAGATCCGCGCGCCCTACGAGGCCAAGCTCAGCGAAAAGCTGGCGGTGACGGAAGGCCTGCTCTATCGCCGAGGCAACTTCAACGGCAGCTGGGACCAGCTGATCTGCGACGCGCTCGTCGAGGTTCAGGGCGCCGATCTTGCCTTCTCCCCGGGCTTCCGCTGGGGAACCTCTTTGTTGCCCGGCGACGTCATCACCCGCGAGCTGATGATGGACCAGTTGGCTATCACCTACCCCTACGCCACCGTCACCACGATGAGCGGCGAGATGATCAAGACCGTGCTTGAGGACGTGGCCGACAACCTCTTCAACCCCGACCCCTACTACCAGCAGGGCGGTGACATGGTGCGCGTGGGGGGTCTTGCCTACACCTGCACCCCGGGCCAGAAGATGGGCGGCCGCATCAGCGACATGCGCCTGGGCGACAAGCCCATCGAGGCCGCCAAGACCTACAAGGTGGCCGGCTGGGCACCGGTGGCCGAGGAGGCCGCGCGCGCGGGCAACAAGCCGGTGTGGGACGTGGTGGAGCAGTGGCTCAAATCCCAGGGCGGTCGGGTCAAGCCTCGAAAGATCAACACGCCCAAGCTGGTGGGCATGCAGGGCAATCCGGGCATTGCATGAATACGGGCACCCGTGGGTGCCCGTCGGTTTCAGCGGTCGCCGATATCAGGCGCGGAGCATGTCTGCCCAAATATTGTCAGCCCAACTCAGCGCATAGCGACCTTCAAGTACGTTGGCCACTGCTGAGACACCACCGGAACCCGGCACCGCTAGGAAGGTCTTCTGCTCGGCGTTGTACTGGTGCACCGACGCCACATGCACCACCTCGGTCTGCGACACGAAGCTGTAGCAGGTGTTCATCACCACAGGGGTGGCGTTGACCGGCAATCCCTGCAGTTGGTTGATGATGGCCGCAGCGGCCACTTTGGCATGTTGGTTGGCCATGTGACCGGACTTGGGCATGGCCGGTGCGCTCATGGTGGCGTCGCCCAGCACATGAATGCCGGCGGCTGCCGTGGACTCCATCGTCTGCCAGTTCACATTCACCCAGCGGTTGTTGGCGTTGATCAGGCCTGCACTGCGCGCCAGGTCACCGGCGCGTTGCGGCGGAATCACGTTGATCACATCGGCCTTGACGTCTTCAAACTCGAGTTTGGCCACGCTGTTGCGGGCGTCCACTTCCTTGAGTTCGGCGTTGCCGCGGTACTCCAAAATGCCGCTGTAGCGGTCCTTAAACGCCTTCTCAAACAGGCCCTTCTTCGAGACGATCTCGGGGTTGCCGTCCAGCACCAGCACCTTGCTCTTGGGTTTGTGTTCTTTGAGGTAGGCCGCCACCATGCAGGCGCGCTCGTAGGGGCCCGGCGGGCAGCGGTAAGGCGCCTTGGGAATGGAGATTGCTACCACGCCGCCATCGCGCATATCGGTGAGCTGATTGCGCAGGGCCACGGTCTGCGGGCCAGCCTTCCAGCTGTGCAAGAATTTCCCCTGTGCAGCCGGCGTGGCCAGACCGGCCACCGCCTCGTTCATGAAGTCCACACCCGGGGACACCACCAAGCGGTCATAAGCCAGTTGGGTGCCATCGGCTAGGCGCACCTTCTTGCCTGCGGCGTCGATGGCGGTGACTTCACCTTGCACCACTTTTACGCCCAAGGCTTTCAGACCCTGATAGCCCTTGGTGATTTCACCCATCTGCTTGTAGCCGCCCAACACAAGGTTGGACATGGGGCAGGAAACGAAGCTGGCGTTGCGCTCCACCAGGGTGACGTCGACATTACCGCCCCACAACTTGATGTAGTGCGCCGCGGTGCTGCCACCGAAGCCGCCACCTATGACCACCACGCGCCCGATGGAGGGGCCAGAGGCGGTACTGGCGCATCCGGCCAGCGACATGCCGACCAATGCAGAGCCGGCGCCTAAGAGGCGGCGGCGGGAGAGGGTGTGCTTCATCATGTCGTGCTCCTTCACTATTTGGCCGGCTTCTGGTCAGCGAAGTAACCGGCGATCAGCTTGATCTGGTCGTCGGTGTAGCCCTTGGCGATCTGGTGCATGATGGTCGTGTTGGGTATGGCACCAGCCTTGTAGGCGGCCATCAGGCTTGCGATGTTGGCCGCGGGCAAACCGGCCAGCGACTTGACGTCTTTGCCCACTGCTTGGCCGGTGGTACCGTGGCAGTTGGCACAGGTTGCGGCCAGGTTGCGGGCCAAGTTCAGATCGATCTGAGCAGTCGCCCAGTTGGAGGCCAGCGCCAGGAAGGCCACCGCCAGGAAACGGATGAATCGCATGAGCGGAACTCCTCGGTTGAAACGAGCTAAGGGTGGGACGCGCCGATCAAGCCTCTGGGCCTCCAAGACCCAGCCTTGAGGTTTTATTGTCAAGTGGGGCCTGACAGCGTCAAACATCAGCGCAAATGAATTTACTTGGGCCCACGAGCTCACACCATCGTGAAAACCCTTCCCGCCCTCATCGACGCCGCGGCGCTTGGCTCGCCGGTTATCCTGGCTCAAACCGGTCTGCTCTTTAAGCGGGCCGACCTGGGCCTGAGCGAAAAGCTGACTGCTGAGCACAAATGCCCGGCCCGCCACGCGCGCAGGGCAGGCGGCGACAGCAGCGCCATGTAATAGACTATTGAGATGGCCCTCGTGCAGCAAACCGACGACCCCGATTTTGAACAGAATCGCGTGTTTGAGTCTGCAGCCGAGCTGTTTTCGATTTTGGCTACGCCGGTTCGTTTGAAGATCATCAGCGCGGTTTGCCAAGAAGAAAAGAATGTGTCCCAACTGCTGAGCTTGATCGACACCACGCAGCCCAATATGTCCCAGCACTTGGGCACGCTTTACCGCAGCGGCATCCTGGCCAAGCGCCGAGATGGCACCCAGATCTTCTACCGACTGCAGAGCGAACGTGTGGCCACCTTGTGCCGGGCGGTTTGTACCCAGGTGGCGATTGAACTGGATTCGACAGATGAAGCCGACGCCGCCGACCGGCTGTTGCCGGCCTCCCACCGTTAGCCTTGCCTGCTGCCCCGCCCGCAGGCCCGTGGTTGGTGACCATCGTCATCGCATCTGAGAAGTAACCGCCGTCAAGTGCCGCGGGCTGGTCTAGCCGCGAGTGCTGCAGCGACCATGATCGATGCCCTGGCATGGCCGTGCAGGCGCATCACCTCGTCACGAGCCCTTCCGTGCGTGAGCGCCCCCAGCGCGGCTCACGCCTCGGGTATGGATGATCGGTTCGCTGCTGAGTTTGGCCAGCACCATCGGCAAGTGTGTGAGCTTGGCCTTGCTGGCGGCGGAGAAAGACGCGTTCTTGAGGGCCGTTCGGCGGTGGGCGACTGCTGACGTAAGCTTGCGCTCTTTGATCGACCGAGAAGCTGATCGACGATGAAATCCGTCTGCCCTGCTCCCGCTGTTCACTTTCTGGCCCGCCGCCGTGGCGCTTTTGCGGCCTTGTGCTTGTCCGTGTTGCTGGCCGCTTGCGCGGTATTGCCTGGCGGCTCCGGTTCTCCAGTTGCTGACAGCGTCATCGCCCCCAATTCGAACCTGCTGGCGCAAGGCATCCCCCCGGTTCCGACTTCATTGGCTGCCCAGGTGGACAAATACACCGACTTCCGGGGCCACAGTTTCGTGACCTGGCACCCCACCAAGGCCGAGATGATCGTGGCCCATCGAGCGCCCGGATCGAGTGTCAACCATCTGTTTCGCCTGACCCGGCCGATGGGGCCGCTCGAAGCCCTGACTCAGGGGCCCGAGCCGGTGAGCTCGGCGCATTACGAGCCCAAGGAGGGGCGCTTTCTCATTTACGCCCGGTCCACGGGCGGCAACGAGGTGTCGCAGCTCTACCGCTTGGACCTTCCCGCTCGCCAGTCCACTTTGCTGACCAACCCAGACGAGCGCCACGCCTTTGAAACCTGGTTCGGCAAGAGTGGGCGCTTCCTGTTCAGCTCGGTTCCGCTGGACCGCACCGCGCGAGGTGGCACCCGCACCACGATCAGCACCGTGCTGCGAACCATGGACCCGATGGACCCCAGCAACGTGAAGACCGTGGCCGAGCTGCCTGGCACGGGTTGGAACGCGGGCACCCTGTCCAAGGACGAAAAGACGCTGACCATCAACCGCTACATCTCGGCCAATGAGTCGCAGGTGTGGTTGATGGACGTGGAAAGCGGCCAGCGCCGGCAGGTTCTGCCTGAGCCGGGATCCAATATCCGGGGCGTTCACGCAGCCACGCGTTTCCTGCCCGATGGCTCAGGCCTCTTGGTGGCCACAGACCGCTTTGGGGAGTTCCGCGAGCTGGCCACCCTTGACTTCAAGAGCGGCCAACTCCAGCGCATCACGGGGCACATCCCCTGGGATGTGGCCGGTGCGGGCATGAGCTACGACGGCAAGTTGCTGGCCGCCTCGGTGAATGTGGATGGCAAAGACGAGCCACGCTTCTTTGACCCGGCCCGGAACTGGGCGGAACGTACCTTCAAGGGCGTGCCCGAGGGCAGCGTTGGCTCGATGCGCTTTCACAAGAAGCAGCCCTTGGCGGCGTTTGGCGTAAACAGCGCCAAAGGCCCTGGCCAAATCTTTACCCTGGATGCTTCCAGCGGCAAGGTCACCCAATGGACCAAGGCCCATTCGCATCCCGACCTGGACGTGGCTTCCTTCAGCGAGCAGCAGATCATCCGCTGGAAGAGCTTTGACGGCCGCACCGTCTCCGGACTGATTTCGCGCCCACCGGCCAAGTTCACAGGCAAGCGCCCGGTGCTCATCAACATTCACGGCGGGCCTGAAGCGCAGGCCAAGGTGGGCTTCCTGGCGCGCAGCCAATACTACATGCAGGAGTTGGGCATCACCCTGATTCAGCCCAATGTGCGCGGCTCCACGGGCTATGGCAAGACCTTCGTGGCCCTGGACAACGGCCGCCTGCGCGAAGACTCGGTCAAGGACATTGGTTCCCTGCTGGATTGGATTGCGCAGCAGCCCGACCTCGACGCTTCGCGCGTGCTGGTCACCGGCGGCAGCTATGGCGGCTATATGAGCCTGGCCGTGGCTACGCATTACCCCGACCGCATCGCCGGCAACATCGATGTGGTGGGCATCTCGCACTTTGTCACCTTCCTGGAGACCACCGAAAGCTATCGCCGCGACCTGCGCCGTGTGGAGTACGGCGACGAACGCGATCCGGCCATGCGCGAGTTTCTGCACAACATCTCGCCGCTGACCAATGCACACAAGATTCGCAAGCCCATGTTCGTGGTCCAGGGCAGGAACGACCCTCGCGTGCCGTGGACTGAGGCCGAGCAGATCGTGGCCAAAGCCCGCGCCAACGGCACGCCAGTGTGGTACTTGCGTGCCGAAAACGAGGGCCATGGCTTTGCCCGCAAGGAAAACGCCGACTTCCAGTTCTACGCCACGATCCTGTTCATGCGTGAAACGATTCTGAAGTGAGGCGGCGCGCGCCGGGGCAACGCCCTGGTGCGCAGCCCACGGGGATGCACAATCTCGGTGCGTTAGCGGAGCCTGCCGCGCACCGAAATGGCGAGGTGTCCAAGACAACACCAATACTCCTGGAGTCACTGGTCGGCATGGGCCTTGCATCCCTGCGGTTTGTCCAATACAACCTCAGGAGTTTGCATGCAGCTCAATCGACGTTCCTTCGTGGCCAGGGGTGCCGTAGCCGGCGCCGCCAGTGCCACCCTTGCAGCCCCGGCCATCGTGTCGGCGCAGTCCACCATCACCTGGAGAATGACCAGTGCGTACCCCAAGGGCTCGCCGTTTTACATGGACGGGCCGGGTAGCGCCACGGATCTGGCCAAACGGGTCGAGGCCATGTCCGGGGGACGATTGAGGATTCAAGTCTTCGGCGCGGGCGAACTCGTACCGGCATTTGAAGGCTTCGATGCGGTGCGTGCGGGTACAGTGGAAATGAACCACGCCAATGCCTACTTCTGGACGGGCAAGACCTTTGCAGCTCAGTACTTCACCGCGGTGCCCTTTGGCATGAATTTCCAGGGCATCAATGGCTGGCTCTACGACGGTGGTGGACAGGAGTTGTGGAACGAGGTCTATGCCCCGTTTGGCATGATTGCCATGCCTTGTGGCAACACGGGGGTGCAGATGACCGGGTGGTTCAAGAAGGAAATCAACTCGGTGGCGGACCTCAAGGGTCTGAAGATGCGCATACCGGGCCTAGCTGGCAAGGTGTATGCATCCATGGGCGTGGATGTGAAGGTGTTGCCGGGCGGCGAAATCTTCCCGGCTCTGGAGCGCGGCGTGATTGATGCTGCTGAGTTCGTCGGGCCCTTCCAGGACCGACGCCTGGGCTTGCACAAGGCGGCGAAGTTCTACTACACGACCGGTTGGCACGAGGCGGCCACGGTGAGCGAACTGCTGATCAACAAGGCCGCTTGGGACAAACTGCCCCGGGATCTGCAGGCCATCGTCAGCAACGCCGCAGCAGCTTGCAACGTGATCGGCGAAGCTTGGTGCCAAAGGGCCAACTCCGACGCCATGGAGGACCTGATTAAGAACCACAGGGTGGTGGCCAAACCGCTTCCCGATCCGGTGATCAAGGCCCTTCGCACGGAGACCGAAAAGGTATTGGCTGAAGCTGTGGCCAAGGATCCGTTGGTCAAGAAGGTGCATGACAGCTACTTCTCCTTCAAGGCTAAGTTTGACCGCTGGAGCGAAATCAGCGAAGAGGCGTATCACGTCAAGGTCCGCGGCTAAGGCCGCTTTTGCACTTGGCAAGCCCGGCTGGGATGAACCAACCGGGCTTCCTTTTGCCGTCTCGCGTCCACACTGAAATTGGTTCACCATGGAAAGAGCCGTTACGGCCATCGAGGCCTTCATAGACGGCGTGGGCAAGCTCACGCTGTGGATTGCCCTGTTGATGATTGGGCTGGTGGCCACCAACGTGCTGTTGCGCTATTCGATGAGCGTGGGGTCGGTGTGGGCACAGGAGCTGGAGTGGCACTTATTAGCCGCGCTGATCTTGCTGGGCATCTGCTATGCCCTGCAGCGAGGAGACAACGTCCGTGTGGATGTCTTTTACGCAGGCTACAGCGCGCGCCAAAAGGCCATCGTCGACCTGGTGTCGCTGGCGCTGCTGCTGGGTGTCAGCCTATTGTTTGTAAAGATCTCGGTTCCCTACGTCATGCAGTCTTATGTGATCGCCGAGGGCTCTCCTGACCCCGGCGGTATTGCGTATCGATGGGTGATCAAGGCCTTCATTCCGCTGGGCTATGGCTTGGTAGCGGTGCAATGCGCAGCGGCCATGGCGCGGCGTATTCTTCGGGAGCGCGGGCGTGTTTGAATTGCAGACCTACGCGCTGTTGATGCTGGCGGCCTTCTTTGTGCTGCTGATGATCGGGATACCAGTGGCCACCACCTTGGCTGTGGTGGGGTTCGTATTTGGATGGTTGGGCTTCGGCGATACCCTGTTCAACCTGCTTGGTGCCCGCTTTTACGGCATTGTGTCGGGCTACCAGTGGATGGCCATCCCGCTGTTTGTGTTCATGGGTGTGATGTTGGAGAAGTCCCGGCTGGCCGATGACCTGCTCGATGTCATGGGCCTTGTGGCCGGGGGTCTCAACGGCGGGATGGGGGTGGGTATCATCCTGTTTGGTGTGCTCATGGGGGCAACCACCGGAATCGTGGGCGCCACCGTCATCACCCTGGGGCTGCTCACCTTGCCCACGTTGATCCGCCGCGGTTACGACAAGGGGCTGGCTTGCGGTGCCATCTGTGCGTCGGGCACCCTTGGGCAAATCATCCCGCCCAGCCTCATCCTGATTCTCCTGTCGGACATCATGCAGTTGTCGGTGGGCACCTTGTTCGCTGCTGCGGTGATGCCAGGCTTGATGTTGGCTGGCTTGTACGTCGTGTACTTGCTGGTCAGGGGCTGGATGAACCCCAGTTTGATGCCGCCCCTTCCGCTTGAAGAACGGGCCAAGGTCAGCCGCAGTGAACTGCTCAAGCGCTTTTGGAAGGTGGTGGTACCGCCCATCCTGTTGGTGGTGTCGGTGTTAGGTGCCATTGTGGGCGGTGTGGCTGCCCCTACCGAGGCGGCTTCCATGGGCGCAGTAGGCTCCGTATTGATCACCTTGTTTGCTGGCCGTCTGAGCCTTAAGACCCTCAAGGACGTAGCCTTGGAGACATCGAAGATCACCGCCATCATGATGTTCATCCTGATGGCCGCCCAGGTCTTTGCCTTGGCCTTCCGCGGACTGCAAGGCGAGGATCTGATCACAAAGATGTTCGACTGGCTGCCAGGCGGCGTGAACAGCGACATCTGGTTCATGATGTTTCTGATATTTGTTTTGGGTTTTTTCATCGAGTGGATCGAGATCAGCTACATCGCCGTTCCCTTGTTCATGCCGGTGCTGATCTCACAAGGCGTTGATCCGGTCTGGCTGGCCATGTTGATTACCGTCAATCTGCAGTCTTCTTTCCTGACGCCGCCATTTGGCTGGGCGCTGTTCTACCTGAAGGGGGTGGCGCCGCCGGAGGTGACGATTCGGGATATTTATCGCGGTGTGGTTCCCTTCATTACCTTGCAGGCCATAGCGTTGGCCCTGGTCTTCTTTTATCCGCAAATCGCCCTGTGGCTGCCCAAGGTGATTGGTTGGGATTGACCCACCGCATCGGCAAGCGCTGAACGACACACTGAACATGCAATCGACATACGGCAGCCGCGGCATCGCCGTGGCCCCCCACTCCTTGGCGGCTCAGTCGGCCGTTGATGTCCTACGGGAAGGGGGCAACGCCCTGGAAGCCATGATCGCCGCGGCCGCCACCATCGCAGTGGTCTACCCTCACATGAACGCCATTGGAGGCGATGGGTTTTGGGTGATACGCGGCCCCAATGGCGTACCCGGGGGCATCGACGCCAGTGGTCGCAGCGCCCGCGCAGCCACGCAGGATTGGTATGCCGAACGTGGCATCACCAGCAGCATCCCGTTCCGGGGCGGCACCGCCGCCCTGACGGTGGCCGGAACCGTCAGTGGTTGGGGCGCTGCCCATCGGCTGTCGCAACAGTCGCTTGGTGGCCGAATGCCGCTGACGCGCCTGCTGGCCGATGGCATCCACTTCGCTCACAGCGGCATGCCCACCACGTTCAGCCAGAGTGCGCTGACATCCGCCAAGCGCGCGGACATCGAGCAGGCGCCGGGCTTTGTCGAGACCTTCCTGCCTGGTGGGGTGGTGCCCCAACCCGGACAGTGGTTTAAGCAACCGCGCCTGGCCGCCACGCTTGAACGGATTGCCGTCAAGGGCACGGATGAGTTCTACCGCGGCACCCTGGCCAGGCAGATGGCTGCCGAACTGCAGGCGGTGGGCAGTCCCCTGCGCCTGGATGACCTGCGGGCCCATCATGCAGTCTTGGTAGACCCGCTGACGCTCAACGCCCACGGCGCCCGCCTGCACAACATGGTGCCGCCGTCCCAGGGCGTGGTCTCGTTGATGATCCTGGGCATGATGGAGCGCATGCTCAGGGTTCAGGACTGGCGGCAGGGCGCCGAGAGCGCCGAGTTTGTGCATGCGCAGGTCGAAGCCACCAAGCGCGCTTTCAAGGTACGTGATGCGCACGTCACGGATCGCGCCTTCATGAGGCTGCAAGCGCAAGACCTCCTGACGCCAGCCTTTCTCGACAGCCTGGTCGCTGACTACAACCCCCAGCGCGCCTTGCCCTGGGGCCGGCGCACCGACCCGGGTGACACCATCTGGATGGGTGTGATCGACCGCAAGGGGCTGGCCGTGTCCTTCATTCAAAGCCTCTATCACGAGTTCGGCAGCGGCGTTGTCTTGCCTGACACCGGTGTGAACTGGCAAAACCGTGGCTGCAGCTTCAGTTTGCAGCCCGGGCACATCAACGCTTTAGAGCCGTTGAAAAAGCCCTTCCATACTCTCAATGTGGCGTTGGCCGAATTTGGCGACGGCCGGTTCATGGTCTACGGCACCATGGGTGGCGATGGCCAGCCGCAGACCCAGGCCACGGTGTTCAACCGGGTGCGTCACTTTGGCGACCACCCGCAGCTGTCCATCTCGCGACCGCGCTGGTTGCTGGGCCGTACCTGGGGCAACGCCAGCGACACTTTGAAGCTTGAGTCGCGCTGGTCGCCGGAGGTACTGACGCAGCTGCGGCAGTGGGGCCACGAGGTGGAAACCATCGGGGCCTGGGACGAGGCGGTGGGGCACGCCGGCATGCTGGTGCACCACGCCAACGGGGTGCTCGAAGGCGGCTTCGACCCGCGGTCCAACGGCGCGGTGGCGTCCTTCTGACGATCGACTGAAATCCACGTCTGGCAGCTCACGGTCTGCCTGCGGGCCCGCTGGGCAGACTACCGGGGCTTGCGCGCCAATAAGCCCTGAACCAACAGTGCGAGCAGAGCGGCCGGCACTGCGCCGGCCAGCATCAGTGCGGTGTCGTTGACGGCCAGGCCCGCCACGATGCGTTCGCCCAAGCCACCGCCGCCGACGAAGGCTGCTACCGTCGCGGTGCCCACGCCGATCACCGCCGCCGATCCGATGCCGGCGCGGATGTGTGGGCGTGCCAGCGCCAGTTCCAGATGCCACAGCACCTGCAGCGGCCGCAGGCCCAGGGCCAGACCAGCCTGGCGCATACCGGAGGGCACGGCCGATAAGGCGGCCTGCGTTGCGCTCACGATTGGCAGGAGTGCATACAGGAATAGCGCTACCAGGGCTGGCCCGGTACCAATGCGACCCAGTGCCGCAATCAGAAGTGCCAGCATCGCCAGCGACGGCACGGTCTGCAACAGACCCACTGCGCCCAGGATGCCAGCCGCCCAACGCGGTCGTCGTTGCGCGAGCAAGCCCAGGGGAATCCCCACCAGCGTGGCCAGCACAGTAGAGCCCAGCACAAGGGCGGTGTGCTCGCCCAGCAAGCGGGGCAGGTCGGGTTCCACCAGACGTGCCCAGAAGCGGGCCCAGGCGCCGACCGTTGACGGGCTTGGAGCCTTTGTCTCTGCGGACCCGTCCACCGAGCCACCACCCGCCTGTTCTTGGCCTGGAGGCCAATGACGCGCAGCGCCAGCCCTGACATCTCCGCCCATGGCAGCCCCACTGCGGCCCTGCATCGACTGCCAGGCGCTGCGCGCTACAGCCTCGAACGATTCACCCGCTTCGGCGCGCCCATTCAGGCGCGCCATCGTCGCCTCATTCAGCTGCCCGGCCAAGCCCTGAAGCGGTGCATCGTTCAGCGAAGCACGCATCAGCAGCACCGCGTCGTAGCGGGGAAAGGCGGCGCGGTCGTCCTCCAGCAGCACCAAGCCCAGCCGTGCCACGGCCGCGTCGGTGGTGTAGGCATCCACCAGGTCGACATCGCCGCGCTCCAAGGCCGCATAGGCCAGACCGTGCTCCAGCGCGCGGCCTGCGGTCAGCTGCAATCCATAGCGCTGGCGAACCGCTGGCCAGCCGTCGGCCCGGCTCATGAATTCCGCGGTGAAGCCGGTACGCAGTGTGCGCTGCCGTTCTGTCGGCAGGGCGGCCAAGTCACTCAGGCGTTTGAGCCCCAAGGCTTGGGCACGGTCCGCACGCAGGGCCACCGCGTAACCGTTGTTGAAGCCCAGCGGGACGCCAGCCTTAAGCCCGCGTGGTGCCAGCCACGCATTGAGTTCCTGCAGCGTGGCCTGAGGCTCCGGCCGTTTCAGGATCTCGCGCAGGATGGTGCCGGTGTACTCGGGATACACATCGATCCGCCCGCTGCCCAGCGCCTGTTCCACGATGGCCGTGTTGCCCAAACCCTGCCGGTGCTCGGCCGCCAAACCCTGAGACTGAAGTTGCAGGCGCAGCAGTTCGCCCAGGATATAGCTCTCAGTGAAACGCTTGGACCCCACGATTACTGGCTCCGGTGGCGCCGCCAAGCTCTGCCCGCAGGCCAACATGAGCGCCCAGGCCCAGCAAGACTTCCGTATCAATTCCGTCCACCGTATCGTCATAGGGGCATTGTCCAACCCCAACAGCCCTTGAAGGTCGGCCGGCGCTACGATTTAGCGCATGAAGACCCCTCTGTTGCCATTGCTGGCGTCCCCAATTCCCTTGCAGTGCAGGATCTGCGGTGAGCGCAGTGCACGCTGGCCCGGCCTGGCCGTGCTGGCCCTGATGGCCGCCTTGACGACCTCGCTTGCGGCGGCCACGCCGTCAAATCAGCGCACCCCTACCTTTGCCAAGGATATCGTTGCAGCCACGCCTGCGCCGGCGTTGGCAGTGCAGGCGACGGCCCTGGTGCGCGGCTTGAAGAACCCATGGTCGCTGGCCTGGTTACCCAATGGCGACATGCTGGTCACCGAGCGGGGCGGCACCTTGCGCCGCATCAGCGCGGACTTCAAACTCGATCCCAGCCCAATTCGGGGCGTGCCAGCAGTCAAGGCGGCTGTGCAGGCGGGCTTGTTCGACGTGGTGCCGCATCCACAGTACGCAAGCAACGGGTGGCTCTACCTGGCCTATGCCGAGCCCTCACCCACGGACGATAGCGAATACGGCACCACACTGATTCGCGCCCGTTTGAAGGATGGACGTTTGGTCGATCAGCAAAAGCTTCTCGCCATGACCCCCAAGTCTCGGCGCGGCTTCCACCTGGGTGGTCGCATCGTGTTCGACGGTAAGGGCTTCCTGTACCTGACCTTGGGCGACCGTGGCGAAATGCAGCGCGCCCAGGCCCCGCGCGACCACGCGGGCGCGGTGATCCGCTTGCACGACGACGGTCGCGTTCCCGCCGATAACCCCTTCATCGGCAACCCCGACCAGCTCCCGGAGGTCTTCAGCCGCGGCAACCGCAATATCCAGGGAGCAGCGATGCACCCCAGCACCGGCGAACTGTGGACGCATGAGCATGGGCCGCAGGGCGGCGATGAACTCAATATCATCCGCCCCGGGCGGAACTACGGCTGGCCTATCATCACCTACGGTGTGAACTATGTGACCGGTACCAAGATCGGCGAAGCCACCGCGCGCGAGGGCATGGAGCAGCCTTTGCATGTGTGGACCCCTTCGATCGGAATCTCGGGCATGGCTTTTTACACGTCCGATGCAATTCCGCAGTGGAAGGGGAGTTTGCTGGTGGGTGGCTTAAGCGGACAGTCTCTGGTGCGCTTGGTGCTCGATGGCGAGCGAGTGGCGCGAGAAGAGCGCCTGTTGGTGGGCGAAGTGGGGCGTGTGCGTGATGTACGAGTGGGTCCCGACGGCTGGGTCTACCTGCTCAACGACTCGCCCGACGGCGCCCTCTGGCGCGTGAAGCCGCGTTGAGCGACAGCGTGGGGCTTTGGGTGAGCAGGCTGGTTGAAGAAGCGCAGCTGCGCCCCGACGGGCTGCGAGCAGTACCGTAAGCGTTTGCAAGAACCGAGGTTTTTTAGGCTGCGACTGGCAAGTTGACCAGCAGGTTCTGGGGCTTAAGCCGTATCTGCCCGTCGGCGGTGCGACACAGCCCCAGATACACCGGGCGGCCAGCCATCTCGGGCAGGGCTTGGTCAGGCTGCAAAAAGCGCAGCGAGAACAGGCTGATCAGTTGGGCGTGACGATCAGGGTGTACCTCGCGCCCCTCATACAGATCATTGAGCAGGGCACTGGCGTCGGCATCCAAGCCCACGTGCCAGCGCCAGTGTTCGTCGTCGATGCGCGACAGCGGTGTGATCTGAACCTGCAGCCCCAGCAGGTGGTCTACCCAGGCCTGTAGCACGCGTGACAAGGCAGTCAGGCCCGATTGGGCCCGCGCCAGGGTGAACTGCAAGCCATGGCCCAGGTCTTGCTGCAGTTCATGGCGCAAGTCCAACAGGAATTCGTGTTCGCGGCTGCTCGACGCGGCACGCCAATAGCCAGCGGCCATCTCAGCGGTCAGCACCTTCATGTCGGCCGCACGAATAGGGGCCTGCGCTTGAGACAAGAGCCGTCCGAGTTCGCCAAAGCCGCCTGTCTCATTGAGCAGGTCCAGCGTCTGCGCATCGCCGGCCAGGGGTACACCATCAAGCACCGTCACCCGTTGGGATCGGAACAAGAGCTCGGCGGCGCGCGCTTGAAGCGCGTCATCGCTGTGGCGCAACAGATGCCGCACGATGGCCTGCGTCATGGCTTGCATGAAAACGGGCGCCAAGCTCACTCGTGGGCTGCGCACCTGCTGCAGGTAACACGCCTGCAGCGTGCCCGCGGCCTGCAGCGCGTCGCGAAAGGCGATGAAGGCCCGGTAGTTATCGGCTGTATCCGCGTCAGCCAGGGTCAAAAGCCGTGGCTCGGCCACCGCCAAGCCGGGGTCTTCCAGCAGGGCGTGGTGCAAGCGGCGTTCAGCAGCACACGATCCTGGTACCAAGGCCAGTTCTGGCCAGTCCAAGAAGCGGCGCAACCAGCCCTTGGTGGGGAGGAGCCAATCCTGCTGATCGGTTTGCAACAGGGGCCAGCCAGCAGAGGGCCAGAAATCGTTCATAGGACTCAGTGTAGGCACTTGGCCGCGGTCGTAAGGGTTGCCCGTTCGCCAAGCCATGAGCGCGGGTCGTCCATTCAGACAGCGCGCGCGGGCACCGATTCCCGCCATAATCTCAACAAATGTTTTGCCATCTGCGCCTTGTGCGCCGGGCCCTTGGGGTCTCGTCCGCTCCAAGGGTGTTTTGGGCCAGTTTCCTGGCCTGCTGTCCCTACCTGAGTTGGGCCAACCACCAGCAGGTGGTGGTCAGTCGCCACTATGACAACGCGGTGGGTACCAGCGACGCAGCCTCTGAAGGGGTGATTGAGGCGGGTCTCTTGCGCAGCCGTCCCGCCCTGCGACCTGGCGAGATTCTGGAGTTCATACCTGGCGTCATCGTGACCCAACATAGCGGGGACGGCAAGGCCAATCAGTACTTTCTGCGCGGCTTCAACCTGGATCATGGCACTGACTTCGCCACCTCAGTCAATGGGATTCCGGCCAACCTGCCCACCCATGCCCATGGCCAGGGCTACGCAGACCTGAACTTTCTGATTCCCGAGCTGGTGCAGCGGATTGAATACCGCAAGGGGCCCTACCATGCCAAAGGAGGAGACTTTTCCTTGGCGGGTTCGGCCGATGTGGCCTATCGCACCAGCTTTGATCGCCCATTTCTGGACCTGGGCATTGGTCAGCGCGGATTCAAGCGCAGTGTGGCGGGGGGGTCGGCTGATGTGGGTGGCGGTCGCACCGTGTTGGGCGCCTTGGAGTTTCTGGGCCACGATGGCCCCTGGGTGGTGCCACAAGGGCTCAAGCGCAGCAACGGGCTTGTGACCCTCAGCGGCCTGGGCAGCCACAGCACCTGGCAGCTCAGCCTTATGGGCTACGAAGCCCGCTGGACCGCTACCGACCAAGTGCCTGAGCGCCTCCTTCGATCGCCCAGCTTCTCGCGGTACGCGAGCCTAGACCCCACGACCGGTGGGCTCACCGCGCGCCACAGCTTGTCGGGGCAGTGGGCGCGCACCGACGCACAGGGTGGGGTGCTCCGGGCCCAGGCCTATGCGGTGCGCTACGCTATGGATTTGTACTCCAACTTCACCTACGCGACGGAGAGGCCCGAGCAAGGCGATCAGTTCCGTCAGCAAGACCAGCGCGCTGTGTGGGGCGGCAGCCTGAGCTATGCCAGCAGCCACGGTTGGCTCAAGCAATTGGCCCGCAGTGAAGTCGGCCTGCAGTTGCGCACCGATGATGCGCGAGTGGGCCTGTTTGACTCGGTTGCGCGCCGGGTGATACAGGTGATACGCGAGGATGTGGTGCGTCAAACATCAATCGGCCTGTACGCCCAAACCGTGGTGGAGTGGAGCCCCGTCGTGCGCACCATCACTGCGTTGCGGGTTGACCACAAGCAGTTGCGGGTCGACGCACAGGCCCTGTCGCAGAACTCGGGTACGGGATCTGACACGCAGGTGTCGCCCAAGCTGTCGCTGATTCTCGGGCCTTGGCGCAAGAGCGAACTCTTCATCAACTTCGGTACTGGTTTTCACAGCAACGATGCGCGCGGGGCCACCATCCGCGTCGATCCGCGCAGCGGTGAGGCGGCACCCCGGGTCCCCATCTTGGTAGCGGGTCGCGGTGCGGAGCTGGGGTTTCGCGCCGAGGCCTTGCCGGGCTTGCAGAGCTCGCTGTCGCTGTGGGGCCTGCAGTTGGATTCGGAACTGGTTTATGTGGGCGACGCCGGGACGACCGAAGCCAGCCAGGCCAGCCGCCGGCGTGGGGTGGAATTCAGCAACCGATACACACCGGTGAAGTGGCTGCTGATTGATGCCGACCTGGCCTGGTCCACGAGCCGATTCGCCAACGGTGAACGCATACCCAATGCCGTGGACCGCGTGGCCTCGGCAGCAGTGACGCTGCGCGACGTCGCCCACTGGACGTCAAGCCTGCAGTGGCGATACCTGGGCAGCGGTCCTTTGGTCGAAGACAACAGCGTGCGCAGCAGGCCCTCGTCAACGCTCAATGTGCGGGTGTCGCGCTATCTGCCGGGCTGGGGCCGCAACACCGAAGTCACGCTGGATATTTTCAATCTGAGCAACCGGCGCGCCGACGACATCCAGTATTTCTATGCCTCGCGCTTGCCGGGGGAGGCAGCGCCGGTGGCCGATCGGCATGTGCACCCGGCCGAACCACGCACCTTCAGGCTGTCCCTTCGTTGGGGATTCTGAAGCCAGGTGTTCAGACCGGGCGCGAGCGCAGCCCGTAGACCTTGTCGTCCAGAAACAGATATTCCGCCCGCAGGATGGCTTCACCTTTTTCACCAGCGAAGGTGAAGCCCAGCACCGCCAGCTCGCCCCCGTTGCGTATCTCGGGCACCTGCCATTGCTCCATGCGGGTGAGGGGTGCCAGCTCGACCATCCAGCGCGTGTCCGAACGCTGGGGCAACGTGGCGCGCGCCAACAGGCCACGGCCGTCTACCGGCGCCACCTGTGAAGGTACGGCGCGCTGCGCCAGATCGGCCGGCAGTGCCAGGCCGGATCGTTCCAGTACCAATTCGGCATGCGGATTACGCCACTTCACATCCGTGGCCCGGCCGTGCAAGTACAGCGGCCGCTGTTGATCAAAGCTGCTCCAGCCGTGGTGTGCCCAGGCCACTGAGGCGAGGGAAGCGCCGGAGCACACTGCACCCACCGCGGCAGCGCGCAGCAGCAGGCGGCGTTCAAATTCAGGCATGGCGTTGATCATTAAAGCTCCTTCAATATCAGCTCAACATCACTCGTAAGCGATCCAACGGCCAGCAGCCACCACCGTGAGCCACAACAGGGTCGAGATCACCATCTGCACCCGTGCCGTGGTATCCAGCCGTTGCAGACTGCCGCGTGCATGAAACCACGCCGCGTTGCACAGTGCCAGCGTTATAAGCGACATCTTCACCGCAAAGGTCCGGCTGGCCAGCAGTTCCTGCGCTTGTGTGGCGAACATCAGGATGCCGCTGAGCACCAGCAGGCCAAAGCCAACCCCCACGAGCACCAAGCTCAAGCGCGCCAAGTCGGGTGCTGGCAGCGTGGTACCCATGCCGAAGACGCGCAGCTCTATGAGCGCCAGGTTACCCAGCACCAGCGCCAACCCCAAGAGATGCAGCACCTCCAGCGCGGGGTAGGCGTAGGGGTGGGCGGCCAGAGAGCTGAACATCGCGTTGCCGATGGGCTCAGGCGCAGGGCGTTGCGCTGCCTGGCGCTGCGAGATGCGCGGGGCTGCCAGCCGCAGGGTATAGACCTTTGCGCCGGGCCAAGACTCGCGTCATACCCAGCAGCGCAGAGATGGCTGGCATGGGTTCGGCCAGGGCTGTGCCGATCTCATGCACCGCGGTGACGATGGCGTCCAGCTCGATCGGCCGGCCGGCCTCCACGTCTTGCAGCATCGAGGTCTTGTGCGCACCCAATTTTGCGGTGATGGCAAGCCGCTCTTCGGGGCTTTGCTCGATGGGGCAGCCCACCCGCGCACCAATGCGCGACGCTTCCCACATCGCCTGTGAGCAAAACGCCAAGAGCTGCGGGTCGGCCAGCACTTGGTCCATGGTGGCGCCGGTCAGGGCGCTCACCGGGTTCATGGTCAGGTTACCCCACAGCTTGAACCAGATATCGCAGCGGATTTGATCGCTGTGGGTGGCATCGAAGCCGGCATCGGCCAGTACGTCGCACAAGGCTTGCACCCGGGGGCTGCGGCCCCCCCAGGCTTCGCCCAAGATCAAGCCGCGGCCCACGCGATGCTGCACCAGGCCTGGCTCGGGTGTGGTAGCGGAGGCGTGCACCACACAGCCGATTGTTTGCGAAGGCGGCAAATGCTGAGCCAACACACCGTGTGGGTCTACGCTGCTCAAGCGGCAGCCTTCAAATCCGGGCACGCGGTCGCAGAACCACCAGGGCACGCCGTTCATCGCCGGCACCACCACGGTGTGCGGGCCGATCAAGGGACCCAAGCGGGGCGCCAGCGCGGCCAAGGCGGGGGCTTTGACCGCCAGCACTACCACGTCCTGCATGCCCAATTCGGCTGGGTTGTCACTGGCCCGTGCCGGTGTTTGCAGGTCGCCGTCGGGCGAGCGCAGGCGCCAGCCCTGCGCTTGCAGGCTTTGCAAGGTGGCCCCGCGGGCCAAGGTGCTGACCTGCACCCGGCCGGCGTTGGCCAAGTGTGTGCCGATCAGCCCACCAATGGACCCCGCACCCACGATCGCGATTTTCATAGGCCAGAGGTTAACAGGGCATGTACTTGGGCGTAGCCAGGTTCACTCTCGCGTGCACGCGCACAGCGCACTCACATGCGAGTTCAGGGTCGCTTCTCAATATGCGTCACCACATAAGCCCCATCGATCTTTTCGGCGCTGAACAGGATTTGGTCACCCTCCCTCAAACCCACGAGCAGATCGGGTGACCTCACCCGAAAGACCATGGTCATGGGGGGCATGTCAAGGTTGGGGATGGGGCCATGGCGCAGTTGCAAGCGCCCTGTGGCCGGCTCCACACGGCGCACCTCGGCTTGGGCCAAGGGGGCAGTGGCCGGGGTGGCGCCGGGTGCAGGGGCTGTAGGTGCCACTGGCGCTGCTGCTGCCGCGCTGGCCCAGGCTGGACTTTGCAGGCTCAAGCTCAAACAGGCCGTATTCAGAACCAACAAGGCTGGAGTGAAGACCGTGTTGGCAAGGGTTCTGGTAGTCATCAAGAAGACTCCGATGGTGGTTTCATGTGGTGCTGTTCGGTGTCGCGCGCTGCCGTGCGTTCTCGTGTCGTGCAGCACTCTCAGTGGTGGCCATGTCCGCCGCCCGAGGGCTTGCGTACCTTCACTTCAACTGCGGCTGCTGGTTGGTTGGCGCGCTGTGGTGCGCCCGTCGGCTCGGTCTTTGGCGCGGAGCTCGAGTTAGCAGCTGCGGGCGCGGGCCCGGTGACTTCGCGCGCCACGGTACCCAGCGGATGTGGGTACCAGCCCGGGTCGCGATAGTCGCCGCGTTTAAGGCCTTTGCGGACCTTGATCATGCTGAACATGCCGCCCATGCCTAACGGGCCAAACGGGCCTTGGCCGGTCATCATGGCCGCGGTGTTATCGGGCAGGGGCATTTCCATTTCGGTCATGTCGTGCATACCGCGCTCGCCCATCACCATGTAGTCGGGAATCAGCCGGGTGATGTCTTTGACCACTTCCCGGTGGTCCACACCGATCATCGTGGGCACGTTGTGGCCCATGGCGTTCATGGTGTGGTGGCTCTTGTGGCAATGGAAGGCCCAGTCGCCGGGTTCATCGGCGACGAACTCCATCTGGCGCATTTGTCCCACTGCCATGTCCACGGTCACTTCTGGCCAGCGTGAGCCGCGCGGTGTGGGCCCGCCGTCGGTGCCGGTGACGAAAAACTCATGGCCATGGATGTGGATGGGGTGATTGGTCATGGTCAAGTTACCCACCCGCAGGCGAACGCGCTCACCCAACCCGGCGACCAAGGGATCAATACCCGGGTAGATGCGGCTGTTCCAGGCCCACAGGTTGAAGTCCAGCATCGTCATCACCTTGGGCGTGTAGCTGCCGGGGTCGATGTCGTAGGAGCTCAGCAGAAAGCAATAGTCGCGGTCAACCTCGTCGATCAGCGGGTGCTTGCCCTTGGGGTGAGTCACCCAAAAGCCCATCATTCCCATGGCCATCTGCACCATTTCATCGGCGTGCGGGTGGTACATGAAGGTCCCGGGGCGTCGGGCGACGAATTCATAAACGTAGGTCTTGCCTGGCGGGATGGGCGGCTGGTTCAGCCCTGTAACGCCGTCCATGCCATTGGGCAGGCGTTGCCCATGCCAGTGCACGCTGGTGACCTCGGGCAGGCGGTTGGTCACGAAGATACGCACGCGGTCACCTTCGACCACTTCGATGGTCGGCCCCGGGCTTTGGCCGTTGTAGCCCCACAGGTGGGCCTTGAAGCCGGGGCACATTTCGCGCACCACCGGCTCGGCCACCAAGTGGAACTCCTTGACGCCCTGGTTCATGCGCCAGGGCAGGGTCCAGCCGTTGAGGGTCACCACCGGGTTATAGGGCCGCCCGTTGGGCGGCTGCAGCGGTGGCATGGTGTCGGGTTTGGTTTGTTGAGCCGCTTCGGGTAGGGCGGCCAGGGCCACGGTGCTCACGACTGTGGCCGAGGCTGCTGCGGCGATGCCGGCAGATTGAAAGAATTGGCGTCGAGAAACCATGAGTTGGTCTTCCTTGAGGGTTGTCGCGAGAGGGCGTGGTCAGGTCGTACGGGGTTGCTGTGCGAGGCTGCTGGCTTCAATGGCCCGCGTGGGGTGCAGCCGCAGCAGGCGCTGCCAATATGCGTGCCCCTGTTGTGGGGCCTGCGCTTTGGCCCAGTGCCACAGGTCCCAGCAAGGCCAGCTCCAGATCGGCATCGGCCACCCAGAAGTCGCGCAGCGCGTCCAGGTACTGCGACACGCCCATGATCTGGGAGCGCGCATCGGCCAAGAGTTCAAACACGCCGATGAGCATGCCGTTGTAGCGCAGCAGGTTTTCCTCTGAGATGCGCTTCTTCAGCGGCACCACCTCGTCGCGTTGATGCCGCGCGATGTCGTGGGTGGCACGCCAATGGCCATAGGCCTCACGCACCTCGGAGCGCGCGTTCACCGCGGTCTGGGTGGTGCGGCTGAGCGCCTGGCGGTAAACCGCTTCGGCGCGTGCCACCCGCGCCGTGCCCCAATCGAACAAGGGCAGTTCCAGGACCACTTCCCAGCCGCCGTGGCCATGCCCCTCGCTGTTGCTGTTGAGATGGCCACCGACTTCAAACACATTGATGAAGCGCGTGGTCTTGGTCAGGCCCAGTTGGCGTGCCGTCTGTTCGGCCTGCAGCTTGCTTGCCTGTACATCCAAGCGTCGCTCGATGGCCTCGCGCTCGATAAAGGCCTGCTGAGGCAGCGCCGCGGGTAGGTCGGGTAGGCGGTCGGGCAGGCGAAGAACCGAGAGATCTTCATCCCAAAGACCCAGAAGGCGAATCAAGCGTTCCCTCGTGGCCATCTCCTCGCGCAGCGCACGAGCGTAGCCTTGCACCGCATCAGCCTGAAAGCTTTGCTCGCGCGCCTGTTGCAGCTTGTTGAAGTTACCCACGCGGGCCATGCGCCGTGCCAGTTCTGCGCTGGCCTCAGCTGCCTTGAGCACATCGGCCATATAGCGGCTGCGCTCGCGCGCGGCCACGGCGTCCACCTGGGCACGCCGCACCTGCGTGATCAGGGCCATCACCTGCAGGGTGCTGTTGCGCTCAGCTTGGTTTAGGCGGCGTTGTTCGATTTCGCGCACCAAGGGCAGCACCAGGATGCGGGCCAGGCCGATGTGCAGGCCGCGCTCAATCTCGCGCGCGTTGCCTTCGCTGCTGCGGCCGTAGCTAAAGCCTGGGTTGGGCAGTCGGCTGGCCTGCATCACGTCGGCCTGGGTGATACCCAGTTCAGCCAGTTTCGCCTGCAAGCCTGCGTTGTTCAGCAGGGCTACTTCAACGGCGGCTGCGGCCGACAAGGGTTGCAGCAGCAGTTGTTGAACACGCGCGCGGGCTTGAGCCATGTCCTGCTCAGAGCGGTGCCAGCGCACGGGGGCCTGAGGCAGCGCCAGCTGATCGGTGGCGGGTGCTGACGTGGTGGCTGGCACGCCCAATGGTGATGTCGAAGCCGGTGATGCGCCCGGTAAGCCGTGTGCTTGCTTTAAATACGAGCGCCATCCACCCACCTCATCCACCACCCGGTTGGCCTCGGGCCAGGACCCCACGGGCTCGGGCATGGGGTTGGGTTCCCGGCGTAGGGCAGAGTGGTGCAGTTTCTCCGGCAGCAGCGCGTGCGCTGCCGCAGAAGCTGCGGCGGGTACGGCAGATTGGGGTTGGGCGGCCTGGCCGCGTGCAGGGCCCTGGGCCAGCGCAGCAGCGGTGACAAAGCTCAAGGAATAGGCAAGGTGCAGGCGTCTGTTGGGCACGGCGGCTCCCTAGAGTACGGTTGCTTGGCGGAAATGCGTGGCGGACTGGGCCACGCTTGCGATGCGCACCGTGCGCATCAAGGTCTTAGGCCCAGTCTCAGAGGTGGATACAGCGCAGAAGAGCGCGCACCACACTGGCAGCGCTCAAGCTTTGGGCGGCTTGTCCAGTGGGAATGCCACGGCTTGGGGCCGGGCGGATGGGGCGGCGCCGCCCCAGTGGGTGGGCGGTATCTGAACCACCAGAACCCCGCTTGCCGAAGGCGGAGCCGTGCTTATGCAGCAGTGGCAACGCTCTGCACAAGGACCATGGGAGCTTACTGCCGAGTCAGCCGTGTCAAGCGACTCGTGGCAGCACGCGCCCGGCATGCCGTGGGCGCAGTGATCACCCCCATGGTCATGGGGGCGATCAGCCGTCGAAGGTTCCTGATGGTGCAGCGGGCTTGCGCCAGCGTGCGGGCCGTGGGCGGCTTCGGCGGGCACGGCCATCGATACGGCCATGGCGGTTGATGCCCAACCCTGAATGGGCACGCACACGATGAGGAGTATCGCCAAAAGGCGTTGCAATTTCGACATCAGGCTGCGAAGGCTATCACCAAACCTCGCCGGACAAGGCTCATAGGGTCAAGCCGTAGTCCACCGTCAGGGGCGCATGGTCTGAAAAGCGCTGAGCCTTGTACACGCTGGCGGCGCGCGCGGTGGCCGCCACACCCGGCGTAGCCAGGTGGTAGTCAATTCGCCAGCCTACATTTTTGGCATAGGCTTGCCCGCGGTTGCTCCACCAGGTGTAGGCCTCCCCGCCCGCCTCGGGGTGCAGGCTGCGGTACACGTCCACGAGGCCGCCACCGCCCCGGCCCTGTTCCAGCAAGGTGGTCATCCACTGCCGCTCCTCAGGCAGAAAGCCGCTGTTTTTCACGTTGCCCTTCCAGTTCTTCAGGTCGACTTCGCGGTGCGCGATGTTCACATCGCCCACCAATATGAATTCG
>VGHB01000008.1 GCA_016868355.1 Betaproteobacteria bacterium | reverse complement strand
ACGAGCAGTTCCGCAACTCGCGCGCCGAGACGCTGACCGAGACCGAGAAGGCCTTCCAGCTTGGCTTCGTCTCGATGAGCGAGGCCATCCTGGTGGCGTTGCAGGCGGTGAGCTTCATCGTCATCGTGATCATCATGGCCGTGATGGCCAACACCATGACGATGACGGCGCGCGAGCGGCTGGCGGAATACGCCACGCTCAAGGCATTGGGCTTCGGGCCGGGCTTTGTCGTGCGGCTGCTGTTCGGCGAGAGCCTGTTCATCGCCGTCATCGGCGGCGCCCTGGGCATGCTGGCCACGCTGCCGCTGGCGCAGGCGCTGGCCAGCGTGGCCGGGGGCTTTTTCCCCAACGTGCACGTGTCGCCTGGCACGCTGGCCCTGCAGGCAGCGGCGGCGCTGGTGGTGGGCGGCGTGGCCGCCGCTTGGCCGGCGTGGCGCATGAGCCGTATCGACATCGTCGCCGGTCTGCGGCACGTGGCCTGAGAATGCCGGTTCCATGAATGCGGTACCCCTGTCCTACATCGCGCGCAACCTCTGGGTGCGGCGCGTCACCACGCTGCTCACGGCACTGGGCATGGCGCTGGTGGTCTATGTCTTCGCCACCGTGCTGATGATGAGCGAGGGCGTGAAGAAGACGCTGGTTGACACCGGCCAGCCCGATAACGTGGTGGTGCTGCGTAAGGGCGCCGGGTCGGAGGTGAACAGCGCCGTCTCGCGCGCGCAGTCAGCCATCCTCGAGACCCTGCCCGGCATTGCGCGCAGCGCTGACGGCACGCCGCTGTTGAGCAAGGAGCCGCTGGTGCTGAACAACTTGGCCAAGCGGGGCACCGGCAAGCCCAGCAATGTGACGATGCGCGGCGTGGGCCCAACCGGCTATGCGTTGCGGCCGCAGGTGCGACTGGTCGAAGGCCGCTGGTTCCGACCGGGCAGCAGCGAGATCGTCGCCGGCCGTGGCGTCGCACGCGGCTTTGAAGGCGTGCAGGTCGGCAGCGTGCTGCGCTTCGGTGGGCGCGACTGGCTCATCGTCGGCCTCTTCGACGCCGACAAAAGCGGCTTCGACAGCGAGATCTGGGCCGACACCGAGCAGCTGATGCAGGCCTTCCGCCGCCAAAGCTACAGCAGCGTGATCTTCAAACTCGCCGACCCGGCCGACTACGAGGCCACCCTGGCGCGCATTGAGGGCGACCTGCGCCTGCAGCTCGAGCCCAAGCCCGAGCAGCAGTTCTACGCCGACCAGAGCCGCGCGCTATCCACGTTCATCGGCGTGCTGGGCACCTCGCTGGCGATGATCTTCTCGATCGGCGCGGTGGTGGGGGCGATGATCACGATGTTCGGCTCGGTGGCCTCGCGTACCGGCGAAATCGGCACCCTGCGTGCGCTGGGCTTCCGGCGCGGCGCAGTGCTCATGGCCTTTCTGCTCGAGGCGCTGCTGCTGTCGCTGGTGGGCGGCGTGATCGGGCTGGCGGCGGCGAGTTTCATGACAACGGTGAACATCTCCACCACCAACTTCCAGACCTTTTCCGAACTCGCATTCCAGTTTGCCTTCACGCCCGGTATCGCCGTGAAATCTCTGCTGTTCGCGCTGAGCATGGGGCTGGTCGGCGGCTTCGTGCCGGCGTGGCGCGCGGCGCGGCTGAAGATCGTGGACTGCCTGCGGGCGGCCTGATCTCCCGAATCCCTGTGCTCCCGTGTATCGACCAAACGGGTTATGGTCTTCTCAAGCTGCTAACGGATAAGCCTCGGCAGGGGTCCTCATGTTCAGCGCTTGATGAGGGAGCTCAGGCGCCCTACAGCGCGGGGCTGCCACTTCTTCAAGTACAAAATCTTTGGCCCATTTATCAAAACGCCCAAATAAATCGTTTAACAGCTTTACCGTTTCAGCAGCAGATTTATTCGATGCCATCTTGGTAAAACCGGATAAATACCTACACACTGCTCCAGATGGCCCTTATCATCGCTGCAGACGTGTTGTTTTTCGCCGAGGTCCTGCCAGCCGAACGGGTGTTTGGTCAGCAGCCAAACAGGCTGGTTGGCGGCGGGGCCTGCCCACGGCAGGGTTTGCACCGGGCCCCTCGAGGATGCCGTTTTTTAAACTCTGCTCGCAAACCTTGAGGAGCCAGCGATGTCAGTCTTCAGTTCTGCGCGAAACGCCTTGCTCATTGCGCTTACGATGTTTGGGGCCGCCTTTGCCACCGCCCAGAGCAGCACCATCCGCATCATCGTCGGCTTCCCACCCGGCGCTACGTCTGACACCCTCACCCGAGTGCTGGCCGAAGGCATGAGCAAGCGGCTGAACCAACCGGTTATCGTGGAAAACCGAGCAGGTGCAGCTGGGCAACTGGCCAATATCGCGGTGAAGACGGCAGCCCCGGACGGAACCATGCTGATGATGACGCCAGTGGCCACGATGTCCATCTACCCCCATAGCTACGGCGCTCAGCTGCGGTACGACCCCTTCAAGGATTTCACGCCGGTGGCCCATCTGACCAACTTTCAGATTGGCCTGGGTGTGGGAGTGCAGGTCCCCGTGCAGAATTTGCGCGAGTATGTAGCGTGGGTCAAGTCTAAGCCCGACACCAACGCCTTTTACGGCTCGGCCGCTGCGGGAAGCATTCCGCACTTCTTCGGCGCAATGTTCGCGCGCTCAGCGGGTCTGAGCCTGCAGCATGTGCCTTACAAAGGAACAGCCGCGGCCATGCAAGCCTTAGCCGCAGGTGAAATCGCGGCACTGTCCACGGTGGCTGCAGACCTGCAGACTTTGGTGCAGGGCAATCGGGCTCGCTTATTGGCTGTTGCAGGCGAAGCTCGCAGTCCGCAGTTTCCCGCTGTACCGACGTTCCGTGAACAGGGCTTTGATTTGGTGGCGAATGGCTGGTTTGGCTTGTTTGCCACCGCTGGCACCCCAACAGCGACGATTCAGCGCCTAGCGCGTGCCGCGCAGGACACCATGGCCGACCCCACTGTGAATAAACGCTTGGCCGACATGGGGCTCGAACCGACCGGCTGGGGTCCCGAGCGCCTGGCCGAGGTGATGAAGACCGACTACGAGCGGTGGGGTCCGCCAATCCGAGATTCCGGGTTCAAGCCTGAGTGACCAGGACTCGGTGCAGGTGAGCACTCAAGGACCTAGAGGCGTCTTCAGGGTCGCCCCCGGTTTGAAATTCCTATGCGCAGGGCCACTGGCAGAAGGTAAAAACGTGGCGTATCAGGCGTGCCCGACCTGAGCCGCCGGGACTTCAGCGCTGTGGCATGTCCTTGACAGAGTAGCCCAGGCTGATGGTGGCGTCTTCGGGAATGGCGGGCACCTTGGCATCCCAGGCCTCCCAGGCAGCACGCAGGCTTTGCAGCTTGTCAGGTTGGTGCTTGGCTAGGTTGGCGCGTTCGCGTTCGTCGACCAGGATATTGAACAAATACTCGTGGCCGTCCACCCGCAGGTATTTGTAGTCGCCCATGCGCAGGGCGCGTTGACCCCTGTGGTTCATGCGCCAGTACAGGGGTCGCTCAAACTGGTGTTTGGAATCGTGCAGCACGGGGGCGAGCGATACACCGTCGAACGGGTGCGCGGCATCGGCCTTTGCGCCTGCCAGCTCGACCATGGTGGCTGACCAGTCCATGGTCATGCAGTGCTGGGTCGATGTACCGCCGGGCGAGACGACGGCGGGCCAGTGCGCGATCCAGGGCACGCGGATACCGCCTTCGGTCAGGTCCATCTTACCGCCCACCAGGGGCCAGTTGTCACTGAACCGCTCGCCGCCGTTATCGCTGGTGAAGACGATCAGGGTGTTATCGAGTTGGCCTTTCTCTTTCAGCGCATCGACCACCCACCCAATGCCTTCATCCATATGGTGGATCATACGGTGGTAGGTGTGGATGTTGCCGCCATGCAGGTGAAACAGGTTTTCCTTGACTTCTTGGGCCAGCGCATGATCTTCGCGGGTTTCCCAAGGCCAGTGCGGCGCGGTGTAGTGCAGGCTCAAGAAGAAGGGTGTGCCCTGCGCCGCGCCAGGCGCCATGCGGTTCACAAAGTCCACTGCTTTGTTGGAGATCAGGTCGGTCAGGTAGCCGTCTTCGTGCCTCTCTTCTTCGTTGGTGTACAGGTCGTGCGTGCCCTTGTTGCTGGCGTGGGTGAAGTAGTCCACACCACCCGACATGGGGCCAAAGAATTCTTCGTAGCCTGACTTCAGGGGGCCGAAATGGGGCGGGTAGCCCAGATGCCATTTGCCAATCAGGGCCGTGCGGTATCCGCTGGCCTTGAGCAGCGAGGGCAGCGTGGGGTGCTCTGGTGGCAGGCCTAGCGTGGTGCTGCCCTTGCTATTGCTGTTGATGGGCTCGTCAGCCCCGCCGCGCAGGCGGTATTGGTAGCGCGCCGTCATCAGCGCAAAGCGGGTGGGCGAGCACACGGGTGAGTTGGCATAACCCTGCGTGAACTTGAGACCCGCCGCCGCGAGTTGGTCGAGCACGGGCGAGACCTTGCCGAACTTGGCATCGCGGCCGCCGTAGCAGCCCAGGTCGGCAAAGCCGAGGTCGTCGGCCAAAATGAAGATGATGTTGGGACGTTGGCTGGTCATGTGCACGGATCAGTCGACCCTCATGCCGGCCGTGCGGATCGCCCGTCCGTACTGAGCAGAGAGTCTTCTCAGGCGTCGTTGGGCGACACTGACGTTGAGGCCTTCGCGGGCCATGTCCAGGTCATTCAGGCGGGTTTGGAGTTCCAGTCGCGCCGAACATCGGTGATGGCTGCCGAGCGCGTCACGCTGTGAGGTAAATGGGGTGGCTGATGGGACTCGAACCCACGACGACCAGAATCACAATCTGGGACTCTACCAACTGAGCTACAGCCACCGCAGCGCCTAAAAGTATAGCGCGGGGGGCCATCAGGGCTTGGGTGTCTTGATCTGAACGTCCAGGCGTTTCTTCAGGGCTTCATAGTAGAGCTGCGATTCCACGGCCGAGTAGGCTTGCTCCAACTGTGGGGCCCACTGCGCTTTGATGGCTGCCGTAATCTCAGGCGTCTTTACCGAATCAATACGCGCCACGGCGTAGCCATTGGCGCCAAGGTCCACACCTGTAAACGACGGAAGGGTACTGGTCGGCGCACGCATGATGGCGTCAAGCAGCTCTCGGGGCAGGCCCATGGGCTGCGGACGCGAAACCACTGCCGGTGGAAGTTTGTCAAATTCGACCGGCTTGGACTTTACCGCCGCCAGCCGCGCTTCACCAGCTTCGCGAGCCTTGGCCAGTGCCTGATCCAACTGCACCTTTTCCAGCGCCACCGCCTTGACCTGATCCAGCGGTTTGAGCACCGAGGGGCGATGTTCCACCACGCGGGCCGATACCAGCTGGTTGGGTCCGGATTCCACTGCGTCGGTGTTGCGCCGGTTGCGCAAAGCATCGTCTGAGAAGACCGCAGTCAAGAGCTTCGCCGACGCCAATACGCCCTGGGCGCCCGGTGCTGCGGCACGGGTCACCGTCGCCTTGAGCACAGGCAGCTTGAAACGGTCGGCGGCACCCTTCAAGCTGTCTGACTGCTCGTAAACGAGGTTGCTAAATACCTCGGCAGCCTCGGTGTAACGCTTTTGTGCCAGGTCCTGTTTGAGCTTGACCTCGATTTCCGCGCGTACCGCCTCGAAGGGCTGCTGCTGCCCACCCCGGACGTCGTTAAGCTGAATGATGTGCAAGCCAAACTCGGTCTCCACCAGGTCGGAGAGATCGCCGCGCTTCATGGTGAAGACTGCATCCTCGAATCCCTTGACCATGGCCCCTTTGGCAAAGTAGTCGAGGTCGCCGCCAGCCGCTGCAGAGCCCGTGTCTTCTGACTGGGCCTTGGCAACCTCCGCAAACCGCTTCGGCGACCTGCGCAGATCATCCAGCAGTGCCTGAGCCCGGTTCCGAGCCTTGGCCTTTTCTTCAATTGAGGCACCCTTGTCCACCTTGATCAAGATATGGCTGGCCCGCCGCTCTTCGGGTTTGGTGTAGGCGGACAACTTCTCCTGGTAGTACTGCCGTGCCTCTTCGGTGGGGATCACCAAGCTGTCGCGCAGGCGGGCAGCGTCGAGCACCAGATACTCGATATCAGCCTGCTCGACCGTCTGGAACACTGCCTGATTCTTCTCGTAATAGGCCTGCACCTCAGCCTCAGTAGGTGCTACTTGCTTCAAGAATTCAGCAGCCTGAAAACGCTGCAGCCGTACTTGCCGCTCCTGAAATACCACCCGCAGTGAGGCATCGGCCACTGACGCCGGTGCCACCGAGGTCTCCCCTACCCGGCCCAAGACCTGGCGCTGCAACAGGTCTTGCCGCAGGGCAGCCTCATAGCTTTCGGGCGTGTAACCCTGAGCGGATAAAAGAGCCCGGTAGGCGTCCAGGTCAACCGAGCCGTCGGGGCGGCGCAAGGTGGCCAACTGCGGGTTGCCCAAAAGTTCTCGCTGCAGCCGCGAATCGCTTACCGCCAAGTGCTGCTGGCGCACCACTGCTTGCAACACCCGCTGGCGCACGATCTGCTCGAGGGATTCATAACGCGCCTCGGGCTTGTCGAATAGGGCTGCGTCCAGATTGGGCACCTGGCGGCGCAAGTTATCGACCTGCAGACGGTGCCCGATATCCCACTCGGCCTGGGTGATCTTCTGACCGGCCACCGAGGCCACCTTCTGACTTTCGGGTCCGTTGAAGCCTTTGTAGCCTTCAATGCCAAAGAAGACAAATGAAGGGATGATCAGCAACACCAAAAGACCCAGCATCAGGCGGGTGTTGTGGCGAACGAAATCAAACATGGCAGCGCTACCTTAGGGGCGGAAGAGGCGTATGCCCATCCCATGGACGGATTATCACGTTGAACGATGGGCTCGACCGTCTCGTTGCGCGAGCACAGGATGCCGCTTGGGCAGCGGGGTCACCACAGGCACGGTGAGCATGATGCTGACCACCGCCATCAAACGGCGCACCGCCCAGGATGCCAAGACAAACAGGCACAGGAACAAGACCTGCAGACCCACGCGATTCCAGTCCATCACAACGATCGCCAACACGACCCAGATAACAATATCGGCCAAACACTTATCGCGCAGGTTGGGTGCCCCATCGCCAGTCGCGAGATCCCAAGCAACCATGAGCAACACCAGAGTGGGCAAAGCCGTGACCGCACATGCCATCCCGATACCCGCCACGAACCGCTAGGACGGTGCCCGGTCACCCACCCAACCATCGCGAGCCTGCGGCAGCAGGGCTGCAGCACAACCCAAAGCCAGTGGCGCCCAGCAATCGGTCCGTCCGAATCGCCAAACGAGGAAGGCAATGGTGAAGTTCACCGCCACGGCGATCAGAAACAGCTCAACCGTGGCCAGAGCAGACGTCATGCCGGGAAGTCTTCAAAAAAAGGGCCTCGCTTCGCGAGGCCCTTTTTGGTTCGAACACAGCGGCTAGGCCAGCTGTAGTCCTTGGTGGGTGCTGAGGGGTTCGAACCCCCGACCTACGCCTTGTAAGGGCGCCGCTCTACCAACTGAGCTAAGCACCCGTAAGCGCATCCGTGTGGCGCGTACGGCAGATCCAATCCAAGCGATCAGAGTGCGTCCTTCAGGGCCTTGCCCGGACGGAATTTGGGCACCTTGGCGGCCTTGATCTTGATGGTCGCGCCGGTGCGAGGGTTGCGGCCGGTGCGTGCGGCACGCTTTGTCACCGAGAAGGTACCAAAACCCACCAGCGACACGGTGCCGCCCTTCTTCAGCGTGGTGCGCACGCCACCGATCACGGCCTCTAAGGCGCGGGAAGCAGCCGCCTTGGACAGGTCGGCTTGCTTGGCAATGTGTTCAATCAATTCGCCTTTGTTCACAGCTTTCTTCTCCAGTCAATTCAGGTTGCAGGTCAAGGTCTGCGCGATTCAGTGCCCTCGTCTCTTGCCGACCGTACCAGCCGACTCGGCCTGCACAGCAGATGGGCGGGAGCCGGATTCTATGCCCCGAATTCGAGCCTTGGTACGGCCTGCAGGTCAGAAAAGCCCGGTTGACAGCACCTACTGGGTTGGGCTAGCAGAGTTGGTCATCTCGAACGCTGCACCAAGGCCACCCCCAGCGCGGCCAGGCCAAAGCCCAGGAACAACCCCCAACTCAGGGGCTCTGCGAACAGAGCCCAGGCCATCAATGCCGTGCAGGGCGGCACAAGATAGAAGAGGCTGGCCACCTTCATCGCCGCCCCGCGCTGAATCAGAAGGTACAGCAGCGAGTTGGCGCCCATGGTGAGCGCCAGAACCGACCAGGCCAAGGCCAGCACCAGGTTGGGGTGCCAATCTATCACCTCGGTCTCCATTTGAGACAGGGGCAGGCTAACCAACAGCGCAGCGCCCATCTGAACGACACCCGCGCTGCGCACATCCGTAGAGCCTACATACTGCTTTTGGTAGAGGGTCCCAGCGGTGATGCTCACCAAGGCCAGCACCGCCAAACCAAGGTTCAGGGCGTGGACCTCGCCCAGCCCCAGCTTGTCCCAAACCACAACCAACACCCCAGCCAGCCCGCAAGCCAGGCCTGTCCACTGCAGCGGGCGGACCCGCCCTCGCCCACCGTGTAACTCCAGGAATATGGCGGTGAGCACCGGCTGCAGGCATACGATCAGTGCGGTGGTCCCGGCCGACAGACCCAACTTCACCGCGCTCCAGACGCCGCCCAGATAGCCCGCCTGCAACAAGACCCCCGTGACCGCCAAGTGCAGCCAGGCCCCTGGGGTACTGGGCCACGTCGCCCGGGCCCACCAGGCCCAGACAGCCAGACCGGCCACGGACAGGGCGTAGCGCCAGCACAGAAACGTCATAGGTGGCGCGTGGGGCATTCCCAGCCTGGCCACTATGAAGCCAGTGCTCCAGATTAGGACGAAGAGCGCAGGCATCAGCGCCACGAGGTCCAAACCTGTAGGCGGGGGCGAGCGCGAAGCGTCGGCAGTCACGAATGGGATGCGCCGGGCGCTCAGCGGGCCTTTGCGCGTATCTCGGGGATGGCCTTGCGCAGGTAATACACCATGGACCAGGTCGTGAGCACCGCTGCTGCGTAGATCAGGCCGGTACCCCAGACTGCCGTGTCCAGCACCCCAAACAGCAGGCCGTCAAAGAGCAGGAACGGGATGGCCACCATTTGAACGGTCGTCTTGAGCTTGCCCACGATGTGGACCGCTACGCTTCGCGATGCTCCGATTTGAGCCATCCACTCCCGGAGGGCGGAAATGGCGATCTCCCGACCGATGATCACCAGAGCCACGAGTGTGTCCACTCGCCCCATTTCCACCAATACCAACAGGCAGGCACAGACAAGGAACTTATCGGCCACCGGGTCAAGAAAGGCCCCAAAGGCCGAGATTTGCCCCAACCTGCGCGCCAGATAGCCATCGGCCCAGTCCGTCAAAGCCACCGCGACGAACAGCGCTGTGGCTACCAAGTTGCGGGTCTCGGCCGGCAAGGGCATGGCAAAAATCACGATGATGACCGGAATTGCCACGATGCGCAGCCAGGTGAGCATGGTCGGAATGGTGAAGAACATGAAGAGATCCTAACGGCAAGCGCAGGGCCTACTCGTCCAGCGTACGGGGCTTGAATCGATCGGCCTCGTTAAAGAGGAAGACTTCGGTGTATGACCACGGTTTGGGCAGGTGGGCCACAGGCGGAAAGGGCGCGGCGCGGCGCACGGCGTCGATGGCCAGTTGGGTGGTGTGTTGGGCGTCAGCAGGTCGGGGGCGGCGCTGAACCTTGATGTTGCGCACACTGCCATCGGCATGCAGCTCCACCTCAAGGATGGGAATGCCCTTCAGCGGCTCTGGCACGGTGCCCAGATAGGTGCGCCCGGGGTTTGCCTGCACCAGCTGACGCGCAGCCAGCCGGTGGTAGTCCTGCCAGTCACGAGCCAGCGCTGTCGCCGGTTTCACCGGCACTTGGGAGGGTGGCACCGGTGCGGCCGTGGGGGCAGCTGCAGGCGCCTGCGGTGCAAGCGGCGGCCGGGTCGGCGCACAGGCACTCAGGCCAACGACCAAGCAGGGTGTCCATACCCAAGGAGCAGCCCAAAACGGTGAACGGCCAGTTTGGCGCAGCGACACGTTCTTAATGCAAGGCACGGTAGATCTCCTCAGCCAGCGCTTTGGATATGCCCTCGACGCTGCACAGATCATCCACGGAAGCTGAGGCCACGCCGCGCACACCCCCAAAGCGTTGCAGCAAGCGGGCCCGCTTGCGGGGGCCGACGCCCGGAATATCCTCGAGCCGGCTGCCACCGGTTCGGGCCTGCGCCCGCTTGGCACGCATGCCAGTGATGGCAAATCGATGCGCTTCGTCACGGATCTGGGCTACCAGCATCAACGCAGCGGAGTCAGCCCCCAGGTGGACTTTGGGTCGGCCATCGGCAAAGACCAATTCTTCAAGGCCAACCTTGCGCCCCTCGCCCTTTTCAACGCCCACCAACAGCGACAGGTCCAGCCCCAACTCTACAAACACCTCACGGGCCACGCCCACTTGGCCCTTGCCGCCGTCGATCAGCACCACATCGGGCAGGCGCGACTCATCCAGCCTGGCATATCGGCGCTGCAGCACCTGGCGCATGGCGGCGTAGTCATCGCCTCCCACCACGCCCTCAATGTTGTAGCGGCGGTGTTGCGCGCTTTGCATTTGGTGCTGCTCAAACACCACGCAGCTGGCCTGCGTGGCTTCGCCCGCTGTATGGCTGATGTCAAAGCACTCCACGCGCAGGCGATCCAGGTCCTCAGGTTCTAGGTCGAGCGCCTCGGCCAGGGCACGGGTACGTGCGCGCTGTGACCCTTCTTCGGCCAATAGGCGAGCCAAGGCCAATTGCCCGTTCTTCTGCGCCATCTCCAGCCAGAGGCGGCGTTGTTCGCGGGGTTGGTGAGTAACCTGCAGCTTGACACCCACATGACTAGACACAGCGGCCAGCAACTCGCGGCGCACCGGGTGGCTGGTGATGAGCTGTGAAGGGGCTGGCAGGTCCAGGTAGTGCTGGCTGATGAAGGCTTCCAATACGCGGGTCTCGATGTCGACCACGGTGAGGGCTGGCATGTGGGTGAGGGACGGTTGCATATCGGATTCGGCTACAGGAGGGCAAGCCCCTTCAGCATCCGTTTCCAGCGTAAAGGCCCATGCCGCGCCGTCCTCCACATGGGCTGGAAAGTAGGGTCGGTCACCCAAGTGGCGCCCGCCTCGAACCATGGCCAGGTTCACACAGGCGCGGCCGCCCTGAACCTTGACCGCCAAGATGTCCACGTCCTGCTCCAGCGAGGACAGGCTGCTGGCCTCCACAGACTGCTGGTGCAGCACACGAGACAGGGCTGTGATTTGGTTGCGCAGTTCAGCAGCCTGCTCAAAAGCCAACGCCTCGGCATGCACCATCATGCGCGACTGAAGCTCTTCGATGACGCCCTGAGCCTGCCCCAGTAAAAAGCGTTCAGTGTCAGCAACATCACGCGCATAGTCAGATGCGCTGATCAGCCCCACGCACGGCGCAGAGCAGCGCTTGATTTGATGCAGCAAACAGGGCCGGCTTCGGTTGGCAAAGACAGAGTCTTCACAGGTACGCAGCTTGAAGGCCTTTTGGATCAGCTGTATCGTTTCCTTCACCGCCCAAGCGCTGGGATACGGTCCGAAGTAACGGTGGCGCCGGTCCACGGCGCCACGGTAGTAGGCCATCCGTGGAAAGGGGCCCGTCACCAGGCGCAGATAGGGGTAGCTCTTGTCGTCCCTGAACAGGATGTTGAACTTGGGGCTCAGCGCCTTGATCAGATTGTTTTCCAGCAGCAACGCTTCGGCTTCGCTGCGCACAACGGTGGTCTCCATGCGGGCGATGCGGTCGACCATGTGGCCGATGCGCGTACCACCATGGTCTTTTTGGAAGTAGCTGGCCACGCGCTTCTTGAGGCTGCGCGCCTTGCCCACATACAAGACCTGGCCCTGCGCATCAAAGTAGCGGTACACGCCCGGCAAGGAGGGCAGCGCAGCCACCTCGGCCAACAGCGCCTCGCGCCGCAGGCGCGACGCTGCGCTGGCGGCCCCCTCCGAGGCGTCTGCTGACGCAGACGTGGATTCAGGTGACGGATTCGGTTCTGAGTTCACAGCAGTTGAATTGTGCATGGCCACGTGGGCGGGCTCGCTCGATCAGTGCAGACCCTGTTTCTTCATTCGGATAATCCACGCATGAGACCGAACAGCCACCGGCCTGGACTGCCAAAGCCATCTGCCTTGCCAGAGGCAGCGCAGCCTGAGCCGCCGCTGTGGGACGTGTTTTGTCGAGTTGTGGATAACTACGGTGACCTGGGTATGTGCCGCCGCCTGGCCCTGCACCTAGCAGCACAAGGCCAAAGTGTGCGGCTGTGGGTGGACGATGCAGCACTGATGCAGCGCATGGCCTCAGAGATTCCACCCGCCGATGAAACGCCTGCCCGCACACACGCCGCTGGTGTTCGGTGGATACACTGGCGAGCCGAACACGACTCGTGGTGCGGGCACGAGCCCGCAGACGTGGTGATCGAGGCCCTGGGCTGCCAACTGCCGCAGGCCTACCTGCATCGCATGCGACTTCGTGCTGAAGCGGGCACGTGCAGGCCAGCGGTGTGGATCAATCTCGAATACCTCAGCGCCCAAGCCTACGTGGAACACAGCCACGGCTTGCCCTCACCGCAGGCCAGTGGCCCTGGACGGGGCTTGGCAAAGTGGTTCTATTTCCCCGGCTTCACTCCGCAAACAGGCGGACTGCTGCGTGAAGACCTGCTGTTGCAGCGTCGGCTGGCGTTTGACACCCTGGCTTGGCTGCAGGTCCTGGGCATACCCAGCCCCGCAGCACCCGAGCGCCGGGTGTCGATATTTGCGTATCCACAGGCCCCGCTGGAGCGCCTGATGGACAGTCTGGCCCGCAGCGCGCGCGCCGATGGCTGCCCAGTGCGCTTGATGCTCACCCAGGGGCCCTTGCAGGAGCGGGCGTCACGCTGGTTGCAAGACCATGCCTGGGCACAGTCCACGCTTCGCACCACCGAACTGCCGTGGTTGAGCAGCGAGGATTTCGACCACCTGCTGTGGGCGTGCGACTTGAATATGGTGCGGGGCGAGGACTCGCTGGTGCGGGCACTGTGGGCCGGGCGCCCCTTCATCTGGCAGCTGTACCCGCAACGCGACGGCGCACACGCTGGAAAGCTTCAGGCCTTTTGGGATGCCGTCCCGGGTGCCGACGGCCCCACCCTGCACGCCAGCGTCATGCCCTGGTGGTGGGCCTGGAATGGCTTAGGCCCCTGGCCTGGTGGCGCGGCCTTTCCTTGGTCGGCCGAGGATGCCTGGAGCCAAGCCGCACAGCAGTCGTGCGCCCGCCTGATGAGGCAGGTTCCTTTGGCTCAGGCCTTGATGCACTTCGTGGCGGAACGCGGCGGGCCGGGCTAGAATACCGGGTTGTTCCGATTCCCGGACCCACACCCAGCACACTATGAAACTCGCTCAAGAAATCCGCGCCGGCAACGTGATCATGCAAGGCAAAGATCCGATGGTTGTTCTCAAGTCCGAATACAGCCGAGGTGGCCGGGGTGCAGCCACCGTGCGCATGAAGATAAAGAACCTGCTCAACGGCGGCGGGGCCGAAGTCGTCTTCAAGGCCGACGACAAGATGGACCAGATCATCCTCGACAAGAAGGAGTGCTCCTACTCCTACTTTGCTGACCCGATGTATGTGTTCATGGACACTGAGTACAACCAGTACGAGGTGGAATCGGAAAATATGGGTGACGCCATCAGCTACCTCGAAGACGGCATGCAGGTGGAAGTGACCTTCTATGACGGCAAGGCGATCTCGGTTGAAATGCCCACCACAGTCGTGCGCCAAATCAATACCGAGCCGGCCGTCAAGGGCGACACGTCGGGCAAGGTGATGAAACCCGCTCGCCTGGTGGGCACCGGCTTCGAAATCACGGTCCCGCTGTTCGTTGAAGACGGCGACAAGATCGAAATCGACACCCGTACGCACGAATACAAAAAGCGCGTTTGATTCACGCCTCATGGGCAAGCCACAGGGGCGCTTCGGTGCCCCTTGTCCTTTGCCGAGCAGCCTGAGACGATAGGCTAGCCATGAAGCGTGTGCCACTCTCACCCGCACAGCTGGCCTTCGACGCTGGCGGCACCCCACGCTCGTTGGTCTACAGAGATGTCTACCACGCGAGGGCCGGTGCCTGGGCCCAGGCCCAATCGGTCTTTTTGGCGGGTAACGGCCTGCCACAGCGCTGGCGCAGGCGTGACCGTTTCGTGATCCTAGAGACCGGCTTTGGCTTGGGGCAGAACTTTTTAGCCACCTGGCATGCCTGGGCTGAAGATCCTGAGGCCAGCAGACAGCTGTGGTTCGTATCCATCGAGCGGCACCCCGTGCCACTGCATGACGCGCGGCGTGCCCTGGCGATTTACCACGGGACTGCCCTGCAAGACAAGGCCCGTGCCTTGCTGACGGCTTGGCCCGCCGCCTCACCGGATGGCTTTCGAGCCCGATTCGATGAGGACCGTGTGGTGTTGCAGGTGCTGCATGCCGATGTCGGAGCGGCACTTCGAGACTGGCCCTTGCAAGCAGATGCGGTGTACTTGGACGGCTTCAGTCCACGGCTCAACCCTGAAATGTGGAGCCCGTCGGTTTTCAAGGCGTTGGCGCGGCGTGTGGCTCCGGGCTGCACGGCGGCCACCTGGAGCACCGCATCGGCGGTTTCAGCCGGCCTGGTCCAGGCCGGCTTTGAGGTCAAGCGGCAACCTGGCTTCGCCCACAAGCGCTGGCAACTGAACGCCCACCTCAAGCGCACGGGTCAGCCGGGTCGCTCCGGCCACCGTCACGCTCAGCCTGCCCAGCACTGGGAGCCGGGCTCACCGCCAGTGGTGGTGGTTGGAGCAGGCCTGGCCGGTGCGGCGTGTGCCCTGTCGTTGGCCGCTGCCGGTGTCCCCACCCTGGTACTCGACCGTACTGCCGAGCCCGCTCAGGGCGCCTCCGGTAACCCTGCCGGGCTCTTTCACGGCGTGCTTCATCCTGAAGACGGCATCCACGCCCGGCTGGGCCGCGCCGCCGCCTGGATGGCCCAACGGTGGTACACGCCCCTCATTGAGCAGGGGAAGGTACCCGGGCAGGCAGCGGGGCTGATTCGGCTGATCGAGGGAACGCAGGGCGATGTGCTTCAGGTAATGATCGACAAACTGGGACTGCCGCCCGAGTATGCACAACCCTGCTCCAGTTCCCAGGTGGGAACACTGTTGGCCATGCCTCAGGTGGATCAACGGGCTGCCGTCTACTACCCGGGTGGAGGTTGGATCGACCCGGGGGCTTGGGTGCGCCTGGCCTTGCAGCAAGCCGGCGTGCAATTTCAGGGCAACACGCCGGTGCAGGCGATACAACGCCATGGGTCCGAGTGGAGGGTGCACGGCGCTCAGGGCCAGCTGTTGGCGCGAACCCAGCAGGTGGTTCTATGCTCCGCCGCCGACGTGGTGACCCTTCTGCCCCCGCACCTTTGCGCGCTGTGGCCGGTGGTGGTCCAACGGGGTCAGATCACCCAGGTACCAGCATCCCATGCGCCAGGACCTGGGCCGGCGCGCCCGGTCACCGGCCATGGTTACGCCATGACCCTCGGCAACGGCGATCTGCTCTGCGGCGCCACCAACAGCGAAGGCGATGCGCAGGTGGATCTGCGCCCAGAAGACCACCAGCACAACCTGCAGCGAATGAACCGGCTCTTGGGCTGGAGCGCCGCGCCTGATCCTACAGCCCTGGGTGGACGCGTGGGTTGGCGGTTTCAAACCAATGACCGCTTGCCCATCGTCGGGCCAGTCAACGCCTTTGATTCGGATACCAATACCCACGGAGGTACCCGGTTGCGGGATTGGCCGGTCGAGCCGGGTTTGTTCGCCGCCACAGCCTTGGGTTCTCGCGGCATCACCTGGGCGCCCTTGGTGGGCACCGTGATGTCGCACTGGATCACCGGCGAGCCCTCACCGCTGCCCATGGCATTGCTGGAGGCGATAGACCCGCGCCGCTTCACACTGCGGCGCGCCCGGCAAAACGCGCCCTAGCCTTATTCACAACTCGATGGTGCGAACGCCCTGTGCCGTGCCCAGGAGGCACACCGAAGCGCGGTGACGCGCAAAAATGCCCACGGTCACCACCCCCGGCCATTGGTTGACCTCAAGCTCAAGGGCCAAGGGATCGGAGATCTTCAAGCCACGCACGTCCACGATGGGATGTCCGTTGTCGGTCAAAACACCGGCGCGCACCTGAGCCTGCCCACCCAGCGCGGCGAATCGGCGGATCACCTGCGGCACTGCCATCTGAATGACCTCGATGGGCAGCGGAAACTGGCCCAACGTCTGCACCCACTTGCTCTCGTCGGCAATGCACACGATTCGATCGGCCAGGTCAGCCACGATCTTTTCGCGCGTGAGGGCCGCCCCACCACCTTTGATCATGCGGCCCTGATGATCGATCTCGTCGGCCCCATCGATGTACACCGACAAACGCTGCACCCCGGTGGCCTCTACCACGCGTATGCCGCAGGCTTGCAGGCGTTGGGTGCTGCGTACAGAGCTTGAAACCGCGCCAGCGACCGGGTCCTTCGCTGTGGCCAAGGCATCAATAAACTTGTCAACAGTGGAACCCGTGCCGACACCCACAATTTGGCCAGCCGTCACATATTGAAGGGCTGCCAGCCCGACAAGGGCCTTGAGTTCGTCTTGGGTCATGGGCGGTGCAAAAGACGACAATCTAACATTATGGCCATGGTCCCTTACGCCCTGACCCGTCCCTTTCTCTTCGGCCTAGACCCCGAGGCTGCGCACGACCTGACGTTGGGCGCCATTGCCCGATGGCAATACACGCCTGTGCAGTGCAGTTGGGCGCAGGCGCGGGTGAACGATCCAGTGACGGTGGCCGGCCTGCGCTTTCCCAACCGGGTGGGACTGGCGGCCGGGCTGGACAAGAACGGCCGCTGCATCGATGGGCTGGGGGCCATGGGTTTTGGCTTCATTGAGGTGGGAACCGTCACACCGCTGGCGCAACCCGGCAACCCCAAGCCCCGGATGTTCCGGATTCCCGAACGGCAAGCGCTGATCAACCGCTTGGGCTTCAATAACGATGGCCTGCAGAGTTTCGTCACCCATGTGCGGCGTGCCCGCCGATTTCGGCAGGACGGCGGAATCGTAGGGCTGAATATCGGCAAAAACGCCGCCACCCCAATTGAGCGCGCGGTGGACGACTACCTCATCGGTCTGGACGGTGTGTACCCCCATGCCGACTATGTCACGGTCAACATCAGCAGCCCCAACACCCAGAACCTGCGCAGCCTTCAAAGTGATGAGGCACTCGATAGGCTGCTGGGCGCCCTGGTCTCGCGGCGCGAAGCCCTGAGCCAGCAGCACCACCGATTGGTACCCCTATTCCTGAAGATCGCACCCGACTTGGACGACACCCAAGTCACAGCGGTCGCGGCCACCCTCAAGCGCCATGGAATCGATGGGGTGATCGCCACCAACACCACCGTCTCACGCGAGGCGGTGCAGGGCCTGCCGCATGCCCAGGAAACCGGGGGCCTGTCCGGCTCGCCCGTCTTGCAGGCCAGCAACCAGGTGATCGCGCAGTTGCGCGCAGCGCTGGGCCCAGTGTTTCCCATCATTGGGGTCGGCGGCGTGATGAGCGGTGCGGATGCCCGCTCCAAGATGGATGCCGGTGCCGATCTTGTGCAGATCTACACCGGTCTGATCTACAAGGGACCCGAGTTGGTTACCGAGGCGGCCCGGGCTTTGGCAGCGCGCTGAGGCACCTCAATCGGCACGGACCACGCCTTCGCGCCGGGGATCGGCACCACCAAACCAACCGCTAGGCGTGCGCTCGATGGCTTGGATGCCGCTGGTCAGATCACGCTCCTCGATGCGGTGGCCCCTGGCTTGAAGTTGCTGCACCAGGTCGTTTGAGTAACGCCCCTTTTCCAACCAAATCGGACCCTGCACCTGCACAAAGTTGGGCAGGTTGATGGCCTCTTGCACCGACAGACCCCACTGCTGGGTGGCCACCAGCACCTTGGCGGTGAAGTGGATGATCATTCCCCCGCCAGGCGAACCCACGGACATCAGCAGACGCCCATCATGCTGGTCAAATACCAAGGTGGGCGACATTGAGCTGCGAGGCCGCTTGTTCGCCTGCACCCGGTTGGCGATTGGAGTCCCCGCCGCGTCGCGAGGGACAAATGAAAAGTCAGTCATCTGGTTGTTCAGCAAGAAGCCCCCTGGCAGGCCCGTACCGCCGTCAACCAGAATGCGCGCACCAAATTGCGCCTCGATGGTGGTGGTCAAAGAGACTGCATGACCCCGCTCATCCACCACGCTGATGTGGCTGGTGCCATGCTCGATTTGGTCCGGCATGGCCGCCAAGGGCTGGCTGGCAGCACCTGTTGGACGACCAGGCTCTACCCGTGACGCCGCTCGTTGACCGATCAACGAAGCCCGCCGGTTCAGGTAGTCGCGCTGCAGCAGGCTGTCCCACCGGCCGGCCGGCGGCTGCACAAAGGCGGGGTCGGCCATATAGAGAGCCCGGTCTGTATAGGCAAGGCGCGCAGCCTCGTTGTAGCGGTGTAGCCATTCGGCGCTTACGCTGTGAACCAGGCCGCTGCGGGGGTCTTGGCCTGCGGCGACAGCCCCCATTGCGGGAGCCTTTAAGGGCTGCTCGACATCCAGCCACTCGAGCATCCCCAGAATCTGCATCATCGTCAGGTGGCCCGACGAGGGCGGCGGAAAGCCGCACACCAGCCGCCGCTGCAACCAGAAGGTACAAAGGGGTTCACGTTCCAGCGCACGGTAGCCTTTGAGGTCAGCCTCGCTCAGGGTTCCGGGCACCGGATGGGACTGCACCGCCTGTGCCACGCTGCGGGCCACCGCTCCCTCGTGCAGAGCCCTCGAGCCTTGCATGGCTAACTGGCGCAGCACCTGAGCCAAGGCTGGGTTGCGCAATCGATGGCCCACTGGCCACGGCGACCCGTCGGGTTGGTAGTAGTAGCGACGGGCGCTGGCATCACGCGGCAGTAGCGCGTCCAGTTGCAAGAGACGATGCAGGCGCGGACCCAGTGGGAACCCCTCTTCGGCTAAGCTGACCGCCGGCTCAAACAAGCGAGCCCAGGGAAGCCGCCCGTGCTGCGCGTGGGCCAGCTCCAACATGCGCACCACCCCAGGCGTGGCCACCGCCCGGCCACCAAACACCGCCTGCTGCATCGGCAGCGGCTTTCCCTGTGCGTCGAGGAACAAGGCTTCATGCGCGCCAGCCGGCGCCGTCTCGCGGCCATCGTAGGCCTGCACCCGCTGCCCGTTCCAGCTCAGCATCAAGGCGCCACCCCCGATCCCGCTGCTTTGGGGCTCCACCAAGGTCAGCACCATCTGCACGGCAATGGCCGCATCCAGCGCTGAGCCACCGGCACGCAAGATCAGAAGGCCGGCCTCGGTGGCCAAAGGGTTGGCCGCTGCCACCATGTGTCGCCGACCTGCCCAGCCCTCACGGGGGGTCCAGCCTGAAGCCGCCTCGGGCTCCACTGCATCGGAGACCAATCGCAGCTGCGCTGCCGGGGCCGGTGCGGCTGCAGCAGCGGGCTGAGAAAGCCCTTGGGGTGCGGAGTAGCCGCACGCGCTCAGCCCCAACACGAGGCAGACCCAGACTCCCCCCATCGCCCACAGGGGACGCCGCGTCTGGCACAGGCGGCGGCCTGAGATCGGTACCCGCTGGGTTGATTGCTGCAAGCTTAGGCGCACGTCAAGGCGGGCTGCTCATCAGAAGATCAGTGTCACACCCGTGTTGTCTTGCAGGGCCTCGGCGGAGACGCCCGGCGCCATTTCCACCACCTTCAGACCTCGATCGGTGACATCCATCACGGCCAGGTCGGTGATGATCCGGTCGACCACCCCCACACCCGTCAGCGGTAGGCTGCACTGAGGCAAGATCTTCAGATCGGTGCTGCCGTTCTTCTTCTTGGCCACGTGCTCCATGAGCACCAGCACCCGGCCCACGCCAGCCACCAAGTCCATGGCGCCGCCCATACCCTTAACCATCTTGCCCGGAATCATCCAGTTGGCCAGATCGCCCTTCTCCGACACCTGCATGGCGCCCAGGATCGACAGGTTGATCTTGCCCCCCCGGATCATGGCAAAGCTATCGTGACTGCCGAAGATGCTGCTGCCAGCAATAGTGGTGACGGTCTGTTTACCCGCATTGATCAAATCGGCATCAACCTCATCATCGGTGGGAAAGGGACCGATGCCAAGCATGCCGTTCTCGCTTTGCAGCCACACCTCGATCGTTGATGGAACGTGGTTGGCGACCAGGGTCGGCAAGCCGATGCCCAGGTTCACATAGAAGCCGTCCTGCAGTTCATGAGCCGCGCGCGCGGCCATCTGGTCGTGGGTCCAGGGCATGGTCAGACTCCAGCTTTCTCAGAAATGGTGCGCTTTTCAATGCGCTTTTCGGGTTGGGCATTGAGCACCAAGCGATGCACATAGATGCCCGGCAGGTGGATGTGATCGGGGTCGAGCTGGCCTTTCTCAACAATTTTTTCCACCTCACACACGGTGATCTTCCCGGCCATGGCTGCAGCCGGATTGAAATTACGAGCAGTTCGGCGGAACGTCAAGTTACCACTGGTGTCAGCGATGTAGGCCTTGACTAGGGACACATCGGGCACTAGGGCGCGCTCCATCACATAGGTCTGGCCGTCGAACTCGCGCAGTTCTTTGCCGTGTGCCACCACCGTGCCCACACCGGTCTTGGTGAAGAAGGCCGGGATCCCCGCGCCACCGGCACGCAGCTTTTCGGCCAAGGTGCCCTGAGGTGTGAATTCCAACTCCAACTCTCCGGCCAAGTACTGGCGTTCGAACTCCTTGTTCTCACCCACATACGACGAGATCATTTTTTGGATCTGGCGGGTCTCTAACAGCAAGCCCAGGCCAAAACCATCCACGCCGGCATTGTTGGAGATCACGCTGAGGTTTCTGACACCGCTGTCGCGCAAGGCGGCGATCAAGGCCTCGGGTATGCCGCACAAGCCAAAGCCGCCGACAGCCAACAGTTGCCCGTCACGCACGATATCCTTCAGAGCTTCGGCCGCGGAGGGGTAAATCTTGTTCATCAACACAGTCCTTGATGGGAAACGAACAAACGGTACAACAGAAAATTTCTCGCCTTCTAACGGGGCATATCCTGAAACCGTCCGGCCCGCGCAGCGGGGTCGTCAGGCATAGGGGGTGCTGACCTCCCAGATCAAACCCTGATGAGCGCCCTCACGAAGTCAGGAATGGGCACCGACTTTTGCGTTCGGAAGTCCGTCCACACCACCTTGGCTCCGCCTTCAGCGTGGATGATGCCCGGCTTGTCGGTGCGCTCCATCGTCACATAGGTGTCAAAGCTGCTGCGCCCAGGGTTGGCGGCATAGTGCTTCAACACAATGGCGCCTGGATACTCGAGCTGGATCAAAAAGTTGCAAAAGGCATTGACAATCACTGGGCCCTCTCGATCGGGGCTGGGGGTGCAGCCCAGTGAATCAAACCACTCAATGCGGCTGGTTTCGAAGAATCGAAAGTAAGAGGCATTGTTCACATGCCCCATGGCGTCCATATCGCCCCAGCGTATGGGAAGGACCATCTCGTGGACCAGGGTCCTGTATTCGGGCAATGTGAAACGCAGCACCGTATCGCCCCGCCTTACACGTTGAATCCGTCGTCCGCCGAGATGATCGCGCCATTGATGAAATGGCTCTGCGGAGCACACAGCATCAGCAAGGTGCTGTCCAGGTCTTGCGGTTGGCCCACGCGCTTGCGCGGCAACATCTTCACCAGCTTCTGGCCCTGCTCGGTCTTCCAATGGTGATGATTGATCTCGGTGTCGATATATCCCGGACAAATGGCGTTCACATTGATGCCAAAGCGGCCCCACTCCAATGCCATCGCCCGCGTCATGTGGATCACGGCCGACTTGCTCATGCAATACACCCCAATTTGGCCTAATACCCGCAGCCCGGCCATGGAGGCGATGTTGACGATACGCCCGCCCACGAAGGTCCCGGGCGCCGCACCCTTGCTGCGGGCGATCATGCGTTTACCCACCTCCTGGGCCACGAAGAAGGCCCCGCGGGTGTTGGTGTTCATGATCAAGTCATAATCGGCGGGCGCCACATCCACCAGCTTTTGCGTGGTGCTCACCCCTGAGTTGTTGATCAGGATGTCGATCGTGCCCACCTCGGTCTCGGCATGCGCCACGGCCGAACAAATGCTGTCGGGGTCGGTCACATCGAGCTTGACCACATGCGCGTCGCCGCCATCGGCCTCGATCTCGGTGCGCAGGTCTCGCAGCTTTTCGGTGCGGCGAGCCGCCAACACCACAGCTGCGCCGCTGCGGGAGAGCACCCGGGCGAATTGCGCACCCAGGCCGCTGGATGCGCCGGTGACAAGGGCCACGCGGCCTGAAAGGTCAATGCTGTAGGTCATGAGGGGCTCCGCCGGCTGCTGCGTCATAAACCTTAGCACGCGGCGGCCGTCTGGCGTACTCCTCTGTGCCAAGGGTGGTGACTTTAGGATGAGGGGCAATAGGACCGGAGCGATCAAAAAACCAGGGGTCGCCCGATAGAATTTCCTGGTTGTCCCCAGCATCACCCAAAGGCTGCAGTCTATGACCTCCCAAGCCCTGCTCGAACAGTTCGGCCCCCGTGAATCGATGGAATACGACGTTGTTGTGGTCGGCGCGGGACCCGCAGGCCTGGCCACAGCCATACGTCTGAAGCAGCTGTCGGCCGAACAGGGCACAGAAGTAGGTGTCGTGGTGCTGGAAAAGGGTTCTGAACCCGGTGCCCACATCCTGTCCGGCGCGGTGATGGATCCGCGCGCGCTGCAGGAGCTCCTGCCCAACTGGAAGGAACAAGGCGCGCCGCTGAACCAGCCGGTCACGGGTGATGAGGTGCTCTTTCTCACCGAAACCAGTGCGACCAAGACCCCCAATTGGCTGATTCCGGGCTGTTTTCATAACCAAGGCAACTACGCCATCAGCCTGGGCGCGGTCACGAAGTGGTTGGCCGAGCAAGCCGAAGCCCTGGGCGTCGAGATCTTTCCCGGCTTCACCGCGGCAGAAGTGCTGTACGACGAGGGCGGGCGAGTCCGGGGCGTAGCCACGGGCAACCTGGGCATCGGCAAAGATGGCCAGCCACATGAGGGCTTCCAACTGGGGATGAGCCTGCTGGGCAAATACACTGTGTTTGCTGAAGGCGCTCGGGGGCACTTGGGCAAGCAACTCATCGCCCGCTTCAAGCTGGATGCCGGTAAAGACCCTCAGAGCTACGCCATCGGCATCAAGGAATTGTGGGAAGTACCCTCTGCGAAAGCCCGGCCTGGACTGGTGGTCCACACCGCAGGCTGGCCAATGGACAGCCATACCTACGGCGGCGGCTTTCTTTACCATCTGGAAGGCAATAAGGTCACCTTGGGCTTTGTTACCGGACTGGACTACCAAAACCCGTGGCTGTCCCCGTTTGAGGAAATGCAGCGGTGGAAAACGCATCCCTCGGTCCGTTCGCACATCGAAGGGGGTAAGCGCATCGGCTACGGTGCACGTGCCATCACCGCTGGCGGTCTTCTGAGCCTGCCCAGGCAAGTGTTCCCGGGCGGTGCCCTGGTGGGCTGTGACGCGGGCTACCTGAACGCTGCACGGATCAAAGGTTCCCATGCGGCCATCAAGAGCGGCATGCTGTGCGCCGAAGCCGCTTTTGAAGCCCTGCGGGTCGGGCGCTCACACGACGAACTTCTGGCGTACCCCGCCGCATTCGAAAAAAGCTGGTTGTACGAAGAGCTACAAGGTTCGAAGAACTTCAAGCAGTGGTTCAAGAAGGGCAACAGGGTGGGGGCATTCATGACCGGCATCGAGCAGTGGCTGCTGCCCAAGCTAGGCCTCAAGGCCGCCCCCTGGACGGTTCACCGCACCGACGCCGACCACACCCGACTCAAGCCCGCGGCTCAATGCAACAAGATCGAATACCCCAAGCCCGATGGCCAACTCACCTTTGACCGCCTCAGTTCGGTCTTCGTCAGCAATACCAATCACGAAGAGAACCAGCCCGCCCACCTGACACTGCGCGATCCGAGCGTGCCGGTGGCCCACAATCTGGCGATCTATGCAGGACCGGAAAGCCGCTACTGCCCAGCGGGCGTCTACGAATACGTGAAGAGCGAGGACGGCAGCGACCGGCTACAGATCAACGCGCAGAACTGCGTACATTGCAAGACCTGCGATATCAAGGACCCCACCCAAAACATCGTGTGGATCACGCCTGAAGGTGGCGGCGGGCCCAATTACGCCGGGATGTGATCCAAGCCTGGTCGGGCGCGCCTTCTCGCCATCCGCGTGTCAGCTACACACCAGCAGCGGGCTTTGCCCAGCAGGGGTGACCCGCCCCACCACGGCAGCCTGTTCAAAGCCATGTCGCCTGAACAGGGCCAAGACCTGGTCCAGGGCAGCAGGCTCGCAAGACACCAGCAGGCCACCACTGGTCTGCGGGTCGGTGAGCAGGGCTCGATCGGGCGCAGCCAGGGCCGCGGGCAGTGACACATCGCCGCCATAGTCCGCCCAGTTGCGGTTCGATGCGCCGGTTACGAAGCCCCGCTGCGCCAACTCCCGTACCCCCGAGAGCAACGGTACCGATGCCCAATCGATTTCGATCGTGCACGCCGCACCGCGCGCCAATTCCAGCGCGTGACCAGCCAGGCCGAAACCGGTGACATCGGTGATCGCATGGACACCCTCCAAGGCAGCCAGGTCAGGCCCGGGCGTGTTGAGTTTGGTGGTGTTTTCGATCATGCTGGCATAAGCCACCTCGCCCAACTCGCCCATCTTGAGTGCAGCGCTCATCACGCCCACACCCAACGGCTTGCCGAGTACCAGGACATCACCGGGTTTGGAGTCGGCGTTGCGCCTCACCCGCTTTGGGTGCACCAATCCCAACGCCACCAGACCATAGATGGCCTCCACCGAATCGATAGTGTGGCCCCCGGCTATCGGGATGCCGGCTGCTCGGCAGATGCTGGCCCCACCGTTGAGCACACGGCCGATGGTGGCCGGCGACAGCACATTGATGGGCATGCCCACCAGGGCCAAAGCCATGATGGGCCGTCCTCCCATAGCGTACACATCGCTGATGGAGTTGGTAGCAGCAATCCGCCCAAAGTCGAAAGGATCGTCAACAATCGGCATGAAGAAGTCGGTCGTGGCGATCAGTGCTTGCTCTTCGTTGAGCTTGTAGACCGCCGCGTCGTCGGCCGTTTCAATCCCCACTAGGAGCTCGGGGGGGATGGGCATTGCGGTGGTGCCCTTCAAGATTTCGCCAAGCACACCGGGCGCGATCTTGCAGCCGCAGCCTCCCCCGTGGGAGAGGCTGGTCAACCGCGGCTCAGCCGGGTTGACCAACGGAAGGTCGGGGTCGTTCATTATGGGTCTGCCTTTCCAGCCACCGGCCTCAAGCGCACCTTCACTGGGCGCATGAACTCAACGCAAGTTGCTTTTGGCTCGATTGTGGCCGTCGGGCGATGATCTGTGGCTTCCCAAATTCCGAAACCATTCTTGGGATAATGGCGGGATGAGCGCCCTGCACGAAGAAACCGTCCTCAGTGTCCACCACTGGACCGACCGGCTGTTCAGTTTCACCACAACCCGAGACCCTGCGCTGCGCTTTTCCAACGGCCACTTCACCATGATCGGCCTGAAGGTGGAAGGCAAGCCCCTGTTACGTGCCTACTCCATCGTCAGCGCTAACTATGAAGAGCACCTGGAGTTTTTATCGATCAAGGTGCCCGACGGCCCTCTGACCTCGCGCCTGCAGCACATCCAGGTCGGCGACACGATCATCGTAGGCAAAAAGCCCACCGGCACCCTGCTGTGCGACTACCTGCTGCCTGGCAAGCGGCTGTACATGCTGGCCACCGGTACCGGTCTGGCCCCTTTCATGAGCATCGTGCGCGACCCCGAGACCTACGACCGCTTCGAACAGGTGGTGCTGATCCATGGAGTGCGCGAAATCGATGAGCTGGCCTATCACGACCTCCTGGTCAAGCACCTGCCCGAGCATGAATACCTGGGTGAGCTGGTCAGCGACAAGCTGAAGTACTACCCCACCGTCACCCGAGAAACCTTCGTGAACCAGGGCCGCATCACCGAGTTGATCGAGTCGGGCAAGATCTTCACCGACCTGCAATTGCCTGCGCTAAACCCCAGCGATGACCGCATCATGATCTGTGGCAGCCCGGCCATGCTCAAGGACCTCAAGCGGCTGCTCGAAGCGCGGGGCTTTCAGGAAGGCAACACCGCCCGCCCAGGCGACTTTGTCATAGAGCGGGCATTTGCCGACCAGTGAGCGCGAGGCCTTTTGGGCCAGGCGAGCCCCAAAGGCTTCAGCACCAATTCGGCCGCCGCTTGTCGATGAAGGCCTGAACGCCTTCAAGGGCCGATGAGTCCATCATGTTGCAGGCCATGGTCTGCGCCGCATCGATGTAGGCGGCCTCCAAACCACTTTCAAGCTGTCGATAGAACAGAGCTTTACCGATCGCCAGGGCCTCACGCGGTTTGCGCAGAATCGACTCATACAAGACCTGAACCGCTGCGTCTAGGGCATCGGCTGGGGCAACACGGTTGACCAGCCCTTTGGCATGCGCTTCCTGGGCTGAGATGAACTCGCCTGTGGCCAACATCTCAAATGCAGCCTTTCGGGAAAGGTTTCGAGAAAGTGCCACGCCAGGGGTAGAGCAAAACAGCCCCAGGTTCACACCGCTGACCGCAAATCGGGCGGTCTCGCTGGCCACCGCAAGGTCGCATTGCGCCACCAGTTGACAACCCGCTGCGGTGGCCAGGCCTTGCACTTTGGCAATCACCGGCACCGGAAGCTTTTGCAAGGCCATCATCACCCGGCCGCAGCGGTTGAACAGGCTGCGGTAGTAGTCCAGCGATGGCTGGGCACGCATTTCCTTGAGATCATGTCCCGCGCAGAAAGCTTTGCCAGCGCCGGCGATCACCAGCACCCGCAACAGCGGATCGGCGCTGAGTCGATCGAGTTCACATTGCAGCGCAGCCAACATGTCCTCGCTCAGCGCATTGAAGGCCTGTGGCCGGTTCAGGGTCAGGGTGGTCACGCCCCGACCGTCATCGTGGCGCAACAGCAGGGGATCGTTGGTACTCAACATCTTCAAATCCTTTACTCGATAGCGCTACTGGACTTCGCACGTTCACGCAGTTGAAATTTCTGAATCTTACCGGTGGAGGTCTTGGGAATTTCTTCAAAGCGGAAATCGCGCGGCACCTTGTAGCCTGCCAACAATGCCTTGCAGTGTGCGGCGAGGTCGGCAGCCGTCACCGCAGTGCCGGGCTTGAGTTCAACATAGGCCAAGGGGGTCTCGCCCCATCGCTCGTCGGGCTTTGCGACAACCGCGCAGGCCAGCACTGCCGGATGTCGATACAGCGCGTCTTCCACCTCCAAGGAGGAAATATTTTCGCCGCCTGAAATGATGATGTCTTTGCTGCGATCCTTGATCTTCACATAGCGGTCGGATTCCAAAACAGCCAAGTCACCGGTGTGGAACCAACCGCCTTCGAAGGCCTGTTCGGTGGCCTTGGGGTTCTTCAGATACCCCTTCATCACAATGTTGCCGCGAAACATGATTTCACCCATGGTCTGGCCGTCGGCAGGCACTTCGAGCATGGTGTGAGGGTCCATCACCGTCATGCCTTCCTGTAGTGCGTAGCGCACGCCCTGCCGACCATTCAAGCGGGTTTGCTCCGAAAGGCTTTCGTGGGCCCAAGATAAGCGCTTGACCGCCACACTGGCCGGCCCGTATACCTCGGTCAGGCCATAGACATGGGTAATGTCAAAGCCGATGTGCGACATGCCTTCGATCATCGCTGCGGGCGGGGCTGCACCCGCCACCATGCCGCGCACCGTTTGGCTGATGCCGGCTCGCAGGTCCGGCGACGCGTTATAGATCAGGGAGTGCACGATGGGTGCTGCACAATAGTGGTCCACCCCCTGTTCGCGTATGGCCTGAAGAATGGCTCCGGCTTCCACCTTACGCAAGCACACATGCGTGCCGCCCAGCAGGGCCACGGTCCAGGGGAAGCACCATCCGTTGCAATGGAACATGGGCAAGGTCCAGAGGTACTTCGGAAAGTGCGGCATGGTCCAGGTGGCCGCGTTGGATACCGCATTCAGATATGCGCCCCGATGATGTGTGACCACGCCCTTGGGGTCGCCGGTGGTACCGCTTGTGTAGCTCACGGCAATAGCGTCCCACTCGTGGCGCGGGCCCTCCAGACGCGCAAGGGGCTCGTGGGCTTGCAGCCAGTGCTCATATTCCAAGGTGCCCAAGCGCTCACCCTCCCCGCTGTACTCGCTGTCACACACGTCCACCACGATCACTTCACGCCCATGCTCGGTGCGCAACAGGGCCAAAGCATGCGCCATGACGGGCGCAAACTCACGGTCAGTCAACAGGACCTTGGCTTCACAATGGTTCAGTTGCCAGGCCAACAGGGCCGCATCCAGTCGGGTATTCAGGGTGTTGAGCACCGCACCAAGGGCCGGTACCGCATAGTGCGCCTCTACCATCTCCGGCGTGTTGGGCAGCATGGCACTCACCGTATCTCCATGCCCTACACCCGCACCCTTCAGTGCAGCGGCCAATCGTGCCGAGCGATCGCGCACCTCGGCCCAGTTGTACCGCCGCTGCCCATGCACCACCGCAGGAAGGTCGGCAAAGACCTCGGCTGAACGCTCCACGAAGCTCACAGGAGACAAGGCCACGTGGTTGGCAGCGCAGGCGCTCAGGCCCTGTTCGTAGATACCCATCTCACCCCCTCAACGCGACGGGGCTTGGCCCGTCAAGACCTCTTGCAGCAGGTCTTGGGCTGCGTACACCGACCGCAAAGACTCCAAGATGACCGCCGGGTGCACCGACACGGCACGGTTGAGCTGGCCATCGTAGAAGAACGACCCTCCGAGAGAGTGCTGGTTGCCGTCAAACACCAACCCCACCCAACGCCCCTGGCGGTTGATCATGGGGCTTCCCGAATTGCCACCGATGACGTCGTGGTCGGTGACGAAATTGAAGGGAACCTCGGCGCCCACGGTGGCTCCTGCGTTTTGCCACCGCTCAGGCATCGCAAAGGGTGCTGCGCCGGTGTGGCGCGCACGCAACCCTGCCACCGTGGTGTGTGTGGGCACCAGCGCACCAGCCTCTTGCCAACCTTTGAGCACGCCGTAGGACAGGCGCAACGTACCGCTGGCGTCGGGGTAGCGGCTGCGGCCGTCACGGTCAAACTGCGCTAGGGCCAGCCGCTGGGCAGCCTCGCGCTCGACAGCCAAGACCTGCGCTTCAAAGCGTTCACGTAGGGCCCGCGCATATGGCTCGATCGCCAAAACCAGCGCGACGAAGGGGTCCGAACTGCCCTGCATCGCCGCAGCACCGCCGTCCCACAAACGCACCCGTTCGGCTGCCTCGTGCAAACGGGAATCCTGGATCCAGGCCTGCGCCAATTGGGCTGGCGAATGCACACCGAGCACCTGGCGGACCACTGGATGGTCAGGCCCCAGCAGGCTGCGCAGCCGGGTTAATGACCATTGAAGACGCTCGCGTTCAAACAACGGGTCTATCGGTGTAGGGGCCCTCAGCCGTCGCTCCAACACCGGCAGCCCGCTGTCGCTGAATTCGCGCAGCCGCTGCCCGTCGGGCTTGGTGCGTTCCACAGGCCCCCGCACGAGGGTACGTGCGTACTGGAAGTGGGGCACTGCGAACGCACCGCCCTCGGCAATCAGGCCAACTTCGAGCTCCAGTTCACGCCGCGCCTGTTGGGCACGTTCGATGTCCGCCCAAGGGTCGCCCACCCGGGTCCGCAAGGCTGGGTTGGCTTGCACATACGCCTTTAGCGACCGCTCTTGAGCCTGCTTCATCGTCCACAAGGCAGGGGTGAACAAGGCCTGCAGTTCACCCTTGTACACCTTCAAACCGTTTTCAATGTTGCCCATGGCCTGGACGGCCCAGGTGCGCGTGGGATCAGGGCGCTGCGACAACAGATGCATCAGCCCGCGAGACTCAGAAGCAGCCGGGATCGATTGTGTGGCCAGTCGCTCGCGCACCCTCTCCAGCTGCGCCACCGTCAGGCTGCGCTGCGTTTGCCCTGGGTGCCCCGGTACAAACAGCAACTCGCCAGGCTTGGGTCCCTGGGGTTCCACACGAAAATACACCGGCGTCTTCAACGGCTGTCCGTCCCGCCACAAGCGCAGCATAGCCACGTCAAGGCACCAGCGTGGGAAATTGAAGTTGTCGGGATCGCCACCAAATGCAGCAATTGCCTCCTCGGGTGCCCACACCAAGCGCACATCGCTGTAGCGCTCGTACTGCTGCAACACGTACTGTCCACCGCGGTACAAGACCGTGACCTCGCAGCGCTTGGTGGCGGCCTGATCTTGTTGACATCCTCTGGCCAACTGGGCGCGCGCCGCGTCTTCAGCTTTCTGAAAGGCGCTACCGGTCATGCCCAGCGTGGCGGCCTGCACTTGCGCAGTGACGTCGCGTTCACTAAGCAGTTGCAGCACCTCCAAACCGGAACAGGTCAACTCTTCTTGCGGCTTGCGGGCCAGAAATCCGGCCGCCTTGACCGGCCGGTCTCGCGTCGAGAGCTCGGCCAGACAACGCGTCACGCAGTGGTGATTGGTCATCACCAGGCCCTGCGCAGAGACGATTGAAGCTGAACACCCCCCTACCCGCACTGCCGCGCGCTGCACCTGTGACAACCAGGCTGCGTTTGGCTCGAAGCCCTGTTGCGACTTCAAGGCAGCCAACGGTAGGTTGTCCAGTGTCCACATGCCCTCTGCGGCCTGCGCATCACTCATCAGCTGGCCGGCCACTAGCACCGGCACACAAGCGAGCGTCCATGCGCGCAAGGCCGCCTTGGCCAGCCAACGCGGGCCTGAGCTCACGCAGGCGGGGTCCGCATCCATGCTGAATTCACACACGCTCGCCCCCTATCAAAACCCATTGAATGAGGCCGGCCGGCCCAGCCCTCAGCCCAAGATCCGCGCATGTTCAACCTTTAAACAACGGTCGATCACGCTGATCAGGCCAGCGCTCTTGGCCAGATCATCGGCTTGTCGGTTGGCTACGCCCAGCTGCTGCCACATGCAGCGTGCGCCAATAGCTACCGCAGCTTGCGCCACCGGTCCGACGTCCTCAGACCGCCTGAACACATCGACGATGTCCACGGTGTCTTGAAGGTCCGCCAGTGCTGCCACACAAAGCTCGCCCAAAACCACCTGACCAGCGAGTTTGGGATTCACTGGCAGGATCCGGTAGCCCTGACGCTGGAGGTAAACGGCCACCTCGTGGCTGGGGCGGTGGGTATCCCCGGACAAGCCCACCACCGCAATGGTGCGGCAACCGAGCAGCAGATCGCGCAAAGACCCGTCTGAAGGATGTGCCGCCTGCATAGCCATGTGCCATCTTAGCGCCGGCTGATACACTACAGTCGTCAGGAGAGAGCCGGCGCGACCGGCCACCGAAGGCGCAGAGCTCAAGCTCGAACGCTCAGGTACCCAGGACTGACTTACCTCCTCGCTGGAGAGAGGCCCGTCACGGTGGTACGCCACCCGGAGCGTGCCCACCGAAGGGGCAAGGATCACCGGCCGGTGTGGCGCGGCGGCCCGAATCTCTCAGGTAAAGCGGACAGTGGGGGCCCGGTGCACGGCCGGCGGCTATGGCCGCTGCTGTGCGGTTGCACGAGCCCCCGTGGGTGCGCCCTTTGAGTGACACCCCGGCCCAGAAAAGGCCGCCATGTCATCTGTCCCTGCCACTGGACTGCCCGCCCCGGCCCTGTTGACCACCCCTTTGACGGCCCTGCACCGAGCGCTTGGTGCCCGCATGGTTCCTTTTGCCGGCTACGACATGCCGGTGCAGTACCCGGCTGGCGTCATCGCCGAACATCGCCATACCCGTAATGCCGCAGGCCTCTTTGATGTGTCCCACATGGGCCAGATCCGCCTGGACGGCCCACAGGCGGCCGCAGCCCTGGAAAGCCTGGTCCCCGTGGATGTGGTGGGCCTTAAGGCGGGCCAACAGCGCTACGGCTTCTTCACCAATGAAGCAGGCGGCATCCTCGACGATCTGATGATCGTGCGACCGCCGGAGGCGGACGACTGCGGAGACCTGCTGCTGGTGGTCAATGCAGCCTGCAAGGCGGCCGACTTGGCCCACTTGCAAAGCCACATCGGCTCGCGCTGCAGTGTCTCCCCTTTGCCCGATCGCGCCTTGTTGGCCCTCCAGGGGCCACGGGCCGTTGATGTGCTGCAGGCCTTGAACCCAACAGTCTCTGAACTGCGCTTCATGCAAGGCCGCGCGCTCGATCTGGCCGGCGCACGGTGTTTCATCACCCGCAGCGGCTACACCGGCGAAGACGGCTTCGAAATCTCGGTGCCCGGTGCGCAGTGCGAGGCCTTGGCCCGGACACTGCTAAGCGATGGACGGGTTCAAGCCATAGGCTTGGGTGCACGCGACACCCTGCGTCTGGAGGCGGGCATGTGTCTGTACGGACACGACATCGACACGCAGACCAGCCCCATTGAGGCAGGCCTGCAATGGGCTATCCAAAAGGTGCGCCGCCCCAGCGGCGAGCGCGCCGGCGGCTACCTGGGTGCCGAGCGGATCAGCCGTGAGTTGGCCAGCGGCGTGACCCGCAAGCGCGTGGGCCTGCTCGGCCAGGAGCGTGCCCCGGTCCGCGAAGGCAGCACCCTCCACGATGTGCACGGCGTCGAGATCGGCCGTGTCACCAGCGGAACCCTGGGCCCGACTGTGAACCAACCGGTGGCCATGGCGTGGCTGATCACAGCACATGCCGAGCCCGGAAGCCAGGTCTACGCTGAAGTGCGCGGCAAACGCCTGCCCATGTCGGTGGCGGCCATGCCCTTTACGCCGCACCGCTACCAGCGCTGACCATAGCGGCTCCACCCTTTCCCACAACCATTTCCTCAATCCCTTACCCACACGAGACCATCATGAGCACCAAGTTCACCACCGACCACGAATGGGTCAACGCTGCCGATACCGCCGCTGCGGTGGTGGGCATCACCGCCCACGCACAAGATGCCCTGGGTGATGTGGTCTTTGTCGACCTGCCTGAAGTGGGCAAGTCTTATGCACAGGGTGAAGTCGCCGGCGTGGTGGAAAGCGTCAAGGCCGCAGCAGATGTCTTCATGCCTGTGAGCGGTGAGGTCGTCGACGTCAACGAAGCCTTGCGCGATGACCCGTCCCTGGCCAATAGCGCCCCGCTAACCGCCGGCTGGTTCTTCAAGGTGAAGCTGTCCAAGCCGTCAGAGCTTGACAGCCTAATGGACGGTACCGCCTACGACCAATTGCTCAAGACCCTCTGAAGCCCCGACACCCCGGCACCTTAACTCTCTTCGCGAGCCCACCATGCTGATGTCTGCCCTCACCCCCTTGCGCGAACTGGAAAACCTCGCTGAGTTCCGTGCGCGCCATCTAGGCCCTCATGAGGCCGACGAAGCCAAGATGCTGTCGGTGATCGGGGCGGCCTCCCGCCGAGCGCTGATCGAAGCAGTGGTGCCCCGCAGCATCGCGCGGGCGCAGACTATGAACCTGCCGGCACCGATCACCGAGGCGCAGGCTTTGGCTGAAATGCGAGCCGTGGCGGCCCAAAATCAGGTCTTGCGCAGCTTCATCGGCCAGGGTTATCACGACACCCACACACCCGGCGTCATCCTGCGCAATATTTTGGAGAACCCGGCTTGGTACACCGCCTACACGCCCTATCAGGCCGAGATTTCACAGGGTCGTATGGAGGCGCTGGTCAACTTCCAAACCATGGTGTGCGACCTGACCGGTATGGCTATTGCCAATGCGTCGATGTTGGATGAAGCCACGGCGGCGGCTGAGGCCGTGACCCTGGCTAAGCGCAGCGTCAAAAGCAAGAGCAACACGCTGATCGTGGCGGGAGATTGCCACCCTCAGACGATCGAAGTGATTCGAACCCGCTGTGAGCCCCTGGGGCTGGAACTCAAAGTGGGTTCTACGCTGGCCCTCATGCAGGAGGGCGATTACTTTGCCGTGGTGGCACAGTACCCCTCCACCTCCGGGCTGATCCATGATCTGCGAGGAGTCATCCAGCAGGCTCACGCACAACAAGCGGCCTTCATCGTGGCCACTGACCTGCTGGCCTTGACCTTGCTGGTGCCACCGGGCGAGCTGGGTGCCGACATCGTCGTTGGCAACACCCAGCGCTTTGGGGTGCCCATGGGCGCTGGTGGCCCCCATGCCGCTTTCCTTGCCTGCCGCGATGAATTCAAACGCTCAATGCCCGGCCGATTGGTGGGTGTGAGCATCGATGCGCAGGGCGCACCGGCCTATCGCCTGGCCCTTCAGACCCGCGAACAACATATCCGCCGGGAAAAGGCTACCTCCAACATCTGCACCGCCCAGGTGCTGCTGGCCGTGATCGCCAGCATGTATGCGGTCTATCACGGCCCCCAGGGCCTTAAACGCATTGCTCAGCGTGTGGCCAGCTACACCGCCATCTTGCGCCAGGGTCTGACCAAGCTAGGCTACGAACGCATCACGGCGCAGGCTTTTGATACCCTGACCGTAGACGCCGGCGCCGAGTCCCAAGCCGTCATGGACCGCGCGTTGCACGCCGGTGCCAATCTGCGCCGGCTGTCGCCAACCGCCATTGGCATCAGCCTCGACGAAACCACCACACGCGCGGATGTGCAAAACCTGTGGGCCTGGTTCGCCAAGCCGGGACAGACCCCACCTGCTGAGCAAGCCTTCCTGGCCTTTGAAAAGGGCATCGACATCCTAATTCCCGAGAACCTGCGCCGCACCAGCTCCTACCTCACCCACCCGGTATTCAACCGCTATCAATCGGAAACCGAGATGCTGCGCTACATCCGGCGCCTATCCGACAAGGACTTGGCCTTGGACCGCACCATGATTCCACTGGGCTCGTGCACTATGAAGCTCAACGCCACCAGTGAGATGATCCCCATCACCTGGCCTGAATTCGCAAGGCTGCATCCCTTTGCTCCCAAGGACCAGCTCGCCGGCTATGCCCGCATAGACGCCGACCTGCAACAGTGGCTTAGCCAGGCCACCGGTTATGCGGGCATCAGCCTTCAGCCCAACGCCGGATCACAAGGTGAGTATGCGGGCCTCTTGGCCATCCGCGGCTGGCAGCGCGCACGCGGGCAAGGTCATCGCCACGTGTGCCTGATTCCGGAGTCTGCGCACGGCACCAACCCCGCCAGCGCGCAGATGGTGGGCATGAGCGTGGTGGTGGTCAAGTGCGACGCCATGGGTAACGTCGACCTGGAGGACCTTCGCGCCAAGTGTGAACAGCACAGCGACCAGCTCGCCGCGATCATGATCACCTATCCCAGCACCTATGGTGTCTTTGATGCGCGGGTCAAGGAACTGTGTGCCTTGGTGCACCAGCACGGTGGTCGGGTCTATGTGGACGGGGCGAATATGAATGCCCTGGTGGGTGTGGCCGCACCGGGGGAGTTCGGCGGCGACGTGAGCCACCTCAATTTGCACAAGACCTTCTGCATCCCGCACGGCGGCGGCGGCCCCGGCGTGGGCCCAGTGTGTGTCGTGGAAGACCTCGTGCCCTTTCTGCCTGGCCACCAAACGGCCACCGGCCAGCCCACTCCGGTCGGCGCAGTGTCGGCAGCTCCCTTAGGTAATGCTGCGGTACTGCCCATCAGCTGGATGTATGTGCGCATGATGGGTTCAGAGGGGCTTCAGGCTGCCACTGAAGTGGCCATTCTGTCGGCCAACTACGTTGCAGCCCGCTTGGCTGACCACTACGCCATCCACTTCAGCAGTGGGCTACGGCAACTCAAGGGCGGCGGCGTGGCGCACGAGTGTATCCTCGACCTGCGCCACCTTAAGGAGAGCAGCGGTGTGACGGCCGAAGATGTGGCCAAGCGCATGGTTGACTACGGCTTCCACGCGCCGACCCTGAGCTTTCCGGTGGCCGGTACGCTGATGGTGGAACCCACCGAGAGCGAATCGCTTGAAGAGCTGGACCGCTTCTGCGATGCGATGGTGGCCATTCGCCAGGAAATCGCCAAGGTTGAGCGCGGTCTTTGGCCGCAAGACAACAACCCCTTGAAGAATGCACCCCATACGGCTCAGGTGGTCACAGCCAGCCACTGGGATCGGCCCTACAGCCGCGAAGAAGCCGCCTTCCCACTGACCGCGTTGCGTCGGCAAAAGTACTGGAGCCCAGTCGGTCGCGTGGACAACGTATGGGGGGATCGCAACCTCAGCTGCAGTTGCCCACCGATGAGCGACTACGCCACAGACTGAACGCCCAGCCAGTTCACACAAAAGGGCTGGGAGCTGGGCCGCCAAGCCTCAGCCTCGCTTCTTGCTGCTCTTGCGGCTGGTCTTGGCTGCCATCTTGCGTCCTGCCACCACCGACACGGTGGCCTTGGCTTTCTTGGGTTTGCCCTTGGAAGCAGCGCCCGTCTTGCGAGACGCTCCGGCCCCGCGCCTCGCAGCCACTTCTCGCGCGTGGCGGGCAGCCTGCCTAAGCTGGCGATCCGAGAACTGCAGGTCGGCCCACTGCTGCACCGGCGAGAGCTCCGCTGCGATGCCCTCTGCTGCTTCCTCAGTCGCCTTAACAGGGCGCCCCTTGGCAGCTGAGTCTTTGGCTGACTTCGCTGAAGCGGGCCTGCCACGAGCCACCGTGCCGGGACGCGCCGGTTCAGACAAGCCCTCACGCACCATGCGGAAATCGATACGACGGCCGTCGAGGTCAACGCGGCTGACCTGCACCCTCACCCGCGAACCCACCGCATATCGCACCCCGGTTCGTTCACCCCGAAGCTCCTGGCGAATCTCATCGAAGCGATAGTACTCACCGCCCAACTCTGTGATGTGGATCAGCCCCTCCACATACAACTCGTCGAGCTGCACAAACAAGCCAAAGGAAGTGGCCGCACTGACCGTGCCGGCAAACTCTTCGCCAAGTCGATCACGCATGTAGCGGCACTTCAGCCAGGCTTCCACGTCGCGAGAGGCCTCATCAGCACGCCGCTCGTTGGCCGAACAGTGTTCACCTGCGGTCTGCCACAGGGCTACTTCAGCGGCTGCTTTTCCGGGCTTGGTAGGCAGTGCGGCCTTTGGGCTCTTCGGCGCACCGCTCCCTGGCTTGCGATATTGCCCGGATGCCGCCGCGGAAGTCACCGCCGGCAAAGGCCCCAGGTGGTAGCGCTTGCCCAGCAAGATGGCCTTGATAACCCGGTGCACCATGAGGTCGGGGTAGCGCCGAATGGGGCTGGTGAAGTGGGCATAGGCCTCATACGCCAAACCGAAATGGCCACTATTGACCGCGGTGTAGATGGCCTGCTGCATCGAGCGCAGCAGCATGGTCTGAATCTGCTGTGCATCTGGCCGGTCCCTCACAGCTTTAGAAATGGCCTGAAACTCGACGGGCTTGGGGTCGTCGCTCACCCCCAAACCCAGTCCCAAAGCGCGCAAGTAGTTCTGCAGCGTGACCCTCTTTTCTGGTGTAGGCCCCTCGTGCACACGGAACAATGCAGGATGGCTGTGTGATTCGATAAAGTCTGCAGCACACACATTGGCCGCCAGCATGGCCTCTTCAATCAAGCGATGGGCTTCGTTACGGGTACGCGGCACGATCCTCTCGATACGCCCGTTGTCATCGCACACGATTTGGGTCTCGGTGGACTCAAAGTCAATGGCACCGCGCCGGGTGCGCTGTCTCAACAGCGCGCGGTAAACCTCGTGTAAGTGAAGCAGATGGGGCAGCAGGGGCGCCAGCCGTGCCGCTTCAGGCCCGCGCGTATTGCTCAGCGCGGAGCCCACTTCGGTATAGGTCAGCCGGGCATGTGAACAGATGATAGCGGGGAAGAACTGGTAGCCCGTCACCTCCCCATCTTCGCTGACCAGCATGTCGCACACCATCGACAGTCGGTCTTCGAGCGGGTTGAGTGAACAAAGGCCGTTGGAGAGCTTTTCCGGCAGCATGGGGATCACGCGGCGGGGAAAGTACACCGAGGTGGCGCGCTCATAGGCGTCCGTATCCAGGGGCTCACCGGGTTTCACATAGTGGCTCACATCGGCGATGGCCACCACCAGACGCCAGCCCTTGAAGGCGTTACGTCCCTTTCCGAAGGCTACGGGCTCACAGTAGACCGCATCATCGAAGTCTCGAGCGTCCTCACCATCGATGGTCACCAACGGAACATCGCTCAGGTCCAACCGGTTGCGGCGGTCAAACGGTCGAATCTTGTCAGGCAAGGCTGCAGCCTGCGCCAAGGTCTCGGGCGCAAAGCGGTGCGGCACTTCGTACTTGCGCACGGCAATCTCAATCTCCATGCCGGGGTCGTCGATCTCCCCCAACACCTCAGTCACTCGTCCACTGGGTTGCGTGTACATTGACGGCGCTTCCGTCAACTCCACACACACCACCTGGCCGGCCTGAGCGCTTGCAACGCCATTCTTGGGAATCAGGATGTCCTGGCCATAGCGGCGGTCTTCTGGTGCGACGACCCATACACCGCTTTCCTGCAAGAGGCGGCCGATGATGGGGCGGCGAGGACGCTGCAAGATGTCCACGATTCGGCCTTCAGGCCGGCCCCGCCGGTCGGCTCCAACCACCCGCACCCGCAGTCGGTCTCCATGCAGCACCGCGCGCATCTCCTGAGGAGCTAGGTAGATGTCAGCCCCGCCCTCACCAATCATCAAAAAGCCGTGGCCGTCTCGATGCCCCTGAACGGTGCCTTCCACCTCCTGCAGCAATCCGGTGGTGTGATTTGAACTCTTTGATTTTTTGATGATAGACTCAAGGTTTTCGCTGACTACTTCAGCGGGTCTGTGCCCAGGTGGCGGAATTGGTAGACGCACTAGTTTCAGGTACTAGCGGGTAACTCCGTGGAGGTTCGAGTCCTCTCCTGGGCACCAAGGGTGGCGCAGCGGCGAAAAGCAAGCGGTGTCCTCGAACAGATCTCGCTGTCAGCCTCCTCAAATAGCCTTCGAATGCACTGCCTCGAAGGCTTTTTTGTTGCCTGAACCGCATGACGCGATTCTGCATCATCCTATCGGCTTCGCGGGGCGGTTCAGCCGTCACACGGCGACGCACAATATTCCCATGACACAAACGTCAACCCTTAGGCCGCCCGCTTGGCAACGATGGCTCAAGAGGGCGCTGTTGACTTCGATGGCGATTTTAGGGGCGTCGGTCTTGGCCCTTTGGCTGCTGATGAAGGGGGCTGAACCCCAGGTTCGGGGCGAGGTCACGCTCAAGCCCAACGCGGCAGCGGGTACGGCCCAACTTGGCGCACCGGTTCGAATTGAACGCGATCAGCATGGTATTCCATCCATCACTGCTGACAGCCTAAACGACGCGGCTTATGCCCTGGGCTTCGTACATGCCCAGGACCGACTGTGGCAAATGGAGACGCAACGCCGCATTGGCGCAGGCCGCTTGGCTGAAGTGTTCGGACAGGCAGCGCTGGACAACGATCGGTTTCTGCGAGCTTTAGGGGTGCGCCGCGCAGCACAGGCGCAATGGGAGCGGCTAGCACCCAGCAGCCGGGAACTGTTACTCGCCTATTCAGCCGGCGTCAACGCGGCAATTGACCACACCCGGGTGTGGCCACCGGAGTTTCTGGTGCTGGGCGTGAAGCCCGAGCCGTGGACACCCGTCGACAGCCTGTCCTGGAGCCTGATGATGGCCTGGGACCTCGGAGGCAACTGGACCAACGAGTTGCAGCGCTTGCGTCTGAGCGCAGTTTTGGATCTGCAGCGCATCGACGAGGTACTGCCTCCATACCCGGGTGATGAGTACCCGAGCACGCGCGACTACGTCGCTCTTTACCGCGAACTTGGGCTGGCAAAGCCCGACAACGCGACGCTTGCTGGATCATCGAATCGTATCGGCGCTGCGCTGGACCACCTTCTTGAAGCTGCGCCCCCCTCCGGTGTAGAGGGTGCGGGCTCCAACAATTGGGTGTTGTCTGGCCAACGCACCACCACCGGTGCGCCGCTGCTGGCCAATGACCCCCACTTGGGCTTGAGCACCCCTGCCCTGTGGTATTTCGCGCGGCTGAAGGCACCGAATTTGGAGATTGCCGGCGCCACCTTGCCTGGACTGCCCTTGGTGGTGCTGGGACAGTCGGCGCATCTGGCCTGGGGCTTCACGAACACAGGCCCGGACGTGCAAGACCTCTACATCGAAGCCATCGACCCAGGTGACCCCAAGCGATACCGCACCCCTAGCGGCACCACAGCCTTCGAAACCCATGAAGAGACCATCCGCGTCAAGGGCGGGGAAGAACACCGGGTCACAGTACGCCGCACCCGCCACGGGCCGGTGATTTCGGATGCCGGCACCTTCAAGGGTCTGGACCTCGGGCCCTATGTGCTGGCCCTGCGCTGGACAGCGCTTGAAGATGACGTGGACTTGATTGCAGCCGGGCTCGCCATGGCACAAGCCCGCACCGTTGCAGGCTTTATCCAAGCCGCGCAACGCTGGACAGCCCCCATGCAGAACATGGTTGTGGCAGACAGCGACGGCCGCATCGGTATGGTGGCCGCCGGCCGTGTGCCGGTGCGCCGGGCCGATCACGACCTGATGGGACTGGCACCGGCGCCTGGGTGGGAGTCGCGCTATGACTGGGTGGGCTGGGTGCCGGCCCACCAGACGCCGCGTGTGGTGGATCCGCCGCAGGGCTGGATCGCCACAGCCAATCACCGCCTGCACGATGACGACTACCCACACTACATGGGCAGCGATTGGGCGCTGCCCTATCGACAACTGCGCATTGAGCAGGTCTTGGAATCACGTCCCCAGCACAGTGCAGCGCAGATGAGGGCGCTTCAACAAGACGAAGTCTCGCTGGCGGCCCGCACGCTGCTGCCCTGGCTGCGCCAGGCCCGCGGCACTCACCGCCTGAGTAAAGCCGCGCAAGACCGACTGCTGGACTTCAATGGCGACATGCGAGCCGATGGGGTCGCGCCCCTCTTGGTCTGGGCTTGGCAGCGCGCATTGGCCGAACAACTCTTTGCGCCTCGTATAGGCCAGGAACGCTTTGAACGGTCATTCGCACAGCGCAGCTTTCACGATGCCGTGTTGGGCATCTTGGAGCGGCAAGACCTTTGGTGGTGCGACGACCCGCGAACGCCTGAGCCTGAGAACTGTGAACAGCAAAACCATCGTGCCTGGGATGCCGCGCTGCAAGAGCTCAGCCAGCGGCTGGGCCCAGACCTTGCCCAGTGGCGTTGGGACGCTGTGCACCGCATGGTGGCCGAACACCGGCCCTTTTCGCGCGTCAAGCCCTTGGATGCCTGGTTCGGGTTGAGCCTGCCAATGGGCGGAGACACCTACACGGTGCATGCCCTTCGTGTGGGCCTTGGCGGGCCGGCCTCCCAGCGGTACCGAGCCACCCACGGGCCGAGCTTGAAGGCCGTGTATGACTTGGGTGACCGCACCCAGTCACGCTTCATCCACAGTTCAGGCCAAAGCGGCCTGCCGTGGATGCCCGGCTACCGGTCTTGGCTGCATGATTGGGCTCAAGGATCCGGTGTTCCCGTCTGGCCGGCGGCGCAAGACCCCGGAACGACCCAGGTGTTGATCCTGCGCCCTCCCCCGGTGCGCTGATACCTGGGCTCAGCCCAGGCGTTGCTGCAGCGCGCCGGGGCGCAGCCCGTCGTATTCCTCAAAGGGTTGGTGGATCCATGGGCTGGTGGGCAGCTGCTCCACCGTGTAGTCGGGCTGATAGGTCGACACCGCCTTGGTCCAGATGACCGCCGAGCGCAGCTCGGTAATGGCTGGCATGGCCCGCAAGCGCTCAACCACCGCTTTCAGGGTGATGCCCGAGTCGGCCAAGTCGTCCACCAGAAGCACCCGGCCCGCCAACTCACCTTGCGGCATGGTGATGTACCGCGCAATGTCCAAGCGGCCCTGGATCGTGCCGGCTTCAGCTCGATAGGAACTGGTGGACATGATGGCCAACGGCTTATCGAAGACACGCGAGAGCACATCGCCGGGCCGCATGCCCCCGCGCGCCAAGCAAAGGATTTGGTCAAAGGCCCAGCCCGACTGCCACACCTGGATCGCCAACTTCTCGATCAGGCGGTGGTAAGCGTCCCAGGGCACATAGAGGTGTTTGCCGTCATCGGTGAGCATCGCGCGGTTTCCTTGCTGCGGGTCGGGCGGGAGTGGCGTGTGGTGCCGGAGAATGGATGAGTGTATGCACGACGGACGCGCCAAACCCGGTCAGCGCTGAAAGGGATGGCGCAAGACAATAGTGTCGTCCCGGTCGGCCCCTGTGGAGATCATATCGATCGGCGCACCAATCACCGCCTGCACGCGCTCAAGGTAGGCCCGTGCCTGCGCGGGCAGCTGCTCCCATTGCGTCAGGCCGGCGGTCGACCCAGGCCAACCCGACCAAGACTCATAGACCGGTTGACAGGCTGCAATCTCATCCGCGTCCAGGGGCAGGATGTCTAGATGCCGCCCGCCCATCGTGTAGCCAGTGCACACCAGAATCTCCTTCAGGCCGTCCAGCACATCCAGCTTGGTGATGCACAAGCCTGACACGCCATTGATGATGATCGAGCGCTTGAGTGCGGCTGCATCCAGCCATCCGCATCGCCGCACCCGTCCCGTGACCGTACCGCGCTCCTGGCCTATCGCGCTGAGGTGGTGACCCACCGACGAAGGGTCGTCGATGCTCAACTCCGTGGGGAATGGACCAGAACCCACACGGGTGGCATAGGCCTTGGTGATGCCAAGAATGTAGTGCAGCCGGTCTGGGCCTACACCCGATCCGGCAGCTGCATTACCAGCCACGCAGTTGCTGGAGGTGACGTACGGGTAGGTGCCGTGGTCGATGTCCAACAAAGTGCCCTGGGCGCCTTCGAACAGTATATTTTCGCTGCGCCGTCCGGCTTGGTGTATCAGATACCCCACATCGGCCATCATCGGCCGCAGTTGCTCGCCCATGACCATGGCCTGTTGAAAGATGGGCTCGAAGGCCAGGGGCTGGGCGTCCAAGACCCCTTGCAGCGCAGCGTTGTGCAAGGCCAGCAGTTCACGCAGCTTGGTTTCAAAGCGCTGTGGGTGCTTGAGATCTTGCACCCTCAAGGCACGCCGGGCCACTTTGTCTTCATACGCCGGGCCGATCCCCTTACCGGTGGTACCGATCTTGCCAGCACCACTGCTCTCGCGCCGCGCCTCACGCGCCTTGTCCAGCTCCACGTGGAAGGGAAGGATCAGGGGGCAGGACTCGCTGATGTACAGGCGTGAGCGGACCTCCAATCCAATCTTCTCCAATCGCTCAATCTCCGACAGCAAGTGCGAAGGGTCGACCACCACGCCGTTGCCGATATAGCACTTGACCCCTTCGCGCATGATGCCGCTGGGGATCAGCTGCAGCGCTGTCTTCACACCCTTGATGACCAGTGTGTGACCCGCGTTGTGCCCGCCTTGAAAACGCACCACGCCCTGGGCATGGTCGGTGAGCCAGTCCACCACCTTGCCCTTACCCTCGTCACCCCACTGGGTGCCCACGACGACCACGTTATGCCCGCTGGGCTCGCCCGCCGAATGTGCTTGGTTCATGTCTTGAAGTTGGTGTGAATTGGCTAGATCGCCTGCAGTACCCAGTGACCCGCAATCTGCACCAGTTCGCGGTCACAGGCGAACTCCTGGGCTTCGTGTTCGTGGCCAGGCAGGATGCACACCACCGTCTCACCCCGCGAGCGCAACTCACGCACCGCCGCACGCAAGCCGGCGTCTTCCGACCATGGCGCCCGGATGGCGGGCCGGGGCAGTTGTGGCGGCCCGGAGGACTGCAGCACCATCGAAACCGCCTTCAGGTCTAAACTGAAGCCCACAGCCGGTCGTTCGCGGCCAAAGACGCGCCCAACGTGGTCGTAGCGGCCACCGCTGGCCAGCACCTGCGACGCAGCCGTACCCATGACGCTGAACCGTACACCGCTGTAGTAATCCTGCCCGCCCAGGTCCGCCAGGTCGATCCCGATGCGCACATCGGGGTGGGTGGCCTGCACATGTCTGCCGATCCAACGCAAGTCGTCCAAGGCCTTGGCGATGGTCGTGTTTGCAGGCAATTCGTCACCGGCGCGGTCCAGGACCTCCACCGGCCCGTACAGGCGCAACAATCGCCTGAGGCCCTCGATAGCCTGCTCAGCCTCGGGGTAACCCGTGCGCGGGCCACTGCGCCAGGCGGCCTCAAGGGCTACCGCATCCTTGGCGGCCAAGGCGGCGTAGATGCCAGCGGTCTGCCCTGCATCAACGCCACCGGCTCGCAACAGGGCGTTGGCGATCCGTGCGTCCCCCAAGTCCAATACAGCGTCGCGCACACCGGCCTGGCGCAGCCCGTCCAGTGCCAGTTCCAGCACTTCAAGGTCAGCCTCGAGGCCCGCGTGGCCGTAGAGCTCAGCCCCAAACTGCAGCGGCTCACGCGTGGCCCAGGGGCCGCTGGGCCTGGTGTGCACCACTGGGCCGCAGTAGCACAGACGCGCCACCCCTTGGCGATTGAGCAGGTGCGCATCGATGCGGGCCACCTGAGGGGTGGTGTCAGCTCTCAGGCCCAGGGTACGGCCCGAAAGTTGGTCAACAAGCTTAAAGGTTTGCAGGCCCAGGGTACGGCCAGTGCCAGACAAGAGGGAGTCCAGGTGCTCCAGCAAAGGAGGTATCACCAACTCGTAACCGTAAGCCTGCGCCTCATCGGTCAGGGCGCGGCGCAGGCCCTCGATGCGTTTGGCCTCCGAGGGCAGGACGTCTGCAAGGTGTTCCGGCAGCAGCCAGGCAGAAGACATGGGAGTCGGGCAAACGCTTAAAGCCCGGATTCTACCGGCCGCTTGCACACACCAGTCTGACAGGTTGGGACTAGCCGAGCACAAGCCAAAGGGCCAGCCCGCCGATCACGCTGGCCATACCCATGAAGCGAATCTGGCCGTCCGAGAGCTTCAGGGCCTGCTCGAACAGCCGGCGCCACAGCTGGGGGTGGACCGTCGGCAGAAGGCCCTCGATCACCAGAACCAAGGCTATGGCGGCCAGGAGGGCCTCGCCCATGGGCACCCCGCTTCAGCGTGCCGGTGCCGGTGCCGGTGCCGGGGCGGTGCTCGAGCCGCTGCTGCGCATGGCCTTGAAGAAGTCGCTCGAAGGGTCCATCACCATCACGTCGCTGCGGCTGCGGAAGGTGGACCGGTAGGCTTCGAGACTCCGGTAAAACTGTGCGAACTGCGGATCTCGTCCGAAGGAATCCGCATACAAGGCCGAGGCCTTCGCGTCCCCCTCGCCCTTGATCTTTTGGGCATCGCGGTACGCCTCGGCAACGATCACCTCGCGCTGCCGATCAGCGTCAGCGCGAATTTTCTCGCCTTCTGCTGAGCCTTGCGAGCGCAGTTCATTGGCCACCTGCTTGCGCTCGGATTCCATCCGCCGATAGACCGCATCGGTAATGTCAGCCACGAAGTCCACCCGCTTGATGCGTACATCGATGATCTCGATTCCGAACGACTTGGCTTCATCAGCCAGGCGCTCACGCACGCCGTTCATCACCTTGTCGCGGTCAGCGGCCAGCACGCCGCTGACAGTACGCTTGGTGATCTCTTCGTTGAACGCAGCCTGCACCACTGGCGACAAGCGGTTTTCAAGGTTACGCAGGTCCACTCCGTTGTTGCGGATGAACTGACGCGGTTCGGCGATGCGCCACTTCACCAGCCAATCAATGATCAGACTTTTCTTCTCCGCGGTGAAGATGGGGCGGGTTTCCGGACTGTCCAGCGTCTGAATCCGTTTATCCAAGAACACCACGTTCTGCAGGGGCGGTGGCATCTTCCACTTAAGGCCAGGCTCGGTGATCACTTCCTTGATCTCGCCCAGCGCGTACACCACGCCCACCTGCCGCTGATCCACCACGAACAACATCGAGGATGCCAACAGCAGCACGGCTAGGCCCGCGGACAACCACATTCCAATTCGGTTCATTTCTTGTGTCCTCCGAACTTTAGCGGGCGTCGCGGTCGCGGCTGCGCTGACCTTCGCGAGAACGCGTATCAACCGGTGCGGGTGCAGTAACGGGGCTCACTTCAGGTGAGCCCGTCGAAGGGCTTGTGACGGGGCCAGGATTGCCCTGCACGGTCTGCTGCAGGATACGGTCCAGGGGCAGATACAGCAGGCTTGAATTAGCCTTGCTGTCGATCATCACCTTGTTGACGTTCTGATAGACCTGTTGCATGGTCTCGATGTACATCCGGTCGCGTGTGACGGCCGGTGCCTTCTTGTACTCTGACAACACCGACCTGAACCGCTGTGAATCACCTTCAGCCTGCGCCACAACCCGAGAACGATAGCCTTCGGCTTCCTCCAAGAGTCGCGCAGAGGTACCACGGGCCTTGGGGATGACGTCGCTGGCGTAGGCCTGGCCTTCGTTTTTCAGTCGGTCGCGGTCGGCACCAGCTTTGACAGCATCGTTGAAGGCGGCCTGCACCTGCTCAGGCACCTGTACGTTTTGCACATTGACATTGGCCACCAGAATGCCTGAATTCAAGCGGTCAAGCTGCGCCTGGACCGACTTGACCAAGTCCGCAGCGATAGCGTCACGCTGCTCGTAGAGCACTTGGTCCACTTTGCTGCGCCCCACGATTTCTCGCACCGCCGACTCTGAAGCTTGGATCACCGCCTCATCGGGTCCGCGGTTTTCGAAGAGATAGGCCCGCGCATCCCGCAAGCGGTACTGTACGGTGAAACGGATGTCGACGATATTCTCGTCCTGGGTCAACATTGAAGAATCGCGCAACCCCGTTGCCTGCACCACCCCACTGCGCCCCACCTCGAGTGAGCGCAGCTGGGTCACCGGCACGGTTTCGTGCGCCTGGAAGGGGTAGGGGAAGCGCCACTGAAAGCCAGCGTCAGCGGTGTATGAGTACCTGCCGAATGAGGTGACCACCGCCTGCTGGCCTTCCTGCACGATGAAGAAGCCGCTGCCCAGCCAAATCAAACCCAAAACGGCAGCAATCAGCCCTGCGCCCAGGCCCGCACCCTTGAATTCCGGAGGCGAGGCCCCGGGGCCTTCGCCAGCCCCGCCACTGCCACGCCCGCCCCTGCCGGACAACAGGCCTGAGAGTTTGCGATTGAAGTCGCGCCACAGCTCATCGAGGTCGGGCGGGCCCTGGGGCCGTCCACCCTCGCTGAAGATCAGATGGCCGCGGCGCAGCCGGTCTCGGAGTCGAGCAATCAAGTTCATGGTTGGATGGTCGACCAGTCGGTCGATCGTGCAGATTCAAATCGAGGGTCGCGCAAGGCCGGTGGCAACAGTCGCGCACCCGCTGCGGCAGCCTGGGCGATCTGCTCGCGCAGTTCGTCCAAACCCTGGCCAGACACCGCGCTGACGAACACGCGCGTGCTGCGCAGGCCGCCCGCGCTCTCAAGCTTGTCCACCAGTTGTCGGGGCTGTCGCGTGAGCTCTAGAGCATCAATCTTGTTGAACACCATAAGCTGCGGCACGGCATCGGCACCAATTTCGGTCAACACGCGTTGGACCTCATGCATCTGCTCGGCAGCCTGTGGGTTGGCCGCATCCACCACATGCAGCAGCAAATCGGCCTCAGCAGCTTCGAGCAGGGTAGCCTCGAAAGCCTCCACCAACTTGTGAGGCAGATCGCGGATAAAACCGACTGTGTCCGACAACGATACCGAGCGCCCGGCCTGCTCCAGCCACAGACAGCGCGTGGTCGTGTCCAGAGTGGCGAACAGTTGGTCGGCCGCGTAAGTGCGCGCCTTAACCAGGGCATTGAACAAGCTGCTCTTGCCAGCATTGGTATAGCCGACCAACGAGATTTGAAAGGCGCCAGAGCGCTCACGCGAGCGGCGCTGTGTGCCACGCTGCCGCTTGACCTTTTCCAGCCGTGCTGTCACGGTCTTGATGCGCTCCCCAATCATTCGCCGGTCCAACTCGATCTGGGTTTCGCCAGGACCGCTACGGGTACCGATACCGCCCTGCTGGCGCTCAAGGTGGCTCCAGCGACGCACCAAGCGGGTCGACGCGTACTGCAGCCGAGCCAGTTCCACCTGCAGCTTACCCTCGTGGCTTTTGGCGCGTTGAGCAAAGATTTCCAGAATCAGCGCGGTACGGTCAGCCACGGGAACAGCCAAAAAGCGCTCCAGGTTGCGCTGCTGGGCCGGTGACAAGGCTTGGTCAAACAAAACCCCATGCGCGCCCTGCTCGGCGACAACGGCCTTGATCTCTTCGGCCTTGCCACTGCCCACGAACAACGCGGGATCAGGCGACCGGCGCCGCGCAGTCAGGCGCGCCACCGGCCGGTCACCCGCGGACTCGGCCAATTGCGCCAGTTCGTCCAAGCTGGCTTCAAAGGTCGAATCCGGGCCGAGGTCAACCCCAACCAACACCACGCGGTTGGCGGGTTCAGCCGTAAGGTCGACGCGGAAGCCTCCCATGGCCTTACTGGCCGTCCTGGGAGTCCTGAGCGTCCTGGGTATGGAAGTTCACGGCGCGTCCCGGTACCACCGTGGAGATGGCGTGTTTGTAGACCATCTGGGTGACGGTATTGCGCAGCAACACCACATACTGGTCAAAAGACTCGATGTGCCCCTGAAGTTTGATCCCGTTGACCAAATAGATCGAAACCGGCACGTGTTCCTTACGCAAAAGATTGAGGAACGGGTCCTGAAGGAGTTGGCCTTTATTGCTCACGATATCTTCCGTGTTGGACTTCTGTATGCACGTTAACACAAGCTGATAGGCTCAACGAGTCCATGGGCATGGCTGAATCAGTCTCCGGCGCTTGCGGCGCCTAGACGGCCAAGATCAAGCGGGGCCGTCGGTGAAGGGGTTGTGTCCGCTCTTGAACTCAATGCGCATTGGAGTCCCCACCAGCCGGAAATGTTCCCTGAAACGACCTTCGAGGTAACGCTTGTAGGAATCGGTCACATGCTCCAGGTTGGTGCCATGAATCACCACCACGGGAGGGTTGCGCCCACCCTGGTGGGCATAGCGTAGCTTGGGCCTGAATGCGCCCGCTCGCTTGGGTTGCTGGTGTTCGACAGCCTCCTGCAGCAAGCGGGTGAGCACCGGCGTTGCCAACTTGGCGGTGGCGCTGGCATGAACCTCGTCAATGGCCTTCCACAGCGGCCCCAGACCCTGCCGCTTGAGCGCGGAGACACGTACGATCGGTGCAAACTTCAGGAAGACCAGTCGCTGCTCGATCGAGCGCTCAAGCATCTCACGCTGGTAGCTGTCAATCGCATCCCACTTGTTGATCGCAATCACCACTGCTCGTCCAGACTCCAAGATGTAGCCTGCAATGTGAGCATCCTGGTCGCCCACGCCCTGCGTGGCATCCAACAGTAACACCGCGACGTTGGCGTGGGCGATGGCCTGCAGGGTCTTGACCACCGAGAACTTCTCGATCGCCTCAAACACACGCCCCTTGCGGCGCAGTCCTGCGGTGTCGATGATTTCGTAGCGACGCCCCCCTCTGTCCAGCGGAACCTTGATCGCATCGCGTGTGGTACCCGGCATATCGAAGGCCACCAGGCGCTCTTCGCCCAACCAGGTGTTGATCAGGGTGGACTTGCCCACATTGGGCCTGCCGGCCACGGCCAGGCGCAGGCTACCTTGACCGGGCTGTGCTTCGGTGTCTTGGTCCGGTGTCGGTGCGTCCTCAGAGACAAACGGGGCCAGCACCGCATCGAGCAGGCTGCGAATGCCCTGTCCATGTGCGGCAGACACCGGGTGCGGCTCGCCCATACCCAGTTCGTGGAACTCGGCCAGCAAGGGCGAGTCAGCCATACCCTCGGCCTTGTTCACCGCCAGGTGCGTGCGCTTATTGACTGAGCGCAAGTAACGCGCGATGTCGGCGTCTTGCGCAGACAGACCTGAGCGGACGTCGACCACGAACACCACCGCGTCCGCCTCAGCGACCGCCTGCTTGGTCTGCTTGGCCATTTCGGCGACCACCCCAGTGGGCTTTTGCGGCTCGAAGCCCCCGGTGTCGATGACGATGACCTGCAGGCCCCCATGACGGGCATCACCGTAATGGCGGTCACGGGTGAGGCCTGCGTAGTCGGCCACGATCGCATCGCGGCTTTTGGTAATGCGGTTGAACAGGGTGGACTTGCCCACGTTGGGCCGCCCCACCAGGGCGATGACGGGCTTCACGGCGCCTGCCAAACGTACACGCCGCCCTTGCGAGTGACCACCACCATCACCTTGCCTGACACCCTTGGCGCAGCCTGGATAGCGCCGCCGTCGGTGCTCAGGCGCAACAGGGTCTTACCGCTGCCAGGGTCCATCACATGCACCTGCCCCTGTGCATCCCCGACGGCTACCCAGGCATCCCAAGTGGATACGCCACTCAGCTGTCGGTTGAGGAATCGCTCATGGCTCCACAACAGCTCGCCAGATTCGGCGCGCCAACCGCTCATACGGTCGCTTGCGTCGGCACCCACGACCACTGATGCATTACCACCCACGGCCTGCACACCACCGGCGTTACGGGTCCACCGCAAGGCGCTGCGGCCAACGTCCAGACAGGCTACCGCCGACTGAAAGGCCCGCGCACAAACGGTGTCGCTGCCCAGCCGCAACGCAGGGCCCACCAGATCGGCCAGCCGCTCGACTTCGTTGGATCCTCGCGGGGTGGCCATGGGGAGGTCCCAACGGACCGAGCCACGGGTGGGATCCACGCCCACCAGCCGGGCCCCCTGGCCCACCACCAGCGTATCGCCCATGGGCATCAGAACGCCATGAAGGTTGACCGACAAGGGGTCGCTGCTGCGTTGCAGGCGCCACAGATAGCGTCCGTCCACAGCGTCATATGCTTGCACCGCACGGTCCAGTCCCAGTACGAACACGCGCTCACCGGCCACCAGCGGGGCCGTGCTCACGCGCGAAGTCAAACGCGTGCGCCAGCTCACTTGTCCCTTGGACATGACCACCAACTCGTTGTCGGCCGTCACCACAGCAGCGCGATCACCATCAAACCCTACCCCTGCAGCCAGGCGACCACCGGCGTTGGCTGTCCACAGGATGGCAGCACGCTCAAAGGCTCGCACCGTCACCGTGCCGTCAGACGCCGCCGTGGCCAAGCGCCCACTGGCCAAACCGGGCTGCATGGGAAACTCAACCCGTCCATCGGCGGCCGACCAAAGGCCTGTCACCGAGGCCGCTGGCGCCAGGGTCTCCAGCGCCGCGGGCTTGGGCTTGTCAGACCATAGCGCGCAACCCGGCAAGGCCAATAAGCCCAACAGGGCCCATGCAGTGGCGTGCCTTGCAAAGGGTTGGCGTTTGGCCTGCTTCATGCCACATCCCTCATGTGTTCGGTTGAGTAGGCCACCCTGTGGGCAGCCCTATGCACCGCCGCTTTGCCAACCTTGACACCTTCCTTGGCCGGCACTGGCACCAAACTCGCCGGGTCAACACCCAGCGCCATCAATTTGGCCTCTACCAGGCGACGGTAGTCGAGCTCGGCCGGCAGGGCCTTGTAGGCGGCCTTGTAGGCCTCTCGGGCTTGGTCTTGCTGACCCAAGGCCACCAAAGCGTCCCCGCGTCGGTCGTCCACCAGGGCGTCGAACCCCAGGCCACGGGCCTTATCCAGAACCGTCAGGGCTTCTTGAGCTTTGCTCTGGTCCAACAGCACGCCGGACCAGCGCAAGCGAGCCACGGCCTTGAGCCCCTCATCGGTGGCCGACTCAGCGACCCACTGCAGGGGTTCGATCGCATCGGACATCAGCCCCTTGTCGATAAGCGCCTTGGCCGCCACCAGCGCACCCTGCCCGGCGTAGGCCGTGCGGGCATAGCGTGCCTTCAGGTCAGCCCAGGCCACTTTCACACGGTCAGTTTCGCCTTCTTGGGCAGCACGCTCCAACTCGGCATGCAAGGCGCTAGCCTTTTGCCCCTGGTCGCGCTGCCACCAGTTCCAACCGTTGTAGCCTGCAAAGGCCAAGAGCACCAGGGTGACGACCCAGGTCAGCAAGTTGCCCCAACGATTCCAGAACGCCTTGAGTTGATCGAGCTGTTCCTGCTCTTGCAGATCGAGTGATGAGGCCATGAGAAGTGAGTGATGGGTGGATACAGCCCGCAGCCAGCCCAGGCGGGCCGACCGTCAAGCCACCCCTTAATTATCGCCGCCGGGCAGCAGGGTGCGCGCCCAAGTCGCAACCTGGGCCAAAGCCCGCCGTTCCTGGGCGGTCTCACCGTCTCGCAGGGACTTGACGGTGACCTCACCGGCGGCTAGTTCGTCGCTGCCGAACAAAAGGGCATAGCGTGCACCGCTGGCATCGGCCTTGCGGAATTGGGTCTTTATGCTTGCCGGGCCCTGGTCGGTGGCCGCATGCATCACTGCACGGACCCCGGCTTGCCGTAACGCTTGCAGCGTCACCATGGCCGGGGCCACGGCACTGGTGTCAGGAACAATGGCGTAGACGTCAGGCGCCTGCGCGGGAGGGATCCGGCCCAAAGCCTCCAGCAGCAGCAGCAGCCGCTCGATGCCCAGGCCCCAACCCACGGCCGGGGCCGGCTTGCCGCCGAGTTGTTCAATCAGGCCGTCGTAGCGCCCTCCCCCGCATACGGTGCCTTGAGCGCCCAAGTGTTCGGTCACCCACTCGAATACGGTGAGGTTGTAGTAGTCCATACCCCGTACCAGACGCGGGTTGATGCGGTAGGGCACGCCCGAGGCTTCCAGGACCGCGCGAACGCCCTCGAAGTGAGCACGCGACTGCGGGCCCAGAAAGTCCAGCAGGCGCGGTGCCGTCTCGGCCACGGCCTGTACCGAAGGATGTTTGCTATCCAGCACGCGCAGCGGATTGGTGTGCAGCCGCTTGAGCGCCTCGTCATCCAACGCGGATGCATGCGCCTCGAAGTGCGCAACCAAGGCCTGACGGTGTGCTGCACGTTCCGAAGCTTGACCAAGGCTGTTGAGCTCCAGGTGCACATCGCGGCCGACCTCGAGCCCTAAGTCCTGCCACAGGGCGCGCACCAGGAGGACCACTTCGGCGTCTACATCCGGACCTGGCCAGCCCAGCACCTCTACCCCCACTTGGTGGAACTGGCGGTAACGGCCCTTTTGCGGCCGCTCATGGCGGAACATGGGCCCCGCGTAATACAGACGCTTGCCACCGTCATACAACAGCTTGTGCTCAATCGTGGCCCGCACCACGCCAGCGGTACCTTCTGGGCGCAGCGTCAGAGGATCTCCATTGAGCCGGTCAACGAAGGAATACATCTCCTTCTCGACGATATCGGTAACTTCGCCCAGGCAACGCACAAACAGGCCGGTCGGCTCCACGATGGGCGTCCGCACGCCCTGGTAGCCCCATCGCTGCATTAGGCAGCGCACGCGCTCGTCCACCCATTCCCACCTTGCACTGTCAGGCGGCAGGAGATCGTTCATCCCCTTGACACCAGCAATTCGCTCAACCATATCGGCGCTCGATGTAACTCTCAACAATCTGCTGAAACTCTTGGACGATGCTTTCGCCGCGCAGGGTCATGGCCTTTTGCCCGTCGACAAACACCGGCGCAGCCGGCGCCTCGCCGGTTCCGGGCAGGCTGATACCAATGTCGGCATGCTTACTCTCGCCCGGGCCATTGACGATGCACCCCATTACCGCCACCTTAAGGCCCTCGACGCCGGGGTATCGCTTGCGCCACACCGGCATCTGCGCGCGCAGATAGTCATCAATTTGCTTGGCCAGTTCCTGAAAGGTGGTGCTGGTGGTGCGCCCACAACCCGGACAGGCGGTAACGCTAGGGTTGAACTGCCGCAGGCCAAGGGCCTGCAGGATCTCCAGAGCCACCACCACCTCCTGGGTCCGCGATTCACCAGGCTGGGGGGTCAGGCTTACCCGGATCGTGTCGCCTATACCCTCCTGCAACAGCACGCTCAGCGCTGCGGCCGAGGCCACCGTGCCGCGCGTGCCCATACCTGCTTCGGTCAGCCCCAGGTGCAGCGCGTAGTCGCAGCGATCGGCCAGCGCGCGGTACACGTTGATCAGGTCTTGCACGCCGCTGACCTTGCAGCTGATGATGATCTGGTTGGGGTCCAAGCCGATATCCCGAGCCAAGTCGGCGGACTGCAGTGCCGAGCGCACCAGCGCGTCGTACATCACCTGCCGGGCATCCCACGGTTGGGTGCGGCGGGCGTTGTCATCCATCAAGTCGGCCAGGAGCTCTTGGTCCAGGCTGCCCCAGTTCACCCCGATGCGCACCGCCTTGTGGCCGTGGCGAGTGGCGGCTTCAATCATCATGGCGAATTGTTTGTCTTTCTTGTCGCCCTTGCCCACATTTCCCGGGTTGATCCGGTACTTGCTCAGCGCCTTGGCGCATTCCGGGAAATCGGTGAGCAGTCGGTGGCCGTTGTAGTGAAAGTCGCCGACCAAGGGGACCATGACTCCCATCTTGTCGAGTTGCTCGCGTATTGCCGGCACAGCTGCAGCAGCCTCAGGCGTGTTGACCGTGATGCGCACGAGCTCCGAGCCTGCCTGGGCCAACTCCTTGGCTTGAATCGCGGTTTCGATCACGTTCACCGTGTCGGTATTGGTCATTGACTGCACCCGCACCGGTGCATCACCCCCGATGGTGAGCACCTCATTGCCTGTGCGAACCTGCGCCTGCCGGCGTGGACGTCGATGGGCATGCGCCATGGCGATGGGCAGTACGGTGGAGCCGTGCTCGGCCTTCGGCTCTGTGGACACAGTAGGCGTGTTCATGATGAGGACTCCAGCAAGGTCCGACCGATGACCGCAATGCCCTCAGGGTAAGTCGATCTCGGCCACATTGTTTCGTTGTACTTCATCGAGGGCGATTCGGCGACCCAGCCAGCTCGCTTCGGTTCCCGCTGTATTGCCCACACGCAGGCGCAGCGGCCTCGCACCCTCGACACCCACGCGTTCGCCGCTGCGCAAAAGTCGGGACAGCAGGACCGTGCCTTTGACATCGGTGACCTGGACCCAGGAGTCCTGCCGAGCGGTCAGTTGCAGGGCTGCCGTCGGGTTTTCGGTAGATGCTGCAGGGACCACCGGCGCCACCATTGCCGTGGGCCCAGACGTCGGGCCATCGGCAGGCGCAGCCGTGGAGGGTGCACTGACGGGCGCATTGGCCGTGGCTCCGGCGGGGGCGTCGGCGGGGCCCGCGGGCACAGGCTCAGCAGGAGTGACGCCTGGCGGCAGCACCAGCGGTGCTGGGCTGGGCGTCGGGCGCCAGGTCTGTGCCGGCAGCAGGGCCAAAAGGCCTGCAGCCACCAAAATGACCACCACACCGGCACGAACCGGGGTCAGCCAAGCCCAGGCGCCGGATCGATCGGGCACGGATGCCCAAGGGCGACGAAAGCGGGGCTGTAGGCCCGCACCGCCCAGGGGCAGACCCCGATCGATGGGCCGCATCGGCTCCACCAATGGGGCTGGCAAGAGCAGCAATACAGTCTGAGGATCGAGCTCCAGGTGTCGGCACAAGCGCTGCGCCAGGGCCCGCACGAAGGTGCGGTCACCCACATCGGGCCAGCGTTCTTCCTCAAAGGCTTGCAGCCGACGCTCAGAGATCTTCAGCAGGATGGACAGATGCTGCAGGGTCTGCCCGCGCGCCTGCCTCGCGGCCCGTATCATCGCGCCGGCTTGCCCGGCCATGGTCGCAGCGCCGCCCGGATCAGCACCCGAGGATGTGGCTTCAGTCATCGAATGCTTCACGCTCGGCAGCCCAGGACTGCGGCGCATAGGGAAACTGCAGGCGCAGCTGCTTCAGCAGGTCATCTGCCGCACGACCGTCACCCAAACCACGCTCAACACGAGCGCCAAGCCAGAGGGTTTGCGCACTCAGCCAGGCTGGCTGCTGATTCACACGCCGAATGTAGACAGCCGCCTCTTCGAACAGGCCACGGCTGGCCAGGAGATGGGCCAAGTTGACCGCCAGCGCGGGCTGTCCAGGGTCACGGGCATAGCCGCTGCGCAGGAGCTCAATGGCCTGGTCGTGCTGACCCGCCAAGGCCATGCACACGCCCTTGGCCAACCGCGTCTTGGCGTGCTCGGTGTACAACGGCTGCCTCAGGGCCCGGTCAAACGCCTGTTGATCAGGCCCAAACCGAGCGCTCTGGCACCAGAACCAGCCCTGGTTGTGCCAGATCGACCCGTCGTGTGGGGCCAGGGCTAGCGCACGGTCAAAACTCTCTTGAGCCCGATCGTCTTGGCCGATGCTGGCGAAGATCAGGCCCCTGAGGTTCAAGCCATCGGCCAAGGCCGGGTAAGCCGACAAGGCCTGCTTGAGCTCATCCAAGGCCGTGGTGACCTGGCCCTGCGCGAAATAGGCTGCCGCCAATTCAAGGCGCACACGGGCACGGCGCTCAGCTTCGCCCTGGTCCGATGCGGTGCGAATATCGAGCACGCGAGCAGCGGTGTAGGGGCCGGCCAATGCATGACCCGCCCAGCAAGTCATCATGCACAGCACCGCGGCGGATGCCCTGAACCAGCGGCGGTCCGCACAGTTACCACTCATGGTGTTTGAGTGTGGACTTTCGCCGGCATCAGCCGGCGGTCGGCCAGGCGCACTTGGACACGGGTGCGGTCCTGCACCTCACCGGCAAGTTGGCCGCAGGCGGCTTCGATGTCGTCACCGCGGGTTTTGCGTATGGTAGTCACGATACCGCCATTCTGAAGCACATCGGCAAAGGCCACCACCCGCTCGCGGGGGGACCGTTTGAGGCCGGACGCCGGAAAGGGATTAAAGGGTATCAGGTTGAACTTGCAGGGTACCTGGCTGTCACGAACCAAGTCCAGCAGTGCCCGCGCCTGCTCGGGGTTGTCATTGACGCCATCGAGCATGCAGTATTCAAACGTAATGAAGTCTCTAGGCGCAGCAGCCGAATAAGCTTTGCAGGCTGCCAAGAGCTCCGCCAACGGGTATTTGCGGTTCAGCGGCACCAGGTGCTCGCGCAAGATGTCGTCTGGGGCATGCAAACTCACCGCCAAAGCCACCGGACAGTCAACCAGCAAGCGTTCAATCATCGGCACCACGCCGGCTGTGCTGACGGTGACCCGGCGCCGAGACAGGCCATAACCATGGTCGTCAAGCATTGCCTTGAGCGCCGGCACCAAGGCGCTGTAGTTCTGTAGAGGCTCGCCCATACCCATCATCACCACGTTGGTGATGGCGCGTTCACCTTCGGCCAAGCCCAACCGTCGCCTCAGGTAATGCTCAGCGTGCCAAAGTTGGGCCAGTATTTCGCCGGTGCTCAGGTTTCGGCTGAAGCCCTGATGGCCAGTGGAACAAAAACGACAAGCTACCGCACAACCGGCTTGTGATGAGACGCACAGGGTGCCTCGGTCGTCCTCGGGGATGAACACGGTCTCCACCGCATCACCCGCCCCGACATCGAGAAGCCATTTGATTGTGCCGTCATGGGACACCTCTTCGCTGACGATGCCCAACGGCAAAACCGCTGCCAAGCCCTGCAGCTTGTTGCGCCAAGATTTGGCCAAATCGGTCATTTGAGCCACGTCGGCCACGCCCCGCTGGTGAATCCACCGGAAGAGTTGGGTGGCCCGAAAGGGTTTCTCACCTTGCTCTACACACCAGCGCTTCAGCCCCTCACGGTCAAAGTCGAGCAGGTTGATCATGGTGTGCGAGCGGACCGCTCGGCCGCATCAGAGGCGGCCGGCGCACGCCCTCAACGGCTGTAGACGTTCATACCCGCAAAGAAGAAAGCCACCTCAACAGCAGCGGTCTGCGGGGCATCGGAGCCATGTACCGCATTGGAGTCAATGCTGTCGGCAAAGTCGGCACGAATGGTGCCCTTGTCAGCCTTATTGGGATCCGTGGCTCCCATGAGTTCGCGGTTCTTGGCGATGGCGTTCTCACCCTCTAAGACCTGAATCATTACCGGGCCGGACACCATGAAGTCCACCAAGCCCTTGAAGAAGGGGCGCGCCTTGTGCACGGCATAAAACTGCTCGGCCTCGCCCCGGGACAGATGGGCCATCCTGGCTGCAACCACCTTTAGGCCAGCGCCCTCAAAACGGGCGTAGATCTGTCCGATCACGTTCTTGGCCACGGCATCGGGTTTGATGATGGACAGGGTACGTTCGATCGCCATTTTCTTCTCCGGGTGGGCATTGAGCAGACTCAATAAGTTTAATTCATCAGCGCCCGCGGCGGCCGCGGCCGCCCTTTGCACGCCCAAGCTTGGCATCGGCGCCGATGTAGCCCACCGCGGTTCGCATCGGATCGGGCTGAGCCTGTGCCTTGCCTGAACCCGACTTGCCCGCACCGGACTTGGCGCTGCCCTTGCCGCCGGTGCCACCCGCACGGAAGCTGCGGCCGGCACCTTGACCACCTGTTGCGGCCCCCTTGCCTCGTCCGGCCTGCTTGTGTGGGCCTGAACCCTCTGTTGAACCCGGGCCGGAGCCGCGCTCGGAACCACTGGCACGGCTGCGTCCACCGCGACCAGCGCCGCCGGATCCCCCATTGCCCTTGCCCACAAAGCGCTTGTCGAAGGTCTGCTGGAGTGGACTGGGAATCGGGCCATCGTCATCCGTGAAGTCCTCCGGAGCATCCTCGGCATAGTCTCGATGCACCGGCGCCCTGCGGGACTCCTGCATCGCGCGCTTGTCGTAGGTCTGTTGCAGCGGATTTGGAATCGGGCCGTCGTCCCCATATTCTCGGCGCGGCTTTCGCTGCGCTTCCTTCAGCGCGCGCTGGTCAAAGGTCTGTTGCAGCGGATTGGGGATTGGACCGTCTTCTCCGTACTCGCGCTTGGGCCGGCGCTGCTGCTCCTTGAAGGCTCGCTTATCAAAGGTCTGCTGCAGGGGGTTGGGAATCGGACCATCCTCGCCCCGTTCGCGGCGCTCCCGCTTGAGCGGTGTATCAACACGGCGCTCAGCTTCCCCCTCCCGCGCCGCTGACGGCCAAGCACCCTCACGAATCTCACGACCCTCACGACCCTTGCGACCACGCCCTGCGCCACGGCCGCCCTCCGGGTGCCGTGTGCGGGTACCCGTCAGCTGCTGCAGCTGGGTCACGTCGCGCTCGTCGAGGTCCACCCAAGCACCGCGCTTGAGGCCTCGAGGCAGTACCACGCAGCCGTAGCGGATGCGGATCAGGCGGCTCACCGTCAAGCCCACCGCATCAAAAAGGCGGCGCACCTCTCGATTACGACCCTCGTTGAGCACCACGCGGTACCAGTGGTTGACCCCTTCGCCACCACCATCTTCGATACTCAGAAACGATGCCGGATGCCCTTCGATCTCAACGCCCTGCAAGAGTCGTTCACGCTCAGCATCGTCCAAACGACCCAAGACGCGAACTGCATACTCGCGTTCCACCCCAAAGCGGGGATGCATCAACTGATTGGCCAACTCCCCAGAGTTGGTGAACAACAACAAACCTTCGGTGTTTAGATCGAGCCGCCCCACCGATTGCCACTTGCCCTGGGGCAAGCGCGGCAAACGGCGAAAGACAGTCGGGCGCTGCTGGGGGTCGTCGTGGGTCACGACCTCCCCTACCGGCTTGTGATAAGCCAACACACGAGGCCGCCCCTGGCGCAAGCGAATGCGCACCGGCCTTCCATCAATTTGAACGCGGTCGCCGTGGCTGATACGCTGCCCGGTGTGAGCCACTTCACCATTGACCGTCACGCGGCCAGTTTCGATCATGGCTTCGAGATCGCGGCGTGAACCCAACCCCGACTGCGCCAACACCTTGTGCAGCTTGGGTGCATCAGGGTCAGGCGCCAGAACTCGGCGGCGACCGCTGTCGGCCTCACCTGGCTCCAATGGTGCCTGCGGTGTCATCTGCTCGCATAGGTCGTCGGGATCATCCGCTGCTTCACGCGCCGCGTCGGCGCGAATAGACTGTGGCGCCACGCCCTCGTCGTCGCTTTGGCCCTGGGCCGCGTCCAGCGGTGCAGGAGCTTGCATCAAGTCGACGGCGTCGTAGGCGCCCGAGACAACCTCGCCAAACAAAGCGGTGGCCACCTCTCTGACGGCCGGGTCCAACGGTGGTGAAGCATGGGAGGAGGAATCTGCCGACAGCTCGCCATCGGCGCCTGATCCGTGGCCGCCACCCACCTCAAGGGCTGGACCGCCGCTACCACGCTTGTGGCGGTTGCGGCGACGCCGCCGATGCTTGCCACCGCTGCCGGCGTCTTCGTATGCGTCCGGAGCAGATGGCCCCCGTTTAGCTGCCGGGGCGTGGGCCCCGTCGGCAGCTTCGGCACCCGGCTTGGTGCTGGATTCGTCGGGTAGATCGTTCATGGGCGTGGGGTGTTTGGGGACACGGGGGGTTGAGCCGAGGCGACGGACTCCAGCAGCGGCGCATCGGCCGCGCCGTCCAGGGGCAAGAGACCTTGCTCAGAGCCACTGAGCAGGTCCGGCTGAGCGGCCGGTAATCTGGGACTGGCCCCGGATGCACTTTCAAGCATGGGCAATTCTTGCAACCCGCCCAGGCCCAGGTCATCGAGAAACTGGCGTGTGGTGGCGTACAGGGCGGGCCGCCCAGGTGCTTCCCGATGGCCGATCACCTCGATCCAGCCCCGGTCCTCGAGTTGCTTGACGGTGGGGGTGGCCACAGTGACACCGCGAATGTCTTCAATGTCGCCGCGCGTGACAGGCTGGCGGTACGCGATGATGGCCAAGGTCTCCATCACCGCGCGGGAGTAGCGCGGGGGCCTCTCGGGGTGCAGTCGGTCCAGAAAATGGCGCATGTCAGCACGGCTTTGAAACCGCCAACCGCTGGCCAGCTCTACCAGTTCAATTCCCCGATCAGCCCAATCGCCCTGAAGTGATTGGAGCAGCTCTCGCACCTGCGGCGCGTCGAATTGGTCTTCGAACAAGGCTTTGATTTCTCGCACGGCCATGGGTTGTTGGGCGCACAACAACGCCGTCTCGAGTACCCGTTTGGCTTCGATGGTGTCCATGTCGGGGAGCCCGCCGCCAGGCGAGCAGTTCAAATGAATGGGGTCGGGCAACGATGCCGCGGACGTGGGATCGATATCGTGGCCAGCAGCGCCCAAACCACTGAATGGGACGGTCGGCGCTGCGGGCACCAAACCGGCGGGCACGTCATACGGTCGGATCCGCAAAACGGCTTTGCCTCGCGGGCCGCCCAGCATGGGTCGCCCATCATGCCCCAATTCTATCCGAGTGCGAAGACCGCATCCCAGGCTGCCGCCAGGTCCGCGGGCATGGGCACAGATACCTCTACCCGGGTCTGGGTGCAGGGGTGGTCGAAAGCCAGTTGGTGGGCATGCAGGGCCTGGCGCGTCATGCCCCAGGCCGGCGCGCCGGCGTACAGGCTATCGCCCACCACTGGATGGCCTAAGTGCGCCATGTGGACCCGAATCTGGTGGGTGCGGCCGGTGTGCAGCCGACACTCCACGGCGGTGTGGCCGCTCGGAGCTCGGTGCAGCACGCGCACCACGGTCCGAGAAGGCTTGCCCGAAGCCACAACCGCCATCCGGATGCGCGACCTCGGATCACGTCCGATAGGTGCCTGCACCTCTTGTTCCGCCGTGCTCACAGCCCCCCAGACGATGGCCCGATAGACGCGGTGAACCGACCGGTCGGCGATCGCGCCGACAAGGGCGTGCATAGCCAGGCGCGTCTTAGCCACCACCATCACCCCCGAGGTGTCGCGGTCCAGTCGGTGAACAATACCCGCTCGTGGCAAGTCTGTCGCGCCCGGATGGTGGTGCAGCAGCCCGTTGAGGAGGGTGCCGCTCCAGTGGCCTGGCGCTGGGTGGACCACCAGGCCAGCAGGCTTGTTGAGCACCATCAGGTGCTCATCTTCAAACCGAATGTCCAGCGCCAGGGGCTCTGCCCGAAACGCCTGCGCTTGTGCGGTGGGACGCAGCGCCACCGAAATCAACTGCCCCACCCGCAGCTTTTGCGACGGCGATACCGCCACCTTCGTCTGAACAAGGACGCAACCCGCCTCGATCAGGTGCTGCAGGTGGCTGCGCGAAAACTCCGGAACCCCGCGTACGAGCGCCTTGTCCAGCCGCAGGCCGTGTTCGTGGGCATCCACAGGCCACTGGCGGGTTTCCACGTCCTCGCCCTCCAGGTCCAAGAGGGGGGGGTCCGTATAATCTTCGCCTATAGACACGCTACCCACCTTTGCGTCATGCTCACACCGCCTTTAATCGCCCTTTTTGGTCGCGCAGCCGCGTGTCGCAGGCATGCTGCATTGGCCGTCACGGGCCTGGCCCTTGCCCTGTTGGGTGCTTGCGCCAGCACCGAGAAGGACGAATTCTCGGCAATGGCGATAGAGAAATTGTATGCAGAGGCCAAGGCCGATATGGCTTCGGGCGGATGGGACCGCGCCATACGTGCGCTGGAACGACTGGAGGGCCGGGCAGCTGGAACGCTACTGGCGCAGCAAGCCTCGCTGGATCTGGCCTACTCGCGCTACAAGTCAGGCGAGCGCCCAGAAGCGGTGGCAGTGCTGGACCGCTTCATCCGGCTTAACCCTTCGAGCCCAGCCCTGGACTATGCGTATTACCTCAAAGGCCTGGTTAATTTCAACGACAGCTTGGGGTGGATCTACCAGGTGCTGCGACAGGACGTCGTGGAGCGCGACCAACAAGCCTCTCGCGACGCCTACCAGGCATTCAAGATGTTGGTCGGTCAATTCCCCCAGTCGCGCTATGCCCCTGATGCACGCGTGCGCATGGACTATATTGCCAATGCGCTGGCCGACTACGAGTTGCGGGTTGCACGCTACTACTTTGAACGCGGCGCGTATCTGGCTGCAGCCAACCGGGCACAACAAGCCATTCGAGAGTTCGAGCGAGCACCAGCAGCAGCCGATGCCCTTCGAATCATGGTGCTCAGCTACGAGCAGTTGGGTTTGAACGACCTGCGTGACGACGCCAAACGGGTGTTGGAATTGAACTTCCCCACCGCCCCTGCAGCCAGTGCCAAGGCCACACGGCCCTGGTGGAAGGTCTGGTAGGCCCCGCCGGGCTTTAGTGGGCGGTCTTTAGCTCGTCCAACCACTGCGCCACGGCGCCACCTTCGTTCAACCGTGTCATCGGCGGCAAGGCCGCCAACATCCGTGCGCCATATCCCTTGGTGTGTAAGCGCTTGTCGCAGATGATCAGCAGGCCACGATCGGTCTCGCTTCGGATCAAACGGCCCACGCCCTGTTTCAGCGAGATGGCCGTTTCAGCCAAAAACAACTCCGCGAAAGGGTTCCGTCCCTGCGCCTTAAGTGCGCGGGTTCGGGCTTCCAGCAAGGGATCATCCGGGGGCGGAAATGGCAGCTTGTCGATCACCACGCACTGCAGGGCACTGCCTGGTACATCGATGCCTTCCCAAAAACTGGCTGACCCTACCAGCACAGCACCGGTTCCCTGAGCAAGCTGCACAAAGCGCTCGAGCAGTGCGCGCTTGGGCTCGCTGCCCTGCACCAGCACCTCAATGTTCAAGCCCTGTGAATCGAATAGGCGCCGTATGTTGTCCCCGATGACGGGTAAGGCGCGCAAGGTGGTGGCCAGAACAAAGGTACGTCCACCAAGCCGGGCTGCACAGCGCGCGCCGACTTGCGCCACCGCTTCGGTGTGCCCCGCCTCTGCGGGTGCTGGGATCTGCGAAGGCACCCACAAGCGGGCATGGGCTGCATAGTCAAAAGGACTGCCCACCGCCAGCACCTGTGCGTCGTCAAGCCCGGTCTGCGCCCGAAACCAGCTGAGCGTGGGCTCATCCCCCAATGTGGCGGAAGTGAAAATCCAGGCGCGATGGGTCTGCTGACGTGACTGCTGCATCAGCTCGCGAATGTCCAGGGGGGTGTCGATAAGGCGTGCTTGGTGTGTTCCCAGATCGATCCAGCGCACCCGATCCAGCGCCATAGGTGACTGGAAGACACCTAGCCTTGCACGCAGCTCTTGAGCGCGTTCATTCAGGCGCTGCAGATCAGGATGAACCTCCGCTAGAGCCCCTGCGCTGTCCTGGGCGGAACTCAGGGCCGCCGCCAACTGCGACAGCGCATGGTCAAAGGCAGCCTCCACCGGACGCGCTACAGCGTCGGCACGCCCCGAGCTGCGTTCGCTCCATCGTACCCGACGACCACCTCGCCCAGCTACTTGCCCACTGGCATCCTGCTCAGCGGTCGGCTGACCGTCACAGGCCAGCACCAGATCCCGCGCGGCTTGCTCCAACGTCTGGGCGCAGGCCAACCAGTCCTGCAAACCGCGGGCATGCGCCAATCCCGCTGAGCGTAAGTCGCGCGCAAGGTCCAGCACGGCCAAGGTTGCGAGGGTGGTGGCCACAAACTGCAGACCGATATCCAGAATCTGGTGTGCTTCGTCAAATACCACCACCTCCACAGATGGCAGCAACTCGGCCATACCGTCTTCCTTGAGAGCAAGATCGGCGAAGAAGAGGTGGTGGTTCACCACGACCAGATCAGCTGCCATCGCCTGTCGCCGCGCCTGCACCACATGACAGTCGTTGAAGGCTGGACACTCGCTGCCCAAGCAGTTCTCACGAGTGGAGGTTACCAAGGGCAGGAGCGCAGTTCGCTCGCCCAGGCCCGCCACCTCCGACAGGTCTCCACTGGAGGTGCTGCGCGCCCAATGCTCAATACGCGCCAACAGGCGCAGGCTGATGCGGTCTAGCCCCTCGGGAGCCTGGCGTGCCTGAGACAAGCGGTGTCGGCACAGATAGCTGCCGCGACCCTTGAGTATGGCTGTCGTGACCGGAACGCCTAAGCGCTCGCACAGCTGAGGCAGGTCGCGCCAATACAACTGGTCTTGGAGGCTCTTGGTGGCGGTGCTGACCAGACCGCGCCGACCACTGAGGAGCAAGGGGATGAGATAGGCATACGTCTTGCCCACGCCAGTGCCAGCCTCCACTACCAAGGCGTGTGGCTGCTCGATGGCACGGGCCACCGCCTGCGCCATATCGGTCTGTTCGACACGCTGACGGTAGGACGGGTCATCGCGCGACAAAGGCCCTTGCGGACCCATGAGCGCCATCACCGCGGCGCCCAGATCGCTCGGCTGCGTTTCCGGGCTCACTGGGGCAACTGTGCGCAAGGCGCCAGAGGCTGCACGCTCACCTCAGGCCGGCTCAGGAGGCTCCAGATCCGACTCGAGGCGCCGGATCTGGTCGCGCAACATCAGGCGCCGCTTCTTTAAGCGGCGCAGTGCCAAATCATCTGGCTGAGACTGCTCGGCTAGGCGGTCGATCAAGCTGTCCAGATCGGCATGCTCGATCCGCAGTTCGATGAGTTGCCGCTGGGGAGACCGGAGGTTGTCATCCATGAGTTGAGTAATTTTAGGCTCAGCCTTGGTTGCCGTCGGCCCACCAACGGGGGTAGCTGCGTTCAGGTCAAAGAGGTGTCCACCATTCGCCGCCCCTGGGCCAAAAACTCAGCTGACTGCATTTCGTACAGTCGGGAAATGGTGCGCGGGAACTCATGCGCCATAGGCCCCTCGGTATAGAGCTGCTCCGGCAGGCACTCAGCACTGATGATCAACTTACAGCGCCGGTCATACAACACATCAACAAGCCATGTAAAGCGCCGTGCCTCGCTGGCCATACGCGGCGCCATCTGAGGCACGTTGGACAGAATTACCGTATGGAAGCGTGAGGCGATCTCCAGGTAATCGTTTTGCGAGCGCGGGCCGCCGCACAGCCACTTGAAGTCGAACCACACCACGCCGCCAGCCCTACGACGGGCAGTCACCTCACGGTGCTCAATGCTTAGCACGGGTGGCTCATCGCGCACCTCCGCCAGATCCTCGAAGGCCGCTTTGAGGGCGCGGTCGGCCAACCCATCACAGGGGCAGTGATACATCTTGACCCTCTCCAGGGCGCGCCGCCGGTAGTCGATGCCATAGTCGACGTTGACCACCTCAAGTTGGCTCTTGAGCAGCTTAATTGCAGGCAGGATTCGGTCACGATGAAGCCCGTTCGGGTACAGGCCATCGGGGTGAAAGTTCGAGGTCGTGACGATACTCACTCGATTAGCAAACAGAGCATCCAACAAGCGATGCAGGATCATCGCGTCGGTCACGTCGGCCACGTGGAACTCATCAAAGCAGATCAGGCGAAAGCGCTTGGCGATTCGTTTGCCCAACTCATCCAGCGGGTTTTGAACCCCCTTAAGGTCGGCCAGCTCACGATGCACTTCCCGCATGAACTCATGGAAGTGCAAACGCGTCTTGCGGCGCAGCGGTACGGACAGGAAGAAACTGTCCATCAAAAAACTCTTGCCGCGCCCAACGCCTCCATACATGTAAATACCGCGCGGAATCGGCGGCTTGACCAGGAGCCGAATGACCGCGTTGCTGCGCCTGAGCAGGTAATCCTGCCACTCCTGCTCGCAGCGCTGCAAAGCCTCGATGGCGCCTTCCTGAGCCGGGTCAGCGCTAAACCCACGCTCGGCCAGGGTGCGTTCGAAAAGCTCTCGTACGCCCATCAAGGGGCCATCAGAGGTTCAGCGTGCGCTTTTCAACGGCCAAAGCCGCTTCCTTGGTGGCTTCACTCAAGGATGGGTGCGCATGGCAAATGCGCGCTATGTCTTCGGCGCTGGCCTTGAATTCCATGGCTACCACCGCTTCAGCAATCAACTCTGAAGCCATGGGGCCGACGATGTGGACGCCCAAAATCTCATCGGTCGCCGCATCCGCCAAAAATTTCACCATGCCGGTGGTATCGCCCAAGGCTCGTGCACGCCCGTTAGCCATGAACGGGAAGGTGCCCGCCTTGTAGGCCCGGCCGGTGGCCTTCAGCTGTTGCTCGGTATTACCGACCCAGGCTATTTCCGGGCTTGTGTAAATCACCCAAGGAATGGTGCTGAAGTTCACGTGACCGTGCTGCCCGGCGATACGCTCTACCACCGCCACGCCCTCTTCCTCGGCCTTGTGGGCCAGCATGGGCCCCCGCACCACATCGCCAACTGCCCACACGCCAGGCAGATTGGTCCGACAAGCATCGTCTACCACGATGGCACCCAGCTCGTCGAGCTTCAAACCCACCGCTTCAGCGTTCAGACCCGTGGTGTTGGGTACGCGGCCAATTGAGATGATGAGTTTGTCGACATCAAGCCGCTGCTGCGCACCCTCGGCATCGATGAAGGCCACGCTCACGCCCTTCTTGCTGGTCTTGACGTCACCAACCTTCACGCCCAGCTCAATCTTCAGTCCTTGCTTGGTAAAGGCCTTATGGGCTTCTTTGGCAATTTGTTCATCCACAGCGCCCAAGAAAGCGGGCAGGCCTTCGAGAATGGTGACCTCGGCACCCAGTCGGCGCCAAACCGACCCCATCTCAAGCCCAATGACCCCCGAGCCAATCAGACCCAACTTCTTGGGGACGGCGCCGATGCGCAGCGCTCCGTCGTTGGACAGGATGAGCTCTTCGTCAAAGGGAACCCCGGGCAAGGCGCGCGCATTCGATCCGGTGGCCACGATCACCTGCGCGGCACTGATGGTCTCAGCCCTTTCTGCGGCCACGTGGATCTGGTATCCGCCCTGCCCGGCCTTCAGAAAGGACCCTCGGCCGTGGAAGAAAGTCACCTTGTTCTTCTTGAACAAGTACAGAATGCCATCGTTGTTCTGTTTGACCACGGTGTCTTTTCGGGACAGCATCTTGGACACGTCAATGCTGAGATCTTTAAGTCCGATACCGTGGTCGGCAAAGTGGTGACCGGCCTGCTCATAATGCTCACTGGATTGCAGCAAGGCCTTGGACGGGATGCAACCCACGTTGGTGCAAGTTCCGCCAGGTGCCGGGCCGCCCTGGGTATTCTTCCACTCGTCGATGCAGGCCACATTCATACCCAACTGGGCTGCACGAATGGCAGCGATGTAGCCACCGGGGCCGCCACCGATCACGATGACGTCAAATTGCTTGGTCATGATGCTTTTTGCTTGGTCAGTTGGGGGCAGAGCTTTTTGCTTCGCTTTTCGGTCTATCCCGCAAGGTGATTGGGGGGCAGAGAGCGTCGCTTCGCTTCTCGGTCTGTCCCAAATGGTCTTCAGATATCAAAGAGCAGGCGCGCAGGGTCTTCTAAGGCTTCCTTGATTGCCACAAGGCTCAGCACCGCCTCCCGGCCATCGATGATTCGATGGTCGTAAGAAAGGGCCAGGTAGTTCATCGGGCGCACCACCACCTGACCGTGTTCCACCACCGCGCGGTCCTTGGTGGCGTGTACGCCCAAGATGGCCGACTGCGGAGGGTTGATGATGGGTGTGGACAGCATGGAGCCAAAAGTGCCCCCATTGCTGACCGAGAAGGTACCGCCCGTGAGCTCTTCAATACCCAGTTTGCCGTTAATGGCCTTGACGCCGAACTCCGCAATCTTCTTCTCAATATCGGCAAAGCTCATCTGGTCAACATTGCGCAGCACCGGAACCACCAATCCTCGCGGCGAACCGACGGCGATGCCGATATCGAAGTAGCCGTGATAGACGATGTCGTTGCCATCGACCGATGCATTGACGATGGGGTACTTCTTGAGCGCCGCCACGGCTGCTTTAACAAAGAAGCTCATGAAACCCAGCTTCACGCCGTGTTCTTTCTCGAACTTCTCCTGGAACTTCTTGCGCATCTCCATGACCGGCGCCATGTTCACCTCATTGAAGGTTGACAAGATGGCATTGGTGGATTGCGATTGCACCAAGCGCTCGGCGATGCGCGCGCGCAACCGGCTCATGGGCACCCGCTGCTCAGGGCGGTCACCCAAGTTCATGGATGACGACGGCGCAGAAACAGCAGGCAACGGCTTTACCACTGCGGCAGGCACCGGGGCTTGAACGGCTGCAGCAGGCGCTGACGGGCCCCCTGAAGTCAGCACAGACAGCACGTCTGCCTTGGTCACCCGACCATCTTTACCCGTGCCGGCTACCGAGCCCGCAGGCAGTTGGTGGTCAGCCATCAACTTGGCCGCCGCGGGCATAGCCACCGCAGCTTTGCTGACGGCTGCAGCCGGTGCTGGCGCTGGAGATGTAGCGCGCAGCGCTGCCGCTGCAGCCGGCGCGGGCGCCGCCGCAACGGCCTGGACCGCCGTGTCGATTCGGGCGATCAGCTGGTCGCTGACAACCGCTCCCCCATCGCCGACCACGATCTCGCCGAGCACCCCGCCAGCTGGTGCCGGCACCTCCAAGACCACCTTATCGGTCTCGACCTCAATCAGGATTTCATCGATCGCTACAGCGTCACCGGGTTTCTTCTTCCACGTCAACAGGGTGGCCTCAGCCACCGATTCGCTGAGCTGGGGAACCTTTACTTCTAACAATGCCATGATGTTTACTTTCACTTAGACAGCACGAAGCCCTTGAGCTTGCCGAAGGCCTGATCTAGGAGAGCCTTTTGCTGCTCTTGGTGCACATGGGCGTAGCCCACAGCTGGCGACGCGGAGGCCGGACGACCGGCATAACCTAACTTTTGATCCTCGAGCATGTTCTCGTGGATGTAGTGCTGAACGAAAAACCAGGCGCCCTGGTTCTGCGGCTCGTCTTGACACCACACCACCTCGACAGCGTTGGGGAATCGCTTCATTTCGGTGGCAAAGGCCTTATGTGGGAAGGGATACAACTGTTCAACCCGAACAATGGCTACATCCCAAACCTTTTTTTCATCTCGGCGCTTGATCAGGTCATAGGCCACCTTGCCCGAGCAGGCGATCACACGCTTGACCTTTTCGCTCTCCACCTCGGCACGGTCGAGCCCAATCACGGTGCGGAACTCACCCTTGGTGAACTCGCTCATCGGTGAAGCAGCGTCCTTGTTGCGCAAGAGGCTCTTGGGGGTAAAGATGATCAAAGGCTTGCGGAATTGGCGCACCATTTGGCGACGCAACAAGTGGAAGATTTGGCTGGCTGAGGTCGGCTGGCAAATCTGCATGTTGTTGTCCGCAGCCAGCTGCATAAAACGTTCTAGTCGAGCGCTGCTGTGCTCAGGGCCCTGGCCTTCGTAGCCGTGCGGAAGCATTAAGGTCAACCCATTTACACGGCCCCACTTGACTTCACCGGATGCAATGAACTGGTCAATCACCACCTGTGCGCCGTTGGCGAAATCGCCAAACTGCGCCTCCCAAACGGTCAGGGTGTTCGGCTCAGCGGCTGCATAGCCGTACTCAAAGCCCAGGACCGCTTCTTCGGAAAGAATCGAATCGATCACCGTGAACGGTGCCTGACCCTCGGCCACATTCTGGAGGGGGATGTAGGTGCCAACGTCCCACTTTTCCCGATTTTGGTCGTGAAGCACGGCATGGCGGTGCACAAAGGTGCCACGGCCACAGTCTTCGCCGCTCAAGCGTACCGCATAGCCGCTGGCCACCAAGGATGCATAGGCCAGGTGCTCACCCATGCCCCAGTCCATGTTGATCTCGCCACGCCCCATCGAGGCCCGATCGGCGATCACCTTTTGCACCAGCGGGTGAAGCGTAAAGCCTGGCGGTACCGTGGTGACTCGCTCAGCCAGCCGCTTGATCTCCGCCAATGGCAACGCTGTATCGGCAGCATCGGTCCACTTCTTACCAAGGAAGGGCGCCCAATCAACCGAATACTTGCTCTTGAAGTTGGTCAGCACCGGATCCGAGGTGTGACGCCCTTCATCGAAGGCTGACCGAAGGTGTTTCATCATCGCATCGGGGCCATCCGGTGGCAGCACCGCTTGCGCCACCAGTTTTTCACCGTAGAGCTTTCGCGTGCCGGGATGTTGCGTAATCACCTTGTACATCAGTGGTTGGGTCAGCGAAGGCGTGTCCTGTTCGTTATGACCCAACTTGCGGAAGCAGATGATGTCCAACACCACATCCTTTTTGAACTGCTGGCGGTAGTCCATGGCTAACTGGGTGCACCACACCACAGCTTCCGGATCATCGCCATTGACGTGCAGCACCGGGGCTTCAATCATCTTCACCACATCAGAGCAGTAAATCGTTGAACGGCTATCGCGCGGGTCACTGGTGGTAAAGCCGATCTGGTTGTTGATCACTATGTGAACAGTGCCCCCGGTGCTGTAGTACCGGGTCTGCGCCAACGCCAGGGTTTCCATGACAACACCCTGGCCTGCAAAGGCTGCATCACCGTGGACCAGAACCGGCAATACCTGGTCGCCATTCTTGTCTCCACGCCGCTCCATACGGGCACGCACCGACCCCTCAACCACCGGGTTCACGATTTCCAGGTGAGACGGGTTGAAGGCCAGCGACAAGTGCACCGGGCCGCCTTGGGTGGAGATGTCTGAGGAGAAGCCCTGGTGGTACTTCACATCACCCGAGGGGAGATTCTCTGGCGCGGTATGCTCAAACTCGGCGAACAGGTCCTTGGGCATCTTGCCCAATGTGTTGACCAGTACATTGAGGCGGCCGCGGTGCGCCATGCCGATCACGATTTCCTGAACCCCCTTTTCGCCTGCGCGCTGAACAAGTTCGTCCATCGACGCAATGAAACTCTCGCCACCTTCCAGGGAAAAGCGCTTCTGGCCCACATACTTGGTGTGCAGATATCGCTCAAGGCCCTCGGCAGCGGTCAGGCGGTCGAGGATGTGCTTCTTTTTGTCGGCATCGAAATTGGGCTTGCCACGAACCTTTTCCAGCCGTTCCTGCCACCAGCGCTTTTCGGCCGGGTCAGTGCAGTGCATGAACTCGGCCCCGATCGTGCCGCAGTAGGTTTCGCGCAGTGCCTGCACGATATCGCGCAAGGTCATCTCTTCGCCCTTGCCAAAGTAGGTGTTGGCTGCGGAAAAGGTGATGTCCATGTCCGATTCCGACAGGTCGTAGAAACTGGGTTCGAGCTCCGGAAACTTGGGGCGCTCGGTCCGCTTCAAGGGGTCGAGGTCGGCCCAACGCGAACCCAGGAAGCGATAGGCTGCAATCAGCGACTGCACATGCACCTGCTTGCGTGCCACGGCAAGGTCGGCTTCGCTCGCTTTCAAGGCAAAGGCATTGGCCTTAGCGCGTTGCGCAAACGATTCGACCACGGGCGCATGCGCCACGTCGGAGCGCTGTGAGCCATCGGTGGCGGGCACGTGTTGGAGGACATCGAAGTAGGCGCGCCACTTCTCTGGGACCGAACCTGGGTTATCGAGGTAGCTCTCATAGAGCTCCTCTACGTAGGGCGCGTTGCCCCCGAACAGGTACGAATTGGACCTGTATTGCTGCATCATGTCTCGCTCACCTTTCGCCCCGGTTTCCGGGGCTCCGATGGGTTGCACAACCTTCCGCGACCCGGCTATGCCGGTTGGCGGATTGCGACCCGCCTTGCTATCTAACGGACCAGCAAGGGGACGGGAAGGACCTGTCTAATCGATGAAAGGACTGTATCACCGGAACCTCGCCCAATCCTGACGGACATGCCACAGCAAGCTGGAACGGCAGGTCCCAGCGAGAATAGGCTCAGCGACAAACACAACGCACCATGGTCACGAAACGACTGGTCACCCTCAAGATTCACCCGGCTGCCCCAAGCAAACCTGCAGAGGGTGCGCCTTGCAACGGTTGCGGCGTATGCTGCCTGGCTGAGCCGTGTCCGATGGGGGCGGTTCTGACGCTGCGCCGGCAGGGGCCCTGCCAGTGGCTGCAGTGGCAGGCGGATGCTCGTACCTACCGATGCGGCGTGCTGGCCACCACGGACCCAGCCTGCCTGCCCTCGCAGGCGCCCGCCTGGAAACGTTGGTGGATGCAAGGGTTGCACAAGGCCGCCCGGCGCTGGATCGCAGCCGGTCAAGGTTGCGACTGCTCGATGGAAGACGCGCTGCCAGACCCACGCCAGCGCTGATCACCCACCCCGTGCCTGCCTGCAAGAGGGGAACCCGGTGGGGAGCAAGACCTCAGGATCGCCTCAGACCTCAGCCGCGCAGCTGCAAATGCGCCCGTGCGGCTTGGTATTCCGCAGCCAGGCGGTCAACCAACACCCGTGTGGGCACCACCGCCTTGACAGCACCGATTCCCTGCCCGCAGCCCCAAATGTCCTTCCAAGCCTTCCTCGCGTCGCCACCGAAGTTCATTTTGGAGGGGTCGCTCTGTGGCAATTGATCAGGGTCCAGGCCCGCGTTACGCACCGAAGGTTTGAGGTAGTTGCCGTGAACCCCTGTGAAAAGGTTGGAATACACGATGTCGTCGCTGGTACTGTCCACGATGCACCGCTTGTAATCGTCTGAGGCCCTCGCCTCGTCGGTTGCTATGAAGGCCGAACCGATATAGCCGAAGTCTGCACCCATGGCCTGCGCGGCCAGTACCGCACCGCCCGTGGCCATGCTGCCAGACAGCGCTAGGGGCCCATCGAACCACTCGCGGATTTCCTGGATCAGCGCAAAGGGGCTCTTGACCCCAGCATGACCGCCCGCGCCTGCAGCCACCGCAATAAGGCCATCTGCACCCTTCTCAATAGCCTTGCGAGCAAAGGCGTTGTTGATGATGTCGTGCATCACGATACCACCCCACGCGTGCACAGCGTCGTTCACATCGGTGCGCGCCCCAAGACTAGTGATCACCAAAGGCACACGGTACTTGGCGCACACCTGCATGTCGTGCTCCAAGCGATCGTTGCTTTTATGCACAATTTGGTTGATTGCAAAGGGCGCTGCTTTTTGGTTGGGATGGTCTAGATCCCAGGCTGCCAAGGTTTCCGTGATCTCGTGCAGCCATTCATCGAGTTGCGAAGCCGGACGCGCGTTGAGCGCCGGCATTGAGCCAACGACGCCCGAAGTGCATTGCGCGATGACCAACTTGGGGTTACTGACGATAAAAAGGGGCGAACCGATAACCGGAATGCGCAGGCGCGACAAAAAGGCAGGAACTGACACAGGATCTCCCGGTTCACATACGAAAGCGCAGATCGACGCTCATGGCCACGCTGCAACGTGACCAACTTATACGCCGGTGTCCGTGTAGGGGCCTCAGAAGGCCTCGAACGCCATCGCTGTTACACCCTCGCTGCCCTCAACGATGGCGTCACGCAAGCCCGGTGCGCGCGATAAAATGTGGTCGGCATACACGCGGCAGGTGGCAATCTTGGCCTTCATGAATTCGGCGTCCTGGGCTTGGCCGAGCTTGTCTTCAGCCACCAGCAGTGCGCGCGCCATCTGCCAGCCCGACATCAGATTGCCAGCCAACATCAGGTAGGGCACCGACCCAGCGAAAACCCCGTTGGGGTTGACTTTGGACTGGGCCACCACAAAGTCAACCACATCCAGGAAGGCTTGGCGTGCCGACTTAAGCCGGGTCAACATCGCCCGCGCGTGAATACTGGAACTGGCAGCCAGAGCCTGCTCTGTGAACTCAATCTGTGCGGCAAGGCCACGCGCTCCGGCACCGCCGTCCCGCGCGGTTTTTCGACCAATCAGGTCATTGGCTTGGATGGCAGTGGTACCTTCGTAAATCGTCAAGATCTTGGCATCACGGTAATACTGCGCCGCCCCCGTCTCTTCGATAAAACCCATACCGCCGTGAACCTGTATCCCCAGCGAGGTGACCTCTAGGCTCATCTCGGTAGAGTAGCCCTTCACCAGCGGAACCATGAACTCATAAAAGGCCTGGTTCTGAGCCCGCACCGCAGCGTCCGGATGGGCGTGCGCCGCATCAAAAGCTGCCGCAGCGACCGTGGCCATGGCCCGACAGCCTTCCGTTACTGCGCGCATTGTCAGCAACATGCGCTTGACATCGGGGTGATGAATGATGGGCGCCGCCGAGTTCATCGAGCCATCCACCGGGCGACTTTGCACGCGGTCACGGGCGTATTGCACGGCCTTTTGGTAGGCACGTTCGGAAATGGCGATGCCTTGAACCCCCACGGCATAACGAGCCGCGTTCATCATGATGAACATGTACTCAAGGCCTCGGTTCTCCTGGCCTACCAAGTACCCAATGGCACCACCATGGTCACCATACTGCAGCACCGCCGTTGGACTGGCCTTGATGCCCATCTTGTGCTCAAGCGACACACAGTGCACATCGTTGCGCTGGCCGAGTGAACCATCGGGCTGCACCAAATACTTCGGTACGATGAACAAGGAAATGCCTTTCACCCCCTCGGGAGCCCCCTGAACACGGGCCAGCACCAAGTGGACGATGTTTTCGGCCATGTCGTGCTCACCGTAGGTGATGTAGATCTTGGTGCCGAAGATCTTGTAGCTGCCGTCAGGCTGGGGTTCGGCACGGGTGCGAACCAGCGACAGATCTGAACCTGCTTGTGGCTCGGTGAGGTTCATGGTTCCGGTCCAGGTGCCGTCGACCATCTTCGGGATGTAGGTGGCCTGCTGCTGCTCAGAGCCCGCAGTGAGCAGGGCCTCGATGGCTCCGTCGGTCAACAGCGGGCACAAGGCGAAGCTCAGGTTGGCACTGTTGAGGATTTCTCCGCAAGCCGCGCCTATTGTCTTGGGCAAACCCTGCCCCCCGAAGGCGCTGGGATGCTGCAGCCCCTGCCAGCCACCCTGCGCAAACTGGCGAAATGCGTCCTTGAAGCCGGCCGATGTGGTCACCTGCCCGTCCTTTAGGAAAGAAGGTGCCTTGTCGCCCTCCCAATTCAAGGGCGCTATGACGTCCTCGTTGAGCCTGGCGCACTCCTCCAACACGGCAGCCGCGGTGTCGGGGCCGGCGTCCTCGAACCCCGGTAACTGGGCCACCGCTTCCAGGTGGGCCAATTCGGTCATCGCAAACAACATGTCCTTGGTGGGGGCGCGATAGCTCATGGGCGGGCTCTCCAGTTTCGGGTGTTCGGGCGGTGCACTTCAGCCGGAGCACCGCGATGAGCGGGGATCAGAGCGACTTCACCAGCTCAGGCACAGCAGCAAACAGGTCGGCCTCCAAACCGAAGTCGGCGACGCTGAAGATGGGCGCCTCTGGGTCTTTGTTGATGGCCACGATCACCTTGGAGTCCTTCATGCCGGCCAAGTGTTGTATGGCTCCGCTGACGCCGCAGGCTACATACAGCTGCGGCGCGACGATCTTGCCGGTCTGGCCCACCTGCCAGTCGTTTGGAGCGTACCCGGCGTCAACCGCAGCCCGACTGGCGCCCAAGGCAGCACCAAGCTTGTCCGCCAAGGGCGTGAGCACCTCATTGAACTTTTCCGATGAACCCAAGGCTCGACCGCCCGAGACAATGATCTTGGCAGCCGTTAGTTCAGGTCGATCGCTCTTGGCCAGTTCGCTGCCGATGTAGGCGCTCTTGCCGCTGTCAGCCGCACCAGCCAAAGGCTCAATGGCCGCGGCGCCACCTGAGGATATAGCCGCATCAAAGCCTGTGGTTCGCACCGTGATGACCTTGATCGCGTCAGCGGACTGCACGGTTGCAATCGCGTTGCCGGCGTAGATGGGACGCTCGAACGTGTCGGGCGCCACCACACGGGTGACGTCGCTGATCTGGGCCACATCCAGCAAAGCGGCCACCCGAGGCGCGGCATTCTTGCCATTGGCGGTTGCGGGAAACAACACATGGGTGTAGCCCGGAGCAATCGACACCACCAGGTCGGCAAGGGTCTCAGCCAAGTGATGGGCCAGAGCAGCATCGTCGGCATGCAGCACCTTGGCCACGCCAGCAACTTCAGCAGCCTGCTGGGCGGCAGCAGCAGCGCCACTTCCTGCCACCAGCACATGCACACCCCCCCCGCAGGTCAAGGCCGCGGTGATGGTGTTGAGGGTGGCACCCCGAAGGGATGCATGGTCGTGTTCGGCAACTACGAGGGTGGTCATGTCAGTCTCACGTGCTCACGGTGTGGAAGTTGGGGGGAGTTGTGTAGGCTGCTGTCGAAGCGCGCCAGCAGCTCAACGACGCGTCGGGGCGTGGTAGGGCTTCAGCCGTTCAGCCGATCACTTTGGCGTCATTTTTCAACTTGGACACCAAGGTGGCCACGTCCGGCACCTTGATGCCCGCACTGCGCTTGGGTGGCTCCGATACCTTTAAGGTGCGGATGCGCGGGGCGACATCGACGCCCAGATCGGCGGGCTTGAGCACATCTAAAGCCTTTTTCTTGGCTTTCATGATGTTGGGCAAGGTAACGTATCGGGGCTCATTGAGGCGCAAGTCGGTGGTGATCACCGCCGGCAAGGCTACGCTCAGCGTTTCCAAGCCTCCGTCTACCTCACGGGTGACCTGCGCCCTGCCCTGCGAAACCTCGACCTTGGATGCAAAGGTTGCTTGGGCCATTTGGGCCAGAGCCGCAAGCATCTGCCCGGTCTGGTTGCAATCATCGTCAATGGCCTGTTTGCCCAGAATCACCAGCTGTGGCTGCTCGCGGTCAACCAGCGCCTTGAGCAGCTTGGCCACGGCCAGGGGCTGAAGCTCCACATCGGTCTCCACCAGAAGCCCGCGATCGGCGCCAATGGCCATGGCAGTTCTCAGGGTCTCCTGGCACTGCGCGACGCCGCAGGAAACGGCGATCACCTCAGTGACGACGCCCTTTTCCCTGAGCCGCACCGCCTCCTCCACAGCGATCTCGTCAAACGGGTTCATGCTCATCTTGACATTGGAGATGTCCACCCCAGAGCCGTCGGACTTGACCCGTACCTTGACGTTGTAATCAACCACCCGCTTGACCGGGACCAGAACCTTCATAGGGGGCTCCTGTGTAGGGCAATGATGTCATTCAAGCCTCGATTCTAGGGGCCGACCCTAATCCCATGCGCCGACCCCAGCCGCACGCCTGACAACAACGAGGGCACCCAAGAAAATCGAACGATCGTGCTATTTTCACACAAGATGCCCAGCGGTCTGGCCGCGTCCCTGCCTGAAGCCCTCTCGGTCAACGCACGTCTAAAACTGGGCCCCTCCCGTGTGGGCGTGTTCGATTCGGGCGTTGGTGGGCTCTGTGACTTGCCAGCATTGCAAGAGCAACTGCCGCAAGCCGAGCCGATCTACTTGGCCGACAGCGGGTAAACGCCTGTCGCAAGCGATATGGTGCCTAGCAGCGGCACCTCCCCAGCCTCACCTGAGCGACGCCCAGACGCGGAGTTCTGGGCGACGGGTGCACCGCAGCCGATCGAAGGCTTTTTACAGCGTTGGTTTTACCGGACGATCAGCACCCAGATTCTGGAGCCATTGCCCCCGGTGGCCCGGGCAAGCGGACCCGTTGCAGCAACAGCAGGCCTAGAATAAAGAACAAGCCCGTGGTGAGTATGGCCAGACGATGGTTACCCGAGGTCAACCACGTGACCAGTCCGTAAGTGATGGGACCGATGATGGCAGCCAGCCTCGTTGCGAAGGTCCACAAGCCGTAGAACTCCGCCACACGGTCGGCCGGCGCCAACAGACCGGCCATGGCGCGGCCCGCCGATTGGCTTGAACCCATGCAAAGCCCCGCCAACACCGCGGCCGCCCAAAACAGCGCCGGCCCCTGAGCCGCAACCGCCAAGACCGTCATGCCAATCCAGCCCCACAGGGTCAGCGACAAAGCACGGCCGTGACCCACTCGATCTTGGAAGTAGCCGAAGACGAACGCACCCAGGGCCGCTGCAATATTGACCAGAAAAATCAACGCCATGGTTTGGGTTTGGCTGAAGCCCATGGCTTGTTCAGCATAGACCGCCGCCAAGGCAATCACCACCGAGATCCCGGCCTGGTAAGCGCAGGCGCACCCCATGAGCCACAAGAAGCTGCGGTGCTCACTGGACCTGAGCAGCTCAGCCGCGATCCGGCCCAGGTTTACCGTCGCCGTCGATGCCGTGCTACCTGATGCGAATGCCTGTGGTTGCTCAACACCACGCTCGCGCAGCCATGCGAAGGTGAAACAGGCCGCAACGGCAAAGACGGCCGCTGTGATGACCATCGTCACCGGTACGAACTGCGCCGCTGTTTGACCCTGCGCCTGCGCCGACAGCACATACGCCAGGCTCAGCCCCAGGGCGAGCATGCCGCCCAAATAGCCCAGGCTCCATCCCCAACCTGAGACGCGGCCCAAAGCCTCGGGCTTGGCCAGTTCAGGCAGAAACGAGGCGATCAGGGACTCGCCCCAGGAAAATAAGAGGTTGGCCACAACCACAGCGATGGTCGCCAGCCACAAGTCGCCCGGGCCACAAAAAGCCAACGCCAAGGTGGCCCCGATGCAACCGACAGTGGAGACCAGAAGCCAGCGCTTTTTGTTGCGCCTGCGATCGGTGTGGGCGCCCAAGGCCGGCATGGTGGCCATCACCAACGCGCTGGAAAACCCAAGGGCCAAGGTCCAGGCCAGGGTGGCCCAATCCGCCCCACCGGCCACCACCCCTACGAAGTAGGCATTAAAGACCGCGGTGATCACCACGGTGGTGAAGCCCGAGTTGGCAAAGTCGTACAGGGCCCAACCCCAAACTTCACGCGTTTGTACGCCAGGCTTCAGTGCGTGGTGGGGAAACCAGTTTTGTTGGGTCATACGGTGGTGCCGGCGGCGGGACTCGAACCCGCACCCCTTGCGAGCAGGGATTTTAAGTCCCTTGCGTCTACCGATTTCGCCACGCCGGCCCGCCTCTGCCGGTCCCTTCGCGGCGAACAGACGATCGTCGGCGGCAGAGGCAGCGGCAGAGGCAAAGACAGTGTATGCGGGCGGCCTAAGCCACTGGGCTCAAGCCTCGGTCGCCCATCGAGCAGGGTTGCTCAGGGGTTCACCTGTATGAGCAGCGGAACATCCGCACTCTTGAGTACACCGTCATCCACCTGAAGCCGCAGGACATACTGCCCGGCAAGATCGGGTCTGAAGGTCAAGACCGCCAGGGTCGGTTCGGTAATCCGCACGTTACTGCCAACGGGTACAAGCTCCAAGCGCCAGCGATAGGTCAAAAGTTGTGTTGGCCCATCGTCGGTGCTGCTACGACCATCAAAGATCATGAGCGAACCCACGGTACCGGTTGCCCTACCCGCAGCCACCGTGGTGCCAGAGCTCCCCGAAATCACGGCAACCGGCGCCTGATTGGCGGCGCGAACAGAGATCGTCACCAAGGCGGTCTCGCTGGAGTCAGTGCCATCGTTGACCACTAGAGCCACCACATAAGTACCCGGTTGGTCCGGGGTGATGGACACCACCTTGTTTGTCGAGGCCGTTCCTGCGGTATTGGAAGCCGGACTGAGTTTGGCTGTGCTCGCCGATGGCGTAGTGGGGCTTGATACCAACTGCCACGCATACCGCAGAACATCGCCAGGATTGGCATCGGTGCTGCCGCCTCCGTCTAACAACACGGATTCACCAACTACAGCCGTGCGATTACCCCCCGGGTTGGCCACCGGCGGTGCATTTCGTTGTGACACTCGAACGATGACGACATCGCTAGACGCATTACCCAAAGAATCGGAAACGGTGAGCCTAAACAAGTAGGTTCCCACAGCGTCTGGAATGAATTGCGCGCGCGACGCCGTCGCATTGACGATGGTACGCGCGTTGCTGCTGCCCTCTGGTCGAGAGACCAAGGTCCATTGGTAAGCGAGCAGCGTGGCGTTGCTCAGGCCACCCCCACCCGCAGGCGTGCCTAACCCGTCAAGATCGATCGTCGAGCCGACCAGGATCGATTGGCTGCTGCCAGCGTTCACCAGCGGTGCAGCGGTTCGCGCCGCGCGCACCGTCACAGAGCGCTCGCTGCTGTTCAAGCGACCATCGCTGACCACCAAGCCCAGTACATAGTCGCCCGCTTGATCTGGGACGAACTCCGGCTTGGCCGTGGCGTCTAGCCCGAGCACAGCCTGACTGGACAAGGGCCGCGAGATCCAGCGCCAACTGTAGCGAAGCAGGTCGGCATTGGGGTCAGTGCTGGCTGAGCCATCCAGGGTCACGCGCGAGCCGACCAAGACCACCGACGGGCCTTTGGCCACCGCGGTGGGGGGCATATTTGCTTCACCAGAGGTGACGACGACAAAGGCGCTGCTGCTGCTCAGGGCGCCATCGCTGACGACAAGGGAGACCACATAGTTGCCCTTGACATCTGGCGTGAAGGATGGCCGCGGCGTGGTGGCGTCTAATAAGCTTGCTACGCTTCCCGCGGGCTTGGTCAACAGTACCCAGCTGTATGAAACCAAGTCGCCGTCCGGGTCGCTGCTGGCCGTGCCGTTAAGCACCACTGCGGTTCCGTTGACGGCCGTCATGTCATTGCCCGGCTGGGCCACCGGGGCATAGTTGATCCGCGTGGCGGCAAAGGTGAAGGTCACCGCTGGGCTGTCAACCTTGCCATCGTTGACAACCAGGCGTACGGTGTACGACCCCACCACATCAGGCGTCATGACCGGGTTGGCCACTGCCGGATCGCTCAGGGTAGCCGTGCTGCCGCTGGGTATGCTGGTAAGGTCCCAGCGGTAGCTTAGGGACTGCCCTTCTGGGTCTTTGCTCCCCGAGCCGTCGAGGCTGATCGGTGACGCCACCACGGCGGTGGCAGGGCCCCGCACCAGTGCCACAGGGGCTTGGTTGGCTGCACCCAAGCCGCAGGCCAGGGAACCCAATGACACCAAAGAGGCCCCGGTGCAGGCGCCAGAGCCACCCCCACAGGCCACAAGGCCCAAGGGCAGCGCCAGCATCAGCAGTAAACTCCACCCAGGGTATTTAGTCATGTCGTCCAGCCTCAGTTCTTGGGAATCGGCCCGAAGAGCCAATCCTTGAGACCCGTCAATATGGTGGCTGCATGCAGCGCTCGCCTCAAGCTCGCCCTGCTCGTGCCGATCCTATACCGACACCCATTTGCGGATCCACCATGTTTCGCCTGATTCTGCTCATCCTGTTCAGTCTGGCCTTGGGCGGCTGCGCCAGCGTGGTCCTGCCCGACAACCGCCATTCCAAGATTTTGGTGACGACCTCGTGCGGCCCGGTTCAGAATGTCGCAGGCCGGTGCACCATGGTGGGCGGTGGCAGCAGCACCAGCTTCGACACGCCGGCAGAGGTCAGGGTTACCAACTCGTGGAACCTGCTCAGCCTGGAGTGCCGCGGGGAAATGTTGGGAACCGTCTCAACAGTGATCATGCCCAAACCCAACCTGGGCTTGGTGGGCAATCTGCTGATCGGAGGCGCACCCGGCGCTTTGGTGGACACCGCCACAGGGCGCGGTCTGAACTATGACCGAACGGTAAATCTGCACCGAAGCCAGTGCTTCCGATAGGTTCACCGGTTCAGGTTCCGGCTCAGCCGGGCTTCGCCGCGCAAGCGCTGCACCAGCCGCTGCCGGCCAGTTGCCCGTCGGCGAACAATGCGCAACCGCCCGAGGCTTTGGCTGCTGTACCTTGATACAGCTAACAGTTGCTGCACTGTTGTGCCGTGTTTCAGCCTCCCCAGATCGGGTTCAAGCTAACGGTCGCCTGATTCAAGGCCCAGGCCACGCCGAGCCAAGTCAGGTGCGGCAGCATCAACATCACCGCAACGCGATCGACTCGGCTCATCAGCCAGGTTACCCAGGCTGCCGAACACCACAGCACCGCGGCCTCGATCAGCGCCCAATCGGGTCGGCGTACTGCGAAGTACAGCACGCTCCACAGGATGTTGAGCAGGGCATTAAGCAGACACGCTGCCAGAAAGAGACGGCGAGTCTGGCCTTCTGGTAGACGCCTCCAGGTCCGAATACCCGCCCAGGCGGTGCTGACATACAGCGTCGACCACACCGGTCCAAACCAAGCGTCCGGGGGCTTCCAGGCCGGCTGTGCAAGCGACTGATACCAGGGCCCTACATCAGTGGCCAGGCCGCCAGCCGTAGCCACAACCACCATCAACGTGGCAGCCCAGCGAACGTCAGCCGGCCAGGTTCTGGGTCGCCACCAGATGGTCAAGGACTGCTTACACCCGAGCCAAGCCCAGCAGGTGAGCCATGTCCTTGAAGAAGATGCGCACATGGGCCATGGGCTTGGCCTTGACCAAGGCCTTGTTCATGTAGGCGTCGAAGGTCAGTTGCTGCACGTCCTTGTCACGGCAGATACTGACGAAGCGCTCGCGGCGCTTGTCGTTGCGATACCAGAAGTGCTGCATCATGCCCAAAACCCAGAACACCTTGCCATGGTCCTTCATGAATCGACGTCGGGCCAGCGCCAGATCGCGCGGCCGCCCTGACGACAGGAACGCCTGCGCTGCATCTGCAGCCAAGCGTCCTCCATACATCGCATAGTAGATTCCTTCGCCAGAGGCGGGCGCTACCACGCCTGCAGCATCGCCGGCCAAGACCACATGCCGCTCGTCATCCCAGCGCGGCAAGGGCTTGAGTGGAATAGGGGCACCTTCGCGACGCAAGGTCTCAGTCCCCACCAGCCCAGCAGCCCGGCGAAGGTCAGCCACCGCTGCGCGCAGCGAAAAGCCTTTGTCTGCGCTACCCGTGCCCACGCTCATGGTCGCGCCGTGAGGAAACACCCAGCCGTAAAAGTCGGGGGACAGCAGGCCTCGGTAGTACACATCGCAGCGAGAGGGATCGTAGTCGGGATGCCCGGGTTGTGGCGCACGAATGATCTCGTGGTACGCAAACACATACTTGGTCTTCTCAGCGCCGGGCACTGCCTGCCGTGCCACTTCCGATCGCGCGCCATCGGCGCCGATGACACAACGCGCCCGCACCGAACGCTGCACCGCGTGGCCATCGCCGGCGCGCTGCCGCTCTTCGAAGTGCACCACAGCCGGCCCATCGGCGGGGCTGTCCACGCGGGTGAATCGACCAATGCGGCGGTGTGCACCGGCTTGTGCAGCCCGCTCGCGCAGCCATTCGTCGAAGACGTCGCGGTCTACCAGACCCACGAACCCACCTTCAATCGGAATGTCAACCTTAACGTCACGCGGCGAAATCATCCGAGCGCATTGCGCACGCGCCACCAGCAGATGCTCGGGAATGCCAAAGTCACGAATCAGACGCGGCGGAATGGCACCTCCGCAAGGCTTCACACGCCCCATTCGGTCGATCAGCAACACACTGCGACCCTGGCGTGCGAGGTCATGTGCCGCGGTCGCACCGGCGGGCCCGCCGCCCACAACCACCACATCGTAAATATCAGGGCTCATGGGACTCTCCTAGTTAGCCAGGCGGGGCGGGGCAGCGCCAATGCCATGTGATGGTGATGGGGGTGAATCACCCTGAGGTCTCGACTCGCAAGGCAGTGGTCTTGCTGCAGCACAAGCCAGCTCCTGCGGTGAGGCTGGCGCTAAGCGCGACACCTGCCAGGCCAGCATCGCCGCGCCCATGAACAACATGGACTCCACCGCAAAGACCAGTGCATAGGCCAGTCCCACGTCGGCCACCAACCATCGAGCCAGGTCGCTGGCGGCAGCACCCGCCAATCCGCCAATGCCAAAGGCCATGGCTTGCGCAGCGCCCCACAGCCCTACCCGGGTGCCTTCTCGCTGCACTCGGCCGTAGCTGGCCAAGCGCATCATGGAGGCAATGGCCGCGATCGAAAACAATCCATTGGCCGCCCCCATCAGGGCCACGGTCTCGCGCAGGGGCCAAGGCGGCCCAAATACCCCTGCAAGGGCCAGCAGAGCCAAGGCCACGGCAGACAAGAGACACCCGCCTACGGACCAGAACGCGAGGTTGCGCAGCCAGCCACGGCCCCAACCGGTGCAGGCCGCGACGACCAGCATGCCCACCAAAACCCCTGCATGCTGCACACCCGACAGTGCGGTGGACTCGCCAGGTGTCCAGGCGAACACCAGTCCCGCGAAGGGCTCCAGGATCAGGTCTTGCGAGCTATACGCCAGCATGGACAGAAACACAAAGAAGGTGAAACGCTTGGCCGCGGGCTCGGCCCAGACGCCGGCCAAGGCCGCACGAAAACCCGGCGATGGCGCCAAAGGCAGGCTCAGCTTGTCTGCATTCAGCTGAGCGGCCCCATCACCGTGGGCTGGCCATGCAGGCGGCTCAACGCGCCACAGGGCCAAGACAGCTACGGCCATGGCCAATACCGACACGCCGGTGCTCACCGCCACCAAGCGCTCTGGGGTGTAGGGATCCAACAAGGTTCCGGCAATGCCCGCAGTCATGGCAAAACCGAAGATCATCATCAGCCACACTATGGTGGCAGCCGGGCCACGGCGCTGCGGCGCAACCCTCTTGGCCAGTAGAGCCAGCAAGGAGGTGCCGCTGGCGCTGACGCCCAGTCCGATGAGCACAAATGCCAGGGTCGCCAGTGCGGCGCCAGCCATGAACCGTTCTTGCATCCAGGTGGTGGCCACCGCCGCCAACACACCACCCAAACTGAGCAGGGCCATCCCGCCTAGGATCCATGGCGTGCGCCGCCCACCGGTATCCGATCCGTGTCCCATGCGCGGCCGCGTGATTTGAACCGCATAGTGCAAAGCTACCAGCAAGCCCGGCAGCATCGCCGGCAAGGCCAACTCCACCACCATGACGCGGTTCAGGGTCGAGGTGGTGAGCACAACCACAGCGCCCAGCGCCGTTTGCACCAGACCCAAGCGCAACACGCCACCCCAGCCCAGGTGGGGTGCGGCTGACGCCGGGCCCGCGGGCTGCGTCATGCGCCCATCCCAGCCACACCGCTGGCGCGAAGTGCGAATGCACTGGCCAGCATGCCCAAGACATACAGCAGCACCCCAAAGCCGCTGTACCACACCGCGCGCTGCGCAGGCTTGACCAGGAAACGGCGCATCAGCAACAGCTGCGCTGCCAGTATCAACGCCACGACAGCTGCATAGCCTTGCTGACCCCACTCCATCAGGGCCAGCACCACCAAAGCCTGTGGCACCGACATGACCCAACAGGCCACCTGCGCGGCACGTTGGACGCCCAAGCGCACCGGCAAAGAACCCACCCCCATTTGCCGGTCACCTTCGATAGATTTGAAGTCGTTCAAGGTCATGATGCCATGGGCACCAATGCTGTACAGCGCAGCCAGCAGGAGCGACCGCGCATCGGGCATTGCACCGCCAGCCATCACAGCCGCGCCGGTGACCCAGGCCAGGCCCTCGTAACACAGCCCACAGGCTGCGTTGCCCCACCATCCGTTGAGTTTCAGCCGCAGGGGTGGCGCGCTGTACGCCCAAGCCAGCGCCAGGCCCAAGACGGCTGCGCCAAAGCCCCACGGGCCGAGTGCTGAAGCCACGACCAGGGACAACAGGGTCCAGAACAGGGCGATGTAAAGCCCCCATCGACCGGGCATGCGCCCAGAGGGAATGGGGCGATGGGGCTCATTGATGGCATCGACATGGCGGTCAAACCAATCGTTGACAGCTTGGCTGGTGGCGCACACCAGCGGGCCGGCCAGCACCACCCCTAGAACGATCATCCACCACCGCTCACCGAAGGCCACACCCGAGGCCACCACGCCGCAGGCGAAAGCCCACATCGGCGGGAACCAGGTGATGGGTTTCAGCAGTTCGGCGACTGCAGACAGCTGGGGGCGGGACATGGATCCCCACCTTACGCGCAGGGGTCCTACCTGTCAATTCAGGTTGACGCTGCTCGATGCACTTTCGTCGATACGCCTCGGGCGCTGGCCGCTCAGTTTTCGTTGTCTTGTTCGCCCACCAACCCGAAGCGACGCAGTTTCACATACAGCGATTGCCGGGACAAGCCCAACATTTCGGCCGCCGAGGCTCGGTTGCCTCGGGTCAGTTCGAGCGCCGCTTCAATGCAGCACTGCTCGATCAGGTCGGTCGTTTCCCCCACGATCTCCTTGAGCGGCACGCGGCCGACCAACTCAGTCATCTGCTCCACCGAACGGGGCAAGGCCGAAGCGCCCGTCTGATCGGCGCCGATGCGGCGACCCACATCCCGGATCGCAAAACCCAGTGCCGGTGGCTCGGAGCCCGCAACCGATGCAGCCGAAATCTCGACCTGAGCGGAGAGGCCCAAGCGTCCCCGCAGGGTGGTTGAAAACAAACGGATGCTGCCACTTTGACGCAGATGGGACAGCAAGACGCTTTGGTCTACCACCGTTCGACCCAGCCAGCGCTCCAGCGGCTCGTTGTGCACCTGTTCGACCGACGCTTCTTGGGTGAGTTCAAGAAAGGCCTGGTTGGCCGACAGCACCTTGCCAGAGACGTCCGTGACCACAAACGCATCAGGTATTGCATCGACCACTTGTGCCAGGCGGGCTCGAGCCTCATCGTCAACCGGCAAGGCCAGAGTAGCGCCTTCAACCGGACACCCCTGTATCAGGTATGACGAGCCCCCTTCATGCCGGATCAGGGTGGCTCGCATCAACACCTCGATGTCCGTGCCCACCAGAGTCAGTTTGATGCCCTCGCCGCGCCCGGTGGAACGCACCCCACCCAAATAGTCGGACAGAGCCAACGCTTGCGAGGGGTCGACCAACTCGGGCATCAAGCGGCCTTCCAGGCTTTCATGCGCCTGCAGGCCGCACAACAGCCGAGCGGCAGCGTTGGCCTCGGTGACCTTTTGGCTGGCGGTTCCCACCACGATTACCCCCTCGGCCACCGAGTCAAACAGCAGGCGGTAGCGGGTTTCCAGATGGCGCAGCCTGAGGTAGTCGCGTTCCAAAGACAACTGCGCGCCGACCAGTCGTTGTTGCAAAGACGCCAACTGGCGCATATCGCGGCCAAACGCGACCACCTGCCCCATTTCGCCGAGTTGGACCGCCGAATAGAGCATCGGCACGTCGCTGCCCTGCGAGGCCGGAAAATTGATGTGTCGCCACCGGCGTGTCCGGTGATGGGAGGCATCTTCCAACAAGGCCGTGACCTTGCTTCGGCTTTCTGCGGTGACGATGTCCACCCAGGCCTTGCCCTGCCAGCGCTGGTGGCCAATCAGACCGAGTTCTGGGTTGCCCACTGCGACACTTGAGATCAAGCCCTGTCGGTCAATGACCAGCGCAATATCGGCCGCCGCCGCCAAAAGCGCCGCAGTGGCCTGGGCATCAAGGCCAGCCAACGCGTTGAGGGACACTTCCTGCTGGTTCAACAGAAGATCTCCGTAAACCGGTACGAACAGAGGGTTGACTCGGTCGTTCATCTTGAGCGTCAGTTCTGTTGCAAAGCCGATACTGCTGGAAGTGCAAAAGGGGGTGTCGCTCAGTTCGCCACAGACGTCCTACGGACAGGCACCGCCCGTCCAGCTTCAACAACTGCTTGCTTCGCATCGAGCGTCACCACGTCCGCTCCGACCCGAATGGCTAAATCAGGCACCGACTGTGCCAAGGGACCACCCACCATCACCGTGATACCGCGGTTGCTCGAAACTTTTCGGACATCCGATATCAGGGCACTGGTCATCAAGACCTGATTCGGTGCGGAAATCGACACCGCCACCACATCGAACCACTCTTGGCGCAAGGCCCGCACCACGTCCGCGCGACTGAGTTCGTGGGAACTCACCACATCCCAGCCATCGCGTCTGAAGAAATCAGCCACCATGGCCGCACCCAGGGTGTGGTGTGAACCAGGCGCGGGCACGATGAGCGCACGACGGCTACTGGGCTCGGCCCCGTCAAATACGAAATCAGGGCTGAGGTCGTACATAAGCTGTTGAATGCGCAACAGAGCCAAGGTCACCAACACGAAGTCACAGGTATCGGCCTCCCACATCGCACCGATACGGCGTGCCGCAGGCGTGATCAGGTCGAGATACAGCGATTCAATCGGGGCACCCTTGTCGCGCAGCCGAAAGACGAAGTCACGAGCGCTTTGAGCTTCGCCGTTCAAACTGATGTCTACCAAGGCCTGAACCTGAGCGGCTTCGACAACCGTTTGCACCAATGCCGCACCGGCGCCGGGCGAACCGGACGGCCAGGGAAAGGATGCGCAGTGGGTGTTCATCAGCCGGGCAATGAGATCGTGTTCCAGCACCAACTTGAGCACCGCGCCCACGTGTGGGTCCTGCTCGGGCCGGCTTGGTGGCCGGTCATGCGGGCGGGCGGGCGGTCGCTTTCGGGGGTTCAGCTGGGTTCAAAAGAGCCTTTTTCGGTGGTATTGATCGGTCGATCCAATCCTGCGTTTACTGCTGGCGGACGCTGGCTGGCAAGTGATCTGCGGCAAACCAACGCTGCGGCGTGTTCCGCTTGCAGGCATCCAACGCCACGTTTTTTCACAAACAGCTCGGAATCGCGGACTTAAGCCTCCCGCGGAATATCGCTGCTTCCCGTCGGACTTTCAAGCGTGTTTACAGCGCACCAGCACCGAAATTCGAGACTGCGGCGCCAGTAGGCCACATTTTGAGTGTCATGTCCAGTTGTCGTCAACTGGGATTGACAGTTACGACCTGGCCGACTAGATTGCTGTCATGACCGCAGTTTCACCCCCGTGTACGGCACTCGACGGCGCCGGCTTGTCCGCCCCTGGGCGGCCGCCCCTGTACACACCCGATCAGAAAAGGCGGCGAGATGAATCCCGCTGGACCCTGGTCCAGGGGGTCCTGGCACCGATCCAATTTCTGGTCTTCCTGGCCTCCTTGGCCTTGGTCATGCGCTATCTGACCACCGGTGAGGACCTCGAGTGGGCGTCGGCCTCCGTCGTTCTGAAGACCCTGGTGCTGTACCTCATCATGGTGACGGGCTGCATTTGGGAAAAGGTGGTCTTCGGCGTGTTCCTGTTCGCCCCGGCTTTCTACTGGGAAGACATGTTCAGCATGTTGGTGCTGGCCCTGCACACAGCCTATTTGGTGGCCGCGTACTACGCGCTGTTGGGGCCAGAGCAGTTGATGGGCCTGGCCCTGGCCGCCTATGCCGCCTATGTGGTCAACGCAGGCCAATTCTTGTGGAAGTTGCGCGCGGCCCGCCTGCAAGCCGAACAAGATGCGGCGTGTGCACCGGGGGTATGTGCATGAACCCGGTGATTCCCATTCAAACGTCGCCGGTATCCACAACGGGGCCCGGCGCCAGCACATGCATCACGCCAATGCCTGCGGCACGGTCGGTGCTGCGCGAGCGTGGCCAACGCGAGGTGTTTTGCGGGCTGACAGGTATCATCTGGCTGCATCGCAAAATCCAGGACGCCTTCTTCCTGGTCGTGGGCTCGCGCACCTGCGCACACCTGGTGCAGTCGGCCGCCGGTGTGATGATCTTTGCGGAACCGCGCTTTGCAACGGCCATCATTGATGACCGCGACTTGGCAGGCCTGGCCGATGCCAACGACGAATTGGACCGGGTCGTCACCCGGCTGCTCGAGCGCCGGCCCGACATCAAGACGCTCTTCCTGGTGGGCTCGTGCCCCAGCGAGGTCATCAAACTAGACCTGTCGCGCGCCGCCCAGCGCTTGTCGCGGCAGTTCGCACCGGGTGTTCGAATCCTGAACTACTCAGGCAGCGGCATCGAGACGACCTTTACCCAAGGGGAGGATGCCTGTTTGGCCTCCTTGGTCCCGTGCCTACCCACTGCGTCTGAATACGCAGATGCCGGTTCGTCCCTCGTGGTGGTCGGGGCCTTGCCGGATGTGGTCGAAGACCAGTTCAGCCGTTTGTTCGCCGCCATGGGTCTGCCCAAGGTGCAGTTTATGCCGCCGCGCCGCTCCACCGAGCTGCCCAGCATCGGGCCCCACACGCGCTACCTGATGGCCCAGCCCTTCTTGGCGCATACCGCGCACGCGCTGGAGGACCGAGGCGCCCAACGCATCGCTGCGCCCTTCCCCTTCGGCGTGGAAGGCACCAGCGCATGGCTCATGGCGGGTGCACAGGCTCTGGGGGTCGACCGCGCCATCGTGGATCAGGCTACGGCCAGCGCCCGCCAGCGGGCCCAGTCGGCCTTAGCCAAGGTCAAGCCCGCCCTGGAGGGACGTTCCGTCTTTTTCTTTCCCGACTCGCAACTCGAAGTACCCCTGGCCCGGTTCCTTCACCGTGAACTGGGCATGGAGCTGACCGAGGTGGGGACCCCCTATCTGCATCGACAGCACATGGACCAAGAGCTCGCGCTTCTTCCCCATGGGGTGCAGCTGTCAGAAGGCCAGGACGTCGAGCGCCAACTCGACCGTTGCCGTGCCGCACGGCCCGACATCGTGGTGTGCGGACTTGGGCTTGCTAATCCGCTGGAGATGGAGGGCATGACCACCAAGTGGGCCATTGAACTCGTGTTTTCGCCTGTGCACGGCTACGACCAGGCGGCCGACCTGGCCCAACTGTTTGCGCGCCCCTTGGACCGCCGACACAGGCTGGCGGCCTAAAAGCGCGGTAACGGACACTCCATGCAGTTGACGCTTTGGACCTATGAAGGACCGCCCCATGTCGGGGCGATGCGGGTCGCCACAGCCCTGACCGATGTGCACTACGTGCTGCACGCGCCACAGGGCGACACCTATGCGGACCTGCTGTTCACCATGATTGAGCGCCGGGGCCGACGCCCCCCGGTGACCTACACCACCTTTCAGGCGCGAGACCTGGGCGGCGACACGGCTGAACTGTTCAAGTCCGCGGTGCGCGAAGCCCACATACGCTTTCAACCCGGCGCCATGCTCGTAGGTGCGTCGTGCACAGCCGAACTCATCCAAGACGACCCTGGTGGCCTGGCACAGGCCTTGAACCTGCCGATTCCCGTGGTTCCTCTGGAGCTTCCCTCATACCAGCGCAAGGAGAACTGGGGGGCTGCAGAGACCTTTTACCACCTGGTGCGAACCTTGCTTGGTCCAGCTTCGCGCCAAGCGGACGCCGGCGAACGCAGCCCTGTGGCGGGCCGCGCGGCCCGCTGCAACCTCTTGGGGCCTACCGCACTGGGTTTTCGCCATCGCGATGACATCACCGAAGTGACCCGGCTGCTCCAGCAATTGGGGGTGGAGGTTTCGGTCGTGGCCCCGATGGGCGCCGGTACCGCAAACCTGATGCGCTTGCCCGAAGCAGACTTCAACGTGGTGCTGTATGCCGAGACCGGCGCCACTGCAGCGCAGTGGCTTCAGCGGCAATTCAAGCAACCGGTGGTGCGCACGACGCCCATCGGCGTACGGGGCACGCGGGCCTTCATGGCCGAAGTGGCCAGCGTGGTGCAGTCCCTCGGCGGTCAGGTCAAGCCCGTTGATGAAACGGCGTTGCGGGCACCCTGGTACTCCAAATCGGTCGACTCCACCTACCTAACGGGTAAGCGCGTCTTTGTGTTTGGTGACGCCACCCACGCGATAGCGGCAGCGCGGGTGGCCGCACATGAGATGGGATTCCAGGTGGTGGGCTTGGGCAGCTATAGCCGCGAGCAGGCGCGCGACGTGCGCGACGCGGCTGCTGAACTGGGGCTACAAGCACTGATCACCGACGATTACCTGGAGGTCGAAGAGACCGTGTCAGCGTTGCAGCCTGAGTTGGTTCTGGGCACTCAGATGGAGCGCCACATCGCCAAGCGGTTGGGTATTCCGTGCGCGGTCATCTCGGCGCCGGTGCATGTGCAGGACTTCCCCGCACGCTATGCACCGCAAATGGGGTTTGAAGGCGCAAATGTGCTGTTCGACACTTGGGTTCATCCCTTGATGATGGGGCTGGAAGAACACCTCCTACACATGTTCAAGGACGACTTCGAGTTTCACCAAGAGGCTGCCCCTTCTCACCTGGGCAGCGTGATGCGCAACCAGCCGGCGCCGGCACAACAGTCCTTATCGGCGCTTGAGCGGGCGGGTGACGCCTCCAGTGCGCCCGCGGCGCCCGCTGCGGCAACAACGGCATCAGCGACCATCAGCTGGACAGCCGACGGGGAGCAAGAGCTCAAGAAGATTCCCTTCTTTGTGCGCAGCAAGGCCAAGCGCAATACCGAACGCTACGCCCTGGACCATGGCATTGCCTTGATCACAGTGGAAACACTCTATGACGCCAAGGCCCATTTCAGTCGCTGACGCGAACAGCGTCAACGCAATGAAGGTGACCATCGTCACGATGGACAGTCACCTCAGCGCGGCTGCGGCTCGGGCACACCGCGCGCTGTCGCAGCAGCTGCCGGGCCTACAGCTGACGGTGCATGCGGCTTCAGAATGGGGCGACAGTTCTGCAGCCTTGCAAGCGTGCATTGCAGACATCAACAGCGCCGACATCGTCATCGCTTCGATGCTGTTTATGGAAGACCATTACATACCCCTGTTGCCCGCACTTCGCGCGCGAAGGCAGCATTGCGATGCCATGGTCTGCATCCTCTCGGCTACTGAGGTCACCAAGCTGACCCGCGTGGGCAAATTTGATATGCAGGCGCCGCAAAGCGGGGCCATGGCCTTCCTTAAAAACCTTCGCGGTAAGCATAAAGAGGGTGAGGCCGGTGGCAGCAAGGCCACCGCCGGCGAGAGGCAAATGAAGATGCTGCGCCGGCTACCCAAGATCCTCAAGTACATCCCGGGCACCGCTCAAGACGTGCGCGCCTATTTCCTGTGCCTGCAGTACTGGCTTTCCGGCTCCGACGCCAACATCGGTGCGATGGTGCACTTTTTGGTCGACCGCTACGCAAGCGATTCACGCGCTTGGCTCAAGGGGCTGGCCAAGCCGCCTGAGCCCAGGGACTATCCCGAAGTGGGCCTGTACCACCCCCGCCTGGGTGTGCCCGGTCACGCCGGGGGCATGACGCGCGAACTGAGCGAACTCCCAAGCACCGCCACCACCGGCTCTCGCGGCACGGTGGGCCTGCTGCTGATGCGCTCATACTTGTTGGCCGGCAACACGGCGCACTACGACGGCGTGATCACCGCCCTCGAATCCCGCGGACTGCGCGTTATTCCAACCTTTGCCGCTGGCTTGGATGCCCGGCCAGCCATTGAGGCCTACCTAATGAAGGATGGCCGGAGCACCGTTGATGCTCTGCTGTCGCTGACAGGCTTTTCACTGGTGGGCGGGCCGGCCTATAACGACACCAAAGCCGCTGAGGAAGTGTTGGCGCAGTTGGATGTGCCCTACTTTGCCTCGTACCCCGTGGAGTTCCAGACCTTGGACCAGTGGGGGGCATCCGATCGTGGCCTGTTGCCGGTCGAAGCCACCATGATGGTGGCCATTCCTGAACTTGATGGCTCAAGCGGTGCCATGGTCTTTGGCGGCCGGGGCAGCGCCAGCAAGGTCGCCTGCACCGGCTGTTCACGGCGTTGCACCTTCGACAACACGCCCGATAGCCACGACATGCACAGCTGCATTGAACGTGCTGACATGTTGGCAGCACGGATGGCGCGCATCGTCGACCTGCGTCGCGCCCGCCGTGCAGACAAGCGAGTGGGCTTGGTGATCTTCAACTTCCCGCCGAATGCGGGCAACACCGGCACAGCCGCCTATTTGTCCGTGTTCGAGTCACTGCACAACACGATGAAGATGTTGCAGCAGCAGGGCTACACGGTTGCCGTACCCGCCACCGTCGATGACCTGAGGCGGGAAATCGTCGAAGGTAATGCAGCGACCTATGGCGCTATGGCTAATGTCCATGCCCTGATTGGTGCTGACGAACACGTTCGACGCGAGAAGCACCTTGCCGAGATTGAAGCGCAGTGGGGTCCCGCACCCGGTCGCCAACAGTCCGACGGACACCACATCTGGATCTTGGGCAAACAGTTTGGCAACGTCTTCGTGGGCATCCAACCGGCTTTCGGCTATGAGGGCGACCCGATGCGGCTGTTGTTCGAGAAGGGTTTTGCGCCGACGCATGCCTTCAGCGCCTTTTACCGGTGGCTCAAGGAAGACTTCAATGCTCACGCCGTCTTGCATTTCGGTACCCACGGCGCCTTGGAATTCATGCCTGGTAAACAAACGGGTATGACAGGTAACTGCTGGCCTGATCGCCTGATCGGCGACCTGCCCAATCTCTACCTATACGCCTCGAATAACCCGTCGGAAGGCACGATCGCCAAACGGCGCGCGGCGGCCACACTGATCAGCTATCTCACGCCACCGGTGGCGCAGGCCGAGCTGTACAAGGGATTGGCCGACCTCAAGTCCTCAGTGGAGCGCTATCGAGGCCTTGAGCCCCAAGCCGTTCGCGGCGAGGAAGGCACCGACCTGTTGGAGATGATTCGGCAGCAGGCCTTTGAGCTGCAGTTGGTGGAATCCGACCATGCATGGCAGGCACTCAACGGTGATGCGGTGGCATGGCTCACAGAAAAGCTGCTCGAGCTGGAGTACACCCTGATTCCCCACGGACTGCATGTGGTCGGTCAACCCCCATCGACAGCCGAGCGTGTGGACCTGCTGATGGCCTTGGCGGAGTCCAGCCACGATGCACACCCGCCGCGCGCTTGGGTGCAGTGCCTGGTGGACGGAACACCGGCATCGGAGGTACTGCGCCGCATGGGTCACGAACCTGACCCACAGGCACAGTCGTTGCTGCAGCGCTTGGCTGATGCAGATCGATTTCTGGCTCAGGACTTCGAGCTGCAAGGCATCTTCAAGGGTCTGGAAGGTCGCTTCATTCGTCCGGCACCTGGGGGCGACTTGATGCGATCGCCCGAAATACTGCCCACCGGGCGCAACCTGCACGGCTTTGACCCCTTCCGTATTCCGAGTGCCTATGCAGTACGCGACGGTACGCGCCAGGCTCAGCGCCTGCTGGCCCGCCACATGAGCGATGGCAACCCCCTGCCAGAAAGCGTGGCCATGGTGTTGTGGGGCACGGATAACCTCAAGAGCGAAGGTGGCCCAATTGCACAGGCCTTGGCGCTGATGGGCACCAAGCCACGGTTCGACAGCTACGGGCGGCTGGCCGGAGCCGAACTGATTGACCTGCAAACACTGGGCCGACCCCGTATTGATGTGGTGATCACCATTTCGGGCATCTTCCGAGACCTGCTGCCCCTGCAGATCAAGCTCCTGGCTGAAGCAGCCTGCCTGGCTGCTGCAGCCGACGAGCCTTTGGAAATGAATCATGTTCGACGCCACGCCCTGGCCTATCAGGCACAACACCGCTGCGACCTGGAAACGGCTTCGCTGAGGGTCTTCGGTAATGCAGATGGCGCCTATGGTTCGAATGTCGGCAGCCTGGTGGACAACGCCCAGTGGGATGCCGGTGATGAACTGGCCAAAACCTACAGCCGCCGCAAGGGCTTTGCCTACGGCCGATCGGGCAAGCCCATGCAGCAAGGCGAGTTACTTAGGAGCGTGTTGGCCGATGTGAGCCTGGCGTACCAAAACCTTGAATCGGTGGAACTGGGTGTGACCACCATCGACACCTATTTCGACACCTTGGGCGGTGTGAGCAAGGCGATCCAAAGCGCCAAGGGCGGCGATGTCGGGGTAGCCCCCGTGTACATCGGCGACCAAACCCGCGACACCCACGGAGGCGGCACGGTCCGCACCCTGACCGAACAGGTGGCTCTGGAGACGCGTACCCGCATGCTCAACCCCAAGTGGTACGAGGGCATGCTCAAGCACGGCTACGAGGGGGTGCGACAGATCGAGGTTCATGTCACCAACACCTTGGGATGGTCAGCTACCACCGGCCAGGTGCAACCCTGGGTGTACCAGCAGCTGAGCGAGACCTTCATGCTCGACCCTGAAATGCGAGACCGCTTGGCAAGGCTGAACCCCACCGCATCGGTTCGGGTGGCCAACCGCTTACTGGAGGCGTACGAACGCAACTATTGGCAGCCGGATGAAGCCACCCTCAACGCACTTCGGCGTGCGGGTGAAGAACTCGAGGACCGGCTTGAGAGTGTTTATGAAGGAGCGAGCACTTGACCACCACCACTCAAATTTCCGTCGGCCAGATTGGCCGCGGTCCCCGTCCGAAGGGCATACCACCAGACGGCGAGGGCTCGGTGCAGGTGCAGATGGACCCGGCGCTCAAGATCGGGACCGCCAAGGTTTTCGCGGTTTACGGCAAAGGGGGTATTGGCAAGAGCACCACCTCCAGCAATCTGAGCGCCGCGTTTTCCAAGCTCGGAAAACGGGTGCTGCAGATCGGCTGTGACCCCAAGCATGACTCTACCTTCACGCTCACCAAGCGTATGGTTCCCACAGTGATTGATGTGCTGGAAAGCGTTGACTTTCATCCCGAAGAACTGCGGCCTGAAGACTTCGTCTACGAAGGCTTCAACGGCGTGTTGTGCGTTGAGGCCGGCGGCCCCCCAGCCGGAACAGGTTGCGGTGGATATGTGGTGGGCCAAACGGTCAAGCTGCTCAAGGAGCACCACTTGCTAGAGGACACCGATGTGGTGATCTTTGACGTCTTGGGCGATGTCGTGTGCGGGGGCTTTGCCGCTCCGCTGCAGCACGCCGACCGAGCGTTGATCGTCACTGCTAACGACTTTGACTCCATCTTTGCGATGAACCGCATCGTGCAGGCTATCGGCGCCAAGGCCAAGAACTACAACGTCCGCCTTGGTGGCGTAATTGCTAATCGAAGTGCCGATACCGATCAAATCCAGAAGTTCAACGACCGAGTAGGCCTGGAGACCATGGCCCATTTTCGCGACTTGGATGTGATTCGGCGCAGCCGCTTGAAAAAGGCCACGTTGTTCGAGATGGAGTCCTCACCAGAGCTCGAGGCAGTTCGACAGGAATACCTGCGTTTGGCAGCGCGCTTATGGGCTGGGACCAACCCAATCACCGCTACGGCGCTCAAGGACCGTGAAATTTTTGACCTCTTGGGGTTTGACTGATGCTGAGCCAAAGCTATGTTGAGCGCCGCGGTGAAATCGAGCACTACTTCGACCGAACCGCGGCGGCAGCGTGGGCACGGTTGACATCGGATGCGCCGGTCAGCCGCATTCGTGCGACGGTGCGCGCTGGTCGGGACCGTATGCGCCAAACACTGCTGTCATGGCTGCCTGACGACCTGCGGGGACGCCGCTTGCTCGATGCGGGGTGTGGCACCGGCGCATTGGCGATGGAGGCTGCGCGGCGCGGCGCCCAAGTGGTAGCGATCGACTTGTCGCCGACCCTGATTGATCTTGCACGGGAGCGAACCCAAGCCGAGCGGAACGCGGTATCTGCCAGCAACGGCGGACGGATCGAGTTTCATGCTGGCGACATGCTCGACCCGGCCCATGGCGACTTTGATCATGTGGTTTGCATGGACTCCATCATCCACTACGGGCATGCCGATATGCAGCGTGTGCTGGCCTGCCTGATCGAGCGGACCCGCGAGTCCGTGGTCTTCACCTTCGCGCCGCGAACACCGCTGCTGAGCTTGATGCACCGGGTGGGCTCTTTATTTCCGCGCGGCGACAGGGCTCCGATGATCGTCCCCGTGGCCGAGTCTGACCTGCTTCGAACGGTGGATGAAGACCAGCGCTTCGGGGATTGGTCTGCACCGCGAACCCAACGTATCCAGGCTGGCTTCTACATCTCTCAGGCCATGGAGTTGCGTCGCCGCTGAGCCCCTATGTCGCGACTTCGCCCACCCCTTCCCCCCGCACTCGAGCATTGGCTGTGTGTGGTGGTGCCGCGCGTGTTGCCTTTTGCAGACGCGGCTTCGAAGGAGTTGCCACTGCTGCGCCTACTCAGACTGAGCCTGTTCCAAGTTTCGGTGGGAATGGCTGGTGCCTTGCTGGTGGGCACACTCAACCGGGTGATGATCGTTGAACTGGGGATGTCAGCCTGGTTGGTGGCGCTGATGGTCAGCCTGCCCATCTTGGTTGCCCCGTTTCGCACAGTGATCGGTTATCGGTCTGATATCCACCGTTCGGCGATCGGGTGGCGCCGGGTTCCCTATCTGTGGATGGGCACCTTCTTGCTGTTTGCCGGCTTCTCAATCATGCCCTTTGCGCTGATGGTGCTTACCGGCCAAGGTGAACTCGGGCTGGCATGGGTTGGTCACGTCGCGGCGGCGCTGTCATTTCTGCTGGTAGGCCTGGGCATACACATCACCCAAACGGCAGGCTTGGCATTGGCTACTGATATCGCACCCGAAGCGGTACGGCCGCGGGTAGTGGCCTTGCTGTACGTCTTGCTGCTGGTGGGCATGGTGGGCGGTGGCTTGGTATTTAGCGCCGTACTCGAAGACTTCAGCGGCACCAGATTGATCCAGTTGGTGCAGGGCGTGGCAGTGCTGACGGTGGTTCTGAATGTCATCGCGAGTTGGAAGCAAGAGGCGCGCGACCCGGATCGGCGTCGTCGCTTGGACACTTCCCCTCCTTTGCCTTTCGCGGCCCATTGGGACCGATTCATCCGCAGGCCGGCCTCTCGGCGTTTCCTGTGGACAGTGGGGCTGGGTACGGCGGCCTTCAACATGCAAGAGATCGTGCTGGAGCCCTATGGTGGTGAAGTGTTACGTTTAAGTGTGGGACAGACCTCAGCACTCACGGCACTGCTGGCAGGAGGATCCCTGGCCGCCTTTGCATGGTCTGCGCGTTGGCTGTCGCATGGCCATGATGCTTTGCGCATGGCCGGCTTGGGGCTATTGATGGGCCTTCCGGGTTTCTCACTTGTGTTGTTTGCTGCGCCAGCGGACTCTGCGTGGATGTTTCGAATGGGTACGGTACTGGTGGGCTTTGGTGCAGGTTTATTCGCAGTGTCCACCTTGACCGCAGCGATGAACCTGGATGTTCAGGAGCACAACGGGTTTGCCTTGGGGGCCTGGGGCGCTGTTCAGGCCACCGCTGCAGGTGTGGCCATCGGACTGGGTGGTGCAGTGCGCGACGCAGCCGCCGCCATGGCAGCCGATGGGTCCTTTGGTCCGACCCTACAACACCCGGCCACCGGCTACGGCACGGTGTACGTCATCGAACTGTTGTTGCTGTTCTTGGCCCTGATTTCCCTGGGGCCCTTGGTGCGCATGCGCACCCGCAGTACCGAACCGGCGCAAGCCGGAAAGTTTGGCCTGGCTGAATTCCCCGGCTAGGTCGTCATCGAGGAGATCGTTATGGGAACCGGAGCCATCACGCAGTATGTCGATGTGGCGCAACTCGTGCTATATCTGTTTTGGATCTTTTTCTTTGGGCTGATCGTCTACCTTCAAAAGGAAAGCCACCGTGAGGGCTTTCCCATGATCGACGACGGCGCACGCCAGCAAAAGATCATGGGCTGGCCAGTCGCTGAGCCCAAGACGTTTCTCCTGTCCCACGGCGGCGAGGCCACCCAGCCCACCCACGTCGTCCATGACCACGAGGTGAATCTGGCGGCTGTAGCTGCCCACCCGTGGAAGGGAGCGCCCCTAGTGCCCACGGGTAACCCCATGCTCGATGGCATCGGCCCAGGGGCCTACGCCCGCCGGGCAGACGTTCCCGACCTCACCTGGGACGGCAAGGTCAAGATCATTCCCCTGCGGGTGGCCACCGACTACCAAGTGGCCTACCAAGATGTGGACCCGCGCGGCATGACGATTGTGGGTTCGGATGATGAGGCCGGCGGTGTGATCACCGACTTGTGGATCGATACCGCAGAGGCCATGTTCCGCTACCTTGAGGTGCAGACGCCCAATGGACGTCGCGTGATGGTGCCGATGCCCTTCTGCCGTATCACCCGATCTGGCGTGAAGGTACAGGCGGTTCTGGGCCATCAGTTTGAGGATGTCCCAGCGCTAAAGGCGCCTAATCAGATCACTTTGCTGGAAGAAGAGAAGGTCATGGGCTACTTCGGCGGCGGCACCTTGTACGCAGAACCATCTCGGGCTGAGCCGATGGTATGAAGCCGGTTCGCAGCACCCCTGCCCCGCAACTGCAGCAGCACAGCCATTCAGCTGGGCTGCTGCAGGAGCACGATGAAGAGCCCGTACCAGGCCTACCTGAGGAACTGCCCCACGGGGAGCGCATTCTGTGGCAAGGTGCGCCGCAATGGCGCGTGTTGGCTCGCGAGGCCTTCCATCTGCATAAGTTGGTGCTCTACTTCGGGCTCATTGGTCTGCTGCGACTGGTCTTTCTCCTCGAAGACGAGCTCACAGGATTGGAATTGGTCAAGGGCATGGTGCCCTTCCTGGTGCTGGCCGGCAGTGGCTTGCTGATCGTCTGGGCCTTGGCCTGGCTCAGCGCGCGGCATACCCTTTACACCCTGACCAACCGGCGGGTGGTCATGCGCGTTGGCATCGTGCTCACGGTGACCTTCAATATCCCCTATACGCGTATCACCAGCGCCAACCTGCGGCCAGGTGAGGACGGCCACGGTGACGTGACGCTGGAAATCGAGCCGCAATCGCGTATCCCCTATCTGCAGTTATGGCCCCATGCGCGAGCCTGGCACCTGAAGTCTCCCCAACCAACCCTGCGCGGTATTCAAGACGCGCTACACGTGGCAACGATATTGACCGCGTCCTGGTCACAGGCTCGTAGCCTGCGCGCACGCCCATCTGAGCAGCAAGGCGAAACAGCCGACCGGCACCGCATGGCAACACCGGTCAACCAGTCCTGAACGCCACCGCAAACCCTGACATGTCCAGTCACCATACCCATGACGCTCCCCTGGTGCCCCCGGCCGCCGTGGCGATCCTGGGGAGCTTGTTGCTGATCACGGTGCTGATCGTGGCTGCGGTTCGATGGTCGGGCATCGACATTCGCCATCCGGATGCACCCAGCGTACGGGTGAGCTCTCTGCGCTTTCTCGACCTGCCTGACGGATCCATTGAGGTTCGCGACGGTCTGCACGACCAGCGGTTGACGGTGGTTGAGGGTGAGGCAGGCTTCTTGCGCGGTGCGCTTCGAGTACTTAGCCACGACCGTATGCGCCGCCAGATCGGGCCACAGGCGCCCTTTGAGCTTCACCAGCGACAAGACGGGCGCTTGACGCTGATCGACCCACAAACCGGTACTCGCCTGGACCTGGAGTCCTTCGGCCCGCAGCATGCCGGCAGTTTTGCACGATTGATTCAGAAGGAAACGCCATGAGCACAGACCGCCAAGCCCTACCCAGCGCAATCGCTGCACCGGGATTCAACAGCTCCGATGATGCGGCCCGAAAAGCCAAGGAAACCACGCTCTTGAGCCCGCGGTTCTACACCACCGACTTCAAGGCCATGGACGCGATTGACGTGTCGCCCGTGCGGGCTGAGTGGAACGCGATGATGGCGGAGTACGAAGGCGATAACAACCACGACCACTTTCAGCGCGATGCAACCTTTGGCGAGGAAGCCCGGGCAAGCCTTGCTGCGCTCACGCCCGAACTGCGCAAGGAGTTCGTGGACTTTTTGATCACCTCGGTCACGTCCGAGTTCTCCGGCTGCATCCTGTACAACGAGATTGCCAAGAATGTGAATAACCCCGATATCAAACAGCTCATGCGCTTCATGGCGCGTGACGAGTCTCGGCACGCAGGCTTCATCAATCAGTCGCTGCGGGATTTCGGCATCGGCATTGACCTGGGCGATCTCAAGCGAACCAAAAAGTACACCTACTTCAAGCCCAAGTACATCTTTTATGCCACCTATCTGTCAGAGAAGATCGGTTACGCACGCTACATCAGTATCTTCCGTCAATTGGAGAAGCACCCCGACAAACGCTTCCACCCGATCTTTCGCTGGTTCGAACGTTGGTGTAACGACGAATTCCGCCACGGCGAGTCGTTTGCCCTGATCATGCGGGCCAACCCCGAACTGCTGCAAGGCGGCAACAAACTGTGGATCCGTTTCTTCCTGCTGGCCGTATACGCCACCATGTATGTGCGAGACCACACCCGCCCAATGCTGCACAACGCCATGGGCTTGGATTCCACCGAGTACGACTGGCAAGTGCTCAAGATCACCTCGGAGATCACGCGCCAGGTCTTCCCCATCACCCTGGATCTAGACAACCCCGCCTTCCGTGCCGGGATGGACCAGTTGGTTGACCTCTCCCGCCGTATGCAAGCCGCACAGGAACGCGGCGGTGTCCTCGGTCAGCTGCAGCGTGCCGGGTATGCCGTCCGAGCTGTCTGGACCTATCTGCGGCTGTTCACCATACCGGTCAATACACACGAATTGCCTCAGCAGGTTCGTGTGCAGCCGGCTTGGTGAGCGCGGATATCCGAATGATCTGCACGGTGTACGTAAGCCATGGCTGACTGGCTGCTGCCCGCCATCTTCGCGGTCTTCGTCTGGTGGTTCAGCACCGGCGTGGTGATCCTGCTCGATGGTTTGCCGCATCGTACCTTCCGCTGGAGTTTGGTGATTTCCAGCTTGCTGGCCATCGGTGCGCTCATCGGCCTTGCCTACACGGCGACTCAGACCTCGGTAGCCGGCGCCTACTGCGCTTTCATCTGTGCGCTGCTGCTGTGGGGCTGGCACGAGTTGTCCTTTCTCACCGGATGGATCACAGGACCGCGAAAGTGGGGTCATACCGAGGGCTGCTCTCGGTGGCGCCAAGCCACACAGGCCGTGCAGGTCGTCCTGTGGCATGAGTTGTGGCTGTTGCTGTCTCTGAGTCTGCTGGCAGCCTTGACCTGGAACCAGGCGAACTCGGTGGGTCTGTGGATCTTTGGCGGCCTGTGGTGCATGCGCGCCAGCGCCAAGCTCAATCTGTTTCTCGGGGTTCGAAACCTGGGCCTGGAATTCCTGCCCAGCCACCTGAACTACCTGCAAACCTACTTCCGTAAGGCGCCAATGAACTTACTGATGCCCTGGTCCATTTCGCTGTCGACCGCCGTGGTGGTGTGGCTGGTGATGGGCGCCATGGCGGCCGAATCGGGCAGTGCGCAGGCCGTCGGCAAGATCTTGGTAGCCACAATGTTGGCAATGGGTATTTTGGAGCACTGGATGCTGGTGCTGCCCGTAAGCCCGAGTTCCCTTTGGAAGTGGGCGCTGCGAGACCATCCTAAGACGCCCAGGACAGCAGTGGTCAACACCCCCGCAGAGGCTTTGACGGGCGCAGCCGTGCCGCAGTCGCCCATGGGACCCAACGGGCCCCACCTGAGGATCCAAAGCGATGAAAAGCTACTACACGCCCGTTCGGCCTAATCCGGGCGTGGGCAGCGCCGCGCGGGGCTCCTCACTGGGGCCGTCGGATATTCGCCCTCATGCCATTGTGATCGGTAGCGGGTTTGGTGGATTGGCATCGGCGGTACGCCTGGGTGCCAAAGGCTATCGGGTGACCTTGCTGGAAAAGCTCGACCAGGTGGGTGGCCGCGCAGCGGTCTGGCGGCAAGACGGCTACACCTTTGATGCTGGGCCAACCATCATCACCGCTCCACATCTGCTGGAAGAACTCTGGGCCCTTTGCGGTCAGCGCATGAGCGACCACGTCACTCTCAAAGCGATGGACCCGTTCTACCGTATCCGCTTTGATGACGGCTCGTACTTCGACTACTGCGGCGATACAACGCGCATGCGTGACGAGGTTGCCCGCTTCGCGCCTGAAGACGTTGACGGCTACGATCGCTTCATGGTTTATGCCGAAAAGTGTCGGCGCTTAGGCTTTGAGGGCCTGGGCACCGTACCCTTTGACAGCGTGGGCAACTTGCTTTCCGCCATCCCGTCTATGGTCCGAATGCGGGCATGGACCCCAATCTATGACCGGGTGGCCAGCTACCTAACAAACCCTAAGCTGCGCATCGTCTTCAGCTTCCACCCACTGCTCATTGGCGGCAACCCTTTCTCGGTGACCTCCGCCTACGCCCTGATCAATGCCCTCGAAAAGCGTTGGGGCGTTCACTGGGCTATGGGGGGTACCGGAGCACTGGCCCAGGGCCTAGCAAAACTGATTCACGGGCAAGGTAATTCGATCCGGCTGAACAGCCCAGTTCGGCAGATCTTGATCAGCCAAGGCCGCGCCCATGGCGTTGAATTGGCTGACGGCGAAACCGTCGATGCAGACTTGGTGGTGTGTAACGCCGATGTGGCTTGGACCTACAAAAACCTGATCGCACCGCAACACCGGCGTCACTGGAGCGACCGCCGCATCGAGAAGGGTTGCTACTCGATGAGCTTGTTCGTTTGGTACTTCGGCACCAATCGGCGCTATGAAGAGGTGCCGCATCACATGCTGGTGCTCGGGCCTCGCTACCGAGAACTGCTCAAAGACATCTTCAAGCGGCACCGCTTGGCGCCGGACTTCAGCCTGTACCTGCATCGACCAAGCGCCAGTGACCCAAGCATGGCACCACCGGGCTGCGATGCCTTTTATGCCCTGTCTCCTGTGCCGCATCTGGATAGCGGAACCGACTGGCCCGCCACAGCGGAGCATTACCGCCAATCGGTTCAAGCAGCTCTTGAGCGCACGGTTCTGCCAGGCCTTGGATCTCACCTGGTCACCTCCCGCGTGACCACGCCTCTGGACTTTCAGGACCGCCTTCTGTCCTACAAGGGCGCTGCATTTGGGCTTGAGCCGCTGTTGTTGCAAAGCGCCTGGTTCCGGCCACACAACCGAAGCGAGGATATTGATCAACTCTATATGGTGGGGGCGAGTACCCATCCGGGCGCGGGGGTACCCGGTGTACTGATGTCGGCGATGGCCTTGGACAAGGTCATTCCCCAAGCCAACGAGTTCCATCAACGGTACGGGGGCGCTCGACGCTCGGTAGCCCGAAGCGCCTGAACCCATCAAGCATGAACACTCAAACCCTGAACTCCCCGGACATCAGCGAACGGCTAGCAGAGGACTTTGACCTCAAAGCCTGCCGCAGCCTCATGCGCGGGGGCTCCAAGACCTTTTTCGCAGCTTCCCTGCTGCTGCCACCGCGCATCCGATTGGCCGCCACCGCGTTGTACGCGTTCTGCCGAGTGGCCGACGACTTGATAGACGACGGAGCAGACAAGGCTGCGGCCTCCACCGAACTGCAGCAACGCCTGGATGCGGTCTATCGAGCCCATCCTCATCAGCTGGAATCAGATCACGCACTGGCCATGGTGGTTCACCAACACCAGATTCCACGCGTTCTTCTGGATGCATTGCTCGAGGGTTTTGCCTGGGATGCACAGCAGCGGCGCTACGAAACGGTACAGGCACTGCATGCTTACGCGGCCCGCGTGGCCTCTACTGTTGGGGCCATGATGACCCTGATCATGGGTGTGCGCACTGCTGCAGCCTTGTCCCGCGCGTGTGATCTGGGTGTGGCCATGCAGCTCACGAACATCGCACGTGATGTAGGCGAAGACGCCCGCGCCGGTCGCCTGTACCTGCCTCGCCAATGGATGCGCGAGGAGGGGATTGATCCCGACCAATGGATGAGAGATCCCCAGTTCAACCAAGCCATCAGCCGGGTGGTTAAGCGCCTGCTGGACGAAGCGGACCGCCTGTACAAGCGCGCCGAGTCGGGTATTGCCCTGCTACCAAAAGACTGCCAGGCAGCCATTCGCGCTGCAGGACTGGTGTACGGGGAAATTGGGCGTGAGGTCGAGCGGCGTGGTCTGAACTCCGTGGACAGCCGAGCGGTGGTTTCTAGCCGCCGAAAGCTTATGCTGCTGGGCAAGGCTTTGACCAGCCCGACCCGTCCCCGCCGCGCTGCGGGCCCAACGGGAACTTGGGAGCCACCCTTGGATGCCACAGCGTTTTTGGTGAACGCCTCGGCGAAGGCCGACCCCATGGATGCCCCCGACCTAGGAGAGGAACCGGCTGGTGATGGTCGGATGGTGTGGCTGATTGACCTGTTTGAGCGCCGTGAGGCCGAGCGCCTGCGCCAAAACGATATCGCAACCGCATCGACGAGCTTTGCGCTCGAATCGCCTGCACGCCCAGTATGGACAGCTCACACTGGCCACTGATCCTGATCGAAGGGGTGCTGGTGTTCGGCGGCGCCTTGGCCTTCGGCTGGTGGCAACTGCGCTCGGTCAAGCGCGATCGGGAACAGCTGTTGGCGCAACGTGCACGCGAGCACGAAGCCGAATTAAAGGCAGAGCAGACGGGTGACGTCCCATCCTCACAAGCTGGCCCTGATCGCTAGCGCCGGCGCGGCATCCGAAACGGTAACATCATCTGAACCGGCCACGCGGCCACGCGGCGAGCGTCCAAGGACTCGTGCACCGATGGACCCGATTCGCCCAAGACGGTCGAGCTCACCAGATCACGGACATAAAAGGGCGTGTTCTCAAACACCTCAAGCACCCTTGGGGTAGAACCCGGGTCGCTGCGAGTGCTGCGCGCGATACCCCAGGCCGTTTTGGGCAACCGGTGCCTGGGTGGGGCTTCAAAGCCTTCACTGTAACCATCAGGACGAAAGCGCTGAACCACCAGTCGCTGGGCACCGGACTTGCACTGCACATCGTAAAGAACCGAGGTGTGGCCATGCTGGCTCACGCTGCGCGACCAGTCCCATCGCTCGAAGGGTCGGTGAATAGGCTCGTCCCCATCGTTTGAATCGAAGTAGCCCGGGCCGCTCCAGATCTGTGCCCCCGACGCCAATTCGACCTCTACACGCGCACACGGGGCAATTGGCCCCCAGCGGTGCAGGCCCCGCTCGTCCAGGTCTGCTCGAAACGATGTGAAGGCGCTCGGGTGCACCCGAACCCGTCCCTGCAAACGGGCTGGCCATGGCGATTCACGCTCGTCAAAGTTCAACTCAAACCAGCGACCATTCCAAGACAGGGCACTGGGCCCCACCTGGAAGTGCGTTGCCGAGCGCACCAAGTGACGGTAGCTGCGTTCGGTCATCGCCCAGCGGTGGCTTCCGGCCCCGTATAAGGCCACGTTGATGCAGACATGGTCTTGGGGGTCAACCCCAGCGCCCAGGTGCTTGAAGGCCCGAGCGTAGTAGGGCGAAAAGACGCTGCCTACAAAGGCGATGATGGTCAGGGCATGCCGGCCGTCATCACTGACTGCATCGAGATACCACCAGAGATAACCACCCGGCGCGACGGACTGGTCGAATCGAGGTGATCCATCACGGTTTCGGCGGCCAGACGCCCCGACATCGTGGCCATCGGAACCCCCGGCCCCGGATGCACGCTGCCCCCCGCCAGGTACAGACCCGGTATCGTCGTGCGGGCTGACCCCCTGCGAAAGGCCGACAGCCAGCCGTGAGTGGCCGGGCCGTAGAGACTGCCCGCCGAGCCCGGGTAGCGCTGTTCGAATTCCCAGGGCGTCGTACGCTGCTCCTGCCCCAGATGTCGGTGCACCTGCAGCCCGCAGGCGTTCAGCAGCTCGAAGGTTCGGTCCTGACATGACTGCATCTCCTGCTCGCGGTCCCAGCTCGGGCCCTGCTGTTCATCACCACATGCCGGCGCATTGACCAGCACCAACAGTCGCTCGGGCTGATCCACCGACCCAACGCCCGCAAGACCTTGATCATGCCGGTCTTGGGCACACACATACACCGTGGGCTTTGTCGGAAAGCGTGCGCGACCGAAGATGTCGCGGAATTCGCTGCTGTAGTCCTGATCAAAAAACACGTTATGGCGGGTCAGTGGCCAGCCCTGGGTAGGTGCCAGTACGCTCCAGGTCATAGCCGACAGCGAGCGCTGGCTGCGCGGCCGTACGGCAGCAGCGGCGGACCCACCGCGACCCAGGCTCCCCATGGCCAAGGCATTCACGTCCCCGTTGAAGACCACCGTGTCAGCCCGCAAGAGCTCACCGTCGGCCAATCGCACGCCGCGGGTGTGTCCACCCTCCACCACCACATCCTTTACCGGGGTTCTGTAGCGTTGAACCACGCCGCGCTCAGCGGCCAATTCGGCCAGTGCAACCGACAGTCGCCCCATTCCACCCCGCACGGCCCAAACCCCATCCATTTCGACCTGCGCAATCAAGATCAGGGTGGCCGGTGCCTGCCAGGGTGAAGCGCCACAGTACGTGGCGTACCGTCCGAACAATTGCTGCAGCCTAGGGTCAGAGAATCGCTTGGATAATGTCGCCCACAGGGTACGGAATGGGCCCAGACCGGTCAACGCCATCAATCCACCCGGCCCCAGGTCCTTCATCAGGCTGAGCACGGTAGGTTTCTCCGAGCGGATGTAAGGGCCTTCCAGGTGGCGATACAAGCGGCGGGCTTCTTGGCAAAAGGCCTGAAACCGCCGGCCTTCAGCGGGGGAACTGAACGTGGCGATCGCCGACTGTGAATCCACCGCCTGCGCACACAGGTCCAGGCGCTGGTCGCCGCTTCGCCAAGCATGGCGCGCCAGTATGCTCAAGGGATCGCAGGCGACACGTTCAGAAAAACTGGCGCCGGCCTGTTCGAACAGCTGCTCAAATACCCATCGCATGGTGAACACGGTCGGGCCCGAGTCGATTTGTACCCCACCCACGGACAAGGGCCGCATCTTGCCACCCGGGCCTTCAGCGGCGTCTACCAACGTCACCTCCAGCCCACGCTGGGCCAAGGTCAATGCACAGGCCAAGCCACCCATTCCAGCCCCGACCACCACAGCACGATCGCGCGCTGTGCAAGACAAAGGTCTCACTCGATCACCCGGCACACCACTGCCCTTGTTCGAGCAAGCGCCAGCGAACGAACATGGACTCGCTGAAGTGCCGTCCCTTGTATGCGGTGCGGATGGCCTGCTCATGCGCGCCGCTGCGGGCGTAGGCATTCATCGACGCTACCGAGTCCCAGATGCTCAGGGTGACTTGGCGAAGCACCGGCGCTTCACCCAGGCCAACCGACAAGCGACAGCCACCGGCTTGTGCAAGCGCCGCCTCGGCAGGCGGTGCCATCCGCCAAAAGCGCAGCGTTTGAGACCATCGGATCGAAGCTCGGGTCAGTGACACCACCGGCTCATTCTCCGGGGGCTCCGCACTGGCTCGAATCTCATGCCCCGACCAACGCCCGCGGCTGGAGTAGGCTTCTAGCTTGAGCCAGCGGCAGCTCGACAGGTGCGGGTCGCCTCGGCGCAGCCAGTCCGACGCCACGAATGCGTCTGCCGCGTGATGGCCGGCAAATACACAAAACAGGCCCTGGCGGGTAAAGCTGGGCCGCAGGCCAAAGCCCCCTTGGTGACCACTGCCCATGACCTTGGCAAACCGGAGACCAGGCCAGCGGTTCAGAGCGTATCGCCCAAACAGAAATCGGCCCCATCCCCACAAGAGGTGCAGGCCAGTCCGGTACTCCATGAGCACCACCACCGCAATGTCGGGGTGAAGGGTAGCGCTCACCACAACTGCCTTCAAGCCGGGTACTGCATCAAGCGGCTCAAGGGCCTGCTTGGATCACGGCGCGGTACTCAACGGCTGGGTGCTGGCTTGGTACCCGCCACGGCATCGGCCGCGGCCTTGACGGCCTGGGCGTCTCCAGCGCCGCCACCGGCACCAGCTCCAGCCACCACCTGAACCAAGGTGGTCAGCTCAGGGTGGTCCTTAGCCATCTTGGCGCCATACAGTGGCTTGTAAGCACCCTGGTGACAGGTGGCACAGTTTACTTTGGCCACATCACCCAGGGGACCCTTGCGCCCGACTGGGAAGATGCTGGTCAGGTCCTCCATGTAATCGAGGTTCAGGTCTCGAACCATTCGGATGCCGTACCACGCGGTGGTGCGTTGCGGTGGACTCTGGCTCCAGTCGCCAAAATTCCTTGAGTTGTGGCAGTAGGTGCAGTTCACGCCCAAAGAGTCGGACATGTGCATCATCAAGCCGTAGGTGTACTCGCCTTGCTGGATGCTCGCGCGGTTTCCGGTGGGCAGAGCGGTGTTGCCCGCTACCCGTATGGGCTTGGCTTCTTTAAAGTACTCGGTGTAGTGATCGTAAGGCAATGATGCACCCTTCACCGAGTCTTGATCAGGGGTGTTTTGCGCGTTCTTGTTTCCGATGAAGTCAGCGCCCTTGTTCTGGCCGGGCGCGGTAAACCAAATCTTAGAAGGAACCGGTTGGCCGCGGTGACAGGTGTAGCAGGTCACACCGGTGTTGGATACGTGCTGCTGCCAATCAACGTTGATGTGCTGCGTCATCTGAATCATGCGGCGCGCCACCACTTTGGTGTACTTCGAATCCTCCGCGAAATTGGCCGGGTTGTGGCAATACACACAGCCCTCATTGGGTGAAACCCAAGCCGTGATAGCCGTCATGTGACGGGCAAACTCAGCGACACTGAGGTCTCCCAACACCTTGACGTTCTGATAGACCTGGGAAGCCTTCGGGCCCTCAGAAGACGCGGGCGGCAGAGCCGCTGGCGGCTGATTCTGCTCAATCTGGGGCTCCAGGATTCGGGGGTTGTAGACCTGCAGCATTCCTGTGCCCCGATAGCCCGACTGCACAGAATCCACCGGCGGCCGCTCGAACGGTGCGCCACGTTCACATCCCGCCAGGGCCAGCAACGTGCCCAGGGCGATCACCGCAGTGGTTAGTCTTTGAATAATATTCATGGTCGTGCTCCGTGTATCAGCGCGGCTGGATGAGCGTGGCCGGGTCAACCTGTGGGGGATAAACCGCTGGGTACGGAGGCGCCACACCATGCTTGACGGCCCAGAGGTACCAGTTATCCACGACGGTGCCCGTGAGCAAAATACCGATACCACCGGTCAAGGGGCACAGCACTGCGAACCACCAGGCCCAGCGGTGAACCGACTCCATCGTGGCGTTGAAGCCCATGGTCCAACGCCAAAACAGCGCGGCACGCTCAGAGGCTGTGCCGCGGTCGACAATTTGTTCGATCTCGCGCTCGCCTCCATACCGGCCTACCGCCAAGATGGTGGCACCGTGCATGGCAAACAGCAGCGCCGAGCCGTATAAGAATACGATCGAAAGGGCATGGAAGGGGTTGTAGAAGAGGTTGCCGTAGCGCAACGAGAAGGCAGCTGTCCAGTCGAGGTGGCTGAAGACGCCGTATGGAACAGCCTCGCTCCAGCTGCCCATCAGGATGGGGCGAAGCAAGCCCAGCACCACGGTCAACCAGATGGCTGCCGCGAAGGCCCAAGCGATGTGGGTGCCCAACCCCAGCTCACGGGCGCGGGTGTACATGCGTGCCCACCACAGCAGCACGGATGCTAGGAAGAAGAAGCCTGCGATCAGGAACCAACCGCCGTCGTTCATGGGCGGAATAGACAGGCCGTATTCCGGGCTGGGCGGATCCAAGGACAGCCAGAACAGCTGCTTGACGAACTGGATCGGGCTCCAGTCCACCGAAGCCAGCATATTCATGCCGATGATGGTGAACCACAGCAGGCCGCAAAACAGCGAAGCCAGACCCAGGCGGCCCAAGTAGATGGGGCCGATTTGTGCATTTCCAAGGCGGCCTAGCAGGTGAAACAACCAGGGCTTGAAGTCGCGCGAGCTGTTGTAGGGGCCCAGCGGCACCCCATCATGCAAATGGCGAGACGTCGCCTGGACAGTTGTGAAGAGGTTTTGATAATCAGCCACGGATCGCTCCTGTGTGTGGGTCGCCAGGGTTCACTTCCAGATGGGCATGGCCAACCACCAGCCCCACCACTCTGGCCAACCACGTGTCCAGAAGGGGCCGCTGATGACGATGCACACGGCGCTGAAAAAACCGGAGGCCAAGGCCAGGAACAGGCCCAGGCGGTGAATGCCGAGCGTGCCGATCGAATAGCCGATCGTGTCGCGGAAGAAGGTGTCCTCGTACTCGGGCGTCTTGACCAACTCACCCTTCTTGGGATTGGTGGCTGACAGCACCAACCCGCCATGCAGGGACAAGGCGAAGGTGGTGGCAAAGAAGAAGCTCACCGCAAGCATGTGTGCGGGGTTGTAGTGAAAGTGCAGGTACTGGTAGCCTACGTTGGACACCCAGTCCAGGTGGCTGAAGATTCCGTAGGGGAAGCCGTGCCCCCAGGCACCCATCAGCACCGGGCGGATTACCACCAGGGTGAAGTAAGCAAAGATGGCCACGCCGAAGGCAGCCGGCACGTGAAAGCCCATGCCCAGTTTTCGGCAGATCTCCACCTCGCGCAGCGCCCAGGACACGAAGGCTCCAAGGGCACACACTGTGATGATCTGCCACAGCCCGCCTTCCATGAGCGGCGCCAGTTTCAATCCGTAGGAAAGGTCGGGCGGCGCAATGTTGATTTGCCACAGGTTCCATGTGGGACCCTGCGAGGCGCCCCACAAGATCAGAACTGTTCCCAACACCGCGAAGAAGAGCGTGGTCACGCCAAAGAAGCCGACGTAAAACGGCCCCACCCAGAAGTCGAAAAGGTCGCCTCCCACCAGGGTGCCGCCTCTGACGCGGTACTTCTTTTCAAAATTCAACATGGCCATGGTTTGTCCTCCGACCCAGGTTCTGCTTGAGCTCAACTGCCTTTGAACTCCAACGTGCACGGAGTGGCGAGCGTGTCGCCACGCCGTGCACGGGTACTGCGATCAGACTGCTTACTTGCCGCTTGAAGCTACGGCTGTCGGCATCGGTGCGTTGGCCGAAGCGACTGCAGGCTTCTTCGCGCCGTCGAACCAGTTGTACTTGTTCGTGCTGAGCAGGACGAGATGAATCATCGCAGCCAGACCAAACAGGAAAATGCCTTGAACGACCATCGCCCGAAGGGGATCGTAAAGACGCCAAATTCTCCACATAGGTGTGCTCCTAAAGTAAGTGAGACATGAAGGTGTAAACAGCCGCCTTCACACCGCCAAAGATGCTCGTCATGCCTTCGGCACCGGGCAGCCAGGTCCGCCAGTGCAAGCCCATGGCCGTGCCCAACAGGGCAATGACCAGAAACACGACATAGCCCAACACAAAGATGAGCGAAATGCTTCGCGCATCGTCATGTGGATGCAGCCGTGCGTGTTCAGCGTGGGTATTTGCGATCACAGATCCTCCTGACAGGTGACCAATGGGCTATCAGAGCCAGGGACGCCAGATCCAGACGAGCAGGTGTGCGACCACGGCCACAGCCGTAAATCCCACAAATCCTTGCACCCAGTAAGAATGAAACTCCTGGGCCTCGTCATCGTTCAGGCCAGAGATTGAAGTTCTCCGTTCAGCCATCGAGATGCTCCTCAATTGCGACCTTGCGGCCGTTCGCCTGCGAAACCCGCGCAGCACGGGAAGCCACGGCCGAATGCCGCGACGTCGGGAGTCCGAACTGCTTGGACGTGTTCTGTTACTGGACATGCTTGCTTCATGCCGGTATCTCCTGGCGGGCGGTGGCTCTACCGCCCATGGGTTTCTTTGCGGAAGGGGTAGCCACCGCTGTGGCTCGGGCCGTTTGGCCCAAGGCCTGGCGCACCTGCTGCAGGCTCACCCGGTCGGCGCCGCCGCGCTGCGCCAGTTGCTCGGCCTTGTCGCGCAACCCCTTGGCTGCGGAAATCTGCACCAGCACCGGCTGCAACTGCACCCATTCGCGTAGGGCGTCTTGGGCCTGTTCATCCCAAGTCAAAACGGAGTCACTTCCGCTGATGCCGCGTGCGGGCGTGGCCTGCACCTGGTCCATTTCCGTGGCCAGGGGCAGGATGTGGAACAGCGCGTCAAACAGTGCGTTGCAAACCTCCTGCACGAGGTAGGTAGCGCCGGCATAGCCCATGAAGGGAGTACCGGTGTGGCGACGGATGATCGGCCCGGGGAAGGAGGCCGGTATGTAGGCGGCCTTCATCGGCCCCTTCTGCCCGGTCTCAGCCAGGTACATCCGCTCGTTGAAGCTACCAAAGACGATCAGCGGCGCCTTCTCGTGGATCAGGCGGCGGATGTTGGCGTTGTCGGTTTTTTCGCCGGCCCGTCTCGACACCGCGAAGTGACAGGGCAGGCCCATTTCATCTTCGAGGAAGTGGCGCAGGCCACGCGCATAGGTTTCACCAGCCACAACACCAAAGCTGGCCGTGCTGAAGAAGTCTTGCGTGACCGATCGCCATAGGTCCCACAAAGGCTTGATGGTGGTGTGCTTCTCGCGCTCGATGAAGGGCTCGGGGTTCAAGCCCAGCAAGGTGCCGAGCTCGCGCAGGAAGGCCGTGGTGCTGTGCAGACCAATGGGCGCTTGCAGGTAGGGTCGCTCCAGCGCCTCGCACAGGGCCCGGCCGAACTCGCGATACAGGCAGATGTTCACATCGGCGTTGGTCAGTTCGGCCACATCGGCTAGGTGGCTGCCCAGCGGAAAAGCCATGTTCACCTCGGCGCCAATGCCTTGCACCAGGCGGCGAATTTCAGCCAGGTCACTGGGGCAGTTGAAGGTCCCGTAGGCCGGGCCAATGATATTCACGCGTGGCTTTTCGCCAGCAGGCCGCCCGGCCAGCGGGACGCGCGCCGAAATGTGGCGTAAGCCGTACTGTTGCCACAGCCACAGCATGGCGCGGTTGGCGCACTGCCATTGGTCTTCATCGATGGTACGGGGCAAGAAGCGCTGGATGGTTGTGCCTTCGGGCGTGACGCCACCGCCGATCATTTCGGCGATCGAGCCAGTGACCACCACCGCTGGTAAGTCGGGGTCGAGCACGGCGTGAGCGCGCTTCATCGAGCCTTCGGTTCCTTCGCGCCCCAACTGCTCTTCAGCCAGCCCCGTCACCACGATGGGCAACTCATGCGGCGGCAGCGCATCGCTGTAGTGCAGCACGCTGGTCACCGGAAGGTTCTCGCAGCCCACCGGGCCGTCGATCACCACCTGCAGGCCCTTGATGGCGGTAAACACATACACCGCTCCCCAGTAGCCTCCGGCGCGATCGTGGTCGAGTATCAGCATCTCAGTGCTCACCCAACAGCTTGAACGGCACGCCAGGCCCGCCCAGCTGACCCGTTAAACGGTACACACATAAGCTTGACACCGAGCTCAAGGCAACATCTCCTCGGCCTTGCGGCGCTTCATGATCTTGATGACCTGTCGGCGTGTCTCTGCCTTGAACTCGGGGCGGTCCTGCGGAACACCGGCTGCGCCATCTCCCGATTCCCACACGCCGGCGGCGTGCGCGGTGCCAACACCTTCAAAGAAGCCGCGCATGCGGTCAAAGCGGCCCTTGTTGGCTAGCGCGGCATTGATCACCTGCGCCAGGGAGCCAGCGCCGGCCGGGCCCATCAGCGGGCGCGCTGAAATCAGGTTGGTGAAGTACAGGGAGGGGATGGCAGCTTCCTTGGCAGCCTGGACCACAGGCGTGGTGCCGATGGCCAAATCGGGTCGGAACTCGCGTATCGCAGCCACATCTTGTTCGAGGCTGGCGCGGTACTGGACCTGCACGCCGCGGGCCTGCAGCCAAGCCAAGTCGTGCGCGCTCCAGGGTGTTTTGGGGCAAGCTGTGCCCACATAGGGCACCTGGGCTCCGCTTTCGATCAACAGCCGGGCTACCAGCAGTTCCGAGCCCTCATAGCCGCTGACGGTGATTCGGCCCTTGATGGGCGCAGCAGCCAGCACGCTGCGGATCATGGGAAGGAATCGGTTCTTGGCGGTGTCGATCTGCGCCTGCGACACATTGCAGGCGGTCCCAATGGCCTGCAGCCAGGCCTCGGTACCTTCCACGCCCACCGGGGCAGAGCCAAGCACCGTACGGCCAGCGGCATCGAATTCGCGCACGCTGGCGGTGTAAAAGGGGTGTATGGCGGCAACAGCCTCGCAGTCCAGCGCGGTGTAGAGCTCGCGCCACTCGCGCGTGGGTACCACCGTGCCCACTGCCAGGTTCATCGGCTGCAGCATCATGCCAATGCCCACCGGATCGGCTGGGAACATTTCGCCGAGCAAGGTAATCGCCGGCAGTTGCGGGCGGGCTTGGCGCGGCGCGGCCACTGGACCGGCCTGTGCTTCGGCGCGCGCGTAGCGAAGCATGGCACCGGCCAACACATCCTTGGCTTCGGCATGGGTGGGCACACCAAATCCCGGAACATCAATGCCGATGATGCGAACACCGTTGATTTCTGCGGGCAGCAGTTGCAAAGGCACACCGCTGGCAGTGGGCACGCACAGGTTGATGATCACCACTGCGTCAACCTTTTCCGGGTCGGCCTGGGCATGCACCGCTTCGCGGATATCCTCAAACAACTTGCCGGTAACCAGCGTTTCGCTGTTGAAGGGCACATAGCCCACGCTGCGGCGCGCGCCGTAGAAGTGCGAGGTGAAGGTCAGGCCGTACACACAGCAGGCCGAGCCTGACAAGATGGTGGCGGTGCGTCGCATGCGCAAGCCCACTCGCAGCGATCCGAAGGCTGGGCACATGCTTTGGGGTTGATCATGCGGGCCCGCGCCCTCAGGCATGGGGTAGTCACGGGCATACTGCTGCAGCACCTCAGACTTTCCCGAGGCCTGTGCGGCCGCCTTCATCTTCTCAGCGCCTGAATGGCAGCCCAAGCCATCCTGTTCGGTGGCCATTCGATTCACGGGTTCGTGGGGTGCGTTCATGGCAGCGCTGGGTGTTGGGGCAGGTGCAACGCTCAAGCGTTGTCGTACACCACTTCCAATGAAGGCCGAGCCACTTCTTCGCGGCCCATCATGTCGAATGTGGTGGCCGGCTCGAGCACCACGTTACGCCCCACCGTATCGGAGGAGAACAGGCCCAGGAGCGCATCCTGGGTTTGGGGCTTGGGCCGCTGCGGCGGCGCCACGGCCACATTGGTGGCCAGTTCTGCGAACAGAGGGCCCCACTGGCCATCGGGCTTGCCGATGATTTCGTAGGCTGCGCTCTTGCGGCGGATATCTTCGTGCGCCGGAATAGAGGCCAGCACCGGAATACCCGCGTTCTTCGCAAAGGCCTGCGCCTCGCCAGTGCCGTCATCCTTGTTGATGACCATGCCGGCCACACCCACATTGCCGCCGAGCTTGCGGAAGTACTCGACCGCTGAGCACACATTGTTAGCCACATACAGCGACTGCAGGTCGTTGGATCCGACCACGATCACCTTCTGGCACATATCGCGGGCAATGGGAAGGCCAAAGCCACCACACACCACATCGCCCAAGAAGTCGAGCAGTACATAGTCGAAGCCCCAATCGTGGAAGCCCAACTTTTCCAGGGTCTCGAAGCCGTGGATGATGCCCCGCCCACCACAGCCTCGGCCCACCTCAGGACCACCGAGTTCCATGGCAAAGACGCCGTCGCGCTTGAAGCACACATCGCCGATGGATACCGTCTCGCCCGCAAGCTTCTTCTTGGATGAGGTCTCGATGATGGTGGGGGTGGCCTTGCCTCCAAAGAGCAGCGATGTGGTGTCGCTCTTGGGGTCGCAGCCGATGAGCAGGACTTTCTTGCCCTGCTGCGCCATCATGTAGCTGAGGTTGGCCAGAGTGAAGCTCTTGCCGATACCACCCTTGCCATAGATGGCAATGATCTGGGTTTCCTTCTTCACCTCGCCGGTGTGCACGGCCGGCGGCTCCAATGCCGCTTCAGCACGCAACTGTTGCCGGTTAAGCATCAGTTGAACCGGCGCGGTCGCCGGGATGGCGGTGTTGCTGCTCATGCGGCGGCACTCCAGTCAAGGATCATCTTCAAACAGGCCGGATCGCCGAAGGCAGTCCGGTATGCGTTCTCGGCGTGGTCTACCCGTTCACGGTGAGTGACCAAGCCATCCAGGCAGAGCCGGCCGCTGGCCAGCAGGGCCTGCACCGCCAGCATGTCCGGGCGTTGCCACTCGGCTGCAGCACGGATGCGGGCCTCCTTCATGAAGGCCGGGGGAAACTGGAAAGACAAGGGCTCGTGGTAAAAGCCGGCCAACACCACCTCGCCCCCAGGCGCCAAGCGCGAAATCAGGGTGTCCAGCAGCTTGGGGTCACCGCTGACGTCATAGATGGCCTTGTAGTCACGTCGTGGGTCTTCGTCTGGGTGCACGACCTGATAGCCCTGGGCACCGCCCTGGCGTATCGCTTGGGTTTCCCACACCGTGGGGGCAGCGCCACCCGCGGCCACGGCCAAACGCGCCAACAGGCGACCCAACACCCCGTGCCCCACGATCAGGTCGGGGGGGTCGTGCGGCAAGCCCCGCCCGCCACCGGCCACTGAGTGGTATGCAGTGGCCGCCAAGGCCAACAACACCGCCTCTTCACCCAGGGATTCCGGCAGGGGGAACACCCGTGCGGCTGGCACCACCACCCGCGAAGCCGAGCCGCCGAAAAGGCCGCGGGCTCCTTCGTAGCAGTTCGCGCCAGGGACGAATACGCGTTCGCCGATCTTGTAGTCGGCTTGGCGGCCAGCTTCCACCACGCGGCCCACGGACTCATAACCCGGCACCAGGGGGTAGCCCATGCCCGGGAACGGGGGCATCTTGCCGGTCCAAAACAAGCGCTCGGTACCGGTACTGATGCCGCTCCACTGCATGTCCACCACCAAGTCAGCGGGCCCCGGCGCCTGCAGGGCCAGGCGGCTCAACCGCAGGTGTTCAGGCCGTTCGATGACAACGGCAAGCGTGCTCAGATCGGCATCCATACGCGTCATCCTAAGCTTACTTTAAGCAATGTCAACTCTTGTTTACGTCTGATTCACGCTGTTTTGGTGGCCACCATGACTCGGGTCTGCAGGGGCAGCCGGGTGGGCATCAGCTGCACTGCCCCAAAACCCGCCGCCGCCAAGAGTCGGCCTAGGTGCTCGGGTGTCCGCGGGCGCCCTCGGCCCATGGCCGTCAGGTAGAAGCCGAAATAGGCCTCCCCCATGGGTTCTGCCCCTGGTGTGCCCGACATGGGCTCGGCCAGCACCACCGTACCGCCGGGCGGCAAAGCGGTGTGCACCGCACGCAGCACTGCCAGCACCCGCTCATCGGGGTGGTCGAAGGCAACGCGGATCAGGGACACGATGTCAGCCCCGGTGGGCAGGCCATCTCGAACAAAGTCGCCACCGTGCACCGTGCAGCGCCGCCCCAGACCGGCACGAGTTAGGCGTTCGCGTGCCCGCTCGGCCACGGCGGGCAGGTCGAACAACATGAGCTGTAGGCCCGGCGCATGCAAAGCAGCCTGTTGCACAAAGCGGCCCTCGCCGCCGCCCACGTCCAAGAGGCACCGGTGGAGCCGTAGGTCTACTGCCTGCAGCACTTCCTCGATGATCATGGGCTGCGTGGCCGACATCAGCGCCGAGTAGGCGGCCACATCCTCGTCGCTGAGCCCGCCGGGCTGCGCCGTGTTGGCGTAGACCCAGTAAGAGGCCATGCGCCCGGTGGGCACCTCGGCCTTGAGCAAGGCCACCGGGTCGCGCAGGTCGTCGTAGAGAAGGGCATGGTGTTCCACCATGGCGGCAATGCCCGGGTCGCCTACCAGCGGAGCACCCAAGACGCCTAAGCCATAAGCGCCGGTGTCACGCCGCTGAAGCAATTGCAGCGAACAAGCTGCATTCAGCAAGCGCTCCAAGCCGGCCTCGGGCACACCGGTCAAGGCCGCCAGGCGTGGCAGCGTCTGAGGCCCGGACGACAACTGTTCAAACAGACGCAAGCGCACACAGGCCAGCAGGGTTTGGCTATAGACGAAACCCGCCATCAGGTCGAAGAGCGAACGTGCGCGGCGCCGAACCAAGGCACGCGGCCAGCGCCAGGCCATAGCCCAACGCCGAAACCAGGGGTGCACCAAGCGCGCATCGCGCCAATCCAGCCACCGGTCATGCCAGGTGGTGGACACGGGCGCAGCCCAATCTTGCCGGGTACTCGATGAACTCAAAGGCCGCATGGACGCGCCTTTAGGCCACGGCGCGCACGATGTCGGGCACCAGTTCCTGAGGCACCAGTCGCAGGGATTCCTGTCGCACCAAGTGGCGCAACAAACCTGCACCGTCGCAGGCCGGTACCGCTGCTTGCGCGCGCCGCACCAGGTCTTCGAAATAGCGCACAGCACCGTCGAGGCCCAATTCGGCCGCGCAGCTGGGGCGGTGATGCTCGGCGTCCTGGCCAACCGGCTTGCCCAGTAGTGCAGGGTCGCCCGCCACGTCGCGTATGTCGTCGGCCACCTGATAGGCCTCGCCGAGGGCGTCACCAAAAGCGCGCCAGGGCTCGGCGGCCACGCCGCAGGACAAGGCTCCGCACATCGTAGCCGCGGTGAACAGCGCCCCCGTCTTGGCCCGCTGGTAGTCGCGCAAGTCAGCCCTGGGCTCACACTCCCAAGCTTGGCCAGCGACGATGCCCGAAGGCATGCCCACCCCCGCCGCCACGGCAGACAACACCTGGGCCATGCGGCGCGGACGCGCAGAACCAGCACGGCCGATCACCTCGAAGGCCATCACGATAAGGGCATCACCGCTCAAGACCGCCAGGCGTTCACCCCAGGCCTTGTGCACCGTGGGCTGGCCACGGCGCAAATCAGCGTCATCGAAACAGGGTAAGTCGTCGTGGACCAGAGAAGCGCAGTGCAGCAGCTCGATGGCCACCGCTGCAGCGTTGGCCAAATCAGGGTCTTCATCACCGCAGGCCATGGCTACGGCCAAGCACAGTTGCGGGCGGATGCGTGCTCCACCCGGGAACACCGCATGCCGCACTGCCGAGACCAAGCGCGGCGGACAGCCGGGCCCACTGCTGTGGGCCAGCGCGTTTTCCAACGCCGACTCGATGCGCATCAAAAGGCTCATGGTGCCTCCTTGGGCCTAAGGGAACGAAGGGGAGTGACGGTGGTGTCCTGCTTGTGGGGACAGGCATCACGCGCCGTTGGGGTAGAACGCCGCGCAGGAGCACCGGGCAATCCGAATAGGCGGGCCATGGTGTCGGCCGTGGCGCGGCGCTGGGCGTCGTTGCTGGCGTGGATCTCGTGCAGGGCGCCGTGCATCAACTTGCCCGTCAGGCCGCGTGTGAGGGCCTGCAGCACCGCTTCCACATCCTGGCCGCGCGCCAAACGCCGGCGCGCGCGTCCCATCTCGATTTCGGCCCAGTGCTCAGCCCGGTGCTGCAGCGCCTGGATCAAGGGCACGCTGCGCCGCTGCTGCATCCAGTGTTCAAAGCTGCGCACGCCGTCGTCGATGATGTTCTCGGCCTGCTCAATGGCGGCCTGCCGGCTCGACGAGCCCTCGCGCACGATGCCGGCGAGGTCGTCCACGGTGTACAGGTACACATCCGACAGCCGAGCCACTTCGGGCTCGATGTCGCGCGGTACGGCCAGGTCCACCATCAACATCGGGCGGCGGCGGCGCTGCACCAATGCCCGCTCCACCGCGCCCAGGCCAATCAGCGGCAAGGCGCTGGCGGTGCACGACACCACGAGGTCGAACTCACCCAATCGGGCCGGCATGGTGAACAGGGGTATGGGCGTGGCCCCCGTGCGCGACACCAAGCGCGCCGCGCGGTCAGCGCTGCGGTTAGCCACCACCATGGCTGCGGGCTGCCGCGCGGCCACATGGGTAGCCACCAGCTCCATCATTTCGCCCGCACCCACAAACAAAACCCGGAGCTTGCTGAAATCCTCGAACAGCTGGTCGGCCAGCTTCACCACGGCCGCGGCCATGCTGACCGAATGAGCGCCGATCTCGGTGCGGCTGCGCACGGCCTTGGCTACCGAGAAGCTGCGCTGGAACAGCTGGTGCAAGGTGCTGCCCAGGGTGCCCGCCTCGCCGGCGTGGCGCACAGCGGCCTTCATCTGGCCCAGGATCTGCGGCTCGCCAATCACCATCGAATCCAGCCCACTGGCCACGCGAAAAGCGTGACGCGCGGTTTCGCCGCCCTCACGCACATAAAGGTGGTCGTTGAGCGCGGCGCCGGGCATGCCGCCCTGCCCCGCCAACCAGCTCATGCCCGCATGACACATGTCGCGCATCGTGCCGCCGTGGGTGGCCACGTACAGCTCGGTGCGGTTGCAGGTGGACAGAATGGCCGCTTCGCCGGCCTGCGATTCCAAGTGGGCCCTCAAGGCCCGCAGGTGGTCGCCCAGGGCGTCCTGGGTCACGGCGAATCGACTGCGGACATCCAGGGGCGCCGAGTGGTGGTTCAAACCAATGGAGACGACATTCATGAGCAAGGGGAAGCCGCGCAGATTCAGGGTTGTCCCGGAAAACGGACGGTTCCAAGTGTCAATTTATAGTGATAGTATGACTGTCACACGAAGTTGACAACCCGGAATGCCCCGCCAAGGGCAGATTCGGGAGGTAGGCAGCACCATGAAGCAACCCTTTCCCTTCTCGGCCATCGTCGGACAGGACGAGATGAAGCGGGCCATCTTGGTAACCGCCGTCGACCCCTCGGTCGGCGGCGTGCTGATCCTGGGCGACCGCGGCACAGGCAAATCCACCGCGGTGCGCGCCCTGGCAGCCCTGCTGCCGCCCATCCGGGCCACCCGCGGCTGCCCGTACCACTGCGACCCCGCACGCCCCAGTTTGAGCTGCGCCGCCTGCCGTGAAGGCGGTTGCAGCCGTAATCCACCGGGCGAAGCGGCCGCTTGTGATGTCGACCTGATACCCGTGCCTGTGGTGGATTTGCCGCTGGGGGCCACTGAAGACCGCGTGGTCGGCGCGCTCGACTTGGAAAAAGCCTTGTCCCAGGGCCAGAAATCGTTCGAGCCGGGCTTGCTGGCCCGCGCCAACCGGGGCTTTCTCTATATCGATGAGGTCAACCTCCTGGAAGATCATCTGGTGGACCTGCTCATCGACGTAGCCGCTTCCGGCGAAAACGTGGTGGAGCGCGAAGGCCTGAGCGTGCGACACCCCGCGCGCTTTGTGCTGGTGGGCAGCGGCAACCCTGAAGAAGGCGAATTGCGGCCGCAACTGCTCGACCGCTTTGGCCTGTCGGTGGACGTGCGCACGCCCAGCGATATTCCCGCGCGGGTGGAGGTGATCAAGCGGCGCGACGCCTATGAGCGCCAAACCGACGCCTTCTGCGCGCAGTGGAAGCCTGAGGACCAAAAGGTTCGCAAGAAGATTGAAGCCGCGCGTAAGAGGGTGGCCGACATGGTGGTGCCCGACAAGGTTTTGGAAAAGGCGGCCAGCCTGTGCCTGCAGTTGGGCACAGACGGCCTGCGCGGCGAGCTCACGCTGCTGCGCGCCGCACGCGCTTGGGCCGCACTGGAAGGCCGCACCAGCGTCACCACCGACGACCTGCGTACCGTGGCCCCGAGCTCACTGCGCCACCGCCTGCGGCGCAATCCTTTGGACGACACCGGTGCGGGCGTCAGGATCGAGAGGGCCATGGCCGAGGCGTTCGCGTCGGGCATGGGTGCACAGGCCGCCTGACACGTCCGCGCAAGGCCACGGTCATGGGCCAACCCCAAACGAAAACCGGCGCTGAGGTGCTGGCCCTTCGGCGCAAAGCGCCGGCGTCGTCGGCAGGTACGGGCGCCGCCGATGCCCTTGATGGAGCCCATGCCGTCGGCGCAGCCTATGCGGCAGACCAAGCCTTGGCGCGTTGGATGGACGCGCGCCTGGTTGCCGCGCTGCTGGCCGTCAACCCCGTAGGCCTTGGGGGTGTGCACCTGAAATCACCCGCCGGGCCGGTGCGTGATGAATGGCTGCGTGTGTTGCAGCAGGCCTGCCCCACCGCTTCCATGCTGCGCCGTATGCCCCAACACGCCGACGAATCGCGCCTGCTGGGCGGGCTGGACCTTGCGGCCACACTCAGTAGTGGCCGCCCGGTATTGCAACCCGGCTTGCTCAGCGAGCTCGACGGCGGCCTCTTGGCCTGCCCCATGGCCGAACGCTTGCCGCGCCGAGCGGTGGCCTTCTTTTGCCAAGCTCTGGACCGTGGCCATTTGCGCGTAGAGCGTGAGGGCATGAGCCTGGAGGTGCCCACGCGGCTGGCCGTGGTGGCTATGGACGAAGCACTGCCCGATGGCGAAGAGCCCGGCCTAGAGCCGGCGCTGCGTGAACGCTTGGCCTTCGTGCTCAACCTGCAGGACCTGGATTGGCGCAGCTGCGGCTTGACCCCCTTGGGCCCCACCGATGAAAGCGTCTGGGACGAAGACGAGCGCGAAGACTTCCAAACCGCACGCCAACGGCTGCCGGGTATCGAGGTTCAAGCAGCGGTGGTGACCGCCCTTGTGCAAGCAGCGGTCGCCCTGGGCGTGGAGTCGGTGCGCGCCCCCTGGTGGGCGCTGCAGGCTGCCCGTACCCTGGCTGCCTTGCGCGGCTTGAACGAACCCGGTACCGACGAGGTGCGAGATGCCGCACGCCTGGTGCTGGGCCCGCGAGCCACACGGATGCCCGCGCCGCCTCAGGCCGGTGACGCGCAGCAAGACACCCAATCGCGGCAGGCCTCACCCCCACAGCAGGATGAGCCGGCACCCCCACCACCACCCCTCAACGCTGAGCCTCCAGAACCCGGCCCCAGCGCCGCTGGACCCACAAGCGCCCAGACCACCCCCGTGCCTGAGCCCGAAGACCTGCAGGACCTCATCATCGAAGCGATACAGGCCGCGCTGCCGGCTGGGCTCTTGGCCCTGATGGCCCAAGCAAACGGCCTGGCAGCACGAAGCCGCGCTCGCAGTGAGGCTTCCTCGCGCAGCGGCGAACAACAGCGCGCCGGGGCGCGGGGGCGCCCGTCGGGCATACGCCCCGGCCTGCCCGAAGGCGGACAACGCCTGAGCCTGGTGGATACGCTGCGCCAAGCCGCACCGTGGCAGCGGCTGCGCAAGGCCCGGCCACCAGCGGTGGTGGTGCGCCGCGAAGACCTGCGCATCGTTCGGCGTGAGCCGCGGCGCCCGACCACCACGGTATTTGTGGTGGATGCCTCGGGGTCCAATGCCTTGAATCGCCTGGCCGAAGCAAAGGGCGCTGTGGAAACGCTTTTGGCCGACTGCTATGTACGACGCGACCGCGTAGCCGTGATCGGGTTTCGGCGGCAAGAGGCGCAAACGGTGCTGCCGCCCACCCGCTCACTCGTTCGCGCCAAGCGCAGCCTGGCCGGTCTGCCCGGGGGCGGCGGCACGCCGATGGCGCGCGCCCTCACCGACTCGCGGCTGCTGTGCGAATCGCTGCAGCGCCGGGGCGATACGGTGTCGATGGTGCTGCTCACCGACGGCAAGTCCAACATCAACCTCGAAGGCCTGCCGGGACGTGAGGCCGCTCATGCTGATGCCGTCGCCGCCGCGCGCCAACTTTTTATGAGCAGGGTGTCATGTCTGTTGATCGACACCTCACCGAAGCCGCAGGCGCAGGCCCGCGAACTGGCCCTGGCCATGGGCGCACGCTACATCCCCCTGCCCCAAGCGCAAGCCGGTGAGATCGGGCGCATCGTTCGTAACCGCCGCGCGGCCTAGACCCACGCCGCGCCCACCGCCATGAGCGAAGCCCTGAGTTGGGACCGTGAGGGCACCGACTGGCCACTGCGCGAACACAGCCGTTTTATCTCGCAAGGGCACTTGCGCTGGCATGCGCAGCGCCTGCTGCCCCCGTCAAGCGTCGTATCCGCTGCACGCCCCCAGCGCATTTGGCTGCTGCACGGCACGGGCGCTTCCACACACACCTGGCGCGACGTGGCGCCCATCCTGGCGCAGCACCATGAGGTAATCAGCGTGGACCTGCCTGGCCATGCCTACACGCGTGGAGCAGTGGATGAAGACCTTACCCTGTCCGGTATGGCGCGCGCGCTGATCGCCTTGCAGGCTGCGCTGAGAGGAAAGGAGCAGCCTGCACTGCGTGCAGACACATGGATAGGCCACTCCGCCGGCGCGGCCGTAGCTTTGCAGTTGATGCTGCTGCAGCCTTCAATCGTGCGTGAAGTGATCAGCCTCAATGGCGCCCTGCTGCCCTGGGGAGGCCGCGCGGCCGGCTTGTTCATGCCAGTGGCGCGCGCGCTGGCCACCAACCCATGGACCACCCGCTTCTTGGTGTGGAATGCCCGGCGCCCCGGCACGGTGGACCTGCTGTTGCGCGACACCGGTTCCGTGATTGACGAGCGCGGCCACCGTTTGTACCAGCGGCTGGCCCACAACGAAGTGCACCTGCGCGCAGTGCTGCGCATGATGGCGCAGTGGGAACTGGAGCCCTTCGCCCGCGAACTGCCGCAACTGCAGGGCCGGGTCACCTTGATCAGCAGCGCACAAGACGGCACGGTACCGCCCTCCATCAGCGCCCGTGCGGCGGCGCTGATCCCGGGCTCAAATCTGATTACCCTGCCGCGCTGGGGTCACCTGGGCCATGAGGAAGCACCGGCGGAGTGGGCGAGTTTGATGTTGCAGGCGATGGTGGCGTAGCAGGGGCGCAGCACCCCAAGGGACGTGCACGATTCAATCAGGCGACCCCAATTGCCAGCCAAATGGATCAAACTGCCACTGCCACTGCCACTGCCACTGCCACTGCCACTGCCGCTGCCACTGACACTTGTGACGCCAACTCATAGAGGTTGACAGCTCTTCTGTACCCAATGGGAGTAATCGCAAGGCGCTGGCGGCCTACCGTGGCCACCATCCGCAGGCTGGGCCGCATACTTGAATTGCAGGACATTCACAACTCCTGCGACCTGGCCTGCCTGGATCCAGGCGAGTCACACCTCTCAGGTTCGTAGCGGCTCGGTACCAGCCTGATGGGGACTCAGCGGAGGGTGCTCACGGCTTTGATACGCGTGGCGCGAGGCCACTTCCAGCCACCGCTCACCGCCGGTGCGGTCGCTGCGCTTTAGCACCAGCATACCCACACCGCCATACCGCCGCACCGCCACACCGATACACCGATGCCGACCGGCAGGCCCTTTAGCACCGCCCAGCGATGCCCCAGGCTGCGGCAGGCCGCTCAACAGCCTGCCCCTAATTTGCTGAAGGTCCAACAGCGATGCGTTAAAACTCAGCTCGGCCTGGCCTGATCCGGCAGCGTGTAGTCACACACGCCGGCGGGGAAGATCTGCTTCAGGCGCGCCACCTCGGCCGCATTGGGCGACCAAGGGGAGAAGGTGCCATCGGTAGCCGCTAGGTCAACGCTCTTGAGCGCGCAGCGGTAGATGCCGCCTTCAATTGGCGCGCCGGCCACCGTGCGCGAGGTGCCATATAGCGGGAAGGCCCGGGTGCAGGCACCCGCTGCTTTGGTGTCGAGGATACCGTTCCACACGTCGTCGCCAGCGTGCAGGCGCGTGCCAGCCGTGTTGAAGCAGCTGTCAACCGCTCGGGTGGGCTTGTTGGCAGCGATGCTGCGTGTTGGGTTGGCGAGGATGTTGCCCATCCACTGGTCCATCACGTCCAGCGCCTCCAGCGTCTGGCTGAACTTAGGCGTGCCTGGCATCGTGTCGGTGAACCAAATCACCAGGTTATCGCTCGAGCCCATGTTTTGCGTCACCCGCTTGCGGACCGCAAACGACTGGTGCGCGTTGTGCATGTCCAACTCACGCTCCATGTACTGTCGATGATCCAACGCGGGTACCGGCAGCCGGCCGCTGAATACATGGCCCGAGGTGTAGGCTGCGCGCATGGCGCCTGGGTTGCCTGCTGTGCGCGGGGCCGGGGTGTTGGCATCGGGCGCGAGGTTCATGTTGCGCCGGCTCCAGGGGTCGAAGTTGGTCGGGCTCAAGCTGCCGACGTAGGGAAAGCCCTCCTGCACCATCTGATTCGGCTCCTTCCAACCGCCAATGTGCCAGTTGACATTGAGGAACTCAGCGCCCGAAATCTGCCCACCCTTGAGCGCCTTCAGACCGTACATCACGCCAACGTTGTCCCAGGCGAAGTACGCGGCACCGGTGCTGTCCACACCGTAGATGTTGCGCAAGTCATCGTAGTGGGTCCAACGGATGGCGGCAATCGCCGACTGCGGTTCGTAGTTGGCCTGATTGGCCACTTGGCCGTATCGCGGATTCATCGACAGTGGCGTGAGTCCACGCCAGCCCGGTAAGCACTCGGTGGTGCCCACGGCGGTGCTGTAGCCGAGTTGCGTCTTGGCTGCAGCCAGCGGATCATTCACGCGTGTGTTGGGCCCACCAGGGATATTTTCTTCGGCGTTCAGGCCCACCAGCCAGCTGCGGTTCTTGGTGGTGCGCCACTTGGGGTTGGTGCGGTCAGTCGCGTCCATGTAATGCTCGAGCAGCTCGCAGTCGCCGATATGAATGGTCTGTGTCACCATGTCAGGATAGCTCTGCACCGGCAGCAGCGCGTCAAGTACACCCGGGTGGTTCTGGGCCAGGTGGTACTGCGCGATGGCACCGCCGGAGCCGCCCAAGCCCACTGTGTAAATCGGCACGCCGTAGCGCTCGATAAAGCGCTCCTTGGTCATCATGGCTGTCTCGCTGGCCACTGCCAGGTTGTAGTGCGTGCCGGTGTTGTTGCCGCTGCTGTGCACAATGGCGTAACCCTTGGCCAGGATGTCGGCATTCATTGAGCCGCCGTGCACGGTGCCCTGCGAGTAGCCCACCGCCACGCCGCCTTGGAACCAGTACAGCAGCTTCTTGTTCCAAAGCGAAAGATCAGGCCGGGTCGGGCTTTCACCGCGCGGCGCGAGCATCGCGATGCTGTACAAGAAGCGGTTGATCGAGCCAATCTCGCGGCGGATGACGAAGTCCACCGTACGCCCGTCGGCCAGCGTGACAGTGCCCATGTCAGCTGGCCGTGAACCATCAGCAGGCATCGGCCTGACGGCTCCGCTCGTGTTGCGATAGTGGTAGGCGACAAAGGTGTCGATCGAACAGTTGCGGCTATAGCCCACAACCGCGCCCGAGGCGTCGGTGACCTTATAGCCCGGTGCGGTGGCACTGTCCACCAGGGGCTGGCGCGCCACCGCACTCTGGATCGTGGTGCAGACAAAGGGCGTCTGTTGAGGGCCGCTGAACATCGGCCCTGTGATCGGGTGGTTGGTTAGCTGCAGGGTCCGCTTCGACCTGCCGTTGCGGATGCGGGCCTCGAGCGTGTTGGCTCCGTCGTTCATGCCGGAAACCAAGCCCTCGAGCTGGTCGCCATTGGCGGTCAGGGGCACATTGAGCTTTCGACCGTTGAGCCATAGTTCGACGTCGCCATGAAAACTGACATCGGCCGTGACGCGCACGCGCGCATCACCCCCAGAGACCCGGTCAGGCGCGCTCGACACTACCTGCAAGGAAATCGTGGGTTCGGGCCCAGAAGCGCCGCAGCCCGCCAAGACCGCCGCGGCCACGCCAACGCTCATCAGCAAGGCTGCCTTACGGCGCAGCGCCCAACCCGTCGAGCCCAAAGGCTGATCTTGATTGCTTTGTAAGTGAGTCATGGCCGAATTCCCAGTGCTACAAAGACTCCCTACCTTAGCTGCATGCCCCGGAGCCGGATATCCGTGCTGACCCCCGGGTGGTGTGCTGCAGCGGCGTGGCCCCTTAAGGGGGCGCGCGTGGCCCGGTTAAGCCTGCACACTGCGGTCCGTGTGGAAGCGAACGACCGCAAACGGCCGCAAACGGCCGCAGCAATCGTGCCGCTACATCACAAGGCCCGCACAAAAACGGCCCTCTGTTGAGGCGGCAGGCACGGCCGGCTGGAAGGCTGTGACGCTTCAGGCCCGGCCGCTCCCAAGCAGCAGGGCCTGGCTATTGAAGTCAGCCACTTGGGCAGCAAGTCGAGATTCATATTCTGGCCCGCGATGCCAGCCTACCCCTTTCCCCAGATGATCAAAGCACCATTCAAAATCGTATTCGGCGTGTGATTCAATCCTCTAGCGACGGACGGCACCCAGCCCAATGTCTGGTCAGTGTGCCCTGTGGCGGGACCGTAGTTCTTGCGCGCCTAAACCGGCGCACAATCAACAGCCTGGGGCTGGCGCTCACTCCGCTCCTCTGTTGGTAAATCAAGTTGGTGCGTTGGTTGAGTAAGCTCTATTCTTTGTTAAAAGTGTGTTGGCGGTTGCACTGCGCACGCGCTGTAGTCTTCGCAACCATCACAGTGCTAATTGCGTTACCGGCCTTGGCAATATCCGAGCGCCGCATGTTGACCTTGCACGATGCAACACCCTTGCAGATGCAGGTCTGGTCGGCCGCGACACCGCAGCGCGTCGTGATTGGCGTTCATGGGTTTAACGACTACAGCAAGGCCTTTGACCCCCTCGCCCGCAGCTTGGTCGCTGATCTGCAGGCAACCGTCTACGCCTATGATCAGCGCGGCTTTGGCGCAAATCCTAGCCCTGGCGTCTGGCCTGGCGCAGATCGACTCATAAGTGATTTACGCGAGGTCGTTGACCAACTGCGCGACCGCCACCCCGGCCTGCCGATTACCGTGATCGGAGAGAGTATGGGCGGTGCTGTCGTGCTTCGGGCCAGTACCGAGTCGCCGGGGCTGCCAGTGAGCCAACTCATTCTGAAGGCGCCAGCCCTCTGGGGCGCAGAGACCATGCCGTGGTTTCAGCGGGCGGGCCTGCGGATGATGGGTGCGATGGCCCCGAATTTCACTTTCTCTGGCCGCGGCGCGCGTACGCTTGGAATAAAACCAACCGATGATCCTGAGGTCGCACGCGACTTAAGCCGTGATCCGCTTTTTATTAAAGAAACTCGGGTCAGCAGCCTCGTTGGCGTTACGGGTCTGATGGGCCAGGCGCTGCATCATCCGCTGTCTTTTCCTACACCTATGTTGGTGTTGTATGGGCTTAACGATCGCATCATTCCGCATGCCCCCGTTTGCAGCTGGCTGTCGCGATTGGATGACGAAAGCTCAAGCTTTCCAGGCCATGTTCAATTTGTAATTTATCCAGAGGGTTGGCATCTACTTACGCGACAGTTGCATGCTGCCGAAGTCATTCGGGATATCACCCGGTGGATTCAATCATCGACACCGCTGCAGCGCGTGGGATCGTTGCCGAGTGGTCCGCTAGCGGGCACCGCCCTGCTCACAGTTCAGGCCGCCCGACAGAAAGTCTGCCAACGCTAGGTGCTCAGGCAGCGGCCTGCTGCATGCGACGCCACTTCTGAACAATCGCGCAAAGGCCATCCAAGCCATCGGTAAGAGCAGCAGGACCCGGCTGCAAAATCAGGGGACTTTTGATTTCAAAGAGCATTGCGTTGGCAACCGCTGGAATCTCGTGCCAGCCAGGCCGCTGTGCGACCTGCTCTGGCCGAAATTTTTTCCCGCACCATGAGCCTACGATCACATCAGGCGCCCGATCAATTACAGATTTTGGGTCGTGGATGATGCGGTCCTTACCGAGGCTACAGGCCGAGAGCTCCCGAAAACAATCCTGGCCGCCAGCGATTTCAATGAGCTCGGAGACCCAGCGAATGGCAGAGATCATGGGGCTATCCCATTCCTCAAAGTACACCTTGGGCTTGGGCCCCTTGGCCGCTGAACATGCCGCTAGATTTAGCCGATCCGTCAGGCGAGCCACCAGCGCATCGGCTTTTTCTTGCGCTCCAACGATGCGACCCACCATCGCAATCATCTCGAGGACTTCTTGCACACTGCGGTGATTCAGGATATGAACCGCAACACCCCGGCGGGCCAGATCGGCGGCGATCTCGGCCTGCAGATCGGAAAATGCAAACACCAAATCTGGCTTGAGCTCCAAAATCCGGTCAATCTTTGCCGAGGTAAATGCGCTGACTTTCGGCTTCTCGCGCCGGGCCTGTGCTGGCCGAACCGTAAAGCCCGAGATCCCGACGATCCGGTCCTGCTCTCCCAACAGATACAGCGTCTCGGTGGTTTCCTCGGTAAGGCAGACGATGCGCTGCGGGCCGCGGGGTAAAGCGATCATTGAATTCCCGATTCAGCCCGCGCCTCAGGCCGAGAAAAAAACGGCATGACGAACACAACAACGCCAATGGCCGCTAAGACATGCTTCAGTGTGTGGCCTGAAACCAGTCCCAACGTGAGTTCAAAAATCCGGCTGTCGAGCGCCTCTGCCAGCTTTGCTAGCCCATAAAAAAGCAAAAGCCCTGGGAAGTTGAGGCCAGGCCTATGTAGCGCAGGCCGCCAACAAAATACCGCGATCACAGCAACACCGCCGAACTGCAGCACTGCATAGGGCGTTAAATTTTGCGAAGTATTCCAGACCCAAACCGTCAATGGCCCGAGAAACAAAAGAACGACCATGACCCACATCGCCAGCCGTACCGATACGCGATCTGCAGCCAATAAGGCGAGCACCGCAGCAAAAGACATTGACATGGCAAGTCGATCAACGGCCAACCTCGAATCACTTGGTGCAATGTGATAGTACATGCTAGCCAAGCCCGTGAGCAGCACACCCATCAGGAACAGGGCAACCAACCGGCATATCAGGGGATTGAGCGCAAAACCTCGATGACTCACTATCTTCCAAAGTCCCCAGAAGCCAGCGATAAGAAAGGCAAGGTTGCTGAGGGTATCCGCGGCGTTTGGGACTGCGCCCCAGGGGCGGCGATCGGCAAAGGCGTGATAACTCTGATCCTGGACAATGGGCGGCAACAACAAGGCGCAGCCAATTAACAGGCAGACACAGGCGATAAAAAATTTCTCGGGCAAGTCCTTCATCAACAGATTATGAGCCGCCTTGCGAGCCCGAAGAATCTGGCTACTTGAATCCAAATCAGGTGGAACCCAGGCTCAAGACGCCGTAATGCGATGCTCCACGCGTCAAGGCCGGCATAAGCACGGACCTCTGTTGGAACGGCAGACACAGCCGACTGCAAGGCTGAGACGGTTCGGGCCCGGCCGCACCGCACTCGAGCCGTTGCGCGAGAAATACATTGCTGGTTTGCGTGCGGCCGATCAAGGGCAAATCACTGAGCTGTTGGTGTTTGCGAGACGTTGATCGAGCAAATCAACACCACTTTATCGACGCAGATTAGGAAGCCGGTTGCAGCACCTGACGCAGGCTATCCGCAGGCGTAGACTGATCCGTTAAACTTGAGCCAGCGGATTGTTCGCTGGGCCTCTGAGGAAGCGCCCCTTCGCGCGCTGACACCATGACTAACCAAGGTTTCGTTGCCACCCACGCCCGAGACGCCGCATTCGAGCGTGGCCTGCGCGCTTTCTTCGAGTACCGCGATCTGGGCATCCGGGCGGCCACTGGTGGTCGCGTTGCAGCCCATGTGATCCGCGCCGCCGAGGGTACCGAGTTTGCGAGCCAGCCGCATCTGCACGAAACCAGTTTCCAGCTGGTTTACGTGCTGAAGGGCTGGATTGAATTCGAATACGAGGGCCAGGGCTCGGTGCGGCTGGAGGCCGGCTCCTGCGTGTACCAGCCTCCTGGCATCCGCCACCGCGAGCTGGCACACAGCGCAGATCTTGAGTTGCTGGAAGTCGTGATGCCTGCCGATTTCAAGACCGTTGAAGTCCCCAGTATCGGGTCATCGCCCAACAGCGCCTGAGGTGCCACCGCCCCGGCAGGACACCCGCCTGACTGCTGCCCTCCCCGCTGGATCGGTCACCCAGCCCCCTTTGCGGTCTTCTGGAAACTGCACGGTTTGCATCGTACGCAGGGATCGTTGAGCCGCGCAGCACCTGTGAGGGCATGCATTCAGCATCGCAGCAAAGCTAGCCGTTTCGGCGCCCGCTTCAGCTTCGAATGATTCTCATGACGGCCGATCATGACACCCGTTGCGCAGGCGACACGATCTATGTGATAATGCGTTCGCTTTAGCATTAAGAAGCTTCTGCGCACCTTGTCCAACCTCGCTAAAGACCGACTGTTTCTGTACAACCACGTCGAGCACAAAGACGCATCGGCGATGCTTCGTCCCGTGGTGATCGGTCGGACGCGTGAATGCACCAACTCCCAACGCACCATGCCTAAGCCACCATACCGACTGCGTCATGCAGTTCAAACGCTCGCGCCGATCATTACTCTGGCGCTCACCGATGCTCAGCTGTTTGCTCAGACCGCTCAGCCGATCGAACCACCTGCGATCAGCGCTGCGCGCGTCACGGTCGTGGGCGAACGCGACGAACGAACGCTCCAGCAACCCGCTGGGTCAGCCTCACGCTTGGGCCTGAGTGTGCGCGAAACACCAGCGTCTATCGACGTCTTGTCACAAAGTGTGATGCGTGAGCGCGGTGTGCGTACGGTTACCGAAGCCGCCTCGGCGGCCACCGGCGTGACGGCGGGAGACTTTCCAGCGGAGCCCGCCAACTTTTCGATGCGCGGCTTTGCGAACAGCCAGATCAACACTCTGTACAACGGCTTGAAAATCGGTCCGCCGAACATGACCTCACGCGTGATGGACATTGGCAATCTCGAGCGCATTGAGTTCCTTAAGGGCCCAGCCTCTCTGATGTCGGGTGAAGGCGCATCGGGCGGTACGGTCAACTTCGTTACTCGCCAACCAAATCGTGGCAAACCGCAACACGAAGTAACTGTGTCGGGCGGCTCATTTGGTACTTTGCGTGCAGGGTTTGGCTCTGGCGGGACCACGGGTATCAACGCGTTGGATTACCGCATCGACCTCAACCGCTCGGCGGGCAAGGGCTTCATCGACGATACAGGGCATGAAAACTTTCACTTGTCGGGCGGCCTCAATTGGTATGTTCAGCCCGGCCTGAAGATTTTCGGGGCGGCCGAATTCAAGAAAGACAATAGCAGTGCTTACTGGGGTACACCTTTGGTGTCGGCCTCGGCCCCCGGTGTGCAAGCGACAAGCGGCGTAGTCTCAGGCACGTACACATCGGGCTTCAATGACAGCAAGTTAGGCACAGTAACGATTGACCGCCGCACCTTGCGCACGAACTACAACGTGTTGGACAACCGAAACAACGCCGAGGAGAACTGGCTTCGGCTGGGCGCAGATTGGCAGCTCAACTCTGCTTTGACCTTGCGCACACAGCTCTACCGCTTCAGCGCCGATCGAGAATGGTTCAATAATGAAGTCGCAGCGTTTAACGCTGGCTCCGGCCTGGTGGACCGCGAGCGCTTCTTTGTTGCCCACGACCAAACGACAGTCGGAAATAAGAGCGAACTGCAGTGGGACGCAGCAATCGGCGGACTTGGTAATCGCTTTGTAGCGGCGCTCGAATGGTCGGATACTGATTTCGTGCGCCCCGGTGCCGCCAATTTCCCAGGTGACAGCGTAAGCTTGGTGAATCCTGCGCGTGGCCTCTATGGTTCGTTGACGAAGCAAGTTCAGACGTCAAACATTGCCAACCTTGCGCTCGCTGTTGAAGATCGACTTACGCTTGTCCGCGGTCTTAACTTAGTGACCGGTCTGCGGCGCGAGTCCATCGAACTTGATCGCAGTTCGGCAACAGCCGCTGGCGTGCAGAGAGCCGGCTTCCCATTTAGTAAAACCTGGCGTCCAACAACCGGCAGATTCGGTTTAACTTGGGAGCCAGTTTCCGAGCTCACCCTCTACGGCCAGTACGCGACTGCAGCTGACGTCGCAGCCAACAACCTCTTTTTGCTGCGCGCGAGTCAACCGCTCGAATTGACCCGAACCCGCACCATCGAAGTGGGCGCTAAGCAAAGCTTTTGGGCGCAGCGCGGCGAATGGACGCTAGCGATATACGACATCGAACGCAACAACGTTTACGCAGCACAAGGTGGTCAGTCGCTTGCGCGTGCAGGGCAACAGGCATCAAACGGTATTGAGCTTTCCGCAGCCTTGCGCGCGGGTCAAGCATGGCGCGTTTGGGGTAATCTTGCGCACAACCGGACACGTTACAAAGACTACACCACATCCAGCGGATCGCTCAGTGGCAACACGCCGCCCAATGCGCCAAAGGTGGTGGCTAACCTGGGCGCAGCCTACCGCATAGGCGGTGCTTGGCCAGTAGAGTTCTCCGGTTCCTTGAGGCATGTCGGCGAACGCTTTCACAGCGATGCGAACACCGCGAAGTTGGGCGCATACACGGTTGCCGATTTGGCTGGGACCACAGATGTGACTACAAACGCTCGACTTAATCTCCGGGTGCGTAACCTCAGTAACCGGACTTACGCCATTTGGAGCGACCCGTTCTACCCTGATCAAGTTCTCCTCGGCGCGCCGCGGAGCGTCGAATTGTCTCTGAGCACGAAGTTCTGAGAATGATATGAGTGGCGTCTCCGTTCGCCTCGACTGCGTGGCGCTGCGCCCGGACAAGGGCGTGCCACTGCTCGAGAATATCAACATAGCGGTGGCAGCGGGCCAGATATGCGCTGTCGTTGGCCCCAATGGCGCCGGCAAGAGCAGCTTGCTCGGGGTCATCAGCGGCCGGTTATCCCCAACGTCAGGGCGTGTTCAGATTGGCGATCAAACCGAGTATCAACTTAGGGACGCAAGCCAAGGTGCCGGCACGTCTGTACGCTCTGCCGGGATCTCACACCAGATCGCAATGCTCGGCCAAACTGAGTATGCTGACTTACGCCTAACGGTACGCGACTACGTTGGACTGGGCCGTGTGCCCCATCGAGGACGTTGCGCGAGCGCTCGACATAACGAGGTGGTGGCAGACGCGTTGGCACGGGTTCGTCTGCAGAAGACCGCCGATCGCGGGCTGCATACACTGTCTGGCGGAGAACGGCAGCGAGCTCACTTGGCACGAGCGCTTGCCCAAGAGCCGTCCCTGCTGCTGCTCGACGAGCCGACCAACCACTTGGATCTGCACGCTCGATTTGAGCTACTGGAACTCGTGCGCAGCCTCGGCATCACCGTTATTGCAGCGCTGCACGAGTTGTCTCTGGTCACCGATTTTGCAGACTACGCGATTATTTTGAATAGTGGACGCGTTTGTGGACAAGGCACGCCGGAGGAGGCGCTGACAGCATCACTGGTGGAGCAAGTCTTCGGCATGAAGTTTGTGCGCACTCGGCACCCGATTGAGGAACGTGATTTATGGGTCTTTGAAAGGCTGGCCGCATGAAACTCTCCTTGATGCGTTTTGCGCTACTTCTAGTCGGTATCGTTGCGGCCTATGGTGCGCACGCGTTTCCTGTCACGGTTGACAACTGCGGTACGTCACTTCGTATCGCCGCGCCCCCGCAGCGCGCAGTGATTCACGATCTCAATATGACCGAGATGGCGTTCGCGCTAAGCGTGCAAACTCAAATAGTGGGCGTTACTGGTATCACGGGTTGGTACAAGACTGACGAAACGTTCAAGACTACGCTAGGCAGCATTCCCGAACTTGCGGCAAAGTACCCGTCCTTAGAAAACCTTTTGGCAGTTCGTCCCGATCTGTTTTTTGCTGGCTGGTACTACGGGATGAAGCCGGGCGGCGACGTAACGCCTTCCACTTTGTCTCGTCACGGTATCCCAACATTAATCCTTACTGAGAGCTGCGTGCATACCGGTCCGCGACCACGCGCGACGATGGATCTGCTCTACAACGACATGCTACGCCTGGGCACCGTGTTCGGTCAGCGACCGCGCGCCGAGCGATTGGTAGCGCAGTGGCGCGAGCGCTTGCGCGCGCTGACCCCAGTGCCAGCGAATGCTGCACAGGCGCCACCGGTTCGCGTGTTTGTCTACGACTCCGGCGAAGATAAGCCATTCACCGCCGGCGCAGCGGCGATGCCAACTGCGCTGATCGAGGCAGCGGGAGGTCGCAACATCATGGACGATATGGCAACGAGCTGGGCCAATAGTTCTTGGGAAGTGGTGGCAGCGCGTAATCCGCAGTTTTTGATCCTGCTCGATTATCAAGACCAAGGCCCCAGCCGCTTGATGGCAACGCTACAGGCGCACCCCGCCATGCGACATACGGATGCTGTCAAACAACAACGCTTCATCGCGCTTCGCTATGCTGAGCTGACACCGGGCCCCGCCAACATCGAAGCAATCGAAAAACTAGCGCACGCGCTGCGCACAACTACGCGATGAAGTCATGGCAGGTTAATGCCGCTTTGACGGCAAGCCTGCCGGTGTTGCTGGTGCTGAGCCTCGGTTTTGGCGGTGCGAGCATCGACGTTCCAGAAGTGTTGCGAAGTCTCTTTCAAGCGACTGACAGTAACGCTGAGGTTTCTAACGCAGCCCAACGCGCAATTGTGCTGGATCTGCGGATGCCGCGTGTTTTGTTAGCGATGCTGGTCGGCGCATGCCTAGCGATGGCCGGCGCTTTGCTGCAGACAGCTACACGTAATGACTTGGCAGATCCATTTCTGTTCGGTCTGTCATCAGGCGCAGCGTCAGGCGCAGTGGCGGTGATTTCAATCACGGGTGAGTACTTTGGCATTTGGACCTTGCCATTAGCAAGCTTCGTGGGCGGACTCGTAGCAGCAGCAGGCGTTTTACTTTTGGCGCAGCGAAGCGCAGGGCTTGGCGCGGAGCGTATCGTGCTCGCTGGACTTGCGATGTCTTTTCTTTTCAGTGCAGTGACGCACATATTGGTGTTTGCTGGTGACCAGCGAGCAGCGCACTCCATTCTCTTTTGGTCCCTAGGCGGTTTGGGCTTGGCCCGTTGGGATAATCTGCCGCTTGCTTTGCTTGGCTTCGTCGCGCTAGCTCTCTTCATAGCGCTGCGACACCGCGCGCTTGACGCGTTGCTGGCGGGCGATGAAGTAGCACATAGCCTAGGCGTCAAGCCTCAGCAATTGCGTACGCAAGTGCTCATCGCGACTGCGTTAGCGACAGCCTGCTGCGTTGCGCTCTCCGGTGTCATAGGCTTCGTTGGTCTGATGGTTCCACATCTCATGCGGAATTCAGCCGGTTTGCTGCACGCCAAGCTGATACCAGCTTGCGGCTTGTTGGGAGCGGCACTACTGCTCGGTAGTGACCTACTGGCCCGATCGGCAATGGCGCCGCAAGAGTTACCTGTGGGAATTGTTACCGCAAGCATCGGTGCGGCGTTTGTCATCGGTCTTTTATGGAAGCGCAAAGGTCCTGCGCTCTGACAGACCGCTATCCGATGAGCGGGTGCAGTTCAACGCCGCCGGACAGATGGAGCTCAGGCTCAAGACGCCGTGGGGTGACGGAACCATGCACCTGGTCACAAGCCCGCTGGAGTTCATGCAGCGGCTGGCCGC